>NZ_RCWC01000031.1 GCF_018448935.1 Photorhabdus noenieputensis | reverse complement strand
AATATGCCTGGCGGCGATAGCGCGGTGGTCCCACCTGACCCCATGCCGAACTCAGCAGTGAAACGCCGTAGCGCCGATGGTAGTGTGGGGTCTCCCCATGTGAGAGTAGGACACTGCCAGGCTTTAAATACAGTGGAAACCCTCAGCGTAAGCTGGGGGTTTTTGCGTTTGTACGACATGCGATGCATACGACAGTCGCTTTGGTGCCATAAACATTACGATATTTGTTGAAATTTGCTTTTGTTGACCATATTTATCAGCGGTGGTCCGAAGGGGAAACGGCAGGAAAGCCGTTCGCCGACTGCAAAAATTTATAAAGTTGTCATGTTGTCTGTTTAATAGCGGGCAGTTTTGTATTTAGTGGTACACCGTTGTTTCCCTCTGACTGGAATTTGCCTTGGGCAAAGTTTTTTCTACACTTCTTAGATAATATAAGTCGCTCTTCTTCCCATAATCATTGAAATTTCTTTGGGATTTTGTCTTATACACCGTAAAAACTTTTCATAAATAACTTGTAGTGCCAATGAGACTAAGACCTCCATGAGCTCTGTCGTAAACATTGTTGCTAAACGAACCAAATTATGGGAAATGGGGTTCGTTCGTCATTGTTAATGAATGTCTTTAACACGCTGATAATTGAGTGTATGTGTATAGTTTAGCTGCCTGTGTTTTATTTTCCCGTAGCTGAGTTTCTGTTCCTAATAGATTTTCAAAATCTAGTCGAAAGGAGAGTTTCAGAGTGAATTAGTGGGATAAATCTTTTTATGTCCTATCGGTATGTTGATTAACAGGTTATTTTTGATATCGGTTTTGAGTACCTTATAACTCTGCCTTTTCTTAATTGGTATGAGTTGAAGAGGGTTTTCTCTAAAGTGCATGTTTACTTGTACTCAGGACAACAACGTAGTTCATATCAACCTTGAATAGTATCGAATGATTAAACCTTAATTTCATCTGGACATTTCTCCTAAGCTGACTTAATGTCTGTGCCTCTGATTTTGATAGGTTTGGCAATTCTCAAGTTCTTAGTTATTGTCGTGGTTTGGTTCTTGCTGATTGTGGTGCTCATTATCTCTCAATCATCCGGTAATAAATCCCTTGGTTAACAAAAGCCATGTCTTATATTTCCGTTCTAAAGGATGAGATTTTACGGCACATTGAATAAATCGAGGTTACAGTTTCACTGCCAGACTAAGTTTTAAAAAATGTATCCTTAAATAGTGTATAAGTATGCCATAACACTGAGTTTATTATCCTAAACTTTACTAATTCTATATTGCATTGAAATATGAAGAAAAAACGTCCTATTTTACAAGATGTTGCTGATCTCGTTGGTGTCACTAAAATGACGGTAAGTCGTTTCTTACGTAATCCTGATCAAGTTTCTGAGCAATTGCGAAAGAAAATAGCGAGCGCTTTAGATGAGCTAGGTTATATCCCAAATAAAGTGCCGGATATTCTTTCTAATTCCACTAGTCATGCTATTGGTATTTTACTGCCTTCTTTGACTAACCAAGTTTTTGCCGAGGTTATTCGTGGTATTGAATATGTGACGGATAGTCATGGTTATCAAACTATGTTGGCTCACTATGGCTATCGCTCAGAAAAGGAAGAAGAGCGTTTGATTTCTTTACTTTCCTATAATATTGATGGTTTGATTCTTTCAGAACGTACTCATACTCCACGAACTTTGAAGATGTTGGAAACGGCTGGTATTCCTGTCGTTGAGCTGATGGATTGTGTTTCTCCTTGCTTTGATACGGCGGTTGGTATTGACAATTTTGAAGCAGCTCGGCAAATGACAATGGCCATGATTGAGCGTGGTTGCCAACAGGTGATTTATCTTGGTGCGAGACAAGATGAAAGGACAATTATTCGTCTGGAAGGCTATGAAGCTGCAATGGAAAGTGCGGGGTTAAAGTCAGGTAAGATAATGACGCCAGACAGCTCTTCTTACACATTAGGGGGGCAATTACTGAATGAAGCACGAACAAAATATCCTGGTGTTGATGGTCTATTTTGCACTAACGATGATCTCGCTATCGGGGCAATTTTTGAGTGCCAACGTCAAGGGATAACTGTACCACATGATATTGCAATAGCTGGCTTTCATGGCCATGATGTCGGTCAGGCAATGACGCCAAAACTTGCTAGTGTCTTGACATCTCGTGACTTAATGGGGCGGAAAGCTGCTGAATTATTAATGGCTCGGCTGAGGGGCGAACATTTATCGCAAAAAATGATTGATATCGGTTTTCAGTTATCCTTGGGAGAGAGTATTTAATCGGTCTGCTGGATTTGCATTTTTTTGAACTCATTTGTGATAAATCTCACATTTATATTTCCTGAATATTTTGTGTTGTTGCTAATTTCGTCTTTACTTCTGATAATGTTACCGATAACAGTTACCGGTAACATTTTGTGGGTGAAATATCTGCGTTAAGGAGTTTATATGAGCGATACCCAGCATTCGAATCATGTTTTTGTGCTTATGGGGGTATCCGGTAGTGGTAAATCTGCTGTTGCCAGTGCTGTAGCCTATAAATTGGATTCGGCTTTTTTAGATGGTGATTTTTTACACCCAAGATCTAATATTAATAAGATGGCTGAGGGTTACGCACTGAATGATGAAGATCGTGAGCCTTGGTTGAAATCATTGAATCATGCAATTTTTGCTATGCAGCGCACAAACCCGGTTTCCTTGATTGTTTGTTCTGCTTTAAAAAAGCGTTACCGGGATATACTGCGTGATAATAATAAAAATCTGTCATTTCTTTATATGAAAGGCGACTTTGATTTAATTGAAAGTCGATTGAAGGCACGTAAAGATCATTTTTTTAAATCTCAAATGTTGGTATCTCAGTTTGAAGCATTAGAAGAGCCGGGGAGTGATGAACAGGATGTTTATCTGGTTGACATTAGATCATCTCTTGATGAAGTGATAAATCACTCGATAAGAATAATTAATAGTGTCATTTCAGGGGAAAAATAATGAGTACTTTAACCTTAGTGCTGACAGCGGTGGGCTCTGTTCTCTTACTTTTGTTTCTAGTGATGAAAGTCAGAATACACGCTTTTGTTGCCTTAATATTGGTTTCTATGGGAGCGGGTGTTTTTTCTGGTATGCCACTGGATAAAATTGCTGAAACAATGCAAGAAGGAATGGGAGGAACGCTAGGTTTTCTGGCCATTGTTGTCGCACTAGGAGCGATGTTTGGTAAAATTCTGCATGAAACAGGCGCACTGGATCAGATTGCGGTTAAATTACTAAATGGTTTTGGTGAAAAGAATGCTCATTATTCATTGGGGATCGCTGGCTTGGTTTGTGCTTTGCCGTTGTTTTTTGATGTAGCGATTGTTTTATTGATTGGTGTGGCGTTTGCAGTAGCACGTCGTACTGGCGGTAATGTAGTCAAGCTGGTTATTCCTTTGTTTGCTGGTGTTGCAGCCGCCGCAGCATTTTTGTTACCTGGCCCAGTACCGATGTTGTTGGCTTCACAAATGAATGCTGATTTTGGCTGGATGATCTTGATCGGTATCAGTGCAGCGATTCCTGGGATGTTACTGGCGGGGCCAATCTTTGGTAGTTTTATCAGTAAGTATGTCACTCTGGATTTACCCACTGATATAAGTGAGCCAAGCCTTGGCCAGGGTAAGATGCCATCTTTTGGTTTGAGTTTATCACTGGTTTTGCTCCCTCTGGCTTTGGTTGGATTAAAGGCTATTGGTCAGAATTTTGTTGAACAAGGTTCTGAATTGTATCAATGGCTTGAATTTATCGGTCATCCATTTTCTGCGATTTTGATTGCTTGTTTGATTACCATTTATGGTTTGGCAATTCGCCGTGGGATGAGTAAAGAAAAAGTGATGGATATTTGCTCTTCAGCTATTCAACCGGCTGGAATTATTTTATTAGTGACTGGGGCTGGTGGTGTATTCAAACAAGTATTAGTGGATTCGGGGGCTGGCCCTGCTTTGGGCAACGCATTAATTGGGACGGGTCTGCCTATTGCATTAGCGTGTTTCATCCTTGCTGGTACAGTACGTATTATTCAAGGTTCTGCAACCGTTGCTTGTTTGACAACTGTTGGTCTGATTTTGCCAATTGTTGATCTTCTGGGATATTCTGGTGCTCAGCTTGCAGCTCTTTCAATCTGTATTGCGGGTGGTTCTTTGGTATTGAGCCATGTTAATGACTCAGGCTTTTGGTTATTTGGTAAATTTACTGGTGCAACAGAATCTCAGACACTGAAAACTTGGTCAATTATGGAAACTATTCTTGGGGCAACAGGTGCCGTTGTGGGGATGATTTTCTTTGCTGTGATGTAATTCTTCTGCCATCTTAATAGCTAAAATTTAGAGTGCTTTTCTCTGTGTTAAATAATGCCGCCTTCTATAGAAGGCGGATGAGAAGCCAACTGTGCAGATGATGAATAAAGCTAGAATAGCGTTCTCGCTAATGGATGGCGATTGCACCAGCGATCTTTATAGGAGAGAGAAGGTCTACCAATAGAATAGCGCATAATTTTTTGATGCTGCTGGCAGAGATCTGAAGCATTCTGAATATTTAACCACATTAGAATACTGCCAACACTGAGATTGGAATATTCAGGGTCGAGTCCGCCGTCTACTGCATCAAATGAAATCCACAGGGGGCTGTCTGCTTTCATAACTAAATCGTAGGCTACTGGGGCACCATTGATAGTTAATACATTTCCGTATAGATGTTGTTTGAGTTCGGTATATAATTCAGTTAATTTTTCTTTCTCTTCTTCATTATGCGTTTTATATGTCCAGCGTTTTTCGTACAGTGTAGTGTAAATATCGATGAATTCTTGGCAGGTAAAATCGTTAATTTGGTGTATTTCCCCACCTGCACGCTTAAATTTGTTAATTTCATTACTTCGATTTCTTTTTGTTTTATAAGAAAAATTTTCTTTAGCAAGACAGACTGTTCGCTTGTTTAACCGACCATAACAAACGTTGATAAAATTTTCTTTGTGCAGGAGCGATATGGTTTTAGATTTCCCTGGGATGATGGTTTTTAGATGTTTGGCGATAGGAAAGATAATTTCATCATAGGTGAAGAAGTGGTAGTCCTTTTGGTGACTTGCTGCCAGATGATGATCTTTACATGTAAAGTATGCCCCTTCGATAACGTTTTCTATTTGTGGATTTTCTTTGACGTAAAAGATAAAACTATTGCCAAATTTTTCATTTAAAAAACGTACAATATCTGGATGAGTAGATATTCCACCACCATAGAGGGAATACGCTTGTTGGTAACGTTCGAAACTACACTCTTTCCAGCCGGAGATGAGCCTTTTTATCGTGCTGAGAGGATACTTTTTTGGAAAAATCATATTTTAAATACTCTTTTTGATGCTATGTCTTACGCATGGTATAGACTTATTTTCAACGCATTAAATACAACAAAAAAGATAGTTTGTCTTTATTAAATGGGTTTCTTGTGAACTCGTACATATTATAAATCTAAGATTATAAGTTTAATTTTTCTGCACTAAAAACAAGATAAGTGTTTAGTACTATTCCCAATTCCCAATCAAGCTTTATTGTTGCTTATTGATCGAGAATATTTATTAATTGTTGGTATAAAGCTTCAGCACTGCGTTCATAACCCGCGGCTGAAAGATGAACATAATCGGGACGAGCAAGATCTTGTTGCGCCCAGCGCCGAACTGAACATTTGCCACCCATATATTCACGCCAATTCCAGAATAGTGTGTGCTGATCTTGAGCGACTTTTTGTTGAATATGGATGATATTATCCAACATTGTTGGTTGTTGTGCTGCACAACTTGTGAGTTGGTTGTTTTTCAAAGAATCACCCGGCCCAATGATAAGGATAACTGCTTGTGGTAACTGATTACGAATCTGCTTTATCTTAGCTTCCAGTTGCTGGCGATAGCTTGATAAATCAAGTGAATGATTAAATGCCTCATTTGTGCCATAAGCGAGGATCACCATATCAGGACGCATTTGAACTAATGTATCAATCCATTGTGGTTGCCACTTATCCATCATATTAATAGTTGCACCATTAATACCTAAGGCAGATAGCATAATACCCGGTTGTGTACGTTTGATAAACCAGCCACCTAATTCTAACTGATTATTTTGTATCGCCATAATATTAACTGGGAATATAACTGATTCTTCAGTAGAAAATTGCCAGTGACCGTGGGTTGCCGGTAATTTCACTATTCGTTTGGTTGCAGATTGAACCAAAATCTGAGCATTACCTGATGCTTGGTATAACGTCTTGAGTTGATAGCGATCATGGGATGGTACAAACAGTCTGAGAATTAATTGACTTATTTGGCTATTGGGTTCTGCAATTGCACCGCCGAGAGGAAAATCAGGCCGATTATCTTTGCGGCTGGTAGTGAGTTTCCATTGCTGTTTATTACCGGTCATACTGACTATAGCGTTACGTTGGCCAGGTATATTAATTGGGCTAACAAAACCAATCCCTGCATCGCCAAAACGTTGTTGCAATAAAGAACGAAGCTTGCCGGTAAAAAAGTCTGCCGCGGTATGGGAATCTCCTATCTGAACAAAATGCAGTTGATTATGACGGCTGTTATGCAGTTTGTTCGCCAGTAAGACTAAATTGGGTTCACCAAAGTCTATTAGCTGTTGGTTCTCTTTTGCCGGTTGTTGTGCTGGCAATGGTCCTGGTTTTTGTCTATGGCACGATATCAAACTTAAAGAGAGTACGATGATCAAACTGATGCCAGCATATTGGTATCGCCGACGGAGTTGTTTAACTATTTTCATTTTGTTTGGTTGGCTCCTGAATAAATTTAATCAATGAAAATATGTTGTCTGAGATAGTTTGCTGGCCTTTCAAGCTAAAGTGTATACCATCACCACTTCTGAGTTTAATTTTGTTACTATTGTCGCCAATATAATCGGAATAATTATTTGCATGATATTTAAAAATATCATTAACAGAAACGTAGATTTCTCCGGCTTTTGTTACTTCCGATTGATATAAGGATCTCAGATATTCCATGCTGGTGGAAAGTTTTTTCTGCCGCATATTAGGAGGACCAACCCAGATAATATCAGCACCGTGGTTACGTGTTTCGGTAAGGATCATGTCGATACGTTGACGATAGAGATTTTCCCAATCGGGACTGGCGAATTTCAGGTAGATGTTTCCATGTTTTGGTGGCATATCCCAGGGATCATTTGGCCCCAAAAAAATAACAACTAGCTTGATATCATGGTTGGCCTCCAGTGTTTTGTTGATAGTTTCCGGCCAGTTAAAAAAGCTAGGGTAAGCAAGTCCAGTACTTTGTTTGCTGAGATTAATACTTGAAATACCGTAATCTTGGTAAAGCCGACGTTTCAGGTGGGGAGCGATACCCTGCATCATTGAATCTCCAGCAAACAGCACCTTATCTTTGGTTGTTAGTGTCACGTTGGTTTTAGCGATAACCATACTGTGGAAAATGTTATTCCTTGAGTCATGGGGTATTGATGAATTGACAGGATGAGTATGGGGAGATTTCTGTAATAATTCAGGGAAAGTTGCAGGCAAATTTGTAACAGAAGAGGGATAACCACTCAGGAGCTTTAGCCCAATCTGAAAATCCGCAGGCAGTGTGATATCAGCTTTCTGAGGGGGTTGCTGATGATTGTCACTGTTATTGCCGGTAGTATGTAATATGAAAGCTTCCCCCGCAGCGAGTACGCCTTGTTCTAGGTTATCACCGAAATCCCAGAGTGGATAACCTTGTAAAGTTGCCCAAAGACTTTGCCGGTGATATTCCTGTTGCCAGAATCTATCCAGTGAACGATGATTTAGCCAGATTAACAGTAGGCTAGTTAATATTACGATAAAAGTGACTTGTCCGGCCGTTTTTAAATTAGATTTGAATTCAGAAATTGGCATAAATGAATCCTGGTATTCCTTGTGGTGAAAGCATAAATACCAAAGTCAGAATAATCGCTAATGGTATTGGGTAACATATCCATGAAATCTGAGAATGTATTTTCTCAACCATTATTTTTAGATTAATCAGCCACGGATAAATAATAAAGAGTCCCCAGAACATCAGTAACAGCCCACTGTTGGCTATTATCGAGTGAAATAAATCTGATGATATCAATTGATTTAATAACATTAGTGCATCATCTGGAGTAGGACAACGGAAGAAAACCCATGCCAGGCAGACAAAGTGGAAAGTGGTAATTCTGGATAAAAATGAGATAACTGGATTTTTGGGAATATTTTGATTTTTTTTGTCTATTGGAGGAATTAACTGGTATTTGACATTGAGGATTATTAATCCCAATCCATGAATAGCTCCCCAGATAATGAAGTTAATTCCGGCTCCATGCCATAACCCAGAGATTACCATAGCGATAAACAAATTAAGATTTTTACGTATAAATCTTTTCTTATTACCGCCAAAAGGAATATAGACATAATCACGGATAAATTCAGATAAACTGATATGCCAACGGTGCCAGAAGGCTTGTAAGTTTTCAGCCAGATAAGGGGCATTGAAGTTTTTAGGTACCCTGAAACCAAGGAGTAGTGCTAATCCGGTAACAAGGTTGGTATAACCAGAAAAATTAAAATAGATATGCCATGCATAGGCATAGATACCAACCAGTATTTGCCCTGCATTGTAGCTGGTAGGATCATCAAAAACTGGATTAACATAATTTTCAGATAAATAAGAGCTGAATAAAAATAGTTTGGTTATTGCCAATGCAATCAATAAGATGGCTTTTGATGGTTCAATGATTACTCTTGATGAAATCTGGATTTGAGGTAGAAAATCTTTAGCTCGGTTAATTGGTCCGGCAACAATACTTGGGAAAAAGCATAGATATAAAGCGACATCAGGAAATGATGCTTTGGGCATTTCTTTTCTTGCGACAGCAACGACATAGCTGACGGAATGAAATGCATAGAAAGATAAACCTAAAGGGACGAGTAGTGTCAGTACAGGTAAATCTATGGACAAGCCAAATTTGGCAAATGCTTGTTGGAGGCTTTCCTGAAAGAAAGAATAATATTTGAATAGAGTAAAACATCCCAGAATACCTATCGTCAGGATAGTAAATGTAATGCGATTGGATAGAAATTTGCTGGCTATGTTTGTTAAAAGATAAATAAATAGCGTATAGCCAAATAAGATGCCGATGAAAAGCGGATTAAAGGAAAAGACAAACAGATAGCTTGCGATTATCAGCAGATAGTTTTGTGCTTTCGCATTTTTTTGTAGCACCCAATACAAGAGAAAGAAAGCAACAAAGGAACCAAGAAACTCAAAAGAAAAGAAATTCATATTAAACTCTGGTCAATCATTTTATCTCAATACATACCCAATGGATTTCAAGATGGATCGCGACGGCAAGGGAGCGAATCTCCGGGAGCATAGATAACTATGTGACCGGGGTGAGTGAGCGCAGCCAACAAAGAGGCAACTTGAAAGATGACGGGTATAGGTTAGTATTGAATGATATTATAGTATTTAATCTAAACATTCTATCAATGAAAAGAACAAACTGGTGGGCATAAGAAAATCACCCGTTCCATAGTTGGTTATGGTAACGGATGATTTTGGTACTTAGCACAAGATATTCAAACAGAAGATATTCATGCTAATGACTTATTTAGGCCCTTAGTCATGATCGTTTTTAGCTAACTTCTGCGCCTGAGTAATAAGCCCTTTATTGCTGTTAAATACTTTGTGCAGGTAGTTGTTGTAAGTCGAACCCAATTGTGAATACCCTTCAAGATTATCAATCAATTTACTGGTATTTAGTGATTCTTGAAGGCTTCTCTGCTTGGCGCGTGAAACACGTAATGATTCATAAGCGTTATGAGTATTCATATTTTTCATATAGGCTTCGACAGAATCATTGATGGTCGGGTAGGAAAAATAACCTTTTATTTTACCTTGGGTTTTCTTGCAGTTGTTACCGCAACGCATACCGAACAAATTGTTATTCTGTTGTGCAAGCTTAGATGTTCCCCAGCCAGATTCTGTTGCAGCTTGAGTGGCAACAAAATGGGTTGGGATGATATCAACACGACTTAGTAGCTTGTTCCAGTTAACTTTTTTAGGCGAGCTGCTACAGCTCACATTGTAGTTTTTACAAATTTGTTGCAGGCGCTTGATATCCTGTATGGACCAATGCTTGGCGTTTTGGTGTTCCAATAGCCATTTCCGTTCCTGCATAATTTGTTGATTGTGTTGATCAATCACAGGGACAACAACATTTAAAAACGCTTTCTTACGTAGGGTGCCCGAAGGGTATTTTCGCAAATCTGGCAAACTGCTTTGCATGTCATTGTGAGAATACTCTATGCTTTTAGCGGTGCTGGTTGAGGCATGACTAAAAGCGGAAAACAATAGTGAGATAAAGAAAGCGAAGATGGCAGTTGTCCTCGTCGTTTGGGAGGGCATTGCTTTTCCTCGTTTGCTCTGAATAAAAAACAAGCTGATGTTAGCAAAATAAATCCAGCATAGCCAGAGTTATTAGCGACTCATAAATATATTTTCTGTAATAAAAATTATTATTTTGCTAATTTGTTCTGTGGTTTTTTATTAATTTATATATGGTTATGTGCTGTTTGTGTACAAAATATTACCTGTTCGTGGTGGATTATTCATTAGATATAATCATGATTTTTGAGTTAATTTTGTGCCTGTAGGTCGCTTTCTCAAAAGAAAAGTGATTTGTAAACCAGCTAGTATAATATCGAAAGTGATTGAACTTAGTTTTATATAGTACGGTTAATTATAGTACTGCTAATCGTAAGAACACTGCGGCGAGTAATAAACTAATTGATATTAATATTGCCGTTATAAGAATAAGTATCATTTTCATAAAAAGGTAACCTGTTACCGATATGGTCTCTTTCCTCTGGGAGTTAAAATTAAGTCGTATCTGTCAGGTCTGAGATAATTTTATATATATCTATTGTCATTGGTGCGGTGCAGGATATTCGATATGGTTCTAAATGTTAAGTTAAAATAAGTAACAATGTGTTACAAATATTTACTTTGGGTGATATTGTAAGGATGTAATAATGGATGTGTATATAAGAATAAAAAAATCTTAATGGTTTATTGGTTGGCAATATAAATATTTATCTTTCTATTTTTATATTAAAGGTATTTTTTTGGGGAGTTAAAGTTATATTTTTATTATGTTTGATTAAATTTTTTCTTACGTTTTTTCATTGCATGTAATTATATTGATGTCTAATCTATTATTTTTGATTTATTTTTATGTTATTGATTTTTAATAATTTATTTCCGTTTCTAATCAATGTAAATTGAAATTTTTCATATGTTTTATTTTTCTGTTTATATGTTTTTTAGCGTATTGTTATTCTTCGGTAATCTTTTTTGGTTTCTGGTTGTCTGTTGTTTTTGTTTATTATTTAATAGGGTTAAAAAACATTATATTGATATTGTTTTTTTTAATTTAATTGATAAATGTAAATATGTTTTTTCTATTTTTCATAGAATTACACTATTTTATTAGGAAATTAAGTGAATTTGCGTGATGAATTAATACTAGGATTATCATTGTGTTACATCAATTCAGGGTAAGTTATAAATGTAAATGAATTTTTCTATAGAAACACTTTATTACAAATTATTACTTATTGAAACACAAATTTTTAATTAAGATGAGGGATAAGAGGCATCTCCTTTGCCTCTTGGTTAATTTTCCTCTTGATTAATTGTATTCAAAGTTCAGCATAGAAGTTGCTTTCAGGTCCCCTGCTATGATGTTTTGCGGATCATAAACGTGGTAGTAAGCATTAAGGTCGATGGCAAAGTTTTTATCGATGACATTGCCGGAGTTTTTGCTGAATAGCAGCGTTGCGCCGAGGGATGAGGATTGCGAGGCACTGAAAGTTATCGGTGTTGAATCATTTGACTGAGAGACACGGATACCAACACCTTTAGCGGCCCCTGCTTTGCTATCAATTAAAGTTCGATTGTCATTTGGTAGCAGATTATTACTGCTCAGGTAAGCTTTAACTGAGCGTGAAGTTTTACCGTTTTGAAGATATTTGCATTCAAAGTTGAGGGTAAAAGGTGTTTCTCCTTTATCTGTTCCGTTAAGCAATCTAATGCGGTTGACTTTTGGTAGATTCACCGTCAATCCCTCATTTAAGAAGTGACAAGTTGTATCTCTGTGATTAAAAATCATTGTGACGGGTTGGTAATAGATATCTTCAGAATGCGTCGGCCACTCCCAGGTAAGAATAAAGGTCAGGAAATCGGTAGCGAAACGGAGAATGGCATCAAGGATTCCTAAGTTGGTGGTATCCATCGCAATTACAGCAGTTTTTAATGTTGCAGAATTACCGGAAAAGACATGAATATTACTACCACCGGGTCTGCCACTCAGTAGTTTTACATTAAGTGTAAATTGGGCTTGCAATTTGCCGGCAGGGTATGTGTCGTTACTGTTTCCTAGGTTAATACTGTTGCTAGGAGAAAGATTCGTGATAGTCACTTCGGCATAATCTTTGCCACCATTGAATCCTAAGACAACTTTGTTTTTGGTAAAAGGCGAGCCGTTAGCAACAGAGTTTTGTTTCCATAATGAATTTCTTGTGCAGGTAAAATAGCCAGAATATTGGGTGTTGAGTATCCAGGTTGCATTACTGTTCAGGGTGAGATTATCTGTTATATCTACCGTGATTGCCGGTGCTGTTATTGCATATTTAGGTTGGCAGTCTGCATAGGCTATGGTGCTATTCAGACTGATTATGGCCGCCAGATATAATAGTTTAAGTTTCATTATCTTCTCCCTAACGGCAAATATTGGCAGTGGAGCCCATTTCAGGCTGTGGATCGTTTATCATGCAGCTTTTTTCGCCTATCTGACCGATGCGGACATAAATTTGCGGTGGTAATTTTTCTACTCGTAGGAAAACCATACTGCCCTGCCCAACGTATCCTAAGCTGTTACCTTCTGAATCGACAATTTCAGTCCCGAAAGGTAAAGGTTTACCATCAGCCTGAGCGGCGTAGAAAATAAAAGTTTTCCGCTGGTCTGTTTTAAATCCGATGTGGGTAATCGCACCGGAATATGGCGCAACATCTCGGATGTTACCGATAAGTTCAGCGGCATCTTCTGATACTTCACTGGTATCTAGCATGATGGCGTTTTTACGGTAAGGAGAAAGATAAGGTATCAGCAACTTACCGCTGTTGTTTGTCACCATGCTTTTATCTCCATTCACAGAAGCGTTTGCCGTGCCCGGCGCGTCAATGATGGCGAAAGTTTCCCCAACCTGATTAGCAGCCAGAATGCCGCCTTGATAAGCAACTAAACTGCCGATTGCGCCAAGCCCCATTTGGCGGTACTCCGTGGATTGGCTATAAGAGCTACTCAATGTGGAAACGGATGTTTTATAGGTCAAATTTGCACTGGTTGTTGTCGAACCGCTTTTCTGATCTGAAATGTTGAAGTGGTAATTCAAACGGTTGCTTGGGCCTGCGCTGCCGCTTAATCCTACGTTACTGTTGTCATAGTGGTTTTCATTGACTGAGACATTGTTGGTCAAATAGGCGGGGTAGCCAAACAATTCAAAAGGAATAGATAGCATCAGATAGTAACGCTGTTCCTCTTGACTTTCTGTTTCATTGATATTGTATCGGACACGGCTTGCTGTCAGGGAATAATTGACTTTACCCAGATTGTTGGAATACCCCATTTGATATTCTCTGCTTTTATTCTGGGTTCCCCAGTAATCGCGGAATGTTCCCGAAAGAAAAAGTGAACCTGCACCACTACCAAGATTCTGGTTCAAATTGATATTAAAGGTATTTTTTTGATGAGAATAGTATTGTTGGTTATATCCGTTGCTTATCCAGTCATGGAGATCAATCGCATCGATTAGGGTGAGATAATTTTTAGTTGAATAACGATAAGCTGCCAGCGAAAAATTTGTTTTTGTTTGTGGAAGATAGCGGCTATAAGCCAATTTGTAGCTTTGACCTTTCATCGTCGGGCTATTATCAAATTTGGCGCTGGACTGTGAAACGTCAATTGAGACAGCGCCAATGGGTAGATTAAAGCCACTACCTAACAGTAGTGAGTAATAATCTTTACTGATAATAGTGCCTGTATAACCGGTCAGGATATTATTAAAACCATATTGATAGCTGGCTTGAAAAAAGTTTGGTTTATAACGACTGTTGGCAATATGTGTTTTACCGGCACTGATATCATATTTGCCAAGACCTTCTTTCATCATATTAGGAACAGATGAAAAGGGGACGGTAAAACTGTTAATACGTCCGTCTGCTTCCGTTACTTCAACGAGCAAATCACCACCTGAACCTGTTGGTAAAATAGTATCAATGGCAAACGGCCCCGGAGGTACATTACCTTGATAAATAACAACATTATTTTGGGTGATCTTTACCAGAGCGTTAGTCTGTGCAACTCCCCTAACGATAGGGGAAAATCCTTGCCAGGCATCGGGGTACATGCGCATATCTGTTTTCAGATTAATACCTCGAAAGCGGAAAGAGTCGAATAAATCGCTTGATGTATAGCTATCGCCAATGCGAATTTCTGAATTAATTGATGAAATTCCCCGTTGCAGATAACGGGTATTGTTACTCCATTTATCACCATTTGAGCGTGTGTATTGATAAGAAGATTGATCACGTAATTGCCAGCCAAATAGATTCAAACCGCTATTAAGTGACACGTAAACATTATCTTCATCTTCATGGTCGCGGTTTTGTTTATTCCTATTTTGAGTATGATAATAGTTGGCATTATAGGACAGCATAGCGCCGGGGATACCTCTGTCCCAGAATGCAGGATCGATATAGCCTTTTAGTTCGTTTTTGACATACGCCTGCGGGACCACCAGATGTAGGCTGAGTTTAGGCACATCGAGATTAGCGGTTCCTTCATATATTATTTTAGTAAGAAGAATTTCATCTTTGGATAAGTTTGATTCTGATAATTGGTTTTTATCAATTTTTATACCTAACCTGGGAAGATCTTCATTGAATAAGTAAATATCTTTACCATCATTCTGGATATTAATATCAAATCTCCCTTTCCAGTCATTATTTAGATATATATCAATATCGTAACGGCCGGCGGGCAGTTCTGATGTGGAATAAAATCGGGATAAATCTGCTTTTGCAGATTCACCGGCTAGAAAATCAGTATTAAATGTTGCGGCATAACATAAACAACCTGTATACAGCAGTGTACCTATTGTCAGAGCTAACGGACTAACTTTTTGTCTTATCATGTTCTATGCTATGCCAGTAATATCACTATTGAAGTGGTAAAGTTAATTTATGTATAGCACCAAAATCGTCAACAATAGCTAGAGTTAATTTGTCTCCAACTTTTACTTTTTCATTGGTACTGAATGAATAAAAAGAGAATGGTTTTATAATTGTTCCTTCATTGAGTAAGTTAGGTTGAGTGTCAGAAGATTTAAGGCCGACGATATTCATGAAATAGGGTGATGAATTCTCCAATTTTAGTTGGCTACCCTCACGTTTTAATACAATATATTGTTGGATCTGTTTAGGTAAGATAGAAAGCTTATCAGGCCGGTAGAAAAATTTGATCCGGGTACGAATCGCAATCTGCATGACATTTTTGTCGCCAATATTTTCTGCGACGGGGGGAATATCCAGAACATTTAAGTAAAACAGTGATTCGCGATCAGTCGGTAGATTGCTGTTGATGTGTTTAATTCTTAATTGTTGCCCGTTATTGCCATCAATTTTGACAACTGGAGGGGTGAGTAAAAAGGGGACTTTAGCTGTTTCAGGTGTTGAATTAGGATCACCATCATCTATCCAGGATTGTACCAAGGAGGGTTGATCTCCTGCATTTAATAATTGAACCGATACCTCTTTATTACTGGCTGGATAAATAACACGTGTTGTGTTAATAACGATGTTGGCATGAGCCGATAAAGTCGTCATCCCTAATAGTATAGCTAAAAATAATTTCTTCATAATGTTATTTTTGCCAAATTAAATAAGCCTATTTATCTAAATAGGCTTTATTTATTGTAGTAAATAATTACATATAAGTAACGTGATAAGTAACCATTGTTACTACTTTACCTAAATCTGCCTCAGCAGTGCCTATTTTGTAGTATTTCGCATAGAAATCGACTGTTTCAGGTACTGCTCCAGAGCCTTTGATTCCTGTATCAAACGCTTTATTCAGCATAATAGGGGTATGTTCTTCGGCATGTTTAACAAGAGCGATACCTACGTTTTTCGGCTTGCCGTTTGCATTGAGTTCTTGGTTCATCAGGTACTTACCATCGTTAGCAATGGTATGTGATGATGAGAACTGGATTTTCAACATAGAGGTTGAGGGGTCAAAACCAACGGCTTTGGACTGACAGTTAGAAAATTCCATTGTAAATGCTTTCTTACCAAAATCAATTAAGCCTTCCTTTTGTCCGGCTTGAGTGACTGAGATAGGTTCCAATATAATCGACAGACTAGTTGAAGCACCGCCGTTAATAGTACAAGTGGCATCAGTGACTGCACCAGAGAAATGCAGTGTACCGCCAGCAGCATTATCGGCTGCAACAGCAGAACCTGCGGTAAAAATAAGGGCGGCGGTGGTTGATAACGCGAGTTTATTCATTTTTCCTCTCCAGGAGTAGGGACATCTTAATTGGTTTGAACAGGGGGTAAAGATAGGGGCCCTGAATCCCCCGATACATCAAAAAAATTAAGAAAACAATGTTGGTATTTATCTATTAAATTGATTGATTCTGTAAATTTAAAATAAAAATCAATATATTATATAGTTGAAAATAGTTTAGTAACTTGAGATTTTTTGAATAATTATAATTATTGCTAATGTAAATTCTTATTTTATCCATTTGGATAAAGATGATATTGTTTATACATATTTATAACTTGGAAACATATATTATAGACGATTAAACCTATTTAAGAAGGGATTTTTATTATTTAAAGTAAATTAAGAGTGAATGTCTGGTTTTTCGATAAAAATAAGTGAAATACACAGTTTGTGAGTATAATTAGGGATTATTCTCTAATTTTTTTGTCTTTTTGAGATTTTATTTCTTTTTTGATCTATTTGGTTGGTTAATGTTTTTATAATTTTTTGATTTATTTTTTAGATGTTATGTAATATTAATTATTTTATATCAGTTGTTTATTGATTTTTTATCTTTGTAAATATTTCAATACGATTTTTTTATCCGGTGAAATAATGGCTTGTTGATGTGGGTTTTACTCTTCTGATTTAATTTAAGTACAGTCAGTATAGTTTAATTTTATTATAGATAATGTCGATTTTATATTGTGGTGTAACATTGCGTAAATAGTAAATAATGATTGATGATACTTCAATGGGATTATTGTTTAGAAAATAGTAATCTAAAATTTCCTATATACTTTAACTCATAATGCTATATTAATTCTTTCATTGAAAATATGTGAATCAATAATTCTCTTGTTGTTCTTTCGCTTTTTCTGCTAATTGAGGAAAATCAGGGGCAATCCAGTAGCTTTCTGGTACAGGAAGATCTTTCATTTGGCGGCTAGGCCACAATTGTAATTCAGCCAATTCAGATAATTTGTAGCCAATATATTGTTGTGGCAAGGTAAGCCTAAGTGGAAATTGCTGTTCTGTAGGCACCATATTAGGTGTGCGATCGCTGTGAATATGGAAATCACGTTGAAGGATTAAGCGTTTATCAGGAATGCGGCGCTTGCTGTCCCACCAGATACCATCAACCTGTTCAAACATTTTCCGCGTTTCATCAGGGGATAAGGCTTCCAGTTCATGCAGTGCTGGAGGCAGAATAGCTTGCATTGATAGACGGTATTGTTTCATTGACGGTACTTGTCCTGCCAATATCAAAGAGAGGGAAAGACGAGCGCCTAATAGATTAGAATAGAGGTCTTCAGGAGAAAACGCAGAGACTTTTTCAGAAAATCCCGGTACAGACTGATAGCCATACCATTGGGCGATTTCATGCCATGCAGCAAGTTCAAAAGCCAATTTTACGGCTAGATAAGCACTTAAGGTATAACGTTGTTCTATCGCTGCTGGTGGTGTGAATTGATAGAACTGGATACGGCGTGATGCTAATTCGTTGCTGAGTTCTATTTGCCACTCTTCTCCAAGACGAGGCCAGATTTGACTGAACAGAAAAACCGCATTATCAGCGGTATCCCGTACATGGGAAATATCAATGAATCCGCCTCTACGGGTATATATCATCCCCACTTTTTCATTACTGAGTCCTGTTAATGAAGCAACGGTACCAAAAAAACTGTTGTTGTAATTATGTGCCCCAAGATTATTGGCATCCAGCACATTACTTATGTGGTAAAAAGGTACTGGAATGGTCAGTAATTCAGTTTTTAAATTATAGCCAAAAGCACAGCAAGCTCTTAATCCTTCGGGAGAGGGAATCGGAGCAAGCACCGGCCACGCACGGGTGGCTTCGGCGGTTGTTTCACTATTTAAGTCAGGTTGTACTGGTGCGATTGAAGAAAAAGTTCCTTGGCATCCTGCAACTAACGTTAAAGCAGCAATCCATAAACGCAATTTCAAAACGCCTCTCCCACTTGAAAATAAAATCCATTGCTTTTTTTACCGATACCAAAATCCAGTCTGACATTCATTTTAGGTTTGAATTCAAAACGATAGCCAGCGCCAACTGTAGGTAACCAGTTTTCTGAGCCAATATCTTCTGCGTAATGACTTAGGGTACCAGCCCCTGCCCATAAAACAAATCCGTGCCGCCAGTTTAATTTGTGCCGATATTCCAGTTGGGTGCTGATAACATTTTTGTCCCGGTATCTACCTTCATAATATCCGCGCATCCGATTGCTATTACCTAGCATTGACAGCATATTCCAGGGTACCTGGCCGTCAGTGAAACGACCATAACTATCAAATGCCAGTACGGACTTTTCATCTAATTGATAATAGGTGCTGTATTGCATATCAACAGTGTTAAACCGGCGATCGCTGCCTAATGCCGGGGAAAAATGGGTATAGGTAATATCAAGAACGTGCCCTTGATGAGCGTTAGGCAGAAAATCCCGTGTGTCGTAGCTGAAATAGGCACTGACGCCTGAACTCAATATGGACCGGCCATCGTTTTCCGCTACGAAAAGTTTTTTAGCACCATAATCGGGATCTTTGGCGTGTAATGATGAAAAATGCCAGCCAGTGCCTAAATAGGTAGAATCAGCAACGCGATAGAGGATTCTGGGTTGCAAGCGCAATTCCTGTGAGCGATATTTTTCTTTGCGATCATCTACCTTACCTGCTTGATATCCCGTTCCCCAATAATAGGTGGGAACGTTGTTCAATGTACCGGAAAGAAAAAAACGCCATTGATCATCAGCAAAGAAATTGTAGTTATCAAATGTGAAGCCAAAGGCACCCGTTGAAGAAGCAAATCCATTCAGGGAAAGAGAAGAGATTTGACTGGTATGATCATTATCATCTGGCCGATAGAGACCAACGACAGCAACCCCGAGACCAGCACCTAACTCTGGAGTATAAAAAGGGCCGGGTAAAACGCCCCAGTCAATCGCCTTACTGCTGTCATAGGTATTACTGCCACCTAATTTTTCCAGCCAGCCATCGATTTTTTCCCTGCTGAGTAGTGCTTCGCCATATGAGAAATCAGAAATAAGAAGGCTGACTAGAGCCAGCCCATGTAAAGTACAGCGGATATTCATTAAAAACGGAACTCACCTGAGATATAGAAGCTGTTACGTTTGTTAAAGCCAACTTCGGTCAACATATTGAAGTTGCGTGTGACTTCCAGCCTTGCACCAACAGTATTATTCCAACGAGATGCAACATGCTGTTTTACTTTGAATTTCATATCAGGATCATTTAATGCTTTTACCAGCCCAGAAAATGCAGGTGGTAAATCCAGGTTACTGATATTGCCTTTAAATTCCTGAGTAATTTTCTGGTACATACCACCGGTCCATACCTGCAATTTGGTATTTCCTTGTCCGGGGACTATTGACGGGAATATAAATTCATAACCGACACGTGGCGTGACAACTAGCGCACTAATTTTACCATCCAGAATATCCAGATTAGTGTAGGTATAGTTGGTATCAAGTGTACCGAAAAACTGATCGTATCCTCCTGCCAGAGTAAAACCGCCGCCATAGGTTTTACCTTTAAAATCCAGTGCGAAAGGAATATCTTTCATGCTAGGAAAAACCATACCGCCCAAATTAATACCTTCAATGTTGGTTTTTGATGTTCCTTTTGTCCAGCCATAAACACCATACACATTTAGAAAAGGCAGAACCCAAGTGTCTAGCTTAAACATATGTGATTCATTCTTTTCTCTGGTTTTCCCTGCTTGGATATCTAGAGATTCTCCCGTTTCTGGGTTTTTCGGCATAATGATTTTAATATCATCTACAACGATATTCTGCCGCATATTCATATAGCCGTAACTGGCACCAAAAGGTTCCGGTAGGTCATAACCTTTAGCTCTGGCCTCGTCACCCCAAATTGGGAGTATCCGTGATTCTTGCTTATTCGGTTTTCTGGATAAGCTGCCATCAGCAGTCGCTTGGTTTCCACCGGACTGGCTAACAGAGAGAGAAAGAATTGGGCGGTCATCAGCGTAGCTATAAGGGATTGCCAGGCAGGATGAAAGAACAGCTAACTTGCTAATATCAGAAAATTTTATGTCAAAAAATTTCATAATAGGAAGCTCGGTTTTGCTAGTAGGGAAATTAAAGTTTTCATTTAAGGCTATTGATTTCTCACTGTAATATTTAAAGCGCAACAAACCCGGCAAATTAGCACAAGTTGTATGGATAAGAAATATCATAAGATGCTGAAAAGTATAATTTTGCTGTATGTTTAATGAGCGGTCTTGTCTTTCTCAGGCAAAGATAAAAGGAGCATGGTTATTACGCCACCGATTAACCCCCAGAATGCAGCGCCTACGCCAAGTAACGTCACACCGGAAGCGGTGATCAAAAATGTGATTATGGCTGCGTCCCGTTGCTTTTCATTCTGTAGTGCTTGTAGCAGACTGCCAGAAATTGTTCCAAGCAATGCTAATCCGGCAATAATATGAATGAGGGCCGCTGGCAGTGCGCTGAATAACATACTGATTGAACCACCGAACAGCCCCGCTATCAGGTAAAACACACCCGCTACAGCAGCGGCCATATAGCGGCGATTTGGGTCAGGGTGGATTTCTGGACTCATACAAATTGCTGCCGTAATGGCGGCAATACAGACGGAAAAACCACCAAAAGGTGACAAGATCAGTGCAATGAGCGCAGTCCAGCTTATCAATGATGAAACAGAAACTGGATACCCTGCGGCTTTCAGTGTGGCTATGCCGGGCGCGTTTTGAGATGCCATCGTGACGATAAAAAATGGAATACCGACACTCAATAACGAAGAGAGTGTGAAACTGGGTGCAATAAATTCAGGAGCAACAAACGCGACTGTGGATTGTTGTTCAAAGTGAATATTTCCCTGTAAAGCGGCGATAATCAGCCCTGACAAGAGTGTTAAGATAATGGCATAGCGGGATAAATATCTGCGTGCCAGAAGATAAGTCAAACACATTCCGGCAGTCAGTATGAAGTTGACTGAAAATGAGGAAAAAGCATCCAAACCAAAGCGTAATAGAATACCGGCCAGCATGGCTGCGGAAAGTGCCTGTGGGATATGGTTCATCAATCGAGCAAACAGGCCAGTAATACCGCACAGCAAGATTAGTGCTGAAGCAAAGATAAAGATACCAATGGCTTCATTGATTGATGTGCCTGGTAGCGTTGTCGCCAGTAGCGCGGCACCCGGTGTTGACCATGCGGTAAGGACGGGGGTGCGGTAATAAAGCGATAGCCCTAGGGAGCTAATACCCATTCCAAGTCCTAGCATACTTAGCCAGCCACCGATCTGCATGGTAGTGGCACCCGCAGCTTCCGCTGCCTGAAAGATAATTGCCGCTGAACTGGTATATCCAACTAAAACAGCGACAAATCCGGCAGTGATTGCCGGAAAAGAGAGGTCACGCAGAGAAATTGTATGGCGCATGTTGGTCTCCATTTAAATTATTTTGGTTAAAAGCATCTGAATTTGGCTATAATTTAGTTAACTATCAGCGTAAAACAGATTTATCTGTAGTGAACTTCTTAGTACAAACTTTGATGATGACAAGATAACGGTAGAACCTGCCAGAATTTCAAGTAATTTACTGTGATCGAAAAGGTAAGGATCGCAACGGCAAATAAGTCATGATGAATTTCATTCGAAAAATTTGAAGCTAAAAATAACTATATTCTATAATTAATTCTTATAATTATATGGAGCCTGCTAAATGGAAAACTATGTTCGCCCTGTTTTAACGTTACCGGATAATGCGGAACGATTACTATTGCACTCTTGTTGTGCTCCTTGTTCTGGTGAAGTGATGGAAGCGCTACATGCTTCTGGAATTGATTACACCGTCTTTTTCTATAATCCGAATATTCATCCAAAACGGGAATATTTAATTCGCAAAGAAGAGAACATTCGCTTTGCGGAACAACATAATGTGCCATTTGTGGATGCGGATTATGACAGCGATAACTGGTTTGAACGTGCTAAAGGCATGGAGTTGGAGCCAGAGAGAGGTGTTCGCTGCACCATGTGCTTTGATATGCGTTTTGAGCGTACTGCTTTGTATGCGTATGAAAATAATTTCAGCGTTATTTCAAGCTCGTTGGGTATTTCCCGTTGGAAAAACATGCAGCAGATAAATGATTGTGGAAAACGAGCGGCAAGTCAGTATCCGGGGATTCAATACTGGGATTACAACTGGCGTAAGCAAGGCGGTTCAGCCCGGATGATCGAAATCAGTAAACGAGAAAGATTTTATCAGCAGGAATATTGTGGTTGTATCTATTCATTGCGTGACACGAATAAACACCGTAAATCTCAGGGACGGGATATCATCAGGATTGGTGTTCAATATTATGGTGATGAAGATACCGAAGGGGCTTGTTAAGCTTTTCACGATAGCCTGTTGAGGGGGGGATTTTCCCCCCTGAATTTACAGTTATGACGTTACCAAACTTGTGTCATAACGATTGAGGACATAATTGCGGAATAATATAGTTTTAGGCCGGAAAACTCAGTGAGTCTTCTTGGCTTCTTTGCTTGTTGCCTTTTGGTGTGAGTGTTGTTTAGGTGCGTTTTTACCAGATTTCTTCTCTACTTTGGTATTTTCCATATGGGAAGAAGTCGCCTTGGTATTCGAAGATTGGGGTACGGGGGTGCTAGGTGCGGCTAATACTGCGCCAGAGAATAACAGTGATAATACAGTTATAGATAAGCCTAAACGTTTCATGATAATTTTCCTGTGTTTTAACTTTGTTTCACTTGCTGGAATACATTTTGAGCGACTAAGTAAGCGACTTGCTATTCCAGATTTGTCTTAACGCTCAGTGAGTATACGGGCTTGATCGTTAATTCAGCAATTTAAGATAATGCCTTTTTATAGGTTTTTATAATTCGTTGAAGAATCGTTGAAGTTTTTGGGCATGATTTGCCTGATAACAGAGAGTGTTTATTTAAAGCGATGGGTCTTCTATTGACATGTATACCCCGGGTTTTGTGCGTTGTTCGTGTTAGCTGTTCATTCATAAGCAGGTTTGCACAAGCTGTAATTAATTATTATTGCCAGTCTGCTTGCACACTATTTATAACTTATAGCCTATAGGAAATAATCATGTTTTAATGAAAATGAAATAAACATAGTCTATTTATATTTTTTCTGAAATACATTGTTTATTTAATGCCAAATCTATTCATTAAAGTAATACTTTCTAAACTCAATTGCGGAAGAAAATAGTTATCTCTAAAGCGTTAAACCTGTAGTAATTAATCAACATAGGTATAATCTAGTGGAATTATCATGTAATAATATTGTTTTTTATTTAGATAGATTAAAGAGAAATATTATTACAACTAATTTCTATCTCTTTTGTGGACAATGGTGAAAACTATACTATTATGAAATTGGTGCGTTGAAATAATTAATGCCAATATAACAGTTTAGTAACTACATCATAGTCTATAATAACAGACTGAACATATTAACGCTCTATTAGGGAAAAACTTATACCGTTCATGATGAAAAGGCAATGAAGTGTCATGATAGCTCATTGGCTGTAATCGGAAAAGTAATGTTAACCAAGTGGAGATAGATATATGTCTAAATACAAATTAAACCGATATTTATTAGCAATTTCTGTATTGTATGCTTTCATATCAGGAAATGTTATTGCCGCCAATCCTAAAATATCTGCATATTATCTGAGTGGACCTGCTGCGCAGGTTGATAATCAAGAATATTATGCCAGTCTTGATAATTTTAAAAAATTAAGTAGAGATATTTCTAAGAATAAGAGTAACTTTAATACATTGGTATTGTCTTTTGTCCAGCCTAGTTTTGTTAATTATGAAAAAAACAGTCTGAAATGTTCAGGATTGTTTGGCTATACTTGTACTTCTGGTCAAATCATTAGTACCAAAGAAGCCGAAAATGCCAGGGCTGATTTTATGGCATTAAAAGGTGTTATTGCTGATTTAAGATCTCATGGCGTGAGCACTTATATTGCAGTAGGTGGATGGAACTTTAGTTGTTATCCGAAAATTTATGATATCACTGCCAGCAAAAAAGATGCTTGTGGTAATGAACCCGGTGCGGTTTATGACATCTTTCCTAATCCTCTGACCAAAATTCCTCGATTTGACAGTACTATTACGGGTAAAGCAGCAGATAAGGCATATAGAAATATTGTCAATTTGGCTGCTAACTTGGGAGTCGAGGGAATTGATGTTGATTATGAAGAATTCTGGCACGCTGATATTAATGCAAAAAGCTGGAAATTAACGCCTGATTCAATCAAGGTTCCTCCTAATAATAGTGAAACTCTTATTACATCAACTTTAATAGCAAAGGGACTAGGCGGTTATGTTTATGATGCGTCAATGAAGATTGTTCCTGGTGCAGAAAAAATTCCCCGCGTAATGCCTGTAACCGTGGATAAATTCGCCGCTATTTTAAAATCTTTTTACACTTCAATTAATGCAGTTAAACCATCACTTAAGCTAAGTATTGCAGGTCCTGCAACGGGAGGTATCCCGAATATGTCCGCTAACTGGGGAACCAATGCGAGGAATAGTGATATTTATGGTGGTGCCTGGTGGGGAGGAAATCTCTATGGTTTGATTTATAATACTGCGCTGAGTTATCCCGATTTAATCAACCGACTCAGTTATATTGGTGTGATGACCTATGATTTAAGTGAAAAAGATTGTGGATTTATTGGCGGAGGTGAAACATATATTCCTTGTGACCTTCCTGGACAGGTTAAGTATTATTATGGTCAATATATTAATTGGCTTAAATCAGGTAATGAAGTTGTTACCTTCCATATCAAACTGAAAGGGGCTCGTAATTACGCTCAGGCATCAATTCAACCGCAAAAATTATTGGTTTTGCCGCCTATTACGGTTGGGTTTGAAGTCGGCAGGCCCGCAACCGGTAATTTACCGCTCACGAAAACAGCTCTCAATAGCATATTAGATGGTACGATCAAATATGGTAAAACGGGCCTTATAATGTGGGATCTATTTAAGAATGAACGTTATGACGGTAGTAACTGGAAAGATGAGTGGGCAACACCTAATGATCTTTTGTCTACGGCTTGCAAAAAAATAGGGCTGACAGGAGAACATTATAATTGTGATAGTTCTGTCCCGACACCTGATCCTGTTTCAGCTTTTACCAAGAAAGAACATTGATGTTGATATTTTATCTTTAATTCTGTGGATATGCGGGTTGCTTTTAAAGGCAACCCGCATTATTAAAGAACGGTGGAACTCACCGAAAATACTGAATTTTCATCGTTGATTAGATATTGCCCCGCAATGTACTGCTGGGCAACAGATAAAAATATATAAAACTATGGGGTTCTTGATGCGGTATCGTTTTCATCCTCACTGACGATAAACCACGGAGTGTACAGTTTTTCTCGCAAATATTTCTTAGCAGTGATGACCTTGTATTCCCGTCCCAGTGGATCATAAAGGTGGGTATCAGCAAACAGGTCATCTCGTGCGCTATCATCACTAACGTAGCGCCAGTCATTTAGAAAATAGGGCTGATAAGTACGTACCGGTTGGCCTTTGTCGTCATATTCTGTGCGCCCGGAAACCGCCCATCGAGTGTCTGTAGCGGCACTGACCAGAACGCCATTTGCATCCACAACCAGCCCACCATCCTCTTTACGTTGCCAGGCATCACCGGGCTCATGACGGACTGAACTCTGGAGTAACCGGCCAAAACCATCACTAAAACTCACTGTCTGTTGGTGCTGCTGTTGCGGATCGTTATCATAGCGATCAGTGGTGATCCCCAGTATATGTGGCGGTAAACGGGGAATACTTGCCAATAGCGAGATAAGTTGAATCGTTAGGTGCTGATGGACTATTCCCCGTTTTCCGCTCAGCGCACACACTTTCCCATCTTCGGTAACCATATGAGCGGCACGCAGTTGCGCCCATAGCGCTTCTGCCTCTTCTGGTGACTGAGAAAGCTGAGACAAAGATAACGACGGCATCCAGCTATCAACGGCATAGACTAAACATTGGGCAATGGGGAGTGCGCCAGTTAATGCCAGCGCTTTGTCTACAGAATCCGGTGGTGTAAAGGGCTGGTTGGAATAGCCTGTGGCTTGTCCTGCTTCCGTGCCCCAGAACCGGCTGGTGGTCACTCGACCTAGTGCATCCAGAGTTACAATATGTTGATTATCATTAATATCTGTCAGTTGTACCGGAGTCAGGAAACGATAATCGTAACGGGCTTGCGTCGTTAATCCAGCGGCATCCTGAGTCTGTATTATTACACAATGATGGGTATCCCAGGTCAGTGTGGTTTTCCCTGTCAGCAACGAGTTACGCTGAGCCTGAGGCCGCCAGAACTGCGTGGCATTACCGTAATCGGTATAGCCTTGCCGTGCTACCCATACCGGGCTTTCTGATCCAGTATTAAACAACCGCGCGACTTGCTGATAACCGGCCTGTATCAGTGTGGTATTCAACTCCTGTTCTTCAATCACGCCCTCATACGCCTGTAATGAGGTATCGTCCATCATGGCGGTTTCTTGAAACGCGACCAGAGCCTGTAATGTGGGCTTTTCCAGTGTGACTTCCGATTGACCGGCGGTGTAAAACGTCTGTTGTTGCCCCAGATAAACGGCCGCTTTTTCATCTGCTAGCAGGCCGTCTGCTTTCAGCAAGGCTTCGAGAGAGATCCCGTCGGCCGGAATTTTGCTCCGGTCATAAGTATAAACGTCACGGCGTTGCGCATTCGGTAAACCTAATCGCCAGTTTTCCTCGTCAGTCAGGTGATGCCAGCTATTTTTTTGTCTCATCAGACGTAATAGTTGTTGCTGGTCATCATAGCTACTGTCAAACAGTGTTTCCGGCAGGGTAGGCGGATAGGGATTTACTGCCGGTTTTTCGCGGCGCGGCCAGGCAATATCGACACTTTGCAGTGATTGACCAAAGACATCATGCTGCAACCGGATACTCTGGCTGAACTGCGGATCAGTGATGATACGTTCATAGTGGTAGCTGCGATTTTCAATAGCAGTCACCCAGGCAGATAATTCGGTTTCTTTATCTACGGGAATAGAGCGTACCTGATAGCGCGATTCACTGACGGTATAAGGCACCGTTTGCTTATCCGTTCCGTCCAGACCGTAGAGCTCAGTGCGTAGCAGTTGGCCTTTAAGTGCCCGCGTCAGCCAGTTACGTTGTGTCTCATTGGGAGTGAATGCTTGGTCTGTCTGGTTGGCGTTATCCCAGACGGTATAACGGGTTTCAAATCCGCTATAAGCTTGAGTGTCTGCCTGCCAATATTCCGTGGCTAATTGGCTATCTACCTGATCCATCCCGGTGGCAAACCAGCTAATACTCAGTGACGGTGCCGCCTGTTCGGGGGCGGTGCCGTGAGAAAACGTTGTGGTATCTGTCTGTTTGATACAACCAAATCCTCTGAATTCCCGTTCTTTACCATCCCAGACGCCGTGGCTGTAGCTGACTTCACTGGTGAGCCGGTTGCCGCTGATTTCATCCTGAATTTCGGTATACCATAGCAAATGCATCGGAAATGGCAGGTAACAAACCGGGGATTTGCCTGTTTTGGTGAGTTGTAATTTCTCATCCAACCAGAATTGCGCGGAACTACGATAATGCAGAGTGTGATGTGCGCCCCGATTATTGTTCATCACATTCAATAACCAGGGTTTAGTCAGTGACAGATCACAACGCCAGTGATGTGGCGCGATATGTGGCACAGTCAGAATCAGGCTGGCTATCCCTAATCCCTGAATATCGGCGACTTGAAGTTGGCAAGTGTTGTCAAATTGTACGCCTTCTGGCAATGCTAATGTCAGTGGAGCATCAAACTGATTACCACTTTGGTTGAGATAAATGAGTAAAGAGCCGGATTGTGCATAGATAAGATCGGTGGTGCCGGAACCATCAATATCCGCCAGAAACAGCCGTTCGGGATTGAAGCTATTTTCGGGCTGGCTAAATCCTGACAGAGTTAGTGGTTGACCAAAACGGCCATGTCCCAGATTAGGCCAACAGGTGACGCGATTAGCCTTGATTTCCACCAGATGTTGTTGCCCGGAGCCGAGCATGTCACTGAAAGCTACCAGTTTGCGGGCATCGGTTCCAGTGACGGGTAGAGTGATACCTGTGGATTGGGGGATATCTTGCCCTTTACGCCAGCCGTTTCGCTGGTTGGCATATAGACGCACGCTTTTCGGCCCGATCAACACTAAATCGGATAAGCCTGCCCCGGTAAGGTCAGCGAACTGGATGTTTGGATGAAAATATTCCACTGGCAAGGCATTGATTGGCGTAAAGTGTGTCCATTTTCCATCGGGTTGCTGGCTATGGTACCCGCGAATACCGGAGGCGGTGACTACCCAATCCAGTTGGCCGTCTCCGTTGATATCCATTAGTGAGGCGTTATCCTGCAAACTGGGTAGGGTAGGCAGTGGGGCGATTTTGCCGTAAGTGACGGCATTACTGTCTCCGTCTTCCTGACGTTGCGGCGCTTTATACCACCAAGCGCCGCGATCTTGATACAGCATACCCGGCAACCCTTCTCCCCGCAGATCAACCAATTGATAACGTTGCTGCGAGTTAAAATTATCTAGTGCATCAAAACGTTGCCATGTTGGCATCTTCTCCAGATCAAATCGCTGCCAGGCTAACTCCAGTGGTGGCAGGGTGACAGGGAGGCCATCTTGTTCATGGCTTAATTGACGGATGGTAATCAACGTGGTGACGCTGGCGTTTTTGTCATATTCCAGTATCAAGCGTCCAACCAGTTCCGGCGTGTCATTGGTACTAGTTTCTCCGGCCATGAGCGCGGTACGGTGAAACATCAGCACTTGTTGACATAAGCGGCGGGTACGCACTTCAAAGCCATATTCATAGCGAGAGAAGATATCCGGGCGTACAGACCATTGCGCTGTACCGGTATCCCATGTCGGTACGGTATGAAGTGAGGTATCGCGCTCGCCGTGGTCAAAGACCAGATGAAACAGCCACTCTTCCGGTGCCGGAGGGGTATTATCCAGTACAAACAGGCTGGTTTGGGGGTTGATGTTACCGTAGTTCACCTGTACCAGATAGCGCAGTGCGGTAACATTAGGATGAGTTGTTTTTTCATTGTCGTCACAATGGGCTTCATCTTCGGCTCGGTATTGGTAGCTGACATGTTCACCGGTTGGCGTCACGGTTTCTTCCAGCAACCACTGGGCGATTTGTTGGTCATTTTGCGGATTTGCCAGACAAGCCTGCGCGGTTTTCCCTAAGATGTGCAGTTGACCGTCCGGTGACGATATCAGCCAGAAAGCGCGTCCTTCTTGACCGGAGGCAGGTTGCCAGTATTCGATTTTACTGAAATCCACGATCTGGCGGGCTTGATAGCGGGTCACGGTATAGGAAATTGGCAAGGTAACGCCCTGCAATGTCTTAACGTCTTGACGAATATCAGGTTGTCCTTGGTCATTCAGGGCGATATTCATGACTTCGCCTTGTGGGGATAAGAACGTGTCGTCATTACCGTATTGTGGAATGCCATGTTGAGTGCGTCGGCTAATGGTCATGACACCACATTGCCAGCCGATGCCGAAAGGTCCGTTACCTGCACTGTTGCTGTAAATCAGCGATAATCCAGGAGCGGTCCCTCTGCCGGTTGAAAGGGGCAATGGTAGAGATAGGGTGGCCATGCCATCAGGGCCGGCAGCATTCAGTGCTTCTCCCATGCCATTGATAGCGCCGCCACCTTTGGGAAGTGACAGCGTTGTAATCGATACTTCTGGTGAATCCTGCATAAAGTACTCCTTAATAACAGGCCCCTGATAGGGACCTGTGATCGAAAAAGAAAAGAAATTTACGCGTCTCGAATGATGTAATTCAGATGCACAATGATGTCACTCAGATTAGCAACCAACTCGTGTTGCGATCCCTCTTTACCCGCATGGAAAATATTGAGCGCCAGTGTGCCGGTTGTTGCATCTCGACCTTCAAAAGGCAGAAAACGGCTGTCGTTAAAGTCGGTGACAAATCGGCCTCCGTCATTTACACCATGTGATAAGGCGGCGATTTCCGCTCCCATTACCAGCGTGGCTTCAAGATCTTGATAGGGTCCCAGAAGTGTTGGCAGGGTAACGGCGATACGTTTGAGACGGCGTTTCTTCTCAGATCCACCGTTAGCCAGCCCAAAGACGTTAGGTACAGCGTTGGCGACTCCACCGGCAATCAGTAATCCTGTCGCAACGCCATTGGTGATCATGGCGGTGCTGCGCAGTGTCAGACCGGCGATTTCTGCCGCAGATAGACCGCCGTTAATGAGGTCGCTGTAGTGTTTCTGGCGCAATGATGCACCATCCCGGCTGGCTTGTAATGCGGTCAGGCTGTGTTGCAATCCTTTGAGATTATTTTGTTGTATATCGTGCTGTTGTTTCAGGATGGCTTGTTGTTGAGTCTGCAACAACAGCGTCATTTTTTCATTATCCTGACGTTCTAACGTCGTTTGTAAGCTGTTGCCGAACTGAGTCAACAAACTGACGGCAGAACGGGCGCGTTCTACCAATAGTGGATAGCGCCAGCCTCGGACACTACCTTGACCGCCAGCCGGACTGCTGCCTGTACCATCGCCCCCGGCTTGTTGACGTTGCAAGGTTTTCGAGTCTACCGGCGTGGCATACAGAGGCAGATTTAGTGGTTGACCATCCAGACTCAGATTGTGGCGCAGGTTGTATAGGCGTAATTCAAGTTTATCCCAGTAACTGAGCAGTACATTGTTGTACGGTGGCAGGAAATTGCCATCACCGATATCGGCGGTATCACCTGTACTCAGCCAAGCGGCAAACGTCATCACCTTCGGTGAGCTAAGCAGTGTTGGTATGGCAATGGCACTCGCTTCTTCACTTAAGGTGGGATTGGGCCAAGTATTGGTGGTATGGATATCAGGACGCGGCCCTAGTAGTTGTTGTGCCTGAATGTAGTACATTTTGGCTTCGACTAAAGTATCGCGTTCAAGTTGGCGGTAAGCACTGTCGCCGCAGGCAATCAATAGATCAAGGGCATGCAGGAATATCGCCAGCTTGTAATGTATTGGATCTGCCATTGCAATCACATCTGGATCAGTGGTGGCGAGCTGTGTGGTATCCCATGCGGTATCCAGTTCCAATGGCATCACATTCCAATAACGTGGTTTACTGCCATCCATAATGAGCTCGCCATTAGCATCGCGGCGTGCTTCTTTATCACCGCCAATATTCTCTACCAAACTATCTTTAAGCACAGATACGTCGGATTGTACGTTAAGTTTAGCCAGCCCTTTAATAACCGGCTCCTGACGTAATTGCCAGGCTCGGTAGAGGGATTTCAGATTTTCTGCACGTTGCCGCGCCTGACGATGGACTGTATAAGCTTCTTTAACGGGTAGGGTGGGAACGGGCTGAACGAAAGCAGCCCGGCTGATTGATGCGATGTCAAAAACGTTTTGATAACCAGCGTCAAGCAGGGGCTGTTCGGATATACCTGATAAAAATGATATTTTATTTTGCATAACAGTCACCATTACATGGCTTAGAATTAGAACATCTTGGAAGGTTAGTTTCGAAAATCGAGCTAGCTTTCTTGGTGTAACAATTCATAAACACGCCTTTTATTTCTGTTTGTTTATTGCTGGTTCAATTGAGGTGATACAGAGATAAACAAAACGACCAGTATGAGAAACTTCATCTAAGGTGCTGATAGCAAAAGTGTTATAAAAATGAAAAATAATTTATGATAATAGGCTAGCGCATCATTTATCTTAGGCAATTAGAATCATTTTCACTATTTAGTAAGAGTTGTTAATTGATGGAGGCATGACTTTATAGCGTGGAAGCTTATTATGTTAAGCTCAATTTTTATTAATGTAGGAATAAAAAATTAATTTAATCATAGTGGAAAAGAAACCCCGTAATAGTTTCAGCTTGAAAGTAATCAGGCTTGCATCTATCGGGGCATTTTAGATTTTTAACAAAATCCGCAGTAACCCCTTGTATCTTGAAAATTGATTACAATGTTGACATGATTAGATTTGGCACAGTGTGTGCAGCCTGATAAACCCCGGGGGATTAAAGCCCGCGAGTAAAGCCCAAAAAGTGGCTCTGGTTGCCTGTATGCGCAAACTTCTGACCATCCTGAATGCCATGATCAGAAAGAACGAAGAATAGATGAGTCATACCATCAGATTGTGTCATAAATTGTTGCTCAAGACAGTTGCTTATTAAATGTCAGATAAAAACCAGCACTTTGTCAATACGCTGTGGGCCATTTGATCTGCCCACAGGAAATATTAACTATTCAATAGCTTAAGCTAACCGCCAATTTTGTGCGGATTGCTGTAGTGTCCAAAGATCGTGGTAAAGCCCTCGATTTGCCAATAATTGCTGATGTTGTCCTTGCTCAGCAATTTCACCATTATTCATCACCACAATTTTGTCCGCATATTCAATGGATGACAATTTATGTGCAATAACCAACACCGTTTTATTAGTTATCAATGACTGCATCGCTAATTGAATATCTCTTTCATTTTCTGGATCGAGCGAAGCCGTTGCTTCATCCAAAATAACCAGAGGCGCATTTTTTAGTAATGCTCTTGCTATAGAAAGCCGTTGCAACTCTCCGCCAGAAAGGCGTATTCCATCTGCACCGATTTTCGTATTCAATCCATCAGGCAATTTATTCAATAAACTATCCAACCTTGCTAGACAGCAGACACGCAATAATTCTTCATCACAGGCATCAGAGTTGGCAATTCGGAGGTTATTACCAATCGTGTCATTGAGCATATAATTATTCTGGAATACCACACTGATATATTGTTGCCAATATTCCATCTCCATAGAGGCAATATCAATTTTTTGGTCCCCACTACCTACCCAAATACTTCCTGCTGAAAGTTGCCAAAAACGGGCTATTAGTGCAGCCAGCGTTGATTTCCCTGAACCGGATGCCCCAACCAAAGCAGTCACTTTATTCGCTTCAATAGTTAGATTTATTCCTCGAAAAATTTCTGGTTTATCAGGATACGCAAAATACACATTATCTAATTCAATCGTCATATTATTGAGCTGCGGTCGGGTATTTCCCTGCGATAATTCAGGCAATTCAAATACTTTTTTAACCCGTTCTGTTGCCAAGCTAAAATAATTCAACTCCGCCAGAAACATTGACATATTCAATAATGGCCGGAAAAAACGCACCGCTGCAATAAGAAATACCAGTACCTCCGCTAGTGACAGAGTATGCCCCAACCATCCCCAAGTCAGCGCGATCAACAACACGATAAATCCGCATTCCACCAGCAAATTAAAACTGTATATCGGCCAGACGCCAGCTTTTTCGGCAGTCAGCGATTGTTGATAAGTTGTCGTAAGTACATTATTCAAACGGCCAAAAGCCTGACCAAGCATCCGATAAGATTTCAACACTTTCAAGCCATCAATATACTCCATCAAAGCATCATTAAGTTTGAACAGTAATTGCTGCATCCTATTTTGCCAGCGACGCGCATATTGCCGCATCAGTAAATAAGCACATACCGCCAGAGGTAAAGTTGAAAGCATAGCCAGCGCCATACGCCAATCTTTCAATAATAATCCGATAGAAAAGAAACAAAGTACGGAAGCCGTTGCGATCATTGGCGCATACAAGTGCGTGAAAATATGTTCGATCATATCGATATCTTTCAGCAATGTATTATTAACGCTACTCATATCCGTCCGCTGAAAAAAACCCATCGGCATACGGCGCAAATGTTCTCCCAGGTTTTTACGTAACGTACGCCCTGCATCGAAACCAATCAGTGAAATATTGAAATAAAGTGTACGAGCCAGTAATACTCGAACCAACATCAAAGCTGCACAACCTCCGACTAATTTAAACTGATACACCATATCGGGCATATCAGAAAGCATATCGAGAATGATGTAGTAAAGAAATGCGTAAGGCGCTGATGCCAGTAAAGCATCTAATATGGAGAGGGCCACCATACCTGAAAGCCCTTTCAGTGGTTTTCCAACCAAGTGGGAAAGATTAAACGCCTTAAACATGCGAAACCTCCTGATTACGCATAGCCACATGCCAGCTTTTTGCCGCCTGATGAGCATCCCACATATTCTGATAAAGTTGGCACTCCTGCAAAAGTTGCTGATGCGTTCCTTCCGCCACTTTACCTCCATTATCCATCACAATGATTTTATTGACATTGACCAGTGTATTTAGCCGATGAGCAATGACCAATACCGTGCGCCCTTTCATCAAATGGGACAATGCCTGCTGGATTCTCACTTCATTTTTCGCATCCGCATAGGCAGTCGCTTCATCCAAAATTAAAACTGGAGAATCTTTTGCTATCGCTCTAGCAATAGAGATCCGCTGAGCCTGCCCACCACTGAGCGACCCCTGCTGAACCACTGTTTGATATCCTTGCGGTAATTCACGAACAAATTCATCAACGCAAGCCGCTTTAGCGGCTGCAATAATCTGCGATTCCGAAATATCCTGATTCCCCATCCTGATATTATTCATAATGGTGTCTTCGAAGATAAATACATCCTGAAAAACGAAACTAACCAATGACATTAGTTGATCCAAAGGCATCGCGGTAATATCGCTTCCACCAATCGAAATACAACCTTGCTGATACTCATATAACCGTGGAATAAGTTGAGCCGCGGTTGTTTTCCCTGCCCCTGAGGGGCCAACAATCGCAGTAATTTCCCCTTGCCGCGCAATAAAAGAGAGAGCATCTACCGTAGGAATAACCGCATTATTATGGCTGAATGTGACGTGCTCAAAACAGATATCACTGCCATTGATTGATTGTGGAACATGCCCTTCCCGTTGCTGAGGCTGATTAGAAAAATCACGGATATTTTCCACGCCTTTTAGCATTTCGCTGAACATGCCAGCAAATTGCAACAGGTTGTAGAATGGTTCCATCAAGCCAATTCCCAACAGCATGAAGATAAATAATATCGCTAGCTCCACATCCCCTTGAGCATATAACCAGATACCAACGGGCATAATACACAACAACCCCAAATCTAAAGCCAACTTAAACAACGCAGCAGGAGTTCGGGTATCGGCGAGCCATCCGGTAACTAATCTATGGTGTTGCTCCACTGCATTAGCATATCGCTGATGGGAATCGACTGTCATATTGAAGGCTTTGACGAGTGGCATGCTTTTAACAAAATCCACTACGCTAGTATGCAAATCTGCTACCACCTGATGATAAGTTCTAATACGCGAATCAAACCCCTTAAAAATCCAGCATTGCATGGCAATCGCTAACGGCAGCGGGATCAACGCTAATAACGCCAGCCTCCAGTCAAAGAAAAACAGCAATGTTGCCGCTGCTAACGGTGAAACAATAGCCGCCGCAATATCCGGTAAGTGGTGAGCAATGAATGTTTCTATTCTACCAATATCATCTGAGATGATTTTTTTCATTGTTGCAGAGGTATGGCGATTAGACGCACCCAACGGCAAATCACCCACTCGTGCAATTACTTTGCGGCGCAATTCAAACAGAAGCTGGAAAGCGGCTTTATGTGATAGTAAACCGGAAAATAGTTGCAATATGATCTTACCAGCCAACGCCATTGCCGCCAGGCTGACCAACCACCATACCTGCGATGCCGTCACATCAGGCTGATGCAGAAAAATATCTATCAGGCGATAGATCAGCACATAAGGCACCAATGCCAACAAAGAGTAGACAACAGCTAAGATCATGGAAATGATCACTCTTTTCCTTTGAGTCCTGATCAATTTCATCAACCAAGAAAAAGCACTATCATCTGATTTCATTGATGTACCTCAACTTGCTGAAGCTGAGCAGGCGGGCGGACAATCATAGACGGAGCCAAACGGAAACAGACTGTCACGATAATAATTGTCGTAATACTCCCGGCAACCGCCGCATAGAAAGCATTGGTGAATCCCCAGTAGTGCGCCAACGTTCCGGCAATGACCATTGCCGCACTACTACCAAGCACTTCACAACATTGCAGCAATGTAAAATTTGTTCCTGGCTGAATAACATCCTGTTTGCTGTCGCCTTCGCTCCAGCACATGAAGCAAGAAAAGAAAGAGACGCAACTCAGATTGAAAAAGAAGCCCTCTAAGACAAAAAAGATAAAGACCATTGTGGGATCTGTTGACGATACAGTCAGTGAAATCGCCAGTCCTAGCCAACATAACGCACTGGCAATCAGCCCGCTTAATGCCAAAGCCGGGCTGGAAAACCAGCGATGAAGAAAACCCGCAACTAGCGCTCCTGTGATATAACTGATAATTAAAACACTGCCGGAAATCAGAGCAATAAATTCCAGATTAACGCCCATATCCACAAGGAGAGGTGATATCAATGCAGCCCCAAGCGTACTGGCGAACTTGAACAGCAATGCCATCAGAATGACTGGCAAGCTTCCCTGACGGCGGAATATTTTCCATATGGAAGCACTGCCGGGATTAACAGGAAGTTGCTGATCGATATTGAATTTATCCTTATTAAGCATAAATGGGATATGGCAGACTATCTGAACTAGTAAAAAAAACAGCACCATATTACGCCAACCCACAGAACTGAAAACATAAAGGCTAAGAATACCCCCTGCCAGCATGCCCAAACTAAACCCGGCAACCTGACCGACATTCACTTTGACATGACGGCTGCCGGCAAAAGTGCGCACTGCCAGAGCATCAACAGCAACATCCTGGCTGGCATAAAGCAGATTAATTAATGTGAGTATGATCAGCAAACCAATGACATCAGTTTGGGGACTGAAAAACCATAGAGAAGCGACAGCAAGCAATGAAAGTATTTTAAGTAGCTGAATCCAAGCTAATCCAGAAGAAAGTTTGCTAAACCCCCACGGTTTATGGTTTTCAATGAAAGAAGCCCAGATAAATTTGAATGCCCAGGGTAACATGCATAAACCAATAAGACCGATAAACTGCATATCAGCCCCTTGTTGCCGTAAGATCCCTGGCAAGGCAAAAATTGCCAACCCCAGAGGAGCGCCTTGCGCACAATAAAGACCGAATAAACCAACAAGGTTATGATTATATTTCATGATATTTCCTAAATTTATTTATTACTCAATGACGCCATAGAAGCAGCAATATTACTGTTGATATAGTCAAATAAAATTGAAGATTTATCATTGAGGTAAAAATGCCCTCCATCAAATACTCTCAATTCAAATTTACCTTTAGTTATCAACTGCCACTGTGCCATCTCTTCCGGGGAAACTTCCGTATCACGTTCCCCAGCGCAAGCAAACACCGGGCAATCAAGTTGTTGTCGGCAACGACGTTGATACGTTTCAATAGCCTGAAAATCCGCTCGGAAAATGGGCATTAATAATGCTTTCAATTCGGGCATTGCCTGATAATCAATCGCAGAACCACCCAAAGAAGTAATTTTATTCAACAGTTGCAGCTCATCTCGACGATGATAATCATTACCATTATTTTTGTGTGGCGGCAGACGGGCAGAAACAAATAACGCGCAGATTTTTCTACCCTGTTGTTGCATACGCAATGCCACCTCAAATGCCAGCGCAGCCCCCATACTATGCCCAAAAAAATAAGTCGGACGTGAAGGCAAGATATTCAATACCTCGACTAAGCTATCAGCTAACTGATGAATACAAGTTTGCAACGGTTCGTTAATTCGCGAGCCATGTCCAGGTAATTGAACTGCATAAACTGCAATATCCTTTGAAATTCCGTCACGCCAGGGGATAAAATATTCCGCTCTTCCCCCGGCATAATGAAAACATATCAGTTGGCTATTACTCCCTGGCTTTATTAATTGCGCTGTTCTAGCAAACGATGCGTTATCAAACATAGTAAACATCCCCTTGTTGTTTCAGAAATTCGCTGATCTCTGGTTGAGGTGGAATAGGATCAGGCACATGCAAACTTTCTGGATTACCAACCTTACTCATTAATGTTTTCCAAACAGAGGCCATTGTCAGTAAATATTGCGCCATACGAGGATCAGGCTGTTTCATCTGTATGGCAAATTGCCGCAAAGCATGGCGAATAGCCTCAGGCCAGTGCTGATTGGTAATCTGCTCCAGACTTGGACAACAGTCATACAGAGAAATGGCGGTTGGTGGTTTAAAGTAATGGGCAGCCTGTTGTGGCAGCAGAGGCTCCCTTACCCCACTGGTTGTACGCTGGCGTGGTATATGGAAACGTGAATTCCACAGCACCGGACCATGTGTATTCACCAATAGCAAATTACCACTGGGCAGACCTACGCAAATACGCTGCATAATGTGGAAATGATTATCAGGATCACCAGGATCAAGCTGATTCTGCAAATTCAGAATCAAAGGAATCCCCATAATAACCCCTTGAATAGTGGTATACGGTGGATAACTGGTCGCCTGAGCCAATAATTGTTTATCCCAGTGATGTGCGTCCCCAAAAGCAAAAGGGGTAAATCTCCCTAATGCACGCCCTAGAATATCCAGTAAACCGCAAATCACTTGAACGCCACAGGTGGCTTCAATAAATAAAGGTTGCTGATGTTGCATTGCCTGTTGCAAATAATCAGTAAATTGCCGTACTGCCGGAACATTCGGATAGTGCGTATTGACTGAGTAGCAGCAATTATGCTGACGAGCAAGTTTCAAACACTCCGCCACATCACGTTGATAAACCGGATGTTCCTGTAAAACATGAATTCCTCTGCTCAACAATTGTTTTGTCAGTTCACTTCCCGCGCCGCCAACAATGGCGGAACGTACCACCACACAGGCAATATCGATATCATCTGGCAACTGGGAAACTTGTTCATACAAAGGCACCTGATATTCAGCCGCCAACCTCTGTGAGCGTTCACTGCCGCGGGCAATAATTCCTGCCAATTCAAAACCCGGAAAATGGGTTTTAAACGCTGACAAATAGACTTGACCGAACAAAGTACCACAAACGATAACACGCAATGGACGGCTCATAGTTCTCCCTCGACATAATCTGCACTCTGACGCAGCTTCATCTCTATCTGCCAGTATTCAAAGGCCCCCATTCGCTCAAGCCCTGACAATAACTGCTCTGCATCAGCTAAATCAGATAGCCATTTCAACCCTGATTGTGGTGTTTTGAGCATCATATCAGCCGCCAATGCAGCAACTACTCCGGTAAAACGATAGCTATCAGTAAAACGCCCTTTGGCAATGAGAGTAACGGGTTGCCCTACCAATACGCCTTCTGCTTCCAGCAAAATATGTTGCTGTTGACCATAACGATGCGTTAGTTCTTCACTCTGGCTGATTAGCTGTTTAATTCCCAGCTCACCATTGAACTGATCTGTCAGCAATAGCTGGCGATCCGCCAGTAAATTAAATGCGGCAAAATCAATCAGATTTAGTTGACGAGCAACTCTTTCCAATTCAAAACTGAGATATGGCAGGGCATCAAATGTCCTGTTAGCCGTTTCGGGCTGAACATTCTTTTCTATTGCTGCCCGTTGTAACCTCCCTCCAGATAAGATATGACCTGCTTTACCATTCTGTTCATTCAGGCTATCAATAAAATCAATGGCAGAAGTCACCGTAAAAGGCTCTATTCCCCCAAGATATGACCGCATTTTACTTACTGATCTCAGCCGGTTTGCCGCTAGAAAAGGTAAAATCGAAGCAAATCCCGGAACATATCCCGCGCCCAAGACACAAGCTGATTTCTGTAATAACGGCGCTAATTTCTCATCTGACGCCAATTGCCGCCAGACAATAGGTTCTCCTGCAACATCCAGATAATGCGTTGCCGCAGCCAATGCTGCTCTGGCAATTCTGTCCTGAATTTGCGAAGCTGGGCCTGCGGCATTAATGATCAAAGAAAACGGCTGACAAAGCTCAGTCAGTGCTTTTTCATCGAATAAATCTATCTGATGATAATCAACTAATTCAGCACAGGGGCGACGCCCTGCCCCTGACACCTGATAACCCAGTTGATTCAATGCAGCAACAACAGAGCGTCCTACTGCTCCCGTGGAACCTATGACCAGAATTTTTTTATCCCAATGCATTTAGCTCACCTGTGTTTTGCGTTGCTCAAGATGGTTTACCAATGGCATCACATTATCTGATTTAATACAGTCAAAATGGTCGCCATTCAGTGAAAGATAATTCACGTCTCCAAGACAATATTGCTGCCAGAACTCTTTCATATCCTGCTGAAGCGCAGGCAGCAAATAAGTATCATTATTTTGGCAAGCAAACGTCAGATCACCGGTAAAATAATCTGGCTGATAACGGCACACACCACTAATGCTGTGACGGAAAACAGAACACATCCGCATCAACTCTTTTTCAGCAATATCATTTTTACGAATAGCGCTGACTAATTGCTGTAAACGCTGATCTTCTTGGATATCTACCACAGCCATATAAGCATCGGCAAAAGCGTCCATTCCGCGAGCACGAGCGTACTCAGCAACAGAATGGCGATCAATTATCGCTGGCTTTTCCGCCAGCAACCCTTCATAAACGGTTTCCAGTTGTTCCTGAGGCAATGGCCACGGGCACTCCACAGACAATCCCCAGATAATCGCCATATCTATCATCAGTGGGTCATCAATCAGATAAGGGATCTGATAACTGCTGGCAATCGTTACTGAGGCGACAGGTGTCTGATTTTCCATAGCTTGACGCGCCATTTCAAAGGCCAATAACCCACCCATGCAATAACCAAATAAATGGCAATGACCAGACAAGGATTGAATATCACGCAGATAATGTTGAGCTAATTGAGATATTAACTGCTCAGACGGAATTTGCAGGAAAGCTTCTGTATCTACCACACTCAACGCATAAACCGGGCCAGAAAGTTTTTCGGTCAAAGGCAGGCAAGGCAGTACCGTACCACTACCTTCATGCAAAATAATGACGGGATCACCGTGACCTTCTTTCAATAACGTCAGACAAGAATGGCTATCTGATGATCTCTTATCCTGCTCTGATTGAGTACGCAGAAATGCCGCCAGGGCACGAACGGTTGGCTGTTGCAGAACCTGACGCAAACTGCCCTCCCACGGAACGTTATCTTCCCCAAGCTCCTGACGAATCCTGCTTATCCATTGCGTTATTAATAATGAGTCACCGCCGTTAGTGAAGAAATCATCATCAAGACCAATATTATTGTGCCCAAGCAATTCCCGGCACAATGTCAGTAAGGTCTGTTCCAATCCGTCGCTGCTGTTGCTTTCTGCTACTGGTTCATTTCCGCTACGCTCTGGTAAATCCGGCATACTTTTACGATCAACTTTGCCATTAGTTGTCACAGGCAGCCGATCAAGTATGGTAAGGCGAGCAGGCACCATATAAGCAGGCAGTTGTTGTTTTAATGACTCTAGTAATGTTGCGCTGTCGCATTGTTTACGGTTGAGATTAAATTGCGCCAAAATAAAACTTTGCCCTAGTTGATAAAGCGCATCCTCTGCTGGCGGATAAGCCCATAACGTCTCCGCCCCCACGTCGAGCATGGCATTGAGCCAATTTTTCTGCGGCATAAACGGTGAATCAAACTCCAGTCGTTCATCCGCAAAATCACTCAAACCATGCTTAAACTCCATAGAAGTCATCAACTGGTAATTATCCCGTGTCGCCTCAATAACCAACAGCCATCCATTCGGAGCCAGTAACTGACGCAGATGCTCTAATCCTTGACGAGCAATAATGGCATTGTGCAAAACATTAGAAGAAACAATCACGTCAAACTGACCACAATCGAACCCTTGTTCTATCGGTGTACGATTGAAATCAAACAACTGGTAACGAACAAAATCAAACTGCTGATAACGTAATCTGGCCTCATTTAGGAAGAATGGGGAAATATCGGTAAAGGTATATTCGACTTTCCAGCCTGCCAGTTGCGGGATCAACACGTTACTGGTGCCACCCACGCCAGCTCCAATTTCCAATACCCGTAGGCAACGTTTTTCCTCATGATTAATCTGAGCCGCTTTTTGTTCAGCCGCTGCCAGCAACAAGCGATTCATCATTTTACTGATCAGATTGTTTTGGTAAGTTTTAGTCGCAACATCCAGCTTGCCGTCAGGGAATAACAAATTCAGCGGATCTTCTTTGCCTTGCAACAACTCTGGTAGACACCGGCTGCTACGTTCCAAATAGGTAAGCAAACCTTGGTCATCATCCAATGCTGACATCAGATCATAACATTGTTGCCAACACTGTTTGATTTCATGCTCTGAAACATCAATATTCAACTGGTAATACTCGCCTTGTTGTTGAATTAATTGATGTTGAGTCAATGCTTTCAGCCATCGGCGTGTTAATTGCAGATTTTCTGCCGCAATATTTCCGTTTTCCATCACAGAAGCAAGAGTAGTGGACTTTCCTACCTGTAAAGCACCAACATCCACCAACGCACCAACCATATGCAACAAGGCCACACGATCAAGGAACCAAACCAGTTTTTCTACCTTTTGCTTATCTATCGTTGCTTCAATATTGCTGGCAACCGAGCGTACTTTTTGTAATGCAATCTCACAGCGCTGACATAGCTTCTCTGCCTGTTCCAAAGAATTTTCTGTCGCAGCTTCAACAAAAGCGTGTAATTCTTGATTATGCTTATCTCCTTTTACGACAACCGCAGCCTGAGCCACACTATGATGTCGTTCTAACACCGCCTCTATCTCACCTGTTTCTACCCGATAACCACGAATTTTTACCTGATTATCACAGCGTCCAAGAAATTCAATCACGCCATTGATGGTATAACGCCCCCGGTCTCCCGTGCGATACCAGCGTTGTCCTTGGTTGTCAGTAATAAAATGATGGCAAGTTTTTTCTTCATCCCGCCAATAGCCCTGAGCAACACCACGGCCACCAATCCAAAGCTCTCCCGCAACCCAATCAGGACAAGGCTCTCCATGAAGATCCAAAATACGGAACTGCTGATTAGCTAATGGCGTACCATAAGGAATGCTGTTGTGATAGGTTGTTGCTGGCTCTATCGGCCAAATATTCGACCAAATAGCGGCTTCAGTAGCCCCACCAAGGCTAAATTGATAAGCATCTGGCGCATGTTGATAAATAGCGGTTGGCAAATTAAGCGGAATCCAGTCGCCAGACATCATTACACAGCGCAAACTACCCATTGATTCACTTCCCCCTTCAGACAGATAGCGGGTCAACATCGTCATTTGTGCCGGGACAGAGTTCCACAACGTAATCTGATGCTCATCAATTAACCGCGCCCATTGTGCAGGGTTTTGTAAATCCTGTTCTTGAGGCAATATCAGTGCGCCCCCAGAGCTAAGTACACCAAAAATATCATAAACAGACAGATCAAAACTCAACCTCGCCAGTGCCAATATGCTGTCAGTCGATGTGACATTCATACGACGATTGATATCGCTGATGGTATTCACCGCGGCATCATGGCTTATCATCACACCTTTCGGCTGCCCAGTACTGCCAGAGGTATAAATAATATAAGCCAAATCATGCGGGTCATTTTGTTTCTCTGACATAACGGAAGTCGTTGCCAGTTCTGACAAATTCTCTGTGCTAGCAGCATTAAATCCCTGTTCCCGTAACTGCCGAGCTAAAACTTCATTATCTGTCAATATCGCATCAATCTGTGCATCAGCAAGAATTTGCAATATCCGTGGTAACGGCTGTGAAATATCAAGCGGCAAATAAGCACCGCCAGCGATGAGAATCGCTAGGGTAGCAATAATCTGCTCCGCGCTTTTCTCCATCAATACCGCGCTATGTCCGCCTTGGGGTAAAAAAGCGGCCAGTTTTGTTGCACGTGTTACCATCTGTTGATAAGTCACCGGTCCACACGCATCAATTAATGCCAATGCATCAGGCGTCTTATCGGCTTGTTCCAAGACACCTTGATGTAATAACGCCGATTGGATCACTTCCTCAGTCGCATTAACCTGTTGCCGCATTTTTTGCTGATATTCCGGCAGATTAATGACGAGTACCTGATCCCACATATCAACAGGTTCCAGCGCCTGATATATCGCTCCAGTAAAGCAACTGAACATATCGCGGATCATATCCACCGGGAATACACCCTCCATGATATCCCAGTTGATCAACAACCCGCCGTTACGAGTCATCACCTGGCAATCAATCCATACCTGCGGGGTCTGGCTGATACCATAGCCAATCTCAATATCCATCGGTAATTGGCTAATAATATCCTGCGCTTGCTCTTTACCCTCGCCGACTAATGCGCTGGTAAATACTATCGGCATTCTCGCAGCTTCTGTTCCCCTTTGTCGTGCCAGCTCACGTATCACCTCAATACCGCTGAATGCGTTATGTTCCAAATCCTGCCACAGTTGCGCTTGTAGATTTTTTACCCGTTCCAGCAGGGAGAGAGGCTGACTAATATCTGTCTGCAATAGGTTAACGCTGGTAAAATCCCCAACCATTCGGTGGATATCGTCATGAAGATCTCGGCGATTCATTACCGTCAGATTGAGGCAAAAAGATTTTGTTTCCGACCAGCGCCCAAGGGTTTCACTAAATAGAGCCAAAAGTAGGGCGGAAGGAGAGACGCCGTGTAAACGACAACGTTGTTGCAATTGCTCCCACTGCTTAGTAGTGAGTTGCAAATCGTAACGGCTGAAACGAGGGATAACACCACTTTGTACCGGAAGGTGAGGTAATTGTGGGCTTGCCGACAACTCAGGCAGACGTTTCAACCAATATTCACGAGCACTGGCATAGCTACGATGATGGCGGCGGCGTCGCTCAAACTCCATCACATCACGGAAACTAGCCTGCAATGGAATAAATTCTGTCTGAGGCTCTTGGTAACCTTTTAACAGTTCCGCCAGCAAAATTTGTACACTGAGAAAATCAGCAATCAGCAAATCAATACTGAAATGAAGGCAGGATTTCTCCGTCGCTTGGCTGACTTTCAGATCAAATAGAGGCCAACAATCGGTCTGATAAACCCTGTGAGACATGGTTTGCCGAAGTTCTTCCTGAGAAGAGGAAGCGCAATCTATGGTGAAATAATGCACTTTCGGCAAAATCTGTTGCTGCCCCTGAACAGTAAATACCGCCCGCAACATATCATGGCGTTGGATCAGTTGATTCCATACCTGTTCAAGACGTTTAACGTCCCAATGTTCAGTCAGGATCTCAAAATAGCCGTGACAACCCACGCCACCATAATCGAACATTGAATGACGCCCGACAAAATAAGCTGACTGCACATCACTTAGAGAGAAAGGCAAATGCTTCTGTGCCGGGTTTATTACAAAATTCTGTGGTTCCTGCCACTCCTGTATTAACGCAATAATTTGTGGTTTTAAATTCTTCAACTGGGCGATAACGTGATTATTCATCACTCCCTCAGGCGCGCGAAATTTCAACGAGTCACCTTCCAGCCAGAATTTAACCTGTTGTTGCTCAAGTTGCAGCAAAAGCTCGATAGCTTGTTGTGAAACTGCTAGTTGTGCTGTTTTTTTCTGTATAGTTTCCTGGCCATTCATAAAGAACCTTCCTCAAAAATCATTTCCGCTTCCTCTGCGGGAGTGGATTGTAGTTGTTGTGCCATACGTGCAATGGTTTGCAGGTTAAAAACCTGCCAGAGTGGTAAATCAATGTTATGACGACGCCTCAGTTCAGAAGTGAAACGAGTTGCAATAAAGGAGTCGCCGCCAAGGGCAAAGAAATTGTCATGAACGCTGAGTTGCGTCAGATTGAGTAATGGCAATAGCACATCTGCCAGTTGTTTTTCCAATGGGCTTTCCGGCAATGTATCCATAGCCTGATTGACAACATGTCGTAGCTGCTGCTCAATCATTTTGCGATCTAGCTTGCCATTGTCTGTCAACGGCCAGCAAGACAACCAGCCAAACTCGACCGGGACCGCATATTCTGGTAATTGTGCTAACAGTTGTTGCTGCAATAGCGACCAATCCGGCGCTTGCGATGCCAAGACGCAAGCTGAGAGGGATGGACGTTCGCCACGTTGATTAACAAATACCAACGCATCTTCAATACCATCACAACCTTTCAAAGCCTGTACGATCTCACCCAGCTCAATACGGTAGCCGGAAATTTTAACTTGCTGATCACGCCGTCCCAGGAATTCAAGTACGCCTGTTGAGTGATAACGCCCCATATCGCCAGTACGATACCAACGCTCGCCTTGCCAGAAAATAAACTGATTAGCAGTACGCTCATCATCACCGAAATAACCCAGCGCCACACCATGACCGCCAATCCACAGTTCACCGGCGACCCAATCAGGGCAATCCTCATTTAGTTCGTTTACTACCCGGAAACGCTGATTCGGCAACGGTAATCCATAAGGAATGGAGTTCCATTCAGGATCAAGCTCGTCCACTAACCAGTAATTCGACCAAATAGCTGCTTCTGTCGCGCCCCCCATAGAAACGAGTTGCACCTGTGGCATCCAGCGTTTCAAACGCTCAGGCAATGCAAGGTTAATCCAGTCACCGGAGAGCATTACCAGACGCAAACAGGTAAGCGCATCGGTTTGTTCATCGTTTTCACACAGTAACAAGGCCATTTCCAGTAGGGCTGGCACGCTGTTCCATAACGTTATCCGGTGCTGTTTTATCAGAGTCAACCAATATGCAGCGTCCTTGGCATAGGATTCAGGTACCGTGACTAAAGCCCCTCCGGCTGACAACACACCAAAGATATCCCACACAGAAAGGTCGAAATGCAGTGCAGACAGCGCCAGAATTTTGTCCTGCTTACCAACACAATGCTGTCGATTGATCGCTTCAATAGTATTAACTGCCGCCTCATGACTTATCGCTACGCCTTTTGGCACCCCAGTGCTACCAGAAGTGAAAATAATGTAAGCCAGATCTTGCGCTTGTGAATTCCAGGGCTGAATCACCGTGGTTGTTAATGGTGACTGGTTAATATCAACAAGAGCGACAGAACCCGTCCATTGCAAGTGGCTATCCGCTACTACGCAGATCAATCCCGCCTGTTGAGCAACCTGTTCCTGGCGAAGTACAGGCCACTCGACAGAGATGGGAACATAGGCAGCACCCAACCACTGAATAGCCAGTACCGCGACGATTTGTCGATGCCCCCTTGGCAATGCAACACCAACACAATCCCCCGAACAAACGCCTTGTTCAACCAAAACCTGAGCCAAACGTTGCACATGTTGCTCTAACTGCTGATAGCTGACGTGTAATTCCCCATCAATAATCGCTGTTCGATCTGCAAACTGTTTCATCGCTTGTCCAACACGCTGGTGCATTGGTGCAAAACTCAGTTCCTGATACGTATCATTAACCCGTTTACGACACTGTTGCTGCTGTATCGGCAAGGGGACATTCACCTGAATATGCCAGTCAGGAATCACACTTAACTGCATCAGCAAATCACAATATGCGCTGAACATCGTATCAATCATATCTTGCGGGAACAGACCATCGACCACATCCCAGTTGAAACGTAATTCTCCATCCTGTTCATATACCTGATGATCGATCCAAACCTGAGGGGTCTGGGAAATTCCCCAGATAGACGGCGGGAAAGGTTGCGCACTCTCTTGATAAGGCATGACCTCTGCCCCTAATGCGCTGGTAAACACGACGGGCATAGCCAAATCGGTCACTTGCCGTTGTTTATTCAATTCACGGATAACCCATACAGCCGAAACATCGGTATGAGCCAGATCTTGCCAAAGCTGTTGCTGTAACCGCTGTGCCCTGTTGAGCCAGTTTTCATCGGCTAAATGGTGACATTCCAGTAACAAAAGCGAAGTGAAATCGCCCAGAATATGGTTGATATCAGGATGTAATGGCTGACGATCAAATAACGTCACATTGATACTCAATGACGCCGATTCAGACCATTTCGCCAGCACCTGAGCATAACAAGTCAGCAATAAACAAGAAGGCGTCACTTGATAATGCCGTGCTTTTTCTGTCAGAGTTTGCCACTGTTGCTGAGGCAAAACAGATTGCCAACGTTTAAACCGTGGAGTCCCCAATGACTGTGGATCACAAATCAGCGGCAGTTTTGGCGCTTCAGGTAATTCTGCCAGCCGCTGCCGCCAGTAATTTGCTGATTTGCTGCTCTTTTCCTCATCAGAAACCACTGTGGTGAGATAATCACGGAAACCAATCCCGACTGACGGCAATACCGCTTCCGGTTGCTGATAAAGCTGCTCAAGTTCAGCGAAGAAAATACGCATACTCAAGCCATCTAAGATCAGATTATCCAACCCGATATACAGGCGATTACGCCCATTATCTGATTGAATCAGCGTCACATGGAACAATGGCCACTGTGTCGGATCAAGTACCCGATGAGATAAAATTTCTCGCAGTTTACTCGTTTCTTCTGACCACTGTTGTTCAGAACAGTGGATCACTTCCAGCGCAGGTTTTGGCTGCTGTGGCAGCACTCGTTGCATTCCTTGCTCATCAAAGACAATTCTCAATGCATCATGACGGGCAATCAAAACGGATAAAGCTTGTTCCAACCGTATTGCATCAAAAGGCTGACCTTCATATTCATTATAATAATGAGTTGCAACACCACCGAGACGGAAACCGACCTGACGTCCCATCAGATAGGCTCGTTGTACATCTGTAGGGGGGAATGGATGATAACGCTCACTTTCCTGATGTTGCAGTTGCATCATTTCGGTTTTTGGCCGTTCAGCAAAAGTCATCAATCGCGCAAAATCACGCAATACCGGGGAGGAAAACACTTGAGCCAGTGAGACATCCACAGCTCCTTCTGATTCCAGCGCCACAACAATCCGAGTCGCATGTAAACTATCACCACCGAGCAGGAAGAAATTGCTGTCAGCCATTGGTTCTGTTCCCAATACCTGTTGCCAGATTTTAGCGACCAGATATTCGGCTTTTCCCGACAATTCGGCTCCCTGTACAGATTGCAGAATTTTCTGTTCTGCCTCGTCTACCGTTAATTGCTCAAGTGCTTTGCGATCTATTTTTCCATTAGCATTCAATGGCAGTTTATCTAAAACATGTAAATACTGCGGCAACATATAAGCTGGAAGATAATTTGTCAGATGCTGCGTCAGTTCATGGCGATTAACCATAACGTTGCCACTACAGTTTTTGCACATCAACAGTATGGAGTTCTCACCAATTACCGTGACAGACTGCACAGGTAAATCACCTTGCAACAACTGCTGTTGCCAACGTTTCTTATCCAATAGTGGATCTCGCTGCCCTTGTCTCAGATCAGTAAAACCATTTTCATCCTGCAACAGTAATACCGTTAATTGTGCCAGCGGGCTGAGATATTGACTTTCAAACACCAATGCTTTACTGCCAGAAGACACCAAGACTTGCAGATCGGAGATTCCTTGACGGATATCAGCATAGCGATGCAGTGCATTATTACTGATAACCAGATCAGCACGATAATGCGCCGCTTCTTGCACCGTACAAACCTGGCTCTGATGCGGATAACCCGACAGACGATATTTCGCCAATTCACGCAGTGAACCAGCCTGTTCAACTAAGCAGTATTCAATATCCAAATCCGACAATAGATCGAGTAACTTGACTGCAAACAGACCACTGCGGCCATTCAGCTCTGCTACTCTGACAGGTCGCTGCAATATCGTGGATAACTGATGGATTTGATCCGCGATAAGGGTAATTGCCGCTCCAGTTTCCGGTGAACCAGCAACCAAAACTTCCGGTGATAATACAGGATCATCAATCAGCACCAGTGGATTCTGTTTCCCTTGGATAACCTGCGCAACCCAGTCACAACACCTATTAAGCGTTTGATAAATCTCATCCATTCGAGATACCAGCACCGGCTTGTTATCTGATTGCCAATCTTGATTCAATTGCCAACCTTTTTCACTTTCAGATAACCATCCCTGATGAACCAGCCATTCCAACCACTGAATAAATAGTGGCTGATAACGGGGTATTATCCCGGCTTGTTGATAAAGTATTTCTGCACTCTGTGGCTGAGTTAGCGTCAGTTGCAAAGAATCAATCAATATCTTTTGCAACAGTGATAAAGCAATATGCTGTTCATCATACTGACTGCTTTCTACCTGAACCAATGTTGGCATCTCAGGCAATACATCCTCAGCTAATGTTGAAGAATCACCCGCGATAACTTGACCTTCAACGAATAATCTCAGGTGTTTCTGTGGTTCAGATAAACATAATGCAACGGCTTTACTGATTGCAGGGTGACGTAAAGCCACAGTCTCAATTTCACCCAGTTCAATCCTGTAACCATTCAGTTTAATCTGGCTATCTTTGCGGCCAAGAAACTCAAGGCATCCTCCTAGCCAAAAGCGGCCATAATCTCCCGTCCGGTAATAACGCTGTCCCTGATGCAGAACAAACTGAGCATCTGTTTTTTCTTGGTCGCCGTAATAGCCCAGTGCGACGCCTTCTCCACCGATCCACAACTCTCCTGCGACCCAATCAGGACAATCCCGTTGTTGTGAATCCATGACTCTGTAATGCTGATTAGAGAGCGGATAACCGTAAGGAATTGAATGCCATTCCAACGGGATAGCATCGACATCAATCGCGTTAGACCAGATCGCTGCTTCCGTTGCTCCACCCATTGCCGTTAATTGCGCCTGGCTTCCGACTTTACGCAAACGGGGTAGCAGATCCAGACCAACCCAATCACCGGATAACAATATCTGTTGCAATGAATCAGGCAAACCGCGAGGATCATTTTCAGCCGCCGCCAGCAACATATCAAACAGTGCCGGAACACTGTTCCAGACGGTTATCTGCTCCTTATGCAACTGCTCTAACCACTGTTTTGCTTCTCGCTCATGGCCCACCCCAGGCATAATCAGGGAACCCCCTGACGCAAGAGGGCCAAAGGTGTCATACACCGACAAATCGAAATTCAGTGCTGATAGCGCATATACTCGTGTTTTTTCCCATCGACCATAACGGCGATTAATATCATCAATCGTATTAGCGGCAGCCTGATGAGATACCACAACACCTTTAGGCGTGCCGGTAGAGCCGGATGTAAAAATGATATAAGCAGAAAGTCCCGGTTCCCCATAAACCACCTGTGATAACGGCAGTTGCGAATGACCTGTCTGATGAATATCTAAAACAGAATCAAACCAGCGACTAACAAGCCCCTGATATTCACTGTTTGTAATAATCAACGAAATATCCGCCTGACTGATAATGGTCTGTAAACGGGCTGTTTGCTGCGCTACATCCAACGGAACATATACAGCCCCGACACTTAAGCAAGCCAAAACCGCCACAACTTGTTCTGTACCTTTTGGCAACAGTAATGCCAGATTATCTCCGGCCTTTACTTTTTTTCCTTTCAGTCTGTAAGCCAGTTCCAGTACATCCTGCTTAAGTTCGTCGTAACTTAATCGTTGATGAGGCGTGATAACCGCAGGTGAATCTCGCCACAATTCAGCTATCTCATAAAAACGGCGATGTAGTAAACGAGGCGTAAAAAGCATGCCATCACGATCTTTAGGCTCTGTACGCTGTTCAATAATTTCTGGCGTGACATAACGCGAAACCGGTTTTAAGAGCAGTTGAGGATTGTCGGTAATCGCGCTGATCAGTTGAGTCATAAAGCTGAACATTTGATCAATCATCCCTTGAGGAAATAATCCATCCACACAATCCCAACTGACTAATAATTCCCCTTGATGCTCCATCACCTGGCAGTCAATCCAGACTTGTGGCGTCTGGGATACCAAATAATTCAGATCGCCCAGTTCATTACCGCTAAGCAGATCACGGCCAAGATTGCTGGTGAATACCACCGGCATGAGAACCTGATGCCCGCATATCTGCGACCAGTCCCGCATAACCTGAATTGCGCTGTAATCCACATGATCCAGATCTGACATAAACTGGCGATTGAGAACCCGGCAGTTTTCTAAAATGCTGTTCCCCGCCTGCGTATGGCAAGCCAGTAACAGTAATGTTGTAAAATCAGCAACTAAATCAGGTAGTTGAGGATGTTTTCCACGGCGGTTGAAAATCGTCAGATTCAGAGTGAAATTCGGTGATTCAGCCCAGCCACGTAATGTTTCGGCAAAGCAATTCGCCAGCAACATTGATGGGGTTATACCGTTGCTGCGGGCGGTTTCCTTCAATGATAGCCAACGAGGTTGTTCCAGACTCCACTGGCGATGATAGAAATCAGGTTTATCAATATGTTCTGGTTTCACTGCCAGAGGTAACTGAGGTGCGAAAGGGAATTGCTCAGCCAATCTTTTTTGCCAGTATTGACGACTGTCGATTAACTGATTATCAACGGCTTGCTCACACAGATATTGTGGGAAGCTGTAATTTAATTGAGGAAGAAGTACACCCGGCGTCAAAATAAACTGGCTGAGTTCTTTCAACAAAATCTGAAGGCTCATAGCATCAGCCATCACCATATCGATATTAATATGTAAGCGACTGCTATTCACGGTATGGCTTACCACTACGCCAAATCCGCTTTCAATTGTCAGATCTGCAACTTTGGTTTCCAGACGTTGCCTGAGAGCGAATCTCTCCTCTTCCAATAAATTCAGTGAAAGTTGCTGCCAGCCATAAGATTCAATGGATACCGGCTGGTAAGTCGTAATTTCCCCTTTACCATCACGGATAATACGCATCCGCAACATATCATGGCGCTGATGTAATTGATTAACTGCCCATTCAATATCACTGTCTTTCAGTGGCGGGCAATCCAATTCCAGATAGACCTGACAAGCGATTCCCCCCAGAATCTGATCTTTTTGGCGCCCCGTCCAGTAGGCTTGCTGAACCGAAGTGAGTTCGAAAGGCTCGCCATTCCATTTTATAACCGGCTGCTCTGATTCTGTTGAGACATCTTTAGATTGAACGGCAGAAAACCAACACTGTTGCCATGCGGCTAACGTTGGCTGTTGGAATAAGGAAGCTAATGACAGAATGACATTCTGTTTTTTACACTCATCCACCAAATCCAACATCTGTAATGAATCAATGCCCAAATTGAGCAAATTATCATCCATTGCTAATAAATTAGGCTCAGTTCCCAATATGTCCGCTACCCAATTGATAACGAAATCAAAGCTGGTATGACTTGAGCAAGATTCGGATCGATCTTGGGTCCCCTGTTCAGTTAAACGAAGTTCTTCTGGCCAGTAACTCGCGCGATTGAATGGATAAAGAGGCAGTTTGGTTAGTACAAATCGGCTAACAGGCATGCTCCCTGCATATTTAACCCAGTTATAGGATTGCCCTTGTAACCAATCGTAAGGATCATCGCTCTTGTCTAACATTCTTACGCGATCAATTTGAATCGGTTCAACATGGCGCAAATGCGCAATCAGAGCTGATAAATTCTGATAGGGAATTAACACCCGCCAACCAAAATGATGATGGCGTTTCTTCAACCAACCGTTGAGTAATTCTCCGGCTTGCTCTTGGTGATTTTCCAGCAAATCTGCTAGTTGATTTGCCATCTGTTGCAATGCGGATGCACTACAGGCTGAAAGCGGTAATAAACCATTTTCAACACATGGCGCAGGAACCGGATGATCAGATAAGTTTGCTTTACTCAGCACTAAGCCTGCCATTGTGCCGGTAAAACTGAATGAACTAACCGCAACGTATTCTATTCGATGAGATTCAGTCTGTTTACTGTAACGATAACGTGGCATTAACGCTGACAATTTAGTGCTGAACGAAGCCAGAGTTGGATGACCAAACCGTTGTTGTTGCTGTATCTGTGCCACGGCGCGAACCACGGAGGCCACACCTGCGGCAGCTTCCAGATGACCAATTTGTGCTTTACAAGCGGCCAACGGCAATGGTTGGCGTCGTTTACCATAAACACTATCGATAGCTTGTAACTCAATTGGATCGCCTAAAGCTGTACCCGTGCCATGCATCTCCAGCAAATCAATATCATCAGGAGCAATATCAGCCTGTTCCAATAATCGCATCAGCATTGCTGACTGAGCTTGCGGATTCGGAGCAGTCAAACTGCTGCTTTCACCATCCTGAGCGACACAACTGGATTCAATCACTGCCAGTACCGGATCACCGTCATCCAAAGCTTGTTGATAAGGTTTTAGCAATAGTAATGCCGCACCTTCTCCTCTGACATAGCCATCCGCGTCTTCACTCAGCGTAGCGCATCGCCCCTCAGGTGATAACATACCCGCGTTTATCAATGTTTGTTCAATCTGTGGTGACAGTAAAATGTTAACGCCACCAGCGACAGCAGCGTGGCATTGCCCTTGTTGTAAGCTACGTATCGCAGTATCTAATGCCACCAAAGAAGAAGAGCAGGCTGTATCAATAGTGAGTGCCGGACCTGTTGTTCCATAGAACTTTGCTAATCTGCCAGAACTTGCACTCGTATTAATCCCAGTAGCTAAATAACTTTTGGCATATTCAGGATTATTCAGTTTTAGTAGTTGCTGACCGAATTCACTGCCGCTCTGACCGATAAAGAAACCAATATCCGATTGTTTCAATTGCTCCGGCAACCATCCGGCTTGTTCGAATAAATGCCAGCTTAATTCAAGCAATAACCTCTGCTGAGGATCAAGTAATACGGCTTCCCGGGCTGAAATGTTGAAGAAACGGGCGTCAAATTGATCAATATCTTCCAGAGCGCCAATAGGCAGCGTAAATTGGCGAAGTTCTGAATTGTTGTCTCTGACGGCTAACTCTCCTTTTGCCAACCATTGCCCGTATTGCTGCCATCTGTTGCTTGTCTGCCCCGGCAGGCGACAGCTTATCGCAATAATTGCAATTTGTTTATTTCTGGCTGATTCAGATTTCCTGACAGACTCCGTGATTTTTTCACCTGATAATTTATCAATATATTTAGCCAATTGAGTAATATTTGGATAAGCAAATAAATCCGCAGGGGTTAGATTACAATGCCAAGTTTTGTTTATTTGCTGGCAATAGCGGACTGCTAATAGGCTGGTTAACCCCAATTCAGCAAAGCCACAGGCAGGATCTGGGTTATCTAAGTGCAACAAACTACAAAGAAGCTGATAAAGCCAACTGGACAGGGAAGGCGATATTTTTTTATCCGTATCACACGGCAAGATAAAAAGTACTTTTAGCTGGTTGTTATCAAAATCAGCCAACATTTGTTTGCGTCGGATTTTTCCACTGGACGTTTTTTTCAACTCTCCATGAGGCAATAACACAACATTCTCTAGTGAAAGCTGAAACTCCGATGCGACTCTGGCAGCAATCTGTCGGGCAATAGCCTGTAATTCAGTCGTTTCAAGATGGCGATAAACTTCAGCAAAAACGAATAATTCTCCGCTTTCTACCCGCTGGCAAGCACAAACTCCACCGATTTTTACTTCTTCACATCCCGTCTCAATATTAGCTTCAATATCATTTGGCATGTAATTTTCGCCAGCGATAATAATAAGATCTTTATGCCGACCACAGATATAAAGTTCTCCCTGCCAGATAAAGGCTAAATCCCCGGTTCGCAGGTAATGGCTTTTATCTATAGACTGATTAAGGCAAGCCATAAAAGTCTTTCGGCTAAGTTCGGGTTTCTGCCAATAACCAAGCGCCTTGGAATCACCATCAACCCAAATTTCACCAACTCGCCCTTCTGGTAATATTTCACCGGTTTCGGGATCAACAATCCGTAGTTTCCACCCACTGACAACCTGCCCTGAACTTACCAACTCACGACCATTTTCATCAGGAACAGCGTAACCAGCAACAAGCCTATCTGCATCAAAACGCTGGCTAATGAATGGCATCCCGGCGGGTTTTCGGCTGATGACGAGAGTTGCTTCCGCCATACCATAGGCGGGCACAAAGCTTAAAGGATTAAAACCTGATACAGAAAAATGGCGGGCAAACCGCGGCATAGTTTCAGCCCGTATAGGTTCTGCGGCATTCAATACCATTTTCAGCGAAGAGAGATCGAATTCTGCCGCTTGTTTTTGAGTGATACTATCAACGCACATTTGCCAGGCGAAATCTGGTGCGGCTGTAGAATTTGCAGAATAATCAGTAATCAGCTTTAACCAACGGGCAGGATCAGCAGCAAAATGGCTAGGCAAAATGAAGTTGCAACAACCGCCAGATAATAGTGGCGTTAATAACCCACAAAATATGCCCATATCATGATAAAACGGTATCCAATTGGCTGTAATAATTCGTGGCTGGCAATCGCGATGTAATTCAAGCAATATCTCATGTTGCGCCTGCATATTTGCATCAAAATTGCAGACCGCTTTCGGCTTACCGGTAGAACCAGAAGAATATTGAAGGAATACCGGACCATCATTCGGACACATTAACTCCTTATATTCATTAGCTGATGGTATTTCTGATATATCATTCTCCGTAAGAATATCATCTAGCACAATAACCTGACGACCTATATGCCATTGTCGCTTTTCAATTTCATCAACGGAGCTTTTTAAAGTAATAATATATTCTGGCTGACAATCTTCAAAAATATGATCAATTGTATCCGCGACTCGTCCAAGACGATGACTGGCAGGTAAGTTAACAGGGACAGCCGTGATGCCACGGATAATACAAGCTATGAATCCCAAAATAAATTGAGCATTACCCGGTATCAGAATAATCGCTTTAGCATTTTCGCGGTAATTTATATGGCGGGCAATATAACTACTGAGACAGATAACATCTCTATAATTAAATTCTTGAGTATTATTCTTAAGGCAATATCTTAAAACTGTTTCGTCAGGTTGTCTATTTGCATATGAATAAAGAGTATCTCTTACCCATCCTGATGAGTTATTTTTATCGTCCATACCTTAATCCCTTACAATTATTACTATCATTTAAAATGGTAGTAATAGCAGGCAGTGAAAATTTATAAATAACGCATAGCATATAAGAGTAGTTAATAAATCTATACCCGTCATCTTTCAAGTTGCTTCTTTGTTGGCTGCACTCACTCACCCCGGTCACATAGTTCTCTATGCTCCCGGGGATTCGCTCCCTTGCCGTCGCGATGCATCTTGAAATCTATAGGGTATAACTACCCTTATAATCCATCACAACAGGAATTATTGTAATGGCCTACTGCAATCATTCGATTTACTATTTATCAGAACTTAACATTGACTGTCGCACCAAAAGTCAGAGGCTCTCCTGCACGACCATACCAATTGTTATCTCCAGACATTGGGAATGCACGAGTAACATAGGTCTTATTTAACAGATTCTTCGCCCATAATGTAATATCGTAAGCTGACGTCTCATATCCAGCTCTAAGATTCAACAAGCCGTAATTAGACTGCTTCTCAGTATTAGCATTATCGAAATAAACTTTACCGGCAACATTATAATCAGCACGAATAAAATATCCGTCGAGGAAATTGTAATCTACACCAACCCCATAGGTATAATTTGGCGTATTTGCCGGACGTTTATCTTTATAATCAGTAACGCCCACAATTTTTCCACTCTTCTTGTCATAAACATTATCTTTAAACTCAGTAAAATGAGCATCATTGAAACCAGCATTAGCAGATAATGTTAGCCCTTTAATCACCCGCCAGGAAATTTCCGATTCTAGCCCTCTACTGATTGATTTTCCTGCATTCTGGGTAACGGACTCTGGATAAAATTGCTTTTCAACCTGCTGATCGGTAAAGTCAATCCAAAATAATGAGGTATTCCAGCGTACAGTCTTATCCAACCATTCCGATTTCAGACCAATTTCATAGTTGGTGGTGTATTCAGCATCAAAACGGCGCTGATCCTTCGGTGCTAAACTGTTAAATCCTCCACTTTTATAACCACGGGCAATACTGGCATATAACATAGCGTTATCCGTAGCATAATAATTGACCCCGGCTTTTGGCAACCAAGCATCAAAAGAGAGTTCATCAGTCAGGTTTTCTCTTGTCATTCCCGAGAAATTTTCTGTCTTACTGAATTTCAGATTCTTTTTCTCATAATCATAACGCAGCCCCGTAACCAGCTCTACATTATCCATGAGATAATAACTGGTATTACCAAACAGAGCATAATTATTGGTTCTAACGTTGGTATTTTTAATCTGATATCCGACCGACAACATCCTGTAATCAATATCTAATTTATCATCCTGATTGAAGTAATACATACCAATCAACCAGTTAAATGGCCCGGTATTTTTAGAGTTAAGACGCAATTCCTGAGAGAGGTAATTTTGTTTACGGTCCATTCGCAATTCTGAAAATGGGTTACGGGTAAAATCAAGATCCTGATAATCTTTTTTATCTTCCGAAGTATATGAACTAATTGAAGTTAGATCCATACTATCCCATTGATACACCGCTTTAAGAGACCCTTTATAAATATTAGCGTCTGACTTACCTGCATAATCAGAGTCTACAGATTTCGTCCCTTTCTTTATTTTATCAAGAGGTGCGAATGAGGCGTTACCATTTCTGCGGTTTTGTACATCGAATGTCGTAATAATATCCCACGGCCCGTCTGATGGCTGCCAGCGAAGCTTAAACCTCCCGTTAAAATCATTAATACCATTTATATTCTTTTTATTATCATAATCCCGTTTAAAGTAACCATCGCTATTCAGATAACGTAATGCTGTACGGTAAGACCAATCGCCATATTCATCAATGCCACCACCTAAAATAGCAGTAGTTTGAAAACGATTATAACTACCATATGAAAAGCCCAATTTCCGGTCTGTTACAGGATCGGGATCTTTGGTAATGATATTAATGACTCCGGCCTCAGTATTGCGGCCATATAATGTTGCCTGTGGGCCACGTAATACTTCGATGCGTTCAATATCCAGCAATTCGGTGTCAAATGAATGACTATATACACCGTCAGTAAAGAAACCCACCGCCTGTTCCCCTTCCATACCAGGCGTGACGCCGCGTAATGAAATAAACCCGGCATCAGATGGATTACCTGCTTTTATCATATATAAATTGGGAATCCCTGAAACGGCCTCATAAAAATTTTCAACCCCTTTCCGTTCAATGTCAAAATCAGATAATACTGTCATACCTACTGCTGTTTTTTGCTGATCCGCAGAAACTTTCTCCGCAGTCACAACAATAGTGTCCAACGAATCTGTTTTGCTATTTTTATTTGCCAAACTCTGATGGGAATAAAAAACAGATAACACAGCAATAGTGGTTACGCTATGTTTCAACATAGATAGCTAATCTCCAAGAAGAAGCTGGTATAGGCATTCAGTAATAGCGGCGGAAACGCTTTTACCATCCATTAATAAAAAACTTGGGAAATTATATAAACAACTAGAAAAAAACGCAAATGCAAATGATAACTACTTTTATTATCATCAGTGGAAAGGAAATGCTTTCTCGATTTAAGCATAACTAATTGTTTTTATTAATATTATTAACCATGAAGATTTGGTGTGTAAAGGGGGGTATTATCCATATCTTAGATACAAACTGAATTTTTACCAAAATACTGAACAGACTTCGAGGGCTTATTCCCTCATTTTATTTACTGTTTTTTGTAGCAAAAGAGTGATTCCAAACAGTACCAAATAATTATTCACTTGCTGAATGGATTTTAAATATTTTTCTATCGGTTAATATAAATATGTAAAAATAATGAAAAGAGATAAATATATAGATTCGGTGTATTATTAACATAATCAACTAACTCTATTATATCCAACAAACCAAACTTAAATTAACTGATAGTAAACTTGTAGCTATTACTTCGGCTCATTCTTTCTAATAATAAAGAACACTAAATTGGGAGTACTGATAAACGTCCGGTGAACATCACCATTGGAAGGAGGACAGTTGATTACTTGGCTGGCTAATGTAAGGATAATTAGCCGGCTAAAGCGCACAAAAATCGATTTCGTTTGCTCTTACCAGCTTTATTTGAGTGATAAAACGGGTTGTTGTTACCGCATCTTACGCCACAACGGCATGATATTGGTCAACACATCAGGGGGAGGGCAAGGATCATTCACCTTTGCCATTTTCCATAAACCGGTCTGGCTTTTACGGGCAGCATTATTGGACATGAAGACTTGATATAACGAGCCTGTATCGCCGGCATGATTATGGGTATCAAGAAAACCTTTATTTCCCCATCGATTATAGAGAGAGATACTATCGCCTTCTCTGATATTTTCATTTGGTGGTGTGGTTTCACAATAAATAACCCACTCTAATGTTGCTCTTTTGCGGATATCTGTGGTGTAGACTTGATGTATTTCGGTCAATTGTTCATTTTGATCCACTACATCATAATATCGTAAATAACCGCCATCACAGTAATATAGGTTGTGAAGTAAAATAATATCATTATTGATTATTTCACTGCCGACAGGTTTTCCCGTTGCTGACTCAATTCTCCAGGCACCGCCATAAATAGCTAAAGAAGCATCTACAGTTACCACGCCATATTTTGTTCCAGGTTTATTACCGTTGCCAAATACACTGAGATACCCACCGCTCCAGTTCTTGTAGCTGTTTAATATTGTCACGGTATCGCCATATTTAAGTACATTATCCATATCCATCATTTCCTCGGAAAATATGCTATCGCTCTTCAAACAACTGATACTTACCCTGAAATGATTTTCCCTCCGACTATGTTATTAGTGCATAACTTCTGGTGTCATTTCAGGATTCGGTTATTGCCACGAACAGGTTGTCTCGCCTTTTATCTAATCCCTTGTGGGCCTAAAATAGGGTTGAATTCCTGCATTGTTGAATATTCATAGCAACGGGAGATAGGAAAAGAAAAGATCAAAAAGTTAATTTTTATCGGATAGGAGGCTATTTGGCGGATAACCGAGTTTCGACTATATCATGTTACTTGAAAGGGTAAGTCATGTTTTTTCTGTTTATGACCGTGTTCATATCAGCAAAAACGGTATCATTTTGCAGATATATCTGCGTGGTAGACAGAAAAAAGCGGCATAATACCGCTTTAATTTATTGATAAATGTCATCTCGACTGATGTTGCCAGAGTAGTGTATTTGTGGCTTTTTGATTCAAGCCTGTGACCAAATTAACACGACTATGCTGTCATCGTAATTATTATTGCCCCCATTGCTGGCACCGATAATGGCTGTTCCCGGTTTTTCGTCAAGGGTGTTATAGGCGTAACGGAGTTTGCAGGGCTTGCCGTCGCCTATAATTTCAATGCAGACTTTGCCGGTGCTTGATGAGTAATTTTTAAAGCCCAACACACTATTGGCACCTTGGCTGATTAATGTATCGACTAACTGATCGTCAATATACACTTTTATCGTTTGCTGATGAGCAGTGTTACCGTAGGCTGATAGGCTAAGCTTTATATTGTCAGGTAACTGGAAACAGTGTTTACCGGTGTTCGTGCTGCCACAGATTCCACCACAGTTTCTATACTCACTACCTAACGAATCGATATCAACCGATACGGCGGCTTGAATTTTTTTGAAGGTGACTCCTTTCCAGTAAGTTGGAATAAAGGAGGGTTCACCATCGATAACATGAGATTTTGTATTGTATTGGATGTAATAACTATCTTTGAAAAAGTAAATGGTAGAGCCGGCGGTATTCTTCCATAAAATAACAGCATCGAGGTCTTCGCTAAATCCTGCATATTTTCCGGTAGTGCCCCATCGGTCTGAAATGGTTTTCTTATTAATCGTGTGTGAACTGACGGTGTAATCGATGCAATCTCTGCCTTTAAAGAAACAGACAACATCTTGTTTTGTATCCACCCATTCTGTGGCGGCGTCGATACCATTTTCCAGTCCAGTACCTTTCAACCCCGGCCATCCCTCAATAATGGGTTTTGGCCCATCAATCACCAGAGCTTTGGCTATATCGAATTTAAGGTATTGAGAGCCTTTAAAAAAATATAATGAGCCGTTTAAATTAATCACATCGTCAATATTTTTTTGAAACTCGATGGGGAGACTAGGCCAATCATTGCTGATAGTTTGGGGATAACCCGTGTCTGCTTTATCTTCTGAGTCGTTATATCTAATGTTTTCTGAGTTAAGAAATAAATAGGTGTTTGAATTCATTTTTTACATCCTTAATAATGGTTAATTTGAATGTCATTTTGATGTGTTTACTCAACTTTCTATTTTCAGATATCACAGTGATATATTTTTGTCTCATGATAATGGCCAATTCAACACTACCACACTATCATCATAATTGTCATTGGAACCATTGTTAGCGCCGATAATGGCTGTTCCGGGTTTTGCTTCTAGAGTGTTATAGGCATAACGAAGTGTGCAGGGTTTACCATCTCCGATAATCTCGATGCAGACTTTGCCCGTGCCTGATGTGTAGGTCCTAACGTCTGTTATGTGACTTATCCCCTTACCGGTTAAGGTATCGACCAATCGGTCGTCGATATAGACATTGATTGATTGTTGATGAGCATCACTATTTACGTAGGCAGTCAGGCCAAATCGAATACTTTGAGGTAATTGAAAGCAATGTTTACTGGTGTTATTCATCCCACATGTTCCGCCGCAGTTTACATTGATATCACTGCCTAATATATTGGGATCGACTGACACTGCCGCTTGGATTTTATTAAAAGTGACGCCTTTCCATTTAGTTTGAATAAGCTCGGGTTCACTATACATATTATTCAACATTAGATGTAAACGGAGATATTCATTGCCTTTGAAAAGATAAAAAAAATAACCGGAGTTTCGCCATAAAATAGCCGCATCCAGATTTTCACTAAATTCTGAGTATTGTTCTGTTATCCCCCATCTATCTGCGATAGTCTTTTAAAGCTTTCAAGGCACAAACTTTGTCTAAATTTGGCAATATTGGTAGTCACTGTCTCGGGATTGCAACAGATACACCGGTTGATGCCAGACATTGTTATTGTGAACTTGACCTGTTTTGTAATCCATATCCTGGCATTTCAGTGAGTGTACTATCCAGGAAAACGAGTGCAAGCGGTACATATCAAAATATTGGTTACGGCTATATGGCGATTCATTTGACTGGGGGATATAAAGGTAAGCCTCAATGGATGCCATCAAATATTTCGTTAGGTACTTCGATTGACACTGCGACGCCTTATGTCATGGTTTGGAATCTTCAGGCGGCTAATTTGATCCAAGCAGTAAACTTTGTTGGCAAACAAACGGATGGTATTTATAAAGGGCAACCGACGCTAGGTAGTGCTCATGGTGTTGCACTGAGTTATGAATGGCCAAAAAATTCTTGGTCACGTTGGCGTATTGGCTTGCTTGCGGCAAATAACGGAACATTAATCATTGAGTGGTATAATGCTGTGCTAGATAAATGGAAGGTGGAGCTTTGCCAATATAATATGAACACGCTGATGACGGGAAATCTTGCGTCTGGTCAGATAGGGATTATTCTTGGTATGTCTTCTCAGGCTACCACAATAGATCAACAAAATTCTCTTTACCGGACACCGTTTGATCGAGCGATATTTTTCCAAGATTTTTAATATGGAATATTGAATCTGGTTATTTAACTATTTTGTATGATATATGCAAAGGGGCTTTCTTATTAGCCCCATATACCCGTTATCTTTCAAAATGTATTGGTTTTAATGATAAAAGTTTGGTTTTTTTGCAATTAAACAGAACGAAAAAATTGGACTGAGTTCCCCAGCGTTATCTATTGTTTTGAAAAATTTAAATAATCAGTATATGAATAATTAATGGCTTACTGGAAAAATAGTCGTTTTTAATATAGATTTATATTATGTGTTGACACATTTAAATATATATCACCTTGAAAGGCGATCGTATAAAATAAAATTGATCGTTGTTTTATGAATTGATAGAAATTATCTTTCTGAGGCTAAGCCACCACTAATTTTTTCATTTATGAATAGAAAATGTCGGTAGCGGCTTAACTCCAAATTAATTCTATACACTGTGTATGACGCAGTACCTAATCATTGAAACTAAACTAACTGATTGTACTGAATAACCGCAGAGATAGATGCATATGTATCGATATGTACCGTGCTACCACGTACATTACTCCATTGAGCTTTTATAGTAGAAACATTAGACGCAAGGGAACAATGGGCAACCAGCGTGAATGGCATACGTCCATAGGATTCTGGACTCTTATTGCTGTAGGTAAATCCACCGAAAGCCAATTGTTCGCCTTGATCAGTTACAATAATAAAGTTCCCTCCAGGAAAATTGTTACCTGAAGCATAGGGAGTTGGTATATTTAACGTGATTAATGCTGTTAAGCATGGTGAGTTCGAATACTTTGAAACATCAAGTTTCAAACCGGGTATATCAACATAATTTTGACTTGATGTTTGTAGGGGATTGCTACGTGGATCTATTGATGCAAAAACAATTGACATGATTAATACTCCTAGGTTGGTTATTTTCGTTTTTTCTTATTTAGTTCCCTCTAAAATACTTATCCTAACTTTTAACTTATACAAATCACCTTATCATAAGACTCTATTATTTACTTTTTTTAAAATTAAACAAACATCATTGTTTTTTATAAATAAAGTTCATGGCTCAACTAATAGATAGATAATTCATATTATTTGTCGCTGATTTTAACTCAATGTTAATATTTAACTATCAGATAATTGAGATACAAAAAATTAATCATTTCTCTTGTTTTTATATCTGGTGTAGTTCATTGCGGAGGTATCAGTGCTGAGAGAGGCTTTCTTCTTGGCCCCATAATTGTTGTAATATCGAAAGTAATTTTGGTGATAATTTTATTGGTGTTGATAAATGTGGCGTAAAAAAGCGGCATAATACCGCTTTAATTATTGACAGAGTTTATCACTAATGAAAATCTTTAACTCACCAGTTCAGAATGATGACACTATCCTTGTACTTATTAGCGGCACCATTTTCAGCCCCAATAATGACGGTTCCGGGTTTTCCCTCAAGAGTATTATCGAAATAACGGAGTTTGCAGGGTTTGTCATTGCCTGTAATCTCAATACAGACTTTACCTGTACCGGATGCATGGGTTTTAGTCGCTATCAGGTTATCTATCCCCTTGCCGGTTAATGTATCTACCAGAAGATCGTCAATATAGACTTTTACTGTTTGTTGATGAACATCAGTATTCGTGTAGGCTGTCAGCCTAAATTTGGTACTCTGAGGTAATTGGAAACAATATTTACCGGTGTCACTGGTACCACATTTTCCGCCACAGTTTTGACTACCCAATAAATCTGCGTCAACCGATACCATAGCTTGAACTCTATTAAAAGCGACGCCATGCCAATAAGTTTGGATGGATGTAGGTCCGATATCAATAGTATTTGATTTTGTATTGTATCGGACATAATTGTTGTCTTTGAAGAAGTAAATAAGAGAACCTGCAATGCTTTTCCATAAAACAACGGTATCCAGATTTGCATTGAATCCTGCGTATTTTTCGATAGTTTCCCATCTCTCTGAAATAGTTTTCTTACTAATCGTGTGTGAACTGACGGTATAATCAATACAGTCTCGCCCTTTGAAGAAACAGACAACATCTCGTTTTGTATCGACAAACTCGGTAGCTGCATCTATCCCATTTTCAAATTCGGTGCCTCTCAATCCAGGCCATCCTTCTATAATGTGTTTTGGTCCCTCACTTACCTGAGCTTTCTCGATATCGAATTTAAGATATTGTGAGCCTTTAAAAAAATATAAATAGCCGTTTAAATTAATCACATCGTCAATATGTCGTTGAAATTCGACAGGAAGGCTAGGCCAATCTCTACTGATAAGCCGGGGAGTATCTCCTTTGTTGATTTGTGGATCATCATGATATTTAATATTTTCTGAGTTAAGAAATAAATAGGTATTTGTATTCATTATTATATCTCCTTTATATTGTTAGAATTTAATTTTAGATAAAATTGAATGAGAATAATATCAATAAATAGAATTTAAATTCTTTTATGCTACTTTTATAATTTATTTTAAAGGGTAATTTAATATTAATTAAATTAACTTTATTTTTGGTGAAATTTACCAAAGTACTTTTAATTCACACCAACGACCAATTTAATATTACTACGCAATCATTGTAATTATTATTGGCATCATTTTCAGCTCCTATAATTGCCGTTCCCGGTTTTCCATCAAGAGTGTTATCGAAATAACGCAGTTTGCTAGGTTTACCATTTCCTTCAATTTCAATGCAAACGTTTCCTGTACCTGATGTGTAGGTTTTGGTCGCCATTAAATTATTTGTTACTTTGCCGGTTAATGTGTCTACCAGAAGATCGTCAATATACACTTTTACCGTTTGCTGAATGTTCGTATTATTGTAAGCTGTCAGACCAAATTGAATATTTTTAGGTAATTGGAAACAGTGTTTACCGGTGTCATTGGTACCGCATTCTCCACCGCAATTTGAGGGAGTGGTAGGCGGACAAGGATCATTAATCTTTTCCATTTTCCACTGCTCTACCTTAATTGTTTTACGAGTGCTATTACCAGAAAGAGATACACCATATAACGTGTTTGGTTTGTTGGCATTACCATAACTATTAAGGAAACCTTTATTCCCCCATCGATTATGTAAGGTGATAATTGCTCCTTCTATGATATTTCCGTTTATGGAATAAGGTGTCTCGCAATAAACAATCCATTCTAATGTTTTTGGCGAATAAGTATTTATATCTGATGTGATTACCGGGTGTATTTCTCCACTTGGTACTGGTTGGTTAGGACCATCATAATATCCCAAGTAACCACCATCGCAAAAAGACAGATTATGAAGTAAAATAATATCATCATTAATTATTTCACTGCCGATGGCTTTTCCCGTTCCTGATTTTATCCGCCATATTCCTCCTAGATCAGAAAAAGAAGGAGCTACAGTTAATACGCTATGTTTTGCTCCTGGTATGTCATTTCCTCCATATGTACTGAGATATCCTCCTTGCCAGTTATTGTAACCATTTAATATTCTTACTGTATCGCCATATTTAAGTATATCAGCCATAATGTATCCTTAAAGGTTTGTGGTTTATTTTTCAACAATGAGTATGACACTGAAATTACCCTAGATTAATTATTCTGTTTCATAATCTTCTGGGTTATCTCAGAATAGATTATTAAAATAAGCTAAATACTCAACTTTTTCTTCATGCTAAAAATAGTGATTAACTTCTGATTTGGTTAATTATGAATATTAATGGTTGTCGAAGAAAGGCAGCGGATTTGTTTCTTTCTTCTGACAATGAATATATCACTAAAGTTTCCTTTACTTAATTTTCAATATTTCTATCTTGAACTGTAAAAAATAGCATTTATTGATTTATTTACATTGTTTACTAAGTTAGATTATTTAATCGTGATGAGAAAATAAAACTTAATTTTTATTGACACGAAGCTTATAAATCTAATAAATTAATAATTTGATATAAGTAATATTTAAAAATAATAGATCATCTGGAAGGAATTCAGTCAAATTTTTGCGATTTGAACATCCAAGATTAACGGAAATATAAATAATAGATATTTTGATAAAGGGATTGTTATTATACGAATGCAAGTTAAAAACTCATTGAAATGAATGACTTTCATTGAGTAGTTGTTGTAAATATAATGTTTTCTCATTTTTCCTTTTCTGGTATTTGATTCTTTA
>NZ_RCWC01000030.1 GCF_018448935.1 Photorhabdus noenieputensis | reverse complement strand
TTTTTGAAAGGTAATCGACGTATTGCAACACGCTATGAAAAAACAGCACGAAACTATCTGTCGATGGTGAAATTAGGCTGTATTCGACTCTTTTGCCGGAGATTATATAATTAAGGGACACTACCTAGGATGAATAATTATTTACTTGACAATAGAGATTGTTATAAACATGGTATAGGGTTGTTTTATTCATCGTTAATAAACGTAATTATTTAGGTTAACTATATGAAAGAGAATATTGATAAGTTGCTTTCAAACATCGCAATTATGGAGCCACCCTCAGGGTTACAGGATAAACTTGCTCTTGCAAGACAAGAAAATAGAAAACTGACAATAAAATTAGGCTTTGATCCGACAGCACCTGATTTGCATTTGGGCCATGCGGTTGTATTAAAAAAGCTTAAAGATTTTCAGGATGAAGGGCACCGGATTGTTGTTATCATTGGGGATTTTACAGCTGGAATTGGTGACCCGACTGGGAGAAATAAGCTTCGTCCTCCATTAACACCTGAACAAATTAATAAAAACAGTCAGACTTATATAAATCAGCTTGCAAAAGTTATAAATATCGAAAATATTGAAATAAGGAAAAACTCAGAATGGTTTAACAATATGCCATTCAGTAATATCATAAAGTTAATCTCTAAAATCACTCTTGCACAAATCATGCACCGAGATGATTTCAAAACCCGATTTGAATCAAAAGCACCAGTCCATTTGCATGAGATTATTTACCCTATTCTCCAGGGATATGACTCAGTTATGATTGATGCTGATATCGAGCTTGGTGGAACAGATCAGTTATTTAATAACTTGGTAGGGAGAACACTTCAAGAAGCCTATGAGAAAAAAGGGCAAATAGTAATAACAATGCCATTATTAGAAGGGCTAGATGGCATTGAAAAAATGAGTAAGTCAAAAAATAATTATATTGGGTTAACAGATAATGCAAATGATATGTATGGCAAAGTAATGTCAATTCCCGACAGTGTCATTATCAATTATTTGACACTTGCTACAGACATGGAGGCAGAAAAACAATCTGCGATAGTCAGTCAATTAGAACTGGGCCTTAACCCAATGAAGATCAAAAAAGATATCGCTTATAATATTGTTAAAAGATATCACGATGACATATCTGCAAAGGAAGCCGCTGAGCATTTTGAGCGTGTAGTACAAAAGCGGACACCTGAAGAGGCTGATCATGATGTATTGATTTTACCAAAAGGCTCTTATATAACACTGTTGGATCTTTGTTCATCAGCCTTGCCAGCGATAAGCCGTTCTGAACTAAGGCGGTTAATTCGTTCAGGAGCTGTTCGTGTTGATAAAAGTAAAGAAGATGATGAAATTAAAAATATTGAGGTTATCCCGGGCACGCTTATATGGATAGGTAAACGATATAAATTCCGTATTGGCAGTTGAAGGAATATTATTAAAGTAGTGGTAGAGAAGGTGTATCAGGTTTTGTTATTTTTATTAGTTTCTTTTTCCTGATACCCACTACTGTAGGTGGCTGAGTGCCTATTTCATTGAGCCAAAAATTCACATCCTCAAAAACATCAAGAACAAGTGGTAAGTGGCCGTCTTGTGAATAAAGACTACCACCTGGTGTCAACCATGGATATAGATATTTGAGACAGTCGCGAGTTGATTTTTGAAGATCGACATCCAGATAGATTGCAGCTATTGGTCGTGACCAATTAGCCAAGGATGTTTCAAACCACCCTTTAATAAATGTACATGAACTGATATCACCATATTTTATAATATTATTTTTTACTTCCTGAAGAGAACCTGCGAAGTCACCTTCCCTAAACACCGCTTCCCTTCCTTCAATACTGATGCCATGAACTTCATTATGAAACGGAAGGCCCATAAAAGAGTCACAAACAACAAGTTCTCTGCCGGCTAACTTAGCAGCCAGGCTGAACTTGGCTGTACTTGAGCCTTTATAACTTCCCGCTTCCACGATACAGCCCTCTCGTGATGATGGTATTGATAATATTTCTTTGATAAAAGTAAAGATATCTTCTGTGCTGTGTGGGCTGATGATTTCTTTTGAAATCAAATAGTGACTGTCAACAAGGTTTTGTTTATCCAATTCGGATAAATCTAATAATTTGTCTGCCATGAAGTCTTGAATAACGTAGTAGTGTGGATCTTTCCCTTCGTTTATCAATTTTTGTATCATTTCGGGAGAAAAAGGGATAATTTCTTTTTTTGGTTTCATAATTATCTAGTCTCAGCAAATTCAGAAAGGACACCATAATACGGATAGTCTGCATCTATTTTCTGGAGTAACTGAACAGTTCTCTCTTGTACTGAGGCTAGCGTTGCGCTTTCTGCTAATTCTTCTGCTTTCAGCTTCTGCAGTGAACACCATGAAAGCGCTTCATTTAGCCTATCATTTGAGGTATATTTTATTATCCTATTAATATATTCTTTCCTTAAGAAAAATTCACAATTAACAAGGGCATAAAGCTCATTTAATTCTTCCTTAGATATAGCTTCAGCTACAGTAGGTAAACCATATGGGGCAGAAGTTCCAAATATCTCAGGACGTGGTCTAATATTCATTTTCGTTCCACCGTTTCCTAACTCTTGCAGCAAAGGTATCCGCCTCAAGGCTCTGCGGTATTCAATAGTACCTATATCTGGTGTTAGTATTGCTGTGGCTAGGAAATATATAGGTAAAGCTAAAACTCGATCTAAATCAGCTAAGATGCTTTCAACTGTGTCATGAGGTGCGCCAATGATGTATCCGCATATAACTCCGATACCTGAATCATTTAATGCATTTACCGCATTTATATTCATTTCTACGGTAGTTGCTTTGTTGTAATAATTTAGGCTTCTCTGGTCTAATGACTCAACCCCTAAAAAAACTTTTCTGCATCCTGCATCGTACATTCGGTGAGCGAGTTCTGGTGTCATTACTTCTGATCTTGCATTGCAAGTCCATGCAATATTAAACTCTGAGAGCAAATCAAGAAGTTCATATAAATTTTCATGTTGAAGTAGATCGTCATCATGAAACTGAATTGAATCGTGACCGAATGTTAAAAGGTGTTCAATATCTCCTGCAATTAATTCAACTGGCCGGGAAACTAGCTTCCCATGTATAAGATATGTTGAGCAAAACGTACAGCGAGCTCGGCAGCTCTGTGTACAAATATAAATTTGTTGAGATTCTCCTACCGCTTTCCACCACCTCTCCCGGGACTGTCCAGCGAAGCTAGTATCACTCTGTATTAGTTCATAGGAAAAGGCTGGCGAGGGAATATCCTCAAGAGATTTATCAAATACGATTTCTCCGATTTGAACTCTACCATCCAACATGAAACACAAACCACGCGCTTCGTTCCCTACACCAAATTCAGGATGTAGGAACAGCTTAAGAACATGCCTTAGAGCATTTCCTCCTTCACCTCTTGCTACAAGATGCACGAAATCAATTTCAGGAGCTACAGTTGGGTGTGCCCCACCAACCATAATGCAAACTTCTTCGGGATTAAGATTGGACAGCATATTCTTTGTCCTTTCAAATGCCAGTGAATACAGGCTGACTAATACAAATCTTGCTTTGACTGGCCTTAACCAATCGCTTATGGCTTTTGCCAGTTCAACGTCATCTGTGAAATTATCCTCATCGAAATATTGTATTTCAGGTTGAAAAGGTATACGACCACGCTCAAAGTCTACTTGAGCAGAACGAGCCAGATTAAGCAATCCCAGTGAAGCATATCTAGCGGCATATTTATCCTGTCTTTTGTCAGCTGCTCCTAGTTGCGTCGTACGAAAACCATGATGAACGAGGGCAAGTCGTGGGGAGCCGCAATCAATTGAAAACGAACCAGAGTCTCGAAGTAGAGAGAGATCTAACATTAGTTTTTCCTCATGCGCATAAAGGGTTGGGATCATTTTTATCCCAGCGATCGAATTTTGGATGAGGCTGCCCGGCTAAAGTTTGTCTTGCAAAGTGCCATGATTCGACCCAAACTTCATAATTAGATAATTCTTTTTCAGGGTGAGATTTACTTCTCGCAATAAAACCAGGAAACCATTGTCGACCTGTCGGTTGGCCAGTAGGGCAGTATCTCAGATCAAAGCTCCACCTTCCTTGCATGCTGATATTCGATAAAGATGCATGTATCATAAGTGGATGAAGAAGTATCATGTCGCCTGGTTTCGCGGGAATAGGATGTATGTTTGTGCCTACTAGTGAATCAGGAATCCCTTGTAAAACAGGGGTATCACAATGGTGCAAAAGTCCTCTGGTGTGACTTCCGGGTATTACGACCAAGCAACCGTTTTTTTCGGTTACTTCATTCAGGGGTAACCAGACACTCAACATATCTGTATTATCAGCATCCTCGGTCACAACCGCTAGGTCCTGATGCCAGAAGGTTTTTCCCGTTAATGTAAGTGTGTGACTTTGAGTTTTATCTGTAATCTGTGCTTCGGGTGGTTTAATGCGCATATGTTGTACGGGAACTGAATAAATTTCGGACCCAATAATATTTTCTACTACGTCAAGAATTGTCTGGTTTCTCAAGAGATTGAATATTGCCTCTCCTAAATGTACCGGAGAGTCCTCTTTAATTTCGGCTTCTACAGGAAGCGTAATATCAAGTTCCTGAAAACAGTTTCCATCAGTTTGTTTCATTAACTGTAAAAGTCGATTTTCTTCGGGTGTATTTTTATCATAACTTGTGATCACCCCTTGCTTTAACCATTGCTTAGCAAGCTTATTTGCAAGCTCACCGTATTCTTTTATAACCGGGAAAAGATCTGTAACTGGATTAAGAATGTTACGTATAATAACATAACCATCATTCCTGTAATGATCGATAATATTTGCATATTGATTATCAAGCATTTTACATCTCCCAAACGAAATAAATTGTAGAATGGAAACTTTAATGCAATAGAATTATTCCTCTGGTTTCAAAATTTTCCTCGAAACCTCCTGAAGCTCATAGAGAGATTTAGGTATATCTTTTGGTGTGTAAATAGCAGGAGGAGGACCACCGAAACGGGCGTGTGTGGCAGGATTACCATGAAGGTGATGAACATATGACTCCATGGATACTAGCTGGCTTCCTGTGTATATCGGGAAAGCATCAGTTGCCCTGTATTCAAAAATTAACGTTTTTCTTGGTTTCTCTGAAACATTAGGTGCCGAACGATGAGGAGTAAAAGGATGCAAAAATATTGTACTTCCTGCTTTAGCTGCTAACGTAACAGGCTGACCATAATTTTCTTCGTTTATTTCTTCTGTAATCATCCCGGCAAAAGATCCATCAGGAAGTGAATGATCGAAAGATCGTGTATGTTGACGTGGTAAAACTTCCAAGCAGCCATTTTCAGAAGTAGCATCATCCAGATAAATAAGTACACCAACAAGATCGTCATTAGTATGTGGGAAATAGGTAAAATCTTGATGCCATTCTACAACAGCACCAACTTTTTGAGGCTTCATGTTAAGTTTACTATGTTGGAGGGCTATATCTTGGCCTATCAAAGATATAACATACCCGAGAACCTGTTCTGAAGTGGCAATTCGTCTGAATTGCTCGTGTAATTCAAAGGGATTAAACAATCTTCTTGGTAGACAGAGACCATCAATTTGAATATTTTCATATTCAATAACTTGGGTAATTGTTTCATTATTTTCGGCATCTTTGACGATATTTCGAATGGTCACATCCAAGATTATTAAATCTTCTTTGCTAATAAGAGAAGGAACAAGAAGAAACCCCTCTTCTTTATATTTTTTTATTAGTTCAGGTTCCAATCTATTTATATCAGAATACATTTTTCTTTCCATATATAAAATAGTTGTTAAGAAAATAATAGATGAAGAATATATTCAGGCCGAGCTATGAATAAGTAAAAACTGGCGCTGCAAGAAAAACAGCACCAGATATGAGCATTATGATTAACTATGCCAGTGTCGTCCCGAGAGTAAGTGTCACACATCTGATAAATTCTGTAGTAACACCACGTCGACCTTCTAGATCGATAACTGAGCTTGTGCCATATTTTGGGCAAAGCTCATAAAGCAGATCTGAGGAAATATCTGCACCTAAGGCTTTCAGAACAGCCGCAGCGGTTTCAGGCTTGAAATTCATACGTGCAGTATGTTCCGGTAGAGCTGCACGGATTTTCTGGAAAGTGTCCTGATTCTCATTCAGAAGGGGTTGTAGATTAAGATCATTTACATGAGAAAGAGCATTATTAAAGCTTGTTACTCCCCTTAGAGCCAGCAAGCTGACGTCTAAGATATGATAAGTTACGATAAAAGAAGGACCGGCTTGAGACTGTACTTTTGCATATCTTAATGTTTTGAGTTCATTATGGATTTTATCAGCAACATCTGGTGAAAATTTTAATGCTAGTGCAATATTTTCTAGTTCTTCCGCAGACAGAGCAAACATCACTCCTTCCCAAGAATCTGTGAGTTCCATTGCCTTAGCTCTGATAGCATCTGCATTGTCTGATATACGACACAGCTCATTCTGACTTACCATTGCTGAACTGATGATATGGTTTGTACTGATAGTTTTAGCATGAACGTTTTCCATAATTTTCTCCTAAATGACATGATCACAATACGGAACATTTCAATATGAAAATACGGGTACAACATACAACGCTTGTAGCGAGCCGCATAAATTGAAAAAGCGCGTCATTTAAATTGATAAAATTTCTGCGCCGCGCTTTTTATCAAAACATGTGGTTTATTTTAGCTGTTCTTGATTGGTAAATATTTATAAATAGTAGAGAGTGAAACATCGTAAATTAGCGATAGCTGTTTACGTGTGTGACCTTTTGCCAGCAATCTAGCAGCTTGTTGTTGTTCAGCAACTGACAGCGCTGCTGGTCTACCTCCAATCCTCCCTTGCGCACGAGCAGCTATTAATCCAGCGATTGTCCTTTCAACTATCAATTCCCGCTCCATTTCTGCCAGTGCACTCATGACGTGAAAGAAGAATCTCCCCATAGCTGTACCGGTATCAATACTGTCAGTCAGACTCTGAAAGTGAATATCTCGCTCATTTAAATTAGAAACTAAATCGACCAAATGTTTTACACTACGTCCCAGTCTATCCAATTTCCAAACAACTAAAGTATCCCCTTTTTTAAGTTGCCTTAAAGCCTGCTTTAAACCGGGTCTGTTAGTTGTTTTTCCACTTAATTTATCCTCAAAAATTTGTTCGCAATTTATACTCATCAACGCATTTTTTTGTAAATCGCTGTTTTGGTCATTTGTTGACACCCGGATATAACCGATCTTTGACATGTAAATTCCGTCGCCGCACATAGAATAAATTGTATTTATCAAAATTAGCTCTATGTGTGAGTGTGCGGAAAACCTCACGCTGACTTACAGTGCTTCCATTTGTATAGGTCGCTCAGACGGCTTTTTTAGATCAATTAACGTTCAAAATGAGTGTTTGTAGGAATGTAGAAAGAAACGAGTGAAATGCAGTCAATTATTGACTATAAAAGAGGCTAAATAAACCACATGTTTTGATAAAAAGCACGGCGCAGAAATTTTATCAATTTAAATGACGCGCTTTTTCAATTTATGCGGCTCGCTACAAGAGCATAGAACTACGTTTTAAAACAACTAGATACAGCGAAAACCGTGGCTCACAGCGCATTACTTCGCAAAAGTTGACAAAACATCGAATACGTATGAAAACTTTCACGTCTCATCCGCGTCTCAAAATCAAGCGAAGCATTACCGCAGCGCAGTTCCAAACTGTTTTGCGGTAATTTTTTGTCCTCACTTCGGCACTGGCGGCCACTTCACATCAGGCGCTTGCTTCATATCTACACGAGTCAGCAATACTCTGTATTTTCTCCATTCGAGCAGAGCTTCTTTCTCTGAGTCTGTAGCGTCTTCTAAGTCAACAGAGTCTTGTAGCAATGAGATTGTTTCATTTGCTTGTTGTAACAGTGCTGCTTGCTGTTGTTTTGCTTCATTGATTTGATGAGACTTGAGTAAGTCTTTATCAACTATCCAGTCTTTGCCGTTCCATTTGTCAAAATCTGTTGGCGGTTTTTTGAAGGTCATCGTGCTTGGTAACTCACCAATTTCTGTTATCTCAGTCGGTGCCCGAGTCAATGTGTCGTAAGCCACTTTTCCGCGATAGTCGGGGAGGATTTCCCAACGGCTTTTATCAACACTTCTGCATACGGCGACATCATGAGACTTCGGGAGTTCTGGCGCGTCGGGATAAGCACCGGCTGATAAACTAACTCCAAGCATCACATATTCGATATCTGAAGCGATGAATTCTCTCGTTATCTGATTCGAGTGATAAACTTTTATCCAGCCCGCCTGAATTGCTAATCCATCTTTACCCAATACGGCTGTTTCATGTTCTAAAGAATATTTTTGTTCAGTCATTATACTGCTCTCACTATGTAGTTAAATGCGACGTTGCGGGGTCTATTTTCGTTAGCTGTTGGGACGACACGTGAAGCGTCAAATGTGACAGTAGGCGAGTATCCGCGACCGTTGATGTGAAACGTGCTATCTGCGGTGGGATTTGATTCAACATGAAACGCCCCATTAGACGGAACACCATTGATCATTTCTTTAAATTTCATACTCCCTGTAATATTTTGTATTGCGTCTCCCTGCCACGTCCCACACACCCGGCCGGGATCAACACCACGGCTATCATCCCAACCACGGATAAATTCGCCTCTTAAATCAGGTACTCTGCCAGCGGGATAAGCTTCCGCTAACTTCGGATATAAAGATTTGTCGAACGTTTGACCGTTGCACGTTAAGTAGCCTGCGGGTGTATATCTATGCGGGTATGGAAGCGGGACTCCGACTGGAACGTTGATATCATCAAGTGTTGCTAACGTGCCTGACTTGTTCGGATGAGACAATTCACCCACCCATTTTCCAGCAATTTTTGCAGATAAAAATGCGGGCATTTCTCTACTTGCATCACAATAAATTCCGAACGTATTATCTGAGCTTCGTACGTCTCGTACGAAAATTGTATCTGTCGCTGAAATAGCTGCATTAAAAGTCTGTGCTGATAAAGTGTTTTTATCTGCAAATTTATTATCAGACTCTGATTTAGAGTACGTATTTTTAGCTTTCTCCACAGTCTCCACCAACCCGAGGTTTTTCACAAAGGCATTTTTATCAGGAATGTCTGCCCCATTCTGGTTTTTGGCAAGCTTACTATTGGAATTATCATTAACTTCACTAACCAGCTTTTGTGATGCGGCTAATACACTGCTATTACCCAGTTTATCAGTCAGCCCAATGCTCTTTTCAGCGACAATACTTTTAATCGCTACAGCAAGTTGATCTAACTTACTCTTGTCGGGCCGAACGTTTGCAGCTTGCAATACAGACAGCAATTCAGCTTGCACAATGTTAAACCACTCCTGACCGGGGTAGCTGACAGCAAGACCCGCGCCGCCCTCGGTAAACCAGAGTGGATTAGGGTTACTCGCCGGCGTAATGGGCGGCATCACACTAACGCCCGATGGGTTATCAAGTCCAAACATCGTTAATCCTCATGATAAATAAATACAAATTCAGTTTCGGCGGGGGCATAGCGTTCTAATAAACACTCAAGGTCTGCCGCATCAGCAACACGCAAGCGTTGCTGACAATTATCAAGCACAGTTGAAAAGCGCGAGGTTCTTTCAAAGACATGAACAAAAACACGAAACCAATTCTTTTCTGGATAAATGGGATAGTTGCATCCACGCAGGCAATGATGGGGGTAATGCTCCTCAATTTTAATACGATAGCCGCGTTCTGCCGCCAGGTGCGCATAAAATTGATTACAAAGACTGCCCGACATCACTAATTTTGCTTTTACCGCCTGACGGCGACTGTCAATCGTTGACTCATCGTCAATGCTGCAATCGGGAAGCCCGGCGAACACTTCCCAATCTTCGAGCAGCATAAAAGCCCGGTCAGCATAAATTTCATTTAAAATGGCATCATTAATCACGTCGATACGGGCAAATTCTTCGCCGGAGGCAAGCATTAATTTACCCAGATCACTATCGGGATCTCTTACCCAGGCTTTGCCGACTGGCAATAAATCAAGCCCAGATTTTTGATAGTCTTTTGCGGTCATTGCCATTCGATATCTCCCAGCACGAAAATTTCATTCTCTGCCGCATATACGTCTGCAACGGGCGAAATTACAGTATTATCAATTTCGCCAGGGGCATTAGAAATTGCCGCCCGCATTTCTGAGAGTAAAGCCAGTCCACCATGCGGCAAATTTTCAAGATAACTTTTCAGACTGGTTTTTACTGCATGGCGAACTGCTTCGGTATTCGGCGATAAACGAATACGAAAATTAATGACTTTAGCAACAGGGCTTTCAACAATCAGTTCTGCCCCGGTAGTCTTACCCTCTGCCTGATTGGTCACCGGGTTGATATGCCCGGTCAGGTATTCTTTCACACGGACCAGATCGCCAGGTCGCGGAAATATATTGGTTTCTTCGTCCATCACGAATAAAACACCGACTGACCCATAGCCACGGTAGCGCGGGATACACCACGCACGAGTGACCCCTGCACATTCCTTAGCCCAGCGTTCATAGTCATATTTATTGCCCCCGGATGGCGGGTATTGCACTCTGAACAACAAACGAGAACGCAGTGAATCAATCGATTCCAGTTCTGCACCACCGCCAATGTAATGAGTCATGGCTTGGGTTTTCACACCGACAACCGGCGAAACCAATTCAAATTCAACGCCGGATGCTGTATTTCCTTGCCTGCCGGGTTCGATGGCAATAACAGAAACTGGGTTTTCACCCAGTGCCGCATAAACATCATCAACAGACTCAAAAACAACACCGTCCGGGCGCTGAAAGCGTGTGCCTTTCGGTATCACGGTTTCATTTAGCACCGTCACTGTAATACTGCCTGTTGCCTGAGTGGCGGGTTTACGCCATATCCCCCAGAACTCACAATGTTCCAGTAGTTTGTCATCGTCTGAAAGATGAGGGACAACCTGCCGACTGGTCCATGCAAGATGATCATGCAATCCGGCTGCGTTACCCGCGTTAGCAAAAGCAATTGCTCCGGTCGTGCTAAATGCAGAACGGGCAAATGTGCCGGGTAAACGACTCTCAATATCTGACTGAGTACGAGCCAGTAACGCGCTAAGAGATGGGGCTTTATACGGCATTTAAATCACACTTAAATGGGCTTTAAACGACAATGGCAACACACTGCCGTTGAATAGAGTAATATTAATTGTCAACAGTAAAACCCCGCGTTCGGGTGCTGTTGCGGCAACAGTGATTTGCTTTGCATGGTTATCTTCAATCAGCCATGTCAGCGCTTCTTCTGCATAGGCTTTGGCTCGATGCAAAACCGATGACAACTGTTTCTCTCGTGATAACAGCCACAAACGGCTGCCGATTGGCCGCGCATTAAATGAGTCTCCCCACCAACCGCGTTTGTCAGTACCGGCCCCCGAAGGAAGCTCGTCAGAATCCAGTGCCCGACGGTCAGTAAACAAGGAAATAATGACTGCGGTAGCTAATGAGTTATCGAGCACAATATCCGCATGCTTGATAGCAATGTCTGCGTTGTTGGTTTGCCATTGAAGCGCAATGTCATTCATTTCGGTTTGCTCGTGCTGTATCCGTCGTGTTCAGTGTGAATATGGTCTTTACCGCTGGTTGAACCTGACATATGATTGTCCGCTGTACTGACCCCAACAATATCAACATTGCCGGTAAAGCGGGTTTGGGGAGTATCAAACACAATTTCATCCGCCACGACTTCCAGACGCTTGCACTGAATGCGAACAACACCATTTTCAGTCAGTAAAACATGGTGCCCTTCCAGGTGATAAAGCGCACTGTCACCCGCCTTTAACTTACCCAGGCGACTGTTTTTATTATCGACGGCAATCGCAACCAGGTGCTGGCGAACGCCACTGACCGACAACACAATAGCCTCACTGCCGACGGGCGGAACACTACTGTGACCATAGTTTTGAAAACGTTCCACATCGTCAGCCGCTTCATCAGCGAGCAACGAAACTTGCAGGTTTTGCTGTTTCAGCGAGTCATTGACAATATTAACCACACCGCGACATATCAGCAGCCTGACCCGGCGCTGGATGCTGGCGGTGAGCTTATGAAGCTGATTAATCATTTCCACATTCCATTATTGGTTTTGGGTTCAGGCTGGGCGGGTTCGTTAAAACCGTCACGCGGCATCAGTTCGAGCTTTGTTACCGTGCCCGCATCGTTATCAAGCGTATAATTCACCGAGACAATCAACAGCGCTTTCTCATTCAATCCGGCTGGCTGGGCGTTTAACGTCACCAGTTCGTTAGGCTGCCAAAGCTGACCATTTGGTTTGAACCATCCAGTGACGCCAACTGTTGCAGTCATACCATGCGCCAGTGCACGCTTCTGTTCCCATGAGCCACGCGCATTGCCTTTTGCAGTGGTCAGGTTATCGTCAGCAAGAATAATTGTCGGGCGATAGCGGGTGATTTCAGCATCACGCACATCAATATTAATCGCGGTAGATTGCGCCGGGGTTTGGGTTTCACCCCATAAACCGCCGGCGGCATTACTGCCCTTAACGCGGTACAGACTGAACCGGTCAATCCACGATAGATAAGTGTCAATCGTTTGAATTTTCACGCCCTGATTGTCTGCTGGCCCCAGCACCAAAACACCGGCTTTTTCCGTGCCGGCAGTGGTAAAAACCAGTTCACCCAGGGCATTACTGGTTACCAGCACCCCACGGTGCCGGGCCGCGCGGGACAGGTTATCAAACACGGTTTCGCCGGGTTCAATCTGCCATTGTTTGAACACGGTTGCCGCTGATGCCGTTTTGACTTCCCAGCGAACGGCGACACCGAACGGCTTACACAAGTCTTTGGCGATAGTTTCCAAAGTGACATTACGCCACTGGCCCTTGCCATGTATTGCGGCACAATCAACCAAATCACCGGTTTTATCCCGGCCAGACACTGTGATAGTCCGCTCATCATCAATACTGGTTTCCACCGTATCCACATAACCGGTAATTACCCGCTGACCATTCATTTCAAGCTGGCATGATTGACCGGGTAAAAGCACTAGCGGAGAGTCACCGCTTTTAACTGTGACGCCTAACGAGAATTGCCCGGCCATATCTTCAAGGCTGCGGGTGACATCCAACGTTTTCCAGCCCGAATAGATTTTGTTACCCAAAATTAATTCAATCGTATTAGCCATTAATCACCTCGATTTCTATGCCGCCGGTGACGAACGCCGGATGCCGAATACCATTTCGGCGGATAAAACGGTCCAGTTGCCGCACATCACCCGTTTCACGATAAAGCGTGACCAATGCCGGCTCTGTTCCTGCCAGTGCAATATGCCTGGCGGTCGGTAACGCCCCCGCGGTGGCCTGCATTTGTTGCACAAAGGTAATGCGAAAATCTCGTAACTGATTTGAGGTCTCGAACCAGCCCAAATCCCCGGTCGCTATCAGTAATTGCATCAGCTCATCATCAAGCTGTGTGCTGGCTTTACGGGTATCATCCAGCGTTTCAATCAGCGGAATGGCAGTTATCGAGAGTTCAGCCTCAAATTCGGATGACTGAGCATTAACGGCTGACGAAGAAAAAACGGTGTAAGACGTTCCGGCCAGGGTTAATGAGGGTGTCGGCGGTTTGGTTTTCGCGGCTTCTGTCGCTGCGTTTAACACTAACCCGGCAAGTTGAGCCGCAATAAAAACCGTGGTGGTGGTATTCACTACATGTTGTAAATGCGCCACTGCCGGCACATTCGGTTTTGATTGCACCTGAATACTGCTGCCGGTTTTACGTAATGCCCGGCTGGCAACGGCGGGTGGAGCAACTTCCGCCATGCCGCTGACCAAACTAGCGATATCATCAAAGAGCTGATGCGGGGCATTAATCAGATTCTTTAAGGAGCCTTTCAGCGCCAGTGCGGAACCTAATAATTGGTTCATACCTGATGTGGCAGGCAAACTGCGAATACCGTTAACAATAGTATTAACCGTCGCTTCAACGGTATTCAGCGTATCGGTGACTTTAGCTATTGCGCCGGTTACGGTGCCCCATGCTGCTGTGACATCGGACAGAACGCGATTTGTCAGGCTGTCACTGTTCAGTTCGGGCTTGTGCGCTTCAACCGGGGCGGTTTTATCCGCTGCCGGCACAAAGGTGACAGAGAACATCGCAACCCCACCGGTATAGCAGGATTCCCGCACGGTGTAGGTTTCGATTTGAATTCGCTGCTTGCCCCAGTAGGGGTGATCGATTTCGCCGGGTTCAGGAGCTTCAAGTGCCGTTATCAGCGCATCACGCTGACTAAAATAGTTATCACCAAACACCACTGCTGTAAATGAATACTCGCGTGTGGTCAACCCCATGTCTTCGGTTTCGCCATCATCCCGCAACGGGTATTCATGACGAACCACACGACGGCCGCCAGTCAATGTCGCATCATCAATAATATAGAATGGGGCACCGCGAAATGTCCCTTTACCCGTCCCCACTTTTGAACGCCAGGAGGTATCATTAAACAGGGTTAACACGTCATCAAAATCGGACATCATCAGTAACTTCTCCCGTAGCTGTAACCGGTGTTCACCCGCAAATCGATATTTTCCGATTTGACTGATTTCGTTTTCGCTTTGATATCCCCGGTCGTTTCAACCTGGATCGTAATCTTGCCTTCCGGCGGTTTTTGCTGATTTTGCTGCGGCTGCGGGCTTGCAGGTTCTGCCAGCGACGGAGGAGACTTCTGTTCCCAATTTCCGGTTAAATAAGGGGAAGGCTTGATCCCTTCTTTCACTATCTGATCGTTATGTTTGTAATACCAGTTCGTAAGGTTGACGGGGAATATTGAGGAGCCACGTGCTTTACCGTTTTCGTCGTAGGCATAGGGATATTCTTCACGCATCCGTTCGAAATGCTTATTAAGATTTTGACTGACTTCTTCAGATGACAACCCGGGCAGCGCAATGGTTGATGCAATTGCCGCTCCACGGAGTCTGCCTTTTTTTGATTTAAAGATATCATCAGGGCCAGTTGCATTATTGTTGTTCTGGTCTTGCCAGTTCGTGACATAAACGGGCACCACATCCGAATCACCCGCCCCCAGTTTGCCATTATTAGACGGGGAAGTGGAATTTGCGCCCCCAGGTCCTTTGACCATATCGGATAACTTTTTATAACCGCGCCATGTATATCGTGCCGCTACAGCAGCCCCGATGGCATACGCGGCTTTTTCAACCGCGGCGGCATATTTGTCTAGCTCTTCAGGGGTAAGTGAATGAATGGCATCGGCCAGGTCTTGAACCGGCTTAGCCAGCTTTAACTGCGCAAATCGCTCGCCGGTATTCATTAATGATGTCAGAGCACCATTAAATGTCTGAACGTTTTGGGTGGCTTTTTTCTCCAGCAATCCCTCTTCAATATTTTTCGGGTGAGCAATTTTTTTTACCAAATCCCGTTTTTTGGGATCAGCAAAAACCATGGCCAGTTTCAAGGTATCGCCATCAAAAACATCTTTTAAATTGTTTTCTTTATTTTTGGCCGCCGTGCCGATTTCAAACATTAAATCGAGGGGATGTTTAAATTGACCATTTTTATCTTTTACATTAATCCGGCCTTTTCGTTTTAAAATTTTCTGCTTTTCTTTATCATTAATAACGTCGTAAAAACCTTGCATGGCAGAAAAAGCCTGCGCTGGATCATTGAATTCGGCATCGGCAACCCGCAGCACTGCCAGCATTTGCTGTTGGTCTAACTGGGATTGCCATTTTGTATCTTTGCCTAATCCCCTTAATGCGGCCAGTTGGTCACCAATATTGCCCGTTCCCTCTTTGCTGGCAGAAACTACGCTGTCCAGCCATTTTCGCATTTTCTCTGGGGACTTAAAGCCAACATTAAACATCCCGCCCAATTCATCCCCGGCAGCACTGGCTTCCAGTTTTATCGCGTTAATCGTTAGTGCAATATTGTCCAGTTGCGCTAAGGTCGCCTCAAAATCATTCGTTTTTCCCAGGAAGGCTTCTGCACCGGTCGTTAAATCAGAAGTACTGAGTTTACGATGCGCGGCGACTTTGGTTACCGCGGCATCCAGTTTCATCACCTGGTCCGCCGTCAGATTATAGGTTGTACCCAATTCAGTGATGGTCTGTTGATGGTCGGCAACTTGTTTGCCCGCCATTGCAAGCCCGCCGCCTGTCACAAATCCCACCATGCGGTTATCAAATTTATCCAGAATACCGTTAGCCCCGGTTACCGCACTGGAAAACAGCCGCATTGAGCGGCTGCCTTCCGTGCCGAACCGGCGGATACTGGCCCCGAACTGACGGGCTTTTTGTGTTACATTGCCGACCAGATTAACAATAAATTCGGCGCGATTTTTCGTTGTCATTTAGCGTTTCTCCAGCCAGTGTGAGTACAGCAATAGTTTCGGCAGCGGTAAGGCCAGCGCCCAGGCTGGCCCACCCTTAAGCCGAATACCGACGGATAAGGCAGTGCGCTCGATAGCCCGAACGCACTGCAAACTATCGCCCCTCGTCTGCGACTTGCCTCATCGTTTCCATCGCGACATGACGCTGTAAACCGGCCTGGCTGGCAATCAACTCCAAATCATCCTGATGCAATGTTTTCAGCAATGTCATGGGAATTGGACCGTTGATATTGCCAATCCGCGCGATAGTGCGGCGTAACAGCTCATAGCCCATTAGCGCCGGACTGGAGAGCAGCATCGGGCCTTTTTCCGTCATCACGACCCGCTCACTGGCGGTTTCGGCATCAATCAAATCGCCGGCGGTTAACTGGCGCAGCTCCACATCAAACTGCTTTTCGGCCTCGTCGTCATGGCCGTATTGCAGGCCGTGCTTTAACTGAAACATGGTTAAATTTCCTTACATTCAATGCCGATAAATTCCGCGGATATCTCACCTTTGCTGGTGAGCGACACATTACCGTCGCACCAGGCATTAGCGAGCATAAAACGTTCGCCGGTGTCACATTCAAATTCGATAGTCGCATCCACCATATTTTTAATCACAAACAGACTGACGCCGGGGCCTTGTGGAATAACACAGCTCAGCCGGGCTTCTTTCGGTGTCTGCTGCCAGCCGTAAACCCGGGCACCGATAACCGGGTCGCGTGTTACGCCGCCGGGCGTCAGTTGCGCACCATCCTTGGTCTGAATTTCTTTGCCGTTAAGCCGGATATACGCGATACCGGTGTACTGATAGGGGCTTGCCATCATTTTTCCTTATTACAAAATAAACTGGATAGCGTGCGCATAAATACGGAACTGATTAACCAGGTTCGGATTGCTGCGTACGTTAATGCGATTGCGATCACTGCTGTCGCGCTCCACAATCAATGTTGCTTTAAACGCGTCAAAATCTTCCACCAGTCCGGCAAATTCATGTTCGGTAAACAGTGCCAACAACTCCGTTCTGATGACGGACGGCGTGACTATCGCCTGTCCGGCGCTGAACGGCGTACCGTCATTGGCCAGCTTATGACGCGGGTATTTTTGCGTGATACGCACCCGTGTTGAGTAACGCAGATACGAGAGAGTCGCGATAGTTTCGACATCCAGATAACTGGGGTCGGGGTCGCCGAAGCTGTTTTCACGATACATGGTTATCATGCGCTCAATCTGCACGACATTACCCGCCGCCACATTGCATGTTGATATCCCGTCATAGAGCAGCAAGTTACGCTCATTCAATGCCCAGCGGTCGCTGGCGGCAGGCGGCAAAATACCAGGCAGTTGCAGCGTCTGGAGGGGCCGGGCCGGGTCAATACTCAGTGAACCCACCGCCACGCCCGCCAGGGTGGCCGCCCAGATATAGGTCGGCTGTGGCGCAATCCCGGTTGCCAGCGTGGAAAACAGATAATCATTGCGTAACGTCCCGAACGTTGAGGTTTTAGCCAATGTGCCGCGGTACGCAATCCAGCAGATGCCGTCAATCATCCGCAGCGGTCCCCAACGGGTTTTCAGTTCATCACGCAGTAAATCGAGATTCGGTGCATCGGTGAAGGGGTTAACAATATAGTTCCACCAGGTATCACCGAGCGCCGTAATGGCGGTTGCTAAATCGGGGTTGCCCGTAGCCCCACCCATCGGGGTGATCGCTAAATTGATGCCCGCCGGGAGCATTTCCCCGTCGTAGTAGTTGACCCGGACATCAATATCATTGCCGGTTTCACCACCCCATTTGGCTTTCAATATCACGGTGTCAGCCAGGGCTTCTGCACTTGCTGTGACCGGCAGTTTTTCCTGTGCACTAATCGTCTCGCGGATTTTACCGGCCATTGTGACCGCATCATCCCCGGCTTTGACAGTCACACGGACAGGAACGCCGGCTATCATCAACGCAATTTGCCCGGTCTGAGCCACCTTGCCGATAAGCTGAATTTTCCCCTCAGCCTTGACGCCATCGTCAGTATCGTCAAGGGCAAGCGCCCACAGTTCGGCAAACGCGTTGCCTTTGATGAATGATGCGGCCATTTCAGCCAGCATGGAGCCACGGCCAAATGCGGTTTCAGCGGCACTCGCAGAGGTAACACGGAAGGGTTGCCCGGCGGGTACCCGTCCGGTTTTCATGCGCAATCCTAAGAGCAGCGTCTTATGCAACATTTGCGGCGTGCCGGTGACGGCCGCACTGTTATCAAATTCGATGTAGCATAGCGGGACCCGAATATTGGACGGGATTTCATTAAATGAGAGAGCCATTTATTGCGCTCCTTTTTTCGTTGGTACTGTGGCGGATATTTCAATCACGTCACCGTCTTTCAACCGACGCAGCCAGTAAGCGTTACGGGGCTTTTTTTCCCCTTTTTCCGCTAAGGGCTGATAGGTTTCAGGGTCACGAACAACCCACCCCGGTGTGGGTTTAATATGCAATTCAGTCATGGTGTTAATTTATCCTGAGTAGGTAAATGGATCAGGGCTTCCTGTTCAGGCGTCCCCGCTGGCTGCTCCCATTGCTGATAATGAGTTTCATAATCGTCTAAATCGTCAATCGCGACAGGGTCCGGCAACGGCTGCGGCGCATCAAAATACAGCCCATACACCGCCACGCCTGCCTGACTTTGCGTATCGCTCCACAGGTTGCCAACCTGAGTCAGTGTGAAATTACCCGCCGGGGCAATCCGGCGGTTGTTCAGCCAGGCGGTGAGCCGTTCAACAATCTGATAAATGCCTGGCACCTGGGTTTGTTTACCGTTTAACACGGATGCGCTGACAAAAACGCCCCAGGTGCTGATCGCCGTATGACGTATCTCGCCCTGGCGACTGCCCAGCCAGGCAACATAAACCGCCGGTGCGGTATTGATAATCAGCTTGACAGCGCTGTCGCTCCACTGGCCGGGATGGGTATCCACTTTGCGCAGCGTTTTACCAAATAGCTGTTGGATGCCCGTCAGTAACGCGTCCGAAATATCACTGGTGATAGAGGCCGGTGTCTTCATCAGATAAATCCCCGTGATTTCTCGCGCTGCCAGACACTGCCGGCACTGGTGATTTGCGCAACATCACCGCCCTCCGGGCGTTCAGCCTCTTTACTGAGTCCGAGACTGACATCCCCGGCGGCGACTTTTTCCAGCAGGCGAATCGCCTCTTCGCTATCTTTCGTGGCTTTTTCCGTGGCCGCGCCGTCTTCGAGCGAAAACCGCGCCAGCACACAAGCCACCCTGACCAGAACCGACGGGACCGTTTTCAATGGCAAGGTCGCGCGACTGTCGATATAACCGTCAATCGTCGCGCAAGCATCATCCAGCGCCGTTTGTATCAGTCGCTGACGCGCAAGAGTCAGTTCGTCATCGGTTAATGCTGCCCAGTTATCAATCTTGACATCCGTCAGCGTGTTAAGACCGTCACGACTGTAACGCGCGTACATATCAGCAAGCCGGGCGTAACTCATTTATTCACCTCGCGCCAGTGCTGCCGTGATTTCATCAACGGTGATATCGTCACCGACGATTTCACGCCATTTCTCAATACGAGGCGTCCCGCTTTTGGTGAAAAAGACCAACGGGTCCGTTTCCTGTTCAGCACACATCACAGCATTCAATAGCCGCTCATCACGGCCGGGCTGCTCAGGCCCGGTTAACGGAGATAAGTTATCTTGATGAGCCAGCCGCCCCGGTTCGTCATTATCTGTATCTGTCGTAATAACCGTGACAGACAGGCGGGGATCAGCTTCCAGCGTCTGAAACTGCGCCAGCGTAACAGGCGGCAGGGCATTTCCCCCCTGCTGAAAAATAAACCCCGCACGCCGATAGCCATCATGCGCTGTATTGACAACGTGAATACCCGCCATTTCAACAAGGGCAATCGAATCCAGCGCTGCTGCGTTTGTTTTATCAGACATAACATTTCACATCCTTTAAACAGGGTTTAAACGGGGTTAACACCCCGTTTAACAGGTGATTAGAGGTAATCCGCCACAATCAGTTCAAGGCGGCCTTTCATTTCATTGCTGATAGTGCCGCCCTTGGCGTCTACGGTCAGTTCACGCTCAAGGAGCTGGGTGGCTTCTTTTTCCATTGCCGGCGGCACAACCAGGTGAGTGGGCCGGATTGCCAGCGGACGCCCCCCATCAGCCTTAAACTGTCGCATCGCAGAAATCACCGACCAGACGTTATCCGCAGTCAATGGCGCTTTGGCCGCGTAAGCCAGTTGCCAGAATGAATAGCCGGCTTCACAGCGGGTATCGACGCCGTAGCGAATGAGCTTGCGCATAAAGTTCTGCTCATCATCGACTTTATCCATCGCTACCATTTCCGGCGCTTTACGCTGCTGGAAAATAATCGGTTTAATGGCTCTGGAGTTATCAAGCACAAACCACGGCAACCCTTTGTAACTGTCATCAGTTAAGATATTACTGACTGATTTAGCATCACCCTTACCGTCTACATCGGGGTAGACCGGATGGTCAGCATCAAAGAAGTTCTGTTTGTCGTAACACAGATTGGAGAAGCCGTTTGACAGTGCACCGAATACCAACTCGTCTGGCTGCACACCGGCGGCACGTCCCATTTCAGTAAACAGCGGCGAGTAAATGCCGACGTTATCGTCTTCAATATCATCCCGATCAACGCCCACTGTGCTTTCGAATGGCCGGTTAATGATTTGATAACCGTGTGATTGCATATCTTTAATAACGCGGTCACCAATCCATTCCCGCATGCCCGGAAACTGCCCCAGCCAGCCGTAAGTATTCGATTTTGTCGTGCTGGGCACCACGGTCGCAATGTGCTCATACTGGCTGGGAGCCTGGTCAAGCCCGTTTTGAAAATCGCCGTTCCAGCCGGTAAATAACGCTTTAATCAGCGCGGGGGTCACAATCGCCATTATTTGGCTCCTTTTTGTTTGCGTTTCAGGAATTCGGCCTCAGATAATCCCTGGAGCCTCGCCGCTTCTTTTTCAGACGCGGACAGGACGGCCATACGCGACGGTTGTTTCGCTCTCAGGGTTTGACGGCTGGTGAGTGCCGTAATGCCTTTCCGGCCTGCAATCGCCGCTTTTAACTCGGCAATGCCGTGCTGTCTCGCTAATGCACGCAAATAAGGCACCTCTGCCGCGACAACCCGCCCTTGACGGCGAGCACTGGTGATAATCGATTCCGCACTTTGTGCACCCGACCGGGCACTTAACACCGCGGCGCGGCGGGCCAGAATCTGATATGCGCGAGTGGGAACAAATCGGGTTAAATCGACACCATTCAAAGCTGCGTCCTCAAGGATCTGCTCTGCTTCGGTGATATCAGCGGCGGCATCATCAACGATATCGGTTACGCCACTGGTCACACTGTCCGGGTCTGCCGTACTCTCAATCACCTCTTGTGTATCAACAGCGGCTTGCGCCGAGGCTTTTAATGCTTCAATCGCTGACAGCGCCTGATTCAGCAAATCACTGAGTGCCTCTTCGCTGAGTTCGGCGGTATCGTCGGGCAGTTCAATACCCAGTTGTTCCAGCAACTGGAGAATAAGATCATTCATAACAATGTCCTGTTTTGATGGAGGGAAAAAGTCCGAAAGAGTTTGCGCCGCCAGCACAGCCAGAGGCCGCATACCGGTTAAACCGGGGTCATTGGTGAGTGCGCCCATCCTCAAATAAAGGGGATGGCCCAGCTCGTTATAAGGAAATACGGCGGACAGATAAGCCCATTCGCGGTTATCGATGGCGGTTTGAGCCGCCGGCGTTAACGACAGGCGAACAAACAGCCCCAAACCTTCGCGCCACTGCATATCTGTTGCGGGATTTTTCAGCCACGCCGCTGCAATAGCGTCTTTGCACGCAGCAGCATCGTCATCTTGTTTTAATGTCACATGGTTGTAGTCAAACAACACCGGCTGGCCGACAGCGGCTGTCGCCGTAATAAACTGTTCAGCAATGGCGGCATCCATAAACCACTGCCCACCGACAACATCGTCCGGGCGGCCGTCACGGGCACTAAAATGCCCCGCGGGCAGGAGCTGATACCAGCCATCGGCGGCCTGAGTCATCGAGGCATTCAGAATCGCTAAACGGGTGTTGGGAGTTGGGCTTTTCTTTTTCATGCTGCCATTCTGGGCAATATGAAAAGAAGGTGGGTTTGTGGGGGATCACACCTGCATGGGAAAGAAAAGATAAAACGGGGGAGAGCAGTGACACTATACCCCGTTTAAAACCCGTTTAAAAATCTCAGGAGGCGTTTAACTTTTTTTCTGTAAGACGGACATACTAACGTGCCTTGAGTGCGGCTGCATGCTGCGTATTGATAATGTCGATAATATCCGCCGCGCCTTGCGCTGACAGCCCCATATACGGGCGAGCGGGTACCGCAGCCGGGCCAGGCGGCATATCGGGCAACCCGCCCCATTGATGGATCGCTGCGTAAACTTTGTTAGTGCCAATGGCCACGCTCACTGCGTCATACTCTGTTGACAACGACATCGCCAGCCCCCCCTGTGAGCGCTGTAACATTCTGCCTGTCTTGCCTTTTTTTGCCAGGCGGGCTTTGTACTTTTTGGTTAACGGTTTCCAGGGGTTGCCTGTCGTCGGGTCAGCTTCTTGCGCAAACGCCTCTTCGCTTTCACTGGCGAGAACCGCGGCAATTGCACGGGTGATCGGCGTCGTATCCCGCCCCAGCTTTTGCACCCGTTTAAAGGCCGCCTGTATCGCCGCATCATCAAATTGATAGTCAAGTTGCATTCATTCTCACTCATGGTAAAATAGGTTAAACAGTGTACGAATAACGGTAATTCGACGTCAGCGCAAGCCATACGTTTATGCGGGTTCGACTCCCGCCATTGTGACAAGCCCCGGTTATTCGGGGCTTTGTTGTTACAGCGCTCCTTTCAGTAATTCATAATTCCCGCCGGCGACGCCTTTTTTCAGTTCAGTTAACGGTACCCGGTACGTATTAATCACCACATCTAAGGCATCCGGTTGTTTGCGTACTGACCACGGCGCATTGACCACCGTTTTAATGGTGAGGTCATCGTCACTGCGAATATACAATAAATTCTGATTCTGCTTATCCCAAAGGACAGCCGAGGGATTGGCAATCACCCGCGGTAACGCCTGATATTCGGCCATTGTCAGGGCGACGCCTTTTTTCTGATGCTTAAGGCTGTCAGCGTGTACCAGGTCTTTTTCACTGATAGCCAGTACGCGCGCGGCAGGCTTGCCGGTCCGTTCCTCCACGGCCACGGCAATATCATCGGTCATAAACCCCAGCGGCTGAATGTTGTTGCCAGGACGCCGTTGCGTCAGCACCTGGCCGACCCATTGCGCGAACGCCTGTTGTCGTACCGGGGCGTTATTCAATGACTGAATAACCTGCTGACGGAGTTCACGGTTTTGCAACCCAATCAGCTTACGCGCAATACTGATATCCGACCCCATAGCCAGTTGCCCGGCATTGTTTGACCAGCCTGCGCCGGTAGTCATGCGCTGCTTGCCGTTGCGGTACGTCGTGACTTCTGACTGATAAACTTCACCCGTCCGCTTATCAACCCCGGTTTCAACAAGTTGGGTGCTCACCGCGCCGAGACTGGACTCGACCGTTAACCCCATCCGTTTAACCTGTGCGGCAGTCAATGCGCGAACGCGGCAGCGACACCCCCAGTCGTTAGGTGGATAGAGCGTGTTCCAAATCGGATCATCAAAACGAAACACCCGCCCGTGCATCGCGGCATGGCTTTTCCGCGTGTTCTTGTCAATGACAGCAATGTACTGCCAGTAGGGATGAGTATCTGTACTTGCCAGTTGTTGCTGATATCGCCCGGCTTGATAGGCGGTCGCTAAATTGGTGCGATAGATAGTTGCCAGCCGGGCCGGGCTGCCTAACTGGACGGTTTCCGCATTACCGTCACCGTCAACCACAATTTGCTTACCCCACCAACCCTGCTCTTGCAAACGGGGTTTTAGGCTTTTAATAAAATCGCGTTCGGTGGTGCCCTGACTCAGCGCTTTATCCACCTCATCACGAATAGTCGTCAGAATATCCATCCGCGCCGCTTTGGCGACGGTGAACGCCCGCGCATGAGCGGCAGCATCGGTTTCCTGCCAGTTCCAGTTGACGTCATAGCCCTTGGCGCGAAAATAATCCACGGCCAGTTTTGGCTCTAATTTAGCCGCAATACCTAAATCAACCGGTTGTGGCATTCAGACGTCCCCAAAGTTCGGCGACAAACATCGCCCGATGTAACATATCAGCCAGTTGTTCATCGTCCATGTCAGTATAGAGTTCAGACGCTTTATTTTTTGCCGCCTCATAGCCCCCGGTTTCCAGTGCCGCAAGAATAGGAACCAGCAGCGGGTCAACCGTGTTTTGCCATTCCTGTCCGTTTACCGCACCCGGCATCGTATTCACCGATGTCACCGGCTCCGCCGTTAATGCTGTCCATCCGGTTTTAGCGTTTAAGAAGGCGGAAGAGAAATCCGGGGCGGCGGGTGTTTCGGGGACTTTCAGGCAATCTTCATCATCGGCGGCAACAGGAATTTGCAGCTTATCATGCACCCATTGCACCGGAATTTTCATCCCCAGACCGACCAGCCCCGGCAGTGCGGCGGCATAGGCGCTCACGTCTTCCGGCTCGGACAGATCAAACTCAAACACCGGCTTACGCCGTTGATTATCGAACGACTTGCAATTGAGGGCGTATAATGGAAACACCAGGTCTCGTGTCAGCGTGGCCGCCAGTTGGGTTGCGTCACTGTTGCGCACCTCGAAACGGACTTCATTATGCACGTTACCCAGCGCGTTAGTACTCGTCGCGCCGTCAGCCTGACTGGTCAGTGTGCCGCCTAAAATAGCTTTGGACATACTCAGTTCAGCCCAGCTCATCATCGCCATAAACGGGTCTGATGTGCCGTCTGCCGCTGCTTTAAAATCAATCAACATTGAGCGCGGAATAATCCCGCCGGCGTTATGACCGATTGACATGACCGCATGCAGTAAAGTCTGTTTCTCTTTGTCGGTCGCGCCCGCCGGATATTGCCCAACTCTGATAGGCAGACCGTAGATTTCCAGAAACTCGGCCAGGTCCCTAACCGAATAGTTTTTAAAGATAAACGGCCAGACCAGGGTGCGGATTAATCCGGTACGAGCAAGATAGCCCGATTTGGATTTGGCAATATGCTGTATCCAGCCGAACGGCTGCAAATCTTCCCCGTCCGCCGTCCCGTTGCGTAAACGTAATTGATTGCGCTCATACTGAGGCGTCTGAAACCAGGCCGGGTCGCGCCATTCCACCGCACGCGGAATAATCAGCTCGCCGGCATTTTCCCATTCAATCTCCTGGCAGGAAAATCCTTTCAGAATGGCATCCGTGGCATCAAAAAGACAATCGGGCAACCAGCTCGCATCTAATAAGATTTCGGTCAGCAGTTCCGCATCCCGGATTTCTTCCCGGCTGGCATCCGGCGGCGGCTTAATCGCCCAATCCAGAGACTGGATAGCCCGCCGGCGCTTACCCAATTCTGACTGCAAATGCGCGTCTTTTTCTTCCATATCTTCCGCCAGTTCACACTGTGCCAGTAGCTGGCCGCGCTCGGCATCAATCAGAATGTCAGCCGCGCGCGCGGGCGTCAAACCACTGACTGGATGATCACCGTAGTATCGGCGCAACTGTGACACACGGGACTCATCATCCTGCGTTTGCATATCAGGCTTAAACCAGAAACGGCGACCTACCGCATCCACTAATCTGTTGAATATTTTCACCAGCAGCCTCGCTCAAAGGTCGGTAAATCGTCGTCGTCATTTGCCGCGGTGTGTTTACCCGGCAGCGGAATAAAGTCAATCATTTGTCCATCCATATAAGTCGCGCGGGTAAACATCAGATACGCCCCGGCACTGTCACCGTGGCGTTTTTTACCGTCTGCCCCGGCTCGGCGGGTTTTATCAATTTTGGGGACACCCCGGATATTCTGAATTTGACGCTGGTCAGTAATGATATCTTCATCTTTAGGGATGCTGATGTCATTGGATTCATACAGTGCTTTGTATTTCGGCGACCATTCCCGATAAAAGTTATCGGTGACATGGATAGCATCAACCATATCTTCACCGTAATGTAATAACATGGCTTCCCCTAAATAACCGCCGTTCCCCGTCGAATCGATGGCGATACCCACCAGGCGGGGGAGCCGGTCAATCATAAAAAAGGCTATCTGGCGCTGCTGGTTATAAGGCACATCATGCAGTTCAACGGTGATCAACAGCCTGCGGCGAGTGTCTTGCTCAATACTGCCAGCCCCGATAACAGATAAATCGCCGGAACGGGCAAAATCCTGCCCATAGGCATGGCGGGTATCGGGATCAAGTTTTTGTAATGCCGGTAACAGCATCTCTTCACAAAACGTCAGTACCGTGTTTTTACGCTCGTCTTCCGTCCAGCTCATGTGTCCCTTTGGCATCGCAAAACGGACAACAACACACTGAGCATCGGTTGCTCGGTCAATCAGCACGCGGGGGATATAGGCCCCGCTGCCCTGCTTCGGCACGCAATAATATTCTTCCAGCGCATCCTCTTCCGTCGCCGTGTCTTTGAGCAGATTGGTTTTCCATTCATTTTCTTTTTCCTGCGACCAGATTTGCCGGGAAACCTGACAGATACGCTTATACAGTCCGTCATTGCAAGCATCATCCAGCGTGATGGTATGCACAGCGTACCGCTTACGCCCGGCGCGTGAGTCCTGGATCAACTCGTTGAACAGGTTTTCAGTGCCGTTATGCGTCGAAATAATCCGTACTTTCGCCCCCCACATCGTCAAAGCCAGTGCGGCTTTCAGCACTTCGGCAAGCCGCTCATGAAAAGCGGCTTCATCGATAGTGACATTCCCTTGCATCCCGCGCAGGTTCTTCGGATTGCTGGATAATGCCTGGACTTTAAACCCGCTGCTAAAGTAAATAACAAACGTCAGAATATCTTTGTCTTCATCTTCAAAGACTTCTTCACCGATTTCACCCGCCGCCAGCCCGTAAGCCTTAGCCCACACGGCCGCCGCATCAATAAACTCACGGGCCATTTCTTTATTGGAACCGATATAGAAATGGTTTGTGCCGCCGGCGTCACGGGCTTTGGCGGCGGTCAGTGATGCGTCGGCGGCCTCAGCCCAGGTCAACCCGACCCGCCGCGATTTTTCTGCAATTTTTAAGACCGATTCATCGGCGATCCAGCGCTTTTGATAACCCAGCAGCACCGCATTGGGATCAAACGTTTCGTCGTTAACCGCATTGATAATAAATTCCGTCGCCGGGTTTAATTCCTGTGCCAGCATTAAGCAATCCCCAATATTTGACGCTTGATATCTGCCGCCGCTTCCGCCGTGAGACCGGCCTGTTTGACCAGGGTTTCTGTCTGCTCTGCGGCTTCCGCGGCAAAGGCCGCGCGGATTTCTTTTTCGCGCCGGGTGCTGGTCATCGCTGCCTGCTCAATGCGGGCAGCGACCAGGGCTAACTGAGACAAGGCTTTCGGCTCAACCACTTTGTCGCTTTCCGCCAGGTGCATACTGGTTTCAAACGCCAGGGATTTCACAAATTCTTGCAACAGCTTTCCGACGTCAGACGTGGGTTCAGAACCCAACCGGGAGACCCACACATCGGCAATTTCACGCCCTTCACGAATACGGGCACCGAGGGTTTCCATCCGGGAAGCATAACGATTCAGTCCGGTACGGGAAATTTTCATGTCGCCCGGTAAGCCTTCTTCATCGATCAGTTCATTAATCGCGGCACGGATATCTTCTTGTGTATGACGTTTATCACGCAACAAACTGTGAAGCTGGTCCCGAATAACCTGCGGCAACAAATCAATCTTCGACGGACGGCCACGAGTCTGTTTATTACTCATGACTATCCCCTCGGCCGGGGGCGCTTCACACCCGGTACGGTACTGCGTCCCTCAGCAACATCTGCGCCACGCCCCGTTAAGGTCATGACCAGGCAACCGGCGACATCATTGACCGAAACCAGCGATTGCTCAGCCAGCCAGTGGCAATGTGATTTCACCACATCACGACTGACCCGATGACCGTAGGCATCAAGACAGGTCTGTAACACGGATTCATTGGCATCACCGCCACATTCAACCAGTGACCGTAAAATCACCAATCGCTGGTCGGTATTTAAGATTTCACGCATGGATGACATTAATTCTTTTCCTTTAATTCATTTTGTAATAACAAATCACTCATATGGCGCAACTGGCGTAGCTCCGGCAGTGCCGCTTTTAAATCACCGCGCAGATTTGCCATTTCTAACTGCAAAGCGTGTAATTCTTTCTGATTCGGCAAAGTGGATAATGAGCCTTCGAGCTGCCGAACCTGCACTTTAAGTAATTCAACATCATCACGTTTGGCGTAGGTTTTACTGAGCAACACAAGTACCACGTTAAAGGTGACCGTGACCGCCGCCCACACCATCGACCAGTTTTCTTTAAGAAATGCCAGCACCGAATTTTTTCTCCCATAATTCAAACTGTGTTTGGCAGTCAATACAGCGTTCAAACGCAGGATTAACGGCCAGCCGGGCGGGATCAATCACCTCGCCACAGTGACCGCAAATGCCGCTCCCTGTCTGAATCGGCCGCTCAACATGGGCTTTTAGGGCTAATTCGCGCGGGGATTGCTCTAACTCACATGCCCGGTCAATCAGTCTGCTCATTTTGTTTCTCCTGTTGTTGGGCCGCCCAGGCTTTGATTGCCAGCAGCTTTTGCTCCAGTTCCTGGCTCCATTGGCCGTACCGGCTGGCATGAGTCAGCAGCGCCTGTGGTTCCCCGGAACGCGGCATCGGCGGTTTCACGGGCAGTTGTAACAACTGGGGAGGAATGGCCGGGCAGGCTGAAATCACCAGGGGCGGCGTGGTGGTAACCGAACGCGGTTTGGTAGAGCCGCAACCCGTCAGGGCCAATGCCGGTGTAAGCACTCCCATCGCGACTAAGGGCATCAGGAATACTTTGTTCAATACGCTGTGTGGCTTGCGATAAGCGTGTGATAGCGGCGTATAAGTCATTTGACATCTTTTCATTTGCATGTTGCTGTGCCTGCTGTTTTTCAATCAAATCGCGCAGAGCGCCGGCGTTTAATTCGGCGGTGGCTTTTTGTGCCCGATAAAAAGACAGTTCCGCCTCTTGACGGTTTTCAATTTCCTGGTTGATTTGAGGCTGCAAACGTGATCCGGCCCACCTGTCCCCCAGCCAAATGCACAGCGAACCCCATACCACAATGAGCCAATAACGTTGGATAAGATTAATCACGAGCAAACACCTCGCGGTTTTCTGTCACATTGAGTTCTCTGTCACGCTTAATGGCGGCCTGTTTTGATGCCTGGGAATGGGTGACCCATGCGGCGAGGTAGCCGACGAACAGATATTCATCCATCTTGCCGGCGAGCGCACACCACAATAAAACGGCTGTGCTGGCAATAAATGCCCCGAATAAGGTGGTATCAGAGGTTGAGAGGCGACCGGTTGCCGGGTTGCTGATAAGCTGCTTTAAGTGCGCTAACATACCGGCCCCCTGTCGCGTTCAGCCCGCAATAAGCGGATATCTTGAGCAGAAACGGATTGCCAGCCCCGGCAAAATAGCGATTGATAAGTGGCGTTATAGCTATAAATTGGAATGTCGCTGATATCGTTGCCGGCCAATGCCTGCTGTAAACAACGTTCCCGCCCGGCTTCATAGATACTGAGATAGCGCGGGTTACGTAATTCAGCAATTTGTCTTTTTAATAAATGGTCTGAAATCGGCGGCGGCAGCATCACAACACCTCTAACACCGCAGGCGTCAGCTTATCCAGGCGGTTAAACCAGCCGTCAAGAAAGACTTTTTGTGTCGGGTTCACGGCAATAATACGGGCGTAAGCCAGTGCACGCCGATTCAGTAGTCGGATAAACAGATATTGCGGCGCAAAGGTTTCAACGGCATTCAGCGTGACAGGGCCGATAACGCCGTCATCCCGCACACCTGCTGCACGTTGTAATTGTTGTACAGCGGGCTTGATGCCGTGCTGAACGGCGGCATCAAACACCGCCAGCGAGATACCCGCCGGTAACTTATCGCAACCGGCTTTCAGCCAGAAATCCCGATAATAGATTTCAGTGGCATCGTCTTCGGTTAATGCGGCAATATTGAGGTGAGGGTAGCTGCGCTGACTGATACCAAATTTTGTCTGGCCGCCGGTGTCATGGAGGTTATTGACATAGCCGCCTTCCGCCGGCAATAAGTAATGGATAGCATGGATAAAAGAAACGCTGTAACTGTAAGTCATGATGGCTACCTGTTGATAATCGGTAGCTCATCATCATGTTTTAGGCGGGACAATTGGGTTTGTGGGAAGTCAAACAAACCCCATCAGAACAGGTGATTACTTGAAAAGCTCACCTTGATAACGTTTACGGTGGAGCGCTAATTGCTGACGCAGAATAGCATATACCGTCGAATGGGTAAGGTGATATTTTTTTGCTAACTGCACAACCTCACCACGTGAACAACTCCACTCATTAAATAACTGGTTATCACGTAATGCGATTTTCAATGTATCACCAGTAGGTAAATAAACAGCTCTGCCACCGTAGTAATGAGCTAATGCACCTGCCAGCTTACACGCCGCGAGTTCCGCTTTGTCTCTACTGGTATTTTGCCGTTGTAGCTCACAAGAAAACAGATCAACAATATCGGCCAATAGCTGCGGCCACCTTGTCTGTAACTCATCTGATGGGATGACATCCATTTGATCTAATAATTCACCAAGTTCTTTATGGTCGTGGTTGAAAAGTTCTAGGTTCATAGCTATCTCGTTATACAGATACAGGCTCAATAACACATGACAGTTCTAAGGGTTTTTTGATAGCAATAATCTTCCAACCATCGATAACCACTGTCTTAGTTTGAAACTTCTCCTGCCAATCTTTATCAGACCATAGCTGGTTTATAGCCTTGGTATTGGCAGTAGCGTTTTCATCCCAGTAACCCGCCTCAGGAATAATTTCCTTAGAAATTGATGCGCAACCTGAGGAAAACATATCTGAAATGGGTTTTGAAAAATGCGAATGAACCGCAACCCTATCACCCGATATTGTGACTTTCATTTTTTCGTTATGGTGGATTGTTAACTCAGTAATCCATGTATCATTCTTTTTATACCAATCAGTTACTTTTACCTGATACTGTGCACTAACCCTCATATATTCCATAACGGTATCTTTCGTGTTTGCTATTGCAGAAAGCGGCAATAGTAAGAAAATAAATAAAATATTTTTCATCTCATGTTTCCTCACCTTGACTTTTCAACCACTCTAAGCCGCCTGAAATCTTAGCAAGATCTATACCCAATTGCTGCATTTGTCTGAAATAAGCATCACGGCTATCAGAACCTGACACTTGTTGTTTCTCCCGTGCATTGATATTGCTGCTTTGGGCAATAATCTGTTCGGCTGACTGATAGACAGTTTTCAGGTAGTTGTGGTTTGATAACGGTTTCTTGTCTCCCTGTGCCCGTTTTTCACGGATACGTTCAACAGTTTCACTTAATGCGTGAGCCAATACCCGGCCGGGTTTGTAAAGTGCCAACACTTCCCCGGCCAGTTTTAATGCCCGGCTATTGGACAGGTTTTGTTTCTCACGGCGAAACAAGCCGATATAGGCCACCAAATGCCGGGCACAACTGCCCGGTAATTCAGACAGCATTTTTAATAACTGACGGCTGGCGTCATCTTCACATAACGCTTCTAAGTGCCAGTCAGAGTGGCAAATTGGGCAACGGGCTATTTTCATGATGATTTCCCCATATTAAAGGCGTGACATATCGCATCGTATCCCCGGCGTTCTGGCAGTGGTTGTTTGCGGACTGCCATGCCTTCTGTCATCAACCTGAGATGCCATTTTTTCAAACTCTCAATAACCGGATAAACCAGTGCGGGGGTTAGCCAGCCGACTTCTGCGACCCCGGCACCATTGATTTTAGTTGTTTGTCGCATCACAAATTTATTCAATGCTGACTCTGAACCATCATCAATAAACCCCTGCTGATGCATTGTGATCCAAATGGCCCGAATTTTGTTGATTTCCGCCGTACGTACACGGCCTTTAACATGCTGATGATTACGTTTAAAACGGCGTTTAAATCCCCGTTCAACAAACGCCGCGTACACTTGTTTTAATTCATAATGGGACATATCACTGCATGATGTTTTCCCGCCGGTTGCTGTCGCCAGAGCCGCGCGATAAGTGTCATCGTCAAGCTTAAGCGTCGTTTTGGCGATATGAATAAGACGAATGAGCTGTTGTTTATTCATCGTTCATTCTCCCACGCTGTTGGCGACTTCGTGCAACCGCAGTACGGAACGCTTCCCACGAGTTATACATAAACATCAAATTGTGCATTTTTGCGCAGTCAAACTCCATGACAGCGCCCTTGCTGCTTTCCCAGCCGTCGAGCAGATAAATGACATCAGCTTGTTCCAGCATTGCCAGTGACATATGCATATATTGATCATGCGTCAATCCATCAGGATGGACAGCAGGATTCAGAACAATCAGGTCCTGACTTTTTAGCATTTTTGCCACGGTATTAAATTCACCGCGGTTGAAGCCAGGTTTGCCTGTCATTGGGCCTGAAATAAAAACAACGGGTGTCATTGTGATATCTCCGATTTGTTAATCCACTCAAGCCCTGCAATCTTCTTGTATTGCCGGATTAATTGAACGGCGTTGATAAATCCAGGAGAAAGATAAGTGTGGGTTTTATAGATATATGGCAATTCTTTTTTCGCATGACGCTTACCCAACAACTTTTCTACTTCTGCAATTCTTGTTTTGCTATACAATGGCCTGGTAACCGTACGCCAAAATAATTCAGTTAATGGGTTATACATATCATGGCCTTTGTCACCCCATGCAAGGCACACCTTATTATTGAAATAAACAAATAATTGGCTCCTGTTCTCGCTGACTCTTTCCCTATTAACGCTAATGACAACGCCTTGATACTGAAAACTAACGTGGCAAAATAGACTTTTCAGCTCTTCTTCAATAGCTTTCCATCCGGGTTTATCAATATTCATTGTTGCTGTCCTCAATTTTGGCGTAAGCGCGCCCCTGGCGGGTTTACGCCATGTTTAAACCGTCTTTAATTTTGTGGTGTGTTAAATCACGCCGGAGTTAAATAATCTGTTCTGACAAAATAAGGTTCAGTACTAATTTCAACTACCGTGCAATTGGTTAAGTCTTTCGCTTTATCCACTGTCTTAACCGGCGTTCCACCACGTAATATTTTGTTGGGCTGGTAGATAAAACTGTTGCCAACACGATAACGTTGATTAAACTGTGTTGCTTTCATATCAAACCCCGGCGATATCCAACGGTATTGGTTTGTACTGGTCAGTATCCCCTACACGCTCATAAATTCGAATATAGGATTTACTGCCGATAACCTGCAAAGCTTCTCCGATGGCAATCATCGCCTTATTCCAACGCTCATCATCAATATCCAGCCGACGCAGCCCCAAAACACGGCCTGTATTAATGTCACCTTCCTTATCGGTAGAGAACGCCTGACTAATCAAGGCATGGATTTCAGGACGCGCCCCTTCCGTCCAGTCTGCAAGACATTCATCAATCAGGGATTTAGCCGCCTGCAAACGCTCATCAAAAGCAATACGGTCTTGCATCGCACGCTGAATTTTAAAACGGCCATCATAAGAGTAGAGTGTCACATTGCCTTTTTTCCCGCCTTTCGTGGCACCGTATTTCTCTGCTGACAAATCAACAAAAGCCTGGATATCAGCAAAAGCACGCAGCTTCAACTCAGCTAATGCCGAGTTAACCGTGATGGCCTGCTCAACGATTTCTCCGACTAAATTATCCCGTTCCAGGTCAATCGCTTTGATGATACTGACGGGCGTCAGTACGCCTTTCGCATCGACCCAATAACTCTCCGGTACCTGCTGTGTTGTGTATTGTTTAGTGGACATGCTGATTAACCTCCTGAGTGTGAAAACATAAATCGTATTGCTGCGCGAGGTGATGCTTAATCACCTGCACCAGCGCCATGACCTCTTGTTTTTCATTAGCTGTGTAGACAGCACCGCCTGACGCTTTAACGTCATGCATTAATTTCCCCTGATGAGTGGTAATGACAATTTCGATTTTAACAGCCATACATCCCCCTAATTAATGTAATGATTCAGACCAAAAGACCTGACAACCACAATGCATAAACATCCCCTGCCGATAATCACTATTGCGCCCCAGGTATCGGTAAGTGGCTTTGCCGTTACGAATTAACTGTTCGCAATGCGTATGGCGGGCAATTTGAATACGCGGCGCACTATCCCGTATCATGATACTCATCACAGTAAACCCCTGTGCTGTCAGCGCGGATACCGCATCACCCGCACGATTAAATACTGAAACCAGTGAATCCTTTGTCATAATGTCGCCCCCTCTAAATCTTTAACCGCGGCGCGGATATGTTTCTCAGAAAGTAGTTCGTTGTTGCCTTTGGCAAACATGGCTGCCAGTCGCAAAGTATGGGATACGGTACGCAGTGCGCCGGGACGTTCTGATAACTGCTGAACTAAAGCGCGTTCCTGCGGACCCAGCCCCCACGCCTCAGCGATGGCGATAACGTCATCTTTTTTGGTTTTCAAGATGGCGACTTTTTTCGCAATTCGGCTGAACAGTCGCGCAAAGTCCACACTGCGGGAACTGCCGCCGGTCAGACGGGCATAGACCTGATGATTGCCGACCAGCGCCAGACCAATCCCGGTTTCCTCCTGTAAAATCCGCAACTCTTCAAGCACCGGATAATCCAGATGGTCGGCCTCATCAATCACCAATAACCCCGACGTACCGCGTAATTTTCTGCGTACTGCCCGCCCCAGTTGACCCGCCCGGCGTGGCGCATCTCCCAGCCCCAGCTCCAGGGCAAGCTCGTACAGGCATTCGCTCAGGCTGGCACGGGAGGGTGATACGGTTATCAGCCACACGTTAGGGCGCTCAGCAACAAACTGTTGCAAGGCTTTGGTCTTACCCACGCCCGGACTGCCGTAAATCACACTGATGCATTGTGCCAGTTGGGCATATTGCAATGCACTCCAGATTTGCCGCACAGTCTTCGTCTGGACAAAATCCGGGGCTGCCGGCATTTCATTAGTGCGCTTGCTGCGGTTCTCCAGCCAGACAGATAATTGACTGGCCACTTTGCTGTTATCCCCCTTGTAGCTTTCATTCATAAACTGAGATAACGCGGTACTGGATATGCCACTTTCGCGGGCGACATTGCTGTAAGTCAGGCCGTCACTTTCAACAATGGTTCGGATAGCGGCACGAACGTCAGCCAGCTCTGTTTGTGTTTGAGTCAACGCTATAATATTGGTCATCGTATTCTCCTAAATTAAATCGTGTTTTTCTGCTGTTGCTCATGCAACTGCGCCACCGCATGTTCAAAGGCATAGTCATAATCGGTATCCGGCTCGGCCTGTTCATCCACCACCACCCGGCGCACGGTATTACCTACTGGATGATAGATTTCCACTACCCGACTTTCAGGCGGTGCTGGAGGAACGGTTTCCGGCATCAGTTCCGCGACTTCGAGGGCTGTCATGCGGCGCTGTGCAGCAGTGGCTTCTTTGGTGCGCTTAACAAACCGGGTCCGGTTACGGTCATGTTCACGAGCAGCCTGGGTATCCCCGAACCCGGATTTCTCAATGCACTGAGCTTCGCAAATAAACCGGCCATCCAGCGTGTAGCACAACACGGAGTCATGCAATGCCGCCGGGTCAAAACGAATAACAATTTTGTTAGGTTTAACCCCCAGTAACTGCTCGTGGTAGTACCGGTTTCGGCGTGACTGTATTTTGCCGCCGGCATTTAAAGTAAAGGTGCCATTGGTGACCGTGACCGCCTCAGCAGGCAGCAACAATAAATGACGTTGCTCCGCTGTTGCCTTACGTACTGTGCTTTCCTGATAGCTCTGTTCAAACGCATCATCAAACGACCATTTACCAAGGCACACCTCTGTATCTCGCCCTGGCCGACGGTTCCAAAAAGCGATCCCTTCTGCCAGCGCATTTAAAAAAGTTTCCGCATCGACTACCCGGTCACCATAATTATCGGGCTTTGCCATTGGGTTAGCCCCCGTGTAAGCACCCGCTAAAGCCGGATGCTTATCAACGACTTCACCCAGTCCCCCATGAGAGAACGCACGCTCTACTGGTTTTGCCTGGCCGTGTCCACGACCAAATAGCACGCTTGTCCAGTGCAACTGGATGCCCAGCAACGGGATGATACCTTTTGGATCATCTTCTTTAACTTTGAATCGATAGCGGTTCGGTACACCGCCCGTCATCCATTTGTTGGCCGCGGCTCGCGTGTTATCAATAGTGATGTGTTTTGGAATGCCGTATTGCTCAATCACATCAGCCAGTGCCAGGCGGATACTGTCGCTGTTCTCGGACACATCAGTCCGCCAGGCCAGAATCTTGCGGGTACGGATATCTTGCCAAATCCAGGTCTTGGGCCGGATAACCTCACCGTTAAACCACCTCACAAAAACGTTATGCTGATAACCGTCGCCGTTAATCCATTCCATCGCATCCAGTTCAAGCACAGTGCGTTCTTGCGCGGGATAAAGCCGCATTAATGCATGCTCGCCTTGTCGCAATAGCACCACTTGTTCGGCTGGTACTTCACGTTCAAGTTTCCGCCGCAGGGATGACAGACTCGGTATCGTCCAACCGTGCGCTGCCGCCGCTTCTTCCAGACGGGCATAGCAGGTCCGCAGTGCCGGTTGCTCTGGGCGTAAATAGTCAGCAAGCAAGAAATCCCAGGCCGCAGACGTACAATCAGCTTCTTTCTTCTTACGGGCTGACATACTGTGGCCATGTTTACCCACTAATGCCGCCAGCCAATCTGACCGGTCAAAGGGTTTCGCCTGGTAATACCAACGACGCACACTAGCAGAAGGAAGCTGTAGCGCGTCCGCAGCAGAATCAAAAGCGGTTAGGGTATCAATACCGGTATCAATCAAACCCGCCACGGCAATCACGGCCTCACACTTTTGGCGTGCTTTTTCACGCTGCTTATTGCTTGCGGCGTTAAATTGTTGCCAGAGTGATTCCCGGCAGTAGCTTTTTTGACGTTGTTTTATTTCAAACTGGCGATCGTTAATTTCTATCGTGCCTTGTTTTTTCAGTATTGCGGCACGGGCCACGGGCGGCAGGCAATTAATATGAAACTCAAATGCCTTAGAGCCTTCACGCTTACGGATCATCTCTGTTGTTGCATTTTTCTTTAAGCGGTTAGAAATGTTAAAAGGGGCTGTTGGTAAATTCGGTAGCCCGACACACTCTTGCGCTGTAACCCAAATATCCATCAGCTTCATACTCCCTGACATTATGAATTTTGATAACGACTCGGCCAGATAACAGCCGGATCAACACCGATTGCCTGAGCAATCAATCTTTCCCCCTTGGGCCAAGGGCGAACTAGAGCATTACGCAAAGTATCTTTTGCCAACCCCGCTTCAACAGACAACGCACGTAGATTTGTACCGCGTTTTTCCAATGCTGCGCGAATATCTGCGCGATGCCAGTCTTGCCTGTCTTGTTGCATTATGTGATCCTTAGTAGGTTTATCTGTCCCGATAAGCGTTAATGATTATCGGTGTGGATATAAATATATTCGCATAAAAACACGAAGTCAATACAATTGCGTATTTTTATGCGAGATGTGGTTTGATAACGAAAGGCAGCTAGTATCATGAGTAAAGAAGAAAAACATGTGCTTAATGACAAAAACACACCTCGTGTTTTTGTACGCGATGAAATAACACAGTTTAAGGACAGATTGAGGCAAGCTATGAGAGGTGAATCTGGCAATAGCTTTGCAAAGAGATGTGGAATATCAGAAGCAGCTCTGAGAACTTACCTGTCAGGTAAGACATATCCCGCTTTAGACAAATTGGTAGTTCTCGCGGAAAAATGCGAAGTGTCTATTGAGTGGCTAGCCATTGGAAAAAATTCCAAGGATGATGATATGCAAAACACCGTATATAAAGATACTCCTAAGCATGTCACTGAGGAGCAGGAAAAGGCATGGCTGGCATTTCTTTACAGAATGACAGCAGAAGAACGAGAAGCTGTCATTGACCGTGTTTTCAGGCAGGGTATCAATGTATTACTAACTCCACCTCAGATGGACATTCAGCAAGAGTCACAATTCCCCTGGCCGGAGGACCTGCCAGCTAAACTGGGAGTGTCTAACAACTCATTGGCGTTTGCTCAACTGTATGCATCTTTAACTGATGAACAACGACAGAGATTTTTGGAGTCTATTAATGACAAAGAACATGTCCCGGCAAACCACAACAAGATGAGCAGCAAAGCAGGTTAACATGGGCTAAAGTAGCCTATGTTTTAAAGCGTATTTAAAGATGTTTTAAATGACTGATAGTGTGCGTCCTAGTTTTATTAAAATAAGTGGCACAAAAGCGGCAACCACAAAAATTTTCTCATTTTAGTTAGTCTGCCCTGACGGGCAGGAATAAACTTATCACACTCACTCAACACCGCACCAGCGCTGAATTTACACCCGTGAATTCCCGTTTATTTTGACCAATTCCCTATTTCTTTTTGTTTCTCATTACTTGTGGTTCAATACAACGCTACAACTTACATCAAATGATCCAATGTTCTCGGTATAGTATGATTTAAAGCATAAAAACCGGTACAGGTTGTGATAAATCATAATTGAGTATAAGAATTTTAAATTGCTACAATGCAACTAGTTATATTGTATTAATCAATAAAAATGTATAGATCAGGAACTGCATACCGCACATTCTAATAACAATATTATTATAGATGATTAATGTAATTTTTTTATAAAATTTATTCATATTGTCGGAGATTGATGTTATTTTGAGTTTTTTGTTTTTAAATATCAGTAAGTTAGTGTTAAAATTATAATTTTGACTAAAAGTGCCTTTGATGATAACTATATTATAAAAAATAATAGTAATCATACTAATTTCTGAGTGAATGTGGCAAAAAAACAACACAAAAATGAATTAATATTATAATTAATTTTGATTTTGAATAATTTTCTTTAGAAATGGCTTGCAGATTCTACAATCACAAGTAATACTTTTCACTAGGTTTTATCTTGTACGTTGTATTCTTATTCAAAGGATATCAGCTGACAGTAACCGACGAGGAGTCATGAAGGGTGATTATTTTATTCATAATATTAAAGAAAATAAATAAAGATTGCTATCCTTAAAATCATTTCCATTTACTTTAAGGGTTTTTGGCAGTCTTGCCAATAATTAACAACAGATTTGTATGTTATTTTAGAGAGTCTTTATAGTATTCATAATGATAAAAATATATTATAGATCGTTATATGAAAATAAGCTAAGGGAGAATTTAATCAATACCATGAATTATAATATTAGTTTATTACATGTGTTTAAAAATGAGAAGACAATATCTTTTTTTCTCTTTTCGTCATTACTATTAACGATTGGTCGCGGTGTATCACTTCCTTATTTAGCTATATACTTATCTGTGGAGTTTAATTTTAGTCCTATCATTGTTGGATATATTATATCTTCATCCATGATATTCGGAATAATAACCAGCCTAGTTGGCGGCATGTTTGCTGATAATAAGAAATTCAAACTCCCTATTGTATCATCGCTTTTAACTTTTTTATTTTGTTTTTTAATTTTTCCATATTTTGAAAACATAATCCTTATTTCTTTTCTTCTGGCTTTTGTGAACTTAGCTTACTCATTATTTGAGGTGCTATTAAAGAGTTATTTCTCTGACTATTTACCACAAAGTATTAAGATAAGATTATTTTCTTTAAACTACACGTTTATTAACATAGGGTGGTCCGTTGGTCCATTAATTGGTGCATTACTTTCAGGTTATAATAATAGTTTCCCTTTCATATTATCTGGTCTTACTGCATTGCTCCCGATGATATTTATTATAATATACTATTCTTCATGTTTTCACTTATTACCTATATTATCACAGAAAAATAATAGATTACTGGCAGATACCCTAAGTAATATAAAGCCCTTGAAGAATTATTTGCTTTTTCTGATAACAATTTCATCAGTACTCGGGTCTTTTGTATATGGTAGTACCATTAGCTACTTATCTCAATATTTAATTGTTTCTACAAATAAGGAGTTTTCATATACAGCTATTGCTGCAATGATGGTAACAAATGCTATGGTTGTTATAGGATTTCAATATCATGTTGGAAAGTATATTAAAGATGGTTATATCGGAAGATGGCTGATGGGAGGAGTAATTTTTTTTATTCTCGGTATTTTGGGTTTTATCTATTCTGAACAGAACTTGATTTATTGGATAATTGCAATATTTTCTTTTTCGTTGGGAGAGATAATTTTTATTCCTGTCCTTTACGCGCTTACTGACAGTATAGCACCTGAGGGGTTAAGGGGGCATTACTTCGCAATACAAAACCTAGGCAGTTTGGGTGCAGCTGTCAGTCCTGTTCTGATGGGATATTTAATTTCATATTATAAATCCCCTTATATTTTTCTCATTCTTATCGTCGCAATTTCCTTTTCTTATCTTATGCTTCTAGTTGTAAAGCGTGCCTATATAAAACAGTGGTAATTATTTTTCATTTTACACTTTCTTTGACTTGAATTTTTTAATCTATTCTCTAGTGATATTTATAGCGACGAATTAGGCCGCTCAGTGGTGGGCAATAGTCGGTAATCGCTATCATATTCTCCCATAGAGGCGGTTTTTTGAGGCAGCGTCCACAAGGCAGTGAAGGGAGTTCTGAGGGCAGAGCGCAGCACGGGCACATGTTTGTCAAACGTTTCAACCGCTTGTTGCAAAGGCTGCATATTCCATGATGCGGCAACCAAAGAGACTGATGGCATAGCCAACAGTACCCAACCGTTGTTAGCATAGATTTCTTCCTTGATGGCAAATAAAGTTGAGAATAACAATGGCTGATCTGTTTTGGCAGACTTCTGATGAAGGTTCGCGTGATCTTGTGTTGCTGCACGGATGGGGGCTGAATGCGGAAGTTTGGCGTTCCATTGAAATGCGATGTGCTCCGCATTTTCGTTTGCATTTGGTGGACTTACCCGGTTATGGCCGTAGCCAGAAATATGGCCCGATGAATCTTGCTGACATGGCGGATGAAGTTTGGCGATATGCGCCGGAAAATGCGTTATGGCTAGGTTGGTCGTTGGGAGGTCTGGTTGCCAGCCGGATCGCGCTTGACCATCAGGATAAAGTTGCCGGATTAATTACCGTGGCTTCTTCACCACATTTCAGCGCAGAAAGTGACTGGCCGGGGATTAAGCCGGAAGTTTTGCGCGATTTCGAACATCAGCTTAGTGAAGATTTCCAGCGCACAGTTGAGCGTTTTCTTGCGTTACAGACATTGGGTACTGACAGCGCCCGTCAAGATGCGCGATTACTGAAATCTGTTGTGCTGGCGCAGCCGATGCCTTCTGTTGAAGTGCTGCATGTTGGCTTGGAAATTTTGCGTACCGAAGATTTAAGGCAGCCTTTGACTGAGCTTGCCATACCGTTCTTGCGGATTTACGGTTATCTGGATGGGTTGGTGCCAAGAAAAATCCTCAACATTCTTGATGAAAAGTGGCCGCGTTCAGTTTCAGCCATGATGCGCCATGCCGCTCATGCGCCTTTTATTTCTCATCCAGATGAGTTTGTTGGGTTATTGACTGATTTTGTTAGTAGAGAAGCATTGTAAGGTCGATGAGATCACAGATTTTTATTGGCATGGTTTGGAAAAGTAAAGCATCCGCCGCGTGAATGCGGCGGCTCGATATTAGTTCTTCTGACGATTAGATAAATCATAGGGATTCAATTTGTTACTAAGAAAGGCAAATTCTACCTTTTAATTCCATATATTTTCCTTGTCCCATCCTGTGGGAATTCCCATTGAATGAGTTAAAATATTTATATAACTGTATTTGTTTATAAGATTTTTAAATTCAACTTCGAATTTTTCTGATGGGCTTATCAAAGTTTTAGACATTATTTTTAAAACAATCAATGTAGTATAGATTTTATTTTTCATTGTTGGACTGATTGTTATTCTGGTTCCAACAATATTATTATTGTTATCTACGAACCCTGATGGCAAACGATAATTGCTATTCCAAGTCCTGGAACTATGCGAAGATTTGTTTCTTAATTCCTTTAGTGCGTAAAGCCACGATTTTACTTCTTTAAATGTATTGGCTCCCATAGCTGTTGCAAAATCATTGAGATGATTTTTTCCTGAGGATGTGAATTTTGTCGTGTCTAAAGCAGCAATCAATTTCATCATTGAATCAAAAGACATTAATTCTATAGCTATCCAAAATGGAGGATTTTGCCTATAAGATTCCTTTGTGCTTGTATAGTTATTTTTATAGTAAACAGCGAATTCCTGAGTAGATTTTTCCATGAGCGCTTTTATTTTCATTCTTTCTTGATATGGTGCTTTATTTGGTGTGAATACATCATCGCTGAGATACCAAAAAGGGTCGTTTAGATATTTTGTTATTACTTGGTCAAGAATACTCTTTGCTTTAACTTCTATTCTTAATATGTATTTGTTACATAGTTCTCTTAATTCACAGTCAAACAAATATAAGTCAAAGCCATTTTTAAATTCAGTGCCGGGTAAATATTCTTTAGTTGAATGATTTAAATAAGGATATAAGTATGATTTGAATCTATACCAATTAATTAGGGATAGCGCTTTCTCAGCAAAGACTTTATTAAAAGGATGAGTAAATAAAACACCTTTATCTTCAAGATGAATATTTACCAGCTCTGCTGGAGTTAAAAAAGGCTTGTTATAAACAGACATTTAATAGAATCTCATATGATTAGTGTTGAGAAAGTGTTACTAACAAAATAACTCTACTAAGTTTTTTCTGTACATGAGAAAAACCCGCTGATCTCGTCGGTGGATTGACGCTATCGCGGGTGTTGATATCCACAATGTATAGTATCTTTTAGCAAGGTCAAGTGATGACCACCTCACATTGAATTGATTATTTTTTTAATTATTCAATGTCCTCCAGCGATCCGATAAACCGCCGTATCACATTTCTGTACTAAATACACATACTAAATAAAAGCAAAGCAGGCAACGTGATTAATACGAGAAAATATTATTCAATCTTTTATGTGGTATGTATATGTATTTAAATGATTTTTAAAGGCAATGATGAAGATATTAGGCGGTTAAAAAACATGAGTTGTTTCACAATAATAAAATTTTCACTTTAACACCTAATTTACATGGATAAAGATTGTTGCTTATATTTAAATTTCCTCACTGGAAATAAGTAAATATCAACCTAAAGTTTAAAAAGGAGACATTATGGACTATCAACTTCTGGCTAGCCTCATGTAGGTGATAACCAATGAAAAAATACATTAGTATAGGTGTACATGAACTTGATACTTATCTTGATTACGCTATTTTAAGCATCATAGCTATATATAGCCTGCATGCTACTCCATCCGAAATGGGGATATTGGGTGCTTGCTTCGCTATTCCATTTCTAGTGGCCAGTGGATTATTCGGCAAGCTGTTTGACAACGGAAATGTATTAAATTGGAGGACATTGCTGTTCTTTATTAATGGCATTGTCATGCCTTTTTTATCTGTAGCTGATCCAATTATATTTCTTTATATCATTACATTAATCAAAACAACCTGTCGATGTGGGCTTGGAATATCAAACACAAAATTGAATGTAGATGATAATGAGTCTCAACGATTTTATGAAATTTATGGATATATCATCAACTTTAGCAGAATAGTCATTCCCTTGTTTGTTGTATATTTAAACACGAATTATGGATTATGGTTTGTCCTGTTATTATCAATGACATTTAACCTAGTCGGTATGTTGACATCATACTTTGATAATACTTGTAGGCTTGATGCAAATGAAGGTATAAATCCTACTGCTGTAGAACGTTTCTCATTCATACAGCAATTGAAAAACAAACCGGATTTATATTTACTTGTTTCGGCTTATACTTTGTCAAACTTAGCCTTTTTTCTTAGTAACGATATGCTCGGTATCTTCTTCGAGAGGATTGGGCAAAATGAAAGTAGCATAGGCTACATAATTTCACTTCTCGGGGTCGGTGGCATAGTAGGAACACGAGTTTCTGGTTGGTTACTTAAAAAGTTGTCAGCCAAGAATGTCCTGTTATTCTCCGTTATGACTAATTTTGTAGCTTTTTGGGGATTTGGTTTTTTAGACGCAAAAACACATCATTATGCCACATACTATTTGTTAGTTTTCCTTGTTGGTATGGCCTCTGGTGTCACATTTTTCGCAATTAGATACGGTGTAAGAAATATCATTGGTTTTGAACACGTAGGGAAAGCGACTGGAGATATACAGAAAATTTCATCTGTAGTGGCAATTTTGATGCCGGTTATTGGTGGGTATACTGCAAAACTCATTTCTATCGAGTTTACTTTCAAATTAACAAGCATTCTGCTTGCGGTGATATTCCTGTATTTTTTATTTAAAAAGCATAAATTAACTGGGGAAAGGAATAAATATGTACAATCCAAATGAGCTTAGCAAGATTGATTTTATCAATGCAAAACATTATGGCTTGTACCTGAAAGGAAAAACCAAGCAAACATGGGATAGCAATCTGAATTGGAATTTGGCCGGGAGAGATTTGATCCCTGAGAATTTAAAGACAGAAGTCGATGCTGCCTTTGAGAAATTAGTGGCGGGTGAATCACAATTTTTATCTCGTCAAAAAGCAAAATTGCGAATGGAAGAAAAGAAAGCCGCAATAAGAGCTAAACGAAACGCATAACACCAATATAATTAAATGATTAACATCCCCCAACGATCCGATAAACCGCTGTATCACATTTCTGTGTTTCTGGGCATTGTTTGCAACTGCCGCTTAGGCAGGCAGTTGCATTGATTTTTTCCAATTTGCCCATTACGGTGAGTTGTTCAAGCATCGCTTCTACCATCGATAATGAAGCAGAAAGCTGGTGGCTCAACAACTTAGCATCTGCCCGCCCATTCAGAGCGACTGCATCCCTTACTTGTAATAGGCTAATCATTTTCAATTCCTAGTGACAGTTTCCACTGGAGCAGTGGCAGCTATTTCCCGGGTTGCTGATTAACTTCATCGTCACACGGCTGCGTGCCTGGCGCAGGAAGTAGAACACCAGTGCGTTAAATGTAACGACGGTCAGAATGATAATCAGGCTGCTTTGTGAATGTTGTGAGAAAGTCACCATCTGGTAGAACAGAGCTGAAATTGAATAAGCCACGTTCAATCCCCACAGAATGGAGAATGTCATCCAACCACGGCTTGTTTCACGAGCGATCGCGCCCATCACCGAAACACAAGGTACATATAACAGCACAAAGATCAGATAACTGTAAGCTGAAATAGCGGAGCCAAATTTGGCACTCATTGTTCCCATAGTACCGCCATCCATCTCACCGTCACCTTTGCTGGCTTCGATTGGGTTGGACAGCACGCTCAGAGTAAAGGTATCTTTCAAACTATCCCAGGTTTCACCAATTGCATCTTTCAGTTCATCAAGCAGGTTGAACTCATTTGCATTAAACGGCTCATTAGTAATGCTTTCTGCGGTATACAGGGTATTGAGTGTCCCAACAACCACTTCTTTTGCCATTGCTCCGGTTATCAGACCTACAGTTGCCTGCCAGTTATCTGAGTGAACGCCAATTGGCTGTAATACTGGCGTAATAATCTTGCTGACCGAAGCCAGAGCGGATTGGTTGATGCTATCTACCGCTTTACCAGAAAATGAGAAGCTGTTAAGAGCGCCGATGAACATACTGGCGATAACGATCACTTTACCGGCACGGATAACAAAACCTTTCAGGCGTTGCCAGGTTTGCAGAAGCAGAGTTTTTAGATGCGGAATGTGGTAAACCGGGAGCTCCATAATGAATGGTGAAGCTTCGCCGCGCATAATGGTGTATTTCAACATCAGGCCAGTCAGAATAGCGACGACAATACCCAATATATAAAGGGAAAAAACAAAAGTTGCCCCATTTTTGCCAAAGAATGCGGCGGCAAATACGGCAAAGATGGCTAATCGTGCACCGCAAGACATAAAGGGTGCCATCATAATCGTGATCAAGCGTTCACGCGGAGCGTCTAGCGTTCTTGCCCCCATAATGGATGGGACGTTACAGCCGAAGCCAACGATCAACGGGACAAATGATTTACCCGGCAGCCCGAGAACTTGCATCAGACGATCCATGACAAATGCAGCCCGCGCCATGTAGCCAGAGTCCTCAAGGAAAGAGAGGAATAAATACATCATGCCGATTTGTGGTACCAGCGGCAAAACTGTGTTGATACCACCACCGATACCTTGCGCGAGGAAAATCGTCAGCCATTCTGGAAAACTTAAGGTATGCCCAAGCCATTGCACCCCATGAATGAAAATAGCGACAGAACCACTGTCAAAGATAGGTTGTAGCGCCCCACCGATATTAATTGCCAGCACGAACATTAAATACATAACCGCCAGAAAAATAGGTACGCCTAACCAACGATTAAGGATAATTTTATCGATTGCTTGGGTGAGTTTATTTGGCATGGCTTTTTGGGTATCAATCACGGCCATGCACAATGTATTGATGCTTTGATAGCGCGCATCGGCAATCAACAGTTCGGGCTCGTCATATTGCTGTTGTTGCAAGCGTTCCTTGGATGCAGTCAGCATTGAGGTAGCAAGGCCGGAACGTTCCAGGCTGTAAATATCCCCTTCAAGCATTTGAAGCGCTAACCAACGGCGTTGTTGAGCATGAAAATTGTCTGAAATTACATCAGATAACGTCTCAACTTCTTGCAACAGGCAGTCAGGGTAGTGAATTAGTGACTGCACGGAATTCTGCTGATGGCGGTCAATTGCTTGTTTTAGCTCATTCAGGCCGGTTGCTCGGGTCGAAACCATTGGAATGACTGGACAGCCAAGGCGTTGCTCCAGTTCGGCAATATTAATTTGGATATGCTGACTGTCAGCGATATCCAGCATATTGAGCGCAACGATGCAGGGAATGCCTAATTCCAACAGTTGTAACGTCAGGTAGAGATTTCGCTCAAGGTTAGCAGCATCTACGACGTTAATCAGCATGTCAGCATCACCACTCAGGATATAGTGGCAGGCTATCTGCTCATCCAGTGATGTTTGTTCAGAAATTGTGGTTAGAGAGTAGGTTCCCGGTAGGTCAACTAACTCAATTTTGTGTTCCGCGGTGGTAAAACGGCCAACTTTTCGTTCTACTGTAACGCCAGCCCAGTTGCCTACACGTTGTCGGGAGCCAGTAAGTTGGTTAAATAATGTCGTTTTGCCGGCATTGGGGTTGCCAATTAAGCCAATGGTCAGTGCTTTCATGTTTTTGGTGCCAGATTAAATTAAGAGTAACTGTTTCGTTGCTTGCAACGGATTATGCGTTGCATTGAACGCTGTCTAATGTGAGAAATTCCAAATCTTTTTTTCTCAGGATTAGGCTGACTCTGCGAGTCTCAATTTGTATCGGATCACCTAAAGGTGCTAAGCGGACAACATGAAAAGAAGAACCGGGCAACATACCTAATGACAGCAATTTCTGTCGGTAAGCCGGGCTGATCTTCGGAGAAAAACCAATGATCTTGTAGCTATGGTCTGGAAGAAGTTGCATATGACCTTCCGGGATATGTGATAAGTAAAGTAATACCGAGAATTAGTTGCACTCATTCATTATGAAGTGTAATTTTTAATCCAATTCATACTAATTGCAAATAAAAATAATAACCATCATTAATTTCAATGTTAATCGTATTTTCATTGTTGGTGTTAATTTGATCACTTAGTCACTCAAGTTGACATGAATCTTCTTTCTGATAGAAACGGTGAAATGTGCACTGCCGAAGCAGTGCACCTGTTTACGGCGATGGGAATTTTAACGTTTTTTTCCGAATGCGGCGGCTAGTGCATCACTCATAGCACTGTTTCCGGCTGAGGTAGAAGAACGGGAAGCATTACGGTTTCTGTCATTACGTTCAGGGCGGCGGTCAGTTTGCGTATTGTTACTGCGACGTGATTGGGTTTCTCCCGGTTGCTCATCAAGGCGCATGGTTAGAGCGATACGCTTACGGTTCAGATCAACTTCCAGCACTTTGACTTTAACGATATCACCCGCTTTTACCACGGTGTGAGGATCTTCTACAAAGCGATCGGACAGCGAAGAGATATGAACTAAACCATCTTGATGAACGCCGATATCGACAAATGCGCCAAAATTAGTCACGTTAGTGACCGCCCCTTCCAGCACCATTCCCGGACGCAGATCATTCATGGTTTCCACTCCTTCTGCGAAAGTCGCAGTTTTAAACTCTGGACGTGGATCGCGGCCAGGTTTTTCCAGCTCTTTCAAAATATCGGTAACGGTTGGAACACCAAATTGTTCGGTGGTGAAATTCTGAGGTTGCAATCCACGCAGTGAAGCAGGGTTACCCATCAATTCTTGGAGTTTCTGCTCAGTAGCCGCCAAAATTTTTTCAACTACCGGGTAAGCTTCTGGATGAACGGTCGATGCATCCAGCGGGTTATCACCATGATTAATCCGCAAGAATCCAGCACATTGCTCAAAAGCCTTTGGTCCGAGGCGATTGACTTTCAGTAATTGTGTACGGTTATTGAAACGGCCATTCTCATCACGCCAGTTGACGACGTTCTGGGCAATCATACGGGTTAATCCGGCAACTCGGGTTAGCAGTGGAACAGAAGCGGTATTGAGATCCACTCCGACGGCGTTTACACAATCCTCAACGACGGCATCCAGTTTTTTGGCAAGCTGAGTCTGGCTGACATCATGTTGATATTGACCTACGCCGATGGATTTTGGATCGATTTTCACTAATTCGGCGAGAGGATCTTGCAAGCGGCGGGCGATAGAGACTGCACCGCGTAGTGAAACATCCAGATCGGGAAATTCTTGTGCTGCCAGTTCAGAAGCAGAATAAACTGATGCTCCTGCCTCACTGACAATCACTTTTTGGGCTTTTATCTCTGGGAACTGTTTTTGCACATCCGCGAAGAAACGTTCTGTTTCACGGGAAGCCGTTCCGTTACCGATAGCGACCAGTTCTACTTGATGTTTGATACACAATGCTGCCACGCTTGCAGCGGCTTTAGCCGCTTGCCCGGTGTGTGGATAGATGGTGTCTGTGGCAATCAGTTTGCCGGTCGCATCGATAACGGCCACTTTGACTCCGGTACGCAGACCGGGATCGAGCCCCATTGTTGCACGCATGCCCGCAGGTGCGGCCATCAATAGATCTTGCAGGTTGCGGGCGAATACTTTGATGGCTTCATCTTCCGCTTTCTCACGCAAGGTACTCATCAATTCAGTTTCAAGATGTAGCAATACCTTGACGCGCCAAGTCCAATTCACCACGGCTTTGCGCCAGCTATCTGCCGGTGCATTGTTCAAGCGCAGATTAAGATGTTGAGTAATAATCTGTTCGCCGTAACTCTCTTTCGGTGGCTCATCAAACTGGGGATCAGCATTTAGGGAAAGTTGCAGTACGCCTTCATTACGACCACGGAACATAGCCAATGCTCGGTGAGAAGGGACTTGTGCGATAGGTTCATGGTGATCAAAATAGTCGCGGAATTTAGCGCCTTCCTCTTCTTTTCCTGTAACGACTTTAGCGACCAGATGGGCATTTTTCCATAGATAGTCACGTACTTTTGCCAATAATGCTGCATCTTCGGCAAAACGTTCCATCAGGATATAACGCGCACCATCCAGTGCGGCTTTGGTATCAGCGACACCTTTATCAGGATCAATAAAAGTAGTAGCAACCTGCTCCGGTTCTTGCTGTGGATCTTGCCACAAGGAGTCCGCTAGCGGTTCAAGGCCCGCTTCAATAGCGATTTGTCCACGGGTACGACGCTTCGGTTTATATGGCAGATAAAGATCTTCCAGCTCTGTTTTGCTCTGGGTGCCATTAATTGCTTCGGTCAGTTCTGGGGTTAGCTTACCTTGCTCGTCAATGGATTTAAGAATGGTTTGGCGACGGTCCGACAGTTCGCGTAGATAACTAAGGCGGGTCTCAAGTTGGCGAAGTTGGGTGTCATCCAGACCGCCGGTGACCTCTTTACGATATCGTGCAATAAAAGGGACAGTATTCCCTTCATCAAGCAGGCTAATCGCTGAAAGTACTTGTTGTGGCTGCGCCTGTAGCTCACTTGCAATAATTTGGCTCAGAGATTCATTCATGTTCTGTTTTCTTCTGGTGGGTAAATTTCAAATATTCACAAAACCTCCTTTATACGTTTTGCGAGAAATAATTTCCAGTTTACGTTTAATCTTATTCTGACGAGTTACGATATCATTCAACGAATTTGTTGCCGATTACGCTATAACGCTATAGCAACTGTGATTGAACTCAAATGTGAGAAGTTGTCGCTGGAACCCTAAGTGGGTTACCGAATTTGTTGTGAGCTGTTTCTGAATATCCGAATTAAACTGAAAGAATGGCTAAAGTAGGAAAAACCTGAGTTTCATCGTGTTGTTCGAGGAGCAGGTAACTAATGAATTACAACTCTACTTTTGACTTTCGTTAAAAATGGAGGGATTACCTAACTATTTTTGTCTTTATTTAAACGCCTTCCTAATTGGGAGTCGTTTTTACACTGATTTTTATAATTATAAAATATGTGGCGATATAATTGATTACCTTGGTTGTGATGTTAAGAGGAAAAATAGCAGCGTCATTTTCACATTTATTTAATTCTGGTCGCCTGTATTAAATTGCGCTTTGCCGAGTGAATGAATCGTTAGCGGCGATTCATTCAGTTGTTATTCTTCGATATATAGCGCTAACGACATCATGTCGAAAGAGTATATATACCCGTCATCTTTCAAGTTGCCTCTTTGTTGGCTGCACTCGCTCACCCCGGTCACATCGTTATCTATGCTCCCGGGGATTCTCTCCCTTGCTGTCGCGATGCATCTTGAAATCCATAAGGTATAGGCTATTTTGTATATTCGATCTCATTCACGTACCACAACACTTTTCCTGTTGGTGTATGAACGATTGCACTGTCTCCCACTTCTTTCTTTAATAAAGCTCGGGCCATTGGAGAATCGATTGATATGTAGTCTTTGCGACCAAAAATTTCGTCGTACCCGACAATACGGAAGCGTTTAATCTCACCTTGATCATTTTCGATCTCTACCCATGCACCGAAGAACACTCGTCCGTCTTGTTGGGGAGAATAATCAACACACCGCAATTCTTCTAAGCTCTTGGTTAGATATCGGACTCTGCGATCAATCTCCCGTAGCCTCTTCTTGTTATATTGATAATCTGCGTTTTCACTCCGGTCACCGAGACTTGCTGCCCAAGTCACTTTTTTAGTCACTTCTGGGCGCTCTTCACGCCAGAGATAATCCAGTTCTTCCTTTAATTTGTTGTAGCCTTCACGGGTTATCAGTTTAGTTTTCATTTTATCTTGATGTAGATACCGTCGTTAATCTCATAAGTGTATACCCGTTATCTTTCAAGTTGCCTCTTTGTTGGCTGCACTCGCTCACCCCGGTCACATCGTTATCTATGCTCCCGGGGATTCGCTCTCTTGCTGTCGCGATGCATCTCGAAATCCATAGAGTATATAAAACAGCCCATTTCGGTAGATGTCAAATTAAGACTTAGTTTTTAGTCATTAATCAATAAATTCCGGCTGTTTTGCAAGATTAACGTATTTGTGACATTTGGGTCGTTATCGGTTGAATAAATTTATCACTGTTGATGGATTCGGCTTCATGGCAAGAGAATACGATACGCTCCCACTGCGGTGAGCGCGGATGTTAAAACGGGAGATAAAGGGTTAACAGACGGTTTCGGGTTAGCATTATTGGTAACAAGATTGCTTTACCCGTCCGCTCATTATGATATTTGGCTCTAATATTTATAATGTTCATCATATAATTTATGGTTCTGCGTACTGAATAGTATGTATGCTGTGGATCTTGCTGGTGATGAAACAGGCTATTAAGGTTCAAATGAAGAAAAAACAAGCGAAATTGTTTACTATAGTTAGGAAAGGTGACGAAAAATCGATCATCGAGTGGTTTCTTGTCCAAACGTTGGTGAGCTGAACATTATCGATCCAGGTCCTCGTTAGTCAGGAAAAACTGAAAACCGTGGCAGAGATAAGAAGGTAATATGCAGCAAAAGGCATTTTCCGTTTAGTCTGCCTGATGAATTTAATCTAGCTAATAAATGGATTTCTATCGATTTGCCGGGAGCCAGGACGCTAATTGATGGGGGGCGATGGCAAAATAACGATAGAAATTCGATAGTTGACAGTGAATTACTGCGTTCTCTTTGTCAGTAATAAACCACTAAATTAATCATTCTAATTAATAACAGTGGAAATAAGTCCTATTAGGAATAGTCTCAAAATACAGATATCTGGTTTCTATCTTTGGGTTAATCTCTTTCAAAATGATAAATTTATCAAAGCATGTAGTGTTTTTTGGAGTTTGATAATGCAAGTAGATAACAAGATCCTTGTGGTGGATGATGACATGCGTTTACGAACGTTATTAGAGCGTTATCTGACAGAACAAGGTTTTCAGGTACGTAGTGCCGCTAATGCGGAGCAGATGGACCGTTTACTGACACGGGAATCTGTTAGCTTAATCGTATTGGATTTAATGTTACCAGGAGAGGATGGGCTTTCTGTTTGCCAAAGGCTGAGAAACCAAAGTAATCCGGTACCGATTATTATGGTGACGGCGAGAGGAGAAGAGGTAGATCGTATTGTTGGGTTAGAAATTGGCGCTGATGATTATATTCCGAAGCCATTTAATCCTCGTGAGCTATTGGCGCGTATCCGGGCGGTATTACGTCGTCAGGCGAATAAGTTATTGGGCCTACCGGCTGACGATGATGCGATCATTAATTTTGGTAAGTTTAGTCTCAATTTGAGTACGCGGGAAATGTTTCAGGGAGATGAACATATTCAATTAACCAGTGGAGAATTTGCCGTATTGAAAGTATTGGTTTCTTATCCTGGCGTGCCACTGTCCCGTAATAAGCTGATGAGCTTAGCGCATGGTCGGGAATATAGTACGATGAAGCGATCGATTGATGTCTTGGTTTCACGCCTGCGCCGTGTGATTGAAGAAGATCCGACACATCCTCGTTATATCCAGACTATCTGGGGTCTGGGTTATGTCTTTGTGCCTGACGGAATTCGTGTATGAAATTATTGCGATTCTCCCCTCGCAGCACGTTTACCCATACTTTATTCCTGATTATGGCTATGCTGTTTATCAGCCTGGTAACCAGCTACCTGGTTGTTGTGAATTTCGTTATCATGCCGAGCTTGCAGCAGTTCAATAAAGTATTAGCGTATGAAGTTCGTACCCTAATGGCTGAAAAGTTGAAGCTAGAGGATGGCTCTTTTCTGGTGATATCGCCAGTCGTTCGCCGTGAGATTTATCAGGAGTTGGGTATTACACTCTATTCTGAATCTGATGCGGAGATACAAGGTTTACGTTGGGCCAGACGTTATGATTTCTTGAGTGAGAAGATGGGCGAGTACCTTGGCGGCAAGGCTGATCTTCGTCTGGAGATAAACACAGATAGTCCGATACTTTGGCTTAATTCTTATCTAGCTCCCGATATTTGGGTCAGGGTTCCTTTGACTGAAATCGAACAAAATCAATTTTCTCCTATTTTCCGCTATACACTGGCAATTCTATTACTGGTATTTGGTTGTATCTGGCTTTATATCCGTTTTCAGAACCGGCCTTTATTGGAAATGGAGTATGCAGCCAGGCAAACAGGTAAAGGTATTATGATGCCGGCGGTGCGGGAATCGGGTTCTCTGGAAGTTCGCGCAGCCATTCGTTCATTTAACCAAATGTCCGCCGGGATAAAGTTATTGGAAAGTGATCGCACGATATTAATTGCTGGCGTAAGCCATGATTTGCGTACTCCGCTGACACGTATTCGATTGGCAACAGAAATGATGAGTAAGGAAGATGCTTATCTGTCTGAATCTATCAATAAAGATATTGAAGAGTGTAACGCCATTATTGAGCAATTCATTGACTATCTCCGTACCGGACAAGAGATGCCAATGGAATTCTGTGAACTGAATTCCATACTCAAAGAGGTTATTTCCGCCGAAAATGGTTATGAGCAGGATATTGAAAACCATCTATCTCTGCACCCAATCACCATTAACGCCAATCCGATTTCTATTAAACGGGCATTGGCTAATATGTTGGTTAATGCCAATCGTTATGGTAACGGCTGGATTAAAGTGAGTAGTGGTCAGACAAATAAATTTGCTTGGTTTCAGGTAGAAGATAATGGAGCCGGTATTAAGCAGGAAGATCTACCGCGATTATTTCAGCCATTCGTGCGGGGCGAAAGAGCGCGTAGCAACAGTGGAACAGGGTTAGGCTTGGCGATTGTTCAGCGAATTGTTGATGCTCATGATGGGAAAATTGAAGTGGGTACCAGCCCCAGAGGGGGATTATCTATGCGTGTCTGTATTCCTGTCGTGGAGGATAATTTTTAACGGCTTGATAATCATCTCCTATATTTGATTTTTTATGGTGTATGGAGATGACAGTTTTATGTCAGTCTCAGGTTAAGTGCCCATTGTGCTGTCATAAAAATGTCATAATTAAGACATTTTGCTGTAATTAAATTAACCTATTTTCCCTCCTGCACCTTTTTTGAATTTGACGAATAGATTTCTTTATTGATTCTCAATATCCCATTAGGAGGGATTATGAAACTGATGCGTACCACCGTAGCCGGCATAATGGCAGCGACGTTTTCTTTGACAACCTTGTCTGTATTTGCTGCCACTAGCTTAACCGGGGCAGGTGCGACATTTCCCGCACCGGTGTATGCCAAGTGGGCGGATTCTTATCAAAAAGAGACAGGTAATAAAGTCAATTATCAAGGCATCGGTTCTTCTGGTGGCGTAAAACAAATTCTGGCAAATACCGTTGATTTCGGTGCTTCCGATGCCCCTTTATCCGATGAAAAGTTAGCTGCTGATGGTTTGTTTCAGTTCCCGACCGTTATCGGAGGAGTGGTATTGGCGGTTAATATCCCGGAGATTAAAGCCGGTGAATTGACGCTGGATGGTAAAACTTTAGGCGATATTTATTTAGGTAAAGTGAAAAAGTGGAATGATCCAGCGATTACTCAGTTGAATCCGGGAGTCAAACTACCGGAGCAAGATATTGCTGTGATACGTCGTGCTGATGGTTCCGGTACCTCCTTTGTGTTTACTAGCTATCTCTCTAAAGTGAATAAAGCGTGGCAAGAAAAAGTTGGCGCAGGTTCCACCGTAAGCTGGCCTATTGGCTTAGGCGGTAAAGGTAATGATGGAGTTGCCGCATTTGTTCAGCGTCTGACGGGCTCTATTGGTTATGTTGAATATGCTTACGCTAAACAGAATCATCTGGCTTATACCAAACTGGTATCTGCTAATGGCAATGTTGTTAGCCCGACAGGCGAGAGTTTCAGTGCCGCAGCGAAGAAAGCGGAATGGCATAAAACCTTTGCTCAGGATTTGACAAACCAACAAGGTGAAAATGCGTGGCCAATGACTTCCACCACATTTGTTCTGGTTCATACACAGCAAAAGGATGCCGTGAAAGGAGCGGAAGTATTGAAATTCTTTGACTGGGCTTATAAGAAAGGGAGTAAACAGGCAAACGATCTGGATTATGCAACTCTGCCTAAAGAGGTGATTGAGAAAGTTCGTGCGGCTTGGAAAACCCAGATAAAAGATAGCAATGGCAAGGTCCTGTATTAAGTCGTGTTGATAGTGCTTGTTTTAAATATCGATAGTTTTAAATATCGATTGCTTTAAATATCAATTAAATTTGTCGTTTTAATTCTCCCTCCATTTAAGGGGGGAGTTAACCCCGAATGAGAATAAGCTCTATGGCCGAACAAAAAACGGCAATGAAAGCACCCAGTAAAAATGGCGATATTATTTTCGGCGCACTGGTTAGGCTAGCTGCGCTGATAACTTTACTTTTGTTAGGAGGCATCATTATCTCGCTGATTATTGCCTCTTGGCCTAGTATTCAGCAGTTCGGCATCTCTTTCCTTTGGCAGAAAGCGTGGGATGCCCCGGCAGAGCAATTTGGTGCCTTAATACCGATTTACGGTACGTTGGTTACTTCGCTGATTGCGTTAATCATCGCAGTGCCTGTCAGTTTTGGGATTGCCCTGTTCCTGACGGAACTAGCACCTAACTGGCTGAAACGTCCGCTTGGTATCGCCATTGAGTTACTGGCCGCCATCCCAAGTATTGTATATGGCATGTGGGGGTTATTTGTTTTTGCGCCGCTGTTTGCCACCTATTTCCAGCAGCCTGTCGGCAATCTCCTCGCCAGTATGCCGATCGTGGGCGAATTATTCTCCGGTCCTGCCTTTGGTATCGGTATTCTGGCGGCGGGTGTCATTCTCGCTATCATGATTATTCCTTATATCGCCTCGGTTATGCGCGACGTCTTCGAACAAACGCCGGTGATGATGAAAGAATCCGCTTATGGTATCGGCTGTACTACCTGGGAAGTTATCTGGCACATCGTGTTGCCTTACACCCGAAATGGGGTGATTGGTGGTGTCATGTTGGGTCTTGGTCGTGCGTTGGGGGAAACGATGGCGGTGACTTTTATCATCGGTAATACCTACCAGCTCGACAGTTTTTCACTGTTTATGCCCGGCAACAGCATCACTTCTGCGCTGGCGAACGAATTCGCGGAAGCAGAGTCTGGCTTGCATACCGCAGCATTGATGGAACTTGGTCTGATTCTATTTGTGATCACCTTTATTGTGCTGGCGCTATCGAAATTGATGATTATGCGCCTGGCGAAAAATGAGGGGCGCTGATATGGCAACCATAGATAGACAAAAGTCCATTGAGGCAGATGTTCGTAGCCGTAAACAAGCATGGCGTCGTCAAAAAAATCGCTTCGCTCTGTTGTTATCAATGGCGACCATGCTATTTGGTCTGTTTTGGCTGGTGTGGATTCTGTTTTCCACAGTCACCAAAGGTTTCGATGGCATGTCATTGGCGCTGTTCACCGAAATGACGCCACCACCGAATACGGAAGGTGGTGGTTTGGCAAATGCCATTGTCGGCAGTGGATTATTGATCCTGTGGGCGACGGTTATCGGTACGCCTCTGGGGATCATGGCGGGTATCTATTTGGCGGAATATGGTCGCCGTTCATGGCTGGCAGAAGTGATCCGCTTTATAAACGATATTTTGCTGTCAGCCCCTTCTATTGTTGTCGGTTTATTTGTTTACACTGTCGTTGTGACGAAAATGCAGCACTTTTCCGGTTGGGCGGGGGTGATTGCTTTGGCGTTATTACAGGTGCCGATTGTGATCAGAACCACTGAAAACATGTTAAAACTGGTTCCTGATAGCCTGCGCGAAGCCGCTTATGCTTTAGGCACACCGAAGTGGAAGATGATTTCAGCCATCACGTTGAAAGCATCAATATCCGGCATTATCACCGGTGTATTGTTGGCCATTGCCCGAATTGCCGGAGAAACAGCACCGTTGCTGTTCACCTCTCTTTCTAATCAGTTCTGGAGTACCGATCTGAGCCAGCCAATTGCTAACTTACCGGTCACCATCTTTAAATTTGCTATGAGTCCATTCTCCGAATGGCAGCAACTGGCGTGGGCCGGCGTATTATTGATAACCCTGTGTGTATTGCTGATTAACATTGTGGCGCGTGTACTGTTTGCCAGGAAAAAGCACTGACTGATATTTTCAACAGAGAGAAGTAAATGAACATAGTTAATGATATCGCTAGCAGCAAAATTCAGGTCCACAATCTGAACTTTTACTATGGCAAATTTCACGCGCTGAAAAACATAACGTTGAATATTGCAAAGAATAAAGTGACTGCTTTTATCGGTCCATCGGGTTGCGGTAAGTCTACGTTGTTACGGACGTTCAATAAAATGTATGAACTGTATGGTGAACAGCGGGCGGAAGGTGAAATTTTGCTGGATGGCAATAATATCCTGACTGATAAACAGGATGTAGCGCTGCTACGAGCCAAAGTTGGCATGGTATTCCAGAAACCAACGCCATTTCCGATGTCTATTTACGACAATATCGCGTTTGGTGTCCGTCTGTTTGAAAAACTCTCCAGAGCAGAAATGGATGAACGTGTTCAGTGGGCTTTGACGAAAGCGGCGTTATGGAATGAAACTCGGGATAAGCTATATCAGAGTGGATACAGTCTATCTGGCGGGCAACAGCAACGTTTATGTATTGCGCGTGGCATTGCGATCCGTCCAGAAGTTTTACTGTTGGATGAACCGTGCTCAGCCCTCGACCCGATTTCTACCGGTCGTATTGAAGAGTTGATCAGCGAATTGAAATCTGAATATACCGTGGTAATTGTGACTCATAATATGCAACAGGCTGCGCGTTGTTCAGACCACACTGCGTTTATGTACCTTGGTGAATTAATTGAATTCAGTGATACAGACACATTGTTTACCACACCAAGAATGAAACAAACGGAAGACTATATTACCGGTCGATATGGTTGATTACGGGGCGTAACATGGACAATCTGAATCTCAATAAACATATTTCTGGTCAGTTTAACGCTGAACTGGCCTATATTCGGACTGAACTGATGACAATGGGTGGGCTGGTGGAGGAACAACTCACCAAAGCGATTACCGCGATGCATAATCAGGATGCAGCATTGGCGCGTGAAGTGATTGAGGATGACCATAAAGTCAATATGATGGAAGTGGCTATTGATGAAGCGTGTGTTCGCATTATTGCTAAGCGCCAGCCAACGGCCAGTGATCTGCGGCTGATTATGTCAATTTCGAAAACCATTGCTGAACTGGAAAGAATTGGTGATGTGGCAAATAAAATTTGCCAGACGGCACTTGAGAAATTCTCACATCAACATCAACCCCTGTTGGTTAGTTTGGAATCCCTTGGCCGTCATACCATTCAGATGCTGCATGATGTTTTAGATGCTTTTGCCCGCATGGATCTGGAAGAAGCGATTCGAATCTATCATGAAGATAAAAAGGTGGATAAAGAGTATGAAGGCATTGTCCGCCAGCTTATGACTTATATGATGGAAGATCCTCGAACCATCCCAAGTGTACTGACCGTCCTGCTTTGTGCCCGTTCTATTGAACGCATTGGCGATCGCTGTCAAAACATCTGTGAATTCATTTTCTACTATGCAAAAGGGCAGGATTTCCGGCATGTAGGTGGTGATGAATTGGAAAAACTGTTGACGAAAGATAACGAATAGCTCGCTAACCACTTGGTCAATAATCTGAATGCTGGTATTTTTACCGGCATTTTTTTTACCTTATAATTGCTGATAGTTATAAATATAGTTATTTATATTATTTCATGCACTATAGTGAAATTGATAGTTTGGATTAATAAAGAATTAATTATTGTCAGGAGAGTTTAATGAAATCTCGCGTGCTTATTACGGCGTTATTGGCCGGGTTAACACTGGTTACTGGTGCTGCAAAGGCGGATAAATTGGATGATATTAAAAAAGTCGGCGCAGTGCGGATCGCTGTTTTCGACAGTAACCCACCGTTTGGTTTTATTGATCCACAAACCAAAAAATTGGCGGGTTACGATGTAGATATTGCAAACGCGATTGCCAATGATTTGGGTGTTAAATTAGAACTGCGTCCGACTAATCCGGCAAACCGCTTACCTCTGTTGGCATCAAAGAAAGTTGACTTGATAGCTGCCAACTTTACCGTCACTAATGAGCGTGCTAAACAAGTTGATTTTTCAATCCCTTATTTTGCTACTGGGCAAAAATTTATTGCCCGTAAAGGGGTTTTAAAATCGCCCGAAGACATTAAAAACTTACGTATTGGTGCTGACAAAGGAACAGTACAGGAAATTACACTGCGTGAGCATTATCCGACAGCTAAAGTTATCTCTTATGACGACACGCCTCTGGCCTTTGCTGCGCTACGTAACGGCAACGTGCAAGCCATCACGCAGGATGATGCCAAGTTAGTCGGTCTATTGGCTAATGTACCGGAAGCCCAAAAAGCTGAATTTGAGATCTCTCCTTTTAGCATCACCCGTGAATATCAGGCAGTGGCTGCGGCGAAAGGACAAGAGCGCTTGGTTGAGGCGGTGAACCAAACTTTGCTGAAACTGGAAAAAGAGGGTGAGGCAGCGGAAATTTATAACCGTTGGTTTGGCCCGGAAACCAAGTCTGCCCAACCGCGAGGTGACTTTAAATTTGCGCCTTTGGAGCAGCAAACAGAGTCCTAATAAGAGATAAGCCCTTGGTAACTAGCCTCGCCTGTTGTTGCGGGGCTTTGTCATTGGTAATACCTGGTAATTGTAAGATATGTTTGAGTTATTTGTTACAGAACAGTTGCTTGCTCCCCAATATTTGGGGTGGCTTTGGCACGGTTTCCTGATTACGCTGTGGATATCCGCTTGTACCGTTGTAGCCTCCACCTTGTTAGGGTTTGTACTGGCGGCTGCCCGTGACAGCCAATTGAAAATTCTCCGTTGGCCGGTAACCGCTTACACCACGCTATTTCGCAATACGCCTTTGCTGGTGCAACTGTTTTTCTGGTATTTCGCCTCAGGGCAAATACTGCCGCAAGAGGTGATGCTTTGGCTGAACACGCCTCATGAAATCAATCTATTAAGTCTGCCATTGGCCTGGCCTTCATTCGAATTCCTGGCTGGATTTATTGGTTTAACCCTCTATTCAGCGCCATTCGTGGCGGAAGAGCTGCGTGCTGGTATCCAGGGGATAGGGCGTGGGCAAAAATATGCGGCTCATGCACTGGGGCTTACCGGCTGGCAGGCCATGCGTTATGTGGTATTGCCACAAGCGTTGAAGATCGCAACGCCGCCATTGCTAGGACAATATATGAATATTGTGAAAAACTCGTCACTGACAATGGCAATTGGCGTGGCTGAGTTGTCATATGCTTCCCGTCAAGTAGAAACCGAAACATTAAAAACGTTTGAAGCATTCGGAGTTGCAACGGTGCTATATATCGCCATCATTGCCGTTATGGAAGGCTGGGGGCAATGGCGTCAACAACAAGCTATAGCGAGAGGACATTAAAGTGGATTTTTCAGTCATTGCAGAAAACTGGCGCTATCTACTGTTAGGTACGTATCCTGATGGTCCTCTTGAAGGGGCGGCGTTGACATTGATTATTAGCCTGATAGCCGGGGCGATTTCTATTGTATTGGGTACGGTTGCTGGTATTGCTTTGGCAATGCTGAAAGGCTTTTGGGTTAATTTGTTAGCCGCGGTATTGGGCTTTTTCCGTGCCATTCCCGTCATTATGCTGATTTTCTGGACTTACTTCCTGTTGCCTGTGATGCTTGGTGTGGAAATTCCAGAAATTACCACGGTGGTTTGCGCTCTGGCGCTGATCACATCGGCTTACTTGGCTCATGGGGTAAAAGCGGGGATTATTGCGATTGGTGCCGGTCAGTGGCAAGCCGGGTTATCATTAGGTTTTAACCGTTGGCAGGTGCTTTGGTACATTGTGTTGCCACAAGCGTTGCGTATGATGGTGCCTTCCTTTATTAATCAGTGGATTGCGCTGATAAAAGATACCTCTCTGGCTTATATCGTTGGCGTGGCGGAATTATCATTTCTGGCGACTCAGGTTAATAACCGCAGCATGGTTTACCCGACAGAAGTCTTTTTATTTGTCGCGTTAATTTATTTCGTGATGTGCTTGGCACTGGAATTGACAGCAAACTACCTTGTTCGCCGCTTTACTCTACAGCGTAGGAAAATATCGCTTTTCCGTTTCTGGCGGAAAGAAAAATTAGTTTTGGCTCCCCAATATTAGTTTTTATTTTTACTTAATTATCTATATTTAAAGCATAATCTCCCTATTTTAACGATAGGGAGATGGTTAATGTTAATTTAAATCAATAACTTTATGAGAATAAGGAAAGAATATTAAAATAACAGAATAAATAATCTTTTTAGATAATATGGTGGTAATTAGCTTGAAAAATATTACAATAATTGTGCTCTTTATTCTTCCAAACAACCGAAGCTTTACCGCCGATAGCACCACCAATACCGGCAGATTCTACCGCTTCTTTGGCTATCAGTTCACCTTTTTCCCAGGCGGGTAATGAATTATATGATTGTTCAAATGTTAAGAAAAGATCCCAGCTTTTGGTACTGGGATCATTCTGATTTAAGGGAGTTGAACAAGTAAGGATTTTACTTGCTCTGTATCTTCTGGATGTAATTGAAGATATTTCTCACAGGCTAGTTTTACATATTTGAAACAGGTTGCTTCGCTTACAATTATTGTTGGTGCTTGTTCTGGTGGATAGCCCCATGTAAACTCAACCCCTTCAAAATGTTCTTCTTCAAAAAAACTATTCATATCTGGAAAATTACAGTAGGCACCATCTGTAGAAAAACCATGTCTTTTTATAATATTTTCTATAACATCATAAAAATAATTTTTCCCCTTTTGGTACATCACATCAAAATAACCTTTCAGAATCCACTCAGGATTACTTTCATCATATGGTTGACCAAATAATTTTTGCTTCATTGTTATTTTCTTGTTACTAGTAAATATTTCAGTTAATGGGCATTGTGACATTTTTTGAATTACAGAATGAACTGTACCAGCAGGTAATAATGTCTCCTTTATTGTATTCCCATCATCAACACTCCAAATTAGGCGATCATTTTGGCTTGTTTTCATAAAGTAAATATAATAGCCATTATCCCCCATTGCAGTACAGGTCATATCAAACAAGCCATCAATAGGATCTTCTCCTTCTCCTGTAAAATAACTTTCTGCATTTCTGCATTTCTGCATTTCTGCATTTCTGCATTTCTGCATTTCTGTATAAGGTAATAGGATCAAAGGGAATATCATTACATGCCAACTCATCTATTTTCATATTTGAGTAAAAGTCAATTGTTGTTCTTAATTCGAAAACATCAACAATGTCAAATAATTTATTCCCTTCTAAATAGAAAGAAAATATTCCATTTTTCCAGAAGCTATCTGGAGAGTTCCATGACTCAACAATGTCAAATTGAAGAGAAAATAAAAATGGATCACCATAAATCATTTTAGTTTCACTCCTAGATTTTTCTGAATATCACCTGGCACCTGTTTGCTTGTTAAGGCATTGTTAATATCTCCGGAGCTGCCATTCCAAATAACCCCAACTGTAGTTGGGGTTATATATGGAGACTATATTACAATGATATATAATGTTTTTTTATATTGGAAATTATTTCTTTAACTTCATCTTTATAAATTTTTGTTTCATAGAAATCAGGTTTAGGAATATCTTCCCAATAACCACAACCATTATTATCATATCTTAAGATACGTCGTTTTGCTCCGATGATTCTAACAATATCATCGTAAGATACAGCAAATACAGAACTACCAAAATCATCAATATTCTCTGTTGAAGCTTTATAAATATATGACGATTCAAAATCTTCTGGCACTTCTAGGTTACTATCTACCAGATTAGGAGATATCATACCTAACATCGTGTTAAATGCTTCTTTAATTTCTTTATCAAATAGCTCTTTATTTTCAGGAAAAGAAACTAATGCATTTTTTTCATCTAAAGAAAAAACATCCACATTTAATGTTGCGGTAGTTAGTTCATCAGGGAACATTTTCCCATTAATATAAAAATGGAATAACCCATTTTTAAATGAACTATCACTCCAATAGGGAATATATTCTACTAATATCGCAAAACGATATGGATCACCAAAAATCATAATTTCTATCTCCATTTACCAGGTAAACCAAAATTTTTCTTTACATCATTAGGAATTTCTTGTCTGTCTAATGGATTTTTTTGATCTCCAGTACTACCAGACCAATGCCATGTACCATCATTACTGTAAGAAAAGCAATGAACATTTTTTTCAGAATCAATGGAATATCTTTGCTTTTCTTTAGAAGCAGAAGAAATAGAATGACTAAATAAATCCACCGAGCCCTTAGGTTCAATTCCTGCATTGGGTCGATTACCTTGCTGACCAAGAGTGTGTTTAGGGTGTTAGCCCATTAGAAGCGACTATTGGCTCCGGTACTGGTATTGCGCTTCCTCTGTGTTTCCCAACAATCGAGGAAACCGAAACTTTGCTGCCGATAGCACCATCAGTTACTTAAGAGAGTCTCTTTGGGGGGAAAAATTTGGATGGTTCTAACATAAAGGCAAATTCTTATTGGAACAAAGTACCGACTAAAAGTCAGCACTTTATTAATAAGTTGAACCCCAACTTTTTAGCTGGGGTGGTTGTTATTACTTTTTTTCAGGATAATTATAATGGTCTGGGATCTTGTAGTCTTCGGGGATTTTCGGCCATTTAAACTCATCTGACCAAGCCATGTTTTCTATATCTTCGAATAGATTTTCAAATTGATTCATAATTCCTAAAGCTATTCCTCGTGCAACAACTAAAGCCGCAATTTGTGTAACCTTATCATTTTTTTCTAATGCTTGTTTTAACAAAGATATCTCCCGATTCAGGAGAGCTACATCTTTTGTAAAACTCATATCCCAGTCGTTTTTATAGTCACTTTTCCAATAGTCATGAAGTTTTTGAACTGGGATATGTTCCTTTTTAGCAAATAGCATTATTACTTCTTTAATGGAGTTTAGATTATCTTGATTGATCATTTAAGTTTTCTCCCTTGTGCGGCTTGGCTTTAACATAGAGGCAAACTCTTATTGGAGCAAAGTACAAACTAAGAATCAGTACCCTTGTTGATAAGTTGAACCCCCGCTTTTTAGCTGGGGGTGGTTGTTATTACTTTTTTTCAGGATAATTATAATGGTCTGGGATTTTGTAGTCTTCGGGGATTTTCGGCCAATCATATCGTTCTGTCCAGCCGATCATTTCTATATCTTCAAAGATTCCATCAAAAAAATTACGTAAATTCATTGCATATATCCTAGCCATCACTAATGCTGTCTGAACTGCAACCATATCATTTTGGTCAAGGGCTTTTTTCAATACCGCAAACATGGATATCAATTTTTTGAGCTCATCTTGCAGTTCATCATCCAGATTTAACGAATAATCAAGGCTGCCATTATTATCAAGCTCATTTTTTGAAATATTGCAGGTTGCTGCTAGCTCGACTAAAATCGTTTTTATGTCATTTAACTTGTTTATTTCAGTCAATTTTAAGTTTCCTCCCTTGACCAGCTTTAGTTTTATCCACATTTACTGAACCATCTAAATTAAGGGCTGCTTTGAAATTATTTTTACTATCAAAAAGCTCAAGGTGGTTTTTATGCGATCCGTCCAAATACAGTTGATCGCCTTTCTTGATTATATCACCCAGTTTACCCTGAGCTTGATAAATACTTTGTCCCTGATACCGCTTACTGGTTTTAAGTGTGCCGTCTTTAATCTGCCCCCCAAACCCCGGTTGTTTAAAAAACTCTCCCATATTACCAACTGCACCTTTATTAGGCTGATAAGGCTGTTTATTTTTCCCAACAATCGAAGCAACCGAAGCTTTACCGCCGATAGCACCATCAGTTACTTAAGAGAGTCTCTTTGGAGGAAAAATTTGGATGGTTCTAACATAAAGGCAAATTCTTATTGGAGCAAAGTACAAACTAAAAATCAGTACCCTTGTTGATAAGTTGAACCCCCGCTTTTTAGCTGGGGGTGGTTGTTATTACTTTTTTTCAGGATAATTATAATGGTCTGGGATTTTGTAGTCTTCGGGGATTTTCGGCCAATCATATTGTTCTGTCCAGCCGATCATTTCTATATCCTCACATATATTCCCGAAAAAATTGCTTAGATCCATTGAGTTAGCTCGTGCTCGATTTAAAGCAGCTTGAACAGCAATCATATCTTCCTGATAAAGTGCTTTTTGTAATAAAGAAAAATCATCCAATAATCGGTTGAGACTGAGATTCAGTTCCTCATCCAGATTGAGTGTGTAATCTATATTTCCTTCATCATATAATTCATGTTGGGGAATATTACAGAATCGAGCCAGTCTAACTAACGCTTCTTTTAATTCGTTCAATGAACTGATTCTAGTCAACTTTCAACCTCCTTCCCTTTCCTGCACGAGTTTTATCATCGTTTATAGTACCATCCAAGTTAAGAACGAACTTGAACTTATCTTTACTATCAAATACTTCTAAATGATTCTTGTGTGACCCATCTAAATATATTTGGTCACCTTTACTAATATTGTCACCCATTTTGGTTTTAGCTTGATAAATACTCTGCCCTTGATATCGCTTGCTGGTTTTAAGTGTGCCGTTTTTAATCTGATTCCCAAACCCTGGCTGAGTAAAGAATTCTCCCATATTACCAACTGCACCCTGATTCGGTTGATAAGGTTGTTTATTCTTCCCAACAATTGAAGCAACCGAAGCTTTACCGCCGATAGCACCACCAATACCGGCAGATTCTACGGCCTCTTTGGCTATTAGTGCACCTTTTTCCCAAGCTGGCAATGAGTTATATAACAGCCCTAAATCGTTCTGGTTTTCTGTTGTCACAAACTGACTGATACGATGGGAATCTTCTTCTGATAGGCCAAATATCCATCTCAGACCACTGATGGCATCCGCTGTTTTTATCCCACCTTCCATTTCAGCCTGATAGGTCAGTGTGCATAACCCACCGTTCCCGGCACAGTGAGACAACATTTCTGCCCGTTGTGTAGCGCTCAGTTTGTTGTATTTGTTTCAGATTGATGCGCGACTGAATTATTGGATGAGCTAAACCTACTTTTAGCAATTACATTTTCAGAACCATTGGAAACCTTATATCCATTTGACGTTATCCTCTTTCCGACTTAGGCTAAAGCTGTCGCGCCATAAGTCACGGAACCGATGGTAGCGGCAGTGCTGGCGGTAACCTTTATTCCGTTTCCCTCTATCACTGTAGCCACCGCAATCGTAATGACTGCAAAACAACTGGATTCAAAGAAGGGAAAGAGCCCGACTATCTGGTCGGGATCTAATCTATTATAAAGTCCGTTTAACTGCGGCTAGCCAATCTTCCCACATAGCTGGGTCTGCTGGGCCAATTGAATCATCCCAGATCGTCCAATCCATTGATCCCAATAAACAACCGATATCATCTGACTTCGTTAATTCGTATTCATGCTCCAAAAAATAAAACATAGCTTTGTAAGCTTGTTCTATTGTAATCATCTTATTGTCCATTTTTACTACCTCTTGGCTTTAGTGAAGATAGTCCTGTTTGAGGGTCATATGATTTAGGTGGATTATTTATCCCAGCATTTATTACTGTATCCCCACGAGTTTGAACCCAAGCTTGAGTTCCATCCGGCAATGTGCGTGCAGACCAACTGTTACCATAACGATCACCACCTAAAATAGCCGTTTTATCATTTGCAGCATCCAATATTAATTTTCTATTTTCAGGAGTGTCAGCAATGTGTCCTTCCGCTTTGCGGAAAATATGTCCAACTCGTGACTTAGGAATAGTTACCTGATTATTTGGTCTTACAGATGATTCACTATTAATACGTACATTACTTCCTTTCTCTATGTTAGTTGATTTATTTCCTCCAACAATCGAAGCAACCGAAGCTTTGCTGCCGATAGCACCACCAATACCGACAGATTCTACTGTCTCTTTGGCTATCAGTGCACCTTTTCCCCAAGCTGGCAGCGGGCCATATGATTGTTCAAACGTTAAAAAAGATCCTAGCATTAAATGCTAGGATCTTTCAGACCCCAGCAGTGGCTGGGGTTATGATTTATTTTTCAGATAGATAATTGTAATGATCAGGTATTTTGTAATCTTCTGGAATCTCAGGCCACAAGCCCTGACTGTTTATTGATACAACATCGTCGATAATATCTGCATATAGATTAGACAGATTCAATGATGTAATCCGAACTCTTGTCAGAGCACATTGAATAGCTATTTGATCATTCTCTTCAATAGTTCTGTTAAGTAACATCACTGCTTGTTCAAAATCATAAATATATTCCTTGTATTTTTCGGTAATATCTAAATTCAGATTTAACTCAGCTTGGATATTTTTCCTAAGTAAGAGTAAATTAATACAATAGCTAAGTTTGTTTAGAGTTTTCATCATTTTAATTTCCTCCCCTCCGCAGCTTTAGTTTTAGCATCATTAATGGAACCATCCAAGTTAAGCACAACTCTAAAATTTCCTCTTTTATCAAAAATTTCAAGATGATTCTTATGATCACCATCTAAGTAAATTTGATCGCCTTTTTTGATATATTTATCAATGTCACTTTTTGCAGCATAAACACTCTGCCCATCATACATTTTACTAGTTTTTTGAGTATTTCCTTTAATTTGGTTCCCAAAACCCGGTTGTTTCAGGAATTCATTCATATTACCAACTGCACCCTTATTCGGCTGATAAGGCTGTTTATTCTTCCCAACAATCGAAGCAACCGAAGCTTTGCTGCCGATAGCACCACCAATACCGGCAGATTCTACGGCCTCTTTGGCTATTAGTGCATCTTTTTCCCAAGCTGGCAGCGGGTCATATGATTGTTCAAAAGTTAAAAAAATCCTAGGCTGTGTCCCTTAATATCAATTAATAGTATTATTATCTGATTGATTTCGATGCAGGAACAAAATGGTGGCACGTTACGACATTTCTGATGATGCTTGGATATTGATAGAATCTTGTTTGCCCCCTGTACGTTCAGGGCAGGCAGGACGTCCACATGTTGAACACCGCCGTGTGATGAATGGGATGTTCTGGGTGTTATGTTCAGGTGCGCCGTGGCGCGATTTGCCTGAACGCTACGGTCCCTGGAAAACGGTTTATAACCGATTTAACCGTTGGTCAAAATCAGGCATTATCAA
>NZ_RCWC01000029.1 GCF_018448935.1 Photorhabdus noenieputensis | reverse complement strand
TCAGTGGCGGCAGCGTTATGCCCGGCCGTGGCTGAATGAGTTCCGGTCCTGGTTGCAGACGACTCAGGCCCAAACGGTACCCAACTCCGGGTTACGCAAAGCGATAGATTACACGCTGAAGCGCTGGCCGGCGCTGGTGTGTTATCTGGATGACGGGCGGGTGCCGATAGACAACAACCGGGCGGAGAATGCGGTCCGGGGTGTGGCGCTCGGGCGAAAGAACTGGCTTTTTGCGGGTTCACTGGCCGCGGGGCAACGGGCGGCCATGATAATGAGCCTGCTGGAAACGGCCAAAGCCAACGGACATGAGCCCTGGGTCTGGTTACGTGATGTCCTCAGCCGGCTGCCTGTCTGGCCGAACAATCGGTTGAATGAGCTGCTGCCCTGGCCTGAGAATCCCTTCCGTTAACATCCCATTTTGTTGTTATCTGACCACGCAAGGTGAGTTCACCGGAACATTACGCTACGGCTCATGGTGTCAGTCTCCAGGTGAAGATAAGGAAGCAGTAGCGTGCATGGGCCGGAGAGGAAGAACAAGGTGAGATGACCGGACGTTTAGTACGCCAGGCAAGCTGGCGATAGAACAGAGGGTGAAAGTCCCTTCCGGGTAAGAGCTAGCCACTCGCCCGGTCCTTTAGCTATGCGCGACTGTGGGTAACTCCTGTTGTGAAGTGTTAGCGAAGGCACTCACAGGCCAGGTATTGAGCCACGAAATCGGTAAATCGGAGGTGGTGACGCAGTTAAGCGAGGCGGAAACCTATAATGGTCAGGTTGTATTGGCGAAACCTGACTATACCTCCCGGGGTCGGAGACCCTGTGCATGTGAGGAAGTTCGTCGCGCGGAACCTGGGAGATCCTGAACGGTTTCCCATCGTGAGCAGTTGGGACGATAAGGTCTAAGTGTCAAAGCAGAAGCCTTAGGGAGTTCAGGAAGTCGGACGGGAGTATAGTACCGGAGAAATCAGTGAACAAAACAGAGAACAATGTGGCGGAATTGATGGAGGGAAGGCTCCCGACCAAGGGGAACAGCCAACAGTGCGCCCGTATCCGGACACAGAGCCGGGGAAATACGACGTTACGCCTGCTGGCTGTGCGAAAAGCAGCAAAGAGGAATAGGAAACAACAGTTTACTCACCTTTTCCATCACATCAGTGAAGAACTTTTATATCAGAGTTTTCAGCAACTTAAACGTCAGTCTGCCCCGGGCCGCGATGGTATCACATGGGAAAACTATGCAGAAAATCTGCAAAATAACCTCCATGCGCTCCACGGCAAACTTCATCGGGGGCAATACAGGTCCCAGCCGGCAAGGCGGGTGATGATCCTGAAAGAAGACGGGACAGAAAGGCCATTGAGTATCCTGTGTCTGGAGGACAAAATCGTGCAGCAAGCGGCTGTCACGGTCTTAAATCAAATCTACGAGACCGATTTTCTCGGCTTCTCGTATGGGTTCAGACCGGGCAGAGGGCAGCACGATGCTTTGGACGCGCTGAATGTGGCCGTTATGGAGAGGAAAGTCAATTGGGTGCTGGATCTGGACATCAGTCGGTTCTTCGATACCGTGGAACATGACTGGCTCATCCGGTTTATTCAGCACAGGATAAGGGACGGTCGGATGGTGCGATTAATCAGGCAGTGGGTTACGGTGGGGATAGTTGATGAACACGGTCACCGACAGAAGTCGCATTGTGGCACGCCGCAAGGTGCTGTCATATCGCCACTGCTGGCGAATATCTATTTGCACTACAGCTTTGATCTCTGGCTCAACGCATGGAGAAAGCAGGCGCAAGGAGAGGTAGTGATGATCCGATACGCCGATGATGCGGTTCTGGGCTTCCAGAAACATCAGGATGCTCGGGCGTGCCAATCCCTGCTACAACGACGTTTGATACAGTTTGGGCTGAAGGTACACCCAGCGAAAACCCGGCTGGTACGGTTTGGCCGCTCTGCGTTAAAGCAATATGAGGAGCGACCGGAGAGGGGCAAGCCGGGGACGTTCGATTTTCTGGGATTTACGCATTATATAGGACGATTACATACGGGCAAGGATGTGGTGATGCGCAAAACCCAACGAAAACGGCGTCAAACACAACTGAAGCGAATAAAACAGGGGCTGCGGCAACGGCTGCACAACCGCCCGGAAGAAACGGGCCGGTGGCTGAAACGAGTGGTAGAAGGGCACATCAATTACTATGGCGTCCCCTTCAACAGTAGAGCATTGTGTCAATTTGTGGAAGAAGTGAAGCGGATGTGGCTGAAGTCACTGAGACGGCGAAGCCAGCGGCACAAAATGACGTGGGCCCGTTACAGTCAGCAGGTGAATAAATGGATACCGCCCCCCCGAATTGTGCATCCTTATCCTTTGCAGCGCTTTTACGCCAAACACCCGAGGTAGGAGCCGGATGCGTTAGTAGCGCACGTCCGGATCTGTGCGGGGGGTAGCCGGTAACGGCTATTCCTACCGCGACCTCTGCATTCATGCGCCATACTGGATTTATTTACCACAAAACAAAACATCGTCAGGCGCTTGAAGGCATTCTTTATCGTATGAGAACAGGCATTCCGTGGCGCGACCTGCTTTCCGAATTCGGAAAATGGAATAGCGTCTTTCAACGTTTTAACGCTTGGTCAAAAAAGGGTGTTTTGTATTTAATGTTCAATTGGCTATCTAGATATTCTGATTCAGAGTGGTTGTTCATTGACGGAGTATTGTTCGAGCCTATCAGCATAGTGCCGGAGCGACTTCTGAAGCGGATGAAGCAGTGGGTCAAAGTCGTGAAGGGCGTTCAACCAAAATCCATTTGGCTGTAGACAGTTACGGTTTACCTGTACATTTCGAACTGTCTGGTGGTCAGGTCAATGATATTGTTCATGCGGAAAGTCTTGTATCTCAGTCACCTTTATCCGATTTTGTAATTGCTGATAAGGGATATGACAGTCAGCGTTTGAGAAGTGTTATCGAAGAACAAAAGTCGGTTCCGGTGATCCCTTATCGCAAAAATAGCCGAAAATCAGGTCAAAAAATTGACAAATGTTTATATCGTTACCGACATTTGGTGGAAAATGCCTTTGTCAGAATCAAACATTTTCGTGCGATAGCAACAAGCTACGACAAACTTGAATGGAATTACGCCAGCATGTTGGCACTGGCATTTATTATTGTCTGGCTGCAATGTGGGCTGAATAAATGATGAACTCAAAACGTCAACAGCCCCTAGCATATTTTAAAGGATGATGTTGATTCTATTATGAAGAAAGCCGTGAATTAATGAGATTCAAAGAGACGTTTTATTGAGTTTGCAAACACTGATGAGAAAATGGCTACCGTCCCTGTATTAACCTGTTCTTGACCAAGATAGCGACATACCTATGTAGTGATAAGAAAACAGGGTTCGTATGACATCATGGGGCAGGTGATTTAGCCCACAATGACGCCGGATATATGGTCGCAAACCGTATCAATTCAATGCTTGCACAACCGGTGGGTGTCGATTGTCGGTATACACCACCGTGCCCGCACAGGCACGCCATGACAGCCCCTCCCAGCAAAAACACTAATCCCCGTTTTTCTATCATCGCCATCCCGAGTGCAAAACATCAGGCCAGCGTGAAGAAAGCCACTGCAAAAGTCAGCGTTTAATTGATTTTCTGAAAATATAGAAAAATAAATGCGATTTTAGCGACAACTAACTTGAAAAACAGCGGCGTAAAAATAGGAAGAGAGAGAAAAAGCGGAAACAGGCAATCACAATCACCGAAATACGTATTAAGTTATTTAATTGTGTGTTTTTTGTTGTTTTTGTTTTTTTTATGTTGCGATTTATTGCTATTTTATATACATTGACGCCCGTTCGAATTATTAATTCACTACATTGACGGCTGATATTTTGCAAATAAAAGGCTGGCTTTGATCCGTTTTTGATAAGGAGAAAGAACGTGATAGGAAATAGGGATTATTCAACAAGTGTACTGTCTGGTGAAGGGGATAGCGATTATGAAAAGTATATGCGCATTCCTGCGCTGCTTAATTTGCAAGTAACGCCAGAAGAGATGCTCCACCGCGATGAATTATTATTTCAGGTGGTTCATCAATCTACTGAGCTTTGGCTGAAACTGAGCAATAATGAGTTAGCTGAAGCAATAAAAAAGCTATCCAAGAAAGACTTTGTTGCTGCAACCGAGTTAATTAAGCGGTCCAGCTATCCTATTGAGTTAATTACTAAGCAACTCGAAATGTTCAAATACATGACTCCGTATGACTTTCAGAAAGTAAGACCTGCATTAGGCAACGGCTCAGGCTTCGAATCTCCAGGCTGGAGGCGGTTGCAATCAGTTGGGCGGGAACTCCATCAAACTTTTATTCGTATTGTTAAGTCTATGAGTATCGACCTAATGGGCGTTTATACCGAGGAAGATAAGTCGCCGCTTTATTTCCTAATGGAAGAAATGGTGAGCTGGGATGAAATGGTCAGTTTATGGCGCAGCAGACATTATAAAATTGCAGTACGTACTATCGGACTTAACACGATAGGCACCAAGGGAACTCCGGTTGAAAAACTGACGGTGCTGATGAATAAGCAATTCTTTCCAGAACTGTGGGAATTGCGTACCGAAATGACTAATACCAACAGTTACTAGTCGCTATGTATTCACCTCAAGCATTTAGGGACAATTATTTTAGCGGGTTGCATGGCCTTGTCCATCTTGCCAGTTGTAGTATTTCTCCTCGTTCTCAGTTCCTTGATGCAGCGATGGAAACGATGCTAGGTGATATGGCAAAAAATGAGCTGGCGTGGGTGTATTTCGAGCAGCAAACCGAACAGGCTAGGCGTTTGTTTGCTGAGTTTATAGGCGCAGATGCATCACAAATAGCGATTTTGCCAAACGCAACGATAGCTTCTTATCAGGTTATTTCAACGCTAGTAGCCAATTCCGGAGAACAAATTCTTTGTACGGAAGATGAATTTCCGTCTCTGTCCCATGTTTGGTTGCAACAGGCGAGTCGTGGACTCGTCACGCGTTGCATAGAAAGTCAGGTTTCAGACGAAAGTTTTGTCACCATTACCCGCGCAATGTTGGGCAGCAATACATGTTTAGTTTCAGTACCGTTAGCCAGTTTCCGTACAGGTAGACGATACCCGGTCGAATTAATAACAGAACTTGCTAATCAATCACAAGTTCCAATATTAGTCGATGCATACCAAGGGCTAGGCGCTGAAAAAATTAATGTCAGTGAATTGAATTGTGATTACCTGATCTGCGGCAGCATGAAGTACATGTTAGGTTTGCCAGGTATTGCATTCCTTTATGTAAAAGATGGCATTCGTAACACCGTTGCACTGGGGCTGACTGGATGGCAAGGACGTAAAGAGCCATTTGCTTTTAACCCATCGTTGGTGGATTTCCCCGATTGCGCCAAACGATTTGAAACCGGAACTCCTGCTGTGCCCGCGCTTTATGCGGCAAGCAGTGCCTTAACTGCGCTTTTGACTTTAGATTTTGAGCAAGGTCGGCTGCATATTCAGACATTAGTTGAACTTGCTATCGACATTTTGGAAAAAGGCGACGTGACAATCATAAAGGTCCCCGGAACATTATTTTCGGCGCATATTGCTTTGCTTGTTCCAAATGTTCCTGCATTGGACACGTACTTAAAGCAGCACAAGATAATTACAAGCCCGCGAGGTGAGATGCTCAGACTTGCGTTTCATCACTTTAATACGGCAGATGAAGTTGTTCAAACATGTAGATTGATTTGCGCGTACTTCAAAACCCAAATATGGTGAATATAAGTTAATTATTTCAATAAATTATAATAAAAGGAAAGTTTTACTGTGCTGGATATATTAGAACTTGAGCATCCAAAATTTACTAGTTTGCTTTGTGATTACAGTGATTCAGAAAAAATCACTATTAATCTTAGCATTCATACCATATTGCGGTTTGCCAAGGAAAATAAAACAACCTTCCCATATCAGGATGTTGTTCGCATGTATCATAAGACAGGTAAACATTTCGTTCCTGAATATTTTCTCGAGCTGTTGAATATTACTAGAAAAGAGTGCGCAAAATTAAACAGTGAGGAAATCGAGCAAGTCACACGTTTTTTGAATGTCTTGTTGGATAAATACGACGGTACTTATGACTACCGCTCTTATCTGGCGCTTGAACTGTTAAACATGCCTGATGACCAGACAGAGATTAAAGCATACGCAGAAGCGCAATCCCACATTGACCGTATGACGTTACTGCTTACGGCGGATCTACTCAAATTTGAACTTGGCGGGTTAGAAACAGAGGAAAATTTTAGACATCAGTTGCCAGAACGTACTTTAGTTGAAAAACGTTGTGCTATGGCTCTAAAAGCGGTGACTCCATACGTACAACGGGCTAAGTTGTCCTATATTTCATCGGAATATGTTATCGAATCAGCAAAACATTTTATTGCCGCAGTAGAGCAAAGGAAAACACACAACGATGAACAAATGCTGATGACAACTAATTTACCCGTCTATCTCATTCACGACGAATATATGTTCATTCGGGTCTTACAAACGTTCGAATACACTTTCTCTTGGATTGCAGTTGGTTTGAGGGCGACAATTGAAGCTTGCACTGATTCGCCTAGCCAGACAAGTATTCTGGTCGAAAGTTGCGAGAAAAAAATTAAAGAAGCCATCGGTTTTTTCCATTTACTGTCTTCTATGCGTGCAGAATCCTTTAAGGTGTTTCGTGCATATACTGAAGGCGCAAGCGCGATCCAATCAAGAAACTATAAGCGTATTGAATCACTATGCAGACAACCGGATGAGGATCGGTTGAACTCTATTGCTTACGGCTCTGTCCCTGAAGTTCAAGAAAAACTGTTGGCGCGGCCAAATAACTTAGACCTTGCATTGAGTCAAGCGCAACAGAGTGGTCGTTTCAATAGCAACGACTTTGGTGAGATAAAACAAGCCATGAAAAGTTTTGCTACGACGCTGAAACGTTGGAAGCAAACCCATTATGGTCTTGCGATGAAAATGTTGGGTGAGGGCTCGGGTACTGGTTACACGGAAGGCACTCCTTATTTGGCTTTTGTCAAAGACATCCCTGTTTTTGAAACCCAGCTTGATGAGTAGATTACTAAGATGAATAGTTCAAATAAAACCAAGATTGCTATTATTGGTGCAGGTCCAGTTGGCCTGATTTTATCAGCTCGACTGGCTTCATTCGGTATTACGAGCATCGTGATGGATAAAGCCCCTTACCTGCTTCGAAAAGGTTCTAAAGCCTGCCTGATCCACGGCGATGCGCTAGAAGTACTTGATAAAGTCGGATGTGGAGAACAGATTGCAAAAGAAGGGATTCATTGGCGGATAGCGCACACCTATATTCGAAATGTTGAGAGGATCACCCAAGAATACCCCGAACGCCCCGGTTATGGTGAATTTGTCAATATTTCCCAATACCGTATAGAGCAAGAGCTCGTTAAGCTGTTGGAAGCTAATCCCCTATGTGAACTCAGGTGGTCAAGTGAAGTCGTTGGTTATTCACAACAACAGGACAAGGTTAAGCTAGAGGTAAAACACTGTACCGAAACGGAGACCCTAGAGTTTGATTATGTAATTGCCTGCGATGGAGTTAGAAGCACGTTACGCGATCTGACAGGGGTTAACTTTACCGGATACACTCACCAAGATCGTTTTTTAGTTACTGATATTAAAGCAAATATTGCTTTAACCAAAGAACGTCACTTTCATTTTGATCCTCAGTTTAATCCAGGCCGTCAGCTGGTGATGCATCCTCAGCCCGACAATATATGGCGTATCGACTGGCAATTGCCTCCAGATGCGGATATTGAAGCTGAAAAGAAAAATGGCCAACTAGACAAGCGTATCAAGTCTGTCATCGGTGATATTCCGTATCAGATTGACTGGATCAGTACCTATCGTTTTAACCAGCGAGTTGTAGAGAAGTTCAGACTCAATCGACTGTTTTTTGCTGGTGATGCGGCTCACTCATTTCCACCTTATGGCTCTCGCGGCATGAACAGCGGGATTCAAGACGCAGACAACCTAGCATGGAAATTGGCGCTAGTAATTAGAGGAAGCGCAGGGGATGAATTGTTGGATACTTATCATGAGGAAAGGTTCCTTGCAGCGAAAGAGAATTTGAGACTGACGGAAGCCACGATACAGTTCATGGTCCCGCCAACACCTTTGAAGCAAATCTGGCGTGACACCGTGCTGCGAATTTCAGAAGTCTGGAAACCGCTTCGTAAGCAAGTGAATCACGGGAAAATGACAGAACCTTTTACCTACGAATCTTCTAGTTTGATTGATTATAACCATCGGACACCCTATGTCGGTGCGTTCGCTCCGGATGTAGTGGTTTATATCGACGGAGAAAAAAGCCGCTTACGTAAGTTGTTCGGAGAAGGGTTTGTTTGTCTTTTTTGCGCAGACCCAAATAAGGTGAAGCAGTATTTAAATAAGCAAAGCCACACCTATAATGGTTTGGATTTTAGTTTGGTTGCTGCTGTACCAAAAGGATATTTCTCGCCAAAAGTGGACGAGAGACTTATCAGTGTTACTTACGACGATATTCTGTTTTTTGAAACCCTGACAGAAAAACAAGATTCATTGTTTGTTATCCGTCCTGATGGCCATTTAGCCGGACATTACCTGCTTGATAACGCACCGTCTCTTAGTTTAATCCTGGAAAAAGTCAGTGGTACTGATTCCTTAACGTTTCAGCGTGAGGCATCATAAACGGAGATTAACTTATGTCGTCTACCTACAATACGCCAGAATTCGCATGGCTAAATGGTGAATGCGTGCCTTGGGAAAAGTGTACCTTACATGCCAGAACGCAGGGCGCTTTTTGGGGCGCAAATGTTTTTGAAGGTGTGCGAGTCTATTGGAATAAAACGGATAAGCAAATGTATATGTATCGGATACGAGATCATATCAAGCGCCTGCGTGATTCCATGAAGTGTGTTGACATGCCTGCTACTTTCACAGATCAAGAGATTGTTGAAGCTTGCATCGACCTAGTACGAAAAAACAACTTTAAGCAACATGTACATCTGGTTATCGCTCCTTATTTTGCGATGGGGAAAAACTTCGATCCACTTATTTATACCGAAGACACTGGGATGCATATTACAGCATTACCTATGCCAAGGTCTGCGCGTTATGACACAGGGATGACGGCTTCGTTTTCAACCTGGAGACGAATCAGTGACGATTCAATGCCACCGAGGATTAAAACAGGAGCAAATTACCATAATAGCCGCTTAGCTCAGCATGAAGCGATGCGAAATGGTTTTGATACTGCGTTTTTTCTAAATCACAGAGGCACTGTGGCTGAAGGCCCTGGATCTTGCATCATGATGGTCAAAAATAACCGACTCATCACGCCGCCAGGTTCAGCAGGCGTACTTGAAGGGATTACGGTAGACAGCATTATAAGACTAGCGCAGGATAAGCTTTCGGTTGACTGTGAACGAAGAGAAATTGATCGTACCGAGTTGTATTTGGCTGATGAAGTTTTCACCTGTGGCACTCTCGCTGAAATCGTTCCTGTGATTAGTGTTGACCGAAAGTCTGTTGGGGACGGGCGTCCTGGTTTGATGACCCGTAAGCTTCAGGTTGCTTATGAAGACGAGGTGATGTCGAATTCGACATCTGAATATTCAACCCCTGTCTATTAAACCCATAATGAGAATAAGGAAATCTTAATACTATGACATCTTCAATCTATGCGAAGTTCATGCAGGGGAAAGTTGAGGTACTTGACCTTACAGCGCCGTTGTCAACGGAAACACCTGTGATCCGTTTGCCGCCTGAACGAGGGCAACCTTGGCCTTTTAAGTTGGAAAAAATAAGCCGTTATGACGAAAAAGGCAAAGAAGTTTATTGGAATAATATCCAGATGTCCGAGCATACAGGGACTCATTTTGATGCCCCTGTTCATTGGCGGTCAGGCAAAGATTCTATTGATGTCTCAAGTGTACCTCCTAGGCACTTGGTCGCGCCTGCCGCTGTAATTGATGTATCTGATCAAGTAACAGCCCCAGATTTTTTACTCGAACGTGAACATGTCGATCAATGGTGCGAAGTTCATGGACCTTTACCTGAAGGTGGTTGGTTGCTATTCCGCTCAGGTTGGGACAGTCGAGACTCAGATGCTGATACCTTTCTTAATCATGGCCATACTCCAGGGGTAAGTGAAGCTTGTGCAAAATGGTTGGCTGAGCAAACACCAATTATAGGTATCGGGGTGGAGACTGTTGGAACCGACGCAGGTCAAGCCGGGAAATTTGAACAACCTTACCCCGTACACTGGTACTTTCATGGGGCGGGAAAATATGGCCTGACTCAGTTGAAGAACCTAGCAAAGTTACCGCCAACAGGTGCAGTGATCATGATAGCGCCGCTTCCCATCGTTGGTGGTTCAGGAAGCCCTTGCAGGGTGTTGGCGCTTGTTGAATAACACCAAGTTAATTTGCGAAGAGTTTTTAAGGAAAAGTCGATGTATTCAAAGTACTGCTTGTTACTAGGAACGGAGAAAAACAGATTTCGTGCATTGGTTGCCACGGCTAGGGCAACCAACATGAAAATAGCGATCATGGCCCCAAGTGGTTATGTTAATGGAAATCGTTACGCTGATATAGTGATTGAGGGTAACCCAGAAAACATTGAACAAGCTCTGGTTGCAGTACAGGCCTTTGCCGAGCGAGAAGGAATGCAACCGGGCGCAGTTGTTCCATTGACAGAAATGACGATAGCCCCGGGGGCTCGTATCGCTCAGTACTATAATTTAAATTATTTGTCTGAAAAAGCGCTGATATTAACCCGCAACAAATTTGAAATGCGTAAGGCTGCACATGCAGGTGGGTTGAACGTTCCGAAGTTTGCACGGTTTAATCGCCTTGAGCAGCTAGCGACCCTTGCTGAAGATTTTCCTTTTCCAGCAGTTGTAAAGCCGACCAACGCCGGGGGCAGTGAAGGTGTAACCTACGTAGCTAGCAAAGATGATTTGGTTAGTGCTTTTGCTAATTTGCGTCGAGTGACCGAAAATTATGGTAGTAAGTTTGGTATGGCAGATAACGACTATCAGATAGAACAGTTTGTCGATGCTAGAATTGAGCTTTCGGTTGAAGTACTAAATACCAAAACGGGAAGACGTGTATTGGCAGTGACCGATAAAGAACTGACCCCGTTGCCTCATTTTGTTGAAATTGGCCATTCCTTACCCAGTATAGAATCTGATAACGAAGCGCTTAAACAAGCAGCGCTTAAAGCCTGTGAAGTCTTGGATGTTGAACATGGTATAGCTCATGTTGAATTTATGATTGATCACAGTGGCAAGATTTACCTACTGGAGTTGAATGCGCGTACTCCAGGCGGCGGCATTCCTGAAATATTCGAGAAAATAGCCGGAGTGAATATGCTCGAGCTTCACTCTCGCTCTTATCTATACGATGAAGTTGAAGTACCTGCATATCACATGTCTGGACTAGCTGCGATTGGATTTATGAAAGCTAAGCAAGGGACGATTGAGCGAATTAAGTTGCCGGCTCAGCATGAGTTACCAAAAGAGGCGTTTGGACTACAACTTTGGACATCCGAAGGAGCTCGGGTCAATCCGCTATACAGCAACGCAGAACTTGAGGGTTATGTTGAATTCTTCTGGCCAGACTATGAGCTAAATGGAAAACCGAAAGAGTACCTGATGCTTACACAACAATTGACTGAACAAATTTTCGAAATGGGTGAAAGCTAATGAATATACTTATTTTACACCGAGTTAGGTACGTTGACGTACTTTACCATCAGTCTATCGATCACGAACTACATAATGTTTACTACATTGGTATCGAAGAAAATTTGAATGAAATCCCTGCCGATCTACGTTGTACAAAAATAGTAAGACCTGGTGTGGATGCTGTACACAAAGAAGTCCTCGAACAAATAGAAAATCTTGATGTTTGCTTTGATCACGTTGTTTCAATTAATGAGTTTGAATTGATTGAGGCTGCCTTGATACGAGAAAAGCTCAACATTGTGGGCCCTAAAGTGGCCGATGTCGAAAAAGTTCGAAACAAAATTGTGATGAAACACTGTGTTGGCGCTGCAAATATTCGTACTCCGCAGTACATGTCTTTGTCCGATTTTATGAACTCAGAACGACTAGCGATTCCTCCCTCTTCACAAGTTATTTTAAAGCCTCTGGATGGTGCTTCGTCAGTTGATGTGGTCAAGTTTGACAGTCAGAAAGTTTTGGAACAGGCGCTTATAGATCGCACAACTGGAATTGTGGCTCTTGATAAAGAAACACCTGAACGGATTGAAAACTTTGAAGTTGAAGAATTTGTATCCGGTCCTGTATTGCATATCGACGGCATGATCCGTAACGGACAAATAGAGATGATTGTCGTCAGCCAATATATCAATACGTTGCTGGATTTTGCCAACGGCTATCCAGCAGGGTCTGTGCAGTTAGAAACCACGGAAGAGATGAAAACCTGGGTGCTTCAAATCTTAAATGCGGTTGATATATCTTTGGGGGCGTTCCACCTTGAAGCGATTCAAACAGATACAGGGCCGGTGTTTCTTGAAATCGCTCATCGTATCGGGGGAGCTAGAATAGCTGAAACTTTGACGTTACAGACAGGGATTCATCCATCGATACTGGAACTTGGATTGTTACTAGACCCAGACTTCAAATTCGAACTTAACTATGATACCGGGTACAAATATGCGTGGTTTATTGTGCCTGGACACCAGCTGCCAGGAAACTATGGCTTGGTGTCGGGGCATGAGTTTCTTTATGGCAAGGAAGAGGTTGTAATGTTGAATCAGCTTACGATGCAACAACCTTTAGTCAAAGCGGTTACTTATAAAGAAAGTGAAATTCCGTTAGCCGGATTATTAAAAGCCAAATCCGCTAAAGAACTAACAGATCTGATTGATAGGTTGTTTGGACAGCTACAACTAATATCTGTCGATACTCCTTTGCCTTACAGCGAGTGTATACCCCAGAAAAAGAAACACGTTCTTGTGATTGGCAATATTCGCCAACCTCATAAGACACTGGAAGCACAGGGATATGTTATTTCTTGGATGTACAAAAAAGTACCTAATTTTATGCATACGACTGAAGATCACAATCGTTGCGAGCGAATATTAATGTATAGCAACGAGTCTGCAACTCAGTTAATCAGTTTAGCGCGTTCAATTGATCAACTACAAAAAATCGATTCAGTTGTGTCTTTTCACGATGGAGCCCAGCTTGATGCATTGACTATTGCAAATGCTCTAGAGCTACCTTTTAGTTTGTCAATGGGGGCTATAGTCAACACGAGAGATAAACAATTAAGTCGCCGGATTTTACGCGAAAAAAACCTGACAGAAGTGCAATCGGCGATAGCGGAGAATGAGCAAGATTTACATGATTTTTTCAAGATTTATCCACAAGTAAATAAAGTTATCGTTAAACCAGTTGCTGGTACAGGCAGTGAAAATGTTCGATCGTTAAAACGTAAAGAGCTTGAAACCGCTAACTTAGACAACGTTTACCCTGTGCTGGTGGAACAGTTTGTCGAAGGTCGCGAATTCAGTGTCGAAGCATTCATGCAAGAAGGTAAATGCCATATTTTTGCAATCACTGAAAAATTCAAAGATGCGCAAAGCTTTATCGAGACAGGGCATTTGACGCCTGCCCGTTTATCTAGCGATGAGCACGAGAAAATTGCTGCATTCATTGCCAAGGTGCTACCTGCTCTAGGGGTCGTGTCGGGTATTACGCACAGCGAAATTATGTTGGGTGAAAAGATAGAGCTAATAGAAACACACACTCGAGTAGGCGGAGATAGAATTTTTGACCTGGTACAGATGACGACAGGAATAGATATGTATCGTCTGCAAGCCCTGCAAAGTTTGGGTTTGCCTATCGATGAAGACGAATTAACACCAAAACTAAACGGTAAACATGCGTGTATCAAATTTAAACTCAACGATCATCCTGGGAAAAAGGTTATTCGAGTGAACGGTGAGGAAGAAATCAAAAATTGGAGTGGTGTTGAAGATGTATCTATCACTCATCAGGCAGGTGAAGTATTGCCCCAAATAGGAAACAGCTTCGACCGCTCAGCCTCAGTGTTGGTGTTGTGCGACAGTGCTGAACAGGCGCTAAGTATTGCAGAGGAAGCCATTCAGAAACTTGAATTTGTTGTAGGTAAGTAGTGTAACCATAGGTTCATCCAAGTACTTAGTACTGTATCTAACTGAAGGGAAACATGAATGAAGTCGTTAGCAATTGCAGAGTTGTTCATCAATATAGGTAAAGCTATATTGCTACTGAGCTTTGCCAAATTTATGTATGATGAAACGGGTCAAATATGGCAAATCAGCTTAATCTTCATAGCTGAAATCTTGATCTCAACCATTTTACCAATATTGGTTGGTAAGTCGGTTGATAACCAAGGTATTAAAAAGGTGCTTATTGGTTCTGCCGTTTGTCATGTTGTCTTTTGTTTGGCAGGTGTATTGGCATTGACGCAATTGGGCATGTCCGTGTCGATTTTATTGCTAATATCGGTGTTTTTGAGTTTTCTTGGGCCAATTTCAAAAATGGCCTTATTCAGTGTTACACCACTTCTTTCTCAACATGATCGCTTAGAAAAAGATAACGGTACACTGACTTCCGCATTTCAGGGCGGTCAGTTGATTGGTATGGCCTTATCTGCCTGGTTGCTGGATAAGTTTGACTTTATAGCAATTTTGACGTTTGTCGTCTGTCTATATAGTGCCGCGAGCTTTTTTTACTGGCGAGCAACAGCCAGTTTGACGTTAGCTGAGTCTCCTTCAGATATAGATAAACGTGAAGATCCAGAAAACCTGTGGCAGTTGTTTAAAGCTAGTAAACCCTACATGCGCTATTTTGTTCTAAGTAATTTTGACTTCGTCACTGTAGCCATATTTAACATTATGCTGGTTTCCGTCGTCAGTCAGGCATTTGACGGCAGCACATACTGGCTTGCCGGATTAGATGCTTCATTCGCTATTGGTGCGTTTGTTGGTGGCGCGGTTATTGCGAAGCAAATGAGGAACAAAAGTACTTCTCTAAGCGATGTTATCGCTATTCAGGTCGCTTTTCTAATCTATTTAGGTTTATGTTTGACAGAACAGGCGGTCTATTTGATGCCGCTCGCGATTGTGAGTATCGGCTTGTTTCAAAGTTACTCCGGTATTTACTGGCGCACACTGCTACATAAACAGCTGCCATCTCACATGATAGGTAGGCTAAGTAGTATTAAGTATATCGTATCCTCAGTGCATATCGGGATTGTCGCCATGGTGGTCTCTTACGCACATGAATTAGGCTTCCAATACGCACTTGCAACCGCAGCTGTAATTACTATTGGTCAGATTTTATTTGTTGCAATCAGCATAAAACAATCACCTAGCCATTGAAAGCAAATCCTCATCTTAGATGGACAAATGGCTAACTCTTAAAAGTTAGGGAAAAAATAAATGTTCAATATACAAGCAGTAATCAAAGAGCATGTGCTTGAAAATAAAAGGGAAAGCTTATGGTGCTATCTGGAAGAACGCCCCAATTACTTGATGCTAGATAAAAATGAGAATCACCATCCAATGGATGAAGATCTTTTTGAAGTGTTTCGAGCCTCATTAAAACCAGAACATTTGTGTAATTATCCGGTGCTAAATAACTTATATAAAAAAATAGCCGAACTGGTTGGCGTTGAAGAGCGCAACATCTACCTCGGCTCGGGTTCAGACCTGGCGATAAAAGCGTTATTTGATGCATGCCTAAGAGAGGGAGACCATGTGGTTTTACATAACCCTTGCTACTTTATGTTTGAAAACTACGCAAAGTATGCTGGGGTATCAATCTCGTCAACACCGGTCACCGAAGATTGGAAACCTGATGTAGCGGCTATTATCGATGCAGTCAAAGAAAATACCAAATTAGTGGTTGTAGAAGATCCGAGTGGTTTTGTCGGCACGCGTTTATCTTATTCCCAAATGCATGGCTTGGCTGAAGCGCTTTATAACAAGGGTGTGTTGCTGCTGATTGATGAAGCCTACTTATATGTGGAAGGAAAACAAAGCGCAAACCTGAATATCTTGCAGAAATTTCCGAACGTTATTTTGGCACAAACCCTTTCTAAAGCTCATGGATTGGCAGGAGCAAGAGTCGGCTTTTTGATCGGAGAGACAGAGTTAATCGGCCATATTTCAAATGTCAGACCGCTATATGAGATTAGTGCGTTATCGGCATGGGCTGCGGAATGGCAGCTAGATCATCCTGAAGTGCTTGAACGTTTTCAGGAGAAGATGAGGCAGACAAAAGCCTATATGAGAGAAGCTTTGACCGAAAGAAGACAGACTTTCAAAGATACTCACGGCAATTTCATGTTGGTACAGTTTGCCGGATACGATTCAAAAGAGATAGAACAATTGTTTCAAGAGCAGGGTATTTTAATCAGACGTCCGTTTGAACAGAGTAATTTAAGAGGTTGGCTGAGAGTAACCATTTCACAGCTCGAACATTGCGAAAAATTTATTTCGGCACTTGATATCGTTGTAGACAAACTGAACTTAAAAAAAATTTGATGAAGAGGGAATCATGACAGAGAAGGCCAGAGCCGTAGGGATCAACCATGTGTCTATTGAAGTTGGTAACATTAATGAAGCAGCTGCATTTTATGGTGCGCTTATGCGCATTAAACCCGGGCCGTTATCAGAGACTGAGGGATCGATTGAACTGGGTGATCAGTTTGTTGCCTTTACTTGCAGCCAAGGAGAACAAGCTCACAAACCTGGTCACTTTGGGTTCGTTGTTGATGATAAAGAAAAGGTTCGTGAGGCATTAAAGCAATTCAATATTGAACCTTTGCCTGGCCGATTTTTGGGTTTTCTGGATCCTTGGGGCAATCATATCGAAGTGGTCAGCTACGAGAATATTAAATTTACTAAGTCTCCTGGTGTTCTCAATGGTATGGGATTAGCAGACTTGAAGAAAAACGATCGTGCACAACGGGAGCTTGAAGAACAAGGTTATAGTGAGCCTTTGTCTTCTTTGAACTCATAAGATTCAAGCAATGTATATACAAAAAGTATTTGAAGAAAATCGAATCTCTGTTTTGCATGACTTGATAGAGCAAAACCCTCTGGGGACTTTGACCGTCTATGGCAGTTATGGATTGAGTGCTGATCATCTGCCTTTTACTTTAGATAGGTATGGTTTAGAGCTAGGTGTGCTGAAAACACACATTGCACGCGGAAATCCTTTGCACAAAAGCGTGGCTGAAACTAATGAAGTGATGGTTATTTTCCAAGGACCAGACGCTTATATTTCACCTAGTTGGTTACCTAGACGACATATCAATGGTCGAGTTCAACCTAGTTGGGCTTACACGGCAGTTCATGCCATGTGTTCCATCAAGTTTATTGATGATGATAGTTGGATAAAGGCGCATTTTGAGCAATCCGTTAATTGTTTTGAAGCAGGATTATCGGATCCTTGGCAAGTCGCAGAAGCACCGAAAGATTTTATAGACGGCTTAAAACAGCATGTCGTTGGGATCGAGCTGACTATTCACAATCTACTGGGAAAAAGGCAGTTGATGCAGCAACGTAACGTTGATGACCGCTTAGCCATTATAGAAGGCTTACGTACTCAATCCGATCCTAGTGCACATCAGGTCGCAAAACAAATAGCACAAACCATTGAAAATTGAAAAGGAAAGGCAAAAGCATTATGAATAATCCTACTATTAATGACTTATCTGAAACTTGTAGTGCAATTGTGTCGCAGCAGGTGCCGCTTCACGTTGTAGAGGCGGCTTTACAAGCAGCTGAGGCAGAAAATAAAGAAATTGGTCAGCACTATGCTAAATATCTTTGCGACCGAGCGGTTATTACTACTATAGCCGAACCAAAACTTGAGGTATTTGCTTCTTACATGAAACAACACGGCTATACGGTATTAACTTATGACGAACTACAGCAATTGAAACAGCGTTACCCATATCACTGGTCTTTAGAGCTCAATCAGGATGGGTCGGGTGAAATTAAAGATCTTAAAGCCGATTTTCATAAATCATTTAAATTCGTTAAAGAACTGCTAGCATAGCGCTTGAACGACGACTGCGTATTTTCGTCCATGGAGATCACCCAATAACGGCGTTTTTCAAGGCAGTGATCTCCATCGTGGTAATACACAAGGGTTATTGGTATAAGAAAATATAACCGGAAATGCGTTATCATCTTGCATTACTATAATAGTAGCCTGTAAGTCTAGTAAATAGCTTTCGTTATTTTTCCAGCATATTGGTCCAAAATCAGCGTAACCTGTATTTTTAGAAAAATCCCATGATAAATTTGTATTATTACCTTTGGCAGGGTCATTATTGACTTTTTTATGTTTCCAAAATATACTTTCATCTATTCCTCTTACTTCACATGCTTCTCCAGTATTAACACCAATTAGTGTCAGCTTTGCCTCTGGTTTGATTCCCTGAAAAGCTGTAGGTTTTCCTTTTTCATCAACCGTTATAGGGTTATTGAATATAATATCACCTATTATTTCTAACTTGATTGTTGGATTACTGGGTGATGTTGGACCATAATCGCATTGACTAGGGGTTCCTGGTTCAGATTTGCTCTATTCAAGCAAACGATTACCGATTGCGTTTTTGGGTTCTTTACATGAGTTGGTGCATGGTTCTTCATTGTGTGAGGCTGAAAATATTGAAAAGGATTTTCAAGGTTTGTCAGTGTATTTGACTTAACTAACCTGAGGTTTGTTTAAGAAGGGAACTAAGTGCCTGAAGCACGATCAAAGTTTTTGTCAAAGAAAACAAAATCGTGGAGATCCTCAGGCATGTTTAATTTAGAAGAACTTTACTGCTGCGTCGATGACTTTTGCCAAAAATTTATTCCTCTCTGGCATCAACAGCTAATTGAAAATGGTTTGCTCAAACGTCGCCGCGAAGCTTCCCTTTCTCTCAGTGAAGTCATGACGATACTCATTTTATTCCACATGAGCCATTATCGTGATTTTAAAACGTTTTATATTCAGCATGTTAAACACTATCTTCAGGCCGATTTTCCCCCAGTTGGTCAGCTACACCCGGATGTTAACCTTGAAGCAAAGGGCGCTGTGCTTTTCTTTCGTCACGCAAGGCTGAAACCCAGGGGATCGCTTTTATTGATTCAACCAAAATTGCCGTTTGCCACAATCTCCGTATTCCCCGTCATCGCGTATTTCAGGGCGTCGCACAGCGAGGGAAAACCCGTACCGGCTGGTTTTATGGCTTTAAACTTCATCGGGTTATCAATGATTGTAGTGAACTTCTGGCAGTGAAGTTGACTTCAGGAAATAAGGATGACCTCCATCCCGTCAAAGCGTTGGTACAAGGGTTAACCGGATGTTTATATGGTGATAAAGGGTATTTGTCGCAGGCTTTGTGCGATGAACTGGAAGCAAAAGGAATAACGTTAATCACTCATGTCCGTAATAACATGAAGGCAAAAGCGTTATCTCTCTGGGATAAGATGATGTTAAGAAAGCGATTTTTGATATAAACGGTCATGGATCAGCTTAAAAATATTTCTCAGATAGCGCATTCAAGACACCGCAGTCAGCTCGGTTAATGAGATGGTCACCTCCACCCTGTGAGAGGTACGCTAGCAGGGTATTTTATTTTAGAGGGAACCATCATGCAAAACGTTACGCTTATTGGTATCGATCTCGGTAAACATTCCTTCCATGTCCACTGTCAGGACAGGCAGGGTAACGCCCTGCTGCGTAAGAAGTTTTCCCGCACTCAGCTTATTAATTTTCTCGGTTCCTGCAAGGCTGCAACCGTAGTGATGGAGTCCTGCGGTGGGGCGCACTTTATGGCTCGCCGGATCGCTGATTTAGGCCATGAGGCAAAGCTGATTTCTCCGCAGTTCGTTCGTCCTTTTGTTAAGAGTAACAAGAACGATTTTGTCGATGCTGAAGCTATCTGCGAGGCAGCTTCCCGGCCCTCCATGCGCTTTGTGCCCCCCCGCACAGAAGACCAACAGGCGATGGCCGCCCTCCATCGCGTCAGAGACTCACTGATACGGCAACGCGTTAAAACCACCAATCAGATGCACGCTTTTTTGCTGGAGTTCGGCGTCAGTCTGCCGCGCGGTATTGCCGTGATACGACGTCTGGCCGCTGTGCTGGAAGAAAATGACTTTCCGCCTTATCTGGCAAGGGTTCTGAGCAGACTCCACAGTCATTATGTTTACCTCAGCGGAGAAATTGAGGAAGTCGATAAGGAACTGAAGACGCATCTGGCGGAAGATGAAACCGCGCAACGCCTGCTGACCATTCCTGGCGTTGGGCCGGTAACGGCGAGTCTGTTAGCCATGCGGCTGGGGGACGGTAAAAACTATGCCAGCAGCCGTGACTTTGCGGCTTCAACAGGGCTGGTTCCCCGCCAGTACAGCACGGGTGGAAAAACGACACTGATGGGCATCAGCAAGCGGGGTGATAAAAATCTGAGGCGGCTGCTGGTACAGTGTGCCAGGGTCTTTATGCAGCGGCTGGAGCATAATCCAGGGCGTCTGGCAGAGTGGGTGAACAGGCAGCTTGCCCGCCATCACTCGAACGTTGTGGCGTGCGCGCTGGCGAATAAACTGGCACGAATAGCCTGGGCCGTTACGGCACATCAGACGGTGTTCATTAAATAAAAGAGCCAACGAAAAACGGCGTTAGCTCAGTAAGTTAAGCAGTTACCATCTGGTTTTGCGACGACAGATAATTGATGACATGAACGGCATATCGGCCTGCTGATGAACCTGATATAAAAAATGGCTCTCTGAAGCCGACCGGTTTTTAAGGTTCGGCAGGCACGGAACTCATCGTGGCGCGGGCATGACTGCTCACCAGACGCCGAATAGATTTACGCAAGCCCACCATACATCAAAATTTGTGTTGCAAAAACGGGGGTGACCATAGATTTTATTGGAAATCGTCGCTGGCCTAATTGCTATACATTTCAACCTAAAAAAACCGAGTTTGAATTTACGGGATTGTGATATCGCTATTTTTAAACGAAGCTGAGGTTAGTTAACCCGAATTCTGCTTAAGCCGTCATTGAAATATCTTTCTCTGAGTAGAAAATTTTCAGTGATGGCTTTTTCAATTTAAGGCTGTAAGCAATCAATCCACCTAAAACACACAACAGAAAGCCTTTTATACTTCGGTGGCGCGAGTGCTCAATTTGAGAAATGGTCTTTAATTGTCCATTAATCGTTTCGATGATAAATCTCTTTTTTAACATTAAGTTATTCCACTCAGACAGCGCTTGTGCTTTCATATTACGGCGTTTCTTCGTGATGAAAGTCACACCGATTTTGGCTAAATCATCGGCCAGTTCCTGACTGAGATAACCTTTATCACCGTAAAGATAACCTGTTAACGATTTTGATAATTCGCGTACAGGCTCTCGATCATTCACATTACCGGGAGTCACTTTTAGCGCGAGAATTTCGCCCTGATGGTTAACAACCAAGTGTAATTTGAAGCCGTAAAACCATATATGGACGCCCCCGGTTGTGCAAGCATTGAATCGATACGGTTTGCTACCATATATCCGGCGTCATAAAGGACTTATTTGCCTGCGCCATGATGTCATCCGCACCCTGTTTCCTTATCATCCAGCATCGGTATGTGACTACCTGGGTTTTACTCAGGTTATTGCAGGGTCGATAGCCGTTTTTTCATCAGTGTTTGCAAACTCGGTTAAAGCGTCTGTTTCGATTTACTTCATTCAATTAATGGATAGCAAAAGCTTTTTTCATATTAAAATCAACCTCATCCGTCAGAATACGCCAAATAATTCGGGTCAGCTTGTTAGCTAAAGCAACCACAGCTTTCATGGTGCCACATCGGGTAATCAACGTTCTTAGCCACTCGCCTAAAGGGTCATCCCGTTTTTGTACGCCCTGCATCATCGCGCGGGCACCATGAATAATTAACGTTCGGAGATGACGGTTGCCCTGTTTGTTCAGGGAAGAGAGACGGCTTTTCCCGCCCGAACTGTGTTGCTGGGGAACCAAACCACACCAGGCTGATAGTTGCCGGCCATTAGCAAATTGGGATGCGTTGACGTCACTCACGAAAGCCGCCGCAATAAGGGGACCGACACCGGGAATAGTCAGCAAGTGCCCATACCCTGGTTGCTGACGGGACAGTGCCGTAATTTCGTTATCCATTTCATGAATGCTGACGTTTAAATCCCGCAGATCTTCCCACAGCGTATGCAATAAACGGTGCCACACACAAGACAGGGGGTTATCGCCTTCCTCCAGAATATCAGGCAGGTGCTGTTGGAGTTTCTGAATACCCACCGGCACAATGATTCCCTGTTCAGCGAGAAAGGCCCTGATTTGATTAGCAAGGGCGGTACGCTGTTCCACCATGAGCTGCCGGGCACTGCGCAGTGCTTTGATATCTTGCTGTTCTACGGTTTTGATGGGAACAAAATGGAGACCGGGTCGACAGGCCGTTTCACAGATAGCCAGCGCATCATTAGCATCGTTTTTTTGATGATGGCTGAAAGCTTTTACATGCTGGGTGGGAATAATCCGGACATGATAGCCCATAGATTGTAACGTTCGGCCCCAATAATGAGAAGTAGCACAGGCTTCCATAGCTATGAGCGTTTCAGGTGGAAAAGTCCGTATGGTATCAAGAAATTTTTGTCGGGGAATTTTTCGATTCGAAGCAACAGACCCGTCTTCCATCCAGACACAAACTTGAAAAACGTTTTTAGCGAGGTCAATCCCCACCACTTTGATCATATTCATGAGATGTTCTCCCAAAATTCAGTGTATCGGAAAAAAATGACACTCTTTACCGCTGAAAAAGGGGACGTCCATCACATCATCCCATTGATGTTTTTCCGCGCTGGGCTATTCCCTTAAAAACCTTATGACGCGGGATACGGATGTTATGACAGACGCACAAACTCGTGGAATCAATAAAAGCAATCTTGGTCGGTTTTCCTTTTAATTGAGCCAGATAACTACATAGTGGGACCAAAACGGAAGGGGCGACACTGACAAAACGGGTATAACTGAGCAGGGTGGGGAAATCTTTGTGGTGATATTTCCAAATATGTTCCAGATAAAAATGTTTAAAATCACGGTAATGCGCCATATGAAAAAGGATCAAAATAGTCATGATTTCACTGGGATACATATGGCCTTGCCGATGACGCTGGCGGTACCCTTTTTCGAAACAAAATAATTCCCATTGAGGAATGAAGAAGCGGCAAAAATCATCGACATCGCAGAAAATTTCAACTAACTTGTTCATAGCCTGTTCCTCCCCGGAGCTGTTTCGGCGTGCACCAAAACATTGCTCCTGGAACAGGCTTCATGTCAATTTCTTATCCAGAATTCGGGTTCTATTATTTTGAAAATTTATTTAATGCAAAGTTAATAATAATATTTTCTTAAGAATGAAAATAAAAAGTTAATTTTAAAAGTCATTTCACAGCAATATAGAAATCAATAATTATCTAAATAAACAAATAATTAACAATATGTCAACTAAAATGAAATAATAGACGGAGTAGTTAACACTAACTAGAAAAAATCATTAAAATCAATTTATTACTATGGCATTATTTTTCTAATTTGCTTAAATTGATCCTGATCAATGAGTTCCCATTAAACAATAACTGCAATTCTTGACCTATATTCAGAATTCTAATCTGAATCACGTAAAACCTATTTATTGTATGGGAATATAAGCGTACTATACTATTAGTCTAATTAGTTTTTAATTTACTTAGTAGTGAGTTGTTATTTTAAAGGCATTTATTGCTGGTAGTTATGAGGCTTCTGCATGAGTACTTTAAGAAAAGTGCTTATATGAAGTCAGGTTGCCGCAAGTCGGTGTCTTCCTGCTAGGAGCAAGGAGTCAAGATGTTTGATATTGTCGAACTGTCACGATTACAGTTTGCCTTAACTGCGATGTATCACTTCCTATTCGTTCCGCTAACGCTTGGTATGGCGTTTTTGCTGGCGATCATGGAAACGGTATATGTGCTCTCCGGCAAACAAATTTATAAAGATATGACAAAATTCTGGGGCAAGTTATTTGGTATTAACTTTGCTCTGGGGGTTGCAACAGGGCTGACTATGGAGTTCCAGTTTGGAACTAACTGGTCATACTTTTCTCACTACGTTGGTGACATTTTCGGTGCGCCTCTAGCGATTGAAGGTCTGATGGCGTTCTTCCTGGAGTCTACATTCGTAGGCTTGTTCTTCTTCGGTTGGGATCGCCTCAGTAAGACACAGCATCTGGCGGTAACTTGGTTGGTCGCATTAGGATCTAACTTCTCTGCACTTTGGATTCTGGTTGCTAACGGTTGGATGCAAAACCCGATTGCTTCTGATTTCAACTTTGAAACCATGCGCATGGAGATGGTGAGTTTTGCTGAACTGGTGCTCAACCCGGTTGCTCAGGTGAAGTTTGTTCATACCGTTGCTGCGGGTTATGTGACAGGGGCGATCTTCGTTCTCGGTATCAGCTCTTACTACCTGCTTAAAGGCCGTGATATTCCATTTGCTAAGCGTTCATTTGCGATTGCTTCAAGTTTTGGTATCGCGGCTGTGCTGTCTGTCATTGTGTTGGGTGATGAATCTGGTTACGAAATGGGCGACGTACAGAAGACTAAGCTGGCCGCCATCGAAGCTGAATGGGAAACCCAGCCACCTCCAGCCGCTTTTACACTGATAGGTATCCCGGATCAGGATAAAATGGAAAACAAATATGCTATTCAGATCCCTTATCTTATGGGGCTGATTGCTACCCGTTCTGTTGATACTCCGGTCATTGGTCTGCGTGATCTGATGGGCCAGCATGAGCAGCGTATTCGTAATGGTATAAAGGCTTATCACCTGTTGGAAGAATTGCGTGCCGGTAACACAGATCCGACTGTTCGTACTGCATTCAATGAGAGTAAACAAGATCTGGGTTATGGCATGTTGCTGAAACGTTATACCAACAAAGTGACTGATGCCAGTGAAGAACAAATCAAAGCCGCCGCGAAAGATTCTATTCCTCGTGTTGCGCCACTCTATTTTGCATTCCGTATCATGGTTGCAGCCGGCTTCCTGATGTTACTGTTGATCGGTCTGGCGTTTTGGAGTGTTATCCGTGGCCGCATTGGTAAACAAAAATGGTTACTGCGTACCGCGCTGTACAGTATTCCATTGCCGTGGATTGCCATAGAATCAGGCTGGTTTGTGGCGGAATATGGTCGTCAACCGTGGGCAATTGGTGAAGTTCTGCCAACTGCGGTGGCGAGTTCCAATTTAACTGCCGGTGATATCTTGTTCTCTATGGCGCTGATTTGTGGCCTTTATACCTTATTCCTGATTGCGGAAATGTTTTTGATGTTCAAATTTGCCCGCCTTGGCCCAAGCAGCCTAAAAACGGGGCGTTATCATTTTGAACAGAAAACAACTTCAGCACCTGATGCTCAGTAAACAGGAGTCCACTTATGTTTGATTATGAAGTACTACGATTTATATGGTGGCTACTGATTGGTGTATTGCTAATCGGTTTCGCGGTAACTGATGGTTTTGATATGGGAGTCGGTATCCTGTTACGTATCATCGGCAAAAACGATACTGAGCGTCGCATCATGATTAACTCAGTGGCACCGCATTGGGATGGTAACCAAGTTTGGCTGATTACCGCCGGTGGAGCGCTGTTCGCCGCATGGCCGATGGTCTATGCCGCGGCGTTTTCTGGCTTCTATATTGCTATGATCCTGGTGTTATCTGCGTTGTTTTTCCGTCCGGTTGGTTTCGATTACCGCTCCAAACTGGAAGACCGCAAGTGGCGTAACATGTGGGATTGGGGAATAGTTATCGGTAGCTTTGTTCCCCCATTAGTTATCGGTGTGGCATTCGGTAATTTATTACAGGGAGTGCCGTTTAACGTTGATTCTCAACTTCGTCTGTTCTATACCGGCTCCTTCTTTGAATTGCTCAATCCGTACGGTTTACTGGCAGGGGTGATCAGCTTGATGATGATTGTGACTCAGGGGGCAACTTATCTGCAAATGCGAACTACGGGAGAGCTGCGTCTGCGTTCTCGTGCTGCAACTTACCTCTGTGCGCTGGTGACAATGGTAGCTTTCCTGCTGGCAGGCGTATGGCTGATTTATGGTATTGATGGTTATGTTGTGACTGGCGGCTTGGATACGATGGCTCAGTCTAACCCATTACATAAACAAGTCGCGCATCAGGCGGGTGCTTGGTTGACTAACTTTAACAACTATCCGTGGTTGTGGGTGCTACCGGCACTGGGCGTGGTTTCGCCTTTGCTAACGATGCTGATGACGCGTATGAATAAAGCTGGATGGGCATTCCTATTCTCTTCGCTGACAATTGCTGGCATCATTCTGGCCTGCGGTGTAACGATGTTCCCATTTGTGATGCCTTCAATCACTGATCCTAATGTCAGCTTGACGATGTGGGATGCCACTTCAAGCCTGATGACGCTGCGTGTCATGTTTGTGGTCGCATTGATTTTTGTCCCGATCGTTCTGGGATATACCATTTGGTGTTACTACAAAATGTTTGGGCGTTTGGATAAAAGCTTTATTGAAGATAACAAACATTCACTGTACTAAGGAGCATAAAGCATGTGGTATTTTGCCTGGATTCTTGGCACGCTCTTGGCTTGTAGTTTCGCTATAATCGCTGCCTTAGCTTTTGAGCATAATGAAGAAGAAAAAGCCGCTAAAAATGGCGAGAAATCGTATTAATAGAAAATTCTATCGGCTGATGGATAAAGTCCCTATTCGGGGCTTTATCCTTATTGCGGCATTAACGTTTGCTGCTTGTGTATTCTGGGACCCTGCTCGTTTTGCGGCTAACACCAGTTCATTGCAGATATGGCAAGGTATTTTGCTAATATGGTCTGTATGTACAGGTGTGACTTTTGGGGTGGGGTTTCAACCAAGACATATCGTCTGGCGTATCTTTTTCTCTCCTTTGCCGGCATTTTTGATTTTGATTTGGGGCTTGTATCATTTCTTTATGAGTTAATTCTGTATGTTATAGGGCTTCTAACCCATAAATTTTTTATTTGCACATTATTCCAAAGCCGCATTGTCTTGAGTATAGTGGCAGCGTTAATTCGCCTTATGTAGGATTGAAAGTGAGTAATACGTTGTTCCGGTGGCCCATTCGTATTTATTACGAAGATACAGATGTGAGCGGGATAGTTTATAACGGCCGTTATATCGTCTTTTATGAAAGAGCACGTACTGAGATGTTACGTCAGCATGGAATTCATCAACAGCGTTTACTTGATGAACAAATTGCATTTGTTGTGCGGCATATGGTGGTTGATTACCGTGCCCCAGCCCGGCTTGATGATATGTTGGAGGTGCAGAGCGAAATTACGGATATTCGCAGAGCGTCTTTGACATTTACCCAGCGCATTGTTGACGGTAATGGGACAATTATTAACAGCGCAGAAGTTTTAGTCGCCTGCGTAAATACATCTCAAATGAAGCCAATTGCGCTTCCAAAGTCTATTGTCGCGGAGTTTAAGCAGTGACTGACATGAACATTCTAGATTTATTCCTGAAAGCGGGCCTTTTGGTGCAGTTGATCATGCTTATTTTGATCTGCTTTTCCGTTGCTTCATGGGCGATCATTATTCAAAGGACCAAAATTCTCAATGCAGCAACCCGAGAATCGGAAGCGTTTGAAGATAAATTCTGGTCGGGTATTGAATTATCACGCTTATATAAGGAAAGTCAGTCGCGTCGAGATTCGTTAGGTGGAACAGAACAAATTTTTTATTCTGGGTTCAAAGAATTTGCCCGTCTGCATCATGCAAATAATCATGCTCCAGAGGCGGTAATAACAGGGGCTTCACGTGCAATGCGTATCTCAATGAATCGTGAATTGGAATCGTTGGAAAGCCATATTCCATTCTTGGGTACGGTTGGATCAATTAGCCCGTATATTGGTCTGTTTGGTACGGTTTGGGGAATTATGCATGCATTTATCGCGTTAGGTGCGGTAAAACAGGCCACTCTCCAAATGGTAGCACCGGGTATTGCGGAAGCGTTGATTGCAACGGCGATTGGTCTGTTTGCGGCGATTCCGGCAGTTATGGCATACAACCGCCTAAATCAGCGTGTTAATAAGCTGGAGCAAAATTACGATAACTTTATGGAAGAGTTTCTGGCTATTTTGCATCGTCAGGCTTTCGCTGCTGAAAATAAAGCAGAGAACAAATAGTCAGGGGGGGAAGCTATGGCACGCACTCGTAGTCGCAAGCGTGAGCTGAAATCCGAAATCAATATCGTTCCCTTACTGGACGTGTTGCTGGTTCTGTTGCTTATCTTTATGGCAACAGCACCGATTATCACTCAAAGCGTAGAAGTTGATCTACCGGATGCGGTAGATTCTAAAACGGTTTCCAACTCCGATAATCCACCGGTAATCGTGGAGGTTTCTGGTGTTGGTCAGTACACCATGATAGTTAACCATGAACGGTTGGAATTATTGCCTGAACCGCAGATTATTGCGGAAGCGCAGGCACGAATAAAAGAGAATCCAAAAACCGTGTTCTTGATCGGTGGTTCGAAGGAAGTGCCTTACGATGAGATTATTAAGGCGCTCAACATGCTGCATCAGGCAGGTGTGAAATCCGTTGGTTTAATGACTCAGCCTATCTGAGTTTGGCCGGCAGTTGCTGTTATTTGAAGATCTTGGATATCGAGCGTGGGAAAGACAAACGGGCAAAACAATAAATTAAATCGCGCTGTTATCGTTTCGGTTGTGTTGCATATTATTTTGATCGGGTTACTTATTTGGGGTTCCCTGACACGAAAAACTGAAATGGGTGGCGGTGGTCAGGATGGTTCTGTTATTGATGCTGTTATGGTCGATCCGAATGCGGTAGTACAACAGTACAACCAACAGCAACAACAACAGGCTGATGCTAAGCGTGCAGAGCAGTTACGAAAGAAGAAAGCCGAACAGCAGGCCGCAGAATTAAGGGAAAAACAGGTTGAAGAACAGGAACGTTTAAAAGCGGTAGAAGAAGAACGAATTAAGGCGCAACAGGCAGCGGAAGAACAGAAAAAGCAAGCTTTAGAGGCCGCAAACAAAGCCCGTGAAGAGCAAAAACAGGCAGAAGAAGCTGCGGCAAAGGCCAAGGCTGAAAAAGAAAAACTGATTAAAGAGCAGGCTGAGGCACAGAAGAAAGCCGAAGCGGAAGCTAAGAAAGAAGCTGAAGCCGCGGCTGCTAAACAAAAAGCCGCGGAAGAAGCGAAAGCCAAAGCAGACGCTGAGGCTAAAGCAAAAGCCAAGATTGAAGCGGATACTAAAGCCAAAGCTGAGGCAGATGCAAAGGCTAAAGCCAAGGCCGAAGCTGATGCCAATGCCAAGAAAAAAGCTGCGGAGCAAGCCACTAAACAGGCAAGTGAAGTTGATGATTTACTGGGTGGTTTAACTTCCAATGCACCGAAACAGCAAGGAGGGGCTTCTGCCGCCGGTAAAGGTGGAGGCAAGAAAAGTGGAGCTTCAAATGCCGACATTAATAACTATCTGGGGCAGATCCAGATAGCGATACAGAATAAGTTTTACGATCCAAGCATGTATCGTGGTCGTACCTGTGCATTACGGATTAAACTTGCTCCTGATGGCTTATTAATTGATGTAAAGTCAGAGGGGGGAGATCAGGCGTTGTGCCAAGCGGCGGTAGCAGCGGCTAAACAAGCAAAAATTCCGAAACCACCAAGCAAGGAGGTTTACGAAGCGTTTAAAAACGCGCAGCTTGATTTCAACCCTCAATGAAGCTGTTATTTAGAAGTTATTAATAACAAACAAAATCATTCAATGTTATTAAGCTATCTGGTTTTGTTTGTTGACGTTTGTTAATATTCTGCGAATTATTGCGACTATTCCATCGTGATAAGGGAGAGATTAATGAGGCAGGCTTTTAAAGTAGTACTAGGCATTTTAATGTTGTGGGCCACGGTTGCTTACGCAGAAGTTCGTATCGAGATCACCCAAGGTGTCGATTCTGCACGTCCTATTGGCGTTGTACCCTTTAAATGGACTGGCGCGGGCAATGCACCGGAAGAGATAGGGGCGATTGTTGGCGCTGATCTTCGCAACAGCGGTAAATTTAACCCTATTGATGTCAGTCGTATGCCACAGCAACCAACGACGGCGTCTGAGGTGACACCTGCTGCGTGGTCGGCGTTGGGGATTGATGCTGTTGTTGTTGGGCAGGTCCAACCAAGTGCGGATGGTGGTTTTTTAATCTCTTATCAATTGGTTGATACTGCGAATGCTCCGGGCACGGTACTTGCTCAGGATCAATTTAAAGTGACCAAACAGTGGTTGCGTTATGCTGCGCATACAGCCAGTGATCAAGTATTTGAAAAACTGACGGGTATCAAAGGCGCATTCCGTACTCGTCTGGCTTACATTGTAAAGACTAATGGCGGTAAATATCCGTATGAACTGCGTGTATCTGATTACGATGGTTACAACCAGTTCACTGTTCACCGTTCGCCGGAACCGTTGATGTCACCGGCTTGGTCTCCTGATGGTGCCAAACTGGCTTATGTGACATTTGAAAGTGGCCGTTCTGCCTTGGTTATCCAGACCTTGGCGAGTGGTGAGGTACGTCAGGTTGCCTCTTTCCCGCGTCATAACGGTGCACCTGCATTTTCCCCTGATGGCAGTAAATTGGCATTTGCTCTGTCTAAATCGGGTAGTTTGAATCTTTACGTGATGGATTTGAGTTCAGCTCAGATTCGTCAGGTTACAGATGGGCGTAGTAACAATACTGAGCCGAGTTGGATGCCGGATAACCAGACTTTGGTTTATACCTCTGATCAGGGTGGTCGTCCACAGTTATATAAAACCGATATTAATGGCGGTGTTCCGCAACGCCTCACTTGGGAAGGCACACAAAACCAGGATGCTGATGTAAGCGCAGATGGCAATTTTGTGGTGATGGTCAGCTCAGAGAGTGGTAAGCAGCACATAGCTAAACAAGATCTGGCAACGGGAGCCGTTCAAATTTTGACGGATACGTTCCTGGATGAAACGCCGAGTATCGCACCTAACGGCACTATGGTGATTTATAGCTCCACCCAAGGGTTGGGGACTGTACTGCAGCTAGTTTCGACTGACGGGCGTTTCAAAGCGCGTCTTCCGGCAACCGATGGACAGGTAAAATTTCCTGCCTGGTCGCCGTATCTGTGATGCATAATAATATGTATGGCAAATTTTAAAAGGATCAAAGAGATGCAACTGAACAAAGTGCTAAAAGGGCTGATGTTAGCTTTACCAGTTATGGCCGTAGCAGCGTGTAGTTCTAACAAAAATGCTGATAACGATCAGACTGGTGTAGGCACTGTTAACGAAACTAATGCGGGTCTGTCAGCAGAGGAATTAGCTCGTCAGCAAATGCAAGAGCTACAAAACAACAACATCGTATATTTCGGTTTTGACAAATACGACATTGGCTCAGATTTTTCTCAGCTTTTAGACGCTCACGCGGCATTCCTGCGCAGCAACCCATCTTATAAAGTTGTTGTAGAAGGTCATGCTGACGAACGTGGTACTCCTGAGTACAACATCGCATTAGGTGAACGCCGTGCTAATGCAGTGAAAATGTACCTGCAAGGCAAAGGTGTTTCCGGTGAGCAAATCTCTATCGTCTCTTACGGTAAAGAGAAACCTGCTGTACTGGGTCACGACGAAGCAGCCTATGCTAAAAACCGTCGCGCAGTACTGGCATACTAAGAGTAGTTCATGAACAGTAACTTCAGACATCATTTTTTGGGTCTGTCGTTACTGGTTGGCGTAGCGGTTCCTTGGGCCGCTATTGCCCAAGCGCCAATCAGTAATGTCGGATCGGGTTCTACCGATGAGCGTCTTACCCAATTAGAGCGTATTTCCAACGCTCACAGTCAGCTATTAACTCAGCTCCAGCAACAACTGGCTGATTCTCAACGTGATATTGACATGCTTCGAGGGCAGATTCAGGAGAATCAGTATCAGCTCAATCAGATTATAGAGCGGCAGAAGGACATTTATCAGCAACTGGAAGGTGCTACTAGTTCTGAGGGGAGTAAACCTGCTGCAAATACAGCCTCTTCAACAGCGAGTCATAGCGGTAACAAGGCATCATCATCTGTCGGCACGGGCAGTGAAAAGGGTGATTATGACGCTGCTGTTCATTTGGCAGTGAATACCAAAGAGTATGATAAAGCGATTGTAGCCTTTCAGAGTTTCGTGAAGAGTTACCCAAAATCGGGTTATATTCCTAATGCTAATTACTGGTTAGGGCAACTTCATTATAACAAGGGTAAGAAAGACGAAGCTGCTTATTACTTTGCTACGGTAGTAAAAGAGTATCCAAAGTCGCAGAAGAGTGGTGAATCGCTTTATAAAGTTGGTTTAATCATGCAGGACAAGGGCCAAAAGGATAAAGCGAGAGCGGTTTATCAACAAGTCATGAAGCAATATCCTGGTACGAACGCAGCTAAATTGGCGGAGAAAAAGCTTTCTACGCTGTAATTATTGGCCCCGGAAGGGTGTAGTGATACATTTTCGGGGTTGATTGAGTGCTTAATAAGCATTTAAACGTAATTTGAAAAAATAATCATTGCGTAGCGCGGAGAAATCAGTAATATATGCCGCCGTTGCCGAGAGAAGTCACAAGATGGGTCGTTAGCTCAGTCGGTAGAGCAGTTGACTTTTAATCAATTGGTCGCAGGTTCGAATCCTGCACGACCCACCATCTTAAAGCTTCATTCAAAACAAATCCCCTAGATGGGTCGTTAGCTCAGTCGGTAGAGCAGTTGACTTTTAATCAATTGGTCGCAGGTTCGAATCCTGCACGACCCACCATCTTAAAGCTTCATTTAAAACCAATTCCCCTAGATAGATCGTTAGCTCAGTCGGTAGAGCAGTTGACTTTTAATCAATGAGTCGCAGGTTCGAGCCGAGCGAAGCGAGACAACAGCGCGTGAGCGCTGGCCCGAAGGGCGAGGCCACAGGCCGAGTCATCCTGCACGACCCACCATCTTAGAACTTCATTTAAAACCAATTCCCTTAGATAGATCGTTAGCGCGGTCGGTAGAGCGGTTGACTTTTAATCAATGGGCCGCAGGTTCGAGCCGAGCGAAGCGAGACAACAGCGCGTGAGCGCGAAGCTTCTAATAAATTGTTTAAAGGAATATGAACTTATTTAACCTCAGCTTCGTTTAAAAATAGCGATATCACAATCCCGTAAATTCAAGCTCGGTTTTTTAGGTTGGAATGTATAAGCAATTAAGCCCGCGACAATTTCCAATAAAAAACCGAGCTGACTGCGCTATCTGAAAAATATTTTTGAGCTGATCCACGACCGTTTCTATCAAAAATCGCCTTCTTAACATCAGTTTATCCCATAGAGATAACGCTTTTGCCTTCATGTTACTACGGACATGAGTGATTAACGTTATTCCTTCTGCTTCCAGTTCATCACACAAAGCCTGTGACAAATACCCTTTATCGCCATATAAACACCCTGTTAACCCTTGTACCAGTGCTTTGACGGGATGACGATCATCTTTATTTCCTGAGGTCAACTTAACCGCCAAAAGTTCACCACAATCATTGATAACCCAATGAAGTTTAAAGCCATAAAACCAGCCTGTACTCGTTTTCCCTCGCTGTGCGACGCCCTGAAATACGCGATGACGGGGAATACGGAGGTGGTGACAAACGGCAATTTTGGTTGAATCAATAAAAGCGATCCCCTGGGTTTCAGCCTTGCGTGACGAAAGAAAAGCACAGAGAGGAATGAGCGTCCTTTGCTTCAAGGTTAACATCTGGGTGTAGCTGACCAACTGGGGAAAATCGGCCTGAAGATAGTGTTTAACATGCTGACTATAAAACGTTTTAAAATCACGATAATGGCTCATGTGGAATAAAATGAGTATCGTCATGACTTCACTGAGAGAAAGGGAAGTCATGACGACGTTTGAGCAAGCCATTTTCAATTAACTGTTGATGCCAGAGAGGAATAGATTTTTGGCAAAAGTCATCGACGCAGCAGTAAAGTTCTTCTAAATTAAACATGCCTGAGGATCTCCACGATTTTGTTTTCTTTGATAAGAATTTTGATCGTGTCTCAGGCACTTAGTTCCCTTCTTAAGTAAACCTCAGGTTATTTACTTGCAGTGTAATTATATTGCACTTACTATCCTTACCCACCGATTAACTATTATATGTGATTAATTTTATTTTTTATTTTAGTTAATATGGTAATTAGTATGAAATAATGATGTTATTTTCTTGTTATATGATTTCTAAGTTAAATATAATCTGTTTTAATTAAATATTTCTATAAATTTTGTGTGTGTTAATATATGGATTTGATGGGATTGATATGGCTTTAATTTTTAATGATAACTTGATCTATTTCAAATTTATTTTTGTTTTTTTTTATTAATTGATGCTAAAATTATCATTGTTAAGACAATAAGTATCATTGTTTAGCTGGCTGTATATTAAGATAAACTATCATTTTAATAACTGAGGATATTGTTATGGCTATCATTAATGTACTAGTTGCTTTTGATGCAAAGACAATCTTAAAAAAATACTCTTTGAGTATGCAACCGGATTCTCCCACACTGATTGATGGTAATGATATTTATATGATTACTACACGTGATCATGTTGTATCTGAGCAGTCTGGAAGTGAACTTAATATTAAAGCTGAAGTTGAAGATGTGATTCACTGGCGTGAAGCTTCGGTATCAATACCTGAGTATTCCGTGATTCTTTATCACTTTAACGCTAGCAGTGGTGGTTCATTAATTGACAAGCCTCAACCAGATATTATTCCTAGGGTGATGGTACCAATGCCGAGTAAAGATGAAAATGGTAATATTATTATTGAGTTGGTACCAACTCAAGATTATTATTGGTCAGCGAACGTTTTAAGTGCTGGAAGTGTAACTTACCAATTCTGGTTCCAGGTAGTTGACCGTAGGGGTAATACTCTTGGATATGGTCGATGGGACCCCTTTATTACTATTAGTAATTGAAATACTAACGTGTATATAAGAAATTAAGAAGAATATGTATAGATGGTTTATTACTCTATTTAAATTTCTTTAAACTACACTTTGTGAACTGCCCCTCAAATGTTGGATATTGATTCACACATTGGGGCGGTTTTTATGGGATATATGTTAGAGTTCAAGTTAGACTCTACTCGTTATTGTCGGGTTAAATGGATTAATCCCTAAACCTATCACTAACTAATGAATTTAAATTTCATGTCATTTTAGCTACGATAAAAAATTAATTTTTCCATTATTGTGCCACAACTTGGGATTAATCATTCTTATTTTCATAGCTATCGGTTTATGAGTTAAGATTTTTATAATGATAGGAGATTAAGTCCTGTATGTGGAAACTTGTGGATGTGAATCTAAAATGCCATTATTTAAACAAACTTAATCCCAGAAACCCGTCAATAAATTTTCACATAAGAAGTTATGCTATCTGAATGTAGAGTCTATTTTTTTAAAAATTAAAAGTTTTAGCGCAACAGAAAATTTAACTTATTAATTGAATCAAGATCTCATTTTTATTTTATAGCTAATGAGTTTATTTTAATGATTTTTTTACTGTGATTTTGTTATTGTTTTATGCTGTAATTAATTATTAGTATTTTTTCATTCATCGTATTAAATTATCTTTAGTGATTTATTTGGTATTAGGAATACTGTTATGAATAAATGGTCTTTATTTGCTTACCCCCGCAATAATATTAAAAAATAACCGGGAACATTGGCTGTTAATTATTGTACTTATGATGGCTTACTGTTTCTGACGAAATATTTATTTGACTCTGGTGATTATGTAAAGCGTATCACTATTTTGGAAAGTTATTTATCATCAATATTTTATTTGCCAATATATAGATCATAATTAACCTGACTAATTTTAACGATGAAATTTAATGTATTTCAGAAAACATTCTCCTTACTAATCATTTAATATTGATGTGACTATAGGATTATCTTATTATTTTCACATCACTGATAAAGTTCAATATTTAACTGCTTGGAGTAAATGCTAAGTTAAATTTCACCGATAAGGTCATTATCTATATAGACAATCAAATAACCGTAATAATAAGGAAACAATAAAATGGCTAGAGTATATATAAACCCTAATCAGACTCTTGATATTTATAAGAATGGCAGTATATTAGTTCCTGCTCATCAACCTCATATAACTATAAAAAACGTTAGCTTAGCGCTAGTTAAAGTGAGTGGCTACTGGGCATCCTTAGTTGGAGATTATACTCTGTATAATTCTATAGAGATCTACCCCGGCAGAAGTGAAATACTTGTACCACCTCCTAACCTTATTTACTACTATAAAGTTACAGCCACCAATCTCGCCAGTTATTTAAACGCAGAAATTGAAGTGGAGGTTGGATCGAATAATAATCCTCTCTTTTAACCTGAGCCCCCCCCCCGGGAAAATGTCCAAGGTGGGTCAAGGCCAATGATGCACCTCTGATCAAGACTACAGAGGCATTAATCAGGGCATGGTGTCGATATTTGTGAAATAACGCTAAGGCATACGGGAAAAAAGTTCTGACATACGTTACGAACAGGCATAGAGGTGAGCTCATTGAATTGGTTGAGCAATCGGTGGATCATAAACACTCTATGCCTGCCTCATTTTCTGGGGACTTCTCAGTGTCCTCGATTTGTTTTGCCAATTGCAGGTTCTAAATAGATTGTTCTATTCTGAATTTGATAGCTTCGATTGGATCTGGCGGGTCGATGGGGTAGTGTTCTGCTTCATAGGCTTCAATCAGCAGAACCATAACTTCCATATGATCGAATTCAGGTGTGCCGATTTCAGGTTGATTATCAAACAGAGAGGCAACAGTTTTTAATGCTCCTTGATAATCTTGTTCTGTTCTAATAGGTTTAATATTCATTATTCATTCCAGCTCTACTTTGTCGATAACCGCGTTAACCCGGCAGCTTCATCATATTACTGCAATCTTCCATTGTCAGCACTTTCATTTACCGGCACATTTTCAGAACTGGCAACTTAAGTACATCGATGATAACAACAAGCGAGTCTTCTACAAGGATGGGAATCTTGTGATATTCCTGAACGTTGCCGCTTAGATATTTTTGTTCAAATGCTGGAATATTCAGTTTGGAATTTAAAATAGAAAAAATTATAGGATGAAATAGAAAGAGTAAAATAAAAATAATTTCCAGATGTTAAATATAAATTTGGAAGGTATATTTTGATTCAAAAATGTTGAACCATATTCTTTTTCTAGACTAGACTTTGATTAGTGTGAATTGCAAGGGAGACTATTTTTACAATAATTTAATATGTTGATTATAAAATAACATTGTTTAATTTAAGGAGAAAGTACATGAGTCACAAGAATGATTTTAAGGCTTTTTCTATTAGTAATAATGCGAATATAATTAGTCAAGAAATATATGAAGAAAGTAAGGATTTACTGACAGGGTTTCCACCAAATACTATTTCTATCGATTTATTAAATAAAGTTCTTCGCCAGTCATCAATTATATCATCTGTGGTAGCTGATTTTATCGCTACACAATCTGGCGATAATATTCTAGATGATGGTGATATAATTAAAATCACAGCCCAATTAAACAGAGCGTTAGAGCAAAAAATCACAGCAGAAGTGCCAAATGCCTCATTAACACAGAAAGGTGTTGTTCAGCTTACAGATGTAGTGGGCAATAGTGATACATTGGTTGTCACTCAAAAGCTAGCCCAGGAAATAATAGATTCATTGCGTGAAAATATTAATGACAGAGTGCCTAATAGCCGAAAGGTGAATGGGAAAACATTGTCTACTGACATTAGTCTAGAGGCTGGGGATATAGGTGCATATACCAAGGCAGAAGTTAATAATTTAATCAATGCAGTTAATAATATTCCTGTGGGTGTTCCTATTCCCTGGCCTACAGTGATACCACCAGCCGGGTGGCTGCAATGTAACGGAGCGGAGTTCGATAAAACAACTTACCCACAATTAGCGGCAGCGTATCCAACCGGAAAATTACCTGACCTGCGCGGAGAATTTATTCGTGGTTGGGATGATAGTCGAGGTGTTGATAGTGGTCGTATTATTTTAAGCGCACAAACTGACAACACAAAAAGAATACAACTTTCTCAAGGGAACGAGAGAAGAAAATACCTTTCTAATTATCAAGGACCTGTAGATAGATACCAATATCCGCTCGGTAGGGATGTTACAGGCGACGCAACTGTTACATCAATTGCTAACAATACAGGCGGTTATGAAACTCGTCCCCGCAATGTTGCATTTAATTACATAGTGAGAGCAGCATAATAGTTGAACAGAAATATTCTTTGAAAGCCAGAGATATAAGAAGCTGCTTTATTTGAATGGAAAAAATATCGGATATTACTGAGTAGAACAGATATTTTACAAGCTTCCGGTATTGAATGGCTGGGTAAACTGAGGTAGTAACAAAGCCGGTTAGCCCGGCTTTATTTTTTATCCTGAAAACTAAAAATGAAAAAAGGTAATGTATCCTATTTGTGCCATCATTGTGTGCCGTGAATGTGTCATAATTATGCCATTTGTCAGCTTTGTGAGTGATATTTTTTTCTTTTAAATCAAATGGCAATATATTTTAAGGTTGAATTTTAATCGATGAATCGCAAGTCCGATCCGAGTGAATTTTGCTTAGGGTAGTTTCCTACCCTAAATCTGTTAGTGGGGAGCTATTTCTTTTCTGGCTAACTCAGCTAGAAAAGCAGAGCGGTTTTTATAGTGTCCGTTTTTCTCAATGTAGCGATCTATAGCAGTTAATAGATTGCCAGGCATAGTTAAATTGAACTTTATGGCCTTTGACTCATATTTCGCTGGATCTAACTCGATGAGGGCAATAACCCCTCCATCTTCAGACAAGCGAGGATCACCGATATAATCAGATGAGTCTTTAGGGGTAGGGACATAGCCGCCGTGTTCGGTTAAAACTTCCATGTGCTGCGCGAATGCTTTTTTAGCATCCCGAATAGCATCTTCTAAGGTATTGCCAGCAAAGAAACAGCTTTCAACATCGGGGAAGTAACCGTCAAACCCATCTTCTGTTTTAAATATAAAGAGTGGATAAATCATAGTATTGCCTCTTAATTTGATCATGAGCTTTGCAGAGAAAGGGCGGCATAGCTGTGCCCGTTATCATAGTAATTTCAGCCCTGAAATATTTTGTGCCTGCCGGATAACACCTTTTGATGAGTCTTTTCTTGGGTGCGGTATTGTGATTATTTTTACAACACCGGGTTTAGTTAGAGTGATGTGACTGCCGTCTTGTCTGGCCTTAACCCACCCGTCAGCTATTAGGAGTTTTATTAGCTCTGCACTACCCATAAATCCTCCGTTTGGTTAATGTATGAGTATAATACCTATACATTAATTCCGTTATCAATATATTTGTAGGTGTTATACCTACTTTTTATAGGTGTGAAACATGATAAATGTAACAATCAGAAGCCGAAAAAGGTGGTAACGGGCATCCACTTACACTAATTGAAGCTTCAAATATCATTCAGTCAATATCTAAATGAAGTGAACTAATGAAGAAAGTTTTATTTTTTATATAGATACATCAGCGGCACTATCAATGGTAATATTTATTGCATTGATAATTGGTTATCAGAAATATATAAAAAGGAGGAAAGATGTGGCTAGTAAGTAACGTTGGTTAGTCCAATTTTATCTCCTTAGATTTTAAGGTGTACCGGCTAGGGAAACCTGTTAGGATTACGATAGGTTAGTACCCATACATAAAGTCATTAGAGCAATTCACAAAATAGGCATTCAGAATTAGGTGCCTATTGTCATTCCAAAAAGTTCAACCTTTCGATTCAAGACCCCGTTCCTGTAGTTTTTTACACGCTTGTTCTTTTAATTATTTGCGAAATTTTCTATCAGACGACAGGAATAAGAGAAAAATAATTTACAAATATTAAATATAAATTGAAGGTATATTTTAGATTCCAAAATGTTGAACGACTTATTGCGGCTAATGATACAAAAACGGTTAACCTTATAAGTAATAAGAACACAGTATTATATTTTTCCTGAACTAGACTTTGATTTGCATGAATGACAGGAGACTATTTCTACAATAATTCAAGATGTTGATTATAAAATAACATGATTTAATTTAAGGAAAATATATGAGTTCTAAAAATGATTTTAAAGCTTTTTCTATTAGTAATAATGCAAATGTCATTAGTCAAGAAAAGTATGAACAGAACCAGGTTTTGCAGACAGGATTTTCTCCGGATAATGTTCCCACTCACTTGTTAAATAAGGTGTTACGTCAGTCATCAACCATATCATCTGTCGTCGCTGATTTTATCTCGACACAATCTGGCAATGATATTCTGGATGATGGAAATGTAGCCAAACTCACTGCTCAATTAAATAAAGCGATAGAACGAAAAATTACAACAGACATTCCCAGTGCCTCATTAACACAAAAAGGTGTTGTTCAGTTGACAAATGTGATTGGCAATAGTGATACATTGGCGGTTACACAAAAGCTTGTTCAGGACGTAATAAATTCATTACGTGAAGAGATTAATATACCTGTGGGTTCTCCTATTCCCTGGCCGTTAATCTATCCACCTTTCGGCTATTTCATTTGTAATGGTTCACCTTTTAATAAATTACAGTATCCGAAGTTGGCGGAAGCTTATCCTAGCGGTAGATTGCCTGATTTAAGAGGAGAGTTTATCCGAGGATGGGATGATAATCGAGGTGTTGATGGTGGTCGTGGGCTTTTGTCTTGGCAGGGAGATGCAATCAGAAATATTACAGGGTCAACTCAAGTTATACATGCTCAGATGGGCGGTGCTCCCCAGACGCCTATTGTGAGTGGCGTCATGGCATCGTTGCGATATGCTACGGCAGATACACGTTCAGCAAATGGCGGCAGTAGCACTGATCTTACATATTTTGACATTGATGCATCAAGACAAGTCCCTACCGCTAACGAAAATAGGCCCCGCAACGTAGCATTTAACTACATCGTAAGGGCAGCATAATTCTAGTGGACGGTACAGCTTGAAGTAAAAATAAAGCCGGCTAGTCTGGCTTTATTTTTTTTAGTTATTTCAAGTAAATCTGAGAAATCACCAACTTTACCTGAATTGGAATGTGAACTATAGCTTACTGAAATAATTTCTAATTTCATTGTGTTTCCTCACGTTATATATTTCGAATACCTTTTGACACCAATATCAAAAACCAATTTTGCTATAAAAATTAAAATCAATGTGACCAGAGTTTGAATAAAAAACCATTTCATACTCATTATTCCACTTGCTACTGAAGCTGGAATGCCAGTTATAAATAGACACGGAAGTATGAACATTAACATAAAACGAACTACACCATGAAAAGATTGTTCAGGTCTCACCAATACTTTAAAACAAGGATTTGAGTTTTTAATACTAACTAATGAAGCTGTCCAAAATATTGTTGTTCTTATGATCCATGTAATTGAAGTAAGTATTAAGACTCCTTCTAATGCCATTATAAAATGTAAAAAAACCAACAAAATATTAGTACCAAGGTAAATATGTACAGTAAAAAATAAGACTAAAGATAGGAATGACAACAAAAAATGCTCAAATGCAATATTTGTAGTGACATATAAAAATTGAGTATTTATAGGTAACGTTAAATGAGGTTCTAACTTTAATGATTTGACTTTTTTAACTAGCAAGAGGCTTCCTTTACCAAATAAAAAAAGATAAAAATTATCGACTAAACATACCGTAGTGAAAAATATAATAACAAAATCATCAGATAAAATATAACTTGAAGATTGTGAGTTTAAAATAGCATACCAAAAAAAGCTTGTGCTATATAGTAACTAAAATTAACGAAAGCGGATAACCAAAAATTTAATGGGCTTTTTTTTGCTTCTGACAATCCACTTTTAAAACCAATAAATATGATCCTAAGCATTACCATTATATCCTTGATTGTATTTTAACATATAATTCCAAATGAAATTAAAAATTATCATTAAACACACCATGACTAAAGATCCATAAACTATAAAGTAAATAGATATTGAATTTGTTGCAATTTTAACTGGAATATAGGTAATATATTGAAATGGAATATAATTAAATATTGATTTTAAAGAATCACTAAACACATCTAATGGTATTAACGCACCTGAAAGGACCCATGACAAAGTATCCTTAATAATTATAAAAGAGTACGAGCCTCTAAATTTGAATGCCATACATGACAATATCATTGTTAAGTACAAGTTGATAAACAGCCCTATACATAAAGAAATAAATAGATATATAAAATTAGGAATGTCCTTTTGGTATATAATTATGAATGAAATTAATGGTGACATTATGAATAATCTAGCTGATATCTGTCCCAAAGCATATTCTGAATAATATAATAGTATTGATTTTGGCATTATAATTAGTCTATCTATACTGCCATCTTCAATATGGAATGATAAATTTTCTGGAAATCCGGTAATACTTGTTAATTGAAATATAATAACAGACCATAATATATAAATTATTATCTCATCATGTGTATAGTTAACAAAACCATTTGATTTTGTCATGGTATCCCAAAAAGATAGTTCAACTGCATATAATGTTAAAATTATAAATAAGTAACCAAATATTATATTCTTCGCTCTAATGGTTTCAATAAAAGAAAATTTAATTATCACAGAATAGTCCCTCTAGATATAGCGCATTCTTTTCTTTCGAATTATTTTTATTTAGATTTATTTTTGATATTTCACCATTCTTCAAGAAGATAATGTCTTTGCAAACATCCGCAATATCTATCATATTATGTGAGGTAATGAGTATTTTGCTTTCATTATTTTTAGCATAATCTTTTAATATATTGCGTAATAGAATTTGTGATTCTATATCTAATCCGATTGTTGGTTCATCCAATATCAGTAATTTTGGCCTATTAAGAAAGTGTATTAATAAGTTAGATTTTACAGATTGACCTAAAGAACACGTTTTTGCTGGTTTTTTTGCTATACTTCTAAGGTTCAACATTTCTATCATATTCTCAACACTATTCTTATCATAATTACGTTTGTATATCTTAGAAAAAAGCTCAATATTTTCATAGAGAGATAATTCTTCCCAAAGCATTGATTTATTGCCAAAAACGATACCAAGATTAGATAAAAGATTAAGAGGTCTGCCACTCGAATTAATACCAAAAACGGTAATGCTTCCAGAGTTTGGAGTTAAAATTCCGGAAATTAGTTTAATTAAAGTTGTTTTTCCTGCGCCATTCTTCCCCAGTAATCCTATAATCTTGCTATCGTCAAATATTTCAATGTTTATATTTTCAAATAAAATCACTTCGACTTCATTTAATGAAAATATATTTTTAAAAATATTCTTTTTAATTTCTCTGCTTTTATAACTAAAGCATAAATCAGTAATTTTTATCATTTCAATTCACTATTTTGTAAGTAATATGTCATTATTATTCATGATATATTATTTTCCTTTATTATTTCCACCATAAATAATAATTTTTTCTTTATCTATATTTATTATTCCTTTAGCATAATCTTGATCCAAAAATGACTAACCAAATACTTCACCAGTTTCTAAATGCCAACTGAAAATATAGCGACTGTAAATTAATTTATATTAAAATTAATATTTGCTGTCAAATTAGAAAGCATGTTTGTTAACAAAAATTCTGAATCACATCACAGAGCGGATTATTTATTAGAGGCTATACTTACTCTTTTATGTAAAAGGTTAAAATCACCGGCCTCAAGATAAAGATAGTTTGTCTTTCACAGTCGAATGACTATGTGGATATTTATAATCAAAAAGGCATAACATTTAAGTTCTGAGCTATTGTCAGTATATCAATTTCAGCATATACCCGTTATCTTTCAAGTTGCCTCTTTGTTGGCTGCACTCACTCACCCCGGTCACATAGTTATCTATGCTCCCGGGGATTCGCTCCCTTGCCGTCGCGATCCATCTTGAAATCCATAGGGCATATATTACCGATAGACCAGATAGCATCATTTTCTCTGTTCTCTGTTCTCTGTTTAACCATCCCATAACAGACGAAAATATCTCGCGATAAATTACTATAAATTGGTTATTTTGTTTAGTATATTAAACAAAACTGGGCGATTTTTCGGACTTAAAACCAAAATATTCGTTTTTTAAAACCATATACTAAACAGAGAGTCAAACTAATGAACCAGTATATTGATTTTAATTCAACTATTTATCCCTTCCCACCCAAACCAGCTTTTCTCAGTAAGGATGAAAAAAAACATTGCCGTGAAAAAATTAAACGCCTTCTGAAACAGCAGGATGCTGTTATGGTTGCACATTATTACACCGATCCTGAGATCCAGGCTTTAGCGGAAGAGACAGGAGGGTGTGTCGCAGATTCATTGGAAATGGCGCGTTTTGGTAATAATCATCCCGCCTCTACTTTATTGGTTGCCGGTGTGCGATTTATGGGAGAAACCGCCAAAATTCTCAACCCTGAGAAGCGTGTTTTAATGCCAACGTTGGAAGCTGAGTGTTCGCTAGATCTTGGTTGCCCTGAAAAAGAGTTCACCCAGTTTTGTGATGACAATCCTGATCGTACCGTTGTGGTTTATGCAAATACGTCAGCAGCCGTTAAAGCACGAGCGGATTGGGTTGTGACTTCAAGTATTGCTGTCGAACTGATCGATTATCTGGATAGTCAGGGGAAGAAGATTATTTGGGCTCCCGATCGCCACTTGGGGAATTATGTCCGTAAACAAACAGGAGCCGATATTCTTTGTTGGCAAGGGGCTTGTATTGTTCATGATGAATTTAAAACTCAGGCTTTGATAAGAGTAAAAGGCTTGCATCCCGATGCTGCGGTATTGGTTCATCCTGAATCACCGCAAGCTGTTATTGATCTGGCTGATGCTGTTGGTTCGACCAGTCAATTAATCAAAGCCGCGCAATCTTTGCCACATCAGAAACTGATTGTGGCAACGGATAAAGGCATCTTTTATAAAATGCAGCAAGCATGTCCTGAGAAGCAGTTATTTGCAGCGCCTACGGCGGGAGAAGGGGCGAGTTGCCGTAGTTGCGCTCATTGTCCGTGGATGGCAATGAATGGCTTACAAGCCATCGTTCAGGGACTGGAGCGGGGAGGGGATCAGCATGAAATATGGGTTGAAAAAGAGTTGCGGGAAAAGGCTCTTATTCCTTTAAATAGGATGCTTGATTTTGCAACTCAGTTAAAATAGGAAATTGAATAATGAGAGTAATATTTTATTGTAGATAATAATAGGATATAACAGATGGATTTTTTCAGTATTAACAACATATTAGTCAATATACCTCTGGGAAAGGGAGGATATGATTTATCGTGGATTGAAGCAGTAGGTACGATTGCCGGTTTGTTATGTATTTGGTTTGCCAGTCAGGAGAAGATAATTAATTATTTGTTTGGACTAATTAATGTCACATTATTTGCTGTGATTTTCTTCCAAATTCAACTTTATGCCAGTTTATTGCTACAATTATTCTTCTTTGCGGCAAATATTTATGGTTGGTATGCCTGGAGCAGGGTTAATGATCAGCAGCAGATTCAGCTTAAAATACGTTGGTTAAGTTTGAATAAGGCGGTGATAATTAGTCTAATTTCTGTACTATTGATAGCCATTATGACTTTTAATATTGATCGAGTCTTTGGCTATCTGACTCAGATTACCGTTACGATTATGCAAAAATTTGGCTTTAATGTCCAAATGCCGATGTTGGAGCCTGATGCATTCCCATTCTGGGATTCGACAATGACGGTGCTATCCATTGTGGCAATGGTTCTGATGACCCGCAAATATGTTGAAAACTGGCTGGTGTGGATGGTTATCAATGTGATAAGCGTTGTTATCTATTTCCATCAAGGCGTGCTGGCAATGTCGTTGCAGTATGTGATTCTCTTGGGTATTGCATTTAATGGCTCCCGTTTGTGGATTCAGGCAGCTAAGGAAAACCATTCTTTACCATTATCTCATATGAAATAATTTCTTAACTATGCCAGAGAATTGTTTTGTCGATTTCTGGCATATTTTTAGATATTTACTTTGATAATTCTCATTTCTAAAGATATTTCAACCATAAGAATAGAACTAACCACATTTGACAATATCTTGCTATGTTTTGAGTTAAGCATTGATTTATTTATTCTCTACAAAGAATATTTACAGTTTGGCTTCTAACAGTTAGATTAAAATCACAAGATTGCTTTAATTAAATATACAAAGATGTTAGATGAGAGAGGGCTATGAATTATCAGAATGATGATATAAGAATTAAAGAGATAAAAGAATTATTACCTCCTGTGGCACTACTTGAAAAATTTCCAGCAACTGAAAAGGCTGCATTTACAGTACGTAAGGCTCGCAAAACGATTCATCAAATTCTGACCGGTGAAGATGATCGTCTGTTGGTTGTGATTGGGCCATGTTCTATTCATGATCCTAAAGCAGCTATGGAATATGCCGGACGGCTGAATGAATTGCGTGAGGAGCTGAAAGAGGATCTGGAAGTTGTCATGCGAGTTTATTTTGAAAAACCGCGTACAACCATTGGCTGGAAAGGGTTAATTAATGACCCTCATATGAATCACAGTTTTGATATTAATGATGGTTTGCGTTTAGCTCGTCAGTTGTTGCGGGATATTAATGACATGGGGCTACCGGCTGCGGGTGAATATCTGGATATGATTTCTCCACAGTATTTAGCCGATTTGATGAGTTGGGGGGCAATTGGCGCTCGTACAACGGAATCTCAGGTCCATCGTGAGTTGGCTTCTGGTCTTTCCTGTCCGGTTGGTTTTAAAAATGGCACCGATGGTACGATAAAAGTTGCCATTGATGCGATTAATGCGGCAGGTTCCCCCCACAGTTTTCTTTCTGTAACTAAATGGGGATATTCCGCGATTGTGAATACCAGCGGAAACAATGATTGTCATATCATCCTGCGTGGTGGTAAAGAGCCGAATTATAGTTCTGAACATGTTGCTGCCGTGAAGCAAGATCTGGAAAAAGCAGGGTTGCCGGCAAGGATTATGATTGATTTCAGTCATGCCAATAGTTGTAAACAATTTAAAAAGCAAATGGATGTGTGTTCAGATGTGAGTCGGCAGCTTATCGCAGGGGAGAAAGCGATTATTGGTGTCATGGTGGAAAGTCATTTGGAAGAGGGAAATCAGAACCCAGATAGCGGCCTGCCATTGGTATATGGCAAAAGTATTACTGATGCTTGCATTGGTTGGGCTGACACTGAAATTTTGTTACGTCAATTGTCTTCGGCAATAAAAGCGCGTCGTGGCTGATAACATTTTTCCAATGTGAAAAAACCGGAATCGACAACTCCGGTTTTTTATGTTTGCTGGAAAATACGCTGTCAGCAATTTTTTATAGCAAGAAAATTACTTTGCTTTACCTTGGTTGGCTACCGCGGCGGCTTTTGCTGCGATTTCATCCGCGTTACCCAGATAGTAATGCTTGATTGGTTTCATATTTTCGTCGAATTCATAAACCAAAGGTACTGCTGTTGGGATATTCAGCTCAAGAATGGCTTCTTCGCTCATATCGTCCAGATATTTAACCAACGCGCGCAAAGAATTACCGTGCGCTGCGATAATCACTTTCTCGCCTTGAGCAACACGCGGTTTGATAACTTCTTCCCAGTAAGGGATCACGCGTTCAATCGTCGTTGCCAGGCTTTCAGTCACTGGTAACTCTTCTGGTTTCAGATTCGCATAACGTGGATCATGGCCTGGGAAACGTTCATCATCTTTAGTTAAATCCGGTGGGGTGATAGCAAAACCGCGACGCCACAGTTTAACCTGATCATCGCCGTATTTAGCTGCGGTTTCTGATTTGTCCAGACCTTGCAGAGCACCATAATGACGTTCATTCAGTTTCCAGCTTTTTTCAACAGGTAACCACTGTTGATCAACTTGATCCAGAATGTTCCACAGCGTGTGGATAGCGCGTTTTAGCACGGAGGTGTAGGCAAAATCAAAAACAAAACCCTCTTCTTTCAACAGTTGCCCTGCTTGTTGAGCTTCGGCGCGACCTTTTTCAGATAACGCGACGTCAGTCCAGCCAGTGAAACGGTTTTCTTTGTTCCACTCGCTTTCGCCATGTCTTACCAGAACCAGTTTAGTGACAGCCATAGCTTAAACTCCTTAAAAATCAAACTTAATGATAATTGAACACATTATATTGCCCTATGCACCAGAACAGCAATCAATAGTCTTGTTTCAAACTTTATTTGCTTGCAGATTGCTGAATAGGTACCGGACACGTTTATAGTGCGCTCACCAACTTGATTGGGTAAGTAAAGAACAGCAAATGAACCAAATTGAGCGCGAAGTGGAACCCAACAGCGACCCACAGACGACCACTCCACATCCATGCTAGCCCATATATTAATCCTGCAAGTGTAGCAAAAATCATCAGTAATGGGCCGCCGACGAAGTGTGCGCCGCCAAAAATCAACGCAGTGATGATCAGGGCAAAATAGGGGTTCATCCATTGACTTAACCTCTGTTGGATATAGCCACGGAATAGTGCTTCTTCTGCCAGAGAAACGAAGAAAATATTTGCCAGCATAAACATCGGCAACCATTGTGGCGTATGCAGTTCAACTGCTAGTCCTCCGAGAGCGGTTGCAATACTCAGCAGTACGGGAATCGCTGTAGCTAAGATTATCCATGCATAAGGCTGAGTTTTGGTCAGTGGCTTTGTTGTAAATAGGCCGGGTATGCAGCATAACAACAGGAAAGGAATGAGTGCTTTGTCAAAGTTGAAATACATTGAGAATGGGGCACTATGAGGGCCTATTTGAACTTTATCGAGATATTTCAGGTTATTAAAACCGGGGAGCAGGTGTAGGAATAATGCCGCTGCAAAGGCGAGTAATAGTAGTTCAGTTGTTATTTTAATGATGTTATTTTGCTGAAAATAGATACGTAGTGCGCCCAACAAAAAAATAATCGCAATAGTGGCGATTGCCGGATAAATCATAGTTTGCGTGACGAACCCAGTAATAATTGCGGCCAGCAGAACGATAAGTGCAGTAGTGCGGTGGATAGCTAATAACGCTAGTGATGTAGCAAGTAAACCCCAAATCATATAATTTCCCTTTATTTTTAACAAATTAAAAAACGATCTGAAAAGCAGATCAAAAATCGATGATGAATGTTATTTAGTGAGCAAAAAATAATAATGTATGATGACTAAATTGCGATGCTTTTTTCACTGGTCGGAGAAGTTTTTATGCGGGTAATCATCGTTTCTTAATTCAGATTGTTTGGTCAAGGATTGATCGCCTCATTAAGGTACTATAATAGAAATGGCAGTGATGAAAATTTCCCCGCATAACGGGGAACTATCAGAAATCAATCAGAAATTTTCTCTGTTTTGTAGCAGTATAGATCACCATCAGGAATAAAGATCAGTCGGTGAGTAATGCATTGCGGCGCATCTTCTTGATGATGAGAAACAAACAGTAGCTGAGTATCACCGTCAGCAATCATGATATCAATAAAACGTAATATTAACTGACGGTTGAGTGGATCAAGCCCTTGCAGAGGTTCATCCAGAATCAATAAAGCCGGATGTTTAACCAGTGCGCGAGCTATTAGAACCAGCCGTTGTTGTCCCCATGAAAGGCTGTGAAACGGGCCGTTGGCAATTTGAGTAGATAATCCCAGTAAAGCTAGCCATTCATCAGCAAGTTGCTGCTGGCGATCTGATACTGTCTGATAAAGACCAATTGAATCGAAGAAACCAGATAGAATCACATTACGAACACTGATACTGACACGATATTCCAGATGAATGCTGTTGCTGACATAACCAATGTGACGTTTGATATCCCAAATAGTTTCGCCACTACCGCGTTGGCGGCCGAAAAGGATCAGCTCATTACTGTAGCCTTGAGGATGATCCCCGGTAATCAGACTCAAAAGCGTTGATTTTCCAGCACCATTTGGGCCAATAATCTGCCAGTGTTCACCTGGATTAACTTGCCAATCTAGTCCATGCAAAATTGGCTGATCATTATATTGAACGATACCGTTACGTAGGATAATCAGAGGCTGATCGGGCGGTAGTTGCTCATCGACAGGAAATTCATCTGTTTCAGGTAAATGAATACCGTTCAATTTTTCACTGTGAGCCAGTTGAGCCACCAGTGAATCCGCCATTACCTTTTCTTTGATGCCAACAGAGGTTAACTGGCAATCCGCTAGTACGCCAATCTGATCAACAAAATCTGGGATTTCACTGAACCGGTTAAGGATAAGCACTAAAACGATTCCTTTTGATGACAATTTTTCCAGTAATTCAGCGAGTTGACCACGAGCGAATAGATCAAGACCATTAAAAGGTTCATCAAGAATCAGTAAGTCAGGAGAAGTCATTAGTGCCTGACAAAGTAATGTTTTGTGGGTTTCACCGGTAGAAAGATATTTAAAACGACGGGAAAGTAAATCCATAATACCGAACTGTTTTGCCAGCTCTAGGCAAAGTTCATTATCTTTATGATAAAGCTGGATAATTTCTGCCGCAGTGCGACCGGTATCATCTTCATTATCACTGAGCATATCAGTATTATTGCGTTGCCATTCTTCTTCCGTCAGTTTTTGTAATTGTTCTTGCGAGACGCGGGAACATTTGTGAAATGAGCAATTTCGTTCGCCGGAAAGTAGGACGAGTTCATTTGAAAGTGCACGGGCCAATGATGATTTTCCGCTACCATTAGCACCAATGAAAGCCCAATTTTCGCCAGAGGTTATTTTTAGTGATGATAACTGCAAGGTTCGAGTATCACTTAAACGGAAACAGCCTTGCGTTATTTGCAATTCAGACATCTTTTATTCCTTTTTAAGCAACGCAAATATCTTCCCACAAATAAGCGGAATGTTGCGGAATGTCAATATTAACTTTTAATTAACATTTAACATCGAGTACTAAGGGATATGTAAGGTACGTAGTGCCATGATATCCCTGAATATTTTGAATTGTTCAGTGATAATAGCCGCAATTTTTAACACAGAGTTGCAATAATCACCTGGTCAGCATTAAAAAGTGCAGTGATTTTATCTCCAGGATGTAGTTTCAGGTTATTGACTTCTTGATTGGGCAGAGTAGAACAGAGGATTTCACCGCCATCAAGGGCAATAATAATTTCTGTGTTCTCTTCGCCCGTTTCAATGTTACTGATTTGCCCTGTCAGGGCATTGTCGAAATGACTGCTAGAGAACCGCTCTTTAGTGAGTTTCACCCAAGGCGCTTTAATGAGCGCTAATACTTCCTTACCTTTTACCAAGTCAAGACGGTTAGCGCTTTGTTCTGTTAATGCCGCATTCAGCGATGTTTGACCATCTGCCAGCAAGATGCGGACATGTTGTTGTACTTGGTTATGGTCACGGTCAGTAATTGTGCCAAAGAATTGGTTACGGGCGCTGGTTTGCAGAGAAAAACGGGAAATGGCAGCTAACAGACTGTCGAGGGGAAGTTGGTCATCTTTTAGCACATCAAAGGCTTTTTGCTGAATTTGTGTCAGTAGCTCGTAAAGTTGCAACAGACGTTCGCCATAATGGGTAAGATTTGCCCCGCCGCCTCCTTTACCGCCTGTAGCACGGTCCACCACTATTTCATCTGCTAACTGATTCATTTCGTTAATAGCATCCCAAGCACTTTTATAGCTGATCCCTGCCAGTTTTGCCCCCTGGCTGATAGAGCCTGTTGCTTTAATCTGTTTAAGTAATAATATTCGCCGTGGATCTGCGAATAACCGTTGCTGTAATTTCAGTGTCAATAGAATTTCGGCTTGCATAATAGTTTTTTTCAGGAAATATAATCGTAAATTTTTATTGGCTAACCCAGAAAAACGCACGTTTAGCCGGTTACTGTTGTTTGTCTTTTGTCTAGAATAGTACTAATTATAGCGGTATTACCCGCTGTGGTTAAAAATGTGTTATGTTTCTGGCTCATTAAATGAGCCATTATGTGAGGCTACCATGTTTGAGTTGATTAGAAGTATGGCTTTTGCCCTGGTCATGGTACCGGTGGTGATGGCTGGAATTTTGGGTTTAATTTATGGTCTTGGGGAACTGTTTAATATCGTTTCCCGTATTGGTCGTTCTGAAAAGTAAAACTAATATTTCTTTTACACCAGATGCTATTCTGATTACCCGGTGATTTACCGGGTAATTTCTCTTAATTAATTATAATCAGTTCCATTTTATTCATTTGATTTTTCAATTACAGTATTTTAATTCGAATTAAATTAGGAAGTAAAAGTTGCTCACAATTTGCCGATTAATATTGGAATACTCTTCCATTTGACGTTATATCTTGTTATACACAACGAACTAATGGGTAAGAAACAGGTGGAAAACAAATGAAAAAGAGTTTTGGCAAACTGCTCGTCGGCGTTGTCGTTTCTTTTGCTTTGACGTGGCAAGTGTGGGCTACGGAAAAAGTCACGTTGTTCGCTGCTGCCTCGTTGACTAATGCACTTGATGATATTGCGGCGCTGTATAAGCGAGAGCAAAAAGGTGAAGTGGTGGCTTCTTATGCTTCATCTTCCACTTTGGCTCGCCAGATTGAACAAGGTGCGCCGGCAGATATTTTTATTTCTGCTGATCAACAGTGGATGGATTATGTAGCCGGGAAGCAACTGATTATTGATGAAACTCGGTTGACTATGCTGGGAAATCAGCTCGTTTTGATTGCGCCGAAAGTGAGTAGACTCAATAAAGTTGACATTAATAAAGAAACCAAATGGAAATCGTTATTAGAAGATGGCCGTCTTGCCGTTGGTGATCCAGATCATGTTCCAGTGGGTATTTACGCTAAAGAGTCTCTGCAATATTTGGGAGCATGGGAGACGGTTAATCCGCTGCTAGCGCGTACCAGTAATGTGCGCAGTGGTCTGGCGCTGGTAGAACGTGCTGAAGTTCCGTTGGGCATCGTTTATGGTTCAGATGTCATTGCGAGTGATAAAGTCAAAGTGGTGGGGATCTTCCCGGAAGAGAGCCACAAACCTATTGAGTACCCAATGGCGATTATTAAAGACCATAGTAATCCTGCCGTTCTCGATTTTTATGAATATTTGAAAACCCCTGAAGCCGTTGCAATTTTTAAACGTTACGGTTTTCATCCACTTTAGGAATAGGTTTTTTGGTGATGTTGAGTGAATACGAATGGCAAGCCATCATCCTGAGTCTGCAAGTTTCAGGTATGGCGGTATTACTTAGTCTGCCATTTGGGATCTTAATGGCGTGGATTCTTGCTCGTTTCCAGTTTCCCGGTAAATCGTTACTCGACAGTATGATCCATCTGCCACTGGTGTTACCGCCAGTGGTAGTGGGTTATTTGCTGTTGATCAGTATGGGACGTCGTGGGTTTATCGGTGAATGGTTATATGACTGGTTTGGGATCAGCTTTGCATTTAGTTGGCGTGGTGCTGCACTGGCTTCTGCTATTGTTGCTTTTCCGTTGATGGTCAGAGCGATACGTCTGGCGTTGGAAGGTGTCGATCGACGGCTGGAACAGGCCGCTCGTACTTTGGGAGCGAAGCCGTTGAAGGTATTTTTTACTATCACATTGCCGCTCTCTTTGCCTGGGGTTATTGTGGGCACAGTATTGGCATTTGCCCGTTCATTGGGTGAATTTGGCGCAACTATCACTTTTGTATCCAATATTCCAGGCGAAACGCGGACAATCCCTTTGGCAATGTATACCTTGATTGAAACACCTGGAGCAGAAACTGCCGCAGCTCGTTTGTGTGTCATTGCCGTTATTCTGGCGTTGATGTCACTGATGGTTTCTGAATGGTTAACCCGTTGGGGAAGGAGACGTTTGGGAGCAACATGTTAGAGCTGGATTTTGAGCAACAACTTGGTGATTTTCATCTACAGGTCAATACACAGCTACCCACTGAGGGGATCACGGCTGTTTTTGGCCTTTCAGGTGCCGGGAAAACTTCCCTGATAAATGTTATTGCCGGTTTGATTCGCCCACAGAAAGGTCGGATTGTCCTCAATGATCATGTGCTGGTTGATATTGAGAAAGGTATTTGCTTGCCACCAGAGCAACGTCGTATAGGCTATGTTTTTCAGGATGCCCGGCTTTTTCCTCACTATCGAGTAAAAGGTAATCTTCAATACGGGATGTCTCCGGTGATGAAGCCGGAATTTGATAGCATTGTTAGTTTGCTAGGGATTGAGCACTTACTATCTCGTTTTCCTCTTACCTTGTCCGGCGGTGAAAAGCAGCGGGTTGCTATCGGTCGTGCTTTATTGACGGCACCGGATCTGTTGTTAATGGATGAACCGTTGGCCTCGCTGGATCTTCCCCGTAAAAGAGAACTACTGCCTTATCTTGAAAAGCTTTCTGAAGAGGTCAGCATTCCGATTTTGTATGTCAGCCATAATCTGGATGAGATTCTTCGTTTGGCAGAAAATGTACTCGTCATGGATAGCGGAAAAGTCCGGGCAACGGGAAAATTGGAAGAAGTTTGGTCCAGTAGTGCATTACGTCTTTGGTTACAAAAAGATACCCTTAGCAGTATTCTAAATGTTTCAATGGTTGAACATCATAATCGTTATGCAATGACAGCGGTAGCACTGGCTGATCAGGCTTTATGGTTGCCGAAAATTGATGTTCAACCGGGAACCGATTTGCGTATCAGAATAGATGCGTCAGATGTTTCATTAGTACTGGAACCTCCGCGCGGCAGTAGTATTCGTAATATTTTAGCGGTGAAAGTGGTTGAGTTCTTTGATGATAATGGACACGTTGATGTCAAATTGGTGTTGAGTGGTCACTATTTATGGGCAAGAATCACTCCGTGGGCAAGGGATGAACTTAATTTGCGATCTGGGCAGTGGCTTTATGCTCAGATAAAAAGTGTTTCTCTTAATCGGCAACTGTAGTCTCTGTTTATAAGAGGCGATTCGTAAGTTAGTAGCCATTGGAAGCAATCGGATCGCTATAAATGACAACATAAATAACAACGGGGAGCCTGTCTAAGGATTACCCCGAAGTGTGGTTTTGTGGATATTGCAAGCAGAAAAGCAATTAAAGGACATATTTGCGAATAACTTCGGCAATACCCGGCTGAGTATTATCCAGCGTCACCAGATCGGCTTGTTCTTTAATAGCATCCTCACTGTTACCCATAGCGACACCGAGCCCGGCGGTTTTCAGCATACTCAGGTCATTAAAGTTATCACCAAAGGCAATAACATCTTTCATCCTCATTCCCTGTGATTCAACCCACTGTTTCAAACGCATACCTTTGCTGTTACCTTTCTTGGCAATATCCACCTGATCGAACCATGACCATTCACACGAAAGACCTGTATCATTTTCGATTTGCGCTGTTACTTCCCGCAGTTTTGCTAAATCAGGAGAGCTGGTGGCAAATTTCCAGATAGACTGTACTTCATTAATAGCATGCTGAAAGCTATTAACATGTCGCATAGTTGGGCGTTGAGATTCAGGTAGGGTTTCAGACCATTTCATGGTGCGGACAACTGTGTCATAGGGTTTCTCATATACATAGCGTCATCCACATACATCAGACGGTGAATATCGGTGTTTTTTAAGTGGGTGAGAACTTTTATGGCTTCCTGAGATGACAGCGGATCTGAGGCTAAGACTTTCTTTTCATGGTAATCATACAGATAAGTACCATTACAGCAGATGGCAGGAGTATCGAGTTGCAAAGCCTGATAAAAAGGGTGGATAGCGACATGATGACGGCCAGTAGCAATCAGCACCTTAATACCAGCTTTACGTGCTTCATTTAGTACAATGAGTGATTCTGGCAGGATATTTTTTTGAGGATCGAGTAGTGTACCATCCAGATCCAGTGCAATGATGCGATATGACATAAATTAGCCTCGTAACTATATATAATGTAAGGATATTACATTGGAACTGAATAAAGCTACACCAATTGTGCGGTGAGTTTAACTGATAAAACCAATTGAGTCGTTACAGCGCAATAAAATGGTAATGGATAATTAAGGAGTGAAGATGAAACAAGTGGTTTATACGGCGAGTCCAAACAGTTATCAGATTCATGTTTGGAGCCTGAATAATGAAGGTGAGTTATCACTGATTCAGACAGTTGATGTACCGGGGGAAGTACAACCAATGGTGGTTAGCCCGGATCGTAAACATCTTTATGTTGGTATCCGACCACAATTCAGTATTGTCACTTACCAGATTGGTTCTAGTGGGGAACTGGTACAACAGGGGATTTCATCAATACCGGGTAGCCCGACGCATATTTCTACTGATAAACAGGGTCGCTTTTTGTTTTCTGCCTCCTATAGTTATAACAATCTAAGTGTCAGCCTAATTGACGAACAGGGTATTGTGGGTGAACCTGTTCAGGTTATTGCAGGCTTGCAAGCGCCACATTCAGCTAATATTGACTGGGATAATAAACAACTATTGGTTCCTTGTCTGAAAGAAGATCGTATCCGTATTTTTGAGCTGGCAGAAGAGGGTTATCTGACAGAAAAACGTGCAGAGGAAATGACTACAGCAATGGGTGCTGGCCCTCGTCATATGGTATTTCATCCAAATCAGCAGGTGATTTACTGTATTAATGAACTGGATTCTACGGTGGATGTTTATCGCAAATGGGAAAAATACCGGACTGTTCAGACGATTGATTCATTGCCAGCAGATTTAGCGGGTGTTCGTTGGTCTGCGGATATTCATATTACACCGGATGGCCGTCACCTTTATACCAGTGAACGGACTTCAAGTTTGATCAGCCATTTTGTTATTTCACAAGATGGTTTTAATTTGACGCTGGCAGGGCACTATAAAACTGAAACTCAGCCGCGTGGTTTTGCTATCGATCACAGTGGAAAATATCTGATTGCATCCGGTCAAAAGTCTGACCATATTTCAGTCTCTTCTATTGACCAATATACCGGTAAATTGACTGAATTGACGCGCTATCCAGTAGGTAAAGGTCCAATGTGGGTAACGGTGCTGGCCCTGTGAATTTAATGAGAGTATTGGATGTTAACGGCGATCGTGTGTGCTGGTTAAGGTTTAATCTGGTAGACATTGATGTAAATAACCGGTAGTTACCAGCTCAAGTTTGAGCTAATACAACTCCAAATTTTGCAGTTATTCAACCGGTCAGATGCAAAAATGGTTTTCTATGTCTGCCCGGTTGCACTAAACTCATCCAGTGATTGCTCCCCGCCTGCTGTAACGTGATGGCGTCACATACCTTGAGTAGAGGCGTATTTGCGTGATTTCTTCGTGACTGCCAGTAGTGGTTTGAAGTCTTTGCACGGATTTAAACTCACATCGTGACTTTTATAAGCATGCTTTTTGATGTGCAGCGCTTTGATGGAAGCCTCGTGTGATGCAACTACACCAATCCTTGTACTTTTAACAAATACGCAATATCATCCATATAACGAAAATACGCAAAATACGAACTCAAACAGATGCAATAGGGAGGCAGTATGATTACTAAATCGCAATCCAAATCGGAGAATGTTAGCTTTGACTTTCTTTCAATTGAGTTATCAAATGACAAGGATGTTGCCAAGCATATCAATTTGTCTGAAATTCCCGTTGATGAGGCAGATCAGTATGTGGTAATAAAGTTGCCAAGAGCAATTGATTATCATGATATTAAGTTGGCAATAGCTAGTGCAGTAACCGCTGTCACTACATTCAATAAGAACAAACATCGGTCTGTTATGACCGAACCATCTTCAAAAATTGGATTTGCTTCCCGTAATGAAGCACGCCTTGAAAAATTAAAAAATCAGATCATTACTGATTCAGAGTGGCTGACTGCAAGTGAACTTAGCAAATTGGCCGGATCTAAATCAATGAATTCCAGCGCTGCGGCAAATCGTTTGAAAAAGTCGAAAAAAATATTCGCATTGCCAATTAATGGCAAAGACTTATTCCCATTGTATGCTCTAGACGAAGGCGGCCAACCGTTACCAGTGATAAAGAAAACCATTGCGCTGTTTGGAGACAAAAAGACCCCTTGGTCAATGGCTATTTGGTTCGGTACACCAAATAGCTGGCTTGGTAATAAAAAACCAAAGGACCTTGTATTAACTCAACCTGATGATGTTTATATGGCAGCCAAAGAAGAAGCTGAAGGGCCGCGTCATGGTTGATGATAAAAAAGAATTTCAAGAAGATATACCGCTTCCCCCAGAGAATACAGCAGCCAAAATTCAAAAGTGGAAAGCGGGTACACCTATTGAACGTATTCATAAAGCTGAGTTTAAAGGCGCTGAATTTAATCCTGGTGTTGGTAATGCCCGTTTTAGCCCGTTCAAAAATAATGGAATCTTTGTTCCAACACTCTATGGAGGTGAAAACGTAGGAGTCGCTATTATGGAGACGATTTTGCATGATATTCCACTAAATTGCGCCGGTATACCTGTTGAACTGAGTAAACTAGATGATTTAGCGTATAGCCAAATTACGCCAAAAAAAGACATCAAGTATGTGGATATCAACCCACGAATATTGAAGAAATGGGGGATTATTCAAGGCCAACTAGTAGAATCAGAAGCATCGGATTATCATATTACTCAGCTCTGGGCAGCAAAAATTTATCATGACAATCCTGATGCTCAAGCAATTCGATGGCCCTCTAAGCAGCACGGCGGTAAAGCAATAATAATTTTTGGAGATCGGGTGGAAGAAAAAGATTTGCATGTGTCTCTTGAATCAGAGTCCGCCGCTACTTCTAAAGAGGTTAACGAAAAACTTAGAGAGCTTGCAGATGAAATGGAATTGGTTTTGGTACCTACAGATATGACATGAAGGAAAGGCCATCATATATACCCGTCATCTTTCAAGTTGTCTCTTTGTTGGCTGCACTCGCTCACCCCAGCCACCCCGGTCACATAGTTATCTATGCTCCCGGGGATTCACTCCCTTGCCGTCGCGATGCATCTTGAAATCCATAGGGTATAGGTACAGAAAAGCGTAGAAAAACAGATAGTTAGCTACTTAACTGACTGAGATTACCCAATTGGGAGCCTTTTTTGATCGAACTGAAACTTAGCTTTATTAAATAAATTCAGAAGAATTTATTTAATAAAGGAAAATTACAAATTAATTGCTCCAGAGACAGCCTGTGTCAGGCGTGAAAGTTGCTCCGGTTGAATAATATATGGCGGCATCAAATAAATCAGCTTGCCAAATGGTCTTATCCAGACGCCTTGAGAAACAAAATGGTGTTGTAGCACCGCCATATTCACGGGTTGCTTCATCTCTACGACGCCAATTGCACCTAATACCCGAACATCAGCCACTTTTGCATGGTGTTTTAGCGGCATCAACTCAGTCTTTAATTGGCTTTCAATTGATTTAATACGTTGTTGCCAAGGGCTTTGTAATAACAAGCTCAAACTGGCTTCTGCCACGGCACAAGCTAATGGATTGCCCATAAACGTTGGGCCATGCATAAAACAGCCTGCTTCACCATTGCTAATTGTTTCGGCCACCTTACGGGTTGTCAGTGTTGCTGATAGTGTCATATAACCACCGGTCAGCGCTTTTCCTACACATAAAATATCCGGCTCGATTTCAGCATGTTCACAAGCAAACAATTTTCCTGTGCGGCCAAAACCGGTGGCAATTTCATCCGCAATTAATAGAATCTGATGCTGATCACAAAGCATTCTGACCTGACGCAGATATTCAGGATGATAAATGCGCATTCCTCCAGCACCCTGTACGATAGGCTCAAGGATCACTGCGGCGATATCACGGGAATGCTGCTCCAGCAAAGTACGAAATGGCATGATATCCCGTTCGTCCCATTGAGAATCAAATCCGCACTGAGGCGATTCGGCAAACAGATGGGGCGGCAGATAGCCTTTGTAGAGGTTATGCATTGAATTGTCGGGATCACAGACAGACATAGCGCCAAACGTGTCACCGTGGTAACCGTGCCGTAATGTCAAAATCCGCTGACGTTTCTCACCTTTTGCTTGCCAATATTGCAATGCCATTTTTAACGCCACTTCCACCGCGACGGAACCTGAATCCGCCAGAAAGACACATTCCAATGATGGTGGGGAGATTGCCACTAATTGCCTGCAAAGTGCGATTGCGGGTGGATGGGTAATTCCACCAAACATGACATGGGACATCTTATCAATCTGAATCTTAGCGGCTTGGTTCAGTACCGGATGGTTATATCCATGAATGGCAGCCCACCAGGAAGACATGCCATCCACCAGCTTACGGCCATCAGCCAACTCTAGTTCCACCCCAGAAGCCCCAACGACAGGGTAAACCGGAAGAGGGGTAGTCATGGAGGTGTAGGGATGCCAAATATGGCGTAGATCAAATTCAATATCGGAAGAAGTCATAAGGTTCAATGTAAACTAATTTTTTTAAAATTGGTTGACAGTATAACGGCATTATTTAAACTGACTACATTTTTTTCACACTGGAGATGTTATTGTGATTGAACGTAAGCAATGGACAATTAAGCAGGCGCAAGAGCTGTTTGATAAACCTTTTTTCGAATTATTATTTCAAGCACAACAGGTTCATCGTATCTACTTTGATCCTCAGCAAGTACAGGTCAGTACACTACTTTCCATCAAAACCGGGGCTTGTCCGGAAGATTGCAAATATTGCCCGCAAAGTTCCCGTTACAAAACCGGCCTTGAAAAAGAGCGGTTGATGGAAGTGGAACAGGTGATTGATTCTGCTCGTAAGGCTAAACATGCGGGTTCAACACGTTTTTGCATGGGGGCCGCGTGGAAAAATCCCCATGAGCGGGATATGCCTTATCTGGAGAAGATGGTTAAGGAAGTCAAAGCCCTGGGGATGGAAACTTGCATGACGCTGGGCATGCTCAATGGTTCACAAGCGCAGCGGCTGGCGGATGCAGGATTAGATTACTACAACCACAACCTTGATACCTCCCCGGAATTTTATGGCAACATCATTACGACTCGGACTTATCAGGACAGATTGGATACCCTTGATAAAGTGCGGGAGGCCGGAATAAAAGTGTGCTCTGGTGGTATTGTTGGTTTGGGGGAAGCGATCCGTGATCGGGCTGCGTTATTGGTACAACTGGCAAATCTGCCAAAACCGCCGGAGAGTGTCCCCATCAACATGTTGGTTAAAGTCAAAGGTACGCCACTGGCTGAGAATGAAGATGTAGATCCTTTCGATTTTATCCGCACGATTGCTGTTGCCAGGATCATGATGCCGTCTTCTCATGTTCGGTTATCCGCAGGTCGTGAACAGATGAATGAACAGACACAAGCAATGTGTTTTATGGCTGGTGCCAATTCTATTTTCTATGGCTGTAAGTTGCTTACTACACCTAACCCTGCGGAAGATAAAGATTTACAACTGTTTCATAAGTTAGGCATTAATCCTCAGCAGACTCAGACGGCATTTGGTGATAATCAGCAACAGCAGTATTTGGCCGAAGCCATTATCAATGCGGATAACGAACAATTTTATAATGCGGCGTTATAATGGATTGGTCAGCTTATCTTTCCCGGCAATTGTCTGTTCTCCAGAACTCTTCTTTATGGCGGCAGCGACAGGTTAATCAGAAATCAGACGGGCGATTTTTATATACCACTGATGGCAAATATCTCAATTTTTCCAGTAATGATTATCTTGGATTAAGTACCAATCCCGCAGTCATTTCCGCATGGCAACAGGGAGCGAAACAATATGGTGTTGGAAGTGGTGGTTCAGGCCATATTATCGGTTACACAAAAGCTCATCAGGTGCTGGAGCAGCAATTGGCTGATTGGTTGGGGTATCCAAAAGCATTACTGTTTATTTCAGGATATTCCGCTAATCAGGGGGTCATTGCCGCGTTAATGACGAAACAGGATCGAATTATTGCTGATCGTCTGAGTCATGCCTCATTAATGGAAGCCGCTATGCATTCCCCCGCTCAGCTACGGCGTTTTCTGCATAATCAACCTGAATCACTTAAAGATTTACTGGCAAAACCCTGTGTTGGGAAAACGTTGGTAGTGACGGAAGGGGTGTTCAGTATGGATGGTGACAGGGCACCATTGTCTGATATTTATCGGCAAACTAACGCTTCTGGAAACTGGTTAATGGTGGATGATGCTCATGGTATTGGTATCTGTGGTGAACAGGGCCGGGGAAGCTGTTGGCAACAGAAAGTAAAACCAGAAATCCTGATTGTCACTTTTGGCAAAGCATTTGGGTTGAGTGGTGCCGCGGTGCTTTGTGATGAACAGACAGCAGAATATCTGATTCAATACTCACGTCATCTTATCTACAGTACTTCTATGCCCCCGGCACAAGCGCGGGCTATTTCTGAAGCGGTCCGGCAGATACAAGCGGGTGATGAATTGCGCCAACGATTACAGCAGAATATTGATTATTTCCGTCGGCAGGCACAGCAACTGCCGTTCAATCTGACAGATTCAACCACTGCGATCCAGCCATTGATTGTTGGCAATAATGAGCTAAGTCTATCTTTATCCCAATATCTGCAACAAAAAGGTATTTCGGTCAAAGCGATTCGTCCACCAACAGTACCTCCGGGTAGCGCCAGACTCCGCATCACGCTGACTGCCAGTCATACGCAGCAGGATATTGATATGCTGATGGAGGCATTGCATGAGTTCCGTCGCTGAATTTGTCAATAAACAGGCGATTGCCGGGGCGTTTGGACGAGCAGCAGCCAATTATGATGTGGTGGCAAAATTGCAGCAGCAAACCGGTGAATTTCTTATGCAACAAGCCGATGGTCATCCCGGTAAGTTAGTCTTGGATGCCGGTTGTGGCACGGGTTTTTTTAGTCACCGTTGGCGACAGCAGGGGAAGCAAGTTATTGGGTTGGATTTGGCATCAGGCATGCTGATTCATGCTCGTAAACAGTTGGCGGCTGACTATTATCTGCAAGGGGATATTGAACATTTAGGGCTTGCTGACAGCAGTGTTGATATCTGTTTCAGTAATCTGGTTGTTCAGTGGTGTGATAATTTATCCAGCGCTTTAAGAGAACTTTATCGGGTAACCCGTCCTGGTGGATTAATTTTGTTCTCCACCTTGGCTAAAGGTTCATTACATGAATTGAAGCAAGCCTGGAGTGCGGTTGATAACTACCAGCATATTAATCACTTCCTGCCACAGCAGACGATTAAAGATGCTTGTCGGGGATTCCGGCATTGTCTTATTAGTCAGGTTTATCGCCAGCAATATTCTCATATATTGCCGCTATTGGGTTCGCTAAAAGGGATTGGTGCGACTCACCTTCATTATGGGCGTCAGCAGGGGTTGATGACGCGTGAACGGCTGATTGCTCTGGAGCAGGCTTATCCACGTGAAAATAAACAGTTACCTCTTAGCTATCAGGTTGTCTTTGGAGTGATTTATCGTGACTAAGAGCTGGTTTTTGACGGGTACAGATACCGAAGTGGGTAAAACAGTTGTAAGTTGTGCTTTGTTACAAGCGGCAACCAAAGCAGGATATAAAACAGCAGGTTATAAACCCGTTGCTTCCGGTAGTGAAATAACGCCGACAGGTATCCGTAATTCCGATGCGCTGGCATTGCTGGCAAATAGTTCTGTGCCTTTGCAGTATGAAGAAGTGAATCCGTTAGTATTTGTTGAAGCAACATCACCCCATATTGCCAGTGATGACCTGAATCAACCTATTGATTTTGCTGTTATGTCTACGGGGTTGCACCGGTTAGAAAAAAAAGCGGACTGGGTTTTAGTTGAGGGTGCTGGTGGTTGGTATACCCCTTTATCGCAATCGGTGACTTTTGCTGACTGGGTGGTTAAAGAGCAATTGCCGGTTATTTTGACAGTAGGGGTGAAACTGGGCTGTATTAATCACGCGATACTTACTGTGGAGGCAATTATAGGTTCAGGATTACATTTTGCAGGTTGGATAGCTAATGAAGTTGAACCCGCAGGTAAACGCCAACAAGAATATTTATTGACGTTAGAGCGTATGTTGTCCGCTCCTTTATTGGGTAAGATTCCTCATGTAACGAAAGGATATTTTAATCATTTAGGGGAATATATAGATTTAAACTTACTGGTTAATTGAATTATTAATTTGCAAACTTAACCTGATAATCTACCCATATTGGGTGGGAAGTATATTGGTTTTACTGCTGGTTATGTATAATAATTTATTTTAAAACAATGTGCCGGAATGGTGTTCCGGCATAAAAATGATATTTTTCAATAAGTTTTATATATTCTGGCAAAAATGGGTATCTATTCATACTTCGGCAAGTTTTTTATTCACGGGAGCATCTGTTGGGCGGTTGATATAATTTCTGAATATCTTTCTTACCAGGTAAATAGGGCCTACACCCAGGATAGAATAAGCCACTTTAATGAGGAACTGGGCGATAATCATTTCTTTTATGATATCTATACCGAGAACACCATAGAAAGCAACGGAGCAGAATATTATACTGTCAAATGCTGAGGCGATAACAGTACTGGTTATTACTCGCAGGAAAAGATACTTTGAATTTGTGAGAGATTTTATTTTACAAAGAAGATATGAGTTTATATTCTCAGAGATAAAATAAGCAAGAGATGATGCCAGTAATACAGATACGATACTATTTACTATTCCATTATAAGTTGCACCAAACTCCCATCCAGGAACACCCGGCATCAATGCGGTTCCCCAAAGCCCTAGAACAAATAAGAGGTTCGCGGCAAAAGAGATAATAATCGTTCTTCTTGCCAGACGTAATCCATAGAATTCGTTCAGAATATCAACTAGCAGGAAGGTGATAGGGTAAATAAAAACGCCAGGAGGCGTGACGATATTAAGGATCGGGATATGAATGGGTTTCACACCACATATGGTAGAGAAAATATAGATAACACTAAGCGCGATGCTAATGAGTAAATAGGCTTGCCATGAGCGTTCATGACGATCTCCAAGTTCATAAGCTGTTACGATATTACTGTGGCTGTATAATTTCCGATATATCGTACTGAGCTCATGTCTGCTCAGATCTTCTGAGATATCACTGTCGGCTAGCTCTTTTAACCCCATAGTAATGGTCTTGCCTGTCGCTAGTACCATGACATTTGCCGATAATTTACCGTATCTTGTGAATCCCAGTAATTTAAACTTCTGATTTGCTGTCATTTATAGTCTTTCTCCTACGATGTAGCCTAAGAAATGAGCATTTTTGTAGGGTTTCCTATCGAGACAGTCGTCATTTTTCTCTTGCCGGATAAAGAACCCAATTCCCTTAGCGTAATACAATAATGGCGTATTGGTGACTAATGCGGGGGGGCGTTTTATAAGGATCACCTCGCCGGGAATGAATGTATCTTCTATTGCCGATTCAACTTTAAGAGCCAGCATGTTTGATTCATCACCAAAGAAATAGGTAAGCGGATACTCGGTAACAAGCTGACCTATTTTTTTCTCAGAAACGGCTAAAAATTCAGATTGTGGAATGATGGGGATAGCCGAAGGATTTTTATTGCCTTCGGTTGAGAGTGTTTCATTGAGGCGTTCTAATTGTTCAAGGTCATAATATTCTATTTCTTCACAGGAAACACCGAAAAAATCGGAGATCCGAAGAATAGTAGATTGTTGAACGTTATTGACTTGTCCTTCCAGAATTTTATAAATGGTGGTACGGGTTAATCCTGTTCGATTGGAAAAAGAGCTCTTGGTTTCTCCACGGGTACGTATCAAATATTCTATATTTTTAATGATATTTGTTTTTCGCTGTGCGTTAGACGTTTTCATGAGAATCCTTTATATAAAGATAACAGCATTACTATATATTACTTAATGATATTATTCAGCGTGAAAAAAACCACTCATTGTTATAATTTATTGATTTTACTTTTAATATCTTATTTTCTGAGTATCTATATTAGCACATCCTATATCAGAAAATGCTCATGGATTTATATTTATATTCTAAAAATGAAAGTTAAATCATGGAATTAAGTGAAATTCATTATAAAGTTTACACAAAACTGAACTTTATGTTTATTTTTGTGTTGACTTTATGGATTTTATTATAATAATGTTAAGTTGTATTGATGTGTTTTTGGGTGATCAGATAGCATCAAACAAAATATTATTATTATAAATCTCTCGGGGAAGAGCTACTTTATCCTTCGAGTTTGAAAGTGGGTTATTTCTTTTAGCACTAGGGAATCTCCGGAAAACAGAGGAAGTGAAATAAACATTAGGACTGAAAATAGTAAATTAATAAAATGATAACACGATTAAAACACCAGGAAATGGCAGTATAAAAATGCTTTGGAACAGCAATCGATTGGAATTGTGAATGATAGATACAAAGTAGTTTTTCGATCGAAAATAGCCAGCAGAATATTGGACGTTTTACGAGGGCAGTGTCGATTTGATATTTGTGTATCTATCATTTTTTTTGCGCGTTCACGATGGCGCTAATTTTGTAAAATAGGGGGTATGCTGATGTGAATTCATTAACTTATCAATGACATACTTTAATATCTAATTAAAAATCGGGTTTTGTTCATGCCAATTAAGCCAGTTGCTGTTTTTGGTAAATGTTTATTGGCATTGTTTGTTGAAATAGTAAAGATAGTCAAAAATATTGTTGATGATATTGAGTCTGCTATTGCTGAAAGCACAGAATCCTATTTCCGCTTAGGTAAAACCCAACTCCCCTCTTGAGTAACAGATTTCATACAGGAAACTGTTCACCGATTATCTCTTATTGAATAAAATTCTAATCTAATATCAATATTGTTTTCTGCTGCTTGACGATGAAAAAGCAGTTTTTTGCATTCAGCATACAGAAAAATTCGATAATTATCTACCTTTAATGCTAGTAATATTGAACGAATATGATTTATTGATGTTTAATTTCTGTGAGAAAATTCTTATTTTTGCAGCAAATTTATTCATTTTTCTGAAATGAGTGGCTGAGATAAAGGTTAAAAAAATAGTGAAAATTTTTATCGATAGAGGATACCTATTTTGTGGCATGATGTTGCAACCTCGTACAGTTAATAGGGTTTGTAGAGTTATCCACTATTCCTGTGGATAACCTTGTGTATTAGACTTAGAAAAGTGACGCAACGCAAGAAAATACGCGGCTTGCGTCAAGGTTGATGTTATTCTCGTCTTTGTTTTAATCATGTTAAATATCAATAGGATAGCTAAAATCAAGCCCTGTCTGGCCGGTGGTGATGCTCCATATTGTCACCTTTCAGCCGATCATATAGAAAACGGAAAAATCAAGATAATTTTGGGGATAAAATGGCATTTATTTTGATATCAATGCATGTTTAATTGATAGGGAAATGACCTATTTGAGCCCGTTTTTATAAAACCAACTTGAGGCTGGTTTTTTATCCAGTATTATAGATGAATTAATGTTAAGAAAGTGAAAAGTGAGATACCGATGAGTAAGGTGTTCAAATTACATTCTGACTTCCAACCGGGTGGTGATCAGCCAGAGGCGATCCGTCAATTACAGGAAGGCTTAGAAGACGGGCTTGCCCACCAGACTTTGCTAGGGGTTACGGGGTCGGGTAAGACATTCACTATCGCCAATGTGATAGCCAATTTAAACCGACCAACGATGGTACTTGCTCCGAATAAGACACTGGCGGCTCAACTTTACAGTGAAATGAAGGACTTCTTCCCAGAAAATGCCGTAGAGTATTTCGTTTCTTATTACGATTATTACCAGCCTGAAGCCTATGTGCCGAGTTCCGATACTTTTATTGAAAAAGATGCTTCGGTAAACGAGCACATTGAGCAAATGCGTTTGTCTGCTACCAAGGCTTTGCTGGAGAGGCGAGATGTGATTGTTGTTGCGTCTGTCTCGGCTATTTATGGTTTGGGTGATCCCGATAGTTACCTAAAAATGATGCTCCACCTGACCAACGGTATGATTATCGATCAACGATCCATTCTGCGGCGTTTGGCTGAATTGCAATATACCCGCAATGATCAGGCATTTCAGCGAGGGACATTTAGGGTACGCGGTGAAGTGATTGATATCTTTCCGGCTGAATCTGATGAGCACGCTCTGCGCGTTGAGTTATTTGATGATGAAGTAGAACGGTTATCACTGTTTGATCCGTTAACAGGACAGATTCAATATCATGTTCCACGATATACCGTTTATCCAAAAACTCACTACGTTACTCCTCGTGAACGCATTGTTCAGGCAATGGAGGCGATTAAAGTTGAGCTTGAGCAGCGGCGTAAGGTATTACTGGCAAATGGTAAATTGCTGGAAGAGCAACGTATTACGCAGCGTACACAATTCGATTTGGAAATGATGAATGAATTGGGTTATTGCTCCGGCATTGAAAACTATTCTCGTTATCTCTCTGGTCGTGCTGAGGGGGAACCGCCGCCGACACTGTTTGATTATCTCCCGGCTGATGGTTTGCTGGTAGTGGATGAATCGCACGTTACCATCCCGCAAATCGGTGGGATGTACCGAGGGGATCGCTCCCGCAAAGAGACGCTGGTGGAATATGGTTTCCGTATGCCTTCCGCGTTGGATAATCGTCCACTTCGGTTTGAAGAATTTGAGGCACTGGCTCCACAGACAATTTATATTTCGGCAACGCCGGGCAAATATGAATTGGAAAAATCCGGTGGTGATGTGGTGGAGCAGGTAGTGCGTCCTACGGGGTTGCTTGATCCTGAAGTAGAGGTGCGCCCTGTCGCAACACAGGTTGATGATTTACTGTCTGAAATCCGCATTCGGGCGGTGAAAAATGAACGGGTGTTAGTCACCACATTGACTAAGCGAATGGCGGAGGATTTAACCGAGTATTTGGAAGAACACGGTGAACAGGTTCGTTATTTGCACTCGGATATTGATACTGTCGAACGTGTGGAAATTATTCGGGATCTTCGTTTAGGTGAATTTGATGTATTAGTGGGGATTAACTTGCTGAGGGAAGGGCTGGATATGCCAGAAGTTTCTCTGGTGGCCATTCTTGATGCGGATAAAGAAGGTTTCCTGCGGTCTGAACGTTCATTAATTCAGACGATTGGGCGTGCTGCCCGTAACTTGCATGGTAAAGCGATTCTTTATGGCGATAGGATAACTGATTCAATGGCGAAAGCTATTGGTGAAACGGAACGTCGGCGTGCTAAGCAGCAGATATTTAATGAAAAACACGGCATTACTCCAAAAGGTCTAAATAAGAAAATTGGTGATATTCTGCAAATTGGGCAGCCGACGAATGGCAAAGGGAGGGGCAGAGGTAAAGCTGTTGCCACAACGGAAACATTCAGCAAACTGTCTGCCAAAGAGTTGGAAAGTAAAATCCGCGAGCTGGAAACGAAGATGTACCAGCATGCTCAGGATCTTGAATTTGAACAAGCAGCTAGTGTTCGGGATCAGGTTCAGGCATTGCGTGAGCAATTTATTGCCAATTCTTAACAATTGCCCCGTAAATCCTTGCCCAATGCGAGGACGTCGCAAAAGGCCAGCATTGAAAATAAACCCGCAGAGATTTATTGCCTGTTATTGGGGCTGACAACCCATGACAGGCTAAATATCGAACTTCAATATATACCCGTCATCTTTCAAATTGCTTCTTATTAATTAAAGAATTCAATATGAAAAATCGAAATTGAGAACGATTAATTAGCCATTTTGCGTGATATCAATCACATTCTTTTCATATTCATCTGAGAAATATCGTGATCTTGTGGTCATAATGTTTAGAGAGCGAAATTCTCTGTTATTTGTCTCCACTCCATCCTACTTAGCTGGAAGCGGTCTGTTGTTCTCTCTAACGCCACGTATTAAATGATGGCTATTTTACGCTGTCATTTTTTTACCGCGGA
>NZ_RCWC01000028.1:31113-71770 GCF_018448935.1 Photorhabdus noenieputensis | reverse complement strand
CATCAAACCCTTTTAATCGGCCCTGCTCCATCAGCGCCTGTCCGGTAGTGAGCGTGGTGCGATGTGAGTTAATGAACCCACAACCGTTACAGGTGATGCCCGCCGGGTTGGCAATAATCACCTCAGCTTTATGTCCGGCGACTTCAATCCAGCCATTGAGACGACTGGGATCATGGCTGTTGACCTCGTTAAGAATAACGCTGGCGTCCCCTTTGGCTAACCACGGGTTGCCGGCCACCATGCCGCCGAGTTGCGTCTGGGTGGCCTGATGGCTGTTATTGAGGATCACGCCCTGTTTATCCACATCAAACTGGCGATAGGTATTGTGGGAAACGCCGTCGGCACCCGGTGTTTGGATATTGACCTGCGGCGTGCCGTTAGCGCTGCGAATAATGGTCGGTTGCTGACGTCCCGGGGCCTGTCCGTCGGCCACAATCGCCGCCTGTGCGGTGAGCGAAATCCCGCCAAAGGCTAACAACAATCCAAACCGTAGCGCAGTGAGTCGGCAACGACGCTGCGGTGAAGAGGGGCAACGCGCACGGCGTCCGATGTGTCCCTGTCCGGCCCGCGCTATCTCGGCTACCACCATCCACATCTGGCGAGATTGATTAAAGATAATACGATATAACTGCTTGTTCATGATTTTTACTCCACACAACACTACCCACCGGCAGTTTTGTTATTTGAATTAATACTGCCAATACAGGTTGAATCCGGCCGTGACGGGAGAGGTTTGGAAACCGGCGGGTTTGGACAGCGGGACGCCGACAAACAGGTCATAGCTCACCCCTTTCAGGCTGCCGCGCCAGCCCAGGGCGCTCCCCGCCAGGTGTTTTCCGAGCAGCGCGTCGCTGCCCCGGCCGCCCACTTCGCCATAATCCATTGCCAGATACAGCGACTGCCCTTTCAGCGGGGTTTGCCAGTCCAGTTCGTTGCGGCTGTACCAACCCCGATCAGCGGATAAGGTCAGCTCGCCATCAAAGCCGCGCACCGTCCAGCGACCGCCAATCGAGAAGCGATCCTGGGGCGTCAATGGGCTGGCGCTTATCTGACGCAAATACTGGGTTTGATAAGAAAAGGGCTGAGAAAACAGCGTTAACGGCCCGGCAAGTGTCGCCGAGAATTGGGTGATTTTGGGTAAGGCGGTCCCTTCATTGCGGTACTCTTCCGGCGCAGGTTGTGCGCCAAACCAGCGCATGCCCTGCTGGTAAGTCACCCGGGTATCCAGCGTCGCGCTGCCGATAAAGTGATGATGGGACAGCCCCAGCTTCCAGCCCGCGGTTTCCCGGCGCTGAACATCAACTTCGGTTTTATCAATAAAATTGCGCGAAGTCCGGCGATAAATTTCACCGTTGAGCAGAGTCTTTTGGTCAGCGTTACGATGTAGCACCCGGCTGAGCTGAACCGCCAGGTTTTGACTTTTGCCCCGGTATTGGATCGCCTGATTCAGCCCGGCTATCGTCTGGGTATAATCGTAATGACTGGCTGTCACGCTCGCCATCCAGTAGCCGAAGGGCAGAGAGTAATAGAGCGTGTCATTTTGGCTGCCCTTGCCGGCAGACGCGTGAATATCGCGGCCACCGGAAAGATAAAATAGATCGCTGAGCGCCAGGGGGTTATCCAGAAAAAAGGTGAGTCCGCCCTGATAACGCCCGGTGCTTTTCGAGCCGGTATCATCCAGATAAGTCGCGACTCGCCAGTGCCGGGACTGACGCCAGTCCAGCACAATATCGCTCTCCCCCGGCTGCTCTGCCGGGACAATGTTCATATCCGCCTGCACGGTGGGGAAACGTTGCAGATTTTCTAATCCCTGCTCAATATCCCGTAAATCCAGTAATTTTCCTTCACGTGCGGGAAAGGGGGTTATCCGCTGGATATATTTCCCGCTGTCAGGGGTATAGCGGATATGCCGGATTTTTCCCGGTATCATCACCAGTTTTAGCGTTTGGGTACGCAGATCCTGGGGAGGAACCAGAACCCGGCTGGTGACATAGCCGTGATTAATGAGCTGATCTTGCAACTGGGTTATCAGCCGGCTAATGCCTTTATCGCCCAGGCAATGGTTTTCGCTCTGTTGGGTGACACGCCGGAACGGTAACCAGTGCGGGAAATTTTCGGTGCCTGCCAATGCTACATGAGTGATAGGAAAACACGGGGTTTCCACCGGAAAGGCGGATGACTCCCCCGTTTCCGGTACCGACAGGTGAACCTCCGCAGGCGGCGGGGCTAATTGCGCCTCCAGAGCTTGCTGACGGGCCTGTTGATGAATGAGTTGTTGATCTGCGATATCGGCGGCTTGACTGCCTGAAACCACGCTACAAAAAACCGTTAAGACTACAATACTGCTTTTCATTGACTTTCTATTCCACAATGTCGAAACAGTATTAACCACGAATTTAACTTAACGATCAATATTTATGGTTGATTATCAACCGGGCAACTAAAATAGGGGGTTGGTTAAGATAGCAGCAAAAACAAGAGGTTATATGACAAAGCAAAAAACAGGCCAATGTGATTATTTTATGACTGGATTGTATAAAAAACAGATTAATATTAATCATTTAATAATCAACATTAATAATTTCAAATTAAATTTATTGTTTTATTTTTATTATGTGATGAATATCACATTTATAGTGATTGATTTCAGTATTGAATCACTTGAAATATGACAGTTTTCGTTAATTCTTGATAAAAAATGACCTTTTCTGATTAGGTTGGATGACGACTTTTAGCTCAGTAGGCAGAACTGGCACTAGGCTATTGAGGATTGGGAGATAATCATCAGAAGCAGGTGTTCGTCATTAATAATTCACAGAGTGGAAAAAATCATGAACCTTAAAGAGACAAAGATCGCCAGTGAGGATTTATCTATGCCCGTCTTGCTTTTTCTCAACTGTTCGGCCTGTCATTTGCTCGCTTTTTGAAAAGCGTAAATGATTATTCTATGCGGTATGAAAAGCTTTCTTGACGCTGAAATGGACCTTGATTAATTTAAGGCAGTATTTGTTATCGCGTAAGCGATCGTTAATGTTCCCGTAGTCTGAGAGGAACGCCTTCGGGTGACTGATCTCAATGCCATCATAGCCTGAGAGATGGCGTCTTCGGACGGCAAATCCGTTTATCCTTTGAAAACGGGTATCACTAACAATAGTGATGAAGGTGCAATTTCACAGGCAATTTTCTGACTTGCCAGTATCCTCAAACAATAACCTGCGGGTTGATTTTGCTTTCTACGATTGGCTTGCCTGGGTGGTTTCGTTCAGCAGTCTGGATGACTGTTGTCAGATTCGACAGGTTATTGGATATTTTGCGGACAACGCATTGGGCCCAGAGGAAACCGGCAGCGTCACTTGTTGGCGTGATAACGAAAACCAAGTGACGCTGCCAGCGTACAACCTGCCAAACCACGTAATACAAGCTTTCCCCACGTCTTCTACCGTCTGATCGACACGTAGTACATCGGTCAGGATAGTTTGAAGACTGCCCACTTACCCTAACGTCTTGAGTGAAAAACAATCATGTTGACGTTTTATATTCAGAAGAAGGAGAACAATCGACTCGATATTGATGGCGACGTCAGTGAAAACTGGCGTTGGAGGTAGTCTGACAACGGTCAGGACGGTGTAAACCGCGAACAGCTCAGAGAGCTGGGGTGCCTCGTAAGAACTCAACATTCGCCACCCCGATGCACAGATATCAGTCGAGCCGCAGGAAGCGCAAATCAAACCGTGCCGTTGGGGTTGAGAGATGACATTCAGAATACTGTTTTGTATTGCTTGCCTCCGTCAGGTTGCAAGCGGTGGTGTCGTGTGGGTTAAAAAGGAAATCGTTTGCATGTCAAAGTTGAGTAAACAGTTAGTCACATTGGCCCGTCAGGCTGGCGGCAGTTTTAAAACCGTTTCAGACAGAATGAAAATAGCCAAACGTCTGGCAGAAAGCATAGCGATATTAAATATTCAAATCCGTGATATTAAGAATATGAAAATTAATCATATTGAAAAATATATCGATAGCCGAAAGTCAGAAAATATTTCAAAGCGCACGTTACAAAATGAGATGGCGGCTGTTCGGGCGATATTTGCTATGGCGGGAAGATCTCAATTAGCTAACCCTCATCACGAACGGTTAAGTAATCATGCGCTCGGATTATCTGGTGCCAGCCGGGAGGGGACTAAGATGGCGATTTCGGATGAGCGTTATCACACGACGCTTGTTTTGGTCCAAGGGAAAGATGAAGGGGTAGCTGCGGCTATGCAACTTTCTCGTTATCTGGGACTGCGAACAGAAGAAGCGGTTCAGGCGGCAAAGTCATTAAAAACGTGGGAAAAAGCCTTATTGCGTGGGGATGAAAGAGTGAGGGTGGTGTTTGGTACAAAAGGGGGACGTCCCCGTGACACGACGGTGGTTGATCGGGATAAAATGATCCAGGCAGTCAGGGCGGCAATAAAGTATGCCAATAAAAATCAGGGGCGTTTGATTGATAAGCCGAATTTGCATTCAGCCATTGATCGTTACCGGAATATTGTCAGGGAAGCGGGGTTAACCGGAAAGTCTTCGCCACACAGTTTGCGTTATGCTTATGCTGTTGAGGCCATAAATTATCATTTGTCGAAAGGATTCAGTCGAAAAGAAGCGGAAGCGATGGTTTCAATGGATTTAGGGCATGGGGATGGACGCGGGCATTATGTTGCCCGTGTGTATAATAGACAGGGTGGCCATGATTAATCTGTTTTTGGATTTAGCTTGAATAAGAAAAGTATTCTGTTTAGCATAGATTGGCTTATTTGTTGTTTTTGAACAACTGTCAATGTTCTTGCAGTTTGAGAGGAACGCTTTCGGGTGACTGCTCTTAATGTCAGGGGGTCTGAGACTGACGCTTTCGAGTGACCTGTAATGCCACTGTAGCCTGCAAAGTGGTGCCTTTGGGCGGTACACCCGTTTATCCTTTGAAAACGGGTATCACTCATCAGTGATGAAGGTGCAATTTTACTGACCCAGTGGAGGCGTTTAGTTTCCCGATGGGTGACAATCTTCCTCAGTAATCAGGAGGATTGCTAATAGGAAATATAAAATGCGGCTTTGAGACTCACGAGTCTGCCCGTACAAGCGAACCACGTATAGGAAACCTGTTTGACCCCTGTTGACAGCAGTGATGATAATGACTGCGGTGACTGGCGTCATGAGATTTTCTACCTGCCGGATAAGCGGTTAATACCGTGATACCCATTCTGACTACCACCCTGACGGGGAAGACTTTTCCCTGATACAGGGAGAGTGTTCCTCGTTTTTTTCATTCGAGGAAATATTATGCAAACTTTATCGTTATCAACGGAAATATCGGTGAAATCTGTCCGGTTTGAAGAACTGTTTTCGACACAAAGCTGGCTTGAGGCGTTGTTAAAGAAAATGTTTTTTCGCCGGGCCATTCGGTTATGTCCCGGGTATCAGGGCGATTTCTGGGAGGGCCGTGTTTTGTCAAATGGCATTTTTTATGCCGTTCCGACGTTTCAACAACAATACCGTGTGTTTGTTGAGGATAATGGTTTTGAGGGGATCATGTCAGCGGAGGCTTTTGGCATCACGGTGACGCTATTCTCTCTGTATGAACTGGCAGATTTCAGTGAGCAGGACGACGATATTAAAGCCTTTCATGCTTTGTATGGTTATGCTCGTGGGCATTCAGAAGCTGAAAAAATACTCGCAGCTATTGATTAAATATTATCTGCTTATTCGAACTGAATTTTTATTTAACCCAAGTGAGGTGTGTTTCCCGGGTTGGCGATAACAGGGCCAGTTCCCGTATCTTAAAGGCGTCCTGATAAGGATTGACCTGACGGATTTATTCACTTTGTATGATGTTCTTGACGGACATCTTTTTTCACTTCCCGGGGCTTGTCCCCGTCAAGGGCGGGTTTCCGGTAACAGGAGCTGTTAATGCCTGCTTTTCATTCACCTTCTGATCCGATAATCCTGCCGGCTTCAGAGACATTAACCCCGAAACAACAATCCCTCATCCGCGATTTGATCCGTGATGAATGTGACTACCGTGATCGTGACGCATTCTTCAAACTTTTGAGCGTGATAACGCTGCTTAAATTTGCAGGGATCTTAACGCTGGGTGTGTTGTTACTGGTTTTCCGGTTGTTATGGGGATAAAAGGAGACGAACCATGCTAATGATCTTTGTGACAGTGCTTTGGGGCGTGATTCGCTGGATTTCTTTGTCGTTTTACCATGTGCTGTCCTGGTTGTTACGGCGAAGACCGGTGAGGTTACCGGCAGCTCATGCGCGAAGACTCACGGTGTATGCCGGTAAATGGCAACTTTCTGATGACGCGAAGTCGTGCGGGAGACCGGTGGTGGTCAGAGATAGACACAGCTACAAACCGGGTGTGGAGTTGCTGTATTTCGGTGAGGAGAGTCCGGAGCCGTTTTATGGCGAGCGGTACCTTATCGACGAAACGGAAGCGGTGGATTCGGCGCAACAGATGCTCACGCGTCTGCTGAGACAGCGTAGTTTATCGAAGGCTTATGATGAGGCCGCATAATGGTCAATAAGACGTTGACTGCCGTTACCCGGGCGGTGATGCCGGCCGTGGCGATTGAGGAGCCTGTCTGGCTGCGAATGGTAAGTTATCCGTCTGCGCCAGAATATGAAACAGAACGGTTTCATCAACTGATTTACCAGGCATTCAAAGCCTGGTCGGCAGCCAAGCCGGGAGTCTGTGAGGTGACGTTTGGTTTTTTCTGTTTGCCGCCCGACGGCGACATGAAGGCCCCCTTATGGCAAGCGCTGCGGCTTAAACATGAATCTGATCGGTTGCTGATTGCGTTGGACGCCTAATTTATTGATCACCCTGACGGGGAAACCCGTGAGGGTTAACTCCGTCAGTCATTTTTTTACAACAGGAGTTAACCCTATGAGTACAATGACGACGAAAGAACACATTCGGGAACCGTCTCAGTCTCTGTCAGTGCAGGCGCTGGCTGAACCGGAGATATTCAGAAAAACCCGTAGCCGGTTTAATCAGTGGCTGCAGGCGCAATTCGACAATCACTATCACACGCTGAGAAATCATGGTTACCGCTGTTTTCTTGCTCGCCATCATCCGACCGAGCTTGAGCGTTACGATGAGGCTTGTGAAGCCTTACGGCGTGAGGAATTTCACCGGTTCAGTGAGTTGCAGACGCTGGGGCTGTTCCTGTATCAACAGGTTCAGCTAAAGGAGAAAAAACTCAGGCAGCGTCGTCGCTGGCTGTTGACCGGGATAGCATTGACGTCGCTGGTGACAGGCGTGTGTTTGATGCTTCACGCTTACGAAGTTGACTTGTCAGCAGCTTATCACTGGCTGATCGCGTTACCGGCCAAAATAGCGCATTATTTCATGCGCTAATTATTTATCCCCCGGGGAGAGACGACTCCCTGTGGACGGGTCTCTTCCTTGATTTTAGACAGGAAAGATGATGACCCTTTCTTACCTACCGGATGATATCTGCCGGTTAATAACCCGACGTCTTACAGACAGCCTGGAAAGTGGATGGGCACCCTGGCAGCAGCCCTGGCAAGCGGCCAGTGAGTACGGTTTGCCGCAGCATGCGCTGACCGGACAACCGTTTAGCGGTATCAATGTGCTGTTGCTCTGGCAAACTATGTTGCAGCGGCAGTTGATATCTAACCGCTGGTTAACCGGTGATGAGTTAAGAGCGTTAGGCGGATGGGTGGTCAAAGGTGAAAAACCGACAACCATCGTCCGTTACCAGCCTTCAATGTCGCTGATACGTGTCATTAATCTGGAACAATGTGAAGGACTGCCGACAGAACTTCAACCCGGTTGTCCTTTACCTCCCCGTCCGGCTCCCGGTTTTACCGCTGTTCAGCAACTGGTGACGGCCAGTGGGATCCCGGTGGTTCATCGGTCGGGCATCATGCCCGTTTACCGACCATGGCATGATCGTATTGAGCTGCCTGTCCGGCGGGACTACGTTGAAGATTCACAATACTGGCATGACTTGTTGCATCAACTGGTTTATGCCACTGGCCATCCGTCCCGGTTAAACCGCTTTGGCCTGACAACCCAAAGTGAGTTAGATGAAGCCCGGGAACAATGGGTGACAGCATTGGGCGCGGCGTTTGTGGCGGCATTAACCGGTGTTCGGGGTAACCCAGTATATCCTGATAATACAGTACCCTGGGAACACGCTTTGGGTTCAGATCCGTGGTGGTTATTTCAAGTGGCTAATGATGCCCGCCGTGCTATGGATTATTTGCAAGACCGCAGACAGCAGTTACCGACCCAGGTGGAATTGTGGCAGCAGATGGCTACCGTGTTGCTCAGTGAACACTATGGTTTGCCGCTGAATGACACCATGCTGGAATATGATGAGGTGGTTCAGCGCCATATTGATCAGGGTATCACGCCGCTGATGGCTGTCAGTGCTTTAGCCCGAATATATCACTGGGAACGACATGACCAGCCAGAAGGCAGGTTGTTTCCGGAAGAGTTGGGGCAGGCCAGCGAGGCACTGGCGTTATTCGCCAGCCAGCCATCGTATCTGAACTATGCTCGGATCCCGGTGACAGAACCCGCTGATACTGGCGAACCGGACAGATCATCACATTCTGAATGGTTGTTGTTACCGCCGGTGGCGTCTGACCGTGGTTATGCGGATGAAGATAATGATCCAATTGACGATAACGTTGTGGAACTGCCATTGGCGGCAACTTACCGGGAACCGAATCCACATAAACAGGCTTTTATCAGACTGTTTAACCAGATTGCACCCCATGAAAATCGCTGGCAGGTGTTCTGTGATTTTGTGCATATGGCCGCCTGTTCATTGTATAACGCGCTGTTGCAAAATGAGGAATTTGAAGCGGACTATATGCAGCGGGTTAAACGTTATTCCCGTGAAGATGCATTCCGGCTGAGTCGTTTGCTGAGTGAAGTTATTATGGGACTGGAGTATGAGGTCGGTGATTTTCTGGGGTCTATTTTCATGGCGCTGGAATTAGGTAATGACCAGGCTGGCCAGTATTTTACGCCGTTTCCTGTCAGCCATATGATGGCCAGAATGCAGTTCGCTGAAGGCTTGACGAGGTTGGGATCCGGAGAGCATGAATATATCACGGTGTCTGACCCGGCTTGTGGTGCCGGCGGGATGATTATTGCGATGCATCAGACTCTGCTGGAAGCGGGGTTTAATCCTCAGCAGCAGATGTTGGCGTTTTGTGTCGATATCGACCCGGTTGCCGCGATGATGACGTATATCCAACTGTCGTTGCTGGGTATCCCGGCCGTGGTCACGGCAGGCAATTCACTCACTCATGTCATGTCTCAGCAAATGGTGACGCCAATGTACCATTTAGGCTTCTGGCAGTTCAAACGTCAGCGTCAGGAAGTTGAAGACGAAATAGTGATGCGCAAGGCTGGCTGACATACCTCTTTAATTCAAAGTCACCATTGGGTGGCATCACATTAACCCGATAGGGGATATCCCCTACAGGGGGAACCCCGTCAATCACGAGATTTCCCTTATGTCTTTATTACGTTTTTATATCCGTCATCAATTCGCAGAGCGAATGGGGCTGGAGCTGGATGACGACGCTATTTTCTGTCTGTTTCATGAGAGCCAGGGAGATTACGTCAATACCCATATAAAGTTTACCAAAGAGCTACTTTTGCCCATCATGACTCATCTTTTGGACAGTTTGTCTGAGGATCCGGCAAACCGGGCCAGATGCAGAAATAGTGAGCGTATCCTGACGTTATGGATACGGGGAATGGATGCGATATCTCATGCTTATCAGGATCCGATGCTGATGCCCTATACCCATCCGGAAAGCAGTGGTCGTGTGGATACCCTTATCAGACCCGACACAGCCGTTTTGCTGAATATGTCGGCGGAGGAGTTTCTCCGTCTGACGGCACAGGATAACTTGCCGGAGGAGGAACAAATCACGCTGGAACAGTTCAGTAAAACGCAACAGTACTGGACACGTTTTATGGACTATTTGGATAAGCAGTTGACAGAAACGTGTCTGTATTGTTTTGAACGTTTGGGTCAATTTCTGCGTTACTTACAGGTTGAACCCCGTTTAATACGGCGTTTTTCCTTCGCTATCGGTTACATCGATGTATTAATGGGGCCACAGGATTTGCACAATATTGATGCAGAGGAATTTGAGTCAGGGTATCTCGAAGACTATATCGATGCGGTCTCCGATGGATTTATGACGCCCGTCCAGTTTCGGGTTGATGTGGTATACAAAAATGATCGTGTGATAGAGAGTTTTCGATCAGATGTAGACATTGAAGATGTTAACAACCCAACAGTCAGAGATTATCGGGATGTGGTGGATGAGGCAATCACCTGGGTAGATGAGCAGTTTGTGCTGAAAACCCGTTCAGTGAGTCTGTCTTCGCCAGTACAGAGGCTGGCAGCATAACTAAAATTTAACCCATTGGGGGAAATGTTCCCTCAAGGGGAACGTTTCTCCTCAGGAGAACGACGATGTTACTTTTTAAGGCTAAAGACCTGAAACCCGTGTTGCGGGAAGCGATAGCCCATCAGTGTGACGTGTTGCTGGTCAAAGATCAGGGCATTTATATCATGTCTGATATGGGTACGATGCAAAACGGCAGGCATCTTGTCGCTTATGCTTGCGGTTATCATCCAGAGAAGGACGAAGGCTGGTATGAACGTGCCCGGGAGGCGGTGGGCGGAGATGATTTTGCGGAAAAGCTGGGTTTCTCCGTATTGACACTCAACCGGTTACTGAATGACAAATGTGATCTGAAGGTGACGCTGACAGCCACACAAATTATCACACAATTTTATCCCTGATTGCCGGGATGCCGGCAGTCATTTTCACCCTGACGGGCGTTATTTCCCGTCAGGGGATAACGCCCGTTTTTATTTCGGAGCGTTACTGATGAAAAAGAGTAAGACCAAAACAGCCCCAAAAACTGTCCGCAAGAACAAAGCCGCCCGTCGTCATGGCAGGCGTTTCCGGCCTGATGTGTACCGGGTGATGACGGGCAGGATTATCGCGGCGTTTGGAAAAAGAAGGTGCCCTGATGTACAGGCCACAAAATTGTGGAGACCGGCTGTCCGGCTATAAATAATTCGGATAGGGCTATCTGAAAGCGGGATAGCCTTTTTTCACATCGCTGAACTTATCATCTGCCTGTGGGGGTATTGCCTTCACAGGGTATGCCCTGTTTCAGGTAAAAAAGAGGATTTTCTACTATGCCGAAGTGGTACGCTAATCGTTTGCATATCACGGGTCAACCTGACCAACTGGAGGCTCTGCAACAATGGGGATTGGGAGACGTCATTCCCTATTACGGGCAGGCTATCCATCAAAGTATTAAGCTGTTTGTCGCGGGCTGCGCCGGTCTCCTGCAACCCACTGAAACGACAGATTACCCACTTTATCCGGCGCTGGTAGCGAAAGGAACAGGGGTAGACTCACCGGAAAACCGGGCGTTTGAGCAATGGCTGGCCTTGTTAAAAGATAATGTGGCGCTTGATGAAGTTACCAGCCAACAGATTGACAGGCTATACCAACAAAGTGGTCTGGCCGCGCGAAAATGGGAGACGTTGCTTCCGGCAGCGCAGGAAACCATCATGGCGTTGTTTAACCAAAAGTCCTGCGACTGGTTCGGTCTGGTTGACTGGAATGCAGAACGTGACACGGAAATGCTGTGGTCTCATCTTGATGACAGGCTGACAGAGACAGTTCCTTGTGACTTGTTTCTGCTGATACCGACCCGTCTTGCGAGTGAAATCAATGGATTTTACGGCGGATTGTTAAAGGGTCATGAGACGACTCGCGAGTTGTATATCCGATTGTACGGTATGGCGCAGCCGCGAGGTTATGATATAGCCTGGAAGCACCATGATGATGGCAGTCTGACCGGGCATTTTGACAAAACACCCAGGGAGCCGTGGTATGAAAAAATCATAGTTCCTTTATCCAGGCAATATCACTGCCGTATCACCCATTATTTTAAGGAGGTCTGTGGCTGTTGTGGTTACGACAAATACCGGAATGGGCAGTGGGAAGCGGGTATTATTGATGAACTGGAATTTGGTGAGGAAGATGAGGGCGGTACCCGTAAAGTGGTCGGACCGGACTACATTCTCGGCAATATTTCACCTGACGGTTAGTGCACTGACAATGTTATCCCACAGGGAAATTCCTTATGGTGAATTGACATAAAAAAACAGGTTCAGGTTTGCCTGAGCATCTGATAACACTGCTGCCGGCGGATGTGACGTCGGCGATTTACCCATTGGGGAATATTCCTCTGAGGGGGCGTGTTCCCCTTTTATTCTCAGGAACACGTTTTGTCTGTATTGGTTAATCATAAAAAAGCCTTTATGGCTTTATTGAATGAAACGGCTCGTTACCCTCATCGCTGTCGGGTATTTGGCGATTTAGTCTGCATAATGCTGTTCGCCCAGACCGTAAGTTGGAACAACAGTATTTGCAAATTATAAAACATTATGAATCGGAAGATGTGAGCCGGTTATCTCAATGGACGGCAAGCATCTTAAACAATTTTTTTACCCCCTGGCCCGTCAGCCTGGCAAGGGCAGAAATGCAGTTGAGTGACATCGGGCCACGTTTAACGAAGCAACCTTTTTTCACCTTATACGAACCGGTTTGTGGTTCGGGTTGTATGGTCATTGAGATGGCGGAAATATTGAAAACGTCGGGTTATAACCCTACCCGGCGCGGCGAGCTGGTGATAGGTAATGCGCTGACAAATGAACGTCATCGGGTCATGTATACTCCGGTACACTGGCTGGGGAACTGGTCGTGTCGTCTCAGGAAAAATCGTCAGCAGCATGAAGTTCAAACGGTTTGAGACATTAGATTAAGCCAATTCCGGCTCTTGGGCCGGAGTTTTATCCAACAGGATGGAGATGAAAAATAAATCGATTGAAGTTGTTTTGTTTATCCCTGACACGTTTTGGTCTGAACCGGCAGTGCTTCCCAGATGCACTGGACACATTCTATTTCCCTTAATCCTTTCTTGCATGAGCCGCCATGTGCCTTTTGTACTTATCATGACTGATTCAACGAAATAACCGGATACACGCTGCGTTTACCCGTGACGGAATTGGAAACGTTTGAATCATTGCGTGCGGTTTTCATCGATTAATTTTTATTCCTGGAAAAGAGTTTTGCCTTGTCCCTGTCAGAGGATGTATTAGGGTTTTGGGAAAAGAGAGGAGATTAATCGTGTTGAAAAAAATTAGAGTCCTGCTGGCGGGAACCTCCGCAGGAAAAAAGTCACTTCCACAACCCACCTCCATCCCAGAAACGGTCAAAGCAGGCTACTTTTTGCCGTCTGAGTCCAGGCTCTTGCTGGATATTTCCCGGCGACGGCAGTGTTTACAGTGTCTGTGGGACAACAGTGCATTACCTAAAACACACTATCAGGCATTGTGGCTGGCCCCGTTACATGAGTGTGTTGCATTGATGCAACAACTTCCGGCAGCGCCGCAGGGGCCTTATGCCCACCCAGGCGGTTTGATTGATGTGACTCTGCAATGTACTGCGTTTGCGGTACGTCTGGCAAAAGGGCAGATGTTACCGCCGGGGGTGGCCCCTGAGACGCAGGCAGAACAAAGTGTGATATGGAACACGGTGGTGTTTTACGCTGCGTTATTTCATTTTTTACCTGTTTTGGCAAAGTTTGAGGGCGAACTGGATGAAGGCCAACCTTGGTACCCAGGGCTGGCTGTGCCGCAGGGGTCGTATCGTTTCCGGTTCAAAACTTCCTCAGTGGAGACGATGGTTGCCTGTCATTTTGGGGTGTTACTCGCCGGACGATTGCTGCCGGCTAAGGCGTTGACCTGGCTGGCGTCAGTACCTCATGCTTTGCCTGCGCTGTTCTGTATTTTATCCGGTGACATGAAGGAAGATGACGCAATCAATCAGATAATTATAGAAGCTTTGAATAAAGCGGGTGCACCGACAATATCAGAAATATTCTCTGTCACGGTAGCATCCCCGCAAATGATTGTTTCAGGAAATCCCGATGTTTCTGCTACGCCTTTATCAACCGCAATGGACAGTGTTCTGCCTTCTCAGAGACGACAGGAAGGTAACCCGATGACTAAAATTGTTTCATCAGTCGTGAAGCCTGTTGATGAGAGCTCTTCTGCCGTCATGACAGTCGCGCCGGAGAAGGGGGTACCGGTGGATGGGAGCACGCAACAGCTATTGTCATTAATGGGGATGAATGTCGCGGGCACAGTGACAGAACAGGTTATGGCGAGTGAAGCAGAAATTGTACCGCCAGACACGCCGGTGCCTTTACAACACTCGGTTCAGGCAACATTGCAGAACGAAAATGCGATTGAGACATCCTGTATTGGAGAGCAATTCTGGGACTGGTTGTCCGCTGGATTAAGGCATGGGGTGATGACCATTAATACGCCGAAAGCCCGGATACATCTGGTCAGTGGTTTTGTGTTTGTGAGTGCGCCGGCCATTTTCTTCCAGTTTCTCAGTGAGAAGAAACAGGTGGATGGCAAAGAGGTTAGCGAAAAATGGAAACGGGTACAAACCGCATTTGAGCGGTTGGGACGACATCGAGTCAGTGGTGGAAAGTGTTTTTGTTGTTGTCATCTTTATGATTCGGCTGATCGGACTGGCTCCTATCAACGTATTCATGGCTACTTAATCAAAAACACGTTGCTTTATCGTGACCGTTCTGTACCAGAGGATAGCCCTTTTCTCATGATTTCATGAGAAAGCATCTTTAATAACAATATGTTATAATAACCATGCGTTATTTTTCGCGCCCCGCAATGGGTTTTTAAATTGATGAAGTGAGGAAGTAGAGATGGACAGTATGACCTGGGATAACCTGCTGGATGAATATTTTTTTGCCAAAATCTTGCGACCGGCTACTGAGTCGAGTTATCGCAAGGTGGTGAATACATTCCAGGTGTTTGCAGGTGCCGACAATCGGCCTGCTCAAGTGACCCGACAACAGGTCCTGGCGTGGCGCAGATATGTGCTGCATCAGCACGGACTGAAAGGTGTGACCTGGAACAGTAAGATTGCGCATATGCAGGCGGTGTTTAATTTGGCGATAGAAGAAAAAATACTGCCCCAGGAGGAAAATCCATTTATTGGCGTCAAGGTCAATGCGAACAAAAATAAAAAGAAAACATTGACCAAAAAACAACTGACAGCCTTGTATCTCACGATGGGGCAATTTGAAGAGCGGGAGCGACAGGCAGGGGATAGCCATCGTGCCCGCTGTGCATTATATCCGACCTGGTACTGGCTGACGGTACTGGATACATTGCGTTATACCGGGATGCGGCAAAATCAGTTATTACATATCCGACTCCGGGATATTGACCTGCATGAGCGCCGGATTATTCTTTGCTCCGAGGGGAGTAAGAACCATTATGAACACCAGGTGCCGGTGGTGAAATGGCTGTATCCGCGACTGGAGATTTTGCTGGAGCGTGCTCAGGCTGCTGGGGCAAAACTGAATGATCCCCTGTTCTGTGTGAATTATTTTACCGCCAAAACAGACAAAGGAAACGAAACCAATCAGTTACAGACGATAAAATCATTCTTTCGTCGCTTGTCAAAGGAGTGTGGATTTGATGTGGGCCCACACCGTTTCCGGCATACCCTGGCAACTGAACTGATGAAAGCGCCTGATCGTAATTTGCAAATGGTGCGCGGATTACTGGGCCATCGCAGTATTGCCACAACGATGGAATATATTGATATCAATCTGGATATTGCCGGGCGTGCGTTGGAGCGTGAATTAATGCTGTATATCGATGTTGAGCCAGAGAGAGGAGAAATGTTAATCAGATAAAACAAAATCTCTTCGCTGTTGCCTAGACTTGTTTTTTCTATACAAATTCCCTATTGTGAGATAGGGAATTTTTTGAACTGATACAAATCACTTATAATTAACTTTCTTCTGATCAATGAGGAAGGTTGAATGACTAACATACAACATCGTGTTAATTCATTAATTTTGATTTGGATGGTTTGACAGTTGCAATAGAACTTGTAAGTATTGCGCTAAAAAGAAAAAAAGGACGTCTGATCTCTCAGATATCCTGAATCTAGAACCTTTATACTTTATATCTAAGCGATGCAAGATTAAGTCAACTGTAACGATATACTTAGGTCCCAGTATCGAACGCCCGTCGAGCTTTCATCTCTCAATCAACGCGCTTTGAAGTGGTGCCCGGAGGCGGAATCGAACCACCGACACGAGGATTTTCAATCCTCTGCTCTACCGACTGAGCTATCCGGGCAACGGGGCGCATTAAACCGTATTCAGCCTAAGTCGTCAATGCCTTTCTGATAAAAAATGATAAAAGCTGATTGTTTGCTCTCTTTTTGCCCGGAATTTGTGTGGTTGTTCATCTTAGGCTGATTTTTGTTAACTTAACGCGCCATTTTTGCGGCATAAGGCAATCGCTAAAACATCTTCTGCCAGCAGTTTTGCCGTAGCGATGTCATCAATATCCCGTTTGACCAGTAGCTTACTTAGGCAACCTTCCAGAATCAGTTCCATCTGTTTAGCAACGAGTTCGCAATCTTCAATATCCAGTTGATGTAGTAGCTCGGTGGTGTAACGGGAAGAACTCTGTTTTTGTAATTCAGCTAATTGATGAATAGGGTGGTCAGGTTCAGGGAATGCGCTACAGGCCGCGATAAATAGGCAGCCTGGGTAGCGTTTCTCTTTTACTTTTTCATCAAGGGCTGTATAACGAGCCAATAGCTTCTCTTCTGGTGTCAGATTTTCATCCAGTAATATTTGTCGCTGCCAGACTTCAATCTGTTGGCTGTGATAACGTAGGCTGTCATAAAGCAGAGCTTCCCGATCAGGCCAGAACTGCTTGAGATATTCGATATCCATGTTAAGCGAGCCAAAAAGTATCTCAGTTGTGATGGATAAGCCATGTTGCTCCAGTAAGTTTAAGGCATGACTAAGAACTTGTTCTCGTTGCACGGTGTTCTCCTTCTGAATCATTTTGGCAGATGTTGCAAATGTTCGTTAAAGCGGGTTGCATCCATAAAACCATTTACCCGTGAATCGGGGATCTCTTTTCCTTGGGAATCAAAAAACAGAATAGTCGGTAATCCCCGAACGCTAAGTTTTTCTAACAGTTGTTTCTGTTGCGGGCTGTTATTGGTGACATTGGCCTGTAACAGTAAGGTATCCCGCAGTTGTGACTGAACTTGTGGATCGCTGAAAGTGTATTTTTCAAATTCTTTACAAGCAGTACACCAGTCAGCATAGAAATCAAGCATAATGGTTTTATGGCTGTTTTGTGTCATTATTTGTTCTAATTCCTGCCAGTTATTTATCTGGCGGAAGTTGAGGCTGTGTTGCGACTGTTGGGTAACTGTTGTACCCCAAAACCAATCCTGCAATGGACGGGTGGCTATCAGCATCAGAATTAACAATATCAGTTGTATGACTCGTACCCAACCGTTTTGGCTTCTAATCGTCAGAGCAAATCCCCATCCTAGGAAACTGACCGCCAGCAGGCTCCATAATCGTATTCCCCAGCTATCACCGATAACTCTTTCCAGCAGGAAAACGGGTAGCGCGAGGATAATGAAGCCAAAAGCTTCTTTAACATACTGCATCCAAGGCCCACTGCGTGGCAGGAGTTTATGACCAAACAGGGTGACGGCAATGAGCGGTAATCCCATGCCCAAAGCGTAAAGATAAAGGGTTAGGCCACCTGCCACGGTATTACCACTTTGAGCAATGTAGAGCAAAATAGCGCTTAAAGGCGCGGTAGTACAAGGAGAGCAAATTAATCCCGCTAACGCACCCATAGCGAATACACCGAAAAGCGAACCGCTTTTTTGCTGGTTACTCCAGTTGACTAAGCGTGTTTGAACAGTGGAAGGCAGTTGCAGAGAATAGAGGCCGAACATCGACAGTGACAGCAGAATAAACAATACTGATATGCCAATCAGCACATATGGATGTTGCAGTGCGGCCTGAAATTGTAGGCCCGCAGCCGCTACAATCAATCCAAGTAGTGTGTAGGTGATTGCCATGCCTTGAACATAGCTTAGCGCTAACCAAAATATCTGTTTTAGGTTCTTAGGGCGTTGGCTGCCAAGAATAATGCTGGAAATCAATGGGTACATCGGTAGTACGCAAGGTGTAAAGGCGATACCGATGCCAATCAGGATTGCCCAGAGTGGTGAGAAAGGTAAATATTGTTGATCATTGGATGCGCTTTCTGGTGTTTTCTGAACAGGTTCAGTAGGTGTTGCGTCAGTTGTTTTTGCTGGGATAACTGCACTCAATGGCACAAGGCGGGTTTCAGGTGGATAGCAATATCCTGCGGCGGCACAGCCTTGATAAGTGACAACGATATTAGAATTGTTGTTCGCCTCTGTAACAGGAACATTGACGATGAGTTGTTGGAAATAAACTTCAGTTTCACCAAAGAACTCATCTCGATGAGCTGTACCTTGTGGCAACGTGATTTTACCCAGTGTGGCCTGTTGCGGCTCAATATGAAGTTGTTTGCGATAAAGGTAATACCCCGGTTTGATCTGCCAGTCCAACGTCAATTTGTCGCCTTTTTGCTGAAAATCAAACATGAATGCCTGATCTACTGGCAAATATGGATTTTGCCCCGGTTGCTCAAACAGCGCGTTCGCTGCTATTGGGGTAAAGAGGGTGCTGCAAAGCAGCAAAAATAGCATCAGAGTACGTTTAATCATAAAGATAATGATCGCTAATTAAATGAAATAGATTCAGCACTATAACCGAAGGCTGTCAGACCAGAAAGTGTTCTGGTTAAGATTAAAACAGTTGTCGAAGGTTTTCAGAGAAAATATATCGTTTGAGAGAGGGGAATCAGGGGCGATATACGCCCCAGGATTAAGTGGTTATTGGCAGCCAGAATTAGAGGATCATACTGCCGAATAGGAAACCGAAGGCAACAGCTAGAGCAACCCCGATGGTTCCAGGGATAAAGAATGGATGATTAAATACAAAACGGCCGATACGGGTAGTGCCGGTGTCATCCATCTGAACTGCGGCAACCAAGGTTGGATAAGTAGGCAGAATAAACAGCCCAGAAACCGCGGAGAAAGAGGCGATGGCTGTCAATGGCGTGACGTTCAGAGCCAAAGCCATCGGCATCAATGCTTTTGCGGTTGCCGCCTGGGAATAGAGTAGGGCGGAACAGAAGAAGAAAATAATTGCTAGCAACCAGGGTTGAGAGTGGATTAAGTCTCCAGCAGTACCTTTAATCCAATCCATATGCGCCTGTACAAAAGTATCTCCTAACCATGCAACACCTAGAATACAGATACATGCGCTCATACCCGCTTTAAAGGTACTGGAGTTTAGGATAGCGTCAGTATCAACTGAACAGAACATCGTCGTGATAGTTGCGATACTCAACATAATGATCAGAATGGCGTGAGTGGTGTTCATCAGCGGTTCTTCAACCAGGCCGATGCTTGGGCTATTGACGATAGCATAAATAACAACACTGATAACACCTGACAGGAATAACAGAACGGAAGTTTTGGCCTTTGGTTTAACTTCAATTTGTTTGCTGCCACGCAGAGTTATCAGGTTATCTTCCAGACGTTTTAAGTAAACGGGGTCATCAGACAGCTTGGAATTAAACGCCCAGGAGATGATGACAGACATCAGAACGATAGCGGCGAAAGTGGATGGTAATAGCACCATTAACAGATGGATATAGCTGACGCCGTGGCCTTCCATCAGAGAAGACATATAAACGACCGCCGCGGAAATGGGTGAAGCGGTGATGCCAATTTGGGCCGCGACAACCGCCGTGGAAAGTGGGCGGCATGGCTTAATGCCTTGCTCTTTCGCAACTTCAGTAATCACAGGCAGGGCTGACAGAGAGATGTTACCTGTACCTGCAAACAGTGTCAGGAAATAGGTAACGATAGGTGCGAGTATCGTGATGTATTTTGGATTTTTACGCAGCAGTTTTTCAGTTTGCTGAACCAGATAATCCAGACCACCGGCAACCTGCATTGCAGAGATAGCGGCGATAACTGCCATAATGATGGAAATAACATCGAATGGGATATGCCCTGGTTTAACGCCAATTACAGCCAGCACCAGAACGCCAAGACCACCGGCAAATCCAATGCCAATTCCCCCTAATCTTGCACCCAGGAAGATGGCCAGCAGAACGATAATCAATTCTACGGCTAACATAATAGTGACTCCTTGAAATAATTAAAAATTTGAAAATTTTAGGTTAATACTTTGTGCATGTAGGGAAGTAAAAAGGCACGCTATCCAGTTGGAGTCGCGTGCCTTATTGCTAAGAGCTATTTTTTATTATATTCAACAACTTAATCGTCAAAACGTTTTGCCTTATAAGACGGGCATTTTAGGTTCTCTACCGAGAAAATGTCATCCAATTGAGATTCGGTCAGCAGTCCTCGTTCCAGCACGACTTCACGAACACTCTTACCAGTTTCGGCACAAATCTTACCAACGATGTCGCCATTGTGGTGGCCGATGAATGGGTTCAGATATGTGACAATACCGATCGAGTTGAATACGAAGCTTTCGCAAACTTCTTTGTTAGCCGTGATGCCATTAACGCATTTTTCTACCAGGTTGCAGCAAGCGTTGCTTAGCAGGGAGATAGATTCAAACATCGCCTGACCGATAGCAGGTTCCATTACATTGAGCTGTAACTGGCCTGCTTCGGATGCCATAGTAACACAAATATCGTTACCAATAACTTTGAAGCAAACCTGATTTACAACTTCTGGAATAACCGGGTTCACTTTTGCCGGCATAATAGAAGAGCCTGCCTGTAATTCTGGTAGGTTGATTTCATTCAGGCCAGCACGAGGGCCAGAAGAAAGCAAACGCAGGTCATTGCAGATTTTAGACAGTTTGACAGCCAGGCGCTTCAGAGCACCGTGGACCATAACATAAGCCCCACAGTCAGAGGTTGCTTCAATCAGGTCTTCGGCTGGTATGCAAGGTAGACCTGAAACTTCAGCCAGTTTTTCAACCGCCAATTTCTGATAACCTGGTGCTGTATTCAAGCCAGTACCGATAGCGGTAGCACCAAGGTTAACTTCCAGCAGTAATTCAGAGGTTCGGTTTAGGTTTTTAACTTCCTCTTTCAGTAGGATAGAGAATGCGTTGAATTCCTGCCCCAGTGTCATAGGAACAGCATCCTGTAACTGGGTACGACCCATTTTTAGGATATCGCTGAACTCTCTGGATTTTTTATCGAAGCCCGCAATTAACAGTTCAATAGACTCGATCAGCTTCAGGATGGAGTTATAAACTGCGATACGAAAACCAGTTGGATAGGCGTCGTTAGTTGATTGGCTTTTATTCAAATGGTCATTGGGATTCAGGTACTCATATTCGCCTTTTTTATGGCCTAACAGTTCCAGACCAATATTTGCCAGAACCTCATTGGTATTCATGTTGAGTGAAGTACCGGCACCACCCTGAAACACATCGACTGGAAACTGATCCATGTATTTGCCGGTATAGAGCACTTCGTCACATGCTTTGATGATGATGTCTGCAACTTTTTTAGGAATAGTTTGCAGTTCTTTGTTAGCTAAGGCTGCTGCTTTTTTTACCATCACCATGCCACGGATAAATTCGGGTACATCATTAATGGTGTTGTTACTGATATGGAAGTTTTCAATCGCACGTAAGGTGTGAATACCATAATAGGCTTCAGCAGGGACTTCTCGTTTACCTAACAGGTCTTCTTCGATACGAATGTTGTTTGACATGAGAACCTTCTTATTAGATGACGTTTTTACTGTCTAATTATGTGTTCATTAAATCATTATGTTGCCAACTGCAATAGTTATGATATGAACTTTTTATCACCGGATTGCCGGCGTGATCATATGCTGGTTAGCAATAAATGCATTGAATCTGGATCACTTTATAGTGGTATTTGTTTAGTCTGATTTGATATATGTGATATTTGTCACAATTACGTGTCTAATTAGCAAAATTTTCAGAGGATTGAAAACGATAACTGTGACCCCAATTATATCTTTAATAAACTAAAAAACATTAATTTGGTTGTCCCTTGGATTTTGTTGATATGATTTATTCAGGATACAACCCGTTCATCCAAATCAATTGAAGGAGCACCAAGTGCGTTGGTTGCCATTTATCCTGATATTTCTGCTTGTCTACATCGAGTCAACCTTATTTGTGCGTGTTGCCGCTGAACTAGGTGTGCTGTTTACTCTGTTACTGGTGTTGTTTACTTCTTGTGTCGGTATCTCTTTGGTTCGCAGTCAGGGCGTAAAGAATTTTCTCCAGATCCAGCAGAAACTGGTTAACGGCGAGAGTCCGGCAGCAGAAATGATAAAAAGCGTCTCTCTTTTGCTGGCGGGTTTCCTGTTACTCCTTCCAGGTTTTTTTACGGATTTCCTTGGATTGCTGTTGTTACTGCCGGCGGTTCAAAAAACATTAGTGATGAAACTGATGCCGCATATCAATTTCTATCGTCCTCATAATAGCGGTGGGTTTAGGCGGGATAGTAATACGTTCGAGGGTGAATACGAGCGTAAGCAGGATGACCCCTCCCGTACGTTGAAAGATAGTAAACCCGATGATGACGAACATAAGCCTCATTGATAAGCGGTCATTTTCTGAATGTTTAGTTTAATCATCGGTTTTTTTCTGTGGGTAAGAAAAAAGTAAAATATTTTTTTGCCTGCCCTTGAAGTATCATAAATAAGTCCCCACTTGATTTATTATGATACTAGTTTAATGAAAGTATACTGGTATCAATCCTCTTACCTGATATGGACTTTCTTATAGGAGAGCTATCAATGAATATTCGTCCATTGCATGATCGTGTAATCGTCAAGCGTAAAGAAGTTGAATCAAAATCTGCTGGCGGTATTGTGCTGACTGGCACTGCTGCGGGTAAATCCACTCGTGGTGAAGTTCTGGCTGTGGGCAATGGCCGCATCCTTGAAAACGGTGATGTGAAAGCACTGTGTGTGAAAGTTGGAGATATCGTTATTTTTAACGATGGTTACGGTGTTAAGTCAGAGAAGATCGACAACGAAGAAGTGTTGATCATGTCTGAAAGCGACATTCTGGCAATTGTTGAAGCGTAATTGTTGCGCTTAGATCTTCTTAACTGAACGAATTTAAAGGAAAGAAACAATGGCAGCTAAAGACGTAAAATTTGGTAGCGACGCTCGCGTTAAGATGCTACGTGGTGTGAATATTCTTGCTGATGCAGTAAAAGTGACCCTGGGCCCTAAAGGCCGTAACGTTGTGCTGGATAAATCTTTCGGTGCTCCTGCAATCACTAAAGACGGCGTTTCCGTAGCTCGTGAAATTGAACTGGAAGACAAGTTCGAAAACATGGGTGCTCAGATGGTGAAAGAAGTTGCCTCTAAAGCGAATGATGCTGCGGGCGACGGCACAACAACAGCAACTGTATTGGCTCAGTCTATTGTTACTGAAGGTCTGAAAGCCGTAGCCGCGGGTATGAACCCAATGGATCTGAAACGCGGTATTGACAAAGCCGTGGTTGCAGCAGTGGCAGAGCTGAAAAAACTGTCCGTACCTTGCTCAGATTCCACCTCTATTGCTCAGGTAGGTACTATCTCCGCGAATTCCGACGAAACTGTGGGTAAATTGATCGCAGAAGCGATGGATAAAGTCGGTAAAGAAGGTGTAATCACCGTTGAAGAAGGTACTGGCCTAGAAGACGAGTTGGATGTCGTTGAAGGTATGCAGTTCGATCGTGGTTACCTCTCTCCTTATTTCATCAACAAACCAGAAAACGGTTCTGTTGAATTAGAGAACCCATATATTCTTCTGGTAGATAAAAAAATCTCCAACATCCGTGAACTGTTGCCAGTTCTGGAAGGTGTAGCTAAGGCAAGCAAGCCTTTGCTGATTATTGCTGAAGATGTTGAAGGTGAAGCACTGGCTACTCTGGTTGTTAACACCATGCGTGGCATCGTCAAAGTTGCTGCGGTTAAAGCGCCTGGCTTCGGTGACCGTCGTAAAGCTATGCTGCAAGATATCGCTGTCTTGACTAACGGTAATGTTATTTCTGAAGAGATTGGCCTGGAGTTGGAAAAAGCAACTCTGGAAGATCTGGGTCAGGCAAAACGTATCGTTATCAACAAAGATACCACTACCATCATTGATGGCGTTGGTGAAGAAGTTGCAATTGCAGGTCGTGTTTCTCAGATCAATCAGCAGATCAAAGAATCCACTTCTGATTATGACCGTGAAAAACTGCAAGAGCGTGTAGCTAAACTGGCTGGCGGTGTTGCTGTTATTAAAGTTGGTGCTGCAACAGAAGTTGAGATGAAAGAAAAACGTGCTCGCGTTGACGATGCTCTACATGCAACTCGCGCAGCAGTAGAAGAAGGCGTGGTTGCTGGTGGTGGTGTTGCACTGGTTCGCGTTGCGGCTGCTATTGCTGGTCTGAAAGGCGATAATGAAGATCAAAACGTAGGTATCCGTGTTGCAATGCGCGCGATGGAAGCTCCTCTGCGTCAGATCGTTGACAACGCGGGTGAAGAGCCATCTGTTATCGCAAACAGCGTGAAAGCAGGTGAAGGCAACTACGGTTATAACGCAACTACTGAACAGTATGGCGATATGATCGCAATGGGTATTCTGGATCCAACCAAAGTAACCCGTTCTGCACTGCAATTTGCAGCATCTATCGCTGGCCTGATGATCACTACTGAATGTATGATCACTGATATGCCTAAAGACGATAAAGCTGATTTAGGCGCAGCAGGTGGTATGGGTGGCATGGGCGGTATGGGCGGCATGATGTAATAGTCGCGTAGGTCGCTAGCCTGGTGGGTTACGTCCAAGTGGGTACTAACTAAAGTTGTACTTATTACCTTCCCGCCGAAATAGCATTTGGTAAAATCCGATATTCGGGCTGAGGTTTAAGCCCGGATATTGGTCTCCGTTTTATTAAGTGATCGATTTATTAGGATAGCAGGAGTGTTTTTCCGTCAATCCTGTTTTTGCTAACGCGCTGATGAACGATGCAAGAAATGCTCTTGCTATAACGTTCTCTTTTCCTGTCTCTCTCCTCAGCACTATCCAGTGTGTCATGCTCGTGATTAAACGTTTGGGCAATACAGTTCTGTTTTGTACTTGTGTGGAGCTATGACTTTATAAAGTGACTAGCCTCTTTATCAGCTTAAAAAACGATTTAATGTTCCACTATCTTGTTCGTTAACAGCGTCAATCCCAATGCTGTATCAATAAGCAAAATTGTTACCTAAATTTCAGATAGGGATTAACGGTATTCGATCATATTTATCCCGTAGACATTGACCGTAAGCACTTAAGGTGTTGGGTAATAAAAGCGATTTGGCATGGGATAAATCCTTAAGCAAAAAAATATTTCCTTAAGTTTAGAAAAAATGAGCATATTAGACTAAAATTCATTGATTCATAGGACTTTGGAAAATAATTCAAATATCTATGCACAAATTTAATCGATCCACAGAAATGGCTGTATTCGTTCAGGTAATTGAATCGGAAGGTCTCTCTGCTGCTGCTCGCAAGCTCGATATGACGCCATCAGCAGTCAGTAAGCTTATTAATCGACTGGAGATGCGGCTTGGTGTACGGCTATTGAATAGAACAACACGTAAACTTCAATTAACGGCTGAGGGTTCTGTTTTCTATGAGCGTAGTGTCAGGATTTTGGAGGACATCACAGCCGCAGAGCAAGAGACAAATCAGGGAACAGCACCGCGCGGACGGATACGTGTGAATTGTCATGTTGCGTTTGGAAAACATTGTTTGATGCCGTTATTACCGGACTTCCTGCAACGCTACCCGGAGATCACACTCGACATCTCATTATGTGACTTGATAGTGGATTTACTTGATGATCGTAGCGATGTCGCAATTCGTACCGGTCCTTCTGTGGACGACTCGTGTCTCATGGTACGTCGGTTGGGGTCAAGTCGAATGGTTGTGGTAGGATCTCCTTCATACCTTGAAAGAGTGGGGATGCCTGCTACGCCTAGCGACTTAGGTTGCTACAATCGACTTGGTTTTGGTTTCACCCGTCATGTGAAAGCTTGGCCTTTCATTGGTTCGGAAGAATGGGTGCAACAATTGCCTTCCGGGAATTTGTTACTTGGTGATGGAGAAACCATGCGTAAAGCTGCGATAGCAGGACTTGGCTTAGCACGACTGGCCCGTTTCCATGTGAATGCTGATATTCAGGCCGGTTTGTTGCTACCTGTACTTGAGAACTATAATCCTGGTGATAAGGAAGAAGTATATGCCGTTTTTGTCGGCACAGACAGGCAACTTCCATCACGAGTACGAGTATTTCTCGACTATCTAACAGAGCACATCCATATTGGTGATGGATGGTGATAACCATAAAATTGGTACCACGAAAATGTTTGATCGAATGTTATCGTGGTATCAATGGAATATCTGTATCCAAATTGAATTCGTGTTAAAAAGGCATAATTATTTGTATATAATAAAATACACATAAAATTCAGATGAGTATAATCGCTAAGTCATCTTAATAAGTGGAATTTTTATGAAATATAATATCAGATAATGACTTAATAAAAGATTATCGTGAGATATTGCCGGCTCAAAACTGTTGATAGGTGTTCTAATAGTATTTCTGATGAGGTGGTTTAAGTTTAATATCATTCGCAACATGAGAATTGAATTTAGCAGATAGAAAACAAGTACAAATATGGCTAGCTGGAATATATGTCAGATGATTATTATAAGTTTATTCAATATTTTTCCAGGGGAGATTAACAAACTGGTTAAATATTTACATAACCAATGGGATAATTAATGAGTTGCTTTTTTATGGAAAAAGTAATTTATTGAGCTTATTCGTGTTATTTGTTCGATTATTTTTCTCTATTTTCTTACTGCATTCACCTTGGCATAAAATATTTTTGACCTAAACACTTTACTGAAGGATGACTTTATAAATTATTTTTTGCGATATTGGTGTACAACAAGGTATATTGATGATTAATTGTCGAATTTCCAACAATGGGTGAGGAAAAACATGCGAATTAAAGTTTTGCTCAGTGCTTCAGTATTGTTACTATTGGCAGGGTGTACAACTACTAACCAATTAACTTCTGGTGGTTCACAGGTTCGATTTGTTGATATTAAGCCAGGCAGCGAGTGTCAGCTATTGGGTGAAGTAACAGGTACGCAAAGCAATTGGATGACTGGTGTAGGTAATGAAAGCAGCTCGATGCGTGGGGCAGCCAATGATTTGCGCAATAAAGCCGCAGTTATGGGGGGAAATGTGATTTATGGAGTCGCCAGTCCGAGTGAAAGTCTGTTATCGAGCTTTGCGCCACTGGATAGTAAAATGATTGGTCAAGTCTATAAATGTCAGTAATGGCATTCAGAATTTGAATGGCATGCCCGGCTGAAAAATATCCGGGCATGAATTTTTTGTTAATTTTGTCTTAGTCCCAAATCAAGAGGTGTCTTACTCGGTTCTCCACCGATTTCCCTTGCTAGACGTGGTACTAAATAACCTGAAATTTTTGTCAGCAATTCCCGAATAAGTTCCTTGGCTTCTTCATCACTGACCATAAAATGGGCGGCACCCTGTACTTTATCCAACACGTGAATGTAGTAAGGTAGAATACCGGCATCAAACAGAGCATTGCTCAGGTCAGCCAGAGTATCAGAATTATTATTGACACCGCGTAACAGCACACTTTGATTTAGTAACGTGATACCTGCTTGTTTCAGCAATATCATACTGTTCCGTAAGGATTGGTCGATCTCATTAGCGTGATTGATATGTGTCACCATGATCACCTGTAATCTCGATTGTGCCAGTCGATCACAAAGCGTTGTTGTGATCCGAGCAGGAATAACCACAGGCAGACGAGTATGAATACGCAGTCGTTTGATATGGGAAATCTTTTCTAGATTACTGATCAACCAATCAAGTTCGTGATCTTTTGCCATTAAAGGATCGCCGCCGGAGAAGATAATCTCATCAAGTTCAGGATGTTGCTGAATGTAATCTAACGCTTGTTGCCAATTGCGTTTATTACCTTTGTTATCTTCGTATGGGAAATGACGGCGGAAACAATAACGGCAGTTAACTGCGCATCCTCCTTTAACCAGCAATAGTGCTCGATTACGGTATTTATGTAATAGACCGGGGACAGCACTGCGTTGTTCATCCAGAGGATCGGTAGAAAAACCCGGTGTAAGCGTGAATTCTTCTGGTGTGGTTATAACTTGAAGTAGCAGCGGATCATTAGGATCGTTTACTTGCATACGCGCAGCAAAAGCCCTAGGTACCCGTAGTGGAAACAGGCGGCGTGCGTCGCTCCCCTTGCTCAATGTCGGGTGTTCATCTAAGGATAATAATTGTAATAATTCATCAGGGTCGGTAATAACATCTGCAAGTTGTTTCAACCAGTCTTCTCTGATGATGATCTTTGGGGTTATAATGTGCGCCATTTTTTGGCTAAGCCATTTTGTTTAGAAAGAGGATCTCCATGGCTACTTATAGTACCAATGAATTCCGTTCAGGTCTTAAAATCATGTTAGATGGCGAGCCGTGCGCTATTCTTGAAAGTGAATTCGTGAAGCCGGGTAAAGGTCAGGCGTTTGCACGTGTTCGTATTCGTAAGCTGATTTCCGGTAAACTGCTGGAAAAGACCTTCAAGTCTACTGACTCTGTAGAATCTGCCGACGTAATGGATATGAACCTGACTTACCTGTATAACGATGGTGAGTTTTGGCACTTTATGAATAACGAAACCTTCGAGCAGTTAGCTGCTGATGAAAAAGCAGTTGGCGATAATGCGAAATGGTTAGTAGAACAAGCTGAGTGTATCCTGACGCTGTGGAATGGTCAGCCTATCTCTGTGACTCCGCCAAACTTTGTTGAATTGGAAATTACTGATACTGATCCAGGTCTGAAAGGTGATACCGCAGGTACGGGCGGTAAACCAGCAACTTTGAGCACTGGTGCGGTAGTTAAAGTACCTCTGTTCGTTCAAATCGGTGAAGTGATTAAAGTGGATACTCGTTCTGGTGAATACGTTTCTCGCGTAAAATAATTACCGACTGTATTCGATAAAAGCCGCAGTTCTGGAAGCAGACTGTGGTTTTTCTTTATTGGTGATTATACAGAGCGTGGCTATTTTGTTCTTTAAGCTCACGATATTGTGTTATTGATACTGCAATTTTACACGACTATAATTTATCACTGTTTCTAATGGTTATCCGGGACGACCTGGATATACTGCCGTTTTCTGGGGACGACTCCACAACTATACTATTATGGGGCGTTGATATGTCCTGGTTTGTTCTTGTTATTGCTGGTTTATTCGAAGTCGTCTGGGCGGTTGGCCTGAAATATACTCATGGTTTCACCCGGTTGATACCGAGCCTTATTACCGCTGGCGCTGTGGCGCTCAGTATGGGGTTGCTTGCTTATGCGATGAAAGGTTTACCAATAGGTACAGCTTATGCAGTGTGGACTGGAATAGGTGCAGTGGGTACCGCCATTTTTGGCATTATAGTGTTCGGTGAGTCTGCAAGTTTTGCCCGGATTCTAAGTTTTGTTCTGATTATCGCCGGTATTATCGGCCTGAAATTGTCCAGTTAATATTGAACTGCACGCCAAAGATTTCACATTTTGGCAGTGCAGCTTCTATTTTCACTCGTGTAGTTTTTCCTTTAGTGAATCAAAAGCAGGAGAGTTTCGGAGAAATACATATATCTCGGATGATAGATTGAATGAGTTAAAGGCCGGATGAACCAGCCTTTAAAGATATTTTCCAGCATAAAAGCGTGTGAGGGTAGGTTTTCGACAACATCGATTAGGGTAAAGAGTATTTATAACCTCAGCTCGTTGCTATTCAACTGTTGTTATTCAACTACAGAGTAAAAACGCCAATGATAGCGACAACACTCAGAATCGTTGCCAGGCCGTAGAAAATCCATTTACTCGCAGGAATATGAATTTTCAGGTCATGCATACCGTGGTGGATACGGTGTGAACCGCACCATAATGGTAGAATAATCATCAGTAATAGAAATGCACGACCAATAAAGCTCTGGCAGAAAGTCAGAATTCGTGTGTAGCTTAACGCTTCCGGCGCTACTCCCAATGGTAAAAGGATAGCTACGAGTAAAATAATAGCTGGAGCCACAATGGCACCCCACATACCACCGGCACCAAATAATCCCCAAAAAATCGGTTCATCGGAACGTTTAGGTATTTGCTTCATGAGATCCTCCTTGAGGTTAAAGTAAGGCTATACCTAAGATAATCGTGGTGACGATAATAGTGACGGCCCATAGCAGTTTGATTACTGGCTCAGGTCCCATCTTTTCGCCTTTTATCACCACGTTAGCTGCTTTCGGCGCTAGCTCAAACCAGGTTTTAGTATGCAGTAGAGCACCTAGCAGAGTGATGAGATTAATCAGCAGGATAACGGGGTTTTTTAGGAACGTGACAAATGCATCCCAGTTTTGTGCGCCGCCTTTTAGAGCGAATAGACCGTATATCAGCAAGATACTGAACCACATAGTCGTCACTGCGGTACTTTCACGCAGAATATAGAAGCGGTAAAAGCTCAGTTTCTGCCACCAGTTGGGGGCCATGCTGCGGATATAAGGTTTACGTTTAGTCGTCATTATTTTCTGTCTCCCCTTATTGTGGTTTTAGCATGGCGATCATGAAATCTTTCGCGCTTTCGATCTTGCCTTGTTGGATAGCCGCAGCGGGATCGACATGTTTTGGACAGACCTCAGAACAGTAACCAACGAATGTACAGCTCCATACCCCATTCTGGCTATTAAGTTGGGGCATACGCTTTTTCTTACCGTGGTCACGGTTGTCTAGGTTGTAACGGTGAGCCAGCGTGATCGCCGCCGGGCCGATAAATTCAGGATTCAGACCAAACTGAGGGCAAGCGGCATAACATAAGCCACAGTTGATACAGCCGGAAAATTGATGATATTTCGCCATCTGTGCTGGAGTTTGAATATTTGGACCTTCAGAAGGTCTGCGGTTATTCCCGATGATGTATGGTTTGATGGCTTCCAGGCTTTCAATGAAGTGGGTCATATCCACTACCAGGTCACGTTCAATAGGGAAGTTAGCGAGCGCTTCAACTCTCATTCCTTGAGGATAATCACGTAGGAAGGTTTTACAGGCTAGTTTCGGCACGCGGTTAACCATCATGCCGCAAGAGCCACAGATAGCCATACGGCAAGACCAGCGGTAAGAGAGGTCGGGAGCGAGATTGTCTTTAATGTAACCCAGGGCATCAAGTAGAGAAGTTTGCTCATCATAAGGAACTTCATAGGTTATAGAATGGGGTTTATAGTCACTTTCCGGGTTATAGCGCATGACCTCCATTCTCAGGGTGTTTATATCAACCATTCTCCTGCTCCTTATACTTTTTCTCTTGTGCTGCGGCTTCGCCGCCATATACACGTTTTGCCGGTGTGGATTTGGTGATTTTTACATCGCTGTATTCTAGGTGAGGGACACCCCCAGAGTTATAGAAAGCGAGTGTATGTTTTAGGAAATTTTCATCATCACGTTCGGTACATCCTTCATCCAGACGTTGATGAGCGCCACGGGACTCTTTACGGTTTATTGCAGAGTGAATCATACATTCAGCCACATCCAAGCCAAAGCCAAGCTCAATGGTGTACAGTAGATCCGTGTTGAACACATTGGTGTTATCGGTGATTTTCACCCGTTTGAAGCGATCTTTTAGTTCAGCAATCTTATCGATCGTTTTTAACATGAGTTCAGGGGTGCGATAGATACCGCAGCCTTCTTCCATCGAGATCCCCATTTCATCACGGATCTTCGACCAACTTTCCGTCCCTTTCTGTTTTAGTAAGTTGTTCAAACGTGCGACTACATCACGAGCCTGGGCATCCAATGAGCGGTCATTAACGGATTTGGTTTGTTGAATATGTTTTACTGCTTCTTCACCCGCCAGACGGCCGAAGACCACCAATTCAGCCAGAGAATTGGAACCAAGGCGGTTTGCGCCATGCAGGCCGACAGAAGAGCATTCACCGACAGCGAACAGTCCTTTAATACGGGTTTCACATTTCTGGTCAGTTTCGATGCCACCCATAGTGTAATGTGCTGTAGGACGGACCGGAATGGGTTCTTTAACGGGATCAACACCGACATACGCTTTTGCCAGTTCACAAATGAAGGGTAGTCGTTCAAATAATTTCTTCTCTCCCAAATGGCGTAGATCGAGATAAACCACATCGCCACGTGGAGTTGAAATAGTACGACCGGCACGCCATTCATGCCAAAAAGCCTGAGAAACTTTGTCACGGGGACCTAGTTCCATATATTTATTTTCAGGTTTGCTTAATGGAGTTTCAGGGCCGAGGCCATAATCTTGTAAATAGCGGTAGCCATCTTTGTTGACCAGAATTCCGCCTTCACCACGACAACCTTCTGTCATTAGGATACCGGAACCTGGCAGACCGGTTGGATGGTACTGAACAAATTCCATATCACGCAGTGGTACGCCGTGACGGAATGCCATGCCCATACCATCACCGGTCACGATACCGCCGTTGGTATTGTAACGGTATACACGGCCTGCGCCACCGGTTGCCATAATAACGGCATTGGCTCTTATCTGAATTTTGGTGCCTTCCATCATATTTAGTGCAACCAGACCGCGTACGTGCCCTTCATCCACCAGAATATCGAGGACAAAATGCTCATCAAAGCGCTGGATTTGAGGGTACTTAAGGGAGGTTTGGAATAGCGTATGTAACATGTGGAAGCCAGTTTTATCCGCAGCGAACCAGGTGCGCTCTATCTTCATACCACCAAAACGACGCACGTTGACGGAACCATCTTCCCGGCGGCTCCACGGACAGCCCCACTGCTCTAGCTGGATCATTTCTGTCGGGCAATGTTCGACGAAATATTCAACAACATCTTGCTCGCATAACCAGTCACCACCGGATACGGTATCGTTGAAATGGAAGTCGTAGGAGTCGTGAGCTTGGGTGACTGCGGCTGATCCACCTTCTGCTGCTACAGTGTGGCTACGCATTGGGTAAACTTTTGAGATCAGAGCAATTTTCATTTGAGGATTAGCTTCAGCGGCGGCAATTGCGGCACGCAGACCGGCACCTCCGGCTCCGATAATAGCGAGATCGGCATTAAAGATTTGCACTGTGCTTCTCCATTGTTTAAGTGAAATTAATGAGTGAACAAAATGGTCGTAACTTTCCTACAATGTTGTTGTTATTGTTTCTTATATCGCAAAATTCTGTAGGTAAAATCCGGTGCTTTAACGATTAAGGTCAGCTATTTATTACTATTTGTATTGGATTAAGTATAGCGAGTTCTCGGTGAGGTAAATTTGATATGAAAGGGTATTTTGTTGGATTTGATTATAAAAACTTGATCTGGGTCAAGAATTAGTTACTTTATTTGGCATTGATCAATAGCGTTATTATCTAAGTAGAATAGGATAGCTCATAATGGAACTGGGCATCAAGGCTATACAATGTGAATTTTATTTTTCTGTTGTTTTTTGCTAGTGTCATAAATTACTTAAGTGCAATAGGGTTTTGAAATTTTATTTTGTTTATAATTTATGGCCGTTTAATTTAAATATGAAAATCATTTCCCTTTATTCAATAAATGAATGTTATGTTTAAACTTTAAACAATCTATCATTAGGAATAAATATATGGATATGGCTTGCAAGTTTATTCTTTTGATCTATATTTATTAATGGGAGTTTATTTTCACAGGTATATACTCTATGGATTTCAAGATGCATCGCGGCGGCAAGGGAGCGAATCTCCGGGAGCATAGAGAGCTATGTGACCGGGGTGAGTGAGTGCAGCCAACAAAGAGGCAACTTGAAAGATAACGGGTATAGTGATAACTGATATTTAAATAGTCTTGTCATGCTGAATACAATTTAATTTAGTAATTTAAATATATTTAAATGAGGGAATATTATGGGATTACCAAATATCACTATTGCATTACAAGCAGATAATAATCTCTACCTGAGTCGAATAGATCAGGCAGGGGTTCAGTACATTGAAGCTGTTAAATCTGCCATTGATATATACTCAAGATATAAATTAATACAGCTTGGTACTAATAAGATAGCGCTTCTTGCTGATAATGGGCTTTATTTGAGCCGAATTACTCGATCTGGTGGTGATTATATTGAAGCGGCAAAATCGAGTATTGATATTTATTCTACGTTTACAGTAGAGGATGTCGGATGTAATGTGATAGCTCTACGTGCAGATAACGGGAAATACTTAAGTCGAATTACTCAGAGTGGTGTTGATTACATTAAGCCGGATAAAGTTAATTTAGACGTGTATTGCCACTTTAAAGTGACCACACTAATTGCATAAATAATGATCTTTACTTGAGTTTTTTATGGTGGTCAGGTAAAACTGACCACTATTATTTTCTTATTTTTTCACTAATGATATCGGTTATTTAATATATCAGATAAAAGCCTGTTACTTATTTCAAGATAATTAGATAATAATGGAATTTAAGGCTATTTATAATATTTGAATTAATTATTCAGAATGATTTTTTATTTTATTTATAGTTTTTTGCTTTATAATTTAAATGTGAAAATTATTTGTGTTTAATGAATATTATCATTAAATCTAAAATGATTACATCATTCAAAGTAGACGCCAAAATATATTTTGGTATTTAATAATTATATCAATTGTATATATTCATTGAAAGTATTTTATATTTTCAGGAATAGTAAAATGTGATGTTTAAATTAATAAGTTATAACTAATATAGCGGAATGAAATAAATTAAATATATTTAAATAGGAGAATATTATGGGATTATCAAGTAGCCCTATTGCATTACAGGCAGATAATGGGTGCTATTTAAGTCGAATTGATCGAGGAGGAGGGTTTGACTTTATTGAAGCTAATAAATCTATTATTGATATTTACACCAAATATTCTGTAACACAACTTAGCTCCAATAAGATAGCACTTCGTGCAAGCAATGGCCTCTATTTAAGTCGAATCTCTCTGGCTGGCAGTGATTATATAGTAGCGACAAAATCAGACATTGATGTTTATTCAATTTTTACTTTAGAGTATATCGACGATAATGTGGTAGCTTTGTGTGCAGATAATGGGAAGTATCTGAGTCGGATCAATGCCGGTGGTATTTTTAATTATATTAAACCGGATAAATACGACTTGGATATATATTGCCAGTTTAAAGTTTTAAAATTATAATTGGACAATTTTGATCTTTAATTACATATTATTATAGTGGTCAGTTTTACCTGACCACTATTATGTTAATAGCAAAACAATAGTATTAGTCACTTAATACACCAGATAAAATATTAATTATATTTCGTGATGATTTTATTGGCAATGTATTATTCGTGTTACTGATCATATTATAATTATCATCTTAAATTATTTTTCAGTTTTCTTATAATATCTCACTTTTAATTTAAATATGATAATTTACTCTGGTTATTTAATAATTGTCTATGTCGTCCATAATAAAGAGAGGATATATTTTATTGTTTAATGATAGTAGTATATATTCAACAAGAGGATTTTATTTATATGGGTATAGCGATTCGATATGAAGTTTAAATGATATTCTATACCCTATGGATTTCAAGGTGCGTTGCGATGGCAAGGGAGTGAATCCACGGGAGCATAGGTAACTATGTGACCGGGGTGAGCGAGTGCAGTCAACAAAGAGACAACTTGAAAGATAACGGGTATATTGAAACGGAGTCTATGATGGCACTATCAGAGCACACTATCGCCTTGCAGGCAGATAATGGACTCTATTTGAGTCGATTCAGTCAAGGAAAGGTTAATTACATTCAGGCTGGAAGATATACTCTTGGTGCTTCTTCCCGGTATGTAGTGACGCTATTTGATGCTTATACAATGGCACTTCGGGCAGACAATGGGCTCTATTTGAGTCGGGTTGCTCGTCCTGGCGGTAATTATATTGAAGCTGCAAAATTTAGTATTGATGTTTATTCTACGTTTACTGTAGAAGATGTCGGCTATAATTTGATAGCACTAAAGGCAGATAATGGAAAATATCTGAGTAGGATCAGCATAAAAGGTATTAATTATATTAAGCCGGATAAAACTCATATAGATGTATTTTGCCATTTTAAATTGATAACTCTGTTAGAGTAAATGGTGATTTTGTCTGGTATTGGCTTTGTGGTGTCAGGAAAAATCGATCACTATTTTATTGTTTATCTGACGGTAATAGTTTGTCTGATATGTATGATGCAGGTAGACTGCACGTTTGGTTTTATTTTGGAGTCATTTACATGAGCGAAACAGCAAACTGGCAGCCAAGTGCACCTATCGCCAACTTGTTGAAACGAGCGGCTATTTTAGCAGAAATACGGCGCTTTTTCGCAGATCGTGGGGTATTGGAAGTTGAAACACCTGCGATGGGGCAATTTACAGTGACTGATATTCAATTGTTTCCTTTTCAGACGGAGTTTGTTGGTCCAGGTGCCGCGGATGGTATGACCCTTTATCTGATGACAAGCCCGGAATATCACATGAAGCGCCTGCTGGCAGCAGGAAGTGGCCCTATTTATCAGCTTGGTCGCTGCTTCCGTAATGAAGAGGCGGGTCGTTATCATAATCCTGAGTTTACCCTGCTGGAATGGTATCGGCCTCACTATGATATGTATCGTTTGATGAATGAAGTTGATGATTTACTTCAGCAGATCCTTGACTGTGAAAGTGCGGAATCACTCTCTTATCAACAAGCTTTCCTGCGTTATCTGGATATTGACCCGCTATCAGCAGAGAAAGAAAAGTTGCGTGAAGTCGCGGCCAAGCTGGATCTGAGTAATATTGCTGATATAGAAGAAGATCGGGATACTTTATTGCAACTTTTGTTTGCTGTTGGTGTTGAACCACATATTGGTACTGAAAAGCCAACTTTTATCTACCATTTTCCGGCTTCTCAGGCTTCTTTGGCGGAAATTAGCAAAGAAGATCATCGGGTGGCAGAGCGTTTTGAAGTCTATTTTAAAGGCGTTGAATTGGCAAATGGCTTCCGTGAGCTAACTGATAGTAATGAGCAGCGTCAGCGTTTTGAACAGGATAACCGTAAACGTGCGGAGTTAGGTTTACCTGTTCGACCAATTGATGAAAATTTGGTTGGAGCCTTGAAACAAGGAATGCCTGAGTGTGCAGGCGTGGCGCTTGGTGTCGATCGTTTGGTGATGTTGGCTTTGCGGGCTGAAAAGCTCAGTGATGTTATGGCTTTTTCGATAAGTAAAGCGTAATTATTCAGCGACAGGAACAGGGCGCAGGTTGAGGCGCCCTGTTTGCATCTTATTTATGTTGATGATGTTTTTGCAGGAATTTCACACCTAAGTCAGGAAAATCGGTGAATAGACCGTCTACACCTGCTTGGTTATACATGATATCGAAAAGTTGATCGCCGCTAGTGACGTATTTAGGCAGTTGATCAACCCGAACCGTGTATGGATGAACTTCCATATTATTGGCGTGAGCCTCTTTCACCATACTGGTTAACTTAATATTGGTTGGTGTGGAATCCGTAGCCACAATCATATGGTAATCAGGACCAATGCCATCAGCATATTTTGCCACTTTTTTCATGGCATCTGGTTTGAACATCCAGTCATAGCTGTAATTTGTCCATTTGCCGTCTGATTGTTTTTCATAAGTTTCATTCCAGTCGGTGTAGGCGATAAGTTGAATTAGTTTCAGATCCATGCCTAACTTGGGTTCCAGTTCGTTTTTGATGCGTTTAAGTTCGTTGACATCAAAGCATTGCAAGTAAACTTTGTCACTTTTCTTGGTGTAACCGTACTCTTTCAGCACTGCCAGCACCTTAGTGGAAATATCTTTACCCTCTTGCTGGTGAAACCACGGTGCTTTGATTTCAGGGTAAATCCCAATGTTTTTGCCGGTAGATTTATTTAATCCCTGAACAAATTCAATCTCTTCTTGAAAAGTGTGGATTCGAAAATCAGATTTCCACATCGGGAAACGGTGGGAGAAGCTTTGTATCTGTTGATTATTTTGAATATCGAAGCCTTCCGTGAATTTTAATGATTTGATTTCGGACAAGGTAAAGTCGATGGCATAGTAGCGTCCATCTTTGCGGGCACGACCTGGGAATTTATGGGCAACGTCAGTGACACGATCAAGGTAGTGGTCGTGTAAGACTATCAGCTCATCATCTTTAGTCATGACCAGATCTTGTTCCAGATAATCAGCACCTTCGGCATAAGCCATTGCTTTGGCTGGCAGAGTGTGTTCAGGCAGATATCCACTTGCGCCTCGATGGGCGATAACAATCTTATCCGCCGCTTGGGTGATACCTGACATCGATGAGGCTAAAATCATACCTGTTATTATTGTTTTGATTGGGGCTTGCATGTGTGTTTCTCCGTTTTAGCGATGAGATGAAATTTATCTCATTAAACTGTGTGTTTGGCTGTGTTAATAACACTGACTAACATAATCTCTTAGCTTAGTTTGGATATTGAAAAAAGCCGCAGCATATACAATGATGCGGCTTAATTAATATTATCAGTGATATATCACAGTTTAATGACAGAGGTTAGCCATATTGTTGGGCGATTTCTTGTTTATGTTTTTTTTCGGTAATCGTGACGATTAGCAATAGAATAACGGACAAGATACTACCACCAATCATTACCATAAAGCCGCTGTCCCAACCGAAAAAGTCAACGGTGTAGCCGATGATAGCACTTGCAGCAACAGAGCCACCTAAGTAACCAAATAAACCGGTGAAGCCGGCGGCTGTACCAGCGGCTTTCTTTGGTGCCAGTTCAAGGGCATGTAGACCAGTCAACATTACTGGGCCGTAGATAAGGAAGCCAATAGTCAACATGCAAGCCATATCTACAGTAGGATTACCAGGTGGGTTCAGCCAGAATACGACAGTTGCGATAGTGACCAGTGTCATAAAGAACACACCGGTTGCACCACGGTTACCTTTAAATATTTTGTCTGACATCCAGCCACATAGTAACGTGCCTGGGATACCCGCATATTCGTACAGGAAATAAGCCCATGAAGATTTATCCAGTGCGAAATGCTTGGCTTCTCGTAGATAGGTTGGTGACCAGTCAAGAATACCGTAACGTAGTAGATAAACAAATACGTTAGCCAAAGCAACCATCCACAGCAGTTTGTTCGGTAACACGTACTGCATGAAAATCTGTTTAGCTGTCAACTCATTTTCATTTTTATCTGTATAATCAGAAGGATAATCGTTTTTGTACTCTTCGATTGGTGGCAAACCACAGGATTGTGGTGTGTCACGTATCAGGGCAAACGCAATCAATGCAACGAGAATTGCGGCGAAAGCGGGCATGTAAAGTGCGGCTTTCCAGTCATTGAACCACGCCATACCCAATAGGAATAGCAATGGTGGTAAGCCGCCACCGACATTATGTGAGCAGTTCCAGATAGAAACGATACCGCCACGTTCTTTCTGTGACCACCAGTGCACCATAGTACGTCCACAGGGAGGCCAACCCATCCCCTGGAACCAGCCACATAGGAACAGCAGTACAAACATGATAGTGATATTGGAAGTTGCCCAGGGCACGAAACCCATAAATAACATAACAAAAGCTGCGAGGATCAGGCCCGCAGGTAAGAAGACTCGTGGATTAGAACGGTCGGATACGGAGCCCATGATAAATTTGGAGATGCCGTATGCGATAGAGATCCCAGATAGTGCGAAACCGAGATCACCTTTGGAAAAACCCTGCTCAACCAGATAAGGCATTGCGAGTGCAAAGTTTTTCCTTACCAGATAGTAAGCAGCATAACCAAAGAAGATCCCCATAAAAATTTGCCAGCGTAAGCGACGATAGACTGGATCTATCTGTTCTGTTGACAGTCGGGACCTATGAGGTGCCGGCTTGAAAATACTTAACATATTTTGCCTCCGATGGCATTTTTGGTTTTATAAACAGCTTGCCGGTTGACTAATGCCACCGGATGGGAGAATGAAAGGTTTTGTAAGTGGTTATTTTCCATAACGAAAATTATGATAGTCGAAATAACCCAACCTATCTGTGAAACAACCCTCAGTTGTCACAGTTGTTTTTCCCCGGCGACAATTCTGAGTGATTTGTTAACTTTTTAAAATGTACTTTACCAATGAAATTGTGACTATCGTCACAATAACGAGCTTTATTTAATTATTGGTGAGCGTTTTTGGTTCGTTTTTGTTCTTTATCAAACAAAAACCATAGTTTTTATGCATCTTCTATTTGTCATTCTATATGTATCCGTCCAGACGAAGGGATCTTCTCAATTTATGGTGAATGGGCTGCTAATCGATTTTAACGATAAACATACTGTTTTGACGGTATGCCAATAATCTGCCAGACTCATAATTTATACAGTTGTATAGCTGATATACCCAGTGGAGGAACCATGACGACACGTTATGACAGCGATTTTTATGGTTGGACGCAGGAGCAAGCCAGTTTGCTTCGTTCCGGT
>NZ_RCWC01000028.1:0-31078 GCF_018448935.1 Photorhabdus noenieputensis | reverse complement strand
TTTATGGTGAATGGGCTGCTAATCGATTTTAACGATAAACATACTGTTTTGACGGTATGCCAATAATCTGCCAGACTCATAATTTATACAGTTGTATAGCTGATATACCCAGTGGAGGAACCATGACGACACGTTATGACAGCGATTTTTATGGTTGGACGCAGGAGCAAGCCAGTTTGCTTCGTTCCGGTAATCTGAGTCAATTGGATAGGGAAAACCTTTCGGAGGAAATAGAAAGTATGGGAAATAGCCAAAGAAACGAGCTGGAATCTCGTCTTGAGGTACTGTTTCTTCACCTCCTAAAATGGCAATTCCAATCTGAACGGCAAGGTCGGAGCTGGAAGCTTACGATTGAAGAGCAGAGAAGGAAAATAGCCCGTCGTCTTAAGAAAAATCCCAGCTTAAAGTCAGAACTTAGCGAAATTTCCTCTGATGCTTATGGTGATGCCATTATTGCAGCGGAGAGGGAAACGAATATTAGGCGTAGTGTATTTCCTGAAACTTGTCCTTGGACGTTTGAGCAAATAATGGATGAAAACTTTTGGCCTGAATAGACTCGATAAATTTGTTTTTCCAAATGAAAGGGTAAAACCACCGGCTTTAAGCTGCAATACTGTGCTGTACCTTTATGGTGAATGGGCTGCTAATCGATTTTAACGATAAACATACTGTTTTGACGGTATGCCAATAATCTGCCAGACTCATAATTTATACAGTTGTATAGCTGATATACCCAGTGGAGGAACCATGACGACACGTTATGACAGCGATTTTTATGGTTGGACGCAGGAGCAAGCCAGTTTGCTTCGTTCCGGTGATTTGAGCCAGTTGGATACGGAAAATCTTCTTGAGGAAATTGAGGCTATGGGGCGAAGCGAGCGCAGAGAATTACGATCCCGGTTGGAAATTTTACTCGCACACTTACTGAAATGGAGATATCAGGCAGATCGCAGAGGGCGGAGTTGGGAACTGACCATTGAAGAACAGCGTGATAAAGCAATTGATTGTTTGCAAGAATCTCCTAGTTTGAAAAATAAGTTGGATGAGCATTTGGAAAAAGCTTACATCGCTGCTCGTCGATTAGCAGAAAAAGAAACGCTAATTAATCGGAATATATTCCCTGAAACTTGTCCTTGGACATTTGAGCAAATAATGGATGAAAATTTTTGGCCAGACTAGACTCGATAAATTTATTTCCTAACGCACTGATTTTGAACAGTGCGTTTTCTTGGTTGCTTAACAACGTGGTTGATTGATTTTCACTTCACAGCAAGCAGTATTAACAGAAATTATTTGCTTTTCAGTGGATACTCATTGTATCAACCAAAATTGTTCTTTTTCATTTTTTTATAACCTTTGTCGTATCAATAATTACAGAAAAATTCATTGTGATCGCTGTGGCTATACTCAAGGTAACAGTAGGAGCCAAAATAGTAACGGAAGTAAAATGCTAACAGTTTTAATTTCTTGTCGAAGAATATAATGATAAAGACAAAATATTAGCAAATTATTAATTTGATTTTTTTATATAAATTTATAAAATTTCGGTAGTGATATTGATAATTATTTCCATTTGCAGTAAATTGTATTTTCTTTAATTTATCAAAGATAATCATGGAAGTTTTCAATAAGGAAATAACTATGCCAAGTAAAGACTATGGGTTAGTTGATAAAACTGTTAACACTGATAATGGAGAGTTGTATAAATTAAGTGAATCAGGAATCTCTGCTATAAATCTTACCTATAAAGAAAATGGATTCAAGGATATAAATGGTAATATTCATGGGCTTGAAAGCTCAGTACTCTGGAATAATGGGGATACGACTAAGATAGTGGATGTGTTTTTTGCTGTGGATAAAAACATACAGATGGCGTCACTAAATTCAAATATTGACATAATAGGGATAAATAATACTTTTAGCGAGATTATATTATGAGTAATTTTTTTGTAAAAAATAAGAAATATTTTCTCTACTCACTATTCTTCTTTTCTTTTATTGTTCAGAGTTCAGATATGAACATACAAGATATCCCATCGATTGTCTTCAATCATTCAGATGATTTTTTATCAGAATTCTCTATTCCAATGCCTAAAAATGAAGATGAATATCATGCGTTAATAGAGAAAGCAAATAGTGGTAATATAGATGCAAACTGGATGTTCGCTGTAATACAACAAACAGAAGGTTATCGTCAAGAAGCCAGTAAAAGATATAAGTTATCTATATCAAGAAATGATAAATATAAGTTAAGATCTATGGTTAATTTGGGATTTATTTTAGAGGATGAAAATAGATACTCAGATGCGAGAGCACTTTTCGAATTAGCTGGAGAAAGTGGATATTTTGAAGGCTATCGCACCATCGGAACCAATTATTTAAATGGGATTGGTGTAAATCAAGATTTTAATAAGGCCAAAGAATATTTTAATAAAGGCAGCCAAATTGGATGTCATGAATGCACATTTCTTATTAATAATTGGAGTGATGTTATTAAGTTGAAAAAATCAGAATAGTGAATTTATATTTTGAGTTAATCTGTTAGTACTTAAGTGATGAGATCTTTTCAGGAATAAAAATTTGGGGAGGCGGGGTTCTTAAATATGGCGGCAGGCTCTGTTTGATGAATGAGACTTCATTAAAACAAATGATTAAATAAAAAATCAGTGCTTTGTCAACAAATTGAGCGGACAATTTGCCCGCTCTTGTCAAACTTAATACAGCCAGTCGCGTCCCATCCGGTCAGCAGCCATAATAGCGGCGTACACTTTTTCCGGCGTCACTTCAAAAGGCATGTTGTGAATGGTTTCCTCCTCGACACAACTCGCTTTCGCTACTGCCATCACTTTTTCTTTCAGTTTTTCACCATCTTTTATTCCAAGTTGATCCAGAGTAACCGGTAGTCCCATTTGTACACAGAAATCAAGGAAAGTGTCTAATTCTTCATTTGGGCTATTTTCCAGTATTAGTTGAGTTAATATCCCAAAGGCGACTTTTTCACCGTGGTACATGTGGTGGCATTCTTCTAATACGGTGAAACCATTGTGTACGGAATGCGCGGCGGCTACCCCTGTATTTTCAAAGCCCAGGCCGCTTAAGTAGGTAATAGCTTCGATGACATTTTCCACCGCAGGTGTACTGACGCCTGCTTCGACAGCCAGTTTTGCTTTATAACCCTCTTCTAACAGAGTTTCGTAACAGAGATGAGCAAGGGCTATTGCGGTGCGGGATATACCGCCATCTGTCATTCGAGGTTTATGGCCGTCCCCACAAACGCGGGCTTCGAAGTAAGCTGCCAACGCGTCGCCAATTCCGGCAATCAGAAAACGGGTTGGGGCTTTAGCGATAATGCTGGTATCGATTAAGACAATATCTGGGTTTGTGGGGAGAAACAGATAGTCTTCAAATTTGCCATCATCGCTATAAATAACAGAGAGAGCACTGGTCGGGGCATTAGTGGAAGCGATAGTGGGGGCAATCAGAACCGGTAATCTGGATTCGTAAGCGACCGCTTTTGCGGTATCTTGTACTTTGCCGCCACCGATACCGATAACGGCTTGACATTCATGTTTTTTAAGAATGTCAGACAGGCGTTTAATCTCATGTCGGCTGCATTCACCGCCAAACACTTCAAAATGGCGAGTAATTTCATACTGTTCCAGGCTGTTATGAACGGTATCTCCCACCAATTTCATCGCGGAGTTACCGATGATAACCAAAACGTGGTCGGCGATAGTTTTTGTGTATTTACCAATATGGAGCAGGGCGTCAGGTCCCTGAATGTATTTGGATGGGGATTGAATAATTTTCAACATAAGAATATTCCTTTTGTGGAAACTCAGTATCTGTCTGCCGTATAAATTTTCTTAACAAACAGCGGGCAAAATGTGATAGACCAGTAAACTGTCTCCGGATGAAAAAAGTACCTAAATTACTTAACAGACTAACACCATCTATAAAAATTAATGGCTGGTTATGGATAAATAAAGTTGTTATGCCCATTTTGTCGTGGGAAATGTGTGTTTTTTTGATCTATGCCCGGATCTCTGTACTGAACAGGCCCTTTTTTCCATTGGGACTGGCTGCGTTTAGGGAAGCTAGATTCATTAATAACCATTATGAGCCATAATGACCGCCTGACAAAGTGATCCTATTTTTTCAATTTTTTTCAATTTTTAAGCCATAGGTCTTAAATTTCTCAAGCACGATTGCTATTTCCTCTGGGCTCAGAATAGGAACTGGATTTTGGATCGCTAGGGTTTGTAAATATAGATGAGCGAGCACTTCAACTTCATGCGCGAGCCACAGTGCTTTTTGTAGATTAACCTCGCAAACAATCATCCCATGATGCTGTAATAGAATAGCTTTTCTGTTTTTAAAACCATTAAATACATAATCAGAGAGTTGTTTGGTGCCAAATGTTGCGTAAGGCACACAGGGAATTGAATCTCCTCCCGCCGCTGCAATCATGTAATGAATGGCCGGAATGGATTTATTTAAAATAGAAACCGCTGTGCAGTGAATTGCATGATTATGGACAACTGCATTGGCATCGGGTCTGGCATAATAGACTGCCTGATGAAAGCGCCATTCACTCGAAGGCATCTTATTATCCTCAGGTTGACCGTTTTCATCTACATAAACAATATGTGTTTCAGTCAATTGTTCATAAGGGATTCCTGTCGGTGTAATTAACATGCCATTATTATAACGGACACTGACATTACCCGCAGTACCTTGATTTAATCCTAATCGGGTCATTTCTAAGCATGTATTAATAATTTCACGAGATAATGTATTTCTTTTCATGATTATTTACCTTATTTAAATTCGAGGTATGCTTTTATGCTAGTCAATGAAAAATAAATAAATGAAGTTTTCTATTTGTTTTCGTTGTATTGCTTTGTTGTTTTTAAATAAATATTTAAGTTAATTTTTGTGATTAAGGTCAAATATTTTTACCACTTTTTTGATTTTTCAGATATCTATATCTGTTTTTTTATTCCGTATTTTTCATTTCTGACTCAAACGGTCATTTGTTGGTTTTATTGACCGTTTTTTCATAAAAAATATTATACGGTCATCCTCATGACCGAATTAAATAAAAAAAATATAAACGGGCATGTGTAATAGATTTATTTTAGTGATTAGGTTCACAATTTAACGGTATGAATAAATAAGTGTGATTGGGATCATTTTCTTATCTTATGGATAGCTAAAAATACGACTGATTATGGAAGACTTACAGTATCAACTGTGATAGATGAGGGTGCTATGGATAATATATCGATGCAATCAAGTGTAGCGCGGGATAATAAAAAAAACAGAGGTTATTTAATCCCTTTTACTCTTTTATGCTCTCTATTTTTCTTATGGGCTGTGGCAAATAATTTAAATGATATATTATTGCCTCAATTTCAAAAGGCTTTTGTTTTAACAAATTTCCAAGCGGGATTAATTCAATCGGCATTTTATTTTGGTTATTTTATTATTCCTATTCCTGCTGGCATATTAATGAATAAGTTAAATTATAAAGCAGGAATAATTACTGGGTTATTATTTTATGCTGTTGGCGCGGCCCTTTTTTGGCCTGCGGCAGAAGCGATGAGTTATACACTATTCTTGGTGGGGCTGTTTATTATCGCTGCTGGATTAGGGTGCTTGGAGACAGCGGCTAACCCTTTTGTCACGGTATTAGGGCCTGAAAAAACGGGACATTTTCGCATTAATCTGGCACAAACATTTAACTCGTTTGGAGCAATTATCGCGGTTATTTTTGGCCAAAGTTTAATTTTATCTGATGTCCCTCATTTACCTCAAGAAACACTTGATAAAATGACTGTTGAGCAGATTGATACCTATAATCATAGCCTCGTTTTAGCGGTACAGTCCCCTTATATAATTATCGCTGCTGCTGTTTTAGTGATTGCGTGCTTGATTTTATTTACCAAATTTCCAGTGATACAAGGTGATGCATATGATAATAACAGTTCATTCTTTGAATCTTTAGGCCGCCTGATTAAAATCAAGCATTGGCGCTGGGCAGTGTTAGCGCAATTTTGCTATGTCGGTGCGCAAACAGCTTGCTGGAGTTACCTGATTCGTTATGCTGTTGATGAAATTCCGAGTATGACCCCGGGGTATGCCGCCAATTATCTGACAGCAACAATGGTATTTTTCTTTATTGGTCGATCGACGGGTACTTGGTTAGTTAAGCGATTTGCTCCAGAAAAAGTATTATCTTGTTATGCCTTGATATCCATGATCCTTTGCATTATTTCCGCGTTCGTGGGGGGATACATCGGCTTAATTGCATTGACCGTTTGTAGCATGTTTATGTCTATTCAATACCCAACTATCTTTTCATTAGGGATTAAAGGATTAGGTCGGGACACCAAATATGGTTCTTCACTTATTGTAATGACGATTGTTGGCGGTGGCATTGTGACGCCTATTATGGGATTTGTCAGTGATGCTGTGGGCCACATTCCAACGGCTGAGCTCGTACCTGCTTTTTGTTTTGCCGTGATTTTGATTTTCGCAAAATTCCGTGCGAATGCGTTACTTGGTAATTCGTTTAATTAAGAAAGCAAGTAACAACTTTATTTGTATGAGGAAATAGTATGAATCGTATGAAAAAAAATATGAATTTACCTAAAATTGGTATTCGTCCAGTTATTGATGGCCGTCGTATGGGAGTGCGTGAATCACTCGAAGAGCAAACCCTGAATATGGCAAAAGCGACAGCTAATTTATTGACTGGACATATTTACCATGCTTGTGGCACCCCTGTTGAATGCGTTATTGCAGACACATGTATTGCAGGTCTTGCTGAATCTGCGGCTTGTGATGAAAAATTCAGTGCATTAAATATTGGCCTGACAATTACCGTCACACCGTGTTGGTGTTATGGCAGTGAAACATTAGATATGGAACCAACAAGACCAAAAGCTATTTGGGGATTTAATGGGACGGAACGCCCTGGTGCAGTCTACCTTGCGGCAGCTTTAGCCGCCCACTCGCAAAAAGGTATTCCCGCTTTTTCTATATACGGACATGATGTTCAAGATGCTGATGACACCCGTATTCCTGATGATGTCAAAGAAAAATTGCTACGATTTGCTCGTGCTGGATTAGCCGTTGCCAGTATGAAAGGAAAAACTTACCTCTCTATTGGTGGTGCATCAATGGGCATCGCAGGTTCAATTGTTGATCATAATTTTTTTGAATCCTGGCTTGGTATGAAAGTCCAATCTGTTGATATGACGGAATTACGCCGTCGTATTGATCTGCAAATATATGATGAAGAGGAACTTGAGCTAGCCTTATCTTGGGCGGATAACTATTTCCGATATGGTGAAGATCTGAATGCTAAACAATATCACCGTTCACCAGAAAGCCGTCGCCAAGTTCTTCGCGAAAGTTTACTCATGGCTATTTGCATTCGCGACATGATGCAGGGAAACCTAAAACTGAAAGAAAAAGGGTATGGAGAAGAAGCCCTCGGCTATGATGCTATTGTTGCGGGTTTCCAAGGGCAACGTCATTGGACAGATCAATATCCCAATGGCGATACTGCGGAAGCGATTTTGAATAGTTCATTCGACTGGAACGGCATTCGTCAACCATTTACGGTTGCAACAGAGAATGACAGTCTAAATGGCGTTGCGATGTTATTTGGTCAGATGCTAACAGGGACAGCACAAATTTTTGCTGATGTTCGAACTTTCTGGTCTCCAGAATCTGTCGAGCGTGTTACGGGCAAAAAACTCACGGGACAGGCTGAAAATGGCGTGATCCATCTGATTAATTCAGGTTCTGCAACACTGGATGGGACCTGTTGCCAAAAAGACGTTCAAGGCCGTCCTACGATGAAACCTCATTGGGAAATTACCGCAGAGGAAGTGGATGCTTGTCTGGCTGCAACGCAATGGTACCCGGCGCTCCATGAATATTTCAGAGGTGGTGGTTTTTCCTCCAAATTCTTAACCAAAGGCAGTGTTCCTTTCACCTTGAGTCGTGTCAATATTATTAAAGGTCTTGGCCCCGTCCTGCAAATCGCTGAGGGTTGGAGTGCGGAATTGCCTAAAGATATTCATGACGTTCTGGATAAACGGACAAATGAAACCTGGCCAACAACTTGGTTTGTTCCGCGTTTAACCGGTAAAGGTGTCTTTAAGGATGTATATTCCGTTATGGCGAATTGGGGTGCTAATCATGGTGTGCTTTCTATTGGTCATGTTGGCGCTGATTTCATTACATTAGCTTCTATGCTCAGAATACCAGTTTGTATGCATAACGTAGATGAGCAAGCCATTTATCGTCCTTCTGCATGGAATGCGCACGGTATGGATCTGGAAGGTTCAGATTACCGAGCCTGCCAAAACTATGGTCCTCTCTATAAGAAATAGTGACTGCTGGCGGTGCAATATGAATTGTATCGCCTCTGTTCCATAACAGGAGAGCGTATGATTCGAGATGTCGTTTTAGTTTTGGATTGCGGGGCCACGAATGTGCGTGCTATTGCGGTTGACTCTCAGGGGAATGTGGTTGCAAAGGAGTCAACACCGAATACTAGTGAGCCTGATAAAGCCAATCCTCACTGGCACATATGGTCACTGGATGCCATTTTAGAACGGTTGGCAGGCTGTTGTCGTATGGTTATCCCCCAATTATCAAGTTATAAGATATGTGCAATAACAGTGACGACTTTTGGTGTTGACGGAACACTGGTCGATGCAAAAGGAGAGCTGCTTTATCCAATGATTAGTTGGAAATGTCCACGAACAACCTCTATTGTTGAGAATATTGAGCGTTATTTCTCCGCTGAGAAATTACAAACGATATCCGGTGTCGGGCAATTTAATTTTAATACGCTTTATAAATTAATCTGGTTAAAGGAAAATCATCCTTATCTTTACGATAAAGCCCATGCATGGCTATTTATCTCTTCTTTAATCAATTATCGATTAACCGGCGTGATGTCAACTGATAGAACGATGGCCGGGACCAGTCAGTTGCTAAATATTCATGATGAGCAGTTTAGTAGGGAAATTTTAGAGGCAATTTCTCTTTCAGAGAGTTTATTTCCTGAACTTGTTTCTGTCGGAGAACCAATTGGCACTTTAACGCTGGAGGCAGCCAAAAAATTGAACTTACCTTCCGGAGTTCCGGTTATTTCCTCTGGACATGATACGCAATTTGCCTTATTTGGTTCAGGCGCGGGTTTGAATCAACCCGTCTTATCTTCCGGTACTTGGGAAATTCTGATGGTACGTACTCCTCATGTGAATACCCATATTTTACCTCATTATGTTGGCTCTACATGTGAATTGGACGCAAGAACAGGGATCTTTAATCCAGGATTGCAATGGCTGGCTTCTGGAGTACTTGAGTGGATCAGACAGCTTTTCTGGCAAGGTATTCCCCCTTCGGAGGCTTATCTGCAAATGATCCATGAAGCTTTATCTGTTCCTCCCGGCGCTAATAACTTAAGGATGAATTGTCGTTTGTTAACTTCCGGGGCAGGATGGTGTGGAATAACGTTGAATACTGAACGACGTCATTTTTATCGTTCTGCATTAGAAACGTTGGGATATCAATTAAAACAAAACTTATCTCTGTTAGAAAAAATAAGCGGATTTCATGCTAAAGAGTTGATATTAGTGGGAGGTGGTAGCCGAAATTATCTTTGGAATCAAATAAAAGCAGATATTTTAAACCTGCCCATAAAAGTACTTAATGAAGCGGAGACGACGGTATTAGGCGCTTCTTTCTTTGCCTGGTTTGGTGTCGGTTGCTATGAATCGTCTGAAAAAGCGCGTGAACAATTTTCCTATCGCTATGAACTTTATACACCTGGCGAGCATCAAGAAGCTTATCATTCATTAGCTAAAAGTTTTATACAAGAATAGATAATCTTCTGTTAAAGACGATTTTCCTATCTATTTCTTCTCACCGTTTCCTTTTAACATGCTGGCTAAGGTAGGAAATAGTAACGCTTTTGCTATCATCGTCACAGAGAAAACGACTAAATATGAAAATATATTGCTAAAGATGGCGTGATTTTTTAATGCTGATATTGGGCTGAAAAATCCTATTTTGCCCCAGTATAAAAGGGATTCCTTTATGAGAAATGAACGTCATCAAAAAATCATGGATCTTCTTCATCACCATGAATCATTAACAACCACTGAGCTTTCCGTCGTTTTACACGTGAGTAAAGAAACAATACGCCGAGATCTGCGATTTCTTCAACAGCATGGTTGTCTTCTTCGTTTGCATGGAAGAGCGAAAAGTTTAAACAGGGAAACACAGGATAATGGTGATTCTTTTAACATGCGGGTTAAGAGCCATTTTTCGAGTAAATCGCTTATTGCTCAACGAGCTGTAACTTGGATAAGCGAAGGAATGATAATCGCACTTGATGCAAGTTCAACATGTTGGTATCTGGCAAAGCAACTTCCTGATATTAATATTACTATTTTTACCAATAGCATTCGTATTTGTCATCAATTATCAAAGAAAAAAAATATTCAATTAATCAGTTCAGGGGGAGTTTTACATCGTAAGTATGCTTGTTATATTAATTCATCACTTATTGCACAATTAAAAAATTTAGAGATTGATCTATTTATTTTTTCCTGTGACGGCATTGATGCAAATGGCGATTTATGGGATTCGAATGTTGATAATGCACAATTTAAAGAAATTCTTATAAAACGATCATTACAATCAATTTTGCTAATTGATAAGAGTAAAATTAACCGAAAAAGCGAAATTAAAATAGAAAATTGCAGTAATATCACTGATGTAATATCGAATGATTAGAGACGGGTGGAAGGCTAATTACCTTGCCAATCTCTCAATCAGGCGATCTGATTAAGAGACAGTTATCGGTTGGGTGTATAAAAATCAGCGAACTTGGATATGGGTACTGCTGGTTTGATAGTTAAAGAAGTACTTGAGAATTAGGCTCAACAAAATGCCGTAAGCGGGTAGGAAAAAGAGTAAGCAGATTAATAATTTAAAGCAGTAATCGACTAGCCCAATCTCGATCCAGTTAGCGGCCATGAAAGCATCGGTACTGCGATAGAAAGCGATAGAGAAAAAAGCAAGGGTATCAAGTAAGTTGCCGAAGAACATCGCCGCTGCGGGAGCTACCCACCAATTACGTTTCTGACGCAGACGATTGAAGACATATACATCCAGTATCTGCCCGAGGAAGTAAGCCATAAAGCTGGCGCAGGCAATGCGGGCAACAAAGAGGTTGAATTCAAGCAGCGCGGTAAACTCTTGCCACTCTCCTTGGAAAAATAGGGCAGAAATCATATAAGAGATCAGCAATGCGGGGAGCATAACGGTGGTAATGATTCGCCTTGCCAGTGGTGCGCCGTAGATACGAACCGTCAAATCTGTTGCAAGAAAAATAAATGGAAAAGTAAAGGCTCCCCAGGTGGTATGAAAACCGAAAATAGAGACGGGTAGTTGCACCAGATAATTACTGGAAATAATAATCAGAATGTGAAATAGCGAAAGCCAAATTAAAGCGGTAGCACGCTGTTGGGTAATCGTATTTGATAAAAACATATTGTACCTTTTTGGAAAATGGGGTGAGGGAACCCAATGAAAGCTCTGCCGTTTTAACTGACGGTGCCTCACATGATACGTCGGTTGTGCACGAATTCAAAATGCTTGTATGTAAAATTAATTTTTGCTGGCTTTTTTTATAATATAATTCGGTCTAATAGACTGACTGAAATTGTAGAGATAAGTTATGCCCGATGTGTTTACTCATCCAGACCAGACCCTTGATACACAGGGGCTGCGCTGTCCTGAACCGGTCATGATGGTGCGGAAAACTGTGCGTCATATGGAAGCAGGACAGATGTTATTAATTCTTGCTGATGATCCGGCAACTACGCGTGATATTCCCAGCTTCTGCCGTTTTATGGAGCATCAACTGATTGCGCAAGAAACGGAACAAATGCCTTATCGCTATCTGGTTCGGAAAAAAGAGAGTCAACTCTGAATATAACAACTAAGTTGAGAAATGAACGGTTGTGCTTTTTACCATGCCTTCGAACGTCGATGGGTTTTCACCACTGAATGCATCTATAGCATAGGATATGAGCCGGAAATAAGACTCATATCCTTTAATTAGCTAGGCAATTTTCGTTATTTCAGCTTAATCCTCAATAACCTTACCGCGTTTGCCGTCACCAGAGCGGTTGCGCCAGAATCCGCCAGTACTGCCATCCACAAGCCTGTAATACCCAATAGGCTAGTGATAAGGAAGATCCCTTTTAGCCCCAAGGCAATAGCAATGTTTTGGCGGATGTTATTGTGCGTTGCGCGAGACAGGGTGATGATTTCTGACAAACCAGTCAGACGGTTGTGAGTCAATGCTGCATCTGCGGTTTCCAGAGCGACATCGGTACCACTTCCCATCGCTACACCGATACTGGAAGCTTTCATTGCGGGGGCGTCATTGATGCCGTCACCGACCATCATGGTGCTGTGATCTTTATTCAATGCAATGACCGCTTTGACTTTATCTTCCGGCATTAACCCGGCACGGAAATCTATTCCTAACCGACCCGCAATTGCCGTTGCTGCACGTGGGTTATCTCCCGTCAACATCACTGATTTAATACCTTGATCTTTCAGTAAACGGATAGCATCAATTGCATCTTGACGTAACGTATCTTGCATCGCGATAAGGCCAGTAAATTGTTCATCATGCATCACGGCAACAACGGTTTTACCGCCATCTTCTAACTGAACAATTTTGTGTTTCCAATGCTCGGATAACGTGTTTGCAGGCAGTTTTCCGGGTGCACTGACGAGAATACGCTTACCGTCTAACTGACCTTCAACACCAACCCCCGCCAGCGCTTTACGCTGTTCAGCTTCGGTAATATTAACGTTTTTACTTTCTGCATATTGCAAAATGGCTTTAGCCAGTGGGTGGTGGGAGCCGCTTTCTACTGCGGAAGCTAAAGTTAGTAGCTGAGATTCGCTGATATTTTCTGTTGGTTGTATATCTGTGACTTGTGGTTTACCGGCGGTCAGCGTACCAGTTTTATCAAAAGCGATTGTGGTGATGAGTCCCAGTTGCTCCAGCGCCGCCCCACCTTTAATCAAGGCACCTCGGCGGGTTGCTGCGGCAAGGGCAGAGGTAATTGCGGCGGGTGTGGAAATCACCAAAGCACAAGGGCAACCGATCAGTAGTAAAGTAAGACCACGGTAGATCCATGTTTCCCAAGGTTGGCTGAATACAGTCGGTGGAATGATGATAACCAACGTAGAGAACAGCATAATCAGCGGAGTGTAAATCCGGCTAAAGCGGTCAATGAAACGCTCAATCGGTGCGCGGCGTTCTTCGGCTTCTTCAATCAGTTGCAGAATACGGTCAATGGCGTTGTTGCCCTGTTCGGACAGCACTTTCATTTGGACTGCACGATCCACGGACAAACAACCGGCCGGAACTTTTTCTCCCTGCATTCGTTCCACCGGAATAGATTCGCCTGTCAGAGCACTTTCATCAAAGCTAGCGAATGAATTGAGTAATTCGGCGTCAGTGGGCAAACGTCCGCCAGGAGCAATCTCGATGATATCGCCAGGGCGAAGGTCTGAAACTGGGACAGTTCTTTTCTCACCATTTTTTACCAGCAAAGCCTCTTCCGGCACCAATGCCATCAATGAGCTAACCCCTCGACGAGCACGACCGGCAGCATAAGCTTCCAGCATTTCACCAAGCATAAACAACAGTAGCACCATTGCCGCTTCAGCGGTGGCATCAATAAACAGTGCGCCGATGGCGGCAACACTCATCAGTGTTTCAATGGCGAATGGCGTACCTGATCGTATGAGTTGCCAAGCCTTGGTGACAATAGGCACCAATCCAATCACGGTGGTGATAATAAAGGCAATACGGCCAAATGAGGGATTGATGTGAGAGATTCCCCAACTTATCAACATCATCAATGAAAGAGTGATGATCGGGGCAAATTCTTTCCAGCGGCTACTTTTTGCTGCTTTCTGATTTGAATCGGAATTGCGTAGGGCAAATCCAGCCTGATTAACGGCTTGAATAACCGCTGAACGTATATCTGTATCCGCATCCACAACCAGTTTTTCTGTTGCAAATAGAACCTTGGCTTGTTTCACTTCTGGAATTTTGCTGACTGCGGTTTCAATTTTGCGGGCACAGCTAGGACAATCCATACCATTAACCACCCAACTGAAACGCTGGCTTGCCAAAAGCTCAGGTGCTTGTGTCTCTTGTGTATCATGGGAATGGTGATGCTTATGTGAGCAAGCCTTACCATGTTCATGATTATGTAAATGCTCACTAACTTGTTTAGCCTGATCTGAGCAAGTGGTAGTCGTGCAGCAGTTTCCATGCTGGTGGTTATGTTGATGAGCACTATTTTTGTTTGCATTTGAGTACATGGACTCCCCCTGAACAGAGTTAACTCAAAGATAATGGTTAAACTCTACACTTTGGAGCCTACTCCAGAGTCAAATAAAAAAGAAAAAATAAGTTGGTAAATTGTGTGATGGGATACTGATATTTATTTTCAATTTATTGCTTATCTCAATAGGGCTATTTTTGCTGTTCTGTGTGGTGAAGTGCGAAACCTAAGCAATGCTCCGCACTGTTCATTCACCAGAACGACCTGCAACAATTACGCCTATTGGGATAGGTTGTTAAAGATAAATAGAGCGAATAATCAAAAAATGGCCGATAAAATAACAGGTTGCCACAATCGCTTTGGAAGATTTGAATTGGAACCGGTAATGGTTAATCAACCAGAAACTATGTGACAGTAACAACAAGATACTGCCTGCCAATAGGGAAAAACCATACTCTGTATTAAGGGAAAAGTATTGCTCACCGGCCATCCACACCATTATCAGGAGCATAACGACTGAGGCAACAACCAGCCAGCGCATTTCCTCCAGTTTATTCCAAATAACCAGCAGAATAATAGCTCCCAGAACCAGTAAAATGAATGGCAATGGGAAGAAAAAACTGAAATTCATCTGTAATACAAAGCTTATCGTGTAGAGCAGATAACAGACGAGTAATGTGCTTAAAGAGAATAGTGAATACTTACTGGGGAGCATGCGCAGGGCATCTGATATTAAAGCAGTCAATAACCCAAGACAGATTAAATAACCTGAAATATGCAGCTCAGGCGCTTGCCAAGCCCACAATAATAACAATAGCAGAGTGACTGGCCTGAATAGCCATCTTTGCCAGTTTGGTCCACGGTAAGCGGCGTCAACATACAACCAACCAGAAAAAAATACTGCGATAAATGGCCAGCTCATCTTCGTTCCTTAAATAAGTGATGGATAAGGGGTCTGCTCTCTTACTGTCAAAATATATACTGAAATAATGGTGATTGGTTTAAGTATCTGTGCGGAAATAGGCAGTAAATTAATACATGATTTATCTGTTCAGCAAAGAAAGCAGGCGATAAGTCGTGTTGAGACAGATAGTGACAGTGTTTGGACTCATAACCGGAAAGGGGAATGAAATGAATCATTCCTCATCTAATTGTATATACTTTCCGGGTATTAAGGAGCGCGTCCACTATTTGAGGTGATGGCTTTTCTCTTTTCGTTGTTTTTTCTGCATTGACAGTAGCTCAAAGACACCAAAAAAGAAGATCTTGGTTTGCATCAGGCTAGAGAGTTTTTGGTCTTTGGGCTGACTAGCTTTCAGAAGCAGCATTTGAAATGCATGCATGACCACCATGAAAATCATGGCGACATCCATAAAATATTTCAATGGTTTTGGAAATGGATGAATCAGGTTAAAGATCAGAAATCCCCAAACGCAAATCATTAACAGTTTGCCCAATTGAATAAACATCAGTGTGTACTCCAAAGTAATCGTTATGCAGGTAAGTAACGGATATAGAGCCGGTATGCAACTTGTCCGGCGACTTTTTCACGATGAAGTCGCCAGTTAACAGGCACATCAATCGCCGTTGATTCAGATTCCGCTTCAACATAAATCCAGCTTTCATCTGCCAGCCAATTTTGTTCTTCCAACAATTTTATGGTTTCGCTAAGCATTCCTTTACGAAAAGGAGGATCAAGGAAAACGACATCGTAGGGTTTTCCTGGTTGAGATAGATAGGTTAATGCACTGTCGTTAATGACCTTGGCATTTTGGGCACTGAGCAAATCCAAATTAGCGGAAAGCTGCTTGGCTATATTACGTTCATATTCAATCAGGGTAACTTGTGCTGCATAACGAGAAAGCGCCTCTAATCCAAGCGCTCCGCTCCCTGCATAACAATCTAGGCAGTGTGCTTCCTGAATAACTGGGGCTAGCCAGTTAAATAGCGTCTCTCTGACGCGATCTGTCGTTGGACGTAATCCGGGACTATCCGGTACCGGTAATTTTCGGCCTCGCCATTTTCCGCCAATAATGCGGATTTGTCCCATCGATTGCCGTTGTGATTTCTTTGCCATAATTTGCGTAACAGTTATTAAGACTTACAGACATTAATTTACCATCTTTTCCTCCAAAGGGTACTCTTGCCGGCATAAGGCGGGAGGGGAATTGGGACGGGCTTGAAAAGCCCGAAGAATCATCAGCCACTCTGATGCTGAATATATTGTTTAACCCCTGCCAACGGCGCGCCACCGCACGAACCGGCAAAATAGGCACGAGACCAAAGCACGGCTTTTCCGTATGCACCATGCCAGTCCAAAAATTTATGACGCAGACGCCGGGACGTTACTACCTTTAGTGAGTTGACCCGCACGGAAAGCTGAACTGTCGGCGGGGACTCGATCAGCATGTAGACGTGATCAGATTCGCCGTGGCTTTCTTTTAGCGAAGCGCCAAAATCATGGCAGACTTCAACCTGCATACTGATTAAAGGCGGCGAATGGCGTTCGCTGAGTATTTTCTTCCTGTATCTGGTGACAAAGACAAGATGCACAGGCAGAAGAAAGGCCGCGTGCCTGGAACGATTGATTTGGTATTTTTGCATTGAAATTAACTAGATAGGCAGTAAGATAATGTGGAAAATTACAACATACTGAATGCCCATGCTCATCCTGAAAGCCTACAAATTCAGACTCAGACCCACAGTAGCACAGTCGCAGCGTCTGCGGCAGTTGTGCGGTTGTGCCCGTTTTGTCTGGAATTACGGGCTTGCCGAGACGCAACGCATTCTGGCATCGGGTGGCAAGTTGCCTTCCTCCTTTGAGTTGAACCGGATGCTCACCGTCTGGAAAGGCATGCCGGAGCATACCTTCTTACAGGCAGCCTACACCGATAATCTTCAGCAGAAGCTTAAAGACTTACACGGCGCATGGCAGCGCTGTTTTGATAAAAAACTGACGGCAAAAGCCCCGGTATTTAAAAGGAAAAATGACGGTCGTGATTCGGTCCGTTTTGTTAACTTTGAAAAATATTGTCGGCTTGAGAGCCGACGCGTCAAGCTCCCGGCGGGTCTCGGCTGGATGAAGTTCAGGCCGTCACGGGATATCAGCGGGAAAATCAAAAATGCGACAATTAGCCAGCAGGCAGGTCACTGGTACATCTCATTTCAGGTGGAAATTGACGTCCCGGAGCCGCAGCATCCATCCACCTCAATCGTGGGGCTGGATGTAGGCGTGGCAAAACTGGCCACCCTCTCAGACGGAACCATTTTCGAGCCGGTGAACAGTTTTAAAACCCGTCAGCGCAAACTGGCGAGGCTCCAGCGCCAGTTAAGCCGGAAAATAAAATTCAGCGCCAACTGGCAGAAGCAGAAACGAAAAATTCAGCGTCTGCACGCGCATATCGGTAATATTCGCCGCGACTACCTTCATAAAACCACAACGAAAATCAGCAAAAGGCACCGCCGAACAGCCCGGGCGTCATGTTCGTGCGAAGTCGGGCTTAAACCGTTCGATATTGGCGCAGGGCTGGTACGAAATGCGCCGTCAGCTTGAGTACAAGCAACGCTGGCGCGGCGGTCGGGTGTTAGCCGTCCCGCCGGCCTATACCAGCCAGCGGTGCTCCTGCTGTGGTTATATAGCGAAAGAAAACCGCCGGTCACAAAGCCAATTCGCCTGTCAGGTATGCGGATATACCGCGAACGCCGATGTCAACGGCGCCCGTAATATTTTAGCGGCAGGGCATGCCGTGCTTGCCTGTGGAGGGAGGGTGCGGTCAGGCCGCCCGTTGAAGCAGGAACCGGACACTGAGCAATCAGCAGTCACCCACTAACGGGAATCCCCCTTCTGAGTCAGGAAGTGCGAAGGTGGGGGAGGATGTCAAGAAATTCGTGATTGATATGTGTTGCGTTATTACGAAAATGTTAGACTGATTCTAATTTCGTTATTATTCCTTGTTGTAACGCCATGATTTAACCTTGAGGAGTGCAGTGGCTAATGGCAAAAGAGAAAAAAAGAGGCTTTTTCTCCTGGTTCGGGCGTGGCCGTCAGGAAGAACAGCAAAAAGAACAGCCAAAAAAAGAACAATTGGAAGCGGAGCAGGCAGAACAGCAACGTGTTGCCGAGGAAGCTACAAGATTAGCAGCGGAGCAGGCAGAGCAACAACGTGTTGCCGAGGAAGCGGCAAGGTTGGCGGCGGAGCAGGCAGAACAACAGCGTGTTGCCGAGGAAGCTACAAGATTAGCGGCGGAGCAGGCAGAGCAACAACGTGTTGCCGAGGAAGCGGCAAGGTTGGCGGCGGAGCAGGCAGAACAACAACGCCTTGCAGAGGAAGTGGCAAGATTAGCGGCGGAGCAGGCAGAACAACAACGTGTTGCCGAGGAAGCGGCAAGGTTGGCGGCGGAACAGGCAGAACAGCAGCGTGTTGCAGAGGAAGCGGCAAGGTTGGCGGCGGAGCAGGTACAAACTGAACAGCCGAAGCCAGTTATATTAAAAGAGCAAGAGCGCCCGACTAAAGAGGGCTTTTTCTCTCGTTTGAAACGCAGTTTGGTTAAAACTCGTCAGAATCTAGGATCAGGTTTTCTCAGCCTATTCAGTGGTAAAAAGATTGATGATGATCTGTTTGATGAATTGGAAGAACAGTTATTGATTGCTGATGTTGGTGTCGATACTACCCGTAAAATCATTAGCAGTTTGACAGAGCATGCCAGCCGTAAAGAGCTGAAAGATGCAGAAGCGTTGTATGCCAAATTAAAAGAAGAGATGTCTGGTATTCTGACTAAAGTGAACCAGCCCTTGGACATTGAAGGAAAAACACCGTACGTCATTCTGATGGTTGGTGTTAATGGTGTGGGAAAAACGACGACCATTGGTAAATTGGCTCGTCAATTCCAGGCACAAGGTAAATCTGTCATGCTGGCAGCCGGAGATACTTTCCGTGCAGCCGCTGTTGAACAGTTACAAGTGTGGGGGGAACGTAACCATATTCCAGTGGTTGCGCAGCATACTGGCGCTGATCCTGCTTCCGTGATTTTCGATGCGATTCAGTCAGCTAAAGCTAAAGGTGTCGATGTCCTGATTGCAGATACCGCTGGTCGTTTGCAAAATAAATCTCACCTGATGGAAGAATTGAAGAAGATTGTCCGGGTGATGAGAAAACTGGACGAAAATGCTCCACATGAAATTATGCTGACATTGGATGCCAGTACCGGTCAGAATGCGATAAGTCAGGCTAAACTATTCCATGAAGCTGTTGGATTGACAGGTATCTCATTGACAAAATTGGATGGTACTGCCAAAGGTGGGGTAATTTTCGCCATTGCTGATCAGTTTGAAATTCCTATTCGTTATATTGGGGTTGGTGAAGGAATTGAAGATCTACGGCCATTTAAGGCAGACGACTTTATAGAGGCACTTTTTGCCCGAGAGGATTAATTACCTATGATTCGCTTTGAACAGGTCAGTAAAGCTTATCTGGGGGGACGGCAAGCCCTGCAAGGGGTGGATTTTCATTTGCGCCCTGCGGAAATGGCATTTCTAATCGGTCACTCAGGGGCAGGTAAAAGTACCTTGCTGAAACTCATCTGTGGCATTGAGCGGCCTAGCGCAGGGCATATCTGGTTTGCCGGTCATGATATCAGTCGGTTAAAAAGCCGTGAGGTACCTTTTCTTCGTCGTCAGATTGGTATGATTTTCCAGGATCATCATCTGCTGCTGGATCGGACGGTATACGATAATGTGGCAATGCCGTTGATTATTTCAGGTGCCAGTTCTGAAGATATCCGTCGTCGGACTTCCGCGGCTCTGGATAAGGTTGGTCTGCTGGACAAAGCGAAAAATTTCCCAATTCAGCTTTCAGGGGGAGAGCAACAACGTGTTGGCATTGCTCGTGCCGTTGTGAATAAGCCGACTGTTTTGTTGGCGGACGAACCTACCGGTAATTTGGATGGTGAGTTGTCAGAGGGTATTTTACGACTATTTGAAGAATTTAATCGGGTAGGGGTGACAGTGCTGATGGCGACCCATGACATGGCACTGATTGAAAGACGGAAATATCGTATTTTGACTCTGAGCCAAGGCCGTATGGCGGGAGAGCATCATGGTTAAAAATGTGCGTAAGGCAGCGGGGAAAGCAACAAGATCGAAAAGTAAAGTTTTACAAGGCGGATGGCGTGAGCAGTGGCGCTATGCTTGGATGAATACGCTGACAGATATGTCACGTCAGCCGTTGGCAACTTTATTAACCGTAATGGTGATTGCGATTTCCCTGACATTACCAAGTGTTTGTTACATTGTGTGGAAGAATGTCAGCCATGCTGCGGAAAAATGGTATCCCACCCCTCAACTGACGGTATATCTCGATAAATCACTGGATGATAGCAGCGCTCAGAAATTAATAAGTGAGCTGAAAGCGCTTGATGGTGTGGATAATGTCAACTATCTCTCACGTCAGGAAGCAATGACAGAATTCCGCGCTTGGTCTGGTTTTGGTAACGCGCTGGATATGTTGGAAGAGAATCCGTTGCCCGCGGTGGCTATTATCACACCGAAAATCGATTTTCAGAGTTCACAGACGCTGACCACGCTGCGTGACAGAGTTTCTCAGGTTAAAGGTATTGAAGAAGTTCGGATGGATGATAGCTGGTTTGCTCGTCTGGCGGCGCTGACTGGTCTTATCGGTCAGATTGCGACAGTAATCGGTATTCTGATGATCGTTGCGCTGTTTTTGGTCATCGGTAATAGTGTGCGTCTCAGTATTTTCAGTCATCGTGATACGATTAACGTGATGAAGCTTATTGGTGCAACGGATGGCTTTATTTTGCGCCCGTTCCTTAATGGTGGTGCTTTGTTAGGGGCTTTAGGGGCAATTTTATCGTTAATTTTGTCTGCGCTATTGGTGTGGAAACTTTCTGATGTTGTCACACAGGTTGCCAGCGTGTTTGGCACGACATTTAATTTACATGGGCTTTCGTGGGATGAGTCCCTGCTGTTAGTTTTACTTTCCGCGATGATTGGTTGGGTCGCTGCTTGGTTGGCGACAACTCAGCATTTGCGCCATTTTACGCCAGAATAAAACGGTAATCTTTTCAACAGGCTGAGCGAGATCAGCCTGACAACGCAATAATCATCTCTTTTTTTCCTGAGATAAAAATTTCTTATCGGGGATAGTATAAATAAAGTTAGTTGCACAAGTATAAAACTATCTGTTATTTTTTGTTCTGTGATCCCATTATCGGGATGGCCGGTGCTGAAATTATTATTCTTCCACGGATCTGTAACTTGAATATGCACATTCTGGTGATAGACTGTACCGCTGTATGTTGAACGTTGGTTCATATACGTTCATATATACCTTATAGATTTCAAGTTGCATCGCGATGGCAAGGGAGTGAATCCCCGGGAGCATAGCAAACTATGTGACCGGGGTGAGCGAGTGCAGCCAACAAAGAGGCAGCTTGAAAGATAACGGGTATACACTGATGTAATCTAATCCATACTAACGATTTGAGCCTTTATTTGAGAGGATTTGAATGGCCAAAGAAATGCAAACCTTAGCGTTAGTTCCTCAAGGAAGTCTAGAGGGCTATATCCGCGCCTCTAATGCCTATCCGATGTTGACAGCAGAGGAAGAGAAGGAACTGGCTGAAAGGCTGCATTACCAGGGAGATCTGGATGCAGCTAAGAAGCTGATTCTGTCTCATCTGCGCTTCGTTGTTCATGTCGCTCGTAGCTATGCTGGTTATGGGCTGCCTCAGGCGGATTTAATTCAGGAAGGGAATATTGGCCTGATGAAAGCAGTACGCCGTTTTAACCCAGAAGTTGGGGTGCGTCTGGTTTCTTTTGCCGTTCACTGGATTAAAGCTGAAATCCATGAATATGTACTGCGTAACTGGCGTATTGTTAAAGTTGCAACAACTAAAGCACAGCGTAAGCTGTTCTTTAACCTGCGTAAAGCTAAACAGCGCTTAGGGTGGTTCAATCAGGACGAAGTAGAAATGGTCGCCAAAGAGCTTGGCGTGACCAGTAAAGATGTGCGTGAGATGGAATCTCGTATGTCAGCGCAGGATATGGCGTTTGATATGTCTGCCGATGATGATAGTCAGGAAGGTCAACCGGTTGCGCCAGTGCTGTATCTTCAAGATAAAGCTTCTGATTTTGCAGACGGCATTGAAGAGGACAATTGGGAAAACCATGCGGCTGATAAATTATCGGTAGCAATAGAAAGCTTAGACGAGCGCAGTCAGGATATTATCCGTTGCCGCTGGTTAGATGATGATAATAAATCTACCCTGCAAGAGTTGGCGGATAAATATGGTGTTTCTGCGGAGCGTGTACGTCAGCTTGAAAAAAATGCCATGAAAAAATTGCGTGTGGCAATTGAGGCATAAATAGAGTGATTTTGTGTTAACGTATTTAATACATTAAAAGGGCGATAATGGTTTATCGCCTTTTTTGTTTCGTTTTTCACAGTTGTCATCCAATTAATCCTATGAAAATTGTCATTGCGCCTGATTCATTTAAAGAAAGCCTCAGTGCCTTAGAGGTTGTTGAAGCGATAGAGCAAGGATTTCGTGAAATCTATCCACAAGCTGAATACATTAAATTGCCGATGGCAGATGGAGGGGAAGGTACGGTTGAATCAATGGTGGCCGCTACTGGTGGAAAGATTGTACGTCTGTCGGTCACTAGTCCGTTAAATCAGCCGGTGGATAGCTTTTTCGGCGTGCTAGGTGATGGAGAAACCGCTGTTATTGAAATGGCTGCGGCTTCTGGCTTACATTTGGTGCCGATAGAAAAGCGTAATCCGTTGATAACCACGACTTATGGTACCGGCGAGCTGATGTTGGCTGCTTTAGATCAAGGCGTCAGAAAGATAATTTTAGGTATTGGCGGTAGCGCGACTAATGATGGCGGTGCCGGTATGATGCAGGCGTTGGGGGCCGGTTTGCTTGATTCTGATGGAAAAGCGTTGGCGGCTGGTGGGGCTGCGCTCAGTCGGCTTGCTAAAATTGATCTCTCTGGTTTGGACGCGCGTTTGAATCGAACTGAAATTATCGTTGCCTGTGATGTAACTAACCCGTTATGTGGTGAGTTTGGCGCATCTGCTATTTTCGGGCCACAGAAAGGGGCGACATCAGAGATGGTGAAAGAATTGGATGCGGCTCTGTGCCATTATGGTGAAAAAATTGAATTACTGACCGGCATTAAGGTTATTGACGTACCCGGTGCGGGAGCCGCAGGGGGAATGGGCGTTCCTCTGCTTGGTTGGTTGGGCGCTAAATTGCAACCGGGAATTGATATTGTTATCTCCATGCTGGAATTGGAAAAGGTAGTACAAGGCGCTGATCTGGTTATTACTGGTGAAGGCCGAATGGACAGTCAGACTATTTACGGTAAAACGCCGATTGGTGTTGCTCGTATCGCCAAAAAGTATGCTATTTCAACCATTGCATTGGTTGGCAGTATAAGTCAGGACTATAGCATCGTTCATAAGCACGGATTGGATGCTGTGTTCTCAATTATACCCGGCGTCTGTTCTCTTTCTGACGCTCTTGCTTGCGGGCATGAGAATTTGAGGGTGACTGCCCGCAATGTGGCTGTGGTCTGGAAAATGGGTCAGCGAGAATAACAATTTGACTTGGTATCGTAGTAAAAACCACAGGCGCTCATGAAACCTTCTAATGCCGGTTCGTTAGCATCAGAGAACCCTTCAAGGCTTAACTTCCATTGATTAACTGTGGGATGCTGAGCTTTTATTTCATTTATTAAATATAAACCCACTCCCCGGCGGCGTGTTATTTCACGGACACACAAATCTTTAAGCAGGCCGGATTGATCACTGAAAGTCATTTTTACTGCGGCCAGTAATCTATCATTAAAACGAGCAGCGAACAGTTTATTTTCATTTTTTAGCCAACTTTGCCATTGCTCAGGTGTTTGTTGAGGCCAGATTTTTTTCAGATCAATCATATCTTGTGTTGATAAAACAGTAAGTTGTTCAATAGTTAGCTTCATGGTTTTTCCATATCAATTTTAGTTGAATAGATCGATAGAGTGCCGCGTAACCGCTTTTATACATTACTGGAAAAATGTTTTTAGCATGATCGATATTTCGAGTTAAAGATTGCTTTACTAGTATTTAACCAGAATATCACACTATTTTTTGTCTAAATTCCAATCAACTTTGGCGGTATTTTATTCTGTAATTAATGCTTTTAGCTACCTTGTTAATTTGATTTTAAGCATGAAATACTATTTTAATAGCATGAAAAATAAAATCTTATTCATAAAAATTACTTTATCTAATCAGTGATCACAAAAGATCACGGTTATCCCATTAGATAATCGGAGATCTAAAAGGTAAACCAATAAATTAGACCAATCACAACACGGGGATAAATAAAATGAAAATCATAACAGGTAAAAGCCTATTAGCCGGCTGTATTGCCATGATAATGAGTCACTCGCTGTGGGCACAAGAGATCAAAGTGGCGATTGTGGGGGCAATGTCTGGTCCAGTTGCGCAATATGGTGATATGGAATTTACTGGTGCACGTCAGGCGATTGCCGATATCAATGCTAACGGTGGTATCAATGGCAATAAGCTGGTGGGCGTTGAATATGATGATGCCTGTGATCCGAAACAGGCTGTGGCCGTCGCTAATAAAGTGATTAATGATAATATTCGCTATGTTATCGGCCACTTATGCTCTTCCTCTACTCAACCGGCATCTGACATCTACGAAGATGAAGGTGTCATTATGATTACACCAGCGGCAACCAATGCCGATCTGACAACTCGTGGCTACCAAATGATTCTGCGTACTACCGGGTTGGATTCTGATCAGGGACCAACGGCAGCGAAATATATTGCGGAAAAGATTAAACCTCAGCGTATAGCTATTGTTCATGATAAACAGCAATACGGTGAAGGGTTGGCTCGATCTGTTCTCGATAAATTGAAAAAAGCGGGAGTCAATATTGTCTTGTTTGAAGGCGTCACTGCCGGTGATAAAGATTTTTCGGCTCTGGTTGCCCGCCTGAAAAAAGAGAATGTGGATTTTGTCTATTTTGGCGGCTACTACCCTGAAATGGGACAAATTCTGCGTCAGGCTAAGCAGTCCGGCCTGAATATTGGTTTTATGGGGCCGGAAGGTGTGGGTAACTCCTCGCTATCCAATATCGCCGGGGGCGCTTCTGAAGGCATGTTAGTCACATTACCTAAGCGTTACGATCAGGTACCGGTGAACAAAGCTATTGTTGAGGCGATCAAAGGTAAGAAAGGCGATCCAACAGGTCCGTTCGTCTGGACCACCTATGCTGCTCTGCAATCGCTGGCGGCGGCGATGAACCGTACCGGTAGTATGGAACCGACTGATTTGGTGAAAGACCTGAAAACGAATCCAGTGGATACCGTAATGGGAACATTGAGCTGGAATGCCGTTGGCGATCTGAAAGGGTTCGAATTCGGGATTTTTGAATGGCATGCTGATGGTTCTTCTACTGCTGTGAAGTAAAGTCATCATAATGGTCGTCAGCTCCTGTGTGTCAGGAGCTGCTATTCCAGAGGTACAACGTATGTCAGAGCAAGTTCTCTATTTTCTACAACAGATGTTAAATGGAGTGACTCTGGGTAGTACTTATGCATTGATTGCCATTGGTTATACGATGGTTTACGGCATTATCGGGATGATTAACTTCGCTCATGGTGAAGTTTACATGATTGGTAGCTATGTCTCCTTTATTGTGATTGCGGCTCTGATCATGATGGGAATTGATTTGGGTTGGTTGCTGATTACGGCTGCTTTTTTAACATCAATTATCATTGCCGCTGCTTATGGTTGGAGTATTGAGCGAGTAGCTTACAGGCCAGTTCGCCATTCCAAACGCCTGATTGCTCTGATTTCAGCGATTGGGATGTCTATTTTCTTACAAAATTATGTCAGTCTGTCACAAAGTTCTCGCGATCTGGCACTGCCTAGCCTGATTACCGGACAGTGGGTATTAGGTGAAAGTGATGGATTTTCTGCCAGTCTTAGCGCAATGCAACTGACTATCTGGATAGTGACATTTCTTGCTATGCTGATATTGACAATATTCATTCGCTATTCCCGTATGGGACGTGCCTGCCGTGCTTGTGCGGAAGATCTAAAAATGGCCAGTTTGTTGGGGATCAATACTAACCGAGTGATTTCCTTAACCTTTGTTATCGGTGCGGTAATGGCCGCAATAGCCGGTGTTTTGTTGGGCCAGTTCTATAGTGTAATAAATCCATATATCGGTTTTATGGCAGGAATGAAAGCTTTCACCGCAGCAGTATTGGGAGGAATTGGCAGTATTCCGGGGGCGATGATTGGTGGTTTGATCTTGGGAATTTCAGAAGCCTTAACTTCTGCTTATTTGAGCACAGAATATAAAGATGCCGTCTCTTTTGCTCTGCTCATTGTTGTGCTGTTGTTTATGCCGACTGGAATTTTAGGCCGTCCAGAGGTAGAAAAGGTATGAAACATGCTAATTGGGTGAATGCCATTATCGCCTCGGTCGCTTTATTTGTGTTGTCTGCCTTTATGATGGGGATGCAGTTGTCGCTGGACGGTACGAAGTTGGTCGTCCATCGTGCCGATGAAGTGCGATGGCTATGGATTGGTATTGGCTGTGCGGTTGTTTTTCTGTTCCAGCTATTGCGTCCGGTTGTTCAGCAGACAATGAAGAAAGTACCGATTAAAAGCTGGTCGTTGCCGGATTTCGATGGTTCAGCCAAAGGACAAAAGTTACTGGCAATATTGGTCATTATTGCTGCAATTATCTGGCCGTTTATTGTCTCCCGTGGTAGTGTTGATATTGCTACGCTGACGTTAATTTATGTCATGTTAGGGTTGGGTTTGAATGTCGTGGTTGGTTTGTCGGGGTTGCTGGTACTTGGATATGCCGGTTTTTATGCTATTGGTGCTTATACCTACGCTTTGTTAAGTCACTATTACGGATTAGGATTTTGGCAGAGTTTGCCGTTGGCGGGGTTAACGGCGGCTTTATCGGGGTTATTGTTGGGCTTTCCGGTATTGCGATTGCGAGGTGACTATCTGGCAATTGTTACGCTTGGTTTTGGTGAAATTGTTCGCATTCTACTGTTGAATAATACTGAAATAACCGGCGGTCCGAATGGTATCAGCCAGATCCCAAAACCGACTTTCTTCGGGCTAGAATTTAACCGCAGTGTGAAAGAGGGAGGTTGGGATACTTTCCACAACTTCTTTGGTTTGAAATACGATCCCAGCGATCGGGTCATCTTCCTCTATCTGGTGGTGTTACTGTTGGTAATACTGACGGTATTTATTATTAATCGACTACTGCGTATGCCATTAGGCCGTGCATGGGAAGCGCTGCGTGAAGATGAGATTGCTTGTCGATCTCTTGGTTTAAGTCCAACCCGAATTAAACTGGCTGCGTTTACTATCAGTGCTGCATTTGCCGGTTTTGCCGGTACTTTATTTGCTGCCCGGCAGGGTTTTATTAGCCCAGAATCCTTCACTTTTGCTGAATCTGCTTTTGTGCTGGCGATTGTGGTACTCGGAGGGATGGGTTCACAGACTGCGGTGATTCTAGCGGCCGTTTTGCTGGTGGTTTCCCGTGAGATGATGCGTGATCTGAATGCCTACAGTATGTTGCTGCTAGGGGCAATGATGGTATTGATGATGATTTGGCGTCCGCAAGGGTTGCTACCGACAAAACGCCGTCATGTTAAATTGGAACGACAGGTACAGGAAGGAAAGCAAGCATGAGTGCGACACCATTATTGCAAGTTTCCGATCTGACCATGCGCTTCGGTGGTTTGCTGGCGGTTAACAATGTCGCTCTGAGGCTAAATCAGGGTGAAATTGTTTCTCTTATTGGCCCTAATGGTGCGGGGAAAACCACGATCTTTAATTGTCTGACCGGATTTTACTGTCCAACTAGCGGTACCATAAAGTTGCGGGAAAAACATCTGGAAGGGTTATCTGGGCAGGCTATTGCTCGTATGGGCGTTATCAGAACATTCCAGCATGTGCGATTGTTCCGGGAAATGACCGTGATTGAGAATCTATTAGTGGCGCAGCATCAACATTTGAAAAGGGGCCTTTTTGCCGGTCTTTTTAAAACGCCGGCATTCCGCCGGGCAGAATCTAAGGCCGTAGATTGGGCCATAACTTGGTTAGAACGGATTGGTTTATTACCACTGGCAAACAGACAGGCAGGTAATCTGGCATATGGTCAGCAACGGCGTTTGGAGATTGCTCGTTGTATGGTAGCTCGTCCGGAAATTTTGATGCTGGATGAACCTGCTGCGGGGTTGAATCCGAAAGAGACAGAGGAGCTTAATACTTTAATTGCTGAACTGAGGGAATATCATCAAGTTTCTGTATTGTTAATCGAGCATGATATGAAATTGGTGATGGGAATTTCAGATCGTATCTATGTTGTTAATCAGGGAATGTCTTTAGCGCAAGGGAGGCCAGAAGAGATTCGTAACAACCCGGATGTTATCCGGGCCTATCTGGGTGAGGTGTATTAATTATGTTGGAATTTAAGCGGGTATCTGCCCATTACGGAGAAGTTCAGGTATTACATCAGGTCAGCCTGAATATTCAGCAGGGGGAAATCGTCACTCTGATTGGTGCAAATGGCGCGGGAAAAACAACGTTGCTCAGTACGTTATGCAGTGAACCCAGAGCAACCGAAGGTTCGATTATTTTTTGTGGTAAGGACATCACCCAATGGCCAACATCTCGTATTATGCGTGAGGACATTGCGATTGTTCCGGAAGGGCGCAGAGTGTTTGCTCGTATGACAGTGGAAGAGAACTTGGCAATGGGCGGCTTTTTTGCTGATAGGACTCAATATCAGCAGCGCATTGAGCGGGTTTATGATTTATTTCCGCGTTTACAGGAAAGGCGTCACCAGCGAGCTGGAACGATGTCCGGTGGTGAACAGCAAATGTTGGCAATTGGCCGCGCTTTAATGAGTCAGCCACAGTTATTGTTGTTGGATGAGCCTTCATTGGGACTGGCTCCGATAGTGATCATTCAGATTTTCGATACTATTCAGCAGTTGAGGGAAGAGGGGATGACAATCTTTTTGGTTGAACAGAATGCAAATCAGGCGTTGAAGTTGGCTGACCGAGGATATGTATTGGAAAACGGTCAGATCGTACTAGAAGACAGTGGATCTGCATTATTGGTTAATGAAGCTGTGAGAAATGCGTATTTGGGAGGATAGAGACATATTCTTTTTTACAGAAAGGGAATTCTAATGGTTGATTATCCTCGTAGTACTGGGAAGGTTGTTTTTCCCAAGGTGAGGATGCCATTAATAATGTTTTAAGTTTGTATTATTTGGAGTTGGGGCAACGAGTATGGTTTCAAATGTTTTGAAATCTGCCCTTATTTTTTTCTGTGTTTTTTCGTCATATTCTAAGCGATATAGTTTATTGATGGAGTAATGAAAGGTAAATTAATTATATTCAGCATATTTGAGTAGCTAAAATCTACAATTAAAATTATTTTGCTATTAAGTTAATTTTCTTTCATTAGAAAGAGAATGTTTTTAAGAATGTTCATCGGTTATCTTGTAGAAGATATAACCAATTAGTAATGAAAATATTATTGATGCGGATATAACAGAAATATATTCTTGGGATAACAGACTATTTTATTTATTGTCATTTTAACGTTGTGAGTGAATTTGGTGAATTATTATAGTTCACTGAATAAAGGTAAATTTGTAAAATAAAGAATAGAATTATATAGCGCTAGAGTAACCAATATTAATATTATAAATCCAGGTTAATAACGTAATATCAATAATTTCTATTTAAATTTTTTATATATGTTTTTTATATGTATTTTTTATATGTCATATAATTCCATAAACTCTTAAACAATAGTAATTTCATTGAAGCAGAACGTTGACATGAACTATATATCTGCTATAGTTTTGTATTATTGTGACTTGTTTTAGATATGTCTCATTAATGACTGACTTATAATGTGGATATCTTAATATTCTTTTGAGTTGTTGTGGTATGTCAAGTCCATGTAATACATTGGGGAATTAAATTTCAAAAGTAATAGTGGTTCTATAATGATTAAAGAGCATCTTTAATTAAGTGGTAATACTGTGTTTTGAAAATGTTTATATGTAAGTTGAGTGAGTTTTATTTAAACTTTAATGAGGAAAGTAAATATGTCTAGAATAACCATTGTTGTTGATTCAGATGAGCAGAAGGCAGAGTTTTATTCTAATTCCCCTGTTCCAGTACATAAAGACTTAAATGCAGTTGGTCCTTTGAGTGATGTGACTATATCACCTCATGCTAGTGTGGAAGTATTTAGAATAGATACACCAATAATTCCAGAATCCAGAAGATCTCTGAGAGTTGTAAATACCGGGCTATCAAATAGTATCACGGCTAAATTTTACTGGTCTCATAGTTTTACCTCTGAATGGTTTGAGTCTGGTTCTATAGATGTAGGATTAGGAGAAGAGAAGGTGTTAAACCAGGGCAACCGCATGAATGATTAAATATCACTCACATTAGCAAAACCCGCCTGTAATACTCGCTCCAAAAATTGGGTTTTCATCCATATTCGTCTACGCTTCGCTTTAATGCTTAATTGACTCGTTT
>NZ_RCWC01000027.1 GCF_018448935.1 Photorhabdus noenieputensis | reverse complement strand
CTTCAAGACTTTAAAACGTATTTTTTTGTGATACGGTCTTGTGAGTGCCCACACAGATTGTCTGATTAATTGTTAAAGAGCAGGCTGAATTAAAATTTAATATTCTCGTTCAGCCGGGCTGCGTATATTACGCTTTTCGCCCGCAGAGTCAAGCGCTTATTGGCTGGTTCTCTGCCCGACCTCACAATGTTTATCAGCGTTGTGTCGGTCAGTGGTGGCGCATTATAGGGAGTTCTTTGGCGCTGGCAATAATTATTTTTAAAAAAGTTAACGACCGGCGATTATTCCACCGAATTTAACTTAAGTTATCAATTTTTCCAGTTTTGAGAATCCATATTCCTGCAAAATGGGGATTAATGCATCAGTATCAGCATTTACTTTCATACAATAAGCAAGACTATCTGCTGAAGTACAAACAAGATTATTCTGATGTTTAACCAACCAAGCTGTTCTTCGGGCAATAGCAGCACCAGAATCAATTAAGTGTGTGCCATCAGGTAGTATCTGAACTAGTTCTTCTGCTAATAGTGGAAAATGAGTACAGCCTAATACTACTGTGTCAGGTGGTTCTTTCATTCCGAGCCACGGCTTCAGTATCTTTTTTAAAATGTCGGAAGAGACCTTACCACCATGCAGTTTAGCTTCAGCTAATTCTACCAATTCAGCAGAACCTATAGATTCAATCCTGCAACCTGCCGCAAACTTTTCGATAAGTTCTTTTGTATAGGAACGGTTAACTGTTGCTCTAGTCGCTAATAATCCAACGACACCATTACGAGTTAACTTTGCTGCGGGTTTTATCGCTGGAACCACACCAACAACCGGAAAGCTGAACCGCTCACGCAGAGCTGGCAAACTGACTGTACTTGCAGTGTTACATGCAATAACCACTATTGTCAGAGGATGTTTTTGCTGAACAGCCGCAACAATTTGAACAACTCGTTCAACAATAAATTCTTCCGATTTTTCACCATAAGGGAATGCTTCGTTATCAAAAACATATATATAGTGGAGATCGGGCAATAATTGCCGGATCTCTTGGTAAATAGATAAGCCGCCTACCCCAGAATCAAACACTAAAACTGTCGGACGTGCGACTTTATTTAAATCAGAAGTTATAGCTCCCAGTGAGGTAGTATTCACGTCCTGGAATGCGATAGCCATAAACTGTCTCGTAATCTTTATCAAGCAGGTTGGCTATTCTAGCACGGATTGTCAGATAAGAAGTGACCGGATATGAAGCCGTTAAGTCCCAAAAGCTGACGCCACCTAATTTCACACGTTTAGCCGGGAATGTACTGAAATCGTTGTCATAACGCCGCCCTAGATATTGATAAGTTAACCCCCAATCAAAATCATATAGCTGCCAGTCAAGTTGATATTTGACTTGCTGCTTCGCACGACGAACTAAAATTTCATTAGTTTCACCATTACGGGGAGCGATATATTGTACTGTCAATTGATGCTGAAATATGCCTGTGTCCATTGAGCCAGTCCACTCAACACCTTTAATTTTTGCTTTACCAATATTGTAGTAACGGCTATTTGCATAATCGATCAATTGCTCAATCTCATTGCGATATACCGTCAAACGCCAATTTAGCTGGCCTGTGACGCCTTCAATACCACCTTCCCACTGTTTACTTTCTTCCGGTTTCAAATCATGATTACCACCAAAACCATACATCTGGCTAAGTGTTGGAGCCTTAAATGCCGTACCATAAGAAGCGATCAAACGATAATTTTTAATAAACTCCCAACCTAAACTGGCTTGCCATGTGGTATTCCAACCAGCTTCTGAATGTTTATCTGAACGAATTGCACCTTCTAAAATAAAATCTTTTAGTTGTTGCTGTGCTGTCAGATATATACCTGTATTACGTACCGTTTCACTCTTCGGAATATAACTGGTTCCAGCTTCTATCGATTGTTTTTGGAAATCCACACCTGTACTAACCATACCCTGATATAGTTGAAAAGTATTTCCCCATTGCAAGTTATATTGTTCAGAATCATTAAGGCTAGCAGACTGGTCATAGCGACCATATTTAGGATCAAAGTTATAGTCTTTTATGTGGCTATAACTTGCAATTAATTGAGATGAGTAGATCCCCCGGTTAAATCTGACTCCCGTGTCATAGTGGCGGCTATAAAGTTCACGGGTATCCGGTCTGGCATATGGATAACTCCAATTAATATCCGCATCATAAGACGTTCTATTGTTATAGCCATAAGCTCGAACAAATCCACTGACTTGCTCATTAAATTTTTGATCGACTCCCAACCAAAGCATTTTACTCATAAAACCGTCACGGTCAGGCTGTCTAAAACCTCCGGTATTACCATAAGCAACAACATCGTATCCTTTGGTATAGGTATAGTTAGCTGCTGCTGTCAGGACTGTATTTTCAGCTAACTTTTGCTGAGTTGCGCCATCATAAGTCTGATAACCATGTGAGCCGATACCTACGTTAAGGCTGGTGCCTAATTTCTCTCTGGTAGTGATGATATTAATAACACCACCAATAGCATCAGAACCATAAACAGCGGAACGTGGGCCGCGGATATATTCAATTTTCTGAACCAATGATACAGGTATCTGACTTAAATCAGAGGAGCCACTGATACCCGCTTGATTCAAACGTATTCCATCCATCAACACCAATACATGACGAGGGTGAGTGCCACGAATAAACAGAGAGCTTAGCTGTCCAATACCACCATGATGAGCAATATCAACACCAGGTAGACGACGCAAAATATCGGCTACACTATTTGACTGCCAACGATCAATTTCATCTCGTGTTACAACAGTATAAGGAGCCAATATGCTTGACACTGGCTGTTTAAAACGACTCGCCGTCACAACCAATGAATCCTGCGACTCCACTATGGCGGAAGCTTGATTCCAACTAGAAATCACCACGATTGAAACAGTGGATAATAAAAACCGATTTTTATTTATCATGAGAAAACATCCCACAATTTATTGTTAGAAGGACACGCTACGATGAAGCGTGAAACTTACTCATAATAATAAGCATAGACAGGATCATGCATGAGTAATAAGAAAACTGGACATCCTTTGCTCTTTCCCTACAATTTCGCACGAAAATTTTTCTTACTACAGATACTAAGAGAACAAACATAATGCACAATCCCCTGCCAACGGAAAGCTACGAGCAGCAACTGACGGAGAAGGTCAGCCGCTTAAAAAACATGATGGTGCCTTTCCAGCCCCCGGAGCCAGAGGTTTTCCGCTCACCACAATCTCATTACAGAATGCGAGCAGAATTTCGAATCTGGCATGAGCAGGATGATTTGTACCATATTATGTTCGATCAACAGACGAAACAGCGTATTCGCCTTGTTCAATTCCCTGTCGCTAGTAAGTTAATCAATAAAATGATGGTAGAATTAATTGACTCTATTAGATCTGAACAGATCTTGCGTCATAAACTATTTCAAATTGATTATCTGTCCACTTGCAGTAATAAAATCCTTGTTTCTCTGCTTTATCACAAAAAATTGAATGATGAATGGACACAACAGGCACTAAAACTGCGTGAAGCGTTAAGAAATAAAGGGTTTGACGTTGAGTTAATTGGCAGAGCCGCTAAAACCAAAATCACATTGAATCATGATTATATTGATGAGGTTTTACCTGTTGCAGACCGAAAAATGATTTATCGCCAAGTGGAAAACAGCTTTACCCAACCAAACGCTAGCGTCAATATCCATATGCTTGAATGGGCAATTAATATTACCAAGGATTCAAAAGGTGATTTACTTGAGCTTTATTGCGGTAATGGCAATTTCTCTCTGGCATTAGCTCAAAATTTTGAACGAGTATTGGCAACAGAAATTGCCAAGCCATCTGTTGCTGCCGCTCAATACAATATTGCAGCCAACGGGATTGATAATGTACAGATTATCCGCATGTCAGCGGAGGAATTCACCCAAGCAATGAATGGTGAACGCGAGTTTAATCGCCTTCAAGGAATCAATTTAAAAAGCTATCAATGTGAAACTATTTTTGTCGATCCGCCACGTAGCGGCCTTGATGAAAAAACACTTGAGATGGTTCAGACATATCCACGGATTCTTTATATTTCCTGTAACCCGGAAACCCTTTGCCATAATCTGGAAACATTAACCCAAACGCATAAAATCAGCCATCTGGCTCTGTTTGATCAGTTTCCTTATACACACCATATGGAATGCGGCGTGCTTCTGGAAAAATTAAACTGATACTTGACGAGCATATAAAACAGAAACGCCGGCAGATAGTTATCTCTCCGGCGTTTTTCATCAATTAATGACTATTTTCTGTAATTACCTGGTTTTTACGAATTTTTACCTTTCTGTAAATCCAGAATACCAGTACGGTACCTATTACCGCAGGTAGAAAATTAGAGCCAATTTCAGGGTATTCAACCCGGATAATCGCACTATAACTAAATAATCCTAAGAGGAAACAAGCAACAACTAACTTAGGCATCCCATCTGGCATTGAGTAATTCAAATAGCGCTGATGGATACAATAAATTGATAAAATCAGTGTTATCAATGGGAAAACTGAAAAAGAAACAACTGAACTAAAAACTGCTGAAAACGTTCCATTCGTTGCTAGTCCGACAATAAAAGCGAGTAACAATGTACTTTTATCCTGGCGATATTGTTCCATCATTTCGTTCTCCTCCTTCATAGTTATTTAAGTTTAGGGTTCGGTGGATTCATTTCTTTGCGATACCAATAATATGCACCTTTAGCAATCATCCGTAGCTGCAAGACTAAACGTTCTTCTAAACGCTGTCTTTTCTCCAAATCAATATCCAGTGCTTCTGCACCTGCACTGAATACTATTGTTACCATTGCCTCTGCCTGCACTTCAGTAAAATGCCTCGGCATACAGCTTTCCTGTTCTAAATAGTCTGCCAGCTCAGCAATAAAATGTTGGATTTCCCGTGCGACAGCGGCACGAAACTCAGCAGAGGTCCCTGAACGTTCACGTAATAATAATCGGAATGCATTTGGATTATTACCGATAAATTCCATAAAAGTTGAAACAGACGTGCGGATGACGCTGCCACCTTTAGCAATACGTTGCCGGGCTTGCCTCATTAACTGACGTAACATCAAACCACTTTCATCCACCATAGTCAGCCCAAGCTCATCAACATCACGGAAATGACGATAAAATGAAGTGGGTGCAATACCTGCTTCGCGGGCGACTTCACGCAAGCTAAGACTGGTAAAACTCCTTTCGGCACTCAACTGGCTGAAAGCAGCTTCAATCAGTGAACGACGAGTTTTTTCTTTCTGTTTCGCTCTGATGCCGATAACGTTACTCACACGAATCCTGACTCTTTATCTGAACTACATGTTAGGAAATATACCAAATTTTAACGCGTTTGCCGTAATGATGTGCTTATCATGTCATTTATAATGATCAATGTCATTTTCTTAGCGCATTTTCCTATTAGATATTAGGATGATAAAGGTGACTACGCGTAGTCAGAAAATCATTAAGGGAAGCATTTTCCTTTGTTAATTCAATTCAGTCATTAGATAATTATTTATTTTCCAAAAGCTTCATGATCTTGCGCCAGATTAACGTAACGGGTAAAACTATGCTCAATTCACCCTAAACGAGACATAAAATCCTTATGACGATTGGGTTATTAAGTCAACCAATGTTAATATAGCGTTGTAATTTTGTGTAAAAACAGGTCTTTCCTCATATGCAACATATTCATTTTGACGCCATTGTCATTGGTTCTGGTCCCGGTGGAGAAGGAGCAGCAATGGGATTGGTGAAGCAGGGTAAAAGCGTTGCTGTTATCGAACGCTACAATAATGTTGGTGGTGGTTGTACTCATTGGGGTACCATCCCGTCCAAAGCCCTCCGCCACGCCGTCAGCCGTATTATCGAATTTAACCAAAACCCTCTGTACAGCGATAATTCCCGCATTCTTCGCTCTTCATTTGCTGAAATCTTACGCCGTGCTGAAATGGTGATTAATCAGCAAACTAGAATGCGTCAAGGATTTTACGAACGTAATGGGTGTCGTATGTTTTCCGGGGAAGCAACATTCATTGATGATCACCGGGTGAGTGTGCGCTATGCCGACGATAACTACGATATTTTAAGCGCAGATAAGATTATTATCGCAACCGGTTCTCGCCCATATTGTCCACCAGATGTTGATTTCACCCATTCCCGTATTTATAACAGCGATTCCATTCTGAAACTGGATCATGAACCACGGCATGTCATTATTTATGGTGCCGGAGTGATTGGTTGCGAATATGCTTCAATCTTCCGTGGATTAGGCGTAAAAGTTGATTTGATCAACACTCGTGACCACTTACTGGCTTTTCTTGATCAAGAGATGTCAGACGCACTTTCTTACCATTTCTGGAATAGCGGTATAGTTATCCGCCACAATGAAGAATATTCTAAAATTGAAGGTGTTGATGATGGCGTTATCGTTCATCTCAAATCCGGTAAAAAAGTCAAAGCTGATTGTTTGCTTTATGCTAATGGGCGAACAGGTAATACTGATACTTTAGGGCTGAAAAACGTTGGTCTGGAAGCCGATAGCCGCGGCTTACTGAAAGTTAATAAGATCTATCAAACCAGCAATGAAAACATCTACGCTGTAGGAGATGTTATCGGTTATCCAAGCCTAGCCTCTGCTGCTTATGATCAAGGCCGAATTGCCGCCCAAGCGATGGCGAAAGGAAATGCCGAAGTTCATCTGATTGAAGATATTCCAACAGGTATCTATACCATTCCTGAAATCAGCTCTGTAGGTAAAACCGAACAACAATTAACAGCAATGAAAGTGCCTTATGAAGTTGGACGCGCACAATTTAAACATCTTGCACGCGCACAAATCGCGGGGATGAACGTAGGAAGCCTAAAAATACTGTTCCATAGAGAAACAAAAGAGATTCTTGGTATTCACTGTTTCGGGGAACGTGCGGCTGAAATCATTCATATCGGCCAGGCGATTATGGAACAGAAAGGTGAAAGTAATACTATCGAATATTTCGTCAATACTACTTTCAACTATCCGACTATGGCTGAAGCCTATCGTGTCGCAGCTCTAAATGGCCTGAACCGGCTATTTTGATTGCCCATAATTTGATTGCCCATAATAAGTGCCCATTTTAGCTCTAATAGCCTCTGCCAGTTGCTCATAGCGACCACGCAGAGGTGAACCAGGACGATAAATCAAAATAACAGATCGCTTAGGTTCAGGGTTGCTACACTCAAGATAACAGACACCATCACGTTTTTTCTCCCGTGGCACTGCCAGATCAGGCAATAAGGTTATTCCACTACCGGCAGCAACCATATTACGCAGAGTTTCCAAACTAGTTGCACGAAAATGGGTATCTTCCTTTGCGCCAGCCTGAAAACAGAACCCCATAGCCTGATCTCGCAAGCAATGACCATCTTCTAGCATCAGTAATTTTTCACCTGCCAATTCATCCATAGCAATTTTTTCTCGCTCTGCCCAAGGATGGCCATCATAGATAGCTAGTTTCATGGGTTCTTCAAACAATGGCACTTCAATGAAGGCTCTTGTCTCCTTAACCATTGCTAGAATCGCACAGTCCAATTTGCCACTATCCAACTGAGCTAGCAGACTTTGTGTCTGGGCTTCATACAGATACATTTCCAACTTAGGAAACAAGCTATGAAGCCCAGGAATAATATGAGGCAACAGATACGGGCCAATTGTAGGGATCAGACCAATATGCAGAGGACCAGACATGTTTTCCCCTTGAAGTGAAGCCATTTCCTGCAAAATTCTAACCTCACGGAGAACCGTTCTAGCCTGTTCCACTAATAACATCCCTTGTTGAGTGAACAAAACTTTACGGCTGGTGCGTTCCAATAACATTACACCCAGATCATCCTCAAGCTTACGAATTTGCCCGCTCAATGTAGGCTGGCTGACGTGGCAAGAATCAGCAGCATGGCGAAAGTGCCGATGCTCCGCAAGCGCCACAAGATATTCCAGATCGCGGATATTCATTCCCACCTCAACATATTTAATATAAATGATAGAAACTACCAATAGATAATTATATCAATGTGAGGAAAAGACTATCAGATAATCCTTAAAAACTTATATATAAAGATCTCATTTATTTTACAGGGGATAAATTAATCCCCCTACTATTTATGATGACTAACTTAATTTTAGCCTCTGTTTAGCCTCTGCAATCGCTTTCATGACCTGTTTTTGCGACACTCCACCCTTTGCAAGGCGTTTGTCCAGACAAGATTGCAAAGACAAAATATCATATACATCCTCAGTAATTGCACTACTGAACTTCTGCAACTCTGCCAATGGCAACGCTTCCAGTGCCTTACCTTGAGCAAGCGCCATAATCACAATTTCCCCAACAATATGGTGAGCTTCTCGAAATGGAACACCTTTTGCAACCAAATAATCAGCTAATTCGGTTGCGTTAGCATAACCCTGTTTAGCTGCTTCCGCACAACGTGAACGCCTGACCTGAATACCATCTAACACCAATGCGGACATATGTAAACAATCCAGCCAAGTATCCAGCGCATCGAATAACCCTTCTTTATCCTCCTGCATATCTTTATTGTAAGCTAGCGGCAGACCTTTCAAGGTCATCATCATACCTGTCAATGCTCCCTGCACCCGGCCACATTTCCCACGAATTAGCTCCAGCGCATCCGGGTTTTTCTTCTGTGGCATCAGAGAAGAACCGGAAGTGACTCGATCTGACAGTTCAATAAACCCTGCTTCACCGCTATTAAAGAAAATTAGGTCTTCCGCAAAACGGGAAAGATGGATCATACTGATGCTGGCATTAGATAGCAGTTCCAATACATGGTCACGATCTGAAACGCTATCCAGGCTATTACGTGTCGCTGAAGCAAAACCTAGCCATGATGCTAGTTGTTCGCGGTCAATATCATAAGCGGTTCCAGCCAATGCACCACACCCAAGCGGGCTGGTATCCAGTCGTTTTAAAGTATCCTGTAACCGACTTTCATCACGGACCAACATTTCTACATATGCCAAGCACCAGTGAGCAAATGTGATAGGCTGCGCTCTTTGCAAATGGGTATAACCCGGCATCACTGCATCCTGATTATTCTCCGCGGTAATCACCAATGCCTGCTGTAACTCCACAATTGCCTGATGGAGATATGAAATGTATTCTTTACACCAAAGTTTGAGATCTGTTGCCACCTGATCGTTACGGCTACGGCCAGTATGGAGCTTCTTACCCAGATCGCCAACTTTACCGATTAGTTGCCCTTCTACCCAACTATGGATATCTTCTGCATCACTTTGCAAGATAGCTTGTGGATTAGCCTGAACCTCATTCAGCAATTCATTTAATGCCAACTCCAGTTTTTGTTGTTCCTCAACGGTTAGCACACCAACCGTTACCAGCGCTTTCGACCATGCAACTGAACCGGTAATGTCCTGTTCCGCTAACCGGTAATCAAAGCGAAGTGAATCGTTAAATTGTTTAAACCGTTGATCTGCTTTCTGACTGAAACGCCCGCCCCAGAGTGCCATATTTTCGTTCCTGATTATCTGATGTCTGAGTGATTGATTACCTTTTTAAACAGCAATTTCATCTGCAATATGGAGATAATAGACTAGAGAAATCAAATATAAGGATGAATTTACGATCTGGTCATTATCTCCATAACTACGAGCGATGAAATTACTCTTTACTATTTAACGCCCGAATACGCGAAGGGAGAGAATACAGCCGGATAAACCCTGCTGCATGGCTGTGATCGTAAACCTCATCTTCACCAAACGTTGCAAACGCTTCAGAATAAAGGCTATTCGTTGATCTCTTCTGAATCGCTGTCACCTGGCCTTTATAGAGTTTCAGCACGACTTCACCACTGACATCCGCAGCCAGCATCTCAGCGGCTGCCTGAATAGACTGACGTAGCGGGGCAAACCAGCGTCCGTCATAAACGACATAAGACATTTCTAACCCAAGCTGCTGACGCCATTTAAAGCTATCGCGGTCCAGAACCAGTTGTTCAACACCACGCAACGCGGCCATCATAATGGTTCCTCCCGGTGTTTCGTAACAACCACGAGACTTCATTCCCACCAGCCGGTTTTCCACGATATCGATCCGACCGATACCATGTTTTGCACCCAGAACATTCAGCACTTCAAGGCATTGATATGGAGACATCACCTTACCGTTAACCCCAACAACCTCGCCTTTCTCAACAGTGACACTAACCAATTCAGCGTCATCTGGAGCCTCTTCTGGGGAGGCTGTCCATACCCAACAATCTTTATTGGATGCATTCCAAGTGCTTTCCAGTACACCGCCTTCGGTAGAGATATGCCACGCATTCTCATCACGGCTGTAAATTTTTTCCAATGTTGCAGTGGTTGGAATATCCCGCGCTTTCAGATAATCCAACAACGCTTCACGGGAACGTAAATCCCACTCTCTCCACGGAGCAACTACTTTTAGCTGAGGAGCTAAGGCCGTATAAGTACTTTCAAACCGAACCTGATCGTTACCCTTACCTGTTGCACCATGAGCAAGTGCATCTGCCCCCACTTTCAGTGCCAATTCAACCTGTGCTTTGGCAATAATTGGTCGTGCCATTGAAGTTCCCAACAAATAGCTACCTTCATACAGAGCACCGGTTTTCAGTACCGGATAAACATAATCTTTAATGAATTCCTCACGCAGATCCACAACGTGACATTCTGACGCTCCAGATCGTAAAGCTTTCTGCTCTATTCCCTCCAGATCTTCACGGCTTTGCCCCACATCGGCGACAAACGCAACAACTTCACAATTGTCATAATGCTCTTTCAGCCAAGGAATAATGGCAGAAGTATCCAAACCACCAGAATAGGCAAGAACGATCTTTTTAATATCTTTAGTATGCATGAAGTTACCCTTTAAAATTCCGTTGTTATTTATCAGCAAAACTTTGCCGAAAATTAATCAAACTTAATTTAAGCCAGAATACGAGTACCGACGGGAACACCGTTAAACAGGTCGGTCAGTTGATCTGCATGACGCCAACTAGCGATATCTACCGGGCGACCTAATGTCCTAGCTGCATCTAGAGCTGCATCCACCTTCACAATCATGCCGTCAGTAATGATGCCATGTGCAATAAGTTGTTCTGCTTTCTCAGCATTTATGTCAGGGATTTTCTGCCCTTTACCATCCAAAATACCGCTAACATCAGAGAGCAATACCAAATCAGCGCCTAGTGTCTGAGCTATCGCTGTTGCTGCCTGATCAGCATTCACATTCATCAACTCTCCTTTATCTGTTACCCCAATCGAGCTGATAATGGGTATGTAACCTGCATCCAGTAGCGTTTTCAGCAACTTAGCATCGCCCGGTATCGCTTTCCCCACATGCCCCAACTCTTCATCCAGTTGGGAAACCCTGACCACATTACCATCTCCTAAATATAATCCAACTGATGCAAGTTGATATTTAGTCGCCCACGACAACAATGTCTTATTGGCTATACCCGATAATGCTCCCGTGATAATCCCAATTTGATCTGAGGGTGTTACCCGCAATCCTTGTTTCTTCTCTATCGGTAGCTGCAACTTCTGCATCAACTCATCCACCAAACAGCCACCACCATGAACAATAACCAACTGGCGTTCGTGTGTTTGCCGATATTCCTGCAAGGTAGTAAACACGCGTTCCAACGCTTCTTCATTGTCCAGTAACACGCCACCTAACTTTATGACTAAAGGTTCCATCTGCTCTACTCCTTCATGTCAATAATTAAAGTAATGCCTGAGTTTCTTCAAACCCAAAACGTATATTCATACACTGAACCGCCTGAGCTGCCGCGCCTTTCAAAAGATTATCCTCAGTACCCACAACAATCAGGTAGTCACCCTGTACAACAAAACCGATATCACAGAACGGTAACCCAACAACGGATTTCAATGCCGGCACTCCTTTGCTGTAGAGCCTCACCAATGGCTTATCTTTGTATGCTTGCTGATAAACTTCATTTATCTGTTCTGCGGTAACACCCGGCTTCAATTTACAGGTAATTGTGGCAAGAATACCCCGTGCGAAATTGCCAAGATGCGGAGTAAAAATCACTCTGGTTCCCAGATGTTCCTCAATCTCCGGTTGATGGCGATGGGTAAATATTCCATAAGGTTGTAAACTGATTTCGCAGAAACTGTTGGTGATACTGGCTTTCCGACCTGCACCACTCACGCCGCTGGTAGCATTAATTACTGGCCAATGGCTGGTGTCTAGCAAATTATTTTCCAACAGTGGCTTCAGAGAGAGTTGAGAAACTGTTGGATAACATCCCGGTACAGCAACCAATTGAGCCTGTTTGATCTTGTCAGCCTGCCATTCGGCAAGTCCATATACTGCTTGTGATAACCATTCAGTATGCTTATGTTTGAATCCGTAGTATTGTTGATAAATCTGAGCGTTTTGTACGCGATAGGCACCAGAGAGATCGAATACCGTGCAACCTGCCGCCAAAAATAGCGGCGCAATGTCATGACTAACTTCGTGGGCGGTGGCGAGGAAAACCACATCAATCCCTTTAGCAGCATTAATAATATCAGTCATTGGTTGCAGCGGTAGATCAACAATGCCTTTATACTGTGGATGTAAGTCTGAGAAGCATTTATCTGCATCAATGCTCTGAGCAGAAACCATGAGTCTAATCAGATTCGTATACGGATGACGATGCAGATATGCTGCCAGTTCTGCTCCGGTGTAACCACTTGCACCAACAACCAGCGTATTCAACATAGGATATCTTACCTTGTGCTCAGTATTCAAACAGGACAATGTATTTTTATTCAAAAAAAATGCATGAATATTGATACTATCATGAATAAAGGCTGTCAACAGTGAATATTAAATTACCTCCATTTATTGAGCTATTTCGGCAATTAATCGCTACTCCATCTATCAGTGCCACCGATGTTAGTATTGACCAGAGTAATGAATCTCTCATCAACCTACTGGCAAGTTGGTTAAAGGAAATTGGTTTCGAGATTGAGATACAACCCGTCCCCGAAGCCCACAGAAAATACAATCTACTGGCGACGCTGGGGAGTGGCCCAGGTGGATTACTCTTATGTGGACACACTGATACTGTCCCCTTTGACGAAGGGCTCTGGACTAAAGATCCCTTCACCCTGACAGAACGAGATAACAAACTGTACGGTTTAGGTACAGCAGATATGAAAGGCTTTTTCGCCTTTATTATTGATGCATTGCGGGACATTGATGTCAGTAAAATAACCCGTCCGCTGTACATTCTGGCAACCGCAGACGAAGAGACGACAATGGCGGGAGCCCGCTATTTTGCCGCAAGTACGACTATCCGACCAGATTTCGCGATTATCGGTGAACCAACTTCATTGCATCCCATCTGCGCACATAAAGGGCATTTATCGAATGCTATCCGCATTGTTGGCCAATCCGGGCATTCCAGTGATCCAGACCGTGGTATAAACGCTATTGATTTGATGCACGAATCTATTGGTCACTTGATTGAACTACGCAATACGCTAAAAGAGCGTTATAACAACCCGGCATTTGCCATTCCATATCCAACCATGAATTTCGGCTATATTCACGGAGGTGACGCGGTAAACCGTATTTGTGCCCATTGTGAATTGCATATGGATATTCGCCCATTACCGGGACTAACATTACAGGATCTGAACGGACTGCTAAATGAAGCATTGGAACCAGTGAAGCAACGTTGGCCTGGCCGCTTAACTATCGATGAATTACATGCTCCCATTCCCGGTTATGCATGCCCAACCGATCACAAGATGATTGATGTGATAGAGAAACTGCTAGGCCGCAAGGCTGAAACGGTCAACTACTGTACCGAAGCTCCATTCATTCAGGAGTTATGCCCAACGTTAGTCCTTGGCCCAGGCTCTATTGAACAGGCACATCAACCGAATGAGTTCATTGATATGTCATTTATTGAACCCACCAGAAAGATAATTTCCCAGTTAATAGATCATTTTTGTCTAAGCAATAATTAATCTTTTTATTCGTCCCCCAGAAATCAAGGGGGACTCAAACATCATAACAAGCAATAAAAGCACCTTCCCCAAGCTTTCTGCGTATAAGTAATACTTATAGAACGTGAACTGCCATTAAATTTTAGAAATTTCGCCAAAACTGATGATTTTCTGATATGAATATGAAGGCTTAGGGTAAATGCAACACTGTGGCGACACAAAAAACAACTTTCCGTCACTTAAATGAAATTTTTCTATAGGAACAGAACCAACATTCTGCCAGCAATAAAGGCCAAGAGTCATATGAACCAACAATATTCCGCAATGCGTAGTAATGTCAGCATGCTAGGTAAGCTGCTCGGGGACACAATCAAAGAAGCGTTAGGAGAAGATATCCTCGATAAAGTCGAGACTATCCGCAAGTTATCCAAATCATCCCGCGCAGGCAATGAAATACACCGCCAGCAACTATTATCTACATTGCAAAACCTATCTAACGATGAATTATTGCCCGTTGCCCGCGCTTTCAATCAATTTCTCAACCTGACAAACGTCGCAGAACAGTATCACAGTATCTCCCCACATGGTGAAGCTGCCAGTAACCCCGTTGCGTTAGCAAAATTATTCACCCGCTTAAAAGAAAAAAATTTCAGTAACGACGATCTGAAAAAAGCGGTGAATGAGCTGTCTATTGAACTGGTTCTCACCGCTCACCCAACTGAAATCGCGCGTCGTACATTGATTCACAAACTAGTAGCAGTTAACACCTGTCTATCGCAACTCGATCACGATGATCTGGCGGATTATGAGCGTAACAACATTATGCGCCGTCTGCGTCAGTTAGTTGCCCAGTCATGGCATACCGATGAAATCCGTAAAATCCGTCCGACCCCAATTGATGAAGCTAAATGGGGGTTTGCTATGGTGGAAAACAGCTTATGGGAAGGTGTACCGGCATTCCTGCGTGAATTTAATGAACAACTGGAAGAGTCAATCGATTACAGCCTGCCGGTCGAAGCGGTGCCCATCCGCTTTACTTCCTGGATGGGCGGCGACCGCGACGGCAATCCAAATGTAACGGCAGAAGTGACTCGTCATGTATTACTGCTTAGTCGCTGGAAAGCAGCCGATCTATTCCTGAAAGATATTCAGGTTCTGGTTTCTGAACTATCCATGTCTGAATGTACACCAGAAGTTCGTAAGCTAGCAGGCGGTGATGAAATTCTGGAACCTTACCGAGAAATTGCTAAAAAATTGCGGACACAACTCAGCAATACATTGACCTATTTGGAGAAACAACTGAAAGGGGAGCAAGTTCTGCCACCAACTGATTTGCTGGTGGATAATGAACAGCTTTGGCAACCCCTTTACGCCTGTTATCAGTCACTAAAAACTTGCGGGATGGAAATCATCGCCAATGGTCAATTATTAGATATCTTACGCCGTATCCGTTGTTTTGGCCTATCGCTGGTACGCATCGACGTGCGCCAAGAAAGTACTCGCCATACAACCGCCATTTCGGAACTGACGCAATACCTGGAATTGGGTGACTACACCAGTTGGTCAGAACAAGAGAAACAGACTTTCCTACTGCATGAACTACATTCCAAACGTCCATTAATCCCACATAACTGGCAACCAAGCGCTGAAACGCAAGAAGTTTTCGCAACCTGTAAAGTCATTGCAGAGTCACCGCAAGACGCTATCGCCGCTTACGTTATCTCAATGGCTAAAGTACCTTCTGATGTATTAGCGGTTCACTTGCTACTAAAAGAAGCGGGTTGTCCGTTCACCTTACCCGTTGCCCCGCTATTCGAAACACTTGATGACCTGAATAATGCTGAAAATGTCATTCAGCAATTAATGAATATCAAATGGTATCGCGCTCTGATTCAGGACAAACAGATGGTAATGATTGGTTACTCTGATTCAGCAAAAGATGCCGGAGTGATGGCTGCTGCCTGGGCTCAATACCGAGCACAAGATGCCTTGATCAATGTTTGTGAGAAAGAAGGCGTTATGTTGACCTTGTTCCACGGTCGCGGCGGTACTATCGGCCGTGGCGGTGCACCAGCACATGCAGCGCTGCTTTCTCAACCACCGGGAAGCCTGAAAGGTGGCCTACGTGTGACTGAACAGGGTGAAATGATCCGCTTTAAATTCGGTCTGCCACAGGTCACTATCAGTAGCTTAGCCTTGTATGCCAGTGCAATTCTAGAAGCAAACCTACTACCACCACCGGAGCCTAAACTAGAATGGCATCAGGTGATGGATACCTTGTCTGATGTTTCCTGCAAGATGTATCGAGATTATGTGCGTGAACAACCTGATTTTGTGCCCTATTTCCGTGCTGCAACACCAGAACAAGAATTAGCTAAACTGCCTTTAGGTTCTCGTCCAGCCAAACGTCATCCGGCGGGTGGTGTGGAAAGTTTACGCGCTATCCCGTGGATTTTCGCCTGGACACAGAATCGCCTGATGTTGCCAGCCTGGTTAGGTGCAGGTGCTGCGCTACAAAAAGTGGTGAATGATGGGAAACAGGATGTACTGGCAGAAATGTGCCGTGATTGGCCTTTCTTTACCACTCGCATTGGTATGTTGGAAATGGTCTTCGCTAAAGCCGACTTGTGGCTAGCGGAATATTATGATCATCGTCTGGTAGACAAAAACTTATGGCCGTTAGGCCAGAAACTACGTGAACAACTCTCTGCGGATATTAAAACGGTATTAACCATTTCCAAAGATGAACACCTGATGGCAGATCTACCGTGGATTGCAGAATCAATCGCCCTGCGTAATGTTTACACTGATCCATTAAACGTCTTACAGGCAGAACTATTACTGCGTTCCCGTCAGCAGCAACATCCAGATCCTCAGGTTGAACAAGCGTTAATGGTAACCATCGCCGGTATCGCAGCAGGAATGCGAAATACAGGTTAATAGTAGGAATCTTCGCGCAACGGTAGTGACACTATTGAGCACAGTACCAGTATATTTTGTCTCCAGACAACCCCATACAAAATGTGCTCAATAGATAACTAAAAAGAAGTCATTTCTCACCAGACGAAGCGTACTTGAAGAAAAATTTCTTATTATTTATCCCCTTTTTCCGCAGTAAAATAAGCATGGAAGCAATAACCCCCGCAAAAATTTCGATCATTACATAAATAAAATTTAATAATGTGATTTTTGTCCACTTCCCTAGAATTGTGCTTTTCCATTTCTAAGAGGATTCAGTCGTGAAGAAAAATAAACTTGCCATGTTGTTATCTCTTGCTTCTTTATTTGGCGTTAATACCTATGCCCAAACAGAGCAACCGAAGGAGGTCCCTGCTGCTCAAAATGCCCTGGCGGCACAATCCCAGCTACTTCCTAACCCAGAAAGCCCTATCCGGGCCGAAGAAGAGAAAAAACTCGATGTTAAATCTGAGGTGGCTTACGTCGCCGCACCTCCGCTAACCAATATGTGGGTCTATGCCGTTGGCTCCACGAATTGCGGATGGGAGTACACTTCCAACTTGCCAGTGACAAACTGCAATCACGGAGGATACCAGCTCCGCGCCGCCGTTCTGGAAATTGGCTACGGGTACAACTCCTTTACCTGGATGAACGGCAGTATACTGCCATACTCGCTGTACTCTTCTACACCAGTTTGCATTACAAACGGGCACTACAATTGGCCATGTGCTGCGGGCCAACTTGTGGTTGGCTTCCTTAAGGAATACAGCCTCGATGGCTACCAGAACGGTATCTTCAGCTACCAGAACACTTCCGCTAACTGGCCTCGAAATACCATGTCAACGCAGATCAGCATTCTTTGACCTGCTGAAACCCATTTAAGAGTCTATTAAGAGGGGCGGGAAACCGCCCTTGTTCATTTTTACGCACAGGTATCGACGCCAATGGTTTAACCTCGTAATTAAGCAATTATATAAAATTAACTTAAAAGTTTACTCCAGTGAATTTCTCACAAATTACTTCCGTTAGGTTCCCCCTGTAGGAACGCCTGTACTTAGTAATAAAGTCATTAATCCACAAATGGTATAACGAATGCGCAAAATAATATCGCTCGTGGCTTGCAATAATACACTTGATTAATCCCTTAAAGCCTCTTAAGGTTTTTCGCCTAAACTTTGTGCCACGAACTCCCTTGGATACTAAACGGCGGCCATTCTTGATTTTCAGTGATAAGGGCCGTAGCCATAAGGTCCCTGGCTTGCTGTAACATCCGCTCGACCAAGTTGGTCAACAGCTCAGCATCCAGCCTCTCCAACCATTCACGGCTCCAGAGCAGAGTTTCGCCCTCACCACTACGGCTCAGTTGCAATGACGGCCAATCGGCCAATGTAGCCAACGAACAAGGTTCGATATCACCTAGCGGAATAAACAAAGTTACCAACTCATCGCGTTGGCGGATATGCAGACTAAAAGGGCCAAGAGGTAGATCGAGCCCTTCCGAGTGCAGAGACTCTTCGGTCAGCCCAAGGCGTCGGCACAGCTCCGATAATAAGGCATTGAACATGGTTACTCTTTATGGTTGTCAAACACAGATTCAGTCGGCGGCCACAGGTTAGCGATCGGAGGATTATTCGGCGTGCCTTGCAGTTTACCACCTATGGTCGCAGCCCAAGGATCGATGACATGTGCTTGGGGACCCCAAGTTTCGGGTTTGCTAAGTTCACTATTGGGATCGCGCCCGATCACCACGAAGCAGTGAGTCTGGGTATGCCCCTTGGAGCCACGATGAGCGACTACCTCAATGCGCTGCTGGTCACCTTGATTGTGCTTCATCAGTTCGGCTGCCGCAGAATAGGCCAAAGTGGTGCAGCAACCAGCCTGGGCTTGGGCGACACGGGCGGCGATAGATTGCAGTTGGTTGAGACTAACGTTTCCTTGCCTAGCGGCGATAGCCGCCATGTTAGACATCATGTTGGCTTGGTTGTTACCTCTCAGACGATCCGGGTTGTCATTGAATGACTTCAATCTCTCCATGATTTGCTGATAATGAGGATTCTGCTTGCTAACGAAAGTGCCAGCATCAGTGCATGCGTAAGTTCCCATCTTCTGTAAAGCTGGCATAGCCTGCTGCAACATGGCTTGGGGACCGGTCGTCATCACCTTTGGCTGGAAAGTGCGCACCATAGCGCCTTGTTCTGCCAGAGCCTGTTTAAGCTCGGCAAGGCGGGTGCTGCGAGCCGTCACCTCTTTAGGGTGGTGGTTCTCCCAATGCTGGATGGCATCTTGCACCCGTTGGGCTTGCGCGCTGTTGGGAGCACTCTGCAACTGGCGCAATTCAGCGATCAAGTGCTTGAGATCCGAGCTCTGGAAGTGCAACGGGCCACGTCGGACAGACTGTTCAAACAAGCGGTTACCCTGTTCAAGTAGGGGAGAAGATACGGTGTGCTGAGGAGCTTGCGTTTGGCTAAGTGGCACATGACCACTGATGGATGAAATTGGCATAACCTTTTCCAACATAAATTGAATTAATTAAGGGCATCTTAGTATTTTTCTTGCCCTGCTTATGTAAAAAAGTGACCCGATTTTTATCTGTTTTAGGTGTCAGAAAATTTCCGTTACCGGCTCAATACTCAAACTTTATTACTCAAATCTCTCGCATGACAATAATGATGGTTCAGAATTTTCAGGCATTCACAACCGCTTTGAATGACGCTTCTGCCCCCAATGCTGCTTTACAAAACACAATAAATGCTGCGCGCAAGGTGAAACGTGTTTGAAGAAAACTTTTTTATCCAAATTATTAAGAACGTACCCAACACAAACTACATTATCAGAAAAAATAAAAATCCATATCTACATTGAATCGATATCCATATATACCCTATGGATTTCAAGATGCATCGCGACGGCAAGGGAGTGAATCCCCGGGAGCATAGATAACTATGTGACTGGGGTGAGCGAATGCAGCCAACAAAGAGGCAACTTGAAAGATGACGGGTATAGCTATTTGGCACGAAATGGACAAGAATATTTTACAATATATGTGTAGAATATAGGGCGTATACAGTGTTAGCTATATACTTTAAAAGACGTATGAACGGGATAGCGGAAGCTAGGCGTCTCACCCAACCAATGGTTACCAGCCCAAGAGCGGTTATAAAGAGTTCCCAGTTAGATTTCTTAGTTATAAAATCAAAAGCCTCTCATTCATTGTGAGGTTTTTTGCTTTATAAATTTTCTAACCTGAATATTGTGGGCAATAACAAAAAAATTTATTTTTTTCTTCTGAGGCTGAATCGTACCGTGATCGTTATCTCTGACGTAAGCGCTTTCTACAAATAATCGCAATTTCCCTCGACTTTCTCGTGACACTTTGAAATAGATTTCATAGTCTACAGTTTCTCCATTGTCATTAGTGAGTTCAATAGTAAAAAAATTCCCTTTCCCTGTCTTGTAACAAATTCTTGAGCTTATCGTTTTTACTATATCTGGAAGGCAGAAAGACATAGCGTATCGTTTAAAACAAAAAACACGTGTTTTTCTAGAATCTGAGTAATAGAGATCTCTGGGATAATTAGAAAGAGTTTCACCCTTGCGCTTATTAGGCTTCAGTGTAAAACAGTGTAGGCCAAACTCAATAATGAATTTATAGCTATTCTTCGGCTTAATACCTTCTCTTTCTTGAATGTAAGTGAATTCGAATTCATCAAGATGATTAAGTCTATATTCTTGACCATTAAAAATAAAACCACTCCAGTTTTTAATAATTTCCTCCCTGAATTATGACATAAAAGTAATAATAACCATGTATTCAGAAAAATAGATATAAAGATTTTCACGCTAAATCGTCTTACAACTCTCATCACATTTAGACAATAATTAATAGTTATTCCACACTTAAATGCTCTCAATCACTAATTCAATTAATCAGATTAAGTAACTTAAACAATGATATATAAATACTCTTAGTGAGAACACAATTAGATCTAGCCAATGGCTATTATACAAAATAGTTATTTCCCGCAACACTCTTCATAAACAACCTTTAATTTACAATCAGGAACAAGACAAAAATACATGTACGGGAAACCTAAAATTTCTTTTTAGTTTAATCATTAATAATGATCGTTTCAGGTACGATATCGAAATGATCAATTTATACCAAACCTTAAACTAAGCTCCCAAAAGACTCACTCCAGACCAATCAGAATCATCACAAGAAATATTACCTCTTTGTGTTACACGCTTTAGCATAATGTCTAAAAATAAGTAAATAAGTAAATAAGTAAATAAGTAAATAAGTAAATAAGTAAATAAGTAAATAAGTAAATAAGTAAATAAGTAAATAAAAACCAGAAACCATATAAATTAAAATTAAATAATATGGAAATCTCAAGTTAATTTAAAAACTTACCTTCTATAAATATCTCATAAAATGACTCAATCTCTCTCTGACACAAAATGCCCTCTACCGTTACTTTGCTCTGGCGGGGATTGTCTGGCACAGAGCGGCACCCACGGTAAAACAGATCCTGAATATGATGAGAAAATGGCAAAGATCGCAGAAGCCAAAACGAATGTTTCAGAAAAACATCCCGTTTTCTATGAAGATGAGGTGGATATTGATTTAAACCCGAAAATCGGCGCGGACTGGTGTTTCAAAGGACGACAAAAACGGGTTATCACCCCGGGAAAAAACGAAAAACATTTTCTTGCGGGCTGCCTCAATGCCCAGACAGAACAAACTACCTATGTTAAAGGAATAAAAAATAACTCTGATTTATTTATCAAAATGTTAGATGAACTGAATCATCAATATCCCCATGCAAAAACCCTCATATTAATCTTAGATAACGATTGTATTCATAAAAGTCATAAGGTAAAGCCACAAACATACTTCTTTACGTTGGAGTGTTAAAAAAATGATATGGGCGGCGGCAAGGGAGCGAATCCCCGGGAGCATAGAGAACTATGTGACCGGGGTGAGTAAGTGCAGCCAACAAAGAAGCAACTTGAAAGATGACGGGTATATACGAGATGATAAGCCTGACAACTACACTTAATTATCTTGGTGATTTCGTCTTCTACATAAGAAAACTAAGAAAGTGATAATTATGTAAAAAATATTATGCAAGCATTATAACTAGCGTAGTTATTCACTATGATTTATCTTTATTAATTTAATTAATAACAGCGTCGTATTTATTACTATTCTAATTTCTCCACGCTTTCAATTCTATAAAGATAAATATCAAAAATATATTAACTTTAATGATCCAGCGAGATAGTAAAAATTTAAGCTTTATAAAAACGCAACAGATAAAAAAACACGCTCTTACTAAGAAATTCCCTTAGTAAGAGCCAACGATTAAGGACGAACACCCAAAGTATGACAAATTGCATAACTCAGTTCCGCGCGATTCAAGGTATAAAAATGAAAATCCTTCACACCTTCTCGGCTTAAAATCTTCACCATATCCATTGCAATAGAAGCACCAACCAAATTAGCGCTTTCAGGATCATCATCCAACCCATCAAACATTCTGGTCATCCAGCTAGGAATACGCACATTGGTCATTGCAGCAAAACGTTTAAGCTGACGGAAATTGGATACCGGCAGAATTCCCGGTACAATTTCTACATCAATCCCGGCAGCCACACAGCGGTCACGAAAACGCAGATAACTTTCCACATCAAAGAAGAATTGGGTAATAGCACGGTTCGCACCCGCATCAATTTTTCGTTTCAGACTAATCAGATCAGCCTGAGAACTTTTTGCTTCTGGATGAACTTCAGGGTAAGCCGCAACGGAAATATCAAAATCAGCTTCTTTCTTAAGTAATTCAACCAGATCAGACCCATACATTTTGGGTTTTTCACTGTTTTCCGGTAAATCACCCCGTAAAGCCACAATATGGCGAATACCATTTTTCCAATAATCACGGGCAATTTCGCACAATTCATCACGGCTGGCATCAATACAGGTAAGGTGCGGAGCCGCTTCAAGGCCAGTTTGCTCTTTTATTCCCTTGATTATGCTATGGGTACGATCACGCTCGCCAGAGTTAGCACCATAAGTAACGGAAACAAATTTAGGCTTGAGGGTGCTCAGGCGATTAATAGATTTCCACAGGGTTTTTTCCATCTCGGCTGTACGCGGTGGAAAGAATTCAAATGAAACACGGATCTGCCCTTCCAGTTCAGCCAGATTCTGATTCAGCGCCTCTCGCTGATTTGCGTGAAAAAAACTCATACCCTGCACCTCGTTAACAAGCGGAATAATTTCCTATATCAATAATTTGCCAGTTACTCTTTTTTACACTTCTAAACACCTATACGTTTAGACGTCTAAATAAGATGAGGGATCGGTATTTTTTAGTCAACAACAAAATTGAGTTAAATCGGTGAGGAATATTCACCCTGAATCGGAAAAAAATTCATCAAGCAATCTTTGGCTTTGTTTATATCGGCTTAGCAGATCGATGCCTAAAGCAGCAATGAGGAAAGATGCCCTGTTCAGGACATCCACCCTCTCGCTGCCTCAAATATCAAGCGAAGGAAATCATATTTGATTAATCAGTGAAGGTTAGAAATTAAAGCAGTTGTGACAAACGGTTAAGATCCGACTGAATTGCTCCTGCTGTTACATCACGACCCGCCCCCGGCCCACGGATCACTAACGGATTATCACGATACCAACGACTCTCAATCGCAAACACATTGTCACACGGCAGCAAGGAAGCCAATGGGTGATCAGGACGTACCGCCTCAACACCCACTTTTGCCTTACCATTCGCATTAAAACGAGCAACATAGCGCAGCACCATGCCCATTTCCTGCGCCGCAGCTAATCTCTGCACCATTTGCTCATTGATCGCAGCGCTATTATCAAAGAACTGCTCAATAGAGCCTGATGCTGCTTCTTTCGGGACCAGTGATTCAACGCGCACCTGCTCTGGCTCAATCTCATACCCGGCTTCACGAGCAAGGATAATCAATTTACGCATCACATCCTGACCAGACAGATCAATACGCGGATCAGGTTCTGTCAATCCCTGCTGCCACGCCTGTTCGACTAGATCACTGAATGGCACTGAACCATCAAATTGCAGAAACAGCCAAGATAATGTACCGGAGAAAATGCCGCTAATAGACAAAATGGTATCACCACTCTCCCGTAAGTCCCTCACGGTATGATTGATAGGTAAGCCAGCGCCAACTGTTGCATTGTAAAACCAATGGCGACCTGTTTTAGCAAATGCGTCGCGAATGAGCCGATAGTCGCTGCTACTGGAAGCACCCGCAATTTTATTGGCACTGATAACATGGAAACCATAGCTGGCGAAATCTCTGTAACATCGAGCGAGTTCTTCACTAGCGGTCACATCCAAGATCACCAGATCGTCATAAGGGTGCGCCCGCATCCACAGAAATAATGCATCAACATCATATTCTGTCGCTTCATCATCAAAAAAAGCTAATGCTCGACTAGCATCAATCCCTTGATAGTCAAGTAAGCTCCGATGACTATCCACCACACCCGCTAGAATAAATTCAAAATCACTGCGAGCCGAAATATTTTTCTGCTCACGAGCGAATAGCTCCAACCAACGGGAGCCGATATTTCCTTTACCAAACAAAATCAGACCAATCCGCTTTTCAGCACGGAACAAACTCTGATGCAGCCCCTGAATCACATGTTCAGTCTGATTGGTCCTCAACACAGCGACAAGGCTAATGCCATCCTCCGCATGCCAGATAAACTCTACCGGCTGATCTTTAAGTTGCTGATAAAAACGGTGGCAATGTAATGGATTCTTACATACACCGGCCCCAACCAGCGCCACCAACGCCAGACCTTCTCTCAGGGAAAGTCTCCCCGGAAGCGCCGCATCTTCTAGTACACTCAGTGCACTATTCACCACTTCGGAAGTGTAACAGAGTTGAATCAAATTACAGTCTGGATGGATACCTGTTGCCAACGGGCGAATTTGTTCCCGTTTTAACAACAGATCAAGGTCTTTGTATATCTGTTTAAAATCATGATGAGCGGCTACATGCAACTCAATCAGGCAAACATCATCATGGCTAGTAACAATCTTTGCACCCGTCCCAGAAGCCAAAACCCTTTCAATACGAGTTGATCCCTGCTCCGGCTGGTAGCTGCAACGCAACAGCAAATCAATATCACTGATGGAAACAGGTTGTAAGGTGCGGGCATGCAGCACAGGTGCAGCAAGACGAGCAAGCTCGCTTGCTTCATCCAAACGTAATAGCGGTAACAAGCAGGCATCTTTAACTTTTCTCGGATCAGCACTGTACACACCAGCAACATCACTCCAGATGGTTACCCGTCTCGCCCCTGCCAAAGCTCCGACTTGAGTTGCAGAATAATCACTGCCATTCCGCCCCAATAAAACCGTTTCTCCATCATGATTACTGGAAATAAAACCGGTCACAACCAGTCTCTTATTTGGGTTTTGCGTTATTAATTGATTTAGTAATGGTTGAGAAAGTGCAACATCAATTTGCGGTTGAGCCGCTCGCTCGGCGCGTAAAAACTGGCGAGCATCCACCCAGTCACTAGGAATACCCTGAGCTTCAAGCACGGCTGACATCAAACGCGCGGACCAGATCTCTCCGTGCCCCACCACTTCTGCATAAGTCACATCACTAACCGGTTTATCCAGTAATGCACTTAGCTTTTCAAGATCAGCAATAAAACGCTTTACCAGCTCTTCAGCAACAGTTTCAGGTAGCAAACCTCTAATCAGATCCTGCTGATAACGCCGCAGAACCTGCTGTACCTGATGGGCAGAGATACGGTCGTTCTGGCTCAGCTTAAGCCAATTAATTAACTGGTTAGTCGTGCTGCCCGCTGCGGATACCACCATTAAATCACCGGGTTGGCTGTAATTAGCCATAATCTTGGCTACCCGTTGATAGCATTTCACATCCGCAAGACTGCTTCCACCAAACTTATGTAATTGGCGGCCATTTTCCGCCGTTGCAACTGCCAGTGCACTCATGGTCACTCCTTTACTACTGCTTGAAATGCATTTTCCAAATCAGCGATTAAATCCTGACTATCTTCAATACCCACAGAAACACGTAATAGTGAATCCGTAATCCCCGCTTCCGCCCTTGCCTGTGCTGACATTCCAGCGTGAGTCATCGTAGCCGTATGGGAAATTAAGGTTTCCACCCCGCCCAATGATTCCGCCAAAGTAAATAACTTTAACTCAGACAGGAAACAGCGTATCGCCTGCTCATTACCATCTAATTCAAAGCTTATCATTGCGCCAAAACCAAATTGTTGTTTACAAGCAATTTCATGCCCTGGATGATCTTTCAAAGCCGGGTAAAAAAGTTTTTTCACTAACGGTTGATGTTGAAGATAATCGACAATCTCCAATGCATTCTTTTGCTGTAACAAGACCCGTGGCGATAAAGTACGCATGCCACGCAATAACAGGTAACTATCAAACGCGGCACCGGTTACACCAATATTATTCGCCCACCAAGCGAGTTCCGTTGCAACCTCTTCATCCTTTGCAATAATGGCTCCGGCAATCACATCAGAATGTCCGTTAAGATATTTAGTACAGGAATGCACAACCAGATCTGCCCCTAACTCCAGAGGCTTCTGTAATACAGGGCTCAGGAAAGTGTTATCAACAACAACTGTCGCACCTACCTCATGGGAAAGCTGGCATATATAGGCAATATCGACAATACGTAATAAAGGATTACTGGGCGTTTCAATCAATACCAACTTTGGTTTTTTGGACAATACTTGCTTTAATGCCTGTTCATCACTCTGATCGACAAAAGCCACTTCATAAGCACCGCGTTGACTCAAGCTATCAAACAAGCGGTAGCTACCGCCATAACAGTCATGAGGAGCAACCAATAGATCGCCGGGCTTTAGGAAAACCGTGCATAACAGGTGAATGGCTGACATTCCACTGCTGGTCATGATAGCACCCGCGCCCCCCTCCAACTCAGCTAACGCCCGTTGCACCATATCACGGCCTGGATTACTCCTGCGGGAATAATCATGCGTCCTTGGCTGATTAAAATCAGTAAAATTATATGTGCTGGAAAGATAAATAGGCGGAACAACACAGCCGTACTGTTCATCAGTATTCAGCCCATTGCGAACTGCTATTGTTGCCGGTTTGCGTGTCATATCAGCTACCACTGTCTGTTATAAATTAAGTCAGGGAAGAATATCCGCTACCACAATAGACGTCAACACATCTAGACATCTAAACCTCTTTACGGTTAGATTAAGCAATGGGATAATTATTCATCATAACTAATGCTGCTTTATCTATTAATAGCCATTAGTTTATCGCATATACTATAACTGTATAATTGATAAGGAAATCACGATAAAATGGCAATATGCCACAACGAAAGCTAGTACTATTAGCTGGCTTAATTTTATGATTTCACGACTATTTAAGGTACCCCATGGCTGAGTGGAACGGTGAATATGTCAGCCCTTATGCTGAACATGGCAAAAAAAGCGAACAGGTGAAGAAAATCACAGTTTCAATTCCTTTGAAAGTGTTGAGGATCCTTACTGACGAACGCACCCGTCGCCAGGTAAACAACCTGCGTCACGCGACCAACAGTGAATTGCTGTGTGAAGCATTCCTGCACGCATTTACTGGGCAACCACTGCCCGATGATGCTGATTTACGCAAAGAGCGTAATGATGAAATCCCAGAGGCTGCCAAAAAGATCATGCGGGAATTAGGTATTGATCCTGATACCTGGGAATATTGATAGTAGCGCAAAAAACTCCTGTAGAAATTCAGGGATTTTTTATATGGCTAAAATGCAAACGCCCGATGCAAAACACCGGGCGTTAGTACCAGTTGGCCTGTTATTATAGACAGGCGCAATTCTGCAATTACTTGCTGACACCTGGAACGTTGAAACGTTTCTTGAAGCGATCAACACGACCACCTGTAGCAACATCACGTTGTTTACCCGTATAGAATGGGTGACATTGGCCGCATACGTCCAAGTTCAGAGCGTGACCAACGGTAGATCTGATTTGCATTACATTACCGCAAGAGCAGGTTGCAGTAACTTCTTCATATTTAGGATGAATACCTTTTTTCATGGGATAACCTCTGTTAAGGCCGTGTCGCTATCCAGCCCTGTTGCCGCCAGACACCACACGTCGTGTTGATAAAATGAGTTTGGTATCTTCCATACCAAAGGCGGCGGATCATACAGAAAATCTGTCTATCTCGCAATGAAATCCGTATATTGTCTATGATACCCTATAGCCAATTTTTGCTTTATTTATTGATCGTTCGGAATAATTTTATGGTTGTCGTTCAGGTTGCTCTGCCTGTCCCCCTTACCCGCTCTTTTGACTATCTGTTGCCCACAGAGAGTCAATTACCTATTGCAGGGATGCGGGTAACTGTCCCTTTTGGCAAACGTAAAGCTACTGGTATCGTTACCGGGATAGCTGACAACAGTGATATTCCAGCAGAACAACTGAAAACCATAGAATCTATTCTCGATACTCACTCCTTATTTTCAGAAAATCTTTGGCAGCTATTACTCTGGGCATCCAGTTATTACCATTACCCCATCGGTGAAGTCCTGTTCCATGCATTGCCGGTACTACTTCGTCAGGGAAAACCCGCGGAATCAACCCCACTATGGCAATGGCAAATTACTCCAGCAGGCGCTGAACTATCGCTGGCTCAACTGAAACGCTCACCAAAGCAGCAACAGGTACTGGCAACCCTACGCAGTAAAGCAATATATCGCCACCAGATTACAGAGCTGGAACTAAGCGAAAGTGCTTTCCAGTCGCTCAAAAAGAAGTCACTTATCGATTTATACCCTGTACAACCTGAATCTGAGAACTGGCGAAATCACTTCCAAATCACCGGCGAACGCCTGAAATTGAATACCGAACAAGCCACCGCGGTCGGTGCTATCCGTGCAGAAGACCAGCAATTTTCTCCCTGGTTACTGGCGGGCATCACCGGTTCAGGTAAAACAGAAGTTTATCTCAGTGTGCTGGAGAATATTTTGGCACAAGGTAAACAAGCCCTGATACTTGTACCGGAAATTGGCCTGACACCACAAACCATCCGTCGTTTCCGTGAACGTTTCAACGCACCGGTTGATGTTCTTCATTCAGCCCTGAATGACAGTGAACGCCTTGCTGTATGGCTACGGGCGAAACAGGGTGAGAACGCAATTGTCATCGGTACACGCTCAGCCCTATTTACCCCTTTTGCCCGCCTTGGCATTATCATCATTGATGAAGAACACGACAGTTCTTATAAGCAACAGGAGGGCTGGCGTTATCATGCCCGTGATCTAGCGGTATTCAGAGCAAAAAAAGAGAATATCCCGGTGATCATGGGTTCTGCAACTCCGGCACTGGAAACACTTTACAATGTGCAACAAGGCAAATACCGCCCGCTAACATTATCCAAACGGGCAGGCCATGCTCAACCAGCGACTCAACATCTGTTGGACTTAAAAGGTTTACCACTCAAAGTCGGGTTATCTCAACCACTAATAAAGCGTATTGAAGAACATCTACAAGCTAATAATCAGGTCATACTTTTCCTTAACCGCCGAGGTTACTCACCAGCCCTACTCTGCCATGAATGTGGCTGGATTGCAGAATGCCAACGCTGTGACCATTATTACACTCTGCATCAATACCATCGTCAGTTACGTTGCCATTATTGTGACAGCCAGCGCCCCGTACCCCGCCAGTGCCCGCAATGCGGTTCTACCCATCTTCAACCTATTGGCCTTGGCACAGAACAGCTTGAAGATGGTATTTCAACCCTATTTCCTGATGTTCCTATTACCCGCATTGACAGAGACACCACCAGCCGCAAAGGAACACTGGAACAACAACTCGCTGACATTCACACCGGAAATGCCCGCATATTGATTGGCACCCAAATGCTGGCAAAAGGTCACCATTTTCCTGATGTCACTCTAGTCGCTTTACTCGATGTTGATGGTGCCCTGTTTTCAGCGGACTTTCGGGCAGCGGAACGTTTCGCACAACTTTATACACAGGTTTCTGGTCGGGCTGGTCGAGCAGGTAAACGGGGAGAAGTGGTTCTCCAAACTCATCATCCTGACCATCCATTACTGCAAATTTTGCTCAATAAAGGCTACGATGCTTTTGCTATTCAAGCTATGGATGAACGCAAGAGTGTGTTTTTACCACCATTTACCAGTCATATTATTTTGCGGTCAGAAGATCACGATAATCAGCAAGCACCCACTTTTTTACAACAATTGCGCCTACTTTTTGAACACCATCCTTTGAGGGATGATAACTTATGGATCATGGGCCCAGTTCCTGCATTACAATCAAAAAGAGGTGGTCGTTATCGTTGGCAACTATTGATTCAACATCCATCTAGAATTTTTTTACAAAAAATCATGGCGATGATTTATCCCCAAATAACAACTTTGCCACAAATCCGAAAAGTGAAGTGGAATATTGATGTTGATCCAATAGACAGTTAGCGATTAATTGCCTCTATTTTAAAACACATAACCTGAGCAGATTAAACATACGCTTATTTACTATTTAAAAAAATCACACCTGACAATCAGTAATCAATGAAAAATTATTCACTAATTTGCGAGCCATATCGAATAAATGATTTATATCACACTTTTTTACAAACTAAGGAATAAACGAATTTGCCAAACTGTTTAGAATGATCCCTTAACAACATTGTCATAACCTTAAACCGCATGTCGTCACTTTCCTTAAAGTCACTGACGGTTTCCCGGCAACCAGAAAATGACAATCATTTAACTAACCCGTCAGGAAATGAGGAGTGAGTTTTGGAGCAGAAAAAGAATGGCACCTCCGCAACAATGAAAGATGTCGCTGAAGTGGCTGGCGTTTCTACCGCAACCGTATCAAGAACACTCATGAATCCAGAAAAAGTTTCTTCCCAGACCCGACAAAAAGTGGAACAAGCTGTACTGGCTGTAGGTTATTGCCCAAATAACTTATCCCGTAATCTTAAACGCGGTGAGTCAAAAACTATTTTAGTGATAGTGCCAAATATCAGCGATCCCTTTTTCACTGATGTGATTTGCGGCATTGAAGAGACAGCGGCAGAACATGGCTATCTGGTTTTAATCGGTGACTGCCAACATCAGCAAAAACAGGAACACACGTTTCTTAACCTGATTGTCACCAAACAAATTGATGGTCTGTTGTTACTGGGTTCTAATGTCCCGTTTGATGCCAGCAAAGAAGAACAAAAAAACCTACCACCTATGGTAATGGCAAACGAATATGCACCAGAGCTAGAGCTGCCGACTATTCATATTGATAATCTGACCGCCGCATTCAATGCGACTCATTATCTGCAAACATTGGGGCATAAACGCATTGCCTGCCTCTCCGGCCCCGAAAACATACCGATTTGCCGCTATCGCCTCCAAGGATATATTCAAGCATTGCGTCGCTCTGGCGGGACAATTCGTGAAGATTATATTGTCCAAGGTAATTTTACCCATGAAAGCGGCGCAAAATTGACCGAACAGCTACTCTCTCTGCTAGATCCTCCTACAGCCATCTTCTGTCACAGCGATGTTATGGCGATTGGCGTAATGTGGCAGGCTAAAAGAATGGGCTTAAAAATACCGGAAGATTTATCCATCATTGGGTTTGATAACTTAAGTCTCGCCATGTACAGCGATCCGCCATTGACAACCGTTGGTCAACCCCGTTATCAAATTGGTCACAAGGCAATGTTACTGTTACTAGATCAAATCCAGGGCCACACAACATCTGTCGGCTCTCAGTTACTGGAATCAGAATTAATTATTCGGCAAAGCACCTGTTCGCCTAAAAGCTAGGCAAATAACCGCAGGTTAAGTAACATATCGTTTATTTTCTTTTACTTAAATTACTCAGCGAATTAGACAGTGGCACAACGAGATTATGTGAGTCGCGGGCGTTCAAACTCCCGCCGTAAAAATACCGATAAGAAAAAATACCAAGCCCAGGGATTACCAAAAGCAACGCTGGCTGTCGCAGTAGCATTAGTCGTTATCTTTATTGGTGGTCTTTACTTTATTACCCACAATAAACAGAAAAGCGAACCAGAAGTACTGCCAAAACATTCTCAGCAAAACAGTGGATTACCGCCAAAACCGGAAGAGCGCTGGCGCTATATCAAAGAATTGGAGAATCGTCCCGTTGGTATCGAGACACCACGAGAGCCTTCATCTGGGGGACAAATCAACTCACACACTCAGCTAACCGCTGAGCAACGGCAGTTACTTGAACAAATGCAGGCGGATATGCGCCAACCAGCGACTTCGCTGCCAGAAGTGCCATACAATGGTGTTCAAGTACCGCGTTCACAAGTGATCATCAAGCCATCAGCAGAGACGCAACAACCGCTGGAAACAAGACCACAACCACAGCCTCAACAAACATTACCGCAGCAATCAATGCAGACTCAGCCAGTTCAGCCACAAACTCTACCACCGGCTGAAACCAGTAAACCTAAACCCGTAGAAAAGGCACAGCGTATGATTTTACAATGTGGTTCATTCCGCAATATGGACCAAGCTGAATCAGTACGTGCCAATCTGGCATTTGCAGGTATTGAAAGCCAGATCACAACAGGAGACGGCTGGCATCGTGTTGTTCTTGGTCCCTACAGTAAAAACACCGCAGAAAAAATGCGGGAACGTCTGAAAGGCGTTGGTGTATCAGGTTGCATTCTCCGTATTACTGGGGGTTGAAAAATTATAATTCTCCCCCATCTATACTGCTAAACACCGTGCACACGGTATTTTCGATAGCCGTATACTCTGTCGAAAGTACCGTGCGTCACATTTATCTATTTTTGTAACCAAGGGCTTACTCGTGACTACAATCGTAAGTGTTCGCCGTAATGGCCAAGTCGTAATCGGTGGTGATGGACAGGCAACGATGGGTAATACCGTCATGAAAGGCAATGTCCGTAAAGTTCGCCGCCTCTATAATGACAAAGTAATCGCGGGTTTTGCCGGCGGTACAGCAGACGCGTTTACTCTGTTTGAACTGTTTGAACGTAAACTTGAAATGCACCAAGGGCATCTAACCAAGGCAGCGGTTGAGCTTGCTAAAGACTGGCGCACTGATCGCATGCTACGCAAACTGGAAGCACTGCTGGCAGTCGCAGATGAAAATACCTCCTTAATCATTACAGGTAACGGTGATGTCATTCAGCCAGAAAATGACCTGATTGCCATTGGTTCCGGCGGTCCGTATGCCCAATCCGCCGCACGGGCAATGCTGGAAAATACCGATCTCAGTGCCAGACAAATTGCAGAGAAAGCGCTAACAATTGCCGGTGATATCTGTATTTACACCAACCATAATCACAACTTCGAAGAACTTCCTTCAAAAGCGTAAGGGTAGATAGTATGTCTGAAATGACTCCACGCGAAATTGTCAGCGAACTTGACAAACACATTATTGGTCAGGACAAAGCGAAACGCGCTGTAGCTATCGCACTCCGTAACCGCTGGCGTCGTATGCAGCTAGATGAAACGCTGCGCTACGAAGTAACGCCTAAAAATATCCTGATGATTGGTCCGACTGGGGTAGGTAAAACCGAAATCGCCCGTCGCCTGGCAAAACTGGCAAATGCGCCATTTATCAAAGTCGAAGCGACCAAATTCACCGAGGTTGGCTATGTTGGTAAAGAAGTCGACTCTATCATTCGTGATCTGACCGATGCCGCAGTTAAAATGGTTCGCCTGCAATCCATTGAACAAAACCGTTATCGGGCAGAAGAACTGGCAGAAGAGCGTATTCTTGATGTCCTGATCCCACCAGCAAAAAATAACTGGGGACAAACGGAGACGCAAGTTGAGCCATCAGCCGCACGCCAGGCATTCCGTAAGAAACTACGTGAAGGTCAACTTGATGATAAAGAAATTGAGATTGATGTTGCTACCACACCTGTAGGCGTCGAGATCATGGCACCTCCGGGCATGGAAGAGATGACAAACCAGTTGCAATCTATGTTCCAGAACCTTGCCGGTCAGAAACACAAATCTCGTAAGCTAAAAATCAAAGATGCTTTCAAGTTACTGGTCGAAGAAGAAGCCGCTAAACTGGTTAACCCGGAAGAATTGAAACAACAGGCCATTGATGCCGTTGAACAACACGGTATTGTCTTCATTGATGAAATCGACAAAATCTGCAAACGCGGTCAAACATCAGGCCCTGATGTTTCTCGCGAAGGTGTTCAGCGTGACCTGTTGCCACTGGTGGAAGGTTGTACGGTATCCACTAAACACGGCATGGTAAAAACAGACCACATCCTGTTTATCGCCTCAGGAGCATTCCAGGTTGCCAGCCCTTCCGATCTGATCCCTGAATTACAAGGACGTTTGCCAATCCGCGTGGAACTACAGGCATTAACCACAGAAGATTTTGAGCGTATTCTGACTGAACCAAGCGCATCTCTGACTGAGCAATATAAAGCTCTTATGGCAACAGAAGGAATGAACATCAGTTTCACGACTGATGGCATTAGCAAAATCGCTGAATCCGCATGGCAGGTAAATGAATCAACCGAAAATATCGGTGCTCGTCGCCTGCATACTGTGCTTGAACGGCTGATGGAAGATATCTCCTTCGAAGCCAGCGAACGCCAAGGCCAGTCAGTTAACATTGATGCCGACTATGTTAAACAGCATCTAGATGAACTGGTTGCAGATGAAGATCTGAGTCGCTTTATCCTATAATCGGTGTATACGATTCCTGATCCACTATAATTAATGATGGGAGGCTTGCCTCCCATTTGTTTTTTATAAACTTACAGGAGTAAGTGAACGCAGAAATGAACTCATCAACTTCCATTAGTCAAACTCAAGCATGGCTGGAAAGTTTGCGTCCTAAAACACTGCCACTCGCCCTTGCAGCCATTATTACTGGTTCAGCCCTTGCTGACTGGACAGGGCATTTCAAGCTACCGGTTGCCTTACTAGCGCTATTAACAGCAGCCATACTGCAAATTCTGTCTAATCTCGCCAATGATTACGGTGATGTTATTAAAGGCAGTGATACTGAAAAACGTATCGGGCCACTACGCGGTATGCAAAAAGGCACCATTACCACCTCACAGATGAAAAAAGCATTGAAGATTATTGTCCTGCTAGCTTGTCTGTCTGGTAGTGCCTTGATTGCGGTTGCCTGTGAAGAACCCAGCGATATATTCGGTTTTCTAGTACTTGGCCTACTAGCAATTATTGCCGCAATTACCTATACAGTTGGCGCAAAGCCTTATGGCTATATGGGGCTTGGTGATATTTCAGTACTGATTTTCTTCGGTTGGTTAAGTGTTGCCGGTACTTATTATCTTCAAGCAGGTTTTTTTGACTCGGTTGTCATACTCCCGGCTACAGCCTGTGGGCTTCTCTCTACTGCTGTTTTAAATATCAATAATTTGCGTGATATTGAAGATGACAAACGGCATGGCAAAAATACCCTAGCTGTCCGCCTTGGCCCTAAAAAAGCCCGTTATTATCACGGTAGTTTAATAATCACAGCAATACTTTGCTTGGCATTATTCACCGTACAAAACCCATCTGGCTGGTCAGGCTGGCTGTTCCTGCTTGCTCTGCCTTGGTTGTTCAAACATATATGGTATGTACTTAATGACCCCACACCGGAGGGAATGCGTCCAATGTTGGGACAGATGGTTAAAGCGGCATTACTGACTAATATTCTATTTTCAGTTGGTCTTATCTTTAATTAGACCGCATTCGTGCTGTTTTTCCGGGAGGTGTTGTAACTTAACCATTCTGGATACTTGTTAACAATATCAATTTAATAATTGATGATTTTGCTAACATCGGCCTGAAAGGGATATACTTACTGTTCCATACCTTAACCAGACGTAAATCCTATGAAATATGATACTTCCGAGCTTTGTGACATCTATCAAGAAGAAGTAAATGTGGTAGAACCTATGTTCTCCAATTTTGGCGGGCGTACTTCATTTGGTGGTCAAATCATCACGGTTAAATGCTTTGAAGACAACGGGTTACTTTATGACCTGCTTGAGGACAACGGTCATGGGCGCATTTTACTGGTAGATGGTGGTGGTTCTGTACGCCAAGCATTAATTGACGCTGAGCTGGCACAACTCGCTGTGCAAAATGGATGGGAAGGCATTGTTGTTTACGGTGCTGTACGTCAGGTTGACCAGCTAGCAGAGTTCGACCTCGGTATTCAAGCTATAGCCGCTATTCCTGCTGGCTGTCGTGATGAAGGGGCCGGCGCAAGCGATATTCGGGTGAATTTCGGTGGTGTAACCTTCTTCTCTGGTGACTATTTGTATGCCGACAACACCGGTATTATTTTGTCCGAAGAGCCACTGGGACTTGATGATAGCGAAGAAGATGAGATCATCTGATGGCAACATATAATAGAATTAAGGGCGATTTTTTAGATCGCCCTTTTTGTCTGTTGGAAATTTGTAATTACTGAACATCTTCCATTTTGCCCAACAAGGCACGCAAACGTTCTTGCCATACTTGTTGCTCTTGTTTTAATTGCTCATTCTCATGAACCAGAGACTCACGGCTGCTGGCAGCATTCTGAATTTCCTGAGACAACGATCGATTTTTTTCTTTTAATTCTTCAATTTCCATTTGTAGCAGGGTAATAGTATCAATCGCCTGCTGAACCTTGGCTTCCAGCTTTTCAAAAACTTCAAATGACATTCTCGGTTCCCCCTTATAAGCAATTGTCTGATTGTATGTAGCCAATGCGCCCCTGTCTAGCAACATCCCCAACACATGAAAAATAACTACCAAATAAAAACCCTAAAGTGTCTCACACTTTAATTTTTAGCAAAATAGCGGATAAATGCGGATTCGCTCATTTTGTTGACACAACACACACATTTCAATTTCGCTATTTCTCGTTTCCGCGCATTAACGATAAATTTACATAACCCTCCTTTCAATGCTGGAAGGCGAATAATAACTACCCCTCTAAAATCTTCTTTGTAGGATAGAACATATGAGCCAAACCACTAGCACGACATTAACCGGACAGTGTATCGCTGAGCTTCTTGGTACCGCACTATTGGTTTTCCTTGGCGTAGGTTGTGTTGCCGCTGCACGTATTGCCGGCGCACAATTAGGTTTATGGGAAATCAGTATTATTTGGGGTATGAGCGTTGCGTTGGCTGTTTATCTCACCGCAGGTGTTTCCGGTGCTCACCTTAACCCGGCGGTGACGATTGCCTTATGGCTGTTTGCCCGTTTTGATGGCAAAAAAGTTATCCCTTTTATTATTGCGCAGATGATTGGTGGCTTTATCGCGGCCGCTCTCATTTACATGATGTACTACAGCGTATTCCTTGATTACGAACAGGTGCACAATATCGTTCGTGGTACGCCTGAAAGCTTGTTTACAGCAGGTGTATTTTCTACTTATCCAATGGCGTCACTGTCCATTTCTCAGGCTTTTATGATAGAAGTTATCATTGCCGCTATTCTGCTCTGTCTAATTCTGTCGCTAACTGACGATGGCAATGGTATTCCTCGCGGTCCTCTGGCTCCGTTACTAATTGGTATTGTAATTGCCGTTATCGGCGGCGCATTCGGCCCATTAACCGGTTTCGCTCTGAACCCGGCCCGTGACTTTGGCCCCAAATTAATTGCTTATCTAGCGGGCTGGGGAGATATTGCCCTGACAGGTGGACGTGAAATCCCTTACTGTCTGGTTACTCTGACCGCACCGATTATCGGCGGTATTGTAGGAGCATTTGGCTACCGTAAACTTATTGGTCGCCATTTACCATCTGATGTTCATAAAACTGAAGATCAGAAGAAAAAGAAAGCCTAGAGTAGAGCATTACCAGAACAGGTTATTATCATGACAACAGAAAATATGATTGAGAAAAAGTATATTGTCGCCCTTGATCAAGGAACTACCAGCTCCCGAGCAATAATTCTTGATCACGATGCCAATATTATCTCAATTTCCCAAAGAGAATTTGCGCAAATTTATCCTAAACCGGGTTGGGTAGAACACGATCCAATGGAAATCTGGGCAACCCAAAGCTCAACGTTGGTAGAAGTATTGGCGAAAGCGGATATTAGTTCTGATCAGATTGCCGGTATTGGGATTACCAACCAACGTGAAACAACGATTATTTGGGAAAAAGAAACCGGTAAACCTATTTACAATGCCATCGTTTGGCAATGTCGCCGTACCGCAGACGCGTGTACTAAACTCAAACAAAAAGAGGGATTAGAAGAATATATTCGCCAGAATACAGGGCTGGTAGTGGACCCTTATTTCTCCGGCACCAAAATAAAATGGATCTTGGATAACGTCCCAAGCGCCCGTGAGCGGGCTGAAAAAGGTGAGCTACTGTTCGGTACTGTGGATACCTGGCTAGTATGGAAAATGACCCAAGGCCGAGTCCACGTTACCGATTTCACAAACGCCTCTCGAACAATGTTGTTCAACATTCACAATCTGGAATGGGATCAGCATATTCTTGATGAGTTACAAATCCCGCGTTCCCTACTGCCGACCGTTCATTCATCTTCTGAGATTTATGGTCAGACCAACATCGGCGGTAAAGGTGGCACCCGAATTCCTATCGCAGGTATCGCAGGTGACCAACAAGCTGCTCTATATGGTCAACTTTGCGTCCAACCGGGTATGGCGAAAAATACCTACGGGACAGGCTGCTTCTTGCTGATGAACACAGGTACAGATGCCGTGCGCTCCAATCACGGATTACTGACAACTATTGCCTGTGGTCCCCGCGGTGAAGTGAACTATGCGCTTGAAGGTGCGGTTTTCGTTGGTGGTGCCTCTATCCAGTGGCTACGTGATGAACTGAAACTTATTGCAGACGCCGCTGATTCCGAATACTTTGCCACTAAAGTTAAAAACAGTAACGGCGTCTATGTGGTTCCCGCTTTCACCGGCCTTGGTGCGCCATACTGGGACCCCTACGCTCGCGGCTCAATCTTTGGCCTGACCCGCGGCACCAACAGTAATCACATCATTCGTGCGACGCTGGAATCCATTGCCTATCAGACCCGCGATGTCCTGGATGCCATGCAAGCTGATGCAGGTACCCGGCTGCAAGCACTTCGTGTAGATGGCGGTGCTGTTGCCAATAACTTCCTGATGCAATTCCAATCAGATATCCTTGGTACCCGCGTAGAACGCCCTGTAGTGCGTGAAAGCACTGCATTGGGCGCAGCATTCCTCGCAGGATTGGCGGTTGGCTACTGGAAAGACCTGGATGAAGTGAAAAGTAAAGCCACCATTGAAAAAGAATTCCATCCAAGCATTGAAACCACTGAACGTAATTATAAATACAATGGCTGGAAAAAAGCGGTTGCCCGCGCGCAGGATTGGGAAGATAAAGGCTAAGACTCCCTAAATATCTAGATATAAAGAAAGGGTGAAATAAATGACCACCCTTTCTTTAATTGCTTGATTAAACAACATGTCCGTGACGCTGCATCCTATGCACCAATGGTAACCAACAAATCAGGATCAAAACTGACGTAAAGAACATCAGCATACCCACGTTGTACAGAACCTATTGGCACATCAAAATCTTTAGCAATATCTGCAATAAATGAAAGTTCTCTAATTTTCTCATCGCATTCACAACAAGTTTATATAATTCATAAAGTCACAAAAAACCCCCAGGCTATATAGGAAATGGCCTGTATTCTCTTACTCCACTAATGTGATTAACTTAACAAATTTAAAATATTTTGCGAGATAGTGCACAATTTTATTTTCTGAAAAAAATAACAGTTAATTACGCCATATTTGGCAACAAATATGTACATATAAAACTAAGTATTAATAAAGTAGTAGTCAATTTTTCTATGACACAGAATCGATAATGGTATTTATCTCTATAGACTAAAATAACGACGTAAAAACAAACGGTTCGGGGATTTCTTTCAGGATAGGAGATAAGTTCCAATGGCAAACTGGGTTACAGGAAAAGTTACACAAGTTATTCACTGGACGAATACCTTATTCAGCATCAGGATGCATGCACCGGTTGAAGAATTCACTGCGGGTCAGTTTGCAAAACTGGCAATGGAAATAGATGATGAACGGGTGCAACGGGCCTACTCTTACGTTAACGCTCCGGCAGATAACAATCTTGAATTCTATTTAGTGACGGTTCCTGAAGGCAAACTCAGCCCGCGATTAGCAGCGCTACAACCTGGTGATAATCTATTAGTAACAGAACAAGCCGCAGGCTTTTTTATTCTTGATGAAATACCTGACTGCAAAACATTATGGATGCTTTCAACGGGAACAGCCATTGGCCCTTATTTGTCCATCCTTCAACAAGGGGACTACCTGGAAAGATTTGAGAATATCGTATTGGTGCATGCAGTCAGACTAACACAAGATTTAAGCTATCTGCCCTTAATGCAGCAATTAGTTGAACGTCTCAATGGCAAGCTACGAATTCAAACTATTGTCAGCCGTGAACAAAACACCGGCTCATTGACTGGCCGTATCCCGGCACTGATCGAGAGCGGCGAACTTGAGGCGGCTGCCGGGCTTACGATGAACAGTGACAACAGCCATATTATGTTATGCGGTAACCCTCAAATGGTGAAAGATACCCAACAACTGCTAAAAGAGCAGCGTGGAATGACAAAACACTTACGCCGCAAACCGGGGCATATCACCAGTGAGCAATATTGGTAATTTCAGTCATCTTTGGCAGAAATAAAATCCACTTTCTCTGTTGTTTCACCAAACCGGTTTGGCCCATCCGTACCACGGAATACACCGCAATCAAGCACCATCATTACAATGATCAATGTGGGGATAAAACGGCCAATCCCCCATTGCCAGAACGGTGCCATACCACCCCAGTCAACAGCAATTAACAACCCTGCCAGTAATAAAAGCAGCGACCACCCTCCCCGCTTATTTCGATCATGCAGACGCTTAACCATCATTGCTGCCGCGGGATACATCACCAAAACAAGTGCAAAAACAGCATAGTGCATGGTTAAAGAATTCATTCCCTGAATAGTCAAGATAACAAACATCAAGGCCAGGCAAACACCAATGCCAAACCAAAATTCACGTCGCCCAATTCGTCCTTTGAATGAAAAACCCCATTGTTGTAATGTCATCTATTCTTTTCCAATCGTGTATTCTGTTTCTCAGCGCAGTTTAACCTAAGCGAGCGGCAACATGAAAATGGACGTTAATAAATTTCTAGCCATAATATTAGCGGTAAGCAGCGTCGGTTTGCCGTTGGTAGCCAATGCTGATAAATCCACAACTACAGAACCCACAATACAAGCGACCTATCTTCTGCCGAATGCCCCCTCTTTTGATGAAACTATCCCGCGATTTCGCGAAAAATATAATCGCCGCAACCCGACATTGCCACTACGCGAGTATCGGGTAATCATAAATAAAGACATCTATCTGCCACTGACACGAGCTGCCAGCAAAATCAACGAAAAACTTTATTCTTCCGCCGTACTTGAGCGAGGAAATGAAAAAATCAAAAGTCTGCAACTGACCTTACTACCATCAGAAAATACTGCTGAAACTCAGCAAAACCAAATTCTGGCAGAACAGTACATGGTAGCGCTGATGCGCTACTTTAACCCAACGCTTTCACAGGAACAAAGCAAAGAGAATATTAATAACCTACTCAGAAACGGCAAAAAATCACTATTTTACAGCCACAACATCGGAGCGATTCGCTATATTGTGGTAAATAGTAGCGAAAAAACGCTTACTTTCGCTATTGAACCGATTAAGCTATGGTTATCTGAACCCGACAACTAATCAAATTTAGTAATAAAAAAAAGCTATTGTTCGCAATGATCACTATACTGTGGAGCATTGATCTACCGAATCGGTCCTAAATTCAGCTCACTACTTAAACTTCTCTGGTTGGAGGAAAAAACATGCGACATCCATTGGTGATGGGTAACTGGAAATTGAATGGCAGTACCCATATGGTAAACGAACTTATCACTGGCCTGCGTAAAGAACTAAGCAGTGTTACCGGCTGTGACGTCGCTATTGCGCCACCATCACTTTATCTCTCTCAGGCTAAACAAGCGCTAGCTGGCAGCCGTATTGCCCTGGGCGCACAGGATGTTGACGTTAACCTATCTGGTGCATTTACCGGTGAAACTTCCGCCGCCATGTTGAAAGACATTGGCGCAGAATACATTATCATCGGCCACTCTGAACGCCGTACTTACCACCAAGAAAGTGACGAATTCATTGCGAAAAAATTTGCCACTCTTAAACAACAAGGTCTAATCCCTGTTTTGTGCATCGGCGAAACTGAACAGGAAAATGAAGCTGGCCAGACTGAAACCGTATGCGCAAGGCAAATTGATGCAGTTCTGAACACATTGGGCGCAGAAGCATTCCAAGGTACGATCATTGCTTACGAACCTGTTTGGGCAATTGGTACAGGCAAATCAGCAACACCGGCACAAGCTCAGGCTGTGCACAAATTCATTCGTGATCATATTGCGCAGAGAGATACAGCAATCGCAAAACAGGTCATTATCCAGTACGGTGGTTCTGTGAATGCAGATAATGCCGCTGAGCTATTTGCTCAGCCAGACATTGACGGTGCATTAGTTGGTGGCGCATCCCTAAAAGCTGATGCTTTTGCTATTATCGTAAAAGCCGCAGCCGCTGCGAAAAAAGCATAATATTTTAATGCTAATTGACCGCCGTATACCTACGGCGGCTATTCATTTTCAGCGCTGAATAATCTCATCAAACACACCGCCCGTTGCAAAATGGACTTTTTGCGCGTTTCCCCAACCACCGAATACTTTATCGACAGTAAATAATTCCAACACCGGAAAAGAAGAGCGGTACTTATCGGCAATCGCTTTATCACGTGGTCGATAATAGTTTTTAGCCACTATCTCCTGTCCAACCGGAGAGTAAAGGTATTGCAGATATTCTGTTGCCAGCTCGCGACTATGACGTTTATCAACGACCCTATCAACGACAGAAACCGTCGGCTCAGCCAGAATTGAAAGGCTAGGTGTTACAATTTCGAATTTATCTTTATCAAGCGCATTAATCGCTAATAATGCCTCATTCTCCCAAGCAATTAATACATCACCGATTCCACGCTCAACAAAAGTACTGGTCGCTCCTCTTGCGCCAGAATCGAGCACTTCAACATTCTGGTAAAGGGCTTTAACAAATGCTTTCGCTTTGTCCTGATCCTGATTGTTATGAATCAACCCATAACCCCATGCAGCCAGATAATTCCAGCGTGCCCCACCCGATGTTTTTGGATTAGGTGTCACAACAGACACACCTGGACGAACTAAATCTGACCAGTCTTTAATTTGTTTGGGATTACCCTTCCGCACTAAAAAAACAATGGTTGAAGTATAGGGAGCTGAATTCTCTGGCAAACGCTTAATCCATGCCTTCGCTATCCGGCCACGTTCCGCAATGGCATCCACATCATAGGCCAAAGCTAGTGTCACCACATCCGCCTCAAGGCCATTAATAACAGAAGTTGCCTGTTTACCCGAGCCACCATGAGATTGCCGGATTATCACTTTATCCCCTGTCTTCTGCTGCCAATAATCACTAAAAGCCTGATTATATTGCTGATATAACTCACGGGTTGGATCATAGGAAACATTAAGAAGTTGAAGATCTTTTGCCCATACACTGCTATTGGTAACCAACAGTAACGCCAATGCTATATGCCATCTGACTCTCACTTGAATCTCTCCCACACTGTTTTTGGCTGTTATGAAATCCAAGGCTGACAGAAAGCGTTATCACTCAGAAATAATTAAAAGCATTTATTTATATGCGATAGGAATATCTAAAGACAAATTACAGCCTCCAATGAGGCTGCAACAGATTTAGATTTGCCGGTATTGGCGTGATCAATATAGCTTTTTCGCGGTTTCCAACCAATCCTGTTTAAACACGCGTTTCATATTCTGCACGGCATCAATGATGTCATGATGAACAAGTTTCTCGTTCTGAATACCAACACAACGACCACCATAACCTTCCAACAATAATTGGATGGAATACGCCCCCATACGGGAAGCCAGAATACGATCATAGGCAACCGGGGAACCACCACGCTGAACATGGCCTAAGACTGTGGCACGGGTTTCATGATGCGTCTCTTTTTCGATATGTCTCGCAAGTTCATAGACATCACAAACATGTTCGGTAATTGCAACGATAGCGTGACGTTTACCTTTATCGATACCCGCTTTAATTTCAGCCACGAGCTCATCACAACTAAATGAGACTTCCGGCAGAACGATAAACTCACAACCGCCTGCAATAGCGGCTGACAAAGTGAGATCACCACAATAACGCCCCATTACTTCAACAATGGAAATACGTTTATGGGAAGTCGAAGTATCACGCAGACGGTCAATCGCTTCAACCACCGTTTCCAGCGCAGTGAAATAGCCGATAGTATAGTCGGTACCCGCCACATCATTATCAATAGTGCCCGGCAGACCGATACAGGGGAAACCCGCTTCTGTCAGTTTTTTCGCGCCAAGATAGGAACCATCACCGCCGATAACGACCAGAGCATCAAGACCGTTTTTTCTCATGTTCTCAATAGCGACAGTACGAACCTTCTCATCTCTGAATTCCGGGAAACGGGCTGAACCTAGAAAAGTGCCACCACGGTTAATCATGTCGGACACACTAAAGCGGTCAAGTTTCTTCATACGGTTTTCATACAAGCCAAGATAGCCATCATAAATACCGAAAACTTCCAATCCTTCGGTTAATCCCGCACGAACCACACCACGAATGGCTGCATTCATACCCGGCGCATCACCGCCACTCGTTAAGACACCGATTCTTTTGATCCCATTGCTCATGATGACCTCTGACTTGTAGATGTAATAATTGCAAACCCGCTAACGGCGGACTCCGTATGCGATCACTTTGCCTGAGAAATCAGCCTTTTTAACCTGTTACCACCTAGCATACTGAAACAATCAAGCTGAATTGATTCAACTTTCATATAATACGGTAAAAACCCAAGTCTGCATTAACAATAAGTCCCGTTTTTGAGATCAAGTTGGCTAAAAAGCCATTTAATTATGCTGCTATAGCTCTTAAGATCATCAATCAACCTATCAATATCCTCGTTCGCACTGGATAAAGAAAGTCATCAACAACACAAAAACCAGCACTGTGACAACCCATACCACAGTGCTGATTCAGCACAATCTTTATTCATTACGTTGGTGTCTTTCCATCATGTATAGAAATAACGTGTCAAGTGGAAAAATACCGGTGCTGCAAAGCATAAAGAATCGATCCTATCTAACATACCTCCGTGCCCTTCAATCATTTCACCGAAATCTTTAATGCCACTATCACGTTTTATCGCTGACATACACAAACCACCAATAAAGCCCATCAGCGTAATTGCTAACGACATCAAACCAGCTTCCCACGGAGAAAATGGCGTTACCCAATAAAGTGACATTCCTAACAAAACGGAAGCCAAGATGCCACCGGCAAAACCTTCAACTGTTTTATTCGGGCTCAACTTAGGCACAATAGGATGTTTGCCAAACAGTTTACCGAATACGTACTGCAAAACATCCGACATCTGCACCACAATCATTAAAAACAGCAATAATTCGACATTCTCCCCTTCATAACCTGGAATATCCAACATCAATAAAGCGGGTGCATGGCTAATACAGAATACAGCAACTAACATTCCCCACTGTATTTTGGCTGTCCGCTCCAAAAAGTTCGTTGTATCTCCAGCTAATGCAATACGAGCAGGTAAAAACAGGAAAACATAAACAGGAATGAAAATAGAAAACACGCCATACCACTCAATACCAACGGCAACGTATTGCAATGGCATAAAAATAAAAAAACACCAGAACATCGCCTCATGGTCACTTCGTCGTGTTGGCGTCAAAGTGAAAAATTCCCGTAAAGCGAAAAATGACATACTCGCAAATAATAACACTGAACCGATTGGCCCAATAATCACCGACAACACACAAATAATACACATCCCCCACCAACCACGAATGCGGGCATTCAGATTGTCGATTGTCGCATTACTGTTATCCCTCGAATATTTTGAGGAGAGTATTGCACCAACAATACTGGCAATAATTAACGGCACGAACATACCACCCAACAACAAGAGTAGTTTATTATTAAGTATAGTCATAATATTAACGCCTCCAATGCCTGACGAGCTCGCTGTAAAAAATCAGCTTTTTCCTCTTTTACACCTAGTTTTTCCAAAGGTTGCCCAAATGTTGCAGAACAAATAACAGGAACAACAAGTGCCGAGCCTTTTGGCAAAACCCTGTTTAAATTTTCCAGATAAACCGGAATAAGCTCAACGTCAGGATATTTCTTCGCTAAATAATATAGACCACCTTTAAACTTATTAATTTGTTCCCCACTTCCTCGCGTCCCCTCTGGGAATAAAATCAAAGATTCCCCTCGTTTTAATACATCCTCCATTGGCGTCAGAGTATTTCCCTTTAAACAATCCTCTCCTTTACGATCAATAAGCACAGCCCGAAAAACTTTATTAATAAAATACCTACGCAGATAAGTTTTACTCCAATAATCACGGGCAGCAACTGGATGCACCCGAGAACGTAACACCCGAGGAAATCCAGCCCAGATAACTAACCCATCTAGGTGGCTGGAATGATTAGCATAATAAATTCGGGAAGCTACCGATGGCTTACACCCAATCCAACGAATTCTCACTCCTGTTAACAAACGGCAAAGCCCAGACAGAAATGAACCCATACCTTTACTTACCAGTGTCACCTCTTGTGGTCTATTCATTACAAGCACCCTTCTCTTGTAATTCATTCAATATGACTCTGGTTCGCCGAACACATGTCCAGAGACAGCCCAATGCGATAACGACTAACACCGCCAATAGAAGATACTGGCCCCATAGCTGAGGTAAAAAAGCGGCAACAATTGCACTAACAGTAATTAATGCCATCCGATGCTGTTTTGCCATCGGACCGAGGAAACGCTGAGGTAAACCACAAGTTCCACCTAATAAGCGAATATAAGCGGTCAAAACAGCTAATAATGCGGCAATACAGCTAAGAGAAATCGCAAACGGAAAAAGTGTTAAACCATACCCCACCCCAATCAGAATAAAAGAATCAGCAATACGATCAGGAAGATCATTAAAAACAGCACCGGCAGCCGTCTTCAATCCTCCCTCAACAGCAACCATGCCATCCAATAAATTACACATTAGCCGGCCTTGAATGAGCAAGGCACCAATAATCAATAAAACTGAAGTCGTCCAAAAAGACTCGACTAAAAAACACACGGCAAAACACAAACCAGCTAATACAGCAAAAACAACGCTGGCAACAGATATGCCATTTGGTGTCGCCCCTTTACATTGCAACCATTTAGCCATTTTACTGGCCCACACTGCATTGCGTGTCTTGATCGGACGCCGATCTTTTACCTCGTTACCAGACATATCTTTTCCCTTTTTGAACACAAATGAACAATCAAATCTACTTAAGTTAAATGAAATAAGATAAACAGGATTGGTTAGAATAACAACAATAAAAAACTGGCCGGTGGAAAGAGATAAAAACGAAGATGGCGTCAATCTTTCCTTGTTGATTAATTTGAAACAACAGAATTTATTTCAACAAGTGCCCATACATTGACCACCAGAAAGCAGGGGGAAAAGACATGGATGATGTTTGTTTTTCAAACATAATACATTGTAATAAAAGGATTTATTTAAGTAAGTGTCCACACCTTGACCACATCGACATAAGCCCCGATTTTTTTCGGGGCTTCAGGACATTGGTAATGCAGCCTCATTTGCTGCACACTTGATGTATTAACTATTAATACATCGGTGAGATATGAGAAAAATTACTACTGTTAGTATGGGCGAGCAGCTTGACGGGTTCGTACAGCGCATGATTGAAAGTGGCCGTTATGGAAATGCCAGTGAAGTTATGCGTTCAGCGCTGCGTTTGCTGGAGCAACAAGAAGCTTACGATGAGATTGTACGCAAGGCGGTTATTGCTGGCTTGGAAAGTGGGGAAAGCTCGCTGACCCTACGGGATATAGCGGAACAACGGAAACGCAGACATAATGTATAAGCTCACGGATCAGGCTGCTGAAGATTTTGCTGGGATTTATGATTATACAGGTGAAGCTCAGGCTGACCATTATACGGAGGCACTGGAAGCATTTTTTGACACGCTAGCTGAGATGCCACATATAGGGAGGGAATACCCATCTGTCCCAGGTGTAATGCGGGTTGAGTTTCACCGCCACACGGTTTTCTATACTATCCGGGATACCGATATTCTGATTGCGCGTATCCTTCATCAACAGATGAATCACCCCCGTCATCTTCTTTGAGCGGGCGGGTGCTACGTTGTGCTGTGCATCAAGCCAGCGTAGCTGTCTCGTCCTGCGAGCTGCCATTGCTAATCGCAATGCTTTATTGTTTTTATTTCTGGAGAACAAACATTTTATGGCAGGGGAAGTGAAAATAACGCCCTAGCGGGGGATTAGGCCGGGTTAATGAGGAAAATGGAGACATTACATTATAATCCATCACAAAAGAAACAAACTCTGTTATTTTCAACGAAGTTTGTCAGCAGTTTGAAACCCCTCATATATGTATGAGGGGTTATAAGCCCTTTGCGGGAGAAATTTTTAACAAAGCCCTCATGGGGAATAATCATACTCTAGTTGATAGCATCCAAAAGTCAACTTTCAGATTTACCGATAAGATTTGATGCGCCGATGATTTTGATTATTGCACGTTGTATCTTTTCAAGATCTTCACACGTCAAATATTGCTGAAATCGTTCATAGCTAAAATAACGTGCTCAAGCACAAAAAATATTCGTTTTTAGTAACTGATATTCATGTCACTTCACCTTGCCAAAAAATTTATACACAAGCCACCTTTGTATAAATCAACCAGATCAAATAAAACATATAGCAACTAAATCTTTAATTATCATTAAAATAAGTAGTTGCCGGGTAGCTACGATAACTGCCAACTTTTCTCTACACCAACCATAAGAACAAAAACATTCGTTTATGTAATCCCATTCTTCTGACCGATAGATCAGTAGTTTATCCATTGCAAAAAGCTATTGCCAAATTTCCTCAAATAGCAATTAGTTAACGCAACCATTGTCTACAAAATTTTTTGAGATTTGAGGATATGGCCCTTGGTTATTTATTGTTGGCGTTGCATGCCATGTAACAGCAGCGTATGGTGTAACAAGGACGGGAACAAATGATTAAGTCATTTAAATCCAAAGGGCTGAAACAACTTTTTGAAAAAGGGGTCATTTCAGGCATCCCGGCGCAGGATGCTGTACGAATCAATGACCGCTTACAGGCCATCGACACGGCTAGCATGATAGAAGATTTAAATATTCATGCCTACAAGTTACACCCCTTGAAAGGGGATCGGGCTGACATATGGTCAATTACTGTCAGAGCTAACTAGCGCATCACATTCGAATTTAAAAATGGTGATGCTGACATTTTAAACCTGGAGGATTATCACTAATGAGACAGGCTATTGTTTCTCATCCGGGCGTTATGGTATCCAACATGCTGGAGGATTTAGGGGTTGGCGTTCGCCAGTTTGCTAAAAACATCGGCGTAACTCCAGCGACGGTTTCCCGCTTTCTTTCGGGCAAAACGGCGTTAACCCCGGCACTTGCCATCCGACTGTCTGCTGCGCTGGGGAGTAATCCAGCGTTTTGGATGCGCTTACAGACGAACTACGACTTGCGCCAACTGAAAGATGAGATCGACACATCAGGGATCGTTCTATACGGTGACAATGACAAAACGCCGCAGCTCACTTCAAAGCATTAAGCAATAGTAATAAAGCTAACAAATGTGAAGGCCAGTGTAACCCACATTTGTTGGCGGTTATCGCAGCTACCCGATCACTGCCCTGAATGACAAGTTAAATATTCATAATATTGTTAAGTAAATTTTGACAAAGAAAGCACTAAGAAATGTTACATATATCGTCAACTACATCTTTAATAACTGACGGTTAATTTTATGATTAACAAACGTTTAAAAGCCGCTCGTTTGCGTGCAAAGATCACGCAAGAAAAACTAGGGATTGCAGCTGGCATAGATGAAAAGTCAGCACGAGCGAGAGTATCACAGTATGAAAATGGAACTCATCAGCCAACCTTTGAAACAATGTGTGCGTTTTCCAAGGTATTAAACGTTCCTGAATGCTATTTTTATATTGTAGATGATGATTTTTCTGATGTTGTTTTAGCTATTCATCAGATTTTAGTGAATTACAAACACACTTCTAAAAATTGAATACTGTTTAATTCACCAATATTCTTAATCCGCTGCCATAGCAAATCGCGACGTGCTTCTTTCTGACATTCCGTTTCTATCGGAATAAAACTGCCATCCGTCCATAACTTGAACGACTGCTCACCTATGTTGATTTTTCCTCCGACGATTAATGAATTCGCCATAGCCCGGCTAAAATCCATGCCAATTGAATCCGCATAATCGATAACTTTTTCCACTAACTGATCACCGCCTCTGGCCGTACTGTCACCCTCCGTACAGTTATTGACAGAACTCCAAGCAACGCACGTTCTACGCCACACATTCGCGAGTCATTTTGTGATGAAAGGTGGAAACATTGTTGCACTGCAACAAATACTCGGTCATGCCAATATACAACAAACTATGGCGTATGCTCATCTGGCACCCGACTATTTGCAATTTGCAATCACGTTAAACCCACTGAATGGCGGCATGGAAATTTAGCAATCATAAGCAACCGTAGCACTCAAAAGTGTCCACACTTGAAAATTTCCACGCTACTTACAGTTGCTTGTAAAACTTTTATCTGGTTGATTTTAAAGTGAATTAATCTTAGCCAGATAAAAAAATCCCGCCATAAGGCGGGGGAAAAGACAGGGATGGTGTCTACATACAACCCATAATATATTGAAAATAAATATACTTTTTCTATCATCGTCCACCCAATGTCCACATTGACGACAAAGCCCCTTAAACGGGGCTTTCACCACAAACTACTTTCATAAGAAATAATTAATTAAAAGTTAACCATCACCTTAACAGATCTATCAATCCTACATACTGTAGGCTTTTTCATCTATCAAAGCCGAACAGGAAAGTATCCTCGATAAGTCACTATTGCAGTATCTGTTATCGCTGGGGTGGTTGAGTAGACCCCAACAACCCCAAACAGCAATAAAAACAAGTTTTGTCACTGTCCGGCGTTACCTATTTTATTGAAGTTCCCGCTCAAGCAGCTGAACTATGAACTGGTTCTTTGAGACTGCGTGTGATATTGTCACCGCAGTCAAGCGAGCTTCCAACCAGCCAGGATAACGAAGAGTAAAAGATTTTAGCTTGCCCTCTTCCTTGAATGGGTTAATTCCCTCTTCCTCGCACGTTTCTATATATTCAGCCAGTGAGATTTGTCCCTCTTTTTCAAGCCCGTCAATACTGTTTGATACGAAATCACAATATCCGGTGACATCCAGAAATTTGCCGCGAAAGGCCCTAATTTCTGCTTCGTAGGTAACAGAAGCAGGATGGCCGTCGATAGTCATAATATTGTTGCTTTTAATCATGTTCGACTCCTATTACATTTTCGAACCACTCACGAAGGCCATTTACTGCGCCTTTATCCATTACGTTACCAGGATGAGGTTGATGAGTCTGATAGACTGAGCCCATGAGGATAAACTTCCGGCGTGATCCGTTGCCGTTCTTGATCTTCCCCCCCAGTTTGTTAATCAGGCTGACTACATCATCCCATTTTATGCCGGATTTCGGCGGGATGGTCAGCACATCCGCAAGGGTCTTGCGGTGCTTTGAACTCAGCTCTTTAACCTTAATCATCTTTCATCCCATTGACGTCATTTAATGACATCATTCTACTTTGGCTCCATTATGATGTCAAACAATGACGTCGCTTTTTGCTTCTTAAGTTTGTTAATTGGGGTTTGAGTTGAGTAGACCCGCTGGTTACCCAAACGGACCCCTCCTTAGAACCGGACATGCGGAACTACCGCATAGATCAGAACCCCCACACATATTCAGCGAGCCCTGAATATTGATCGGGTTTTCCATTTCGTTGGATAACCCAGCATTTTCAGGATCAGATTCAGATTTTTCCACGTCAGTTGGCGACGACCACCTTTACGGTTGAACCATCTTCATTTATCAAGGCCGAACAGGAAAGTACCCTCGATAAGTCACTATTGCAGTATCTGTTATCGCTGGGGTAGGAGCATATCAACCTAGCTGGGGATTACCTCTGGCGCAACAGCATAGACCACTACGACCACTGTTGCCGAATTAACGTGCTTTATTTTCCGAATCCTGAGATGTCCCTTAAATGTACGTAATGTGGTACTTACCTAGCAAATTCTTTAGCAAAGTTACTAAACACTATAATATTCTTTAATAGCTAAATGATTACTGTTAGTGCCGTTAACACTATATGATTTTTGTTAAGTAAGTTTTGACAAAAAAATCATTAAGAAATGTTACATATATCGTCAACTACATCTTTAATAACTGACGGTTAATTTTATGATTAACAAGCGTTTAAAAGCCGCTCGTTTGCGTGCAAAGATCACGCAGGAAAAACTAGGGATTGCGGCTGGCATAGATGAAAAGTCAGCACGAGCGAGAGTATCACAGTATGAAAATGGAACTCATCAGCCAACCTTTGAAACAATGTGTGCGTTTTCCAAGGTATTAAACGTTCCTGAATGTTATTTTTATATTGTAGATGATGATTTTTCTGATGTCGTTTTGGCTATTCATCAGATTTTAGTGAATTACAAACACACTTCTAAAAATTGAGTACTGTTTGAGATAGCACTGACACCCAATAATGGCGCTAACCGTACCCAGCGCCATTGGCTTGAGTTCACCCTTCTCTACCTTCCACGCGATGGCCAAATATCAGATGGATGTAAACCCAGTTCGGTGGCAATCAGATTTTCTCCTCTTGGCCACGGGCGATATAGCGCGTTACTTAATGTGGATGACGCTAATCCCGCTTTACGTGATACGGCTGAAAGATTTGTTCCCTGTTTCTTTAGAGCTGCAATAATATCTGCTGGATGCCAGTCACCAGAGATTGTTTTATTCATGATAGTCTTCCTTTCGATTCATTTAATTTTTCTGCTAAGAATTCCTTAACACGATTCATGTTAAGAAATACTAAACATTACGTCAACATTCTTAAAGAAAATATATGTGACTATCGTTAATGATTTGACTTTACATGTTCATAGCTAAAATAACGTGCTCAAGCATCAAAAATATTCGTTCTTGGTAACTAATCTTCATGCTACTTCACCTTGCCAAAAAATTTATACACAAGCCATTTTTGCAAAAACAAACCAGATTAAATAAAATATATAGCAATTAAATCTTTAATTATCATAAATAACAAATTAAACATTAAGACTGTTGTTAAGTAAGTTTTGACAAAAAAAGCACTAAGAAATGTTACATATATCGTCAGCTATATTTCTAATAACTGACGGTTAACTTTATGATTAACAAACGTTTAAAAGCAGCTCGTTTACGTGCAAATATCACGCAAGAAAAACTCGGAATTGCGGCTGGCATAGATGAAAAGTCAGCACGAGCGAGAGTGTCACAGTATGAAAATGGAACGCATCAGCCAACCTTTGAAATAATGTGCGCATTTTCCAAAGTGTTAAACGTTCCTGAATGTTATTTTTATATTGTAGATGATGATTTTTCTGATGCTGTTTTAGCTATCCATCAGATTTTAGTGAATTACAGACACGCACCTGAAAATTGAATATAGTTTAAGGCGACTATGGGATAAATCCTTTCCCCACCACACCGAAGCCCCTCAGAAAAAATATTTTTCACATAAAAAAAGCGCCCCACTATAAATAATGGAACGCTTTTTTTAATTATTTACTCATCGACAACTATTCGTTCAGAATACCAGCACGGTCTGTTGTCCACTATCAGGATGCGGTGGAACCGCTTCAATCAATGTCGGCTTGGTGACGAACCGCACAAAGGTTTCATGACTAACAAACGTTGAGCCACAATTAATATTTTGGCACTGGTTGTAACGTTCCTTAGTTTGGGTTGTGTGTTCAAAACTGCTGCGAGTGTGGGCGGCGTGGCCGCATAAGGGGCATCTCATCATAACGCGAGTACCTCAACAAACAGGTTGCCATAGCTGAAACTGGCACTAAAGCAACTATATCATATCTGAATCAGAAATTTTCACTTCCAATTGCAAGGATGACGTTAATCCATTGTCATTCAGTGTGTGTGTGACAGTCACCAGCGTCCAGTCTGCCGTGTCGATTTCGGGCTTAAAGCCGCTCACTCTGACTTTCATTTCAGGGAACAACTCTGGCCGCCCCTTTGCCAGTTGGATTGAGAACGAAGCAACACCGCGCTGAATTTTCTCCCATTCTGCTTTAGCTGCACGTTCGGCCTTGGCCTTGTTAGCATAGATGTGCTTCATCACAAAAACGTTGCCCTCACTGCCAACCAGATAATGGTCCTGTTTTTTCTCTTCTTGCTGCTGATTGGTCTTACTTCGCTTGCTTTTGACAGTGATATTCTCTTTTTGCTTCGGGTTACGGATATTAAGCCAACTGGCGGAAACGCCGGTGTAAGCGCCCCGGTCAGCCAGTGAAAAACGGTGACCGTCTCCAGACTGCCGGGTAATGATAACCGAAGGCAGGGACTGCCCGCTGGCGGCTTTGTTCTGCCCCTGTCGGATAAAAAGCAAATAGCCATTCTTGATCATGACAATGGCACCCTCCTGTTTTGCCAACCGGGTTAGAAAATTGCCGTCGGATTCGCTAGTCTGGTCAATATGACTGAGGGTGATGTTGGCTAGCATTTTGTCCACTTTCGGCGTCAAATCGTTACGCACGGCAATAGTGTGCACAATATCGTTGATCGTTTTCTGGTGATAAGCCACCTCGCGATTGATATTAAGCGTCGCCCGAAAATCTGCACTACGGGCACGGATGATTATCTTGTCCGGCGCACCACTGTATTCGATTTCATCCACAATAAATTTACCTTTGTGGATCAGTGATTCCCCCTGCCAGCCCAGATGCAGAGATAACTCCGTCCCACGACGAGGCAGAGATAACAGACCATCGCTATCATTCAGTTCAATATCCAACTGGTCAGCCTCAAAACCCCGATTGTCGGTTAGATTCAGGGAAATTAACCGTGACTGAATGCGGGCATTGACATTTTTGTCACCAGCACTGAGAACATACACAGGTGTATTAGTTTTGCCGGTTACCCAATCTAGTTTTAGCATATCAGGTAAAGAAATCATGAAAATAGCCCGCCCAATTTGTGTGTGACACGGGTTTTCAAGTCAGTCATTTGGGTGCGAAGGTCGCCGAACATCTCCCCTAAATTGTCATCCACACGGCGCAACGTGACGGTAAAGTCAATTTTACGAGCGGTACCGTCGATAAAAAATTCACTTTTGGTCTGGTCGATACTTTCAATAATAAACATGCCGTAAATCGTGCCGCTACCATCCAGAAATGACCATGCCTTGCCACTCTCAGCCATCAATTGCAGGGCCAGCAAGGACAACCGGCCGCCGGTGATTTCAGGGTACAGGGTGCCGGACAGTATAATAGTATCGTTATTTGGCCCCATAAACTGGAAAGCAGGACGGGCACCCACCCGATTGTTAAATCCATAGCGCCATGATTGTTGGTGTTGCAAGCTCTGGTATGGCGTGGTTTTCAGCATAAAGACAAATAAACCCAATGCGGCCATCATGAATAAAAGTCCTCTCTATCAGAAAATGAGCTACGAGCGCGGGCGCGTTGTTGTTGCTCACGGCGATCCAGTTCACGAGCCACCGCCTGAGCAATATCCTGTGCGGATTGTGCGGGAACGGCGTGTATATGAATTTCATAAATGGATCGTCTGTTGTCCTGGATCTGGTTAGCAACTGAAACAACCGATGTCTGATACTGTGACGCGGGCAAACTGTATGGATGCAACGGAGCATTTTGGGCGCTGACTGGCGAGACTGCCCCTACAGATAGGGCCGCGATTGTCGCCAATGCAGCCGTTTGACGGCGACTAGTGACGCGGGCGGGGCCATTGATGATCTCCGGGCCATATTCCCCCACGATACCAATCTTGCCCGTCGGGATGTAACCACCTTTATCGAATCCACCCGCCAGTATGCCGCCAATCGGACCGGTAGCTTCCTTATAAGCATTCAATGCCGCCTTTTGCTTGGGATCTTGGTTTTCTTCCTGCATAAAGTCAGGAGTCAAGGCGTCTTTAACCATCTTGCCCAGTTCGGAGAATTTCTTTTTCAGGGATTCCCATTTTTCCTCAATGCCTGCCTTAAGATTTTCAACAAACTCACCGCCAATCTTCTTAAATTCGGACGGAATTTTTTTCGTGTCAGCGACCAGCTCATTCCATTTGGCTAATGCCCGCTGTTTGATGTTTTCCCATGTGGTGGAAACAGAGTTCGAAATGTTGTTCCATAAGTTCTGGAACCACGGGCCGAGTTTGTCCCAATATTTCCAGATCAGGTAAGCGCCCACAGCAATCAAACCGATAACCGCTAAAATGGGGTTTGTCCACATAACATGCCCCAGCCACATCGCCATTTTCCCAATATAGGAAAACACGTTACCAAGACGTAGCATTGAACCTGCTCCCTTGATACCCAACACTGACAGGCCAAATTTAACGATTGCCAGTGGTCCCAACAGAGCAACCAATGCCAGCGTAATCGCACCAAAAACCGTCAAAATAATACCCAGCCCGATACTCACCATTGTTAACGTTTTGGTCAGTTCAGGGTTGGCCTTCATCCACTCACCCGTTTTACTGATAATTTTGGTGATACGCTGGGTGATCCCACGCAAGGGACTGTTCACACCGCCAAAAATTTGAATACCGATATCTTCCCACGCCGATGACAGACTTTTCAGGTCGCCGTCAAGGTTATTAGTCATAGTATCGGCGACTTTCCTGGCCTCACCTTGGGCGTTCTTCAATTCTTTGATGAATTTCTGCAATTCCCCCGTACCGGCTCTTTCAGCCAATACCGACAGAGCGGAAAAGGCTTCTTCCCCGGCAATGGCTTTGAAAATGCCGGCACGCTGAGCGTTACCCATTTTAGTCGTTTTCTTGTCCAGCTCAGTCAGGATATCCGGCAAGGCACGGAGATTACCCTTGGCATCCTTAGTCTGAATGTTCAGTTTTGCCAACGCTTTCGCGGCAGCAACAGGCGGTTCAGCCAGTCGTCCTAAAATGGATCTTAGGGAGGTACCCGCCATACTACCCTGAATACCGGCATCACCGAGCTTACCCGTCGCCGCAGCGGCGGTTTCAATATCAACCCCTAAGCCTGCCGCTACAGGGGCGACATACTTCATGGTGTCACCCAGCATCATCAGATTAGTGTTAGAACGAGTAAAAGCACCCACTAGTACGTCACTCACCCGCCCCATTTCTTCGGATTTCAGCTTAAAACCCGTCAGGATATTGGAACCAATGTCCGCCGTCGCGGCTAAATCGGTATCACCCGCCAATGACATCGCCAATGTACCAGGCATGGCTGATCGTATCTGGTCTGGAGTAAAGCCGGCCATTGCATAAAAACTCTGTCCCTGCGCGACCTGATTGGCGGTGAATGCCGTTGTTGCGCCTAAATGCCGCGCCTGCTCCTGCAATTTTTTTAGTTCAGGAGAATGCTTATCCAGACGGGTCAGCGCTTGCACCTTCGACATCCCCACGTCAAAGTCATAACCCGGCATCATCACCCGTTTAGCACCATAGAGCGCACCAACACCCGCTGCCGTTGCCGCAGCACCGGTTGCCGTCATTTGGTTATGCACATCTTTCATTTTTTGGTAGCGAGAGCGGGCATTAGCCAACCGTTGTTCTTGCTGTCTCAAACGCCCAAGCTGCTGCTCCTGTTGCTGGAGCATATTGGTTGTGTGGTTGATGTCCGCGTTTATCCGTCTCTGCGCCTGTCCAAGCTGGTTAGTTGAGATACCGCTGGCGCGCAAGGCATCACGCTGACGTTGCAGGGACTGACTCAGGGATTGATTTTTTTCCTCGAACTGCCTGGCTGCGTTTTTTGCCCGCTGTAGCTGGTTGATTTGGGCCTGTGTCGGGTTCTGACTGGCGTTAATTTCACGGTTCAGTGCTGCCACGCGTTCGGTAGCGCTGCGGTAAACCTGCCGGGTTTCTAGCAATTGGTGCTTTACCTTGCGAAAACCATCGATCCGTCCGGCCTGCTGGTTCAGTTCCCGGAGTTGCTGGCGCGACTGGCGAAGGGTTTCAGCCAGCCGTTTGTTAGAAGCCTGCGCACTCTTGAAAGGACGGGTAATTTTATCAACGGCACTCAGGATAACTTGCAAGCGTAAGTTTCGGTCACTCATTATCGGCCCCACTCCGTTTCATGGCCCGGTAACGCCATGCCAACAATTCAGGCAGGCCCATCTCAGTTGTCACAGCAGGCGGCCAATGAAACACGGTGGCAATATCTGCCACCAGTTCATCAACGGTTATTGATGCTGGAAATCGGACTTCACCGACTTCGGCAACAAAAAATTAACCACCTCAATGCAGAGGTTAATCAGATCGCCGGGCGACATCAGCAACAAATCATTTTTAGTCAGTGCCGGCGCGGTGACACGAGGCAAAACCAACATCATAGAATCGACGTCCATTTCCATCAGGGCCTGCAAACGGGCACCACGCAGTGCGCCACTGTTGGGCTTACGCACAACGACATCGCTGATGGTGGTTGCACCACGGGTAATAGGTTCTTCCAATGTCACTGTAGCGTGTTCCGGCTGGGCAACAGGGGTTTGTTCAATCATGGTGAATGTTCCTATGGTGATTTATAGATGATAAGCGTTCAATTGTTACAAACCGATGGCGCGTCGGTGGGCTTCCAGACGGTCAACACCACCAACGATTTCCACCATATTAACGGTGTCGATTTCGATCAGGACTTCTCCATCCCACGTTAGTTTAAAGTAGGTATTTTTGGCGCTGACTTTGGTCTGGCTGTTGTCGCCCTGTTTGTAGCTGCCGTGGTCAAATTCCGAAAAGCGGCCACGCATCACGACTTCGACCGCAATCACTTCCCCGGTATCATCACGCTGAAAGGAGCCGTTAAAGCGCAGAGAAACACCGTCTACTTTCTCAATACCCCACTGTCGGTAAAGTTGGGACTCGACACCACCGAGAGAAAATTCGGCATCTAGTGCGCCATCATCCAGCCCCAAGTCCACCGAGGCAGTGCCATTCATACCACCGCCGCGATAGGCTTCAAGCTTACGGCTCAGTTTAGGAAGCGTCATTTCTTCTACAACACCGATGTAATTGTTGCCGTCATTGAACAAATTCAGGTATTTGAGTTTACGAGGTAATGCCACGAGTAGCCCCTTAGCTGTTAATGCTGTTGGCGAAATTCATCAGGTACTGGTCAGTGATGCGCTGGCGCAACAGCAGGTTTTCCAATGGCGGGATCGGCGTGTAGTTGTAATCAATGAACAGTTTGCCTGCTTTCAGGGTGTCCTTGGTGTTAGCGCTTTCGTCATACCAACACTGGCCGTCAATCAGGTAACCATTGGCTTTCAGTTCGCGCAGCTTGGCATTAATACCTTCGATAATGTCGCGTACCAGCGAAGGTGTCAGCGGCTTGTCAATCGCCCACATATGCGCATCAGCCATCGTGTCGGCCAGTACCTGCGCCGTGCGTGTGTAACTTTCGAACTGAAACAGTGGATCATCCGAACAGGTGCGGGAACCCCAGAAGCGAAAACCGTCCTTGCGGATCAAGGTCGTAACGGCGCTCTGGTTAAGTAGGTTGGCATCGGTGGCAACATCTTGCAAATCCCAAAAAACATCGGCAGAAATCCCTGTCACACCATTAACACCAACGTTGGACAGGGTTTTATGCCAGCCAGTTTCCTCGTCGATTTTGGCACGCAGGCCCAACGCACGAGCCGTTGCGTATGCAATAGACTCGCTATTTTTGACCGTATCCCAACTGAGGAAGTCCGGCCAAATCAACATCAGTTCGCGCTGGTTAAAGTTGTTGCGGTAGTTGATAGCCTCTGAGATGGTCTTGCAGCCATAGGCGTTGACATAAGCCATTGCCCGCAATTTCTGGGCAATACCCGCGAGAGCCGCCGCAACAGGTTGGGTATCGTGACCGGGTATACCTAGAATGCGTGGTTTAACACCGAGCTGACCTTGTGCCGCAAGCAGCGCCTGCATTCCCATTTTTTTGCCCTCGTCGGTAACACCGCCAATGATATTCGACGTGGTTTCGACTTCGGTTTCCCCTTGAGCCACACGCACAACAACAGTCACGGGTTTGGACTGGTCGGCAATCGCTCGCAGAGCATGGAACAATGTGCCCGTTTTGCCGGCCTTACTACTGGCAGTCAGAACGTCGGTTAACAAGACTGGCGTGTTTAAGGGAAAAGTTTTGGTGTCAGCATCATCCGCTGTGCAGACTAGCCCGACAATAGCGGTGCTGACAGTGGTAATAGTGCGCGTGCCCTCGTTGATTTCCTGCACGCGGACACCATGATGATAATCTTGTGCCATAGCGAAAGACTCCCGTAATGATGATTTCGCTATGGTGATCGCTGTGACAATAAAATTCAGTTGATTGGGTAAGTATCAGGGATAGCACAAAGTGGAGGATATAAAAAGAGTATTAGAGATGTTCATCCTTGAGTAATCAAAAGACTCATGCCGCGCACGGTAAATGAAGCGACAATTCTTGTAACTTTGCACAGAATTGTATAAAATTTTATACAATCAGGTAAGAAAGGGAAACTATGACGAAAATCAGGAGCGGTACAGAGAAAGAAATTGCCTGGATTGGCTCTTCTTATGAAGATTTGTTAGCCTTCCCTACAGATGCACGTAAAGACGCAGGCTATCAGCTTCATAGAATACAGCATGGAATAGATCCTGAAGATTGGAAACCCTTTTCTGACATCGGTTCTGGCGTAAAAGAAATACGGCTAAGAGACAGTGCAGGTATTTATCGTATTATGTATGTCGCTAAATTCGATGAAGCTATTTATGTATTGCATAGTTTTCAGAAAAAAACTCAACAAACGAATAAACATGATAAGGATATCGCTAAAGTACGATACAACGCAGTTATCCAGCAGCGGAGAAATATCAAATGACCACTAAAATTGACACTGAAATTCGTAGGGTAACTCCAGCCGGACATAATATATTTTCTGAGTTAGGTTTTACTGAGCAAGAGGCTCAGCAACTTCATGCAACCTCTTTACGAGAAATAGAAAACACATTGCAAATCAAAGAACAGTTAATGGAAGAAATTACTTTATGGATTGCAGATAAAAAAATGAAACAAATTGAAGTAGCAACGGTGTTGCACATTTCTCGTCCAAGAGTATCTGACGTTGTGAATAAAAAGGTAAGTAAATTCACCATTGACGCATTGGTTAATATGTTAACCCGTATAGGAAAACCTGTTCAGATTACGGTAGGCTAAGACCCGCACATAAAGATGTTAGAGCAATTCAAAACAAGAGGCACCTAGAATAGGTGCTTCTTGGCATTTCACAAGATTCAACCTTTCGGTTCAATACCTCGTTCCCGTAGTTCTTTACGCAAAATCCGCTTGATCCATATAGCTGAAAAAGCCGACCTCATGACCTCATAAACCAGCACCCACTCCAACCTAGAGCGGAACGTTTATCTGCGCAAAAGGAGCGCAGATAGTCCCAATTGTAGTGTTAGCCGAGTAAAACGTGTATAGACACTGCACAACACGGAGTATAAAAAACAATTTCAGGGATATTAAAACCCTAATTGTTCTACCACATGATTAACTATGTGAATCCCTCTTTAGCTACGCTATCTGATGAAACTGGTATAGATAGAAAGTTATCAGCATATTGAAGAATATCTTCTTGGGATTCTTTTTATGAGAACACTTGGCTCTAATGATAACAAATGTGCTATATGAACAAATTCCACAACATCCAATCTTCTTTCACCATTCTCAACTTTCGCAATAAACGATTGAGGGCGATCTAACGCTTGAGCCAAATTCTCTTGTGTGACTCCCTTTGCTATACGAGCCTCACGGAGTGCTTTGATAACTACTTGATATTCATCAGAGTAAATTGAAACCATATATTCAATCCTACTAAACATTTAGGATTAAATATCAATCGATTGTTGATTTATACCAAAATGGGATTTTTTATTTTATAAACTCTGATCGTTTTAGCTTGTTAGGTAGTTTTTTGAACAGTATTTTTCCTAAAATTAGTCCATGATCGACAGATAGCAAATGTGCTATATGCACAAATTCAACCACATCCAACCTTCTTTCACCATTTTCAATTTTAGCAATAAATGATTGAGGTCGATCTAAGGCTTGAGCCAAGCTCTTTTGAGTAATACCTTTTTCTATCCTAGCCTTACGAAGAGCGTTTATAACCAGTTGATACTCATATGAATAAATCGATGCCATTTCTTTAACCTTGATTAATATCCCAAAATCGAATATCAATCATTTACTTAAATATCCCAAAACAGGATAATTCATGACGTTTGTTATATGGAGATATAAAGGAAATGAATAAAAAAGATTGGCATACCGCCGACATTATCGCTGCCTTACGTAAGCTAGGCACTACCTTAGCAGCAGTATCACGTAAGGAGGGACTTAGTTCATCTACGTTAGCTAATGCTCTATCACGACCTTGGCCTAAAGGAGAATGGATTATTGCTAACAATCTCGGAGTACATCCCTCAGAAATTTGGCCAAGCCGATATTTTGATGAGAATGGACAACCTATTGAACGAGTTAGCCGAAATAATTCCTCAATGTGATTAATTCCCAACCAAATGGTCTAAGTTCGGTACAATATCGAACCTAGGCCATGTTAGCTGCTTAGACTGTCTAACTATTGGAGCCAGTTTATTGCAACCCTTATTCTATTACTCTGGGTTTTTCAGGCCAATGAATATCTGGTACTAAATTAACATCAACGCGGTTCAGTAATACCCGATATTTTTTCAAAGCGGCTAACAGCGATTTTTCCTCATCACTCGCCATCCCCAAATCTACCGCATCTTGTAACGGGGCTATCTGTTTACCTACCGTGAGCATAAGTTGCTGTTTCTTATGTTCTGCTTGTTGCTGCTGTTCCTGCCTAAGTTGTACCTTACCACTTTCTGATATTATCCATTTTTCACCATCATATTTATGATAAACGGACGGAGCACGTTCAATGAGTACTGGATAACCCTCTTTACTACTGACAATTGATAAACCGCGCGATTGCCCGGCGAGTAATTCATTGTGTTTTTCTGCTGTTATTTCAACGCATTCTTTATAAGCTTCATTATAAAAAGCGCATTCTTTTCTGGAGAAATAAACCATTTATACCCCCCAAAATAATATATGTACAACTCTGTCTGGATTCTCATTATTGTTAGGAGTGCCAGCTTGATACTCAAATGTCGATAGTGTTGCATTACGTACTAATGTGTGACCCGTTGATGTATTGATACTCGACATACTGGCAATATAGCCAAAAAACTTATTTTTAAAAGAAATTGGATAATTGACTTTTACCCATGATTGTTGACTGGATGTAACTTTAACCCATTGAATAATTATCCCCGTATCCCCACATTGCCACCAACCATTTTCAGATTTTATCGCTGCATTTTGTAGCGCAAGAGTACCGCTTCGCTCAGGTATTAGTATATTGTAACGCCGCCGATTGCTCGGATCGTTAGAATAGATATGCAACAATTTTCCTTCTGAGCCGTTAATTCCTACCACATACCCATCTTTCGATTTGAAACGCAATTCAGGAAAGGGCGTTTTGCTATCAATCAGTAAACTACCAACGGTGGCGCTTTTATCGCTAGAAATACGCAAGAAAGTATTATCATTCTCTGCTCGCGTATATGCTCCCACATCTCCAGCACTCAAACTTAGATCCCCTGTCAACGCCTTACCGTTGATTTTCCGGTTGCTCGGTACTGCTCCTTTAGCCAACACTACCGTTTCCAACAAATTGAGATTTTTCACAAAAACATTTTTGTCAGGAATGTCAGCGCCATTCTCTTTCCTGGACAATCGACTATTTGCATTATCATTAGCATCGGTCGCATTCTGGTTTGCCGTGTTTGCCAGTATGTTGACTTCATTCACACGAGAATCAATTTCCCCTTTGGTATACGCCCCAATATCCCCCGCATTCAGTGAAATATCAGAAGAAAGCGCCTTCCCGTTCACCTTACGATTAGTAGGCACACGGCCATTAGCGTTATTGTCCGCGACATTTGCCAAGTCATACGCCGCCTTAACCGCCTTCGGGGTTGCCGCGTGGATTTCGCTACTACTGTCTACCGCACTACTCAAAACAACGACACCTTTATCTTTTAGCGTAGCGTCAGGGTGGTTAGGGTTCTTCACATGAGTTTGAATCGACTCGTCCACATATTCCCGCGTTGCCAGCACCACGGAGGGATCAACTTTCAATGTTACTGTGTCGGTACTGCTGACAATCAATACCATACGAATAGTCTGTGTACGCCCTGAGCCTTCCTGTAACTGCGGTTTGTAAGTCTCCGCGCAATTTCCGACTGCAATCAGCACGCCGTCTTTATCAAACAGGCCAATTTCCCGTATCCACCAACCACCCTCGTTTTCGGGGATTACCTGCTCGGCAATAATCTGGTTAGTATTCTTGGGATCAACATTTAGCTCATTAATCGCCGCACGACGGCGTTCGTTAACCAGTTTAGTCTGTGCAGTATCTGGTGTCGGCAAGCTTCCGCCACCATCACCAACAGCCATATGGGTGATTTCAATCTTGGTACCCAACGCGGCGGCATTTGCCAGCTTATCCGCGCCCAATTGAGTTAACAGGGCAAAATATTTGGTCCTCATGATTCAATCCTCACATCATCAATAATATGCACTCCAACCCCTACTACATCAGAGCCAATGGCGGTAATTAATTCCGAGATATAGGGGTAAACGGTTAATACATCACCGCTGTAACTGGCGACAGCACAATAATTTTCGCCACTGTTCTCCAACTGAATAGACATACCGACCAAATGCCGTGAAGCGGGTTTGGCATCAAAAATCAACCGTTCTAGTTCTTGATAGGTGGTCTCGGTGATCCCCGTTTCCATGACGCCAATATCCAACCGGAAAGTACCGGGGACATCATTGGTTTGCCACCATTCGATAACACGGATGAGATAACCGAATGGTTCCACTATTCGCCGGATTGCGCCAATGGTTCCCTTATGTTTATGAACAAACATCGACGCCTTAATTGACTCGCGTTTAGTATTCTCCGGCCAGTCCATATCCCAGCGGTCAACCGACCACGCCCACGCCAGATAGGGGAGCAACTTCACTGGACACCGCTCAGGACTCCACAAGTCACGCAGGGGAACCGGCACATTTGACAGACTGGCGAGGGCTTCAGCGGCGGCCACTTCCAGCAGTGATGATCCGACAGGTAACAAACGGTTATTCATCCGCTCCCCCAATCACTACCTGCGCACGTGTGCAAAAACTCGCTTGAGTTTTATCCAGAATCACATCCTGAGCCGGAGCTTTCAGGTGAACACGCTGAACACCGGGCATATGCAAGACAGCAAAAATGGCACTACGCACGATATCGCGGCCAATCCGGTGTTGCTCGGCAGTGTAACGCGCCAGCCGTTCACGCACAGCCTGCAATATCGGCTCATATTCCGGGGTTGGGTACAGGTACAGCACGGCATCAATTTGATAATCGACAATCTCCGCAGACCGAACAGTCAGGCGATCGGCCACGGGGCGAACGTTTTCATCATTCAGAGCAGTATTCACGACCGCAATCAATTCATCACTGGCCGCGCCGTTCCCCTCACGTGACAAAATACTGACTGTGACACAGGCAGGCGCTGGGCTGATCACCGATGCATCGGCAACCCGTCCGTCAGCACTGCACGCATGGTATTCATAGGATGCCACAGGGCCGGCGACGCTTAACCCCTCGAACGCTTGCGGAATGCGTACCCGAAAATCAGCGTCAGATTCCAGCACCGCAGAGATAGGCGGTACGGCATGATTGTTAGCGGGCCGTAATACCAAACGCCGCACATTGTTATTCATCCCCAGTTGGTCTAAGTCGCTGCCTGTGGCATACGCCACCATCGCCGCCCGCGCTGCCTCATTGACGCGTTGGCGCAAGAGCAACTCACGGTAAGCATTTTCCTGTAACAACTTAGTAATAGGTTCAGACTCCAGCGTTAAAGTACGGGTGATTGCTTCACGCTGTTCTGGCGGATACAGTGAAATCAGTTTTTCTTTTCGCTCGGCCAGCAGAGTTTCGAAATCCAGCAGTTCGACAACCTCCGGCGTCGGTAACTGGCTAAGGTCGATGGTCGGCATGGTCACCCCACAGGCACAGAAAAAGCAACCGGGGCATTGGATAGCTGATACTGGCCGCTGATATCAACAGTCATGTGTCCGGCTTCACCTTGATTGATAGTGATAGCGGCCAGGGTAATGCGGGGTTCCCATCGCTGGATGGCGGTGTAGCACGCAGCCATAATTTGCAGACGTAAAGCAGGATTTTGGGGCGCATCAATCAATTCAGATAACAACGAACCATATTGGCGGCGAGTAATACGGCTACCCATCGGCGTTAGCAAGATATCGCTGACTGACTGGCGAACATGGGCGATATCGCTGATAGCCTCACCCGTCTGTCGATGCATACCAAGGTACATCATGATATGGGAACTCCCGATGTACTGTCACCGGAGCGCACACCGTGGTGTCGGTGCGAATCCACCACAACCCCGTTAGAACTGAATTCACCCCCTACATGAACGATATTGCCACGCATAGTGCCGCCTTTTTGCACTTCCAGACTGCCCGTAGTCAGATGGTGGGTGCAAATGACGGTGGGTGTATCCAATGTGATCTGATTGCCGGCCATACAAGTGATTTCTGGTGCAGTAACATGCACGGAAGCCGACGCGGTAATCGTGGCGGTCTTAATACCTGTGACAGTTAAGGCACTGATCTGTGGTTCGTATTCCATCACGGCACCATCAGGAAAAGCGATACACACCGCTTCTGGTGATGCCGAAGGGGCTGGAAACTCATCAGAAAAAATCGCAGGCAGTATAAAGGCCGTGGTCAAGTCACCACCAAGGGATAACAATAAAACCTGCTCATCAACACTGGGTACCCACCATGTTCGGGAACTTCCCGCTCTGGATGTCAACCAATGCAACCAGTCAGTTTCAAGATTGCCTGTCATAACCCGGCACATTCCCCGTGTAGTATCTACCTGGGTAATAACACCGATTCGGATCAGGTTGCGCAATCGGCGCAACAGTTCAGTTAATTGTGTGTTCATGCAGACAACAATGTCACCCCAAACCCTCACCTGCACGTCATAGGGTTTGTGTACTGACTGGCACACATCCGTGGGTGAGATGGGAAAGTATCTGGTCTTCGATATGTTGAATATCACTCTGTGTCAGTCCCAAAAGTCGCCGCGATGGATATTTGACTTCAATGTTTTTCCCTTTCATGCGCTCTTTTAACCCGAACTGATGCACACGAGCAACCGCAGTGACTTTCGATGCGAAAAAGATAACGGCTTCCCGATCACTGGCGGACAAACGTAAGTAACGCACGGTAGCCAGTTTCTTAAACATGCGGGTCTTTTTATTGGATTTTCGGGTACTGATCCGGTCGGTTTTGACGTCCAGAAAACGTTGGATATCGCGTTTGTAAAAAGTACGCTGGCCTTTACGCTCGGCATCATAGCCGGTAATCGTTTCACCCTTCTTGCCCTTGCGGATTTGCCAATTTTTCAAGGTGCGAGGTTCACCGCGCCAGATGAATTTTATACCATGCTGTACAGCGCGGGTTTGTGCCTTGCGTTGGGTAAAGCGGCTGCCGTCAGGGTTACGCTGGGATCGGATACGCTGTATTTGGCTCTGTCGCAAGTCCCGCGCAATATCACGGGCCAGTTGCTTTCGACTGGCGGGAGAAAGTTGATTCAACAGGGCGGTTAGTGCGGTATCCAAAGGCTGCAATGCGTCACTGTTCATCTCACCACCTGTCAAACGGGTTTTCAGGCTCAGAAATGGCGCTCACCGTGCTGACCGGCCCTTGCTGGGTGACCAGTATACGCTCGGTCAGTTTCAGGTCGATACTGATATCAGCGGTGTCATCATTAAGAATATTCACGTCAAAGGTAAAGCCGCTGCGGCGATTGTCAGGATGAGCGAAAATATCTGGCTGGTGCTCGCGTATCCAGTGCCCGATAACCGCCATGAGCACATTCTGATCATCGGGATAGGCTTCAATAATCAGGTTTAGCGTATATTCATATTCGTAAGACAAGGAGAGCGCCATTGTCGCCAGCACGGTGCCATCTTCAACAAACAAATGCAGGTATTCAGGGTTGTCGCGCAAATAGGGGAGCTTTTCTGTCAGGACTTTTCGCAAGGCGTTAGGCTTATTCATGTGTCACCTGTCTAGTCTGTTCTATTTGTCGAATGGCCTGTTTATCCAGATTGCACTGTTCAATAACCGCCAGTAACTGTGCATTCAGCAACAAGCTATCACCCCATGTCATTGTGTCGGCTATGACCGGGGGCAGACAGTCAGCGAGCAAATGCATCGGAATCGGCATCAACGGTGCCTGAACGTATTCGGTTCGCATGCTGCTGCAACCGGACAACAGCCCTATCAGGAGCAGCACGACGGGCGCAATCATTCCCGACAACAGCGGTATTGATATCCGCCTGAATTTGTGCGGCATCCACGGCTGATCGCTCCCGATTTTCGTTATTAACCCGTGAGATATCATTGATTATCCTGATGGTTTGGAATGCGTTATCGGTAATGGTTTGCTGTTGCTTATACCACTGGCTCAGCGTTTGGTATGCATCGTTTTTTTGCTGATACTCACCGTAATAGAGCCAGAGTAGGCCGGACACTGCCGCCAGCGTACTCAAGGTGAGCATGTGCAGATTAAACCTCATAACAGCGCAAACGCCCGTTTAATGATCGTATCAGCATACGGTTGCTGTCCGTTTTCCATTTGAATGATGGCGCAAACCAATCGGGTCATGATCACCGGATTATCAACATCAATCACCGCATTACAGGGAATACCAACCGCCCGGCTCATATATGCAATGTAATTTTCGGTATCATTTTCATTCGGGGGTGCCCAACGAGAAATTATCTGCCGGATACTGTTCAATCCGTATTTTCGTTCATAATTGCGGATAATCTTGATAATGGCCCGTATGCCGTATTCTGGTGATACAAATTGACAAAATGACGGGTCTGTTTGTGTGTCGTGTAATCCCAGCCATTTATCGCCGTGGCGGATATTGCCCGGATTATGGTTGCGAACATGTTGAGAAAGTGTGTTTACGGTTTCCACCGTGGCCTGCTGCTCTTGGGCACACAGTTCGACGGCCCGATGGATATCGGTAAAACGAGTATCATCACTCTGCTGCTTTTTCTGGAAGAACGCCTGTACACAGGAAAAGAGAGAGATTTTTTCGGTTTCCTCTGACAAATCAATAAATTCGAGCAAAGTTTCTTCCGCGGCAGTAAAAACATTGTTCGGGTGCTGCTTGCGCGAATTCAGCGGGTTATTGGTCGCATTAGCGCTAAACTGCAACATTTCAGTGCCAAGGCTCGCCGGACTGTCAGTAACGGCCAATCCCACCAGATACGCCCCGCCGAAGTCAGCAAAATCCAGGTTGATTTCGGCGGAGGTGTAAACCTTTTGACGCTTACGGTTCATTTCCACCAGATCATCGGTGGGTAAAAGTATCCCATACAGCCCCAGCTTGCCCGCCAGCGCACCGTCCTTGATTTCTTCGGTAAAAACCGATTCCACATCGCCAAAGCGCGGACTCCACGAAAAATTGTAATGTTCCATGTTGATACGCGCACCGTAGGTCTGCGGGTCATAGTTGGCGGCAATCTGTGTCAGCCATTCGCGCTGAACCTTGCGCCCGTCTGTGGTTGCACCTTCCACACAGATTCGAAAAGGTTTGGATTTCTTCGGCATTGTAAGCCCCGATTATCAATGAATCAGTCATGGCCTACTAGTTTGTATCGTCATGTCGAGGAAACAATAAAATGCGGTTGTGTCTGGGCTGGCACACAGGGCAGACACAGAGAAATGACGGACGGGTCTGTAGTCTGGCAGCATGAAAACAACGCCCGATTTTGATCCCCGTAAGCACGCAATGCACCTGTATTTTAACGGGTACCGGATCGCACGGATTGCGGAAATGCTCAACGAGAAAGCATCAACTATCCATAGCTGGAAACGTCGCGACAAATGGGATGAGGTGACCTCGTTTGAACGAATCGAGTTATCTCTTGAAGCACGGTTATGTCAGCTTATCGCCAAGGAGCAAAAAGAAGGCAAGGACTTTAAGGAAATTGACCTGCTGCACCGTCAGTTAGAACGACAAGCGCGGATCAGGAAATACAGCCGCGGCGGTAATGAAGCCGATCTGAACCCCAAAATTGCTAACCGCAACAAAGGTGAGCGCCGGCCACCGGAAAAGAACGTGTTCAGCGAAGAACAAGTCAAAAAGCTGGAAGACATTTTCCGCTCGACCCTGTTCGATTATCAACATGATTGGTATCACGCCGGATTAGCGCATCGTATCCGCAATATCCTGAAATCCCGTCAAATTGGTGCGACATTCTTTTTTGCCCGTGAAGCCCTGATCGATGCGTTGACTACCGGACGCAATCAGATATTTCTCTCTGCCAGTAAAGCGCAAGCCCATGTATTCAAGCAGTACATCCTGGAAATGGCGCGGGAAGTGGACGCCGAACTAAAAGGCGATCCGATCACCCTGAATAATGGTGCCACCCTGTATTTTCTCGGTACCAATGCCCGCACCGCGCAAAGCTATCACGGCAATCTCTATCTGGATGAATATTTCTGGATTCCAAAGTTTCAGGAACTGCGTAAGGTAGCATCCGGTATGGCGATGCACAAAAAATGGCGCCAGACTTACTTTTCTACACCGTCCAGCTTAACCCACAGCGCGTACCCGTATTGGTCAGGCAAACTGTTTAACCGTGGCCGCGCCAAGGCCAATCGCATTGACATTGATATTAGCCATCAAGCATTAGCCAGCGGCCTACGATGTGCCGATGGTCAGTGGCGGCAGATTGTCACGGTTGAAGATGCAGTCAGAGGCGGCTGTAACCTGTTTGATATTGACCAGTTACGGCTGGAATACAGCCCGGACGAGTACCAGAACCTGCTGATGTGTGAATTTATGGACGATATCGAATCCATTTTCTCACTGCAACTGATGCAGGGTTGCATGGTCGATAGCTGGGAAATCTGGGACGATGTGCAACCCCTGATGCTACGCCCCTATGGTTATCACCCTGTCTGGATCGGTTATGATCCCGCCAAAGGTGGCGAGAATGGCGACAGTGCCGGCTGTGTCGTAGTCGCTCCACCGCAGGTACCGGGTGGCAAGTTCCGCATCCTTGAACGTCATCAGTGGCGTGGCATGAACTTTCGCGCTCAATCTGACGCCATCAAACGACTGACGGAACAGTACAACGTCGAATATATCGGCATTGACTCGACCGGCGTCGGGCATGGGGTTTACCAAAACGTCAAAGAATTTTTCCCGTCCGTGCGGGAATTTGTCTATAACCCCGCCGTTAAAAACGCGCTGGTACTTAAGGCATGGGACATTATCAACCATCGCCGACTGGAGTTTGACGCCGGCCAGACCGACATTGCACAAAGTTTTATGGCTATCCGCCGTTCTACCACCGCCAGCGGCAACCGTCCGACCTATCAAGCCAGCCGCAGCGAGGAAGCCAGTCACGCAGATCTGGCATGGGCCACCATGCACGCCCTGTTTAATGAACCGATTACCGGTGACACTCCCCACCATAGAAATATTGTTGAGGTTTACTGATGAGCCGTAAAAACAGAAAACGCAGCCCGGCGGTGAAAACCACGGCCAGCCCATCAATTGAAGCATTCACCTTTGGCGATCCAATCCCCGTCCTTGACCGGCGCGAGATGTTTGATTACTTGGAATGTGTGCTAGTCGATAATTGGTATGAACCCCCAATCAGTTTTAACGGGCTGGCGCTGTCGTTTCGCTCGGCACCGCACCACAGCAGCGCGGTTTATGTCAAACGCAACATCCTGACCAGTACCTTTATCCCACATCGGCTACTTAGCCGACAGGCATTCGATTCATGGGCGCTGGACTTTATGCTGTTTGGCAATGCTTATCTTGAACAACGCAAGAATCGCCTCGGCCAGCCTTTGAAGCTGCATCATTGCCCAGCCAAGTTCACCCGACGCGGTGAAGACCTGGAAACCTACTGGTTTGTGAAATATGGCTACAACAGCCAGCCGTACCCATTCCCGACGGGGCAAGTGTTTCATCTGATTGAACCCGATATTAATCAGGAACTGTACGGATTGCCGGAATATTTAGCTGCGCTACCGTCGGCATTGCTAAATGAATCGGCTACGCTTTTTCGCCGCAAGTATTACCTGAACGGTTCCCATGCGGGTTACATCCTGTATATCAGCGATGCCTCACAAAACCTATCCGACATCGACAATATCCGCGATGCGCTGAAAAATTCCAAGGGGCCAGGTAATTTCCGCAATCTATTTTTATATGCGCCGGGCGGTAAAAAAGACGGTATCCAGACTATTCCACTGTCTGAAGCCGCAGCTAAAGACGAATTTTTAAATATCAAGAATGCCAGCCGTGACGACATATTGGCCGCACATCGCGTACCACCGCAGATGATGGGGATTATTCCACAGAATACCGGTGGTTTTGGTGATGTTGAGAAGGCAGCTAAGGTGTTTGTACGTAATGAGCTAATGCCATTGCAAAGTAAGATGAAGCAATTAAATGACTGGATTGGTGAGGAAGTAATTCGGTTTGAACGGTATTCGTTGGATATGGACGAGGACGAATGACCCACATTATTGATTGAGAGGCCGCCGACTGAGCGGTCTTTTTTGTCTGGAGGAAATATAAGTTTCAATACAGAATGATTACATTATGAAATTTGAGACCGGCACAGTTACCAAACGCTGCCACGCGCAGTCGTGACCCCGCCGCGCCTGCTCACTAAATACAGTGCTTTTTATGCACCTGAAAGAGATCATCTCAAAGGCACCAGTATTGGCGCTTTGTGGGGCATGAGATCCTTTTTTGATCTTGCGCATTAGGCTGTGTCCCTTAATATCAATTAATAGTATTATTATCTGATTGATTTCGATGCAGGAACAAAATGGTGGCACGTTACGACATTTCTGATGATGCTTGGATATTGATAGAATCTTGTTTGCCCCCTGTACGTTCAGGGCAGGCAGGACGTCCACATGTTGAACACCGCAGTGTGATGAATGGGATGTTCTGGG
>NZ_RCWC01000026.1 GCF_018448935.1 Photorhabdus noenieputensis | reverse complement strand
ATAATAACCGCTATAGCGAAATTTCAGTGGATGATCATCAACATATCAGGGGATCGGGGAAATACAGCACCGATGGAGATGTTTCACACCGTATCTCAGGCAGTCAACATTTACAGACCGGAGATGCGTTGGTGGCTGAAAGCGGTCAGGAAACACACTTGAAAAGCGGCGGTAAAATGGTGTTGGAAGCAGCGTCGGAAATTACTTTAAAAGTCGGCGGTCATTTTATACGGATAACCCCCGGCGGTATTCTGACTTCGCCAAATTTATCAGTCGGGCAAGGTTCTGCCGGTACTGGCCGTGGGTTGTCTCTGCAACTGCCGGAAGGAGTCGCGCCTCTGCCGGGGGTTAAATTCCCTGCCAAACCGCTTTGTGCTGTGCTGGCTCAACAGGAAGCAAATTGGATTATTGATAATCCGGAGGATGAATGAACAAGTCAATAAATTGGCAACAATGGCTGAGTATCCCTAACAAACCATCGGTTTTCTTTATGCTCAATTCACTCGCGGAACCTAACCCGGCGGCGCTCTTTTATACCAACGATTGGGTAGAGCAGGCTTTCCCGCTATACAGCAATACACCGTTGGATCACATGCTGGCGCAAAGTCCCTGGCTGGTTCAGCCCAAGTCAGGCGGTCTGTCAACGATAGCTCATTGGCTTGATAGTCATACTCTGAGTGATAACAGCTGGGGTTGGGCTTACCGCAGTGATCAATCATGGATACAGCAGCTTAATCATTGGCGTTCGCGCCAGCAGGTGATTTTGCAAGAAAAACCGGTGATTTTTCGCAGTATGGACCCGCGTATCCTCAGTCAGTTATTACCGGCAATGATCTTCAGCGATTGGTCAGCATTTTTGACACCGGTGAGTGAGTTGATGATCAATATGCCAGAACCACAGATTTATTATCGGCCTGAAAATTGTGGTCAAGGAGGCAGTGAATTGCCCTTTACCTTAGGCAGTCATTTATTAGATGCCTGGCATCATTCCGATTACGCCCTGCAAGGGATGGCGTCTGCGATCAGTTATAATTGCTGGGAAAACCACGGTAAATTGGCTGAGAAACTGGATAAGCCAGAGGGACAATTAGTGGAACAAATTATCAATTGGCTAAAATACCGTTTAGCAAACGGGGATAATATTAGCAAGCTTACCTGTGTCGATTATTTACAAACACTGGCTGACGACTCCCCGTCCCAACTTTATTGAAAGCTGAGAGTTGATATCCTCCCCGCCCTAAAGCTGTCTTTCTTACACAAATCCCTTAGTCTATTCAAGGGATTTTTTTGGACTTTTGCTTGTATTGCTGATCTCAACAAAAAACAGTGATTGAGGTAACTTAAGACGTTTTCAGCCAACACCGAGCAATGGACAAAAGAGCTCTTTCAACATACTGAATTAAGCGATACGCGCCGTTCGAAACGTCCGATTCAGATTGCCAATTCGCTGACTAACCACATAGGACTGTCTCTCGTGCAATCTTTGAAATCCCCTACCGATATTGAAGCAACTTCAAAAAACTGACTAAAGAGCAGAAAGCCATCCTATTATCAGCCAGTAAATTACCCGCTGTTATACCGAAGAGATGTGATATCGGCAAAAAAATTGAAGCGCTGTTTCAACGGTCAGCTTAGTGAGCATGCGGGAAAGCTGATTAAGATCAACTTCAGTTTTGAACCCCTTAGCCAGTTCGGCAGCGAGGGCTTTAAGCTTCTTTTCGTCCATAATTTACTTGTCTGCGTTGTTGTAAGGAATATATCAAGAACAGGCAATTACACAATTTAAATTACAGACTCATAATAATTACTGATTCCTATCTTTACTTTTAATACCGTTATTATTTATTTTAGTTTAATTTTGACGCTATTCTTTTTGTTCATTTTTCATTCAAACCTAGGGTGCCTAATTTATATAATGATGTAATTTATTTTATTATTAATTAATAATTCTTCATTATATTTATGTACCTATTGTTGATTATTTTATTTTTCATCAACTAATTAAATTCCTTTTTAATCATGATGTTATATTTTTTCTAGAGTGGTTTTAATTTTACTCCAAATAAATCAAACACTTCTCATCAAAAAGATATTTAATTTTTATTTTGTTAAATTAATAGCTTATATAACTTATTATTTGCTAAAATTTGGATTTTTTTATTGAATTTCATTGATTATTCTTTGATTTAATTCTGCGTCAGTGTAACTGTGAAATTTTATTGACGTTATTAATATGAATAGGTATTATCAATGCATATGATTATTGGTTGATTGCTCTTTTGTTAAGTGTTCTTCTTTCTATAACAAAGAGTACAGGAGTTTATGAACTTCATTGGAATACATAATCTTAAAAATAAAACATTTCTAATGATGGAAATTATATATTTCTTCATGACTTATAGTATTTTTTTATTTTAAAATACCCTAAGGTATCATTTTAACATTAACTACAAATTGGTGAAATATGATGAATAAATCAGAGATTTTTTTTATTATTAAAAACATTTTGACGAAAGAATTAAATGTCAGTTCTCTTAATGACATAAGTGAATCAACATCATTACGTGATGAGCTTGGGCTAGATTCAATGACTACACTGACATTTTTAATGTCGCTAGAGGATAATGTTCCAAATTTTATGATTGATGCAAATACATTGGAAGCCAGCCATGTACAAAGTATTGGTTCTGTCTGTGATTATGTTTTAGAACGCCTAAATGGTGTATCATGACATGATTTACGTAAATCAAGTTTTCTGCGAAATAATGAATAAGAGATCTCTCAGAAAAGCTCCAAGAAACCGTTATTCCATATACCAGAAAGACTTGCATCGTATTTCTCAAGATGAATTAACTGATTCAACCTTATTAGAAGGTGATCAATACTCTTATACTGAATTAGGCGATTCTGTTCTTAAGAAAATGGAAAATTCTATTTTTTTAAGTGATGTTGATTTATCTATATTTGCCTATTGGACACCTGAGTTTGATCCGGATCATTCAGCTTTTGGTCCATATTTTATGGACCACTATAACCTTAAAGGATACTCATTCGACATTTGTGACAATGGAAGTTTGGTATCAACCACAGCTTTAGGTATTGCTGGAAATTATTTATCTAGTGGTAGTGCGAGTAAAATATTATTGTTAGGAATGGAGCAAAATACTATTCCTCGTAATATTTCTAACGGATTTCCAATACCAGAGCGATCTTGTGCTATTGCAGCCTTACTCACAACGGAAAAAAGCAATGAAAATAAATGGATATTATTAAAAACAGGGCAGGTAAGCGAATGGGAGTTGGCTGATGGTTTAGATGCCTTTGGCATGTTAAGAAATATATTGCATCAATTGCAGTTAGATGAAGAAGATACTATATTATTAACAGAGCGTACAGGTTATTTCTTTAAAAAAATACGTTTTCAAATGGAAACGAAAGATAGGAAAAGTTCAATCAAATTTGCTTTCTTCAAACCTGAAGTTACAGGAATGAATGCATTGTTACTTCTAGCGGATAAGACACTAACACCATTAAATAGAAGGACTATATTATTAGTAGAGCATGATATAGAAAGTTTAAGAATAGCATGGTCTGTCTTACAAAAAATTTAGGAATCTAATTATGTTTAATATCAGCTATCCATTCGAATCAAAGAAAGAACAACGCTTTCACTGGTTGATGGAACAATTAGCCCAAACAATTTTCTCTACATCAAACCAAATTGTTGTAAGAAACGGGTTTGCTGTAGTTTCAGAAGAACAATGGAAAAACTCAGAATTACGCTTTTTAGACGAAAAACAATATAGTTGGAAAGAAATAAATACTGTCACCGTCCTTCCTGTCTGTAATAGTATGAAGCGCCAGAGATTATTATTATGCAAATTGGAGGCAAAAGACGATGATATTGCTCCACAAGAGATAGCGAAAAAGTATGTTAACTATCAATGTGAAATGATAAGAATGCAGCTTATTTGGATTAAACGATGGATATCGATTTTACTTGATCATACAGCCCAGCGTAAGGTTGGCAATGTTTCTCTATTATCAATTTCCTCTATTCGTCTCCGTTTAGCGCAAGTTATACAGCGCCAATTATTATTGTTTCAATGTGTAGGAGACATAAAAGAAGAAATACCTTCACAGTTTGCTGAGCATGCAGCTGAAGAAATTGAGGAAATGGTTAATATCCTGATTAAAACAACAGGGGGAAGAGCTCTTCTGCAGCAAGGGTTGGTCGAAATGCAGCACATTTTTTCTGTTCTGAACCAAGTTTATCTGAGGGAATTCCATGGTTAATTTTGACGATTCTATTGCCTGCACGCACTATGGAAAAAAATGGTTAGAGTTAGCTCAACTATTTCGCTCTTTGTCTTTGAAGGTGTTAGATGATCGAGATACTGTATTATCACATCTTGACGCACCGCTTTTCGACCAACTTTATATGGATCGCAGTAGTAGCTGTCTGGAAAGGACAAAAATGTATGAGGTGCTTGCTTACGGAGACCCAAATGTCCTGCTGTCATGTCCAGGCCCATCTCTTTCCGGTATCATTGTACGAGAATTAGGCTCAACTGAACAACAAGACTATTTTTTTGAATATGTAGCTCAGCATAGAGCTCGTACCTGTATGGCAGTCACAGAGCCCAACAAAGGCTCTGATGCAGGAAATCCGTCTTCATTATTGAGTGATGATTTTGAACTTAACGCTGAAAAATGGCTAGTAGGTAATGGACACGATGCTACGATCGGAACAATGGTTGTCAGAACTGGAACGGGGCCATACAGTATCGGTGTAATTTTGTTGACACCTGAAACCCTCTCTCATCCTAATGTTTTTCGTCAGTTGCTACCTGTTGCTGGATTGCAAGGTGCAGGCTTAAGTCATCTATATTTTGACAAAATTCCTATCTCTGAAGAGCACATTTTAGGCTTGCACCGTAGACCATTAGAAAGAGGTATGCACGCAGTAATAAAAACTTTTTATCGTATGAGGCCTTGTGTATGTGCTATGGCTTTAGGTAGTGCTCAAGCACTACTTGATTTTGCCATATCGCGTATAAGTAATGTGAAAGCTCGAGAACTCCACTCCTCCTTACAGATTGAAATTAAAGCTATAAGAAATCTGAATTACCGTGCCGCCTTGAGAATAGATGATGACATATTAGATGGTGCAGCTGTTTCACTAGCCAAAGCTTGTGCTACCGAGTTTGTGGAAAAAGTTGTTCGTATCATGCCAAAGCTTGTGGGAACAGAGCTTTTTCTAACAGATATCTGGTTACAGAAGACAATTACTGACATTCAAGGATATGAATGGATGGAAGGAAGTCTGGATATGCAACGTCTAAATATTTTAGCTGGATCTATATAATTTATTGAATATTGGTAATTGATATGACAATGCAATCCATATTTCAGCGGAGACATTTTCAGCGATATCAGTGGTTGAAACTACTTAATGATCTTTGGAATACCGGCATTACACTTTGGGGCACCATGGTAGTTTCTGCCTCTGCTGTATTAATCAATATTAGCATTATTAGTCATAATTCACCTAATATGTTATATGTAATTGGATTATTCTTACCGCTGAATTATATGATGATGTCCATCCATGAAGGATTGCGTGTGCCTGTATTGAGGTATAGTTCACATTTAGGAAGTGCTAATTTTTCTCTACTAGGGCAACGGTTGTTATTGTTGTTTTTAGCTATGTTAGCACTGATGACAATACTCATATTCAATGTATGGTATTTTCGAAGTGATATTTCTTATTTGTTTCATATTGAACCTTCACAGCAAGATGAAGTAATGAATTTTATCATTCCTATGCTTTTTATTGGGATAATGATTGGTTTTGCCACGTTAATTCTATCCGCTTTATTTGGTCTTGGATTTAATCGTTGTGGAAGTTTACTGGGAATATCAGGTACAGTACTTAATATAGGTGCAACTTACTTAACTGAGATATATTTTCATCAGGGCTTACAAAGCCTGATTTGGGGGGCAACTTTTGGTAGCAGCTATCTTATTTTAGTAGGAAGTATTTTACTCTATCGTCAAGGCATGGTTATATCTTGGTTAGGAATGAGTGATCAAATTTTCCAAGTAATAAAAGATATATTTACTATGGCTTTACCCGTAATGGGTAGTTTCTCCCTTGTTTTTATTTTTTTATTTTCCTTTAATTATCTGGTGTCCTTTTATGATGTTCATGAAATAGCAGGATTTAGCATAGCTTTTCGTATACAGTCGTTTGTTATTTTGCCGGCTATTGCCTTAGGAACAGCTATGGCAATTCACTATAATAATTCTTTATCTAAACGGAATTTTGTCAGAGCTAACCAAGTATTTTTGATTGGTCTTAGTCTCACTGGTGTTATATATATATTTATTAGTGTTGCTGTATTCTTTTTGAAAGTTTGGTTAGTTAAGATTTTTACTTTAGATGAATTGATTACTGTGGCTGCTTTACGATATTTAAATTGTTTATCTCCATCTTATTTTGGCTTAGGCATAGTATTGGGATTAATGACTGCTTTAGAGCAGATTGGTCAAGGATTACGTGTACTACTTATCAATATCACTTTGTATTCTCTGGAGATTGGAATAGCTGCATTACTCGGATTAAAGCAAGAAGATGCTACGCGATTGTATCTGACTATTGCTATTTTTAATTGGATTTCTGTACTTTACACTTTTAGCATTTTTAATAAAAAAAGTGATTTTAATATTAAATGCTCTCCCGGTGATATACACTCTTAATTAATTTAATTGTCAGGATTATTACATGAAATATAATTTGGTTGAGATTATTAGAGATGCTGAAATGGCATATCCCCAAAAAACAGCTTTAATTTTCAACAATCAGAATTATACTTATAAAGATATATGGAGGAAAATATGTGCTATTGCAGCAGGTATGAGGCTGAATGGACTACAGCAAGGAGACAAAGTAGTAATTTGTTTAGGAAATCATATAAACTCTATAGCTATATTTTTTGCTGCACAAAAATTAGGGGCCTGTCCATCTATCATAGCATTTGATACACCAGAAGAAAAAATTAAATTTATTTTAAACAATAGTGGAGCTAGTTTTTTCTTCACTTCTTCAAAGATTGCAGAAACATTAATAAAATATGATCATTTATATTTTTCAAATATTAATTTGATTGTTGATAAAGTTGAACATATATGTTCTGAAAATAATTTAATTAATTTTGATGATTTTATTTCTGATCCAATTTCTGAAGCTAATATTCCACTTCAGGCAATTAGTGTTGATTTGGCTTCTATTATTTATACTTCAGGTTCCACTGGTGAACCAAAAGGAGTTATGTTAAGTCACCAAAATATGATGGCAGCTACACGGTCTCTGGTAAATTATTTAGAGTACCGCCATGATGATACGATAATGGCAGTATTGCCAATTGCTTTTGATTACGGATTATATCAGATAATTTTAGCATTTTTTGTTGGGGGAACAGTGGTACTTGAGTCAAATAATACACCTCCACCGGTAGTATTAAGGCATATTCAACAGTACCGTTGCACAATTATGCCAGGGCTATCATCACTGTATAGTTTACTTGATATTTATGCTAGTAAAGGTTCTTTTGATTTGAGTTCTATACGTCTTGTCTCCAATACAGGTATGGCTTTGCGTAAGCAGCATGTGTCAATGATTAAAAGATTATTCCCTACAGCCAAAATATTTTCTATGTATGGACTAACAGAATGTAAACGTTGTACATATCTTCCTCCAGATGATCTAGACCGCAAACCAGATAGCGTAGGGATTGCTATCCCAAATACTCAAATTATGGTGGTAAATGATAATAATCAACCCTGTGCAGTAGGCGAAATTGGACAATTATTAATTCGCGGAGAAACCGTAATGCAAGGATATTGGCGTAATTCCGAAGCAACAGAAAAAAGAATTGGTATACATCCTATTTATGGAGATCGTTGTCTATATTCTGGTGACTACGGTTGGTTAGATGAAGAGGGATATTTTTATTTCGTTGGTCGTATGGACGAAGTTGCAAAAGTCCGTGGTCGCAAGGTGATTTTCAGTGAAATTGAAAAAGTTTTATTTGGTCATAATTCTATTATAGAAGCCGCAGTTATTGTACATTCTGATGAAGAAAGTCCTGAAGATAATATTATTGCTTTTGTGGCAACTCAGACACAAGAAAAACTATTGGAGTCTGATTTGAAAAATTTTTGTTCTAATTTACTAGAATCATACCAAATACCAAATATTTTTATACAACTGCCTCAATTACCCAAAAACGCAAATGGAAAGTTTGATAAGCATCAACTGCGTCAAAGATACCAATCTATAGTTCAGGAGCGGTTCGCATGAAACATCATCATGTGATATTAGCATCTTGTGCTATTGTGGCAGTTATTTTTGCAGGAATTTCTATCAATTTGTTTGCTGTTCAGAGTTTTAATCATACTGAGAAAAAAGATATCAAAATACCTGTTGCACAAAAAGGACCACAACCCGTTTGGGTTGAAACAGCACAAGTCATTTCAACGAATTGGCAAGATAGAAAAAGTGTTATTGCTACAGTTAAGTCAATACGCTATCTCCCTGTTCGAGCTGAAATATCTGGAACCATTTTGCAAATTGCACCTGCCGGAGGGCAGGTGCCAATCAATGGGGTATTGTATCATTTTGACGATCGCGTTGAGCGTTTCCAGCTTAAGGAAAAAGAGGCTCACTTAGATATGACCCAGAAAAATACCAAGCGTGCCGATTTGCTGGTGAATAAGGCAATTTCACAGGCTGCTCAACAAGCTGAACACGTTAACTTAGCTCATGCTATCAGTGAAGTAGAAAAATTTAAAAATACATTGCATAAAATGATGGTTACAGCTCCATTTGCTGGAGTTGCTAGTTTACATGATTTAACGCCAGGGCAGTTGATTCAGGAAGGCCAAACGTTATTTTCATTTTATGATCCAAATGATTTATATGTTGAATTTAATATCCCTGAAACTGATATTGGAACTCTGTCACCTGGCGTCCAGATTAATGTAAATGATACTGTCGCTGGTTTTACTGGTATAGCTAACATTACACTGGTCAATACTGAAGTTAATCCTATCAACAGAACTCTAACGTTACGAGCTAAATTGGAAAAAGGTAATTTTCGTCATGGTGCTAGCGTTCGGGTGACTTATCCCGCGAGCGCTCCTCAGATGACGCTAGTGATACCCAAAGTTGCTGTGCGTTACAGTGCCTATGGGCAATCAGTATTTGTAGTAAAAGATAATCGAGTCCAGATTCGCTCTATTGTTACTGGAGACGATAATGAAGGCGTTGTTCAAGTAAGGAAAGGGTTAGAAAAAGGTGAATTAGTAGTGACAGCCGGACAAATGCGTCTATACCCAGATGCGCCTATTCGTCAGGAAACTCACCAATGAAAATTATCGGTCTTTTTTTACGTCGTTCAATCATAGTAACAACATTTAGTGGTTTGTTGTTTATTGCTGGCTTATTTTCTTTAGGATATCTACCAGTGGGCCTTTATCCAAGTGTAGATGCAGATGCAATTAGTGTCAGTACTTTTTATCCAGGTGCTTCGGCAGATCTAATGGATGGGCGTGTTACGTCAGAAGTATTATCGTCAGTATCTGGAATTGATGATATTAACTACGTCACCAGCACTTCAGAAACTGGGCGCAGCAAGGTAGTATTGCATTTGGCAATTGGTAGTGATACTCAAAAAGTATTGACTAATATCATGGAACGAGTCAATACCATATCTCATTTTCCAGATGATATGGATCCACCGCAAATCTCCCGCCAAGAAGCAGAACGAATTCCTGATTTCGCATTATCATTTACTAGTGAAACAATGCAAGCTGCACAGGTATCGGACTTTTTGCACCGAGTTGTTAAACCACGCTTAGAATCTTTAAAAGGAGTGGGGAATGTAGAAATACTGGGTAGTGAATATGCAATGAGAATTTGGTTAGATCCAGAACGTATGGAACGCCACGGTGTAACCGCAATAGATATCAGTAAAAGTTTAAAATTGGAGAATGCTCAAGCAAATGGAGGCGCTTTACATGATAGTAAATTACGTTTTCAACTTGTGCCAGAAACAGGACTTTCAACAATAAGTGATTTTGCTAATTTATCTATTATGACTGCAACAAATATATCTCCGGTTCGCCTAAAGGATGTAGCTGACATAGAATTAGGAGGCAGCCAGCCGGAAATTAAATCTATTTTTAACGGCAAGCCTGCCACCATAGTATTGATCAACTGGCAACGAGGTAGTAATCCCTTATTAGCTGCTGATGATATATATAGAACCATAGAGGAATTGAAATCCAGTTTCCCTTATGATTTACAGGCTAACGTGCTTATCGATAGCAGTGAATATATTGGCGGTGCGGTGCATGAAGTTTTCATCACTATTTTACTCACTTGCTGCGCTGTTACCCTAGTAATATTTTTGGGAGCTGGAACATTACGAGCTGTTGCGATCCCAGTTATTGCCATTCCACTCTCTTTGGTGGGTGTGTGCTTAGTGATTTATTTGTGTGGTTTTTCAATTAATACACTGACCTTACTAGCAATGGTTCTAGCGACAGGGCTGGTAGTTGACGATGCCATAATTGTGTTAGACATAGCTCTGCATCGAATACGCATGGGAGACACTCCTTATCAAGCTGCATTAAAAGGAGGGAATGAAATTGCTATATCTCTAATAACCATGACCTTAACTCTAGCAATCGTATATTTGCCATTAGCATTTATTGGTGGAATTGTAGGCAAGTTATTTTCTGAATTTGCAGTGACTCTTGCTGGAGCTGTAATCATCTCTGGGATATTAGCACTTAGCCTAACTCCTGTCATGTGCGCACGTATGCTATCGACAAATCATCAACATTCACTAATGGTGAGACGAGTGGAAAAGATGTTTGCTAGCTTCCGTCGTAGTTATGAACGCGTTTTAATTCGAATAATGAAAACTGGAAATTTCCCACTATGGCTATGGGGAACTACGTTAGCCGGTGTAACCATTCTGTTCATTATATTACCTCACGCGCTAGCTCCCAAAGAAGATCAAGGTAGCCTAATGGTAATTGCAGAAGGCCCAAGTGTCATTGGAACAGACTATATTGAGCAACACACACCCACATTAGAGAATATTTATAGTACCTTGCCAGAAATAGCTAATTTTAACTACGTCATAGGAGTACCAAAAGACAATCAGCTGCTTTCATTTGTTCGATTAATTAATTGGTCCGAACGTCAACGTTCAACAATACAATTACAACCTGAACTGCAAAATATTTTAACTAAAATCCCAGCTCTACAGTCGGTAGTAATCTTGCCTTCTTCCTTGCCAGGTGTCGGAGGATTACCTTTCCAATTTGTGCTCAAACATGAAGATAAAGATTACGCTAATCTAGATGCGCTTAGTGATTTAATGCTACGTGAAATGCGTGCTAGTGGTATGTTTCTATTTTTGAAAAAAGATTTGAAATATGATACTCCGCAGATTCACATACGACTAGATCGTGAACAACTGGCGAAAGTAGGAATTTCCGCTTCAGATGTTGGTTATAGTATGAATTTGGCATACGCCAATACTAAACTACAACCTTTCATTTATGAAGGACGGACCTATAACGTCATCATGGCCTTGAAAAAAACTGAACGAGCTGCGATACAATCACTATTAGATCTACAAGTGCGAAGTTTAGATGGCAATCTTATCAGACTAGGAAGTCTGGTGACTCAGAATCCTGAAGTAGGTCCTGAATCTCTAAATACGTTCCAAAAACAGGCTGCTGTGACACTACAAGGTGTGTTAGCCCCGGGAGTAGGGCAATCAGAAGCAACAGAGTTTGCTCTTCAACTACTCCACAATCTCAAGTCACAAGGAGTGTCATACGACCTATCAGGAGAAACACGACAAAGCAAAGAAGAAGGACAACGTTTACTAGTAACTTTTGCTATAGCATTAGTAGGTATTTATTGTCTATTAGCATTACAACTTACTAATTATCTGGGGCCACTCATTGTTTTACTGGGCAGCATTCCTTTTTCAGTACTAGGTGCATTACTAGCGTTATTTTGGTTTGATGTACCGCTTGATATGTTTACACAAGTTGGCATGCTAACTTTAGTTGGGTTGATCAGTAAACAAGGAATTTTAATGGTGCAAGCTACTGATAACTTGCACAAGAAAGGTGGTATTAGTATTTACTACGCAACAGTGCGAGCATCTGCGTCTCGCTTACGTGCAATTGTTCTAACTACGCTGACCATGATATTGGGAGCCTTACCTCTTTTATTTGCCAGCGGTCCAGCGGCAGAATCCCGTTTTGAACTGGGTCTAGTGATTATCATGGGAATGTTAGTAGGTTCATGTCTCACCCTTTTCCTGCTGCCTTCGCTTTATATCTTTGTACACAAAAAAACGAATGGAGCCACATCGTGAGTCTAATAATCAATGACATTGGTGTTTATTTGCCAGAACAGAAAATTGGATTGGAGCGAGTTCCTATTGAGCCTCAATTATCTGAAGATGCAATCAAGATATATCAGCGTTTTTATGGATTAAATCGCATAGTTATCAGTAATATATCTCTGGAAGAGATGATGTATCGTGCAGCTCAAGATGCGCTGACACGTAATGGTATAGCAATAGAATCTATTACTTTACTTATTCATGCGCATACTGCTCCAGAAACTTGGACTTATCCAAATAATTTGTTGTCGAGGCTGAACCGACGATTGGGACTGCGTAATGCAACTTGCTTCTCCATTCATTCGAATAACTGTGCTTCTAATCTCAATGGATTGCAGGTAATTCAAAATCATCTAATTGGAAACGGTGGTCAAGGTTATGCATTATTGCTGACAGCTGACCTAACTTTTAGCGGTATTCTACAACAAATTCCCAATACTACGTTGTGTGGCGATGCTGCTACAGCTTGCATAATTAGTCTGGGAGGTGATGGGGCCAAAATGAAAGCCTTAGAGATTGATTACTACGGACAACATTCTAAGGGTTCTTGGCAAACCGCAGAAGAGCAAGTGCAATTTGAAACCAGCTATGCTGGACGCTTGGCTAATGTAATGGAGCGCTGTTTAAAACAATCTAATTTGTCTTGGGAACATATACGTTGGGTTTTTCCCCATAATGTGAACTTGATTTCATGGCGTGATGTAACCCAAAAAATCGCGTTACCTCTGGACAAAGTTTATTTGGATAAATTACCTGAATTAGGTCACTGTTTTGGGGCAGATATCTTTATCAACTGGAGTTTTGCTAGAGATACACTGCGATTAGGAGATTATGTAATGGTTGCCACTGTAGGATTAGGGGCAGTATTCGGTGCTGCTATTTTTCAATTAGTTAAAGAGGACATTGAATCATGAGAGTTTTTGAACACTTAGGTGAATGGCTGCATGATAGCGCACTGAAATATGCAGATTACCAAGCGTTATCTATTAATAATGATGTATATAGTTACCGTGAGCTACATGAGTTAGCATCCCTTCTGGCCCGAGGATTCTCTCTTTCACAAGGAAAATATTGTGCTTTGCTTGGAAGAAGAAATGTAGGAATCTTAGCAGGTGTTGTAGCTTCATTATGTTACGGTAAGACTTATTTGCCATTAAACGAAGACGAGACTCCTGAAGGTCTGAGTTTATTATCTAAAATTACTGATTTTGATTTATTAGTGACTTGCACTGAGGAGCAAAAGTTATTGCACGATTTATTGAAACACATAGATAAACCGTTAGTAATAATTTTGTCAGATAGTAAACAACGTCCGAATTGGTGTAATGATTATCCAAAACACTATTTTCTCGCACATGCTGATTTAGCTAGGATTCCTGCTGCACAAATGAAAACGGATAATCCTGATGCATATTTGATGTTTACATCAGGTAGTACAGGTAATCCTAAAGGGGTTGAGGTTGCACATACTAATGTTACACGCTATGTATCCAATACCATAGCGCTGTATCAACCAACCTGCGCTGATCGTTTTTCTCAAATTTGTCCTCTGAGCTTTGATGTTTCCGTCCACGATCTATTTGTTCCTTGGACTATTGGAGCATCGACTCATGTTTTTGATGCCAAAAACAGTTTAATGCTTAGAGGGTTTGTTCGAGATAAACATCTGACATTTTGGGCATCAGTGCCTTCTATTATTCTATACTTTCAACGCTCACGGCAATTGGAACCAGGTTCTTTTCCTCACTTACGCCAATCGCTATTTTGTGGAGAACCTTTACTACAGAGCATGGCTGAAAGTTGGCATCTGGCTGCACCTGCATCACATATTGATAACATTTATGGGCCAACGGAAGCAACAGTTGCAGTTTGTGGTTATCGCTGGAGCTCTGAGCCAACAGTAACTAATGAATTGATTGTTCCAATCGGGGCTCCTTATCCCGGCACAAAATTAAAGATTGGACGCCCACGTCAAAACGAGAAAGATATAGAAGAAGGTGAATTATGGATCGGCGGTGAGCAAGTGGTTAGTGGTTACTTATCAAGTAATTCTATACAGGCTAATAACTTCGAATACGATGGTAGTTGTTATTGGTATCGTACTGGAGACTGGGTTAAGCGTGACAGTGATGGGATATTCCATTTTTTAGGACGTTGTGATGATCAACTGAAAGTCAATGGCCAACGTTTGGAGCGTTTGGAAATCGAGTCAATGTTGAGTAAAGCAATAGGGGTGGATGATATCGCTGTTATTGGCTGGCCAATTATAGAAGGGAACTGTGTTGAAGGATTAGTATTTTTTATTTCTTGGCATGAAAAATCTAATCTAGAGCTGCGTAAAATATGCCAGCAATTTATGCCCAAAAGTATGTGGCCAACAAGATTGGTGATAGGGGCTATTCCCAAAAATCGTAATGGAAAAACAGACTATAAACAACTAAAGAAAAAGCTTTCTGAAGGCAGAGTATCTTCTTAACGGTCTAGTACTTAACTTATGGAATAAAAATTTAATAAAAAAATCAGCATCCATTAATTACATACTTTAAGATGCAGGTTTGATATGTAAATTATTTATTTTAAATAATATAATTATGAGATTAAAAACCTGCATCTTCACTCTGAAAAGGTATAGACAAAAGTAAAAACATTTCTTGATGGAATTAAATTTTCGCTATAGCGCAGGAAATATAAATAAAATGAATAGAGTCTATGATTTAATAAGAAAGAAATTGTATAAATTTGGTAAAAAAACATTAATAGAAAATTATTTTCTTGAATGAAATTTGGTCACTTTACTAAGCAATGGTAATAAATTGGAGGTTTATTTAAATGCCAAACGGAATTAATGATATATTTCACATCATTGGTAGTGGAGTAATACATTACAATTGGCCATCTTCATTAGGGACTATTTCCGCTACTCTTTGGTATCCTGCATATGCTGAGAGTGGTATCGTAAAGCGATACCGAAATATATTACATGCAAAATCGGAAGAAAATGCGATCCCTATGGGTACAAACTGGCCATTAATAATAATTTCTCATGGGTCCGGTGGTTCACGTTTTGATCAATCATACCTTGCCGAGTTTTTATCAACACAAGGTTTTGCTGTGTTAGCAGTGGATCATCAAGATATTCAGGATGCCAGGTATAGTTGGATGAATTTGACAACCAGGCCTCGACGTTTAGTATACGCATATGATGCACTACTCTTAGAAGCTTTAAGTGAGAGAATAAATTTTTCGCACCCATTAGTGATGGGCCATTCCGCTGGAGCGTATGATGCATTAGTGATGTGCGGTTGTCAGCCCTGTTTTGAACTGGAGCCAGAGTTTTCACCAGTACTAAATGAACTATCATGTTTTGAAGTTGAGCAATGTTTAGTTAAGGGTATTTGTGCTGTAATCTTACTGGCCCCAGCTTTATCAAATTTGTTTCTTGCTAGTACCCTAAATGAAATGCTTTTACCTACTTTAATTTTATCCGGTGAAAGAGATACTATGAAGTTGCTTGGATCACCATCTGATTACGCAACGCACTTACCTCATGTTGAACATCATATCCTATTTGGAGCTGGTCACTACGCTTTTATTTATGAATTCTCTCCTTTATTAAAAGCATTAAATTCAGTCGTTAGTGGTGGTGATTATGTACCAAGAAAAGAATTACACTATAAAATAATGAACTATATTTCAGCTTTTATAACCTCTTTTAACACAAAGGATATTATATCTTTGCCAATGGAGCCTATTCATGTTTAATCCTGTTAATCACTATCGACAGCATACTGAGGTGACATCATCAGCAGCATATTCATCTCAGCTTGATGATTTACCTAATGATGTGGAAGAGTTAATTTCTATCGTTCAGAATTTATTAATTCACTACCAGACAGACAAAGACAAGCTTAATCCCAACATCATTTCTACACGTAATATAGAAATAGACAGCCGCTGTGTTTCACTGATACTAAAAAAACTTTTGTTACTTGATGATTCAGAATTTTTAAAACCTCGACCTCCAGAAAAACGTCTATTATCTACTTGTAGGGATTTTTCTGTTTTATTATGCTCCTTTATGCGACATAAAAATATTCCAGCAAGAGTCCGTTATGGATTTGCTCATTATCAGTATATAGATAAATGTCCGATGCATGATCATACTTTAGTAGAATATTGGAACGGTACTAGATGGTTATATGCCGAAAGTCGATTAAATGTTCTTCCTAAGCCATTATTAAATGTTAATCCATCAGATTTTCCTCAACATTTATTCTTTAGTGGAGCAGAAATATGGAGGCATATCCGACAGGGAACAATGGATGAACGTATTTTCAGTGGATATCGATTTGATGACGGATATGGGCAGTGGACAGTACGTAATTTATTCTTTTTAGACTTGGCTTCACTGGCTGGGTATGAACCATTGATATGGGATAGTTGGGGAATATTGCTGGAAGAAGAGCCTGGAGCGAGAGTGATAGATGTGCAGCAACTAGACTTTTTGGATCGTATGGCATTGTTGGATCCTTGCTTACCAGATGAGTGTAATGAACTAATTACGTCTTTTAATAGCTACAACGGACTGAGCTATCAAGGAAAAGTTCATAGTTTTAGCCCGGTATCCGGTGCTTATTGTGTCGATTTACATGCTGAATGGAGTAAATAATTCATATGATGACATTAGATACACTTACTAGCTATGTACCTCAAAAGAGGCTTAAAGTTGAAATGGAATACCAACGCTTAGGTTTAACCCAAAATGAGGCGAGGGTGTTTAGTCGTATGTACGAATTAACTCATTGTCCGGTAGAGGAAGGCAGCGAAGAAGAAATGCTGCTAAAACCCTGCAGGGAATTGTTTCAACAAGTTCCCCACATTAAGCAAGAAGTCGTACTGCTGATTTATGCTCATACAGGGACTATAAGTAGTGTGTGGGGTCAAAATATGGCCTCATTACTTGTTCGGCGTCTACAACTACCTAATGCTGTTGCTATAGGAACTAGCAGCAACAATTGTGTATCCATATTTTCCGCACTCTCTTTAGCAAAATATTATTTACAGAATGCGCTTCCTAATAGTAAAGCTCTGATCGTAGTCGGGGAAATTGCTGACAGTTTTGAGCTTAGAGTAGTTCCTAATGTAGCGGTAATAGGTGATGCCGCCGCCGCCGCCTTGCTCTCTCTGAACGGTCAAGGTTCAAGCATTCTTGCACATTCTATACATACTTATCCAAGATATTCTCAAGGTATTTGGTTACCAACTAATTCTGATGCTTATCGAGATTTCACAGCAAATTATCAACTCAGATTACAATCTGTGATTCAAGATGTATTACAGCAGTCGGATATGACGATAGATGAAATATCGTATATCATTCCACATAATGTGAATATTTTGATATGGCGTCGAGCAGCAAAGTTTATGAATATTCCTATAGAGAAGATATTTCTTAAAAACATTAGTGAAATAGCACATTGTTTTGGTGCCGATATGCTTATTAATTTACATACACTGAAAAATAGTGGAACATTACATTCAGGAGATAAAATTTTGCTGATTTCTGCCGGAGTAGGTGGTCTATTTGGTGCATCTTTATTGCTTTATTCGTGATTAACTACTTCTGGATGTAAAAGCTGTAGGCTATAGTTAACTATATATGGATATATCTTTTTTTTAATCAAATATATGTATTCTTATTTCTATGTAAATAAATGGTGGGGTATGATTTTAAAAATACCAGAAATTAACTCTATTTATAAGAATTTTATAATTCTGTTGATGGATTACATATACTAACGCTATCTTTTTCTAATGTAAGGTAAATTATGAATATAGAAAATGGAATGACACAGAAAAGTTTATCGATGAAAATCGCAGAAACATTTTCCATTAAAGACGATTGTCTGGAAATAGGAGGAATACCATTAACCAGACTGGAAACTCAAATAGGACAGACTCCTTTTTTTGCCTATTCTAGAAAACATATTGATCAGCAAGTACGTCTATTACGTAAATATTTACCTGAAAAAATTAGTATTCATTATGCAATTAAAGCAAACCCTTTTGTACCACTTATTCACCACTTATCCCAAAAAGTTGAAGGGTTTGATGTTGCATCTGCGAATGAAATGGCATTGGCGCTAAATACAGGGATTTCTCCTGAAGATATTAGTTTTGCAGGGCCGGGTAAAACAGATGCAGAATTAAAAAGAGCAATTTCCGCACAGGTATTGTTAAATGTCGAGTCGTTAAATGAGTTACGGCGAATTCAAATATTGTCTGAAAAACTTGGTTTGTGTGCACGTATTTCTTTACGTATAAACCCTGATTATAATCTTAACTCCTCTGGCATGAAGATGGGAGGTGGACCACGCCAATTTGGTATGGATGTAGTTTATGTACCTGATGCACTGATGTTTATACGTGATTGTCCAAATTCCCTGGTTTTTGAAGGATTTCAAATTTACCCTGGCTCACAAAATTTACGTGCAGAGCATTTGATTGAAGCTCAAAATAAGGCTCTTGATTTAGTAATTGAATTATCACGTCTTGTTCCATCTCCAATACGTCGTTTTAATCTAGGAGGTGGTTTTGGAGTCCCTTACTTTCAGGGAGACACTGAACTAAATATTGCTGAAGTTGGCAATGCGATGCACAAACTGGTAGAACGTGCAAAAAAATTCCTACCTGAAACGGAAATTATTTTGGAGTTAGGTCGTTATTTAGTTGCTTCATCTGGAATTTATGTGACTAAAATTGTTGAACGTAAGATCTCCCACGATATGGTTTTTTTAGTTACAGATGGTGGAATGAATCACCACCTATCTGCATCAGGAAATCTGGGGCAACTAATAAGAAGAAACTATCCTGTAATCATTGGTAACAAAATTAAAGGAAAGAAACGTGAAATAGTAAATATAGTTGGTCCACTCTGTACTCCACTAGATATTCTTGTTCATCAAGGAGATATGCCAGTAGCAATTCCGGGGGATTTAGTGGTAATTTTTCAATCTGGTGCTTATGGTTTAAGCGCAAGTCCGAATAATTTTCTAAGCCAAATAAATGCAGTAGAAGTATTAGTTTAATGGTACCAATACATTTTGTTGGTTATTTTACAAACGTTGTTTTTAGATTTATTATATAATTTTTTGGGGGGAAACCCCCAAAATTATATATTGGGTAAATTCCGTGATGCTTTTCAATATATGCACCAATGAGTTTTCCATGGATTTCTATTGGGTGTGAATAACAAATTGTCCTTCTTGCCAATCTCTTGATATGTGTTCGTCGATTGAAATTATACCGCTCTATGCATAGGTGAAAATTAGTCCCACAAAATGTGCTTTTCTGGAACTAATTTCTTTGGCATAACTCCCCGTCCCAAAGGTTTATTGAAAGCTGAGAGAGAAACAGCAATACAATCAACAGCACAATCAATAACGTAATCAGTAACACCATCATCATGTCCCCGTAAAAACGGGGAGCATTTCTACTTCAACTATCATCATAAAACCTGAATCCGGTTTATCCCCATCAATTCAAGGAACGCTGGCCCTTTATGCCTGCTACCTTTCCGGATGACGGTTGATCCCCGTAAATTACGGGGAACAAGTCGTAACAAATGGTGATAGTTCTGTATTTAGCGGTTTACCCCCGTAGAAACAGGGAACAAGTCTATCTCTTGCCAGCTAAAACGCTAGCTGTTCGGTTTATCCCCGTCAATAACAGGGAACACGCTTCCAACCCCAAAACACAACAGTATCAGTTCGGTTCACCCCCGTATAGACACAAGGAACACCGCCTACTACCGACTATATCACTGTTACTGTCCGGTTTATCCCCATTGAGGCAAGGAGCATCAGGAAAGCCGATTATCAGCGTCATTTTCACACGGTTCATCCCCGTTAATACCATACAGGGAACACATTTTTGGCTTTACAGCTATTTGGAGCACTGCTAGGTCCATCCCCGTCAGTACAGGGAACATTTAGCGAACATAGTAAAGCATCACTCATGCCGCGGTTTATCCCCACAAATGCAGGGAACACTTAAATTCTCTCTTTGACGAGATATATCGAGTTTGGTTCACCCCAGTAACAGTCAGGAACGCCCACTAACACGATATCCTATCACTAATTATAGCGGTCCCATTAAACACAGGGAACATATTCTTTCTGGTTAAAATGTATACCAAAATTCAGGTTCATCCCCACAGACGTGAGGAACACGGTAATTGTTTTATCCATATTTCCGTAAGTAGTGACTACGCCCTACTCCACAGAATGATATTAATTAGCAATATCACTTTTTACCATGCTTTTGAAATGTAACACAAACACTTAACAACTGCGAATGTGCCACCTTTAACATCAATATCCCAATACGACAAAGAATATTGCATTTCTAGCTCCGACAAAAATAAATTTCCATTACACTGCTCTGATTAACATCAATCCGCATCCCATCGCTTTAGCACGACCAAAGCCTTTTGCATACTGTGACAAATATAGCTCATCGTCGGTCACCGTCAGAATCCCTTGGAAATCAATACTGGAAAATTGTATTTTTTGCCCCTGCCTTTTTACACTTCGATGCTGGGTATAACCTTCAACATCCAGTAAATCGTCAAACTGAATGCCCCACTGCTGCATACGACGACTATTCAACAGCCAATTACGGGCAGCATCATCCATCCTGGCTTTTATTTTCCCCTGATCCGTTTCACCTTGCTGCCTTGCCAAAAACTTAGCATGCATCAAGACATCATGACGCTGACGTTTTCCAGAAGGATTGGTAATACAGATTGTTGGATTAACGCGTAATTTGAAAGCTAAACGTTGCCCCGCCTTCAATTGAGGATAAAATGCTTTCGTTTCCACCTCAAACAATGGTGACTGAGTTTGAGGTGATGTTTTAGATAAAACATAGAATACGGGTAATCCCATTATTCCAAGTTCTTCCCGAAATAGAAATTGACGTTTTTCGTCTGTTGAAAACAATTTCCATAACAATTGATGAGAAGTATAAACGCCATTCGCACCCAGTTTTGCTAATATATTTGCTGTTTGACTCGATTGCCGAAGCACAATTTTAGACAAATACATCAACACCCTCCTCGACAGAAAGTTGATACATAGTACGTTGCCGGAATTGCCAACGCGCCCGGTTAATCGGCTCATCCCAAGGATGGCTGATTAAGATATTTGAAGAGATCATTTCATCTTTATTTCCCTCCCAAAAATAAGTCACAATACCATTTGCTCCTAGCCATAATTTATCCTCTCTATCAGAATGCATCAGCGGTGGAAAAGGGATATCCAACGCTGTTTTTAATGCTGATGACGTAATGAGTTTAGGGCAGAGAGGTAAAGCAAGCGGGCAAGATTTACGTCCAAGATGCAAGATAAATACGGGTTTAAGTAAAGCATCCCGTAATTGTTCAAGCGTAAAACCAGTGTGTTCAGTTAATGTAATAGCAACGATCCAAATACCGTCACAACGATAATCACGATTAGACAGAATGGTATTCAGTTTATCTGACTTTAATTCACTTTTACGGTTATGATGAACCACACTCTTACTGTGCGTCGGCACTTGCGTCGTATGATAATCACGCATTAAAGAGCCAGGAACGGTCTGCTTAATTGCAACTAACACACTTTTTTGTAATCTTTCTAATTCAGACTCATCATCTCGTCGAATACCTAACGCAGCTCCTAATAACCCCAAAATCGCAGAGCGGCCCGGATACAATTCCGTTGGCCTCTCCCCCCCAACAGCAGGTTGGCCCCAACTTGCCATCGGGCCATATAATCGGAAGACTAAATATGCTTTCATTCCGCCCCCATTACTGCACAACAAATTCAAGCAGCTCGGTCAAAGTTCCTTCCCCCGTGAATGTGTTGAATTTATAGCGGGCATCGGCACAAGTACCGTAAACCTGATCAATATTGTACATTTGGCTTTCCAATGCATTAATTGCCGATGGTCCCTGATCGTTGTCATTAATAGGTTTTAAAAATGCAACAGATAAAGAACGAGGTTGTTGTTCGCCTTTCTCAGCGAGAGCAAAACTGGCATAAGCGCGAGAAGCAAAACTATTTTGTTTACCCGTAGGCGATACTTTCACAGCGGCTTCTGTTAACGCTTTAATTGCTTTATTAGCAAGGGTTTCATCGCCATCCAAATTTTTTATTAATTGCGTTTTATTAATGCAGATATAACTGTAGAACAGCGCCGCGGCAAAACCCAATTCCCCTATATGAGCCGACCCGGTGTCTTCCTTACCATCATTTAAATCATCCACCGCCGTAAAATAATCATCTTCAATAACCACACTATGCACACTAATAGCATGAGCGACCTGACAGGCGGCCTCGACGTTAAATGCAGGACTTGAAGCTAACATCCGACCAAACAAAGCAATATCCACCGCAATTTGCTTAGTCTTTAATAAATTAAGCTCTTCGGCTGTTGGCCCCCGGTTTTCTTCCACCAGCACTTTAATCAACGACATGACAGATCGTTGCTCTGCCGGGCTGATATGTGCCAACTGTTCAATTTCTAAAGCATCTTTTTTCATTTTTCCAAAAACACCGGCAATCGTTGTAGCCAATGCTTTAGCGGATTTTTCTGTCACTCCAGCATTGACCAAAGCGTCAAATATCTTGATACCAAATCGTTTGGTGCGAATACCAATATTCTCTGATAGCACCTGTTCAAATAATTCAGAAGTACGCCAGTGGCGTTTTAAACTTTGAGAACTCACGCGTAAACGTTCAAAACCGCCCATTCTCGCTGTTTTAGGCCGGCCTAAATCATCACGATTAAGGTTAGATGGCGCATAGGAAGTTAATAAGTGTAATTGAATAAACTGACTCATAATAATCATCCTAAACTCAATTAATGAAAATTCGATAAATCAACCGATTTACCACTAGCTGCACGGTAATAATCCATAACCCACTTCACCTTGATACGCTTATCCGCCTTACATGGCCGTAATTGCCCATATTCAGCGAACCACTCCTCAATATCCCGTGCTAGAGCCAAAACAGAAATATTACCTTTGACTCTCTGTAAAACCTGACGTAATCGACGTAGCAATTCGTTCGGTGTTTTAGCATTTTGTAATTGTGAAAATCTTAATTCACTGACAACCGATTTATTTCCACCTCCTTTCTTACCCGCCGCTACTGCCAATGTAATATCACTGTTGCTTTTAACATAAACTAATGTTGCCGCCATCGTAGCCCAATATTCTAATTTTGCCGGACTATCTGATAAGCTAATTTCGTCAGGTAAACTGAACCATAAATCCCGAAAACCTTCGGTTAACATGGCCATCTCAACATTTTCACAGCGCTTTAACTGGGCTTTATAAGTAGAAGGCGCTGGAATAATACCTTTCTCTTTTAACTGCTTCGGTGACATAAACATACTTTGCCACCAACGAAATAATATGATTTCGCTCTTGCTGTCCATTACATTTCCTCTTGACCAGAGTGAATATGGTGATTAGTCATAAATGTGTTGATCTCTTTTAAAGATTTTTGTCCATATAGCCCGATAATTAACTGTTGACGCGCTCTCATACGTTTTGCCATTGAACGCTCATTACCCAATTCAGATAAAGCGACATATTCATCGAATAAATCTCTACAGAGACGACGCAAGGTATTAAGCCAATGTTTAGCCTGCTCTGGTGTCAGAAAAGGCGCATCAGAATGTCTATTATTGATAAGTTGATGCACCACGGAAAAAAACAGGGATTCACTTTGTTGCCAAAAAACCAAATCAATAAAGGAAACATCGCCTTTCACATCCGCGGGCTTTTCAAACCAAGCCGCTTTTATTTGATTCCGGCATAGCCAAATCATACTGGCTGCCAGTTTTTGCAGCTCTTTGACTTGATATAGAATTTTTTCCTGTTGTTCAGGTAAGACAAAAAACAACGGCACAGTGACAGAATACCAGCAACGTGCTTTCATATTATCCATATCGTAGCCAAACACCCATAGACGAGGCATTGCCTTTCGCAGTTCAGCAAAATGACAACATAAAGAGTAAAAATGGCTCACGACTGGCGCACAACGCTGCCCTCTCTCATGGCTGGTAAAGACTAAAGCATCCCAAATTTTATACGTCACCCCTCCAGGTTGGCCTTTAATAGATAAATGTTGTGTTGGTTCTTTAAGATCCCATTTATAGGGCGTTAACGGATGCGCCCAATTACCGAAATAATTGCCGCCATAGTTTTGTGTCCGATATTCAGAGACGGTGAACGCAGAATATTTACCTGAAATTTTGCAAATATTTTCCCCCTTTTCCACCACAAGACGTATACGTCTCGGCATTGCCCAATACATATGTAAGGGATGCACATCCTCAGCATAAATTTCGGTTCCTTCATTAACACTCACTTTTGTTGGCGCTAACCAAGGGAAAATCTCAGCACTGGTTAAATCTGGCTCTGAATAATGCCATTCGCTTCGATTAATGACGTTTAACCACAGTTTTTGCCATAATGTTGTATCCGTTTGTTGCGGCACCATTAATGTGGTTAACGGCCCCCCGCCTCGTAATCCTACCCGATGTCCCACTCCTCCTGACGGTGCATTAATTTGTAAGGTAAACAGCGCCAAAACCGCCATTTCAAGAGACATCACATCTCCGATGCCACGTTTAACAAAATGATCCGTATTAAGTTTTAAACCATTCGCTCCCGGCGCTTCAATTAATAATCCAGCTACAGTGGTTAATTTTGCTGTTTGCAGCAGATCAAAATCCTGCATAAAAAGCGGCCCTGTACCGGTAACATTGAAGGCATGTGTCACTTTATTAAAAGCTTGCTGCAATATCTTTTTATCAGGTGATGTTTCATATAGAGCATGCCATTGATATTTATCTTCCGGCGCAAAAACGGTTTGTAATAAACCAATGGCAAATTGGCAGGCTGCACCTTGAAAATCAGCTCGCGGTAAAGCAAAGTCCATAACATCATGATCACATATCGCATTAATAGGCAGCACTTTTTCACTGCCATCACGTAATCGAAAGGGCAACCACGGGTCCTGAACTAAGTTCATAACACCTCCTGCTTTTATCTTTCACAAAAGCCTATTGTTGAAGAATAAGTAAAATTCGGATCTTGTGCTGGCAACCAAGGTTGCAAATATTTAATTTGATAATATCTCTGTTGCAAGGCATTAAGAGCGGGTATTAACTCTGTCGGAATTGGCGTTAATTTATCCGCATACTTATTTCTGGATAATTTAATCGTACTCAGTGACACTGAAAATTCGCCTGCATTTACCCAAGGCACCAGTTGCCTTGAACCACTTCTTTTCAGTAATAACACCTCAACAGTTTCAATATCACTGTGGCGAGCATTAATATCGGAATCATCTTCATACCAATGAGCAGCACTGCGATCACAATAACCATATAATTGCCACTGTAACCAAAAAGATTTAGCTTTAGCTGTCTGACTTCGTTCTTCGTCAATGAATTCATTCCATTGGTGTTTTAACACTTCCGGCGCTTGCTCATAAGCATGACCATAAACCGCTTCAATCAATTGGCGAGTTTCCGCAGGCATACGTATAGCCCCCAATTTTCTCAACACACGCATGCTTAACCACAGACGTACAGGCGAGCGATAAACACATTGCGTGTTGCGAAAATTATAACTTAGCCAATCTGAGCTAGGTTGTTCCCGCCATTCAGGCGCGTGAACAAACAATATTGGCGCAGGGCGTGAATCTTTAATACCCCAGCGATAAATACCATCGCTATCACGAGTGTGACGATGCAAACGCCCGGTTCGCTGAATGAGATCATCAATAGGACAAATATCTGAAATCATGACATCGGCATCAGTGTCTAAACTCTCCTGAAATATTTGCGTGGCGATTAATGCTTTGCCCCGCCGCATTTCACCATGACTATCTTTACCAAAAATAGTCATGACATGATTTTCAATCTCTTTTCGATGCTGCAAGATAAACTGGCTATGAAATAACAGACAGCGCTCAGGTTCAGTAAGCAAACTTCGCAATGTTTGATAAGCTTCAATAGCATCATCAACGGTATTTCGTATCCAAACGACACATTGCCCTTGTACAATGGCGGCTAATACCTTTTCAACACAACTACTAAAGCTATTTAAGAAATCAACTTTAACTTCCCGGCTAACATCTTTTCGGCTTGATAACGGTTGTTCAATAACGGGCGATATGGCATTTAAACTTATTTTTGTTGCTAGAGGAAAATCCGTTTTTTGCAATAATTGAGAACTTAGTCCACCAGCATTCAGCCAAATATCCGTTAAACGTTGACGCTGTTTAAAGGTCAACGTTGCTGTCAACAAAATAGCTGAACCACCCTGATAAAGATGCAGTGCTAATAAATTTTCCAATAAATTAAACATAAATTCATCAGCAGCATGGACTTCATCAACGATGAGTACTTTACGATTAAGCCCAAATAATCTCAGTGACTGATAACGCCTTGGTAATACCGCTAATAAAGCCTGATCAATCGCGCCAATGCCAACAGGCGCTAACAGCGCTTGCTTACGTGGATCAGCTAACCATTGATTGCATTGCGCTGAAGAGGGGATATCTGTTTTACCATAGTTTCTATCTGAATGACCTAATGCCAAAACGGGTTCACGACATTGACTATTCATCTCCCGCATACCATGAGCTAAAACGATATTTGGTTTACTGTCATCCTCTATCGATAGCATTTGCTGGTAATGTTTAGCAATGCGGCTAAACATTGCATTAGAAGAGGCCATCGTAGGCAAACCAAAATAAAAACCATCAGCGGCTTTTGCCTGCATCAAACGATGTGTCAGCGCAAGCGCCGCTTCTGTTTTACCTGCCCCAGTGACATCTTCCAAAATAAACAGTTGAGGAGAATTATCTACAGATATTGATTCGGCCCACTGTTGCAATGGTGTTGCGGCAAAACCGTAATATTCCTGAATGGAAATAAACGGCTTAATTGCTGGTGCCTTACCTAAATTGGTAGCCATAACCGCTTTTTTTGCCATGACTTGAGCATGTTTCCAATAATCAGCTAATGGCATAGGTTCAGATTGATACGTAAAATAATGATTATCAGAACCAATCCAATCCGCCAATATTGCAATACCCGCAAACTGCCAACTTACTTGTTCCAGTCGCCGTCGCCACTCTTTGGATTGCAATTTTTCAATGGGAAACTCAGGTTGAAATAATTCAACCAAATGATGTGCAAAGAGTGTGGCAGCATTAAGGTTATGAGGTTCAGTAAAACGTTTAATCGCTTTATAGTTTGTTTTATCAATTGGCTGGCCGTGATGCCCTAATACACAATCCATGAATACCATTAAGGCATCAAACATCTCTCGCTGCTCTCTTCGCTCGACACCTTCAATATTAACCAGTCTATTCAGCAACTCCGTTTTGATATTTTCCCAGAAATATAACCCTATACGATCATGACAAAAATAACGGCCACCAGACTCTCTAGGGCAATCTGGTCGATGCAGACCAGTTGCCAGACCGGGAAGTAATTTTTGAAAAGCCGATGCAAATTTACCAATATCGTGCAAAGCCAATATAAAAGAGACGATGCTTTGTAGCTGCTGCGTAGATAACGCTAAAGAATTAGCAAGATCTCTGGCGAGCGATCTTTCTAAAGAGAGTAACTGCATTCCCACCGCTGCAACATCCAAACAATGATAAGGAAGCAGATGATAATCTGCACTATCAACCTCTAAGACTCGCTTCGCCTTACCCCAGTATTGAAAATAAATTGGCATTTCCATCTAAAATCCTTACTTAAACATCTGTTTTACCTATTTTTAGAACATAATGCGAAAATTTAGATCAGAAAAATACTAGTTTCTGTTTTTTTAGGATAATTCTGTATAAAAACTCATTACCTAAACAGAAAAATTTTTGGCCCATCTCTGAGCATAAGCCAGATATTGAAGCGACATCGTAGTGCAAGGAGCAGTTTAATCGGGTAGTCAACCTACATTTATCTATTTGATAAATAAAGATAATTACATGTAAGGTCCGTACCTGTTTTACCAAAGTTCATTTACACTGATAACCCTGCGTATAGGATGTCAGGCCAAGGTGGAATGAAAATACTGACGGGTGTTTAGCAATGTCAATTACTATTATTTCGTAAATCGATTTTTAGTCCTAACCGCATAAATTTAAATCCTAATGCGATAACGTAACGAAAGAGCTAATTAATAGCTTTTCTAAGATAACCGTGTAATTAACCCGGAAATTTTTTAGGGTTATGTAGCTATTCAATAACGTGAATACAAAGACTATCGGTGTTTTCCCTTCCATTTTTCAAATTGCGAAGGTCGGAGGCCATACCTTGCCAACACACCCTCATGCAATCGCCGTAATTCCTCAATAACCAATGCCTTTAACGTGTCACGCTCAGATTGACTTAATTCATCGGAAATTAATTTATCTATAACGTCAATTGAATCCATCTCTGGCGTGGAAACTACCCGATAAACGATCTGCTTAATCACATTTCGATATTGTAATCTTAACGGATCTGGTGCGGTGATTCCCTGCGTGACAGCCAAATATTCTCGGGCTGAACGCTCATAAGCCCACAAATAAAGATCCCGTAGTAATTCAACTCGGGTCATTTCATAAATACCAAGCATTGCACGGCTATATGCTTCTTCCGGTACATCGACAAAAGTTAACGGACATAGATTTGAACGAACCAACGGCAAATTAGCGGCCAAGCGGGAAGTTCGCTTATTAACATCAGCAAAAGGCTGTAAATACGGCAAATGGACCATCATAAAAAAGGATTGCTCAAACGGATCTGATATAGCTCCTGCTTTCCCGAGCAACGAATCCAAAATTTCACTGATATGGGCCTCACCCGATAACGGCCTGAAAACACTTTTTCCTATTTCAACTTGATGTTGACGGATACGTCCTTCATAGACAGGATTAGATAATAAATTTTCAGATAATGTACTGTGTAAATTGAGAACGGTATATCGATTAAAATCAAGCTCCTCAATACCATCGACAAGTAATTCAATAGCGGCTTTATGGTTTAGGATCATTTGAGTTTCAATAGCGTTTTTTCCTACCGCAATTTTTCCATATTCAATCAACTTCACCGTATCCAATCGACTATAAGTGTTTCCTTCCAAATAACTTGAAGCCCACGATAAATCAATGAGCAAACGATCCAAGATAGCTCTACCATAGGTTCCCGCTGGCTGTGAGATTTGTTTCGTATCTCCAATTCGCCAAAGCTGATTACGAATTGGAACCGACAGATAATAAGTGACATTCGGCTCATATAATTCCAGAAACTCTCGCTGATAACCGATAGGCGTTCTCGCTTTGATGGGTTGATCAATATAACGAAGAATATCCTTACTATCCTCAGACAGTGGAATATAGCTCGGGAAATTATCCGATCTATCCGCTACCGAATCTGATGTTTCCTCCATAACGATAACATAGCGGCGACTTCGACCTTCACCCAATATCTGTACTTTCTTATCTTCAACAAGTCGTCCCAACCAACGTTGAACAGTCCTTCTAGGAACGGAAGGATACTCCGCCAATAAATCCGAAACGGACATAGGTTGTGATGCAACACACAAGGTTTCATAAATATCAGTCATTGAACTCATAACGAACAACAGCTCCTAGTAAGAATACTGGCGCGATTATGGCGCAATTCAGATAATCGCGCCACTTTCGTGCCACTAATATGACGCGATTATGGCGCGATTAATGTGGGCAATACATCTGGCTGTAGTGTTAAACCTATTTAGCTGAAAACAAGATAGATGAACATGACAGCAGCAATCTTATTTACGGGGTAGGATTGCATTAGCATCCAGCAAGCTTTCAATAGCACCGCTACGTAAAAAACGTTGAGTCTTAGACGTGACATGTATTTTTTCACTCACAGGAAGAACCTCAACGCCCTCGCCTAAAAACACCGGAATCGTGGTTAAGAATATTTGTTGTAATTCACCAGCCTCAGCAAAATACGCAGCGGTTTTACCTCCCCCAACTAACCAGACATCTTTACCATTAGCCATTTTCTTCGCCCTGGCAGCAATAACTCTTACTGTTTCATTGGTTATGATGATATTCAACCCTTCAGGCGTTGGCAGCGCCCTATGAGAAAGAACGAAGGCGGAAACATTTTTGTATGGCCAATCATCCGGTGAGTTCGCCATTATCCATTCATATGTTTTTGCTCCCATAATCACTGCGCCAATACCTCGATAAAAATCATCATAAGGTGTTGCATCATCCCCAAGCACAAACTCATATAACCAATCCAAGCCATTGTTTTTATCAGCAATATAACCATCCATTGTCGCAGCGACGTAATAAATTAATTTCGGCATTATTACCTTCCTATTAAACACGATGTTAAAACACTATATGACCGGATTGATGATAATTGAAATATTTTCAAATTTCCGTCAAAAGATAACGCTGATTTACTTACGTTACTTCATATTTTCGCCAATACAATACATGAAAAAGTAAAACACTAAAACATTGCTTCCATATGCTAAAACGTAATTTCTATCATTCAATGTCGTTTGGTCACAGATATGAAAAAACCAATAAACTAAAATAAAAAGTAAAATAAACAACTTAGCCAATAAAATAAGACCAGATACAAAAATATAATATCCATTGGCACTTTAACACTTGATGGTGAAATATAGCTCATCCATAAAAGCTAACTTTCATCATCTATAATATTGTTATAGAAGCGATATTCAGGAGCTTTAGCCTCATTAATCATGCCAATTCTTACCGGCAAATGACCATGAGAATGACATAATAACTTTATATAATTCCAATACTCCCTCTCTGTTTCTATATGCTCTATCAGTGGATCAAAAGCACCATCATAAAATTCAACATTTAATTCTCTATCATCATTACCTCCATTAATATTTCCACTATTACTTTCTTGTTGATTAATATACTCTTTATTATCCTTTTCGTGATTCATACTTCCGCGATCTATGATTTCTAGCATCTCTTTTATCATCTCTAAGCTATGACAAGCTGTTTGCGGTGAATTGTAGAATAAGCCATCATTAAAAATAGCTTCCATCAATTCATAAAACGCGAACGAGGTTGTTCCCTGTATATATTTGATATTTCTATTATCATATATACCAAAACATTTATCATTCAAAATATCCGTATTATTATCATCATAACCAATCAATATTTGTCTGTCACTGGCAATGACTGGAATATTTTTAATCTCATGGATATATTCACTGATACTGTAATGCTCTTTATCTCCCCTTCTATAACCCGATGCCATACAAACTGATTCAATATTAAAATATTTTGTCGGCGTATGTTCACGATTAAAATATTCAGACAGTTTTTCATTATCTTTCATATCTTTTCGCTGATATACCCGATGAACCGATGTGATTCTCTGAATACTGATCCAATCAAATATTGGTTCTTCTTGCGAAGGCTTTCTAATCTCTGCAATATAAGCAGCAATATCAATTTCCAACCACGTGCTCAGCATAGCCTGCCACGGTTCTATCGCGAGAAATATATTCGATATTGTCACTCCTTTCTCTATTATGACTTTATTTCTGAAATATTTCAGGAAAAAGAACGGATCATTTTTCCCTAGCTGTTCCTGAACTGATAACATCGGTACAGCGATTGTCGTATCGTAATCTGATCGAAATCTCAGAATCGAATCAACACAAATAATTAAAGTACCTTCCATCTTATCCCTCGTTCATTTAAGCCTTTAATATATTAACCACCGTAATTCTTGTATATATAACCCTCTATTATAGCCATATATCTGGATTTTGCTATTTTTGAACGTCAGATTTATTATTCCAACCACCTACATTACATCAATATTAAAAGATAGTTACATGATATATTAGGTACACATCAATAAACACGACACCATATTACTCTACCCTAAACCTAAAATTATTAAAAATCCCCTCTTGTAAAAATATTTTTAATACTAAATTCAATCCGAAATTATTTTAAAAATAACAATTCAGACACTCTTAACATTTGAAATACCTCACAAACAATACAATTCACCCCAAAGAGAACCCGCGTTCAAATCAATTACACCATAATTTAAGAAACAAATTCTCTATTGATTCAATCTTTAAAACCTATGTCATTAGCGCTTCAATCGTCATTTTTATTTCCTTGAAGCGCTACTCATATTCTATAGCGCTATAAAGGAATGTTTAATTTGAATTCTCGTTCTCTGTTTAAGGTTCTTATAATTTATCCCTGTCAATCACGATCAAAACTACAAATTAATTCATTAATTTGCTTTATAGTAAATAAAAATGCATTGAATCAGCCGCTTCGCATCCATTATTTATTGGTAACGGAAAGCAATTACCTGTAACATACAAAAATGATAATGATTTGCATTTACATTGATAGCTTGACATGAAAATGACCGTTAATGTTTCAGACACTCAACAGATCCAGTGCATGTACATCCACAATCATAATTGGCTATTTCGCTGGCTTAAGCATCGTCTTAACTGCGATGAAGCTGCCGCAGACTTAGCTCAAGATACTTTTGTTAAATTACTTCGTTCACCTTTACCACAGCAACTCAATGAACCCCGAGCCTACATCGTCACTATTGCCAAGGGGTTGATGGTTAACTGGTATCGTCGCCGCTCACTTGAACAATCTTATCTGGATTTACTCGTCAGTCTGCCTGAACCGCTCATTCCCGCACCAGAGCAAAAACTTATCATCCTCGAAACACTTCAAGAAATTGATATCATGCTTAGCCAACTCCCCACGCCAGTGCAAACCGCCTTTTTACTTTCCCAGATAGAAGGAATGAAGTATGAAGATATTGCCAATCAGATGAATATCTCGCTGTCCACAGTAAAACGTTATATGAAACAAGGCTTTTATCAATGTCTGATAGCGATGGCATAAGAGGGATTGGTATGGCTTCCACTGACACATCTTCGTCTTCATCAAGTACACCTTCTGAAACGATACTTGCCGAAGCCGCAGAATGGTTGACCGTTTTGCATGATAGTCATGCCAGCGAAGCTGATCGGAATGCCTGCGCTGCCTGGTGTGCACAAAGTCCAGAACATGCGCAAGCCTGGGAACGGGCGCAATGTCTGTTAGCACGGTTACACCATTTACCTCCGCATATCGCCTCACCGCTGTTAAACAACAAACAGAACCTTTCCCGTCGAGAAGCCATCAGAAAGCTGACACTCATGTTGTTAATACCGGCTGGCGCATCATCGCTCTTCTGGCGCTCGGATCAATTTCAGCTTCTCACCGGCGATTATCACACTGCAACCGGGCAAATTCAGCGCTGGTCATTACCGGATAACAGTCAACTCACTTTAAATACTCAAAGCTCAACAGATGTTCATTATGATGATACCCAACGGCTTGTTCATCTAAAGCTAGGGGAAATTTATATTGAAACCCATAAAGATAGCCACCAGCCGGTACGCCTATTTAAAGTACAAACCAAACAAGGCGTTATTGTGGCGTTAGGTACAAAATTCAGCGTCCGCCAACAAGCCTCACACACTCAGGTGGAAATAGTGGAAGGATCAGTTCGGATTACGCCAGATAATGGTTTGCCACACAGACTCCATGCTGGAGAAGCAACCTATTTCACTCAATTTGCCGTTGCCCCACAACATCCCCGTTCAACCGCATCTCTAAGCTGGTTACAGGGCATGATGGTAGCTGATGACTTGCCGCTGGCAACGGTGGTTACTGAACTGAATCGCTATCGTTCCGGTGTCATCCGTTGTGATGACGCAGTCGCTAATCTGCGGGTTTCTGGTGCTTTTCCCATCCGGGATACGGATCTGGCACTGCATATGCTATTACAAACTTATCCGCTCTCAATGCACAGCCTGACCCGCTATTGGATTACCCTCTACTCACTCAGTTAATAAAAATAATCATTTTTACTGACACTTTTTTCAATCTCATACGGCATAGAAATAAAAGAAGCTGAAAAAGTTATAGAGAACTTGCCTATGCCATATCATGTTGACTGCCAAGATTCACAACCACGTTGGCAGAAAAAGTCTTTATTCGCACTGTTATTGCCATTAATACTGCTGCCGGCACGTCCCCTTTACGCCACCACACCAGCAGATACACTCTATTCCGTTCATATTCCGCCAGGTTCATTAGGCAATTCGTTGTCCCATTTTGCAGCGCAAACCGGTACCGCTCTCTCTTTCGATCCGAATTTAACCAACGGGCTAACAGCGCCGTCATTAAACGGCAGTTTTACTGCTCATCAAGGTTTAATACAACTGCTTACAGACAGTCATTTACATCTGTCCCAACGTACCGATGGCAGTTATACGCTGGTAAAAATGACAAAGAAGATGGCCAACAAAAGTGTAGTCATACTAAGTCCTCTTATGGTAGCAGGCAATCGCGGGTACGGAGGTAATGAACCATTGCGGTTCGACAGTACCACTATCAAAGGTAAAGATATTGAAAAATTCGGTGTGATCCACCCTGTTGATATTTTCAAAACAACACCGGGGGTATTATCCGGCGAAGCACGCAGTTCAGGCAGCCTGGATGTGAATATCCGGGGCTTGCAAGGACAAGGCCGAGTCTTAACTACCGTTGACGGCGCGTCTAACCAAACCGCGCTATACCGAGGTTATCAAGGTGTCTCCAACCGTTCCTTTATTGATCCCGATTTCATTGGCCGGGTAGATATCAGTAAAGGCCCGACAGGAAAAGGCGGCATGGGAGCTATCGGGGGAACGGTGGAGATAAAAACCATTGAAGCCAGTGATATCCTCCTTGATGGACAAAAGGTAGGACTACGCCTGAAAGGAAGTCTGCTGAGCAATCACTCTAATCCTGACGATTATCAACGCAATGACTGGGCTTCCCCATCAAAAACCTCTCTTTTCGACGCTAAGAATCGCACCGGGAGTCTTGTTTTCGCGATGGCCGAACCCTCCTATGAATTGCTGTTTGGTGTTTCTCAGCGCAAGCGGGGCAATTACCACTCAGGCAAACACGGACCGGGCGCTAAGGAACGTGGGATGCCAGGCTATTTGTGTCAGAGTGATCCACAAGATTGCCACATTCCACAATTCAGTGAACAAATGGCCGGTTATTCGCTGTACGCAATGGGAGATGCCGTACCTAACACTTCTGAAGATAGCCAGTCATTACTGGGTAAAGGAAAAGTTCGTTTTGGCGATGGTCATGAACTCTCCGCTATCATTAGCCATTACCAAAATCTCTACGGGGAATCCTATGTCGCGGATATGGCAAACCTGAGCCAAACATTTATGATCTTGGAACAGGGGCCACTGACACGGCTCAACATGAACAGACACAGCCTCAACTATAAATGGGAACCTGCGTCAAATCCCTGGATTAATTTGGATATCGGAGTATGGCAAACACGGGTTAACGACCGCCCTCGAACCTCAAATAACACTCTCGGTGATAAAAAATTCATGCGCACAGTCGGGGTGAATTTGAGCAACACCTCATTATTTGAGCTTTCGATGCAAGATATTGAGTTGAACTACGGTGCCAGTTTTATTCGTGAACGCACTGGCCCAAGCGCAGGTAAATGGAAATATGCCGTTAATCGGGAAGGAGAACGTAAAGAAGGCCATTTTTTCCTGAACGGGAACTATATACTTGCCGACCGCCTGACCCTAATGGGCGGGTGGGATTATAAATCCTATCAGATCGAAGATTACAGTCCAGCTCGTCCGGGTAGCTCTTGGCTACCACAACTCACTTCTGGGAAAGTAAACAATAAGCGAGACCATGCTCACGGCTATTGGGTAGGCACTAAGCTTGAACTTAATCATGAAACAGCACTGCATGCTAAATATGCCTATGCCCCACGTTTTCCATCAATGGTTGAAGGTATTCGCGGCTATATGATGAGTGTTGACGATCATATAAAACCTGAAATTTCAAAAAATATCGAAGTCGGGCTGACATCACGCTTCCAGAATATCATTGCTCAAAATGATAGCTTCGATATCAAAATGTCCTACTTTGATAACCGGGTAAAAGACTATATTAGCCGAGCATGGATGGATGATTACTGGAGTATGTACATCAGTAATATTAAAGCAGCAAAATTTGCCGGATTGGAATTGGCGAGTGTTTACCATAGTGATCACTTTGATGCCCGTTTATCGATGAATTACTATACAAAAGTCAAATTCTGTACGGAAAATGACGGGTGTGCTGCACGTAGCCTCCCTTCGGATTATGCGACTAATCACATTCCGCCTAAATATGCGGTATCACTCGATCTGACACAGCGATTCTTAAATGACAAGGTATCTGCTAACGCCAGAGTTTCCCATTATGGACAACGATCTGTGCCAGCAGGAAAACCAGGACGCGGTTCCGCTCCTCTGTTGGCACCCATTATCTGGCGACCAGCAACTGTAGCTGATATCTCTCTAACTACCCGTATAAATAAGCATGTCGAATTTGAGTTTGGTGTGGATAATGTATTCGATAAATATTATATCCAGCCTCTTAGCCTCGGTTATATCCCTTCACCGGGCAGAACGTTTCGTGCCGGTATTACAACTTATTTTTAAATTCATTCGTTAAGCTAGTGGCATATCCATGATATGCCACTTTCTGGCAAAAGAATGTCATTAGGGTGAAAGCAGTATATCAATATAAAACCTCAGAATTGGTTTAAATTTTCATATAAATATAATATACCATCAGATATTTTTAATGAAATTAAAACAACTTTAAAAATACATTTAAAATAGAATCTAAGTGAAACTTTAAAATAATGAAATAGTTTTCATGCAATTAATTGTTTTTAAATGATTGTATGTAAAAATATATATCATCCCATAGAGATTTATAATATAAAATCATATCTTATCGATAACTTAATTGTCATAAGTTAATTTCAAATAAAACATTATTCATTATTTTTCAAGAAAGAACAAAAACGTGAACAAAAAGGTTAACTCTAAAAAAATCAAGATATTAATTATTAAATGACTATTTAGTGAATCTAAAAAATTATTTTTAACGAGGATATACATATGAAAAAAGAGCCGATTACAACATTAAATCCAGATAATACCGAATCATCTGATATAAATGAGGTTGAAATCGAAAATGCTGCTATCGCGGTACCTGGCATTGTCTCAGTGGTAAACACCTCTGATGGTCGGATCGAGGTTTTCGGTGTAGGTGGCGATAATGCAGTGTGGCGCAATGGGCAAACGACACATACAGGCGCTTCCTGGACCGGCTGGACCTCACTCGGTGGAAGTGTGGCCAGCAAACCTGCCGCTTACCTCAATTCAGACGGTCGATTAGAAGTATTCGTACGTGGCTCCGATAATGCGTTATGGCATAACTGGCAAACCGCTCCCAACGCTGGTTGGTCAGGCTGGAAATCTTTAGGTGGAGCAATCACCAGTAACCCTGCGGTATATATCAACGCCGATGGGCGGCTTGAGGTCTTTGCCCGTGGCACCGACAACACACTCTGGCACACCTGGCAAACCGCTCCCCACTCCAATCCGTGGTCAAGCTGGTATTCTCTGGGCCAAGTGATCACCAGCAACCCAGCCGTCCATATCAATGCCGATGGTCGGCTTGAGGTCTTTGCCCGCGGTGCCGATAACGCACTCTGGCACATCTGGCAAACTGCTCCCCATACCGGTTATTGGTCAAGCTGGCAATCATTAGGTGGCACCATCACGAGTGATCCAGTGGTCATCCGCACCATTGATGGTCGACTCGAAGTCTTTGTACGCGCCATCGATAATGCAATCTGGCACATCTGGCAAACAGCCCCCAATTCTAGTCAGTGGTCTAATTGGGCCTCATTGGGTGGTACTATCACCAGCGCACCAGCAGTAATAAAATACTTCGACAATCGACTTGTCGTCTTTGCACGCGCCTCCGATAACGCACTCTGGCACATCTGGCAAAATGATACCCATTCCGGCTCATGGTCCAACTGGGCCTCATTGGGTGGCGGACTTTCCAGCGGCCCAGATGTCGTGGAAAACTCTAATGGCTATATTGAAGTCTTTGTACGCGCCACCGATAACGCACTCTGGAACATCAAGAGGACAAGTCCATCATCATGGTCCGCTTGGGCCTCACTTGGTGGAACCTTGATCGATGCTTCAGCAATCAAATAATTTGGAAAGAGTTAGAATTAGCTTCGTATAAGACAAATATAATCTTCTGGCCCGATGCATTTAAGGAAGATATTCACTGCGCTGCATCGAGCCAGTGGTGTTTAATTTTTTGGAGTTAACCCAATATTCAACACACAAGCCCAATACGAATTCAAACTCCCGTATTATTTTGATGGCAAGATAGACTTTTAGCTGAATATGCCTAGAAAGCAATTGCAAGCAGAATAACCGCTTTTATAGAATATTAGTGAATTAGAATCTGTATTTTCCAATAACCAATTTGCACATTGTATACTTCCATAAAAATCACCTTAGGTTTTGAATAATCTCAAAACAACCATGAAGTAAATATATTTTTTAAAATAACAACTTGGATTCACATAATAACCGCATGTAAATATATAAACACAGGTGGTTTTATAATGTAATATCACATTTATTTGACACTTTGCGGTTCATAAGCCAGTATTAAATAGAACATTCATTATTTCTTTAAAAATAAAAGTGAGAATATTAATTCAAAAAATCAAACATCTTGTTTATTAAATAACTATTTAGTGAATCTGAAAGATTATTACTAAAGAGGATATATATGCAAGAACAATCTATTAATACATTAAATCCAAGTAATACCGGGCTATCTGTTATAGATAAGGTATCAATCGAAAACGCAGCTATCGCAGCGTCTGGTATTGTCTCAGTGACTAACACAGCCAATGGTCGACTTAAGGTTTTCGGTGTGGGTACTGACAATGTAGTGTTGTACAATGAGCAAACATCACATACAGGCTCTTCCTGGACCGGCTGGTCCTCACTTGGCTTACAAGTGACTAGCAAACCCGCCGTTCACATCAATTCAGACGGTCGATTAGAAATATTTGCACGTGGTGCCGATAATGCGCTATGGCATAACTGTCAAATTGCGCCCAACGCCGGTCTGTCAGGCTGGCAATCTTTAGGTGGCATGATTACTAGTAACCCTGCCGTATATGTCAACGCCAATAGTCAACTTGAGGTTTTTGCGCGCGGTGCCGATAACACACTCTGGCACATCTGGCAAACCACTCCCCATTCCGGTCCGTGGTCAAACTGGTGTTCTCTAGGTCACGTAATCACCAGTAACCCAGCAGTCCATATCAACGCCGATGGCCGACTGGAAGTCTTTGCCCGAGGTACCGATAACGCACTCTGGCACATCTGGCAAACTACTCCCCACGCTGGATGGTCTAGCTGGCAATCATTAGGCGGCACCATCACTAGTGATCCAGTAGTCACCTGCACCGTCGATGGTCGGCTGGAGGTCTTTGTGCGTAGTGTCGATAATGCACTTTGGCACATCTGGCAAACCTTCCCCTATTCCAGTCAGTGGTCTAACTGGGACTCGTTGGGTGGCATTATCACCAGCGCCCCTGTGGTAGCAAAGAATTGTGACGGCCGACTTGAAGTCTTTGTTCGTGGTGCCAACAAAGGACTCCCACTCTTCCACATCTGGCAAAATGATACCCATTCAGGCTCATGGTCCAACTGGGCTTCATTAGGTGGCGGACTCTCCAGCGGCCCAGAAGTTGTGAAAAATTCTGATGGCCAATTTGATGTCTTTGTGCGCAATACCGGTAACGGACTTCACCACATCTGGCAAACTGCTCCCTATTCTAATCAGTGGTCTGATTGGACCTACCTCGGTGGTGTTTTTATCGACGCTTCCGCGATCAAATAATCTGAAAGGCGCTATATTCGCACAAGACACGCGTAATTCTCTGGTCCGATGTATTTAAGGAAGATATTTACTATGCTGCATCGGACCAGCGGTACCTAATGTGCTGGAGTTAACCCAATAGCCAGATAATGAATTGGGTACTTTAATAATGATCATCAGATATTTTGAATGAAAATAAAATAACCGTAAAAAAATAGATTTAAAATAGAAAACAAAGAAAACTTTAAAATAAGAAAATAGTTTATATATAATTAATGTTTTTTAGATATTCGTATTTAAAAATACATATCAACACATAGACCCCCATAATATAAAATCACATCCAAAAAATTAACAATTAAAATTTAACGTCAAATAAAATATTACTTATTCATTTTATAAATAAAAATATACCAGAATGCAATCGAAAGTATTAATGTGAAATCAAATACATTACTTATTAAATAACTATTTATTGAATCTAAAAAATGATGCCTAAAGAGGATATATATATGAAAAAAGAATCTATTAATACATCAGGACCAGATAATACCGAATCATCTATTTCAGACGAAATAGAAGCATCCAATGAAATCTCTTGGACTACGTTACCCGGCGTTATCTCGGCGGCAAACAACGCCGATGGTCGGCTAGAGGTTTTTGGCGTGAGCATCAACAATGCTGTGTGGCACAACTGGCAAACGGCACCAAATACCATATCTTTCTGGTCTGGCTGGCACTCACTAAATGAAGGAGCGACCAGCAAACCCGCCGTTTACATTAATTCAGATGGCAGATTAGAAGTATTCGTACGTGGCACAGATAATGCTTTATGGCATAACTGGCAGACCGCCCCCATCCCCGGCACCGGTTGGTCAGGCTGGCAATCTTTAGGTGGTCAAATCACCAGCAATCCAGTGGTATATATCAACTCCGATGGACGGCTTGAGGTCTTTGCTCGCAGTTCTGATAACACACTCTGGCATATCTGGCAAACCGCACCCCATACCGGTCCGTGGTCTAATTGGCAATCACTAAATGGCGTACTTACCAGTGACCCAACAGTATATGTCAACGCCAGTGGCCAGTTTGAGGTCTTTGCGCGCAGCAACGATTACTCTCTCTGGTACATCAAGCAAACGACTTCTCATGCCTATCCCTGGACAAATTGGCAATCACTGAGTGGTGTGATAACGAGCAATCCAGTGGTAATCAGCAACTCTGATGGTCGGCTTGAGGTCTTTGCACGCGGTTCCGATAACGCTCTCTGGCACATTTGGCAAGTTGCTCCTAATGCAGGTTGGACAAACTGGCAGTCACTGTCTGGCGTCATCACCAGCGACCCTGCGGTACATATCAACGCCGATGGTCGGCTTGAGGTCTTTGCACGTGGCCCTGATAACGCTCTCTGGCATATCTGGCAGATGGCAGCATCGGGTTCATGGTCTGATTGGGCCTCATTGTCCGGTGTGATTACCAGCGCTCCTACGGTGGCGAAGAATTCTGACGGTCGGCTTGAAGTTTTTGCACGCGGTGCGGATAACGCACTCTGGCATATTCAGCAAATTACATCATCATTGTGGTCCGATTGGGTATCTCTCGGCGGCACCTTAATCGACGCTTCAGCAATTAAATAATCTGCTTCGCACAAGACACGCATAACTGCCTGACCTGATGCATTAAAGGAAAACATTTACTATGCTATGCTGCATCGGGCCAGCAGTACCCCATTTACTGGAATCAACCCAATGCTCAACACGCAAACCAAGCATTCTCTCAAACTCGCGCATATTGTTGATGATGAAGATATAGTTTTGTCTACCCAATGTAGTCTCTTGGTCGAATAGACCCAAAAGGCAATGTCAAACAAAACCCCTGTTTTATAGAACATTCATGCACTAGAACCTGTGTTTTTTAATGCTAGTCGGCAAACTGTTCGCTTCCGTAAAGATTATCAAATGTTTTTAATACAATTAAAACAATCATGATAAAAATATATTTTCAAATATAATAAAGATGAAACCTTAAAACAGAAAAACAGTTCATTCATAATTTATTATTTTTGAATAACCGTATGCAAAAATATATATAAACAGAAGAGGTTTTATAATGTAGCATCACATCCACTTAATACTCCACGGACAACAAATCAAAATCAAATAAAGCATTAATTATTTCTTCAAAGAATAAAGAGTAAAAGTGAGAACATTAATTCACAGAATTAAACATCTTGCTTATTAAGTAACTATTTAGTCAATCTGAAAAATTATTTCTAACGAGGATATATATGCAACAAGAACCTATTAATATACCAAAGCCAGATAATGCCGAACTACTTGCTATAAATGAGATAACAATCGAAAACACGTCAATCGCGTTGTCTGAAATTGTCACAGTAGTAAACACCTCCGATGGACGGATCGAAGTTTTCGGTGTGGGCACTGACAATGCCTTGTGGCACAACAGACAAACAGCACCACACTCAGGCTCTTCCTGGACCGGCTGGATCTCTCTTAACGGAAAGGTAACCAGCAAACCTGTCGTTTATATCAATACAGACGGTCGTCTAGAGGTATTCGCACGCGGCACCGATAATGCGCTCTACCATATCTGGCAAACCGCCGCCAATGCCGGTTGGTCAAACTGGCAATCTTTAGGGGGGACAATTACTAGTGACCCAGCGGTATGTGTCAACACCGATGGCCGACTCGAAGTCTTTGCGCGTGGCACCAATAACGCTCTCTACCACATCTCACAAACTGTCGCTCATTCCGGTCCGTGGTCAAATTGGCAATCTTTGAATGGCGCGATCACCAGCAACCCCGCGGTTCATATCAACTCAGACGGTCGGCTGGAAGTCTTTGCGCGTGGTACCAATAACGCTCTCTACCACATCTGGCAAACCGCTCCTCATTCCAACCAGTGGTCAAATTGGGAATCACTCGGTGGTGCAATCACTAGCGATCCTGTCGTCATAGGCACCGCTGATGGTCGGCTTGAAGTCTTTGCGCGTGGTACCAATAACGCTCTCTACCACATTTGGCAAACTGTTCCCCATTCCGGTCCGTGGTCCAACTGGACCTCGTTGAATGGCGTGATCACTAGTGCCCCTGCGGTCGTGAAGAACTCCGATGGCCGGCTTGAAGTTTTTGCACGCGGCACCAATAATGCTCTCTACCACATCTGGCAAACGGTATCCCATTCCGGTCCGTGGTCCAACTGGGCCACGCTGAATGGCACGATCACCAGCGCGCCAACAGCGGTGGAAGACGCCGATGGTCGGCTTGAAGTTTTTGCACGTGGCACCGATAACGCTCTCTGGAACATCTGGCAAGCCACACCATCGTGGTCCACTTGGGTATCCCTCAATGGCAACTTAATCGACGCTTCAGCAATCAAGTAATTTGGAATAAATCCAGCCTTGCACAAAACGAACGTCACCTTCTGGCCCGATACGCTAAGGAAAATATCCACTGCGCTTCATCGGGCCAGTGGTACTTAATTTGCCGGTAAAAATCTAATATTCGATACCCAAACCAGGCTCAGATTCAAACTTGCATATTATCGTTGATATAAGGACATATTTTTGTCTATCTGAAACAGACTGTTAGTCGAATATGTCTGAAAAACAACTTCAAACAGAATAACCTCTTTTAGGTACATGATTAAATCAGGATCTGCGTTTCTCAATGGCCAGATTATGAATTGTGTGCTTTAATAATGATTCAATAAAATATTTTAAAAACCATGAAAAAAATATATTCAAAATAGAAATCAATGGAAAATTTAAAATGAAAATAGTTTATTTAATTTAAACAACCCCGTGTAAAACACATATAAAATATGTCATCACACAATTCAAAACCATATTTACTTAACACTTTACAGGTCAAAAATTAATACCAACTCTTTATTTTATTAACAAAATAACATCGGAGACAAGTGAAAACATCAATATATAAAACTGAATATCCCTCTTATTAAATGATTATTTTTTGAATCAGAGAAATTATTTTTAAAGAGAATATACATATGAAAAAAGAACCCATTAAAACGCCAAATCCAGATAATATCGAAGCATATGTTGCCAGTGAGATAGCAATCGAGAACTCTGCAATAGCATTATCTGGAATTGTCTCAGTAGCAAACAATGCCGATAATCGACTTGAGGTTTTCGGTGTAAGCGCTGACAGCGCAGTGTGGCACAATTGGCAAACTATACCGCTCCCAACCTCCTCCTGGGCCGGCTGGAGCAAAGTTAACGGAGTAGTGACTAGCAAACCTGCTGTTCATCGTAATTCGGACGGTCGATTGGAAGTGTTTGTGCGTGGTACGGATAATGCACTCTGGCACATCTGGCAGACCGCCGCTGATACTAATACTTGGTCAAGCTGGCAGCCGCTATATGGTGGGATCACCAGCAACCCAGAGGTATGCATCAACTCTGACGGCCGACTTGAAGTCTTCGCACGCGGTACCGATAACGCTCTCTGGCACATCTGGCAAACCGCAGCCCATACCAATTCGTGGTCAAACTGGAAATCTCTGGGTGGCACACTCACCAGTAACCCTGCCGCACATATCAACGCCGATGGCCGACTTGAGGTCTTTGCACGTGGCACCGATAATGCTCTCTGGCACATTTGGCAAACTGCTGCCCACACCGATCAGTGGTCAAGTTGGAAATCGTTGAATGGCGTGATCACTAGCGATCCAGTGGTCATTGACAACTGCGATGGTCGGCTTGAAGTCTTTGCACGCGGTGCCGATAGCACACTCCGGCATATCTCACAGATCAGCTCTGATTCCGTTTCGTGGTCAAACTGGCAGTGTTTGGATGGTGTGATCACTAGCGCTCCTGCGGTGGTGAAGAATATCGCTGGTCGGCTTGAGGTCTTTGCACGCGGCTCTGACAACACGCTCTGGCGCACCTGGCAGGTTTATCATAACGGCCCGTGGTCTAACTGGAGCTCATTTACAGGCATTATCGCCAGCGCCCCAACGGTAGCGAAGAATTCAGACGGCCGGATTGAGGTCTTTGTGCTTGGCCTTGATAAGGCACTCTGGCACCTCTGGCAAACTACTTCATCAACTACATCATCGTGGACCACCTGGGCTCTCATCGGCGGTATCACCTTGATCGACGCTTCTGTGATCAAATAATTTGGAAGGAACCAGCTTCGCATAAGACAAGCGTAATCTTCTGGCCCAATGCATTAAAAAAATATTCACTGCGCTGCATCGGGCCAGTGGTGCTTAATTTGCTGGAGTTAACCCAATATTCGACATGTAAGCTCAATACGGGTTTAAACTCATGTATTATTGTTCATGACAAAGATATATTTTTGATTGAATATACCCGTCATCTTTCAAGTTGCTTCTTTGTTGGCTGCACTCACTCACCCCGGTCACATAGTTATCTATGCTCCCGGGGATTCGTTCCCCTGCCGCCGCGATGCATCTTGAAATCCATAGGGTATATATCTGGAAAACAATCTCAAACAAAACCATCGTTTTATAAAATATTTGTAAATTTAATTCTGTGTTTTTTAATAAATAATCTGCAAGCTGAGCACTTTCATACAGGTTATCAATTCTTTTGAAAAAATTAAATCATCCACAACAAAATATATTTTTAAATATAATGAAAACAAAATCTTAAAAACAAGAAGCAATTTATTTATAATTTCTTACTTTTGAATTACTGTGTGTGAAAACTATATTTTAACCACACATTTACAATTGATTAATTCATCTATTATTACTGCCCCAATCAATCATCATTCAATAGCAATGGTTTAAAAATAAATATATAGTGATACTTAAAGTGAATCTATATCATGAATTATAAACTAACCCAGCCACTTAGCCAGAGTTTTCTCTAGTTTATCCAACGCCTGAATATGTTTACCTTTTGACATACAATCGAGATTGTGTAACTTCCATTTTACCGCTAGTAAATGTTGAATTTGGCTTTCTTGGAATAACTGCCAATCCGGCTTGCCACTTTTGAAAGACATCAAAAAGTCAGAATCCTGCGAGGTAAATTGCTCCTTAAGTGCTGAAATCATCAATTCAGGTACGGAATTAAGATCTTCCAATAACACTTTATTAAATGTCATTCCTCTGAATTCATTCATATAGAACTCAGAAATATCCTTCCATCGAGGATTAAGCACTTCAGATAACGGTCGAGGATGGCTAAGTAAATTGGTAATAAATCCATTAAAGATAGAACGATCTATCCCCTGTGCTTCAAGCAACATTTTGACATCGAAAAGATCACGTGGATGCTGGCGATCTAACGCAGCGCACAGCTTACCACCATAAAGATCGGCAATCGAAACGACTTGAATAGAAGCAAAACCAAATTCATCTTCTACAACCTCAACAACATCACGTTCCTGAGGTGGATACAACGTACCACGCGAAACCGGTGAGACTTCGATTTTTATCTGTGCCTCTTGAGAAGTAACAATAATACGCATTTCATTAGGATTATTTGTCTGTAATGCTGCAAAAATCCCCGCTTGCTGCTGGAGTAAAGCGACAATCCTAGTTAATGCCGCTCGAACATTAGGTAACGCTAGCTCCCTACTTTCCAACGGTATATAAACCAGATCAATATCAACTGATAAACGGGGAAAATCACGCACAAACAAATTAATCGCCGTCCCACCTTTCAATGCAAAACAGCTCTCTGTTGCCACCACAGGCAGTACACTCATCAACAACACTACCTGTCGGTAATATGGAGAATATTTATCCATGAAATAATCCATTATTCAAATACTTTTCCGGAACCGTAATCTGATACTGTTTATCCAACTTTCCCCCTAACACGACTTGACGCTTCCCCGCCCCTAAATCAATTTTAGTTTTATCAATACGTTTAGCCCATGCGTGAGCATAATAGTCGGTCAAAAAAAGATATAAACGATTAGTTTGGATCGCATGACTGGAATGAAGGAGTATTTCTACTTTGCGCGGGCTAAGGTTAACCAAACCTTGGAAAAGTTCCGCAGCATGTTCAAAAGAAAACGATACGGGTACAGTATCTAAAACTTCATAAGCCGCTAATTCAGGTATACTGGCTTTTAGCTGGCTTCCTTTGATTTCAACATCTGTCAGGTATTTCTCATCAAGTAAGGACAGCTTCGGGTTAGAAAGCAAAAACCAGTCAACATTGGGGAATTCTTTAAACCACTTCGGCAACGCAGCTTTATCTTCCACACAGAGCCAGATCTTGTGCTGCTTTAACTGTAGATAATGAGAGCGGCCTTGGTACACCAGACTAGTGAGCCCCGCTAAATGAACCGGGATAGAAAGCTGGTTTTGCAGACATTGCACAGCATCACTCCACTCGGGCTCACGTCCTGTTCGTACATACACCCCGGCCCGCAGTTTTTGCAGCCAGTTGCTATTCATATACTTATTCGCCAAAGAGGGGCTGATGTTGTGCTTTGTTAGCCAAGATTGCAACACTAAGGAGCCCGGCGTAGTGTTTTGCAAAAGCCAGTTTAATTTTGATGACATAGATTCACCCTAGGTGTAACAATATTGTAAATAGTAAACCACCTGGTTACTGAGGTGTCAATTTTTTGAGCAGTCGTTTCATCGATAATATCGTATATTGTGCTTTACTGATTCCTGAGTCGCTAAGACCAAAATTACAACTAAATTTGCGAATTGCTTCCAGATTTTACTTGTGTAAGTTTAAAGCTTGGTGCGATACCATAACGAAAGAATTGATTCACAAACTTAATTAAGACCACTGCATGATTAATACAGAAACTTTTGACACTCATACGCCCATGATGCACTTGTTTGTTAGGGCTAATATTTAATGATTATTTTTACCTACACATTTACAATTGATTAATTCATCTATTATTTCCCCACTCAATTATCATCCAATAGCAATGGTTTAAAATAAATATATAGTGATACTTAAAGTGAATCTATATCACGAATTATAAACTAACCCAGCCACTCAGTTAGTGTTTTCTCTAGAATACTACAGCCATATTTCCTTTTTTCAACAGAAGAAACGCTCATAGGAAAGTTTTAAGCCATGAGATTTTTTTGCGTCATGAACATCAGAGAAAACACGGACTTTGGGATTTTACGGCTATAGTAGTACTACTAACAAATACCGCAAATTTCATCCATATTTAAAATATGACATACATCACAATTTTTAGTAATCAACTGTTTCTATTTTACATCGATGAGAATGGCCGATTTCCATTATATAATCCTATTGAAATAAGTTCTTAGTAAAAATCATTAAGTCATAGGTGAATTTATCACCTTACATAGAGGAATAACAAGTGCCTATCAACTTTAGTCCCAAAGTGGGCGAAATATTAGAATGTGACTATGGGAATTACCCAAAAAATAAAGAAGGCAAAATAATAACTAATTCCTATGATGGTCATATACCACCTGAAATGGTAAAAAATCGGCTTGTTGTTATTGTAAACGGTAAAATAGATGGCAATGCCTGTATAGTTGTTCCTCTATCAAGCAAATGTGATCAAAATAAATTACAACGTGGAATGCACGTTGTAATTGATAAAAGCGTTGTTGAGAATATGAAGTATTTTGAACAAATAACACGTTGGGCAAAAGCGGATCTTGTACAACAAGTCAGCCGACAACGGCTACAAAGACCAAGAACTGATAGAGGCTATTTAAATCAAATTTTACCCAAAGAAATCGTCACTAAAATTCAATTGGCAATAATTAAATCCATAAATGCAAGTCAATTGTTATCAAAATCATGACACTTGATTTCTCCAGTAAGATCGCTCACAATATAGCTGTTGCCCATAGAGGCCCAAAATATTTATTCCCTTTGAGGGACCTGCGAAGCCTAGCTAAATTGCTAGGCTTCTGCCATTCTAGCATCCCATAATTTCAACAAAGAATTTCCATAAAAAAGCTCTTAGTACACAAAGGCTCAAGCTGCTGGCAAAAACTAATAAGACATTTGTTCAGATTTTAGATTGGTCATACTGGCGGCGACATCAATAACGAGCTCAACAATCTCGCTATCATCATCAAGGAAATTCTTTACCAACAAGGCAATTACGGCTGTAGTATTAGACAGCAAAAACCAGTCAACATTGGGAAATTCTCTCAACCACTTCGGCAACTCAGCTTTGCTTTCCACACAGAGCCAAATTAACCAGACCAAAATTACAACTAAATTTGCGAATTGCTTCCAGATTTTACTTGTGTAAGTTTAAAGCTTGGTGCGATACCATAACGAAAGAATTGATTCACAAACTTAATTAAGACCACTGCATGATTAATACAGAAACTTTTGACACCCACACGCCCATGATGCAGCAATATCTCCGTCTTAAAGCACAGCATCCTGATATCCTGCTGTTTTACAGAATGGGGGATTTCTATGAGCTATTTTATGACGATGCCAAAAAGGCGGCAAAATTGCTGGATATTTCCCTGACCAAACGAGGTCAATCAGCCGGCAATCCTATCCCTATGGCAGGCGTGCCACATCATGCAGTAGAAAACTACTTAGCTAAGCTGGTTCAATTAGGTGAATCAGTCGCTATCTGTGAGCAAATTGGCGATCCTGCCACCAGCAAAGGCCCGGTTGAACGTAAAGTTGTTCGCATCGTTACTCCCGGTACCGTGACAGATGAAGCGCTATTACAGGAACGGCAAGATAACCTGCTGGCGGCTATTTGGCACGATAATCAAGGATTTGGTTATGCCACACTAGACGTGACATCTGGCCGCTTCCAAATATCTGAAATGGCAGAGCGGGAAACGATAGCCGCTGAATTGCAACGTAGCCGTCCTGTCGAATTGCTCTATCCTGAAAGTTTTGAGCATATGGCGCTGATTGAAAATTTTCATGGCCTGCGCCGTCGCCCTTTATGGGAATTTGAGCTGGATACCGCAAAACAGCAATTGAACCTGCAATTTGGTACCCGTGATCTTGTCGGTTTTGGCGTGGAAAAAGCAGTGCTTGCTCTGCGTGCCGCCGGTTGCCTGTTGCAATACGTCAAAGATACTCAACGCACAGCACTACCACATATCCGTGGCATTACGATGGAACGTCAGCAAGATACGGTTATTATGGATGCCGCCACCCGTCGTAATCTGGAACTGACACAAAACCTGTCCGGCAGCACAGATAATACTCTCGCTTCTGTTCTTGATCTGTGTGTTACCCCGATGGGTAGCCGAATGTTAAAACGCTGGTTGCATGCCCCTGTCAGGGAGCGCCAGATATTAGAAAATCGTCAACAAGCTATCGCTACTTTGCAGGAAATTGGCTTGGAGTTGCAGCCATTTTTGCTACAGGTAGGTGATCTCGAACGTGTGTTAGCACGCCTGGCTCTACGCTCTGCTCGTCCAAGGGATCTGGCAAGAATGCGCCATGCATTCCAGCAATTACCGGATATCCATCAAGTTATGGACTCCTCAGATTCCCCTTATATCAAGCAATTGCAGAAGAATATCGGCAGGTTTGATGAATTACAGGAATTACTTGAAAGAGCGATTGTAGAAACCCCTCCGGTGTTGGTTCGCGATGGTGGCGTAATCGCACCGGGTTATAACAGTGAACTGGATGAGTGGCGCACACTGGCTGATGGCGCTAGTAATTATCTGGAACAACTGGAAATCCGCGAACGGGAAAAGCTGGGTATTGATACTCTGAAAGTCGGCTTTAATGGTGTTCATGGCTACTATATTCAAGTCAGCCGAGGGCAGAGCCATCTGGTGCCAATTCACTATGTCCGCCGCCAGACACTGAAAAATGCTGAGCGTTATATCATTCCTGAGCTAAAAGAATATGAAGATAAAGTTCTGACCTCTAAAGGGAAATCTCTGGCAATAGAGAAGGCGCTTTACGAAGAATTATTCGATCTGCTATTGCCTCATTTGGCCGAATTACAAACCAGTGCCGAAGCACTGGCTGAACTTGATGTATTGGCAAATCTGGCAGAACGCGCTGAAACCCTGAATTATGTTTGCCCAACATTGAGCGATAAACCGGGAATTCAAATCACCGGTGGTCGCCATCCAGTTGTTGAGCAGGTTCTGAGTGAGCCATTTATCTCAAACCCTCTTTCTTTATCTTCACAGCGGCGTCTGCTGATTATTACCGGTCCAAATATGGGCGGTAAAAGTACCTATATGCGTCAGGCGGCGCTTATTACACTTCTGGCCTATATCGGTAGCTTTGTACCGGCGGAAAAAGCGGTTATTGGCCCAGTTGATCGCATATTCACCCGTGTAGGCGCTTCCGATGATCTGGCATCCGGCCGCTCAACCTTCATGGTCGAAATGACCGAAACCGCCAATATCTTGCACAATGCGACAGAACAAAGTTTGGTATTGATGGATGAGATTGGCAGAGGGACATCAACCTATGATGGCCTTTCTCTGGCATGGGCATGTGCAGAAAATCTGGCAAACCGCATTAAAGCAATGACTCTGTTTGCTACTCACTATTTTGAGCTGACCACGTTGCCGGAAAAACTTGAAGGCGTGGTTAATATTCATCTGGATGCGGTAGAGCATGGCGATACCATCGCATTTATGCACAGCGTGCAAGAAGGTGCAGCCAGTAAGAGTTACGGATTGGCTGTGGCTTCCCTCGCTGGCGTTCCACGCGAAGTGATTAAACGAGCGCGTCAGAAACTTAAAGAGCTGGAATCACTCTCCAACCATGCAACGGCAAGTCATGTCGATACACCGCAACTTGCGCTATTAACAGAAGAAACGTCACCGGCGGTTGAAGCATTAGAAAATCTTAATCCAGATTCACTGACTCCGCGTCAAGCATTAGAATGGATTTATCGACTAAAAGATATGGTGTAAGAACGTGTTTGACAAAAGCCTTTTACAACCGATATACCGTTTTTTGCAATGTGAAACCCCGGATTTGTGGGTAGATAAAGCAAAGCAGCCTGAAAATTTACCTGTGCTTCTACGGGATCATCTGTTATGCGAGCTGAAAGCAGCACAGAGCGCTATGTTTTTGATCCGTAAGTATGCCGTAGATCAGCGAAGTGAAGATACACTTCTGGCATGGTTTAAACCTTATGAAGATTTTGCCTACAAGAAAATTGGCGATCTCAATTCATTAAGAGGTCAAAACCAAGCGACCAAACAGATCACCGCTAAAGCTAATTCACCCTATAGCCAGGATCTGATTGATAAAATGGTGCTGCTGATTAAAGAAGAGTTACATCACTTCTATCAAGTGCTAGAAATCATGGACGCACGCAATATCAGCTATGAAAGCATCACAGCCAGCCGTTATGCCAAAGGCATGCTTAGCCATATCACCAGCCATGAACCTTATACATTGGTAGATAAGCTGATTATCGGCGCTTATATTGAGGCGCGTTCTTGTGAACGCTTCGCCAAATTGGCCCCTCATTTGGATGAAGATCTGAGTAAATTTTATATCTCGCTGCTGCGCTCTGAAGCACGTCACTATCAAGACTATCTTTCACTAGCGCAATCTATTGCTAATGAAGATATTACCGAGCGGGTGAACTATTTTGGCCGTGTTGAAGCTGAATTGATTCAAAATCCAGATAGCGATTTTAAATTCCACAGTGGCGTTCCTGTAATTTGAGATACTGATTAAAAAAAGGTGAGCTAATACTCACCTTTCAGACCAACGACAAAACAATTGAGATGGTTCAGAATCAGGGACATTGAAATATGTCAATCAAGCTATTTGCAATCGATGAAGATGAGACACATCGATATGCTGTTTTGCCTGCCATAAATCATAGTCCACCTGCATTCCCATCCAAACTTGAGGTGAACTGCCAATAACGACAGACAATTTCAGTGCCATTTCTGGCGAAACATCAGACTTGCCAACAACCAAGCGTTGCACAGTTGATGGTGCTACACCCAGTGCCTTAGCCAAGCCTCTGGCGCTCAAATTCAGAGCCTCCATAGCCTCTTTAACTAATATTCCGGGATGCGGGGGGTTATACATCATAACCATTAGTGGTAATCCTCATAGTTCACAATGTAGACATCACCATCATACAACTCAAAGGTGATTCGCCAATTCCCTGTCACAGTAATAGACCACACACCATTCCTGTTTCCTGTAAGTGGGTGTAAAAAAAAGCCCGGGATATCTACATCTTCAATTTTTACAGCTCTATTCAACACCTCAAGACGGGTAGCTATTTTTGGAGCTTGCATAGCATTAATACCGGCTGTAGAACCTGTTTCAAAAAACTTTTTCAACCCTTTATGTTTAAAACTCTTAATCATATCCGTCCGCTGAACAGTGCTGCTCGGTACAATTATCATACTCAGCCGCCGCACTATACGCAACACCTTTACAAGTCACAGTGAGACTTTAAAAGCCATCCGTGGCTTAGATGGAATTATGCTGGCAATAAACAGACGAAATGAATTTAATCCCGAGAGGCAGGATATAATGTGGTGTATTAATATCAATTATATTCGCATGAAAATAAGGGTAGAGTTATCTAAATAAGATTCTAAAATAGTGCTACATCTTATATCACTCATAATCCCATATATAACAATGGGTTGAAGAGAGTCATGTGTAGCAGAATTATGAAAAGCTATTTAGCTATAGCGACAAATTTGTCCCCTTGAAAAGGAAAACTATTTGGAAGAGGATAATGAAGTGCCCTAAATTAGTCGACCACCATAATTTAAATATCAGAAATCTTTGATTGAAATTTACTATCATTATCTAAGACAAAATTAGAGGAATCCTACCGGGTACTGAAGAACCTGATAATACCAAGCATCAACAATGCAAAAACAGGGACAACAGTTCTTCAGAACCCAAGTAGCCAAACTATTCAACAATTAAGTACGGAATAACGCTTCAATATTCAAACCTTGAGTTTGCATAATATCTTTCAGACGTCGCAAACCTTCGACCTGGATCTGACGCACTCTTTCCCTTGTCAAACCAATCTCTTTACCCACATCTTCCAGCGTTTCAGCCTCATATCCTAAAAGACCAAAACGACGCGCTAATACTTCACGTTGCTTCGAATTCAACTCAAACAGCCATTTGACGATACTCTTTTTCATATCGTCTTCCTGTGTTGTTCCCTCCGGCCCACTTTCATTCTCATCCGATAAAACATCCAATAGCGCTTTATCAGAATCACTGCTAATAGGGGTATCAACCGAAATGATGCGCTCATTCAATCGCAACATACGGCTTACATCATCAACCGGTCTATCCAGTTGTTCTGCTATCTCTTCCGGGCTAGGTTCATGATCCAATTTATGGGCAAGTTCTCTTGCTGTACGCAAGTAGACGTTGAGTTCTTTAACAATGTGGATTGGCAACCGAATAGTACGGGTTTGATTCATAATCGCCCGCTCAATAGTTTGCCGAATCCACCATGTTGCATAGGTAGAAAACCTGAACCCGCGCTCCGGGTCAAATTTTTCAACAGCACGGATAAGGCCAAGATTACCTTCTTCAATCAAATCAAGAAGGGCTAAACCTCTATTACTGTAACGACGAGAAATTTTAACAACCAATCGCAAGTTACTTTCGATCATTCTCTGGCGGGCCAGAACATCACCACGTAATGCCCGCCTTGCGAAAAAAACCTCTTCTTCCGCCGTCAGCAAAGGAGAAAAACCAATCTCGCCAAGATAAAGCTGTGTTGCATCAAGAACCCGCTGGTTCATGCCCTGCAATACATCTAAATCATTCTCAAAATCAGTTATATCATCCTCATCGTTCTTCAATAATTTCTCATCGAAGTCGTCAGCTTCAATACCACTTTCATCTAAATCCGCATCATCATACAACTCGTTAACTTTCAGCGTATTTTGGCTCATAAGCTGCCCCTACCCATGATAATGCAGGCAGAATTCAGCATTCTGCCCAGTTTATCGCTGCGGAAGATAACGCAGCGGGTTTACGGATTTTCCCTTGTAACGAATTTCAAAGTGTAATCTTACAGAACTGGTACCCGTGCTACCCATAGTGGCAATTTTTTGCCCCGCCTTGATGTCCTGCTGCTCACGAACCAACATCGTATCGTTATGAGCATAGGCACTCAGGTAGTCATCGTTATGTTTTATAATTATCAGATTTCCATATCCACGTAAGGCGTTTCCGGCGTAGACAACTCGACCACCTGCTGTCGCAAATACTGACTGGCCCCTGCTGCCTGCGATATCAATCCCTTTGTTACCCCCTTGGGTATCAGAGAAACTCTCAATCATTTTACCTTCAGCCGGCCACATCCAACCGCTAACAACACTGTTTCCACTGCTCGCGGTTGTCGTCGGTGATTCTAAATACGTATTGTTTACTGTTGACGTAGTTGCCCGTGGCAACATTTTTACACTCTTTTGTATCCCGGAATTTGCAGGATACGCATTAGTTGATTGAGAATCAACCAGGGCTGTTTGCTTTTGATTATGGTTATAAGTGGTTAACATCCCGCTACTACCGGTCCTCAAAGTCTGCCCCACCGTCAGACTGTAAGGTTCTGAAATATTATTTTTGCTCGCAAGATCACGAAAATCATTACCTGTAATCCAAGCGATATAAAACAGAGTATCACCATGCCTGACCGTATAAGTACTGCCGTTATAGCTGCCCTTAGGAATACTGTCATAATCACGGTTATAAACAATTCTCCCCTGCGAATTGCTATCAGTCGCACTCATTGATGAAGGTGAAGATGGCATCGGCGTAGATATGGCAGAATTGCCGGAATATATTACCGGATGATGACTCCCTCTGCTTTGTTTTTGATCAACACTGGTGATAGGTGCTGGACGAGTTGGCGTATTTGTACAGCCGACTAACCAGACCCCCATCAATAAACACGTTACGATCCGCTGTATTTTTTTCATTGGGCTTCCCGAATTCATATTTCCTTCCCCCATAACGGCAAAGATAAGCGTAAAAGTTAATAAGTTCTAAAAGTTATACATAACCACAAAAATGCCAAAACGAAAGTAATTTCGCTTATTAAAGCAAATATAACCATTAATTGAAAAATAGTTGCAATAGACTATGAACTTAAGCCAGTTCCCCTTGCACAAGGGGCACAAAGCGCACAGCTTCGATTACTTCACTATGAAAACCATTGCCATGACGTTTCACGGATTTAAGAATTTGTGTATGCTCACCCACCGGTAAAACCATAACCCCTCCATCCGTAAGTTGAAGCATCAATTCTTGTGGGATATACGGAGGCGCTGCGGTCACAATAATAGCATCAAATAACCCACGCGACGGCCATCCTTGCCAACCATCCCCATGACGAGTTGAAACATTATGCAAATCAAGCTGTTTCAACCTTCGTTTAGCCTGCCACTGTAAGCCCTTGATCCGTTCTACCGAGAAAACATGTTTGACCAAATGCGCTAATATTGCCGTCTGGTAACCAGAGCCGGTACCAATTTCCAAAACTTTAGCATCGGGTGTTAACTGAAGCAATTCAGTCATGCGAGCGACAATATAAGGCTGAGAAATCGTTTGCCCATAACCAATAGGCAAAGCTGTATTTTCATACGCTTTATGTGCCAGTGCTTCATCGACAAAACGTTCCCTAGGCACGGCGGAAATAGCGGCCAGTAAACGTTCATCTTTTATTCCCTGCTGGCGTAATTGTGTCAGCAAATTTTTCATTGCCCGACTCAGCATTCTCCATCAACCTCAGCTTTAGCTAACCAATCTTTTACTAACGCCTGCGCTTTATACGCAGTCAGATCTACCTGTAATGGTGTAATAGAAACATATCCCTGTTCCACCGCCGCAAAATCTGTTTCAGGGCCAGCATCATGTTTATCTCCCGGCGGCCCCAACCAGTAAAGCATGTTGCCTTTCGGATCTTGCATAGAATAAACTTCTTCCGCGGCATGGCGGCTACCACAACGAGTTACCCGAAAACCTTTAATTTGTTCAAGTGGCAGATCAGGTACATTCACATTCAGAATATTACCCGCTCTCAAAGGCGTTGTTTGTAACATTTGTAGCAAACGACAGGTGATTTCTGCCGCTGTTTGGTAATGCAATTCACCATTCAGTGAAATAGCCAGTGCCGGCAACCCTAGATGGCGGCCTTCCATTGCAGCCGCAACCGTTCCCGAATAAATCACATCATCTCCAAGGTTAGGACCGCGATTAATACCAGAAACAACGATCTCAGGACGAGGAAGAACGAGACGATTAACACCGAGATAGACACAATCTGTTGGTGTGCCACCCAATACCGAGATATCACCATTCTCCAGCGTATTAACACTTAATGAGCGATCAAGAGTCAATGCGTTAGATGCGCCACTCCGATTACGATCAGGTGCAACAACCTGCACATGATAATTTTCTCGCAATGCTGCCGCCAAAACCTGAATCCCTGGTGCGGTTACACCGTCATCATTACTCAACAATATTCGTAACATTATTTTGATCCTGATTGATAATTTCTCTGACCACACTGGTAGCAAAACTGCCAGCGGGTAACCAGAAACTGATTTTCACCGTGTCATTATCTTGCCATTGCCAACTCAGATTCTGAGGTCGCACCAGAATCGCCCTACGGGAACCATCCACTCTTTCACGCTTGATAAGTTCCCACAATGATTCATAGGGCTGTAAATATTGCCGTTCAAAATCCGCAGCTTGGTGTTGTGTTCCCAATTCACCGTCACCGGGTAGCGGTGCCGTTATTTGTAATTCGCCATCGATCACCCGCTGTTGCAATAAAGGCAATTCAGTTTCGTCAGCAACAAACCAACTACCACGCCCTGTTAATTGTAAGGCGTCACCCTTCATTACCTGTTGCTGCTGTTTTAAAACAATCCGTGCACTGGCTATCGTATTAAACATAGCACTACGACTAGCTGACAGATAAAAACTGCGTTTATTTCTCTCTTTTACTCGGATTTCATTATTTGCCCAACGCTGCGCTTGAATCAGATTCTGCCCATCCCGACCAAAACGCTGTTCACCAAAATAGTTAGGCACGCCACCTTGCTGAATCAGACGTAGTCTGGTTTCAACAAATTGGTGATGACTGATTTCCCGCAAAATCAGCGTAAATGAATTTCCTTTCAATGCGCCAATACGCAGTTTACGTTTCTGACGAGCTGTCGTCAGAACTTCACATCCCTCAAGCTGAAACGAGGCAAAATCAGGTTCCTGTTTGCCCGGTAAGTGCAAACAAAACCACTGTTCTGTCACTGCATGACGGTCTTTTAAACCGGCATAACTGACCGATCTAGACGGTATACCAGCGAAACGAGCGAGGTTATCTGCAACAAATTGGGTATTACAACCCGTTTTACGGATGTGCACCATTAAGTGCTCACCTTCTCCATCAGGAGAAAATCCCAAATCCTCACAGACAATAAAATCTTCCGGCGAGGCTTTTAGTATCCCCGTCGCTTCTGGTTGTCCATACAGCCAATTTAATTCAGCCAATACCATCAATTATTCCTTAACCAACAAAGCAACCGCTTCGCAAGCAATACCTTCTTTACGCCCAACAAATCCCAATTTCTCGGTAGTTGTGGCTTTAACATTGATATCATCAATGTGACATCGCAGATCTTCTGCCAGATTGACTCTCATTTGTGGGATATGCGGCAACATTTTGGGTGCTTGAGCGATAATCGTAATATCCAAATTACCAATCCGATAACCCTTTTCTCTGATACGTGAATAGGCTTCGCGCAATAATTTACGACTATCCACCCCTTTAAGCGCTGGATCAGTGTCTGGGAATAATTTCCCGATATCGCCCAATGCCGCAGCACCTAACAGAGCATCCGTTGCCGCATGGAGAGCAACATCACCATCCGAATGCGCCAACAACCCTTGTTCATAAGGAATACGAACACCACCGATAATAATCGGCCCTTCACCACCAAATTTATGTACATCGAAACCGTGTCCGATCCTCATGATGTCTGTTCCTTTATTTTCTAGACAGATAAAATTCTGCCAATGCCAAATCCTCAGGGCGCGTGACTTTTATATTGTCCGAACGCCCGTTAACCAACACCGGCTGATAACCACAATATTCCAGTGCGGAAGCTTCATCTGTAATATTAGCGTGTTTCGAAAGTGCTTTTGACAAACAATCCCTTAGTAACATCAATGGAAAAAACTGCGGAGTCAGTGCGTGCCAGAGATCTTGCCGTTCTACCGTATGGTCAATAACTTGACCAGTCCGTCCACGTTTCATCGTATCGCGGACCGGCGATGCCAGAATACCACCGCATGCCATATTTCCCTGTTCATCTGCTTCTGCTAATTGTAGCAAGCGGTCAAGATCGTCATGGTGTAAACAAGGGCGAGCTGCATCATGCACTAAAACCCAACAATTATCATTGCCCGTCAAATGAGCCAAATGATTTAAACCAGCCAGCACAGAATCTGCTCGCTGTTCACCACCCACTACCGTAGTAATGCGTGAATCGGATGCAACCTCAAGGGATTGAAACTGTGTGTCCGTGGGATTTAAAACAATCACAGCATGCTGAACACGGGGATGATCAAGTAATACAGCCAAGGTGTGCTCAATAATGGTCTTTCCGGCAATAGACAGATATTGCTTTGGGCAATCCGAATTCATTCGGCTACCAATACCCGCTGCTGGTACCAAAGCAATAATATCAGCACAGGAATGAAGTAATAGATCGTTCATTTTAATTATTGAGTATTATTTGGAGTCGAGGGACGCGAAGTATTTTCTTTAGATTTATCAACGATTAAACGATAGAAAGTTTCACCCGGTTTGATCATGCCCAATTCATTACGGGATCGCTCTTCGATAGCTTCCTGTCCACCAGTAAGATCATCAATTTCCGCCGATAACTGATCGTTACGCGCTTTAAGTTTGCTGTTATTACGCTCTTGCATCGCAACATCATTCTTAACCCGCACATAATCATGAATGCCGTTTTTACCAAGCCACAGTGAATACTGTAACCATCCAAGTAAAACCAGTAGTAGTAGCGTCAGTTTACCCATTTCCGCCCCCTGAAATATCTGTCAATCATCCCATAACTCAAAGAATGACGCTACTATCACAAAACAGGGTAGGAGAAAAATAGTCGAATGCAGTTATTTTACACAAGCACATCACTGAAAACGCAATAATGTGCTTTTTGTTGACGTTATCCGTGATTAATCCTTGAGCGTATAATGCCGCTCTTTTCCAATTCCACCAGCAACTGGGCCACGGAAGCTTCAACGGGTTGTTGGCCTGCAAGATAAATTTCCGGATTATCGGGAACCTCATAGACTGAATCAATCCCCGTGAAATGACGAATTTCACCGGCACGGGCTTTTTTATACAATCCTTTCGGATCACGAGATTCACAAATTTCCAACGGTGTATCGACAAAAACTTCAATAAATTGCCCTAGTTCCAGCAGTTCACGAACCTTTTGCCGTTCTGCTTTATGAGGAGAGATAAAAGCCGTCAGCACGACTAAACCCGCATCGACCATCAAACTGGCAACTTCCCCCACACGGCGGATATTCTCCTGCCTATCCTGTTCGGAAAAACCCAAATCACTGCAAAGGCCATGACGCAAGTTATCGCCATCAAGCAAATAAGTTTTTATTCCCCGTTGAAACAGGGCCTGTTCTAAGGCCCCTGCTACCGTGGATTTTCCTGAACCCGATAAACCAGTGAACCACATCACCAATGCCGGATGGCCATTTTCAACCTCCCGCTGCGTTCTGGTCAGTTGATGCGGATGCCAGACAACATTTTCTGATGCCAGATTTTCAATGTCAGCCAATTTATTTACCTCCCAGTAAATCTCTGGCTCCCCAATGAGGGAAATGACGACGAATCAACCGATTCAATTCCAGCTCAAATTCGCTGAACTCTTTTGGCCCTTCATAAACATTTGTCTGAATTTCACGTACCAACCCAGCACCAACGGTGACATTAGTCAGTCGATCGATCAAAATAATGCCGCCAGTGTCGCTATTTTGCTGATAGCCATCGAGCATTAATGGTTCTTCAAAAGAAAATTCCACCGATCCGATGGCATTTAATGGTAAATCAACCGCCACCCGCTGTGTCAGGTTAGTAATATCCACTTGGTACTGAATATTCTCAACTTTCCCACGGCTTTTTTTGCCCGCGACTTTGATATCAAGGTTCTGCCCCTGCACCAAAGGCTGTTCAGACATCCATACCACATCCACCAGCGCATGTCGGGTAACCATCATCTCATCATCGGCGGAAATCAGCAGATCTCCCCGGCTGATATCAATCTCATCTTTCAGCACCACCGTAATGGCCTCGCCCGGAACAGCAAAATCCAAATCACCATTGAAAGTCACTATCCTCTCCACCTGTGAGCAAATACCGGATGGCATGACTTTAACTTTCTGCCCCCTACGTAAAATCCCAGACGAAAGTGTGCCACTATAACCACGAAAATCGAGATCAGGCCGGCTAACATATTGTACCGGGAAACGTAGTGACTGCTTCGAAGCTTCCTTCTTTACATCAACTGTTTCAAGGATATCCAACAACGTTGGCCCTTCATACCAATCCATATTGCGACTTCTAGTGACAATATTATCGCCATCAAGTGCCGAGATTGGAACAAAATGAACGTCCAAATCTGTCGGCAATTGGGCAGCGAAATTCATATAATCCTGTTTGATCTGATTAAAAACTTCCTGACGATATTCCATCAGATCCATTTTATTCACCGCGACCACCAAATGGCGAATACCTAGCAATGTACTGATAAAACTGTGACGACGGGTCTGCTCCTGAACACCTTTACGCGCATCAATCAACAGAATAGAGAGAGCACAGGTCGATGCTCCCGTTGCCATATTACGGGTGTACTGCTCATGCCCCGGTGTATCAGCAATGATAAATTTGCGTTTTTCTGTGGAAAAATAACGATAAGCCACATCAATGGTGATGCCTTGTTCGCGCTCTGCGGCAAGACCATCCACCAATAAAGCCAGATCTAATTTTTCACCCTGAGTACCAATACGTTTACTGTCATTCTGCAACGTTGAAAGCTGATCTTCGTAGATCTGACGGGTATCATGTAACAAGCGTCCAATCAGCGTACTTTTGCCATCATCCACGCTGCCACATGTCAGGAAACGCAGTAGTCCTTTCTCTTGTTGAGCACGTAGATAAGCTTCCACACCGCCCTGTTGTTTAATTTGATAAGCAACGGTTTCATTCTGTGCAAGTGCTGACATGATTGCTCTCCTTAGAAATAACCTTGACGTTTTTTCAGTTCCATAGAAGCAGATTGATCACTATCAATCAGCCGCCCTTGCCGTTCACTTGTCGTCGATATCAACATCTCTTCAATAATTTCCGGCAATGTTTCAGCATCAGATTTCACTGCTCCCGTCAAAGGCCAACAACCGAGTGTACGGAAACGAACTTTGCGCTGGCTGATAACCTCGCCCGGTTTCAGATCGATCCGATCGTCATCAACCATAATCAGTGTCCCCTCCCGCTCCAATACCGGGCGGAATTTGGCAAAATAAAGAGGAACAATGTCAATTTGCTCCAAATAGATATATTGCCAGACATCCAATTCAGTCCAATTAGACAGTGGGAATACGCGAATGCTTTCACCTTTATTAATCTGGCCGTTGTAATTGCGCCACAATTCAGGACGCTGGTTTTTAGGGTCCCAACGATGTGAGCGATCACGGAAAGAATAGATCCGCTCCTTGGCTCGCGATTTCTCTTCATCACGACGAGCACCGCCGAAAGCAGCATCAAAACCATATTTATCCAGCGCCTGTTTTAACCCTTCCGTTTTCATGATGTCAGTATGCTTGGCACTACCATGCACAAATGGATTAATGCCCATTGCTTCCCCTTGCGGGTTGCGATACACCAACAGTTCAAAGCCGTAATTCTTCGCAGTACGATCACGAAACTCGTACATTTCGCGAAATTTCCAACCCGTGTCCACATGCAGCAAAGGAAATGGCAATGTTCCCGGATAGAACGCCTTGCGTGCAAGATGAAGCATGACCGAAGAATCTTTACCGATAGAGTAAAGCATCACCGGGTTTTCAAACTCGGCGGCCACTTCCCGTATAATATGAATACTTTCAGCTTCAAGTTGCTGCAAGTGTGTCAATCTTTTCTCATCCATTACAACTCCTTATGCAAAATCGACTACTGCCGGACGGCTTATTTTGGCAATAGATTGCTGCCCAAACCAAGCTATCTGATGGTGAAGTTGAGCCACCTCTCCCACCACCAGTAAGGCTGGCGACGGTGCCTGCTGTGCTAACTGTTCCAGTTCAAGCAAAGTGCCGGTTAACACTTGCTGTTCCAGACGAGTACCACAACCAATGACGGCTACCGGCGTATCTTCTGCTCGCCCATGTAAAATTAATTGATGACTTATTAAGGCGGCTTTGACCGTCCCCATATAAATCGCCAGAGTCTGATGACCTCTGGCTAAAGCCGGCCAATCCAACTCATTACCCTTTTCTCGACAATGACCTGTAATGAAAGTGATACTCTGTGAGTGTTCCCGGTGAGTCAGAGGAATTCCCGCGTAAGCCGTCGCCCCGATGGCGGCAGTAATTCCCGGTACCACCTGAAAAGGAATGCCTGCTGATGCTGCAACCTGTAATTCCTCACCACCACGGCCAAAGATAAAGGGATCACCGCCTTTAAGACGAACAACTTTTTTCCCCTGTCTGGCAAATTTCACTATCAACTGGTTAGTTTCCTCTTGAGAAACGGAGTGATTACCCGCTCTTTTGCCAACGCAAATTTTATCTGCATCACGGCGAACCAGATCTAGTACCTCGCTGCTGACCAAATGATCGTAAAGCACTACATCAGCTTGCTGAATAACCTGCAATCCCTTTAACGTCAGCAATCCCGGATCACCAGGCCCTGCCCCAACCAGAGCCAGTTCTCCCTGCGAATCAGACTGTTCCAGTTGTTGTTCAAGCTGTTTTTCCGCCTGTTGGATCTGGCCGTTTGCAACCAACATAGCGAAACGACCATTGAAAGCCTGTTCCCAAAAAGAGCGACGCTGACGCATAGAAGTGAATCGCTGTTTTACTCTCTCACGCCACTTCCCGGCGATTTTTGCCATCGTGCCAAGACTGGAAGGCAGTAACGCTTCCAGTTTCTCGCGAATTAAACGCGCTAATACCGGCGCTTTTCCCGCCGATGAGATCGCCACCAAGACCGGAGAACGGTCGATAATTGATGGAAAAATAAATGAGCAATGAGCTTGATCATCAACGACATTGACCAAAATACCTCGCTTATCAGTCTCAGAAAAAACCTGATGATTTAGAATACGATCATCAGTCGCCGCAATAACTAAAAAGATGCCATCAAGATATTCAGGCTGGAATTCTCCTTGATACCATTCCAACTCACCAGCTTGATAACGCTGTTGTAATTCAGAACTCAATTCAGGCGCTACAACCTGTAATAATGCACCTGCCCGTAGTAGTAGAGTCGCCTTACGTGCAGCCACCTCTCCACCACCGACAAGTAATACAAGCCGCCCTTTCAGCTCAACAAATATCGGTAAGTAATCCACAATTGCCCTTGATATCCAGTGAAATATTTATAAGTACTGAAACTGTTTCGAATGAATATATGAGTCAGCGGTAAAGTTATAAAATGACAAAAAAGAATTTGATGTTCTGTAATGGAATATAGCCAACCTCTCTAGAACAGGGCTAGTGTGTTTTTTTGCACTAAATCGCTAAGGGCAGGAAAAGTAAATGACTTCAAAATTTGACTTCATATGTCATTGAGTTCAATATAACTTCATAATCTGACTTCACAGAAAGCAATACGAGAAATGAAAGAACAGGTTTCAATGCTCAGGAAGAGGCAAAAAAATACGTTGGAGCAGATATTTAAAATGCCTGTTCCTGCGGGAATTAAGTGGTCTGACGTGGAATCACTCATAATCGCTCTGGGAGGTGAGGTTAAAGAGGGGAAAGGTTCACGTTGCAGGCTGTTGCTAAACGATAGTATTGCCAGGTTTCACCGTCCACATCCCTCACCAAATACTGACAAAGGGGCCGTCGTCAGCCTACGAGAATGGTTAGAAAGCATAGGAGTTGAGCCATGAAGATGACAGTACAAAATACAATGGTAATAGCCGGACAGCAGGCTATTATTAGTTACGTGCCAGAAATTGGCATGTTCAGGGGTAAATTTTTAGGGCTGTCTGGTTATTGTGATTTTATCTCTGATAGTATTCAGGGGTTGCAAGATGAGGGTAAAATATCTCTACATGAATATCTTGAAGATTGTAGCGCATCAGGTATTGAACCTTATGCAAGGCAAGAAAAAATCAAAACATTTACTCTGCGCTACCCCGAATCATTTGGAGAGCGATTGCATTGCGCAGCAGCCGAGCATCAGATTTCGGTGAATGCGTTCATCATTGAAACTTTAAATGAACGAATGAAACACGCGTAAAAATCCATTACACATCAGGACTAAATTGTCTTTCAGACTATTTATATTAATCATCACCCTCGCCTTAAAACAAAGCGAGGGCTTTATCATCAATCCCACTCAGGAAATACCGGTTTTTTAATTCTCATGTAACCCACATTCTCGCTTCAAGCCAAAAAAACGGGTTTGTTCTTCACTCATACCCGGTTCCCATTTTTGAGTTGTATGGATGTCACCAACAGAAAGATAACCTTGTTCCCATAATGGATGATATTCCAAGTCATGCTTTGTCAGATATTGATGTACACGCCGGTTATCCCAGTCGATAATTGGCAAGATCTTAAATACTCCGCGCTGTACAGCCAGAACCGGTAATTTTGATCGACTTTCAGATTGCTGACGGCGTAAACCAGCAAACCAACTTTGTGCTCTCAGATTTTTCAAAGCCCGATTCATTGGTTCAACTTTATTAATCTGATTATAGCGTTCTATTCCTTCCACGCCTTGTTCCCACAATTTCCCATAGCGAGCTTCCTGCCAAGCCGGAGAATGCTCAGCACTAAATACTTGTAAATTCAGTTTCAACTGTGTTGTGAGTTTATCTATGAATTGATAAGTTTCAGGAAATAGATAACCGGTATCAGTAAGTATGACCGGAATATCAGGATATTCTTGTGTCACTAAATGAAGACATACCGCCGCCTGAATACCAAAACTGGAGGAAAGAACAAACTCCCCTGGCAAATTTTCCAATGCCCAGTTTACCCTCTGGCGAGCATCCATCATTTCAAGCCGAAGATTAATCTCAGCCAGTGATTGCGCTTGCTGTTCAGCAGTCATACTGACACATTGAGATAAGTTGAATTGGCTCATACCGCCTCCTGCCAATCGTAAAAATCGCGGGCTGAATCCAGTACCGGCTTGATAATATCCGTGCGGATCAGGAAATCGCCAAAACCTTCATTTGGCTGCCGCCCTGTCGCCCAACGCCCAATAAGTTCATCCATGATGGATAAGATCGCTTGTGAGCTGATATTTTCTTTATACATGCGTGGAATACGAGTGCCAATCCGATTACCACCAAGATATAGGTTATAACGATCAAGCGCTTTACCGACTAACCCTACCTCCGCCAACATCGCTCTACCACAACCATTCGGGCACCCCGTCACCCGCAAAACAATATGTTCATCTCCAATCCCATGCTTATTCATCAGTTGTTCAACATGGGTGACAAACTCCGGTAAAAAACGTTCAGCCTCAGCCATTGCCAATGGGCAAGTTGGGAAAGAGACACAAGCCATTGAGTTTTCACGCTGAACTGTGGTTTTATCGTCAATCAATCCATGCTGACGGGCGATAGTTTCAATGCGTTGTTTCTCACTTGCAGGAATACCAGCAATGATTAAGTTCTGATTGGCCGTCAGGCGAAAATCCCCTTTATGTATTTTTGCAATTTCAGCAACACCGCTTTTCAGCGGCCTGTCGGGATAGTCCAAAAGGCGACCATTCTCAATAAACAGCGTCAAATGCCATTTATCATCGATGCCTTTCAGCCAGCCAATTTGATCACCACGACCAGTAAATTCATAAGGCCGAATTGCCTCAAATTTCACTCCGGCGCGTCTCTCCACCTCTTCTCTAAAAGTGTCTACACCAACCCGCTCCAACGTATATTTGGTTTTGGCATTTTTACGTTCCGTCCGATTACCCCAGTCACGCTGAGTTGTCACCACAGCTTCCGCAATTGCCAATGTGTGCTCAAGTGGAATATAACCAAACTCACTCGCCATACGTGGGTAGGTATTTTTATCGCCGTGAGTCATCGCCAAACCACCACCCACTAGCACGTTAAAACCAACCAGCTTGTCACCTTCTGAAATAGCGACAAAGTTCAGATCGTTAGCATGTAGATCAACATCATTCTGTGGAGGAATGACTACCGTAGTTTTGAACTTACGCGGCAAATAAGTTGGCCCAAGAATCGGCTCTTCATCGGTCGTTGCGACTTTTTCTTTATCTAACCAGAGTTCAGCATAAGCACGGGTACGTGGCAGTAGATGCTCTGAGATTTTCTTCGCCCATTCGTAAGCTTGCTGATGTAATTCTGATTGAATAGGATTCGAGGTACAAAGTACATTCCGGTTAACGTCATTTGCCGTCGCAAGCGAATCCAGTCCAACTTGATTCAGCAATTGATGCGCAGGTTTTACATTTCCTTTTAGAATGCCATGAAATTGAAATGTCTGTCGGTTCGTTAAACGGATACTGCCATAAAGCGTATTCTCCGCAGCAAACTTATCAATACCTAACCATTGCTGTGGCGTAATCACGCCACCCGGCAGACGACAGCGCAACATCATTGCATGACGTGGCTCCAATTTTTGCTCTGTACGTTCGGCTCGGATATCACGATCATCCTGCTGATACATGCCATGAAAACGAATCAACAGGAAATTGTCCCCTGCAAAACCTCCCGTCAAACCATTAGTTAAATCTTCGCTAATCGTTCCTCGCAGGAAGTTGCTTTCCTGCTTCATACGCTCACTGTCAGCCAGTTTACCTTCAACAATCAAAGGACCATGTTGTTTATCGTTCATTAGTACACATCCCTCTGATAACGGCGTTCAAGACGCAGTTCACTTAAAAATTCATCTGCCTGTTCGCTATCCATGTCGCCATGCTCAGTAATAATATCCAACAACGCATGTTCCACATCTTTAGCCATGCGGTTTGCATCACCACACACGTACAGATGTGCTCCTTCCTCTATCCAACGCCATACTTCTTCACCTTGCTCACGCAGCTTGTCCTGAACATAAACTTTATGCTGTTGATCACGGGACCATGCCAAATCAATGCGAGTTAACAAACCATCTTTGACATAACGCTGCCACTCCACTTGATAGAGAAAATCTTCAGTAAAATGTGGATTACCAAAGAACAACCAATTTTTCCCTTCAGCGCCATCAGCCTCCCTTTGCTGCATAAATGCCCGAAATGGCGCAATTCCGGTTCCCGGTCCAATCATAATGACAGGCGTACGTGGATTAGCAGGCAGACGAAAATTATCGTTACGCTCAATAAAAATACGAAGATCGCCATTTTCCTGTAAGCGATCGGCTAAATAACCGGATGCACCACCGGTACGGACCCGTCCATCAATTTCATAACGCACCACGCCAACTGTAAGATGAACCTCATTTTCCATTTCTGCCTGAGAAGAAGAAATCGAATAGAGCCTTGGCGTCAAAGGCCGGAGCAAATCAATAAATTGCTGAGCCTCCGGCTGAGAAGCCGCTTCTCTTATCATATCGGCGATCGGTTTATTGCGAGCGTATTGCTGTAATGCTTGTTTATCCGCAATCAAAGAAAGTAATTTTTCATCTTTCGCGAGAGCTGCGTATTTTTCCACAATCACACTGGTATTTTGGGTTAACTCAACATGGCTGATCAGTGCTTCCCTTAATGACAATTTCTGACCATTAACTTCAACCTGTTCTGTTCCTTCCAACCAGAGCAAATTCAATACTTCATCCACTAGCTCCGGATCATTTTCAAACCAGACGCCCAGAGCATCACCTGGTTGATAACGCAGACCCGAATCACCCAGATCAATTTCAATATGACGAACATCCTTATCAGAACCACGTCCCGTTATTTTCTGACGGGTAGCTAAGGCCGCAGTCAATGGCGTCTGTTTAGTATAAGAAGTTGAGAAAATTTCATTTACCGATCCATTCGGTGCAGAAGTAATCACAGTCCCTATCTCTGCCGGGATACGCTGTTTCAAGATTCCAGTTAATTGTTTACGCCACTGAGCCGCAGCCTGTTGATATTCCACATCACCATCCACACGCTCCAGAAGTCGTTGCGCACCTAATTCATTCAGACGATCATCGAAATCTTTTCCAGCCTGGCAGAAGCGCTCATAAGAAGTATCACCCAGACCAAAAACCGCAAATACCGTACCATTCAATTTCGGTGCTTTCTTAGAATAGAGATATTTATATAATGCAACTGCTTCCTCCGCAGGTTCTCCCTCACCTTGAGTAGAAGCAATAATTATCAGTACCTTCTCTTGAGCAATTTGTTTGAATTTATAATCACCGGCATTGAACAGATTGACATTAAGTTTCTCTGCCAACAAATCATCACGGAGCTGCTCAGCTAAACGACGAGCATTACCCGTTTGTGAAGCTGAAATTAATGTGATCGTCTCCTGTGCCGGAACAGCCGGAGCCACAACCTGAACCTGTGGCTGTTGATTTACCATTCCCCAAAAATAACCAGACAGCCAGGCTAATTGAGTCGGTGAAAAATCCCCAACAGCCGATTGCAAACGCGCTAGCTGTTCAGGTGAAACAGGAAGAAGTGAAATTGAAGGTGGTTTTATGCTCATTGTCCTGTGCTGCCCTTTACGATTACCAATGTCCGTTATTTTTAGTAAATAAAATAAATAGGGATGGTTTGTAAGGTTATCTCAGCGACTTGTTACTATTTAAAGAAACTATCGCAATATCAAATAACCAAAACGCCTAACCATATTTACAGATTTAATATATCTATAAAACAGTTAATAAGAGCGATGGCAAAAAAATGAAAAAACCGGGTTTAATTCAGAATATCGGGTAGAATAGCGGGTTTTTTGAAGTCAGGGAGAACCACTATGAGCACAACGATTTTTAAAGATTTTCAGTTTGAAGCCGCCCACCGTCTGCCACATGTCCCAGAAGGTCATAAATGCGGTCGCTTACATGGGCACTCATTTATGGTACGGCTGGAAATTACCGGGGAGGTCGATCCTCATAGTGGCTGGATTATGGACTTTGCCGATTTAAAAACCCTATTCAAACCCATTTGGGAACAGCTAGACCACCATTACCTGAATGATATCCCTGGACTAGAAAATCCAACCAGCGAAGTATTAGCTACCTGGATTTGGGATAAAGTTAAACCAACAATTCCACAACTCAGTGCCGTTATGGTGAAAGAAACCTGTAACGCAGGGGCTATTTTCCGGGGTAAATGAAACAACTTACTGCACCAGGAAACCTCCAGTGCAGTAAGCTTTTCTCAGGCGATATTCAAATATTTATGTGTTTGCATAGAAAATCGCCAATTACGAGCAATACAGGTTTCAATACATAAACGAGTAGCGTCTTCTTTCTGGCTAATGGGTTGCAGTGCAATAATACGCGATGAGTTGTCATCCAATGTCGCTAATAACTCATCCAATGCTTCAATATCTCTTTCCCGAGCAACCGGATATTTTATTTCATTAGCCCGTTGCAAAGCTTGCTGCAATACCTGGTAACCACCACGCATGTTAACTTTTGGTGAAACTGTCACCCAAGTAGCAGCAGAGCACTTAACATGATACGTACCACTGGTTTCTATCTGACATTGATAGCCAAGGCTTTCTAACTCTTCGATCAGAGGTATAAGATCGTAAAGGCAAGGCTCACCACCAGTAATAACAACATGACGTGCGGTATATTTCTGTTGAACAAACAGCGCTGCAATTTGCTTAGGAGATGCTTCACTCCATTCATTGCTTTCACTCGTCTTTAGCAAAATTGTTTCCAATGTCCGTTGCTTTTCCGCTTCTTTCTCCCAAGTGTGTTTTGTATCACACCAGCTACAACCAACCGGACATCCTTGCAGACGAATAAAAATTGCCGGGACTCCGGCAAAAAAACCTTCTCCCTGCAATGTCTGGAATACTTCGTTAATCGGGTAAAACATAAAAATCTCTGGTTTCATTAGGCAAGGGCGCATTATTGCAGATATCTATCCCGCGAACATCAATCTTTATGGTAAGGTACGGGGTTTGCTTCGCTTGGCTAACGTGCGACTTGTCGAGGCATTGTGTGCTTAAAATATATCTAGCACTGAAAAAGTGACAGGAATAAATAATGCAGAATAATGAAACTCAGCTAAAACGGGGTCTAACCGGGCGGCACATCCGCTTTATGGCATTAGGCTCCGCAATAGGCACAGGGCTGTTCTATGGCTCCGCAGCTGCTATTCAGCAAGCTGGACCCGCCGTATTACTCGCCTATTTAATCGGCGGTGCTGCCGTATTTATGGTAATGCGTGCATTAGGCGAAATGGCTGTTCACCATCCAGTAGCCGGTTCTTTTTCACACTATGCCAGCCATTATCTCGGACCTTTAGCCGGATTTCTAACTGGATGGAATTATATATTCGAAATGCTGATCGTCTGTCTGGCTGACGTTACTGCGTTCGGTTTCTATATGAAGCTCTGGTTCCCCCATGTGGAACAATGGATCTGGGTACTAAGCATTGTCTGCTTTATCGGCGCAATTAATCTTTGCCATGTGAAAATTTTCGGTGAAATGGAATTCTGGCTTTCGATTGTGAAAGTCACCGCAATTATCGCTATGATTATCGGCGGAATAATTATCATGATCTATGGATTCGGCCAAGAAACAGATCATGCAACCGGCATTGCCAGTTTGTGGGAATATGGCGGTTTTATGCCTAATGGCATCAGTGGCGTAATAGCTTCACTCGCCATTGTCATGTTTGCTTTTGGTGGTATTGAAGTCATTGGTATTACTGCCAGTGAAGCCAAAAACCCCGAAAAAACGATTCCAAAAGCAATCAACGCTGTCCCTTTCCGTATTCTGCTGTTCTATGTACTGACTCTGTTTATTTTAATGTGTATCTATCCGTGGAATCAGATCGGTCAAGAAGGTAGCCCATTCGTACAGATTTTTTCTAGCTTAGGTATCAATTCTGCTGCCAATATTCTCAATATCGTCGTAATTACTGCCGCAATTTCAGCGATTAATAGCGATATTTTTGGTGCTGGTCGTATGATGTATGGCATGGCACAAGAAGGACAAGCGCCTAAATCATTCACCAAGCTGAGCCGTAATGGCGTACCTTGGATGACTGTGATCGTTATGTCAGCAGTTTTGTTAATTGGGGTTATACTTAACTATATGATTCCGGAAGAAATTTTCGTTATCATTGCCTCTATCGCAACATTTGCTACTGTATGGGTATGGTTGATGATCCTACTTTCTCAGGTTGCCATGCGCTGCAAAATGAGCAAAGACGAAGTTAAGACCCTGAAATTCCCCGTTCCTATGTGGCCAATAGCACCTGCATTAACCATTATCTTTATGGTATTTGTTATTGTATTACTGGGCTATTTCGAAAAAACCCGCATTGCATTAATTGTGGGAATCGTATGGGTAATCTTATTATCAATCACCTATTTCTTTAGCATAAAGAAAAGTATTTCTCAAACACATCAGATAAACAAATAATTTTCACTTATAAATGCCAGGTTACTCTGGCATTTATTTTAATTTATTCAGAAAAAATATATTCTATATTTACATCGACATCATTTTTAAATATTATATAAAATAATTCTTATTTTTAAAATATAAATCCATCACAATACATAATAAATAATTAAAATAAAGCAAAAATGATATAATATTTTTTAGTTATAAAGTTATATTAATTTATAATTAAATAAGAATTCAATTAATTATAAATAGACGAATATATTCTTATAACAAAGCATTAATAAAAATTTACAATAAGAGGATTATGATCAGAAGCATCAGTAGGTATCACAACAGCATCAGCAATATTCAACTCTCGGTAAAAAATAAAATCTAAAGGCCGACCAAATGCGATTGTTCGACAGTCATCAATAAAAGAGACTTCTTCAAGGTGTAAATATTTGGTAAAGCGTTTTAAAGCATTTAATCGTTGCTTACTCCATGCATTAAAATCACCAGCCATAATTACTGGACCATTATGTAAACGAACATGAGCACCAATATTATTCAACTGACGGCTATACACATCCACACCAAAACTGAAATTTATCGCATGTACATTAATAACCATTAACTGACGATTATCCTGTAAAAGATAAACAGTGATGAGAGCTGATTTAGATAAACGTAAAAGAGGCTCTTTCTCTCTCAATGGGCAACAATAGACTGGATGAGAAGTTGATAATGTCATGACACCAGAGGGGTGTTGTGGTAATAAAAATGCAGGAACTTGATCAGCTATCAAGTAATTTGAAGTAGCAAATTCAACTAAATCAGGAGTTGTCTGCGCTTCTTGTAATAAAATCAACTGGCTTTCGTTAGTTAGCTCCTTCAGAACCTTTCTCCATGAAGGACGCTGCTGTTTATAGATATTCCATACAACAACCCTAAGCTCATTTGTGCCAGTGATCAAAGGAGTACCTACAGGTAATGCATTCCCAAGCAGATGAGTCGACATAGGAAAAACACGTTCAACAGGTTGACCTGCGACATACCTTATCGCATAGGTTTTTTTTACCACGTAAAAAACCTCTTAAATACAGAATAACTATAAAAACTATCCGATTTTATCAAATATAATAAGGTAATTATTGATTTTAATACTCATAAACGACAAAAAACCCTGAGATTTCTCTCAGGGTTTTTCTGCAAATTAAGGTGGCGGTGCGGACGGGGCTCGAACCCGCGACCCCCGGCGTGACAGGCCGGTATTCTAACCAACTGAACTACCGCACCACCGAATTCTTTTTGATTTATATCGCTGTTACGACATAAAA
>NZ_RCWC01000025.1 GCF_018448935.1 Photorhabdus noenieputensis | reverse complement strand
TATGTCTATTAATGGATTATTCGGTTACAAACTTGAATCAGATAGTCAACGGTTATATCGGTATATAAATGCAGATCTGCTTGTTGGCTTAAAACGACAAGGTATAGAAATAATGAATTACAAAGAGTTAATTCTAGAATTAACAGGTGATGCAAGTACTGTCTTTGGACAATATAGATCATATTAAGGAATAAGATAAAAATGGGCTATGCATATATCATTTTTTCATTACTCATTCTTTACCCCTTATATTTTGCATTTAAAAAGCTTTTAAGATCTGATAATGTCTATGTTAATTTTTCATCTTTATTACTTGCAATGTCATTTATTTGTTATCATCTATATGTTTTTAATTTTGATTACATTCCACTTTTCGATGTATCTACAACTGATAATGATTTTTTATTTTATAGCTCTATTGTTTTAGTTATTATTTACAATATTGTATACATGATTGCTCATGGCAAATATTATAGGAAAAACAAATGGTAATTTTGCAAATAGAATAAACTCACCCTAGATTAATGATTTCTTCATCAGATATATTAAGGATGTAAATAATAATTCATTTTTATGCTTTATTTGATAATGGCGATTTAAATACTATATATGGTCAGGAGGAGAGTTATTGATGAATTTTTCTTATATTTAATTGTCCTTAATTCTTCTATTCCCTGCTTATTTCTGCATAAAAAGACTATTGATGTCATCTAATTTTTATCCCCATTTTTACGCAATAATATTACCATTGGCCTTTTCAGCATTTCATCTTTATATTTTTAATTTCGATTCAATACCTTTTTTTAATGTGGATATCACTGACAATGACTTTTTACATCGTTACTCTTTAGCTTTAGGTTATTTAAGCTGCGTTCCTTATATAATAGTGATACGAGTTGTTATCAAATAAATATGAAAGATAGATTCTAATAATATATGGACAATACAAGTAATCTTAGTGGATAAAAAATGGGCTGCATATACATTGTTTTTTCTTTACTCATACTTCATCCTATATATTTTACTTTTAAAAAGCTGTTAATGTCTTATGATGTCTATATTAACTTTTCAACAGCACTGCTTTTGATAGCATTTATTGCGTTTCATTTATATGCCTTTCATTTCGACTATATTCCGTTTTTTTATGCTGATGACTTTGTGTTTTATAGTTCTATTGTACTAGCCATATTATGTAATATCACATTTATGATCGCACACAGCAGGCATTATAGGAAAAACAAATGGTAATTTTTCCGGTAAAACAACACTATTTTACCGGCAAATAAATTAATAAACGCGATCATCCCAAATACTATAAGCACTTGTCCCTGCTATATGATGAGTCCATGTGATACTCTTATAACGTAAAGATATCGTTTCCTGCGGCTGTGCGCCAGCATGTGTTATCGAATGGGGGTGATAAACAGCTAAATCAACTATCGTCGCCTCAATTACCTTTATAGTGTAATACAACTCCTGAATCCCGGATTGATTCGTTCTATAAATATCAAAGGCCGGTATTTTTTCTATTCGAACAGAAAGGCTTTCTCTGGCGACTTCTCAATCAACAGAGTTTTGTAGCAATGAGAGTGTTTCATTTGCTTGTTGTAACAATTCTGCTTACTGTTGTTTTGCATCGTTGATTTGATGAAATTTTAAGAAGTCTTTATCTTGAGGTTTTATTGTTTCAACTTATCGAGCTGTTAGTTTCATATTTCTAGCATCCTTGCCCATCACAGCTATGATGGTACATTGAATAATAGTGGAGATTGGTTAGGGATCTTTTTTTAATTTTATTGGAAAAAGTAGAACTTATAAGATGGAGGAGAGATTCGAAAAAATAAGTTAATGCATTGATAAACAACAATTAAATTAATAATAAAAATAAAACTATACACATTGCTATACACAAAAAAATATCATTATGGAATGCGACTATCTGAAAGAAAAGGAGAGAAATCATTCAATTTACTATAACACTTTGATCTTAATTAATTCCTGCGTTTCGCCGGAATTAAGGGTAATTCCGGTTTTCTGACATAAATAAACAAAATAAAATAGTTATAAGAAATAAAACTGCGCGAATATGTATTATCAATAATGCCAAGTGAAATAATACGATTCACCTGGCAGATAGCAACCCGCAGCTCCCTATTCTACTTCGGCACTTCCGACCACTCCACATCCGGCGCTTGATTCACATCTACATGAGTAAGCAATACTCTGTATTTTCTCCATTCCAACAGACGCGAGTGTTTCTCGCTGCGATGACGCTGCGCGTTATAACGACTCAGATAGTTCCAGAGCCATTCATTGGCCTGCTGCTCCGTCTCCGGCTTATGAAAATGGTACAGGGTTTCATGCGCTTCCTTGACGGTCCGGAAAGGGCGTTCAACTTTGCCTTTGGCCCGTGCCGTCGTCCGGGTGCCATCCTTGCCTGCCGGTGTATGCGTCAGCCAGTCAACCTTTAGGGGCTGCATCACATTCTGGAATACATGGCTTTTGGTGCCAGTCTATCCAATTTCCAAACAACTAAAGTATCCCCTTTTTTAAGTTGCCTTAAAGCCTGCTTTAAACCAGGTCTGTTAGTTGTTTTTCCACTTAATTTATCCTCAAAAATTTGTTCGCAATTTATACTCATCAACGCATTTTTTTGTAAATCGCTGTTTTGGTCATTTGTTGACACCCGGATATAACCGATCTTTGACATGTAAATTCCGTCGCCGCACATAGAATAAATAGAATAAATTGTATTTATCAAAATTAGCTCTATGTGTGAGTGTGCGGAAAACCTCACGCTGACTTACAGTGCTTCCATTTGTATAGGTCGCTCAGACGGCTTTTTTAGATCAATTAACGTTCAAAATGAGTGTTTGTAGGAATGTAGAAAGAAACGAGTGAAATGCAGTCAATTATTGACTATAAAAGGGGCTAAATAAACCACATGTTTTGATAAAAAGCGCGGCGCAGAAATTTTATCAATTTAAATGACGCGCTTTTTCAATTTATGCGGCTCGCTACAACCGTAAAGTGCCATAATAATGAAAACTGTCTCGTTTAACTCTAGATGATGAAAACGTAATACCAGTATGGGATAAAAACAACCCAAATGAGACAGAAAAACTGTCTCACCGGATTGCCTACTTTGGGTTTACCTGCAAAATACAATTTAGCCAGCTCACAGGGCTAAGATATTTCAAATGCATCCTCATAGAATTTCTATCTGAGCCGTTACAATCCCCCTTACGTGTTTTAATTTCTGAGAGGGAAAATGCACTTATATTAGTCCCGCTGTCTTCCTTCAGGAAACCAGTATGTATTAACAGAATTATTTTTTCGGCGGAATGTCACTAAAATAACTCAGTGCTCCGGTATCTACAGATCGGGCATCCAGTCTTTGTCAAGCAAGCGCGCCTTATAGAAAGATACTGCTGAAGATGGGGAGAAATTTATTTTATATTTGTCCGTAATGTCAAAGTCGATGATATCGTCCACTTTTGTTGAAAAAATAAGATGAGTGCCATCATAAGGATAGTAATCGTCAGTGGTAAACCATGGTGCGGCATGCGCAATAGTTAAAAAATTATCCTCCTCAATAAAACCAGAGACGGCTTTTATTCCACCTTTCTTCAAAATAACGTTTTTGTCTTTCGCGGTTTTTACGAGTCCCTGAGATATTTTACTGTCAATTTCACAGAATGGTTTGAACTCATCAAGTGTGATTTTTCCGCTAGGAACATTATCTAACTTAGTGGAATCAAATAAAAAGCACCTTTCCCCTGTCGATAAGAAGTACATTCCCGATTTTTCACCATAAATCTGATACATATCATGAACTCCATCCTCCCAGTCGGCATTCTCGCTGCACTTTTTATAAATTTTACATCTTAAGTAATAGTCGCTTATATCATAGCTGGCCTCATTGTTTCCCCCAGCGGGTAAGATGCCCAACCATCCATATGAGTCCGCTATCACAACATTTCCATCAGGGAGTGGGTGAGCTGAATGTATACTTGTCTGATAGCCTGTTATTTCCTTGTGAAATAACACTTTCTTCGCCTTTGAAAGTTCGAATATAATTACGCCATTACTTGTCGTAGATAATATTGATTTTTTTCCGTTGTATAAGATGGGTTTTATTTCTGTCATATACTGAACGTAGAGTGATTCCCATACAACATCCTTATCAGTAAGCGTTAAATTTTCTCCAGAAATATTAAGTTTATATATTTGTATTTTGTTTTTTTCCTGTTTCCAACAAGAAGCGACATGTTATTCATATATTCTCCTGACCTCAGGTTTATTTAAGATAAATAATGGCATAAATCATACCACCCACCCTAATAAGTATCAGGGCGGGATTCCACTTTATATTTAATTTAATCAAAGATAAGCTGGCTACGGAATTCCCCTGACCAAGTTGCTCTTCGACGTTTCACTTCTTGACTATCTTTATATACTCGTATTTTGTTTAATCACATTTAATGCTATTCGATTAAAAAGAGCCATTTGTGCTGCTCCATCAGGATCTTTAAGCGAGATTGCGAGTCCTTACATCTAGTGTGATTCGATATGTGTATCTCATTGATTTCTCCGAGGCCGTCACTTTAGAAACGGCCTGACTGAGTTATATTTACTTACATCATGGGAAAACAATCTGCCGCAACTATAGAGGAAATCCCTATGGTTGATCAGAGAGGCTACACCTCGCTTTTCCGGCTTTCTGATTCCATGCTGCTGCTGATCCCTCAGCAGTCTTATAGCTCTTCGATTCACACAAGCATCTACCACATGCATGACTATATGAGTAGTTGTCATTCCATCGGCTCCAACATAACACAGCCGTTCCGCCGCAATTGCACGGTAAATTGAGTTCGTCTTTCATCGTTCCCTTCTCCCACACTCAGCATTAACATAATCCTGCAAATACCTTAATTTTGCCTGGTCGTTAATAATGCCTTCTCTGATATCGAGAACAGTTGATCCAGCTTCTCCAGTGAGTTCGACAGTGGCTGCATGGCCCACGCCGGGGGTGGCAGTGGCTTCACTTTGACTACAAGTGGCCGCGATGCGCAACCGCTTACGACCAGCGGCAACATCATCACGAAGAACATCAATTTCAGATTTCGCATGAGCAAGTTCCTTTGTATGCTTCACATCTAATTCGTTTAGCATCGTGATGTGAGAGTTCTGATAGTTGATAGTGTCTGTGAGTTGCTGGATTTCTGATTGCTGCTGCTTTGTAACTCGTTGCTCTCTCTGTAACTCAGAGTGATAGTAATAAGCTGTCAGTGAGATAACGATTAACGCGAGTATCGTGTAGTAATGAGCATTGAATTTCATGATAAAAACATCGATTTTTCAGATGCCCGTCGTGCGTCTAGCCCCGGCAATACACGCCCACCCGCTTTATTCCACTCCATGAACTGTCCTGCTGCCCCTTTGTAGTCACCCGCGTTAAGCTTTTTCAGCAACGTAGAACGAATGAAAGCCCCGGCACCACAATTGAATATAAAAGAGCAAAGCGCATCAAACTGGCCTTGAGTTAGCGGGACTTTAACATTCGTCTCGATAGTGATGTAAACCGGGGCTAAGTCTTCTAGTAGAAACTGTTCGACCTGCCGTTCTGTGATTGCATCACCAGGCTTGACTCCATATGTGTGACCGTAGCCGATAGTCCAGACGCCCGCTGCGCAACGATATGCTGTTAAGCTGAGACCTTCGTAGATTTTGAGTTCCTTAAGGCCCTTTTCACTGATTTGCATCTGATACTCCCGCCTTATTACGCAAAGTCCCACGCATCAACTGGCCGAAAAAGTCAGTTCCTAGATAACCAGTAATCACACTACAGATGTAAGCCAGGTCTGTGCTCAGATTTAAAAAAACGAGCAAGTCACGGATGAACCAAGCGATCATCGCGCACATCATCGCGTCAATAATTGTCTTCCAGAACTTACCGCCGTTATATCGACCCCTGAGGTAAGCCATTAAACCGGCCAGTGCTGCACCGATACCCTGTTCTTTGACTGATAACAGCCACAACCATAGCTGCATCCAGATGTCAGGCTGCTTGTCCATTATTTTCATATTCCACCCCCGACCTGGGGAAATTGTCCCGGCATTAGTTAGTCGGGTGTGAAAAGAAAAAGGCCGTGTCAGATCGCAGCCCTTGAAGTGTTGCCGGGTATTTCACGCCCGGCGCGTGGTATCATCTTTAGTCCCTACAACCAAAGAGGAAATCCGTTATGACAGATGCGCAGACACTGGCATTTGAATATTTACGCCGTTCTGACAAAAAACTTTCACCCGCTGAATATTTGCTTGCGCTCCGAAAACTTGAAGCGGAATTTACCGAGCTATTACAGGTTGATGATCTTGAGCAAAAATTGAAAGACGACTCCATAAGGACGTGGAAAGCTCTTAGTAAAAGTCAATGTGGAAACAATGGATTCGGCTGTTGCTTTCGCATGTTTAGTCACTACTTCGGCGTCTTCACCATTTTTTGAATGGTGAATGGCGACTTCACAGACTGCGGGCGCGATAGCATCAAGTAAATGGTATAGATGCTCTCGTTCTACCTATTTTCCTGCGAAGACTACTATTGAATTTTCTTTATTTTCCATCCTATTTCCCCAATTATTTGCAAATATAAAAAATGCACTTTGAGAATTTTCCTGAGACTATTTCTTACCGTTTTGATGATATTTTAGATGATGACTGGGTTCCCAGGGAAAACTCAATTTACTTTCAAACCCATGTTTAAAGTTGTCTAAAATCACATCAATCTCTGAGAGCCGTTGTTCCAATGCGGCTCTTTCTTGTTTCAGTTTGTTGAAGTAAGTAACCTGTAATCTTTGCTTATCTAACCAATCCTCCAAATATTCAGAAGACATATTCGGATTGTAAAAGTACGGTTGGTTATCGCTCTGATAAATCTCCAGATACAAAAAAGGCCATGCAATGCGCGGCCTGAAAATAATATCGTATTTTAATCGTATTTTATTGACGAAATACGATTAAAATCGTATTATCTAATCATCCCAAGTGGATAGGCTCTTTAACAAATGAGGAAACGATGGTTACGGTTCAATGGACGAGGAAGGCACGAAAACAGTTGCTTTCCATCGATACCAGATACCGGAAAGCTATCAATGAGAAGGTTAACCAACTTGAAACTTTCCCCGAAGTGACGTTGGACATCAAGAAGCTTCATGACCTTGATAACCAATACAGACTACGGGTTGGTGAATACAGGATAATCTTCGAAATCACTGACGGCGAGCCGGTTATCTGCTCGATAATGGCAGTCAAACGGAGAACATCGACAACGTACTAGGCGGGGTAACCCGCCATTTCCTCATTATTAAATTCACCCACCGCGACTCTTGGCCACCCGGATGAATACATGAAAATGCAATACATAAATGATGAAACAGGAAAACCTCAATATGTTGTCCTGCCAGTAGCTGAATACGAAAAACTTCTCAGCACAAAGGAACATTGGGAGGATGTGCCATACACTCCGTCAAAATATGATGATGTGACCGTGCCTAACGGCGTCGTGTCTATTATGGTTGATCAGGATGTTTCTATTCTGGCAGCCTGGCGCATCTATCGTGGGCTGTCTCAGCATGAGGTAGCTGAAAAACTCAACACAGCTCAATCAACCGTGTCTCAGTGGGAGGCTTCAGATAGACCACAGAAGCGCACACGAGAAAAACTGGCCGCACTATACAACTGCACTCCAGAACAGCTAATTCCATAACCCAACGGCCCCGCTCAGGGGTCGTTTACTTTGGCTGAAAGACAAAAAGCCGTGCTATGCACAGCCATCTAACTGTAAACCTTGAGTTTGCTACTGGTAGAAATAGAAAAACCCGCTCATCGGCGGGCCTGAATATTCTTTAGTGAGCATAGCTACAATTCCCCACCATTTGGAGATATTACGCCAAGTTTATGCATCAACAACTTTCCCGGTACCGTTACAACGACAACGACTGGATACAATCCCTTTACCGTTACAAGGAGAACAAAGCTCATCCACTTGCTCAGTTTCTACCCTCTGTTCGATAACATCCTTATATCCTGCGTACTTAATCACATCACGCTGAACTGATGACACCGGCTTTGTTAAATTCGACCGTGATAAAATTGGCGTGGGCCACGTTGACGCAAAAGCAGATCGTCGGTTCATCGTTACCATTCTCCAGCCAGTTCTTGACGATATCGCCGACCAGAGTTGAATCACCTATGATCTCGGCTAGCTGGCCCTCTTTATAATCCTGTCCAAAGTCATCGCTGGAGGTCAGTTTTACGCCTTTCAGGTCCGGCTTAGCGGGGGCATAAAATTCATAGGTGCTAAGCTCACCTTTAGCGATAAGCTCCTTCATCGTGGTTGGCTTCAAGAGCTGTTGATAGTAGTTTCCCAAAAACGGAGAAAATGGCATTCCTGACAGACCAATAATGAGCTATCAGAATTATTAGTTGGATACTCAATCATATGGATGGGTCAAATTAATAATAACGAGGTGTGCATTATCTAAACCAATTACTTTAGATAATGCAAATACCGCTCAGGTTTGGCCATATCGCTCTATGAAGTCATTACAGATATTGCATCTAAAGAAGAGTGTTCAAACATTCTAGCTGATCTGGTTGCACTTGCTTGTGATATTAATTTTGAGGTTTATCGTTCCCTTGAGGCAGCTCTAAATAGCGGAGGTGAAGAATGAACAGCAACTCTCTAAATAAGCAGCACGGCACTCCTTACATGAGTTTTGAAATAGAGGATGCACTCGGAAAAATAGAAACTCTAGCGACAGCGGCAGCTTACCTTGTTGGGAGTAAAGAAGAAGAAAAGTTGTGCCGGGGAATTATAGGAGTTATTCATTCAGTTGCTAGCAAAGCTCTAGGGGGAAATGATGTTTGATTTAGAGACCTCTTTCTCAATCGTGGAGATAAAAACAAAACAGATAGAAGCACTTCTTCAAGTATGGCAAGAATCATATATAAAAGAATGTGATGAATCTTATGCCATCGGTGCATTACAAGATCTGGTTTTTGGACTACTAAACAAAATAGAAACGATGGAGGCGCAGATAAAAAAGATTAAAGGTCAAAAGAAACTCGAAATAAAAAATAATTAAATTAATATCAGTAAAATAAAATTTAAAGATTTATTAGATAAATCTGAACATCTTGAAACATTAATGATACCTGTTAGTAAAGCTGTTACCAATGAGGCCGATACAGACACAACAACATTAACAAATCTTGCCTCTAGTCTGGCAAGCGATATTGCACAAGAAATAAGAATATTGGAAGGGTCTTAAATTATGAAACTAGAAAAAATTGATTATTCCTGCTTTGATGATGAATTTATTAGTGATAGAGATATTGATGATGCATTCAGCATACATACATTACCCGTCTATGTTGTTAGTCGTCATGATCGTTCTTACAAGCGCTGGAGTCGTAGTAATACTATTAATAAGCTAGCGCATATTATGACAGAAAAAGTATTTAAACGGGCCGGACGAGAGACTAACTATCTAGTCCAGCCAATAATTAGTGAAGATAATTCGGTGCACTGGAAAATAGGAGAATTACTACCTGAGTATATTTCATGCCAAAAGAGAGCGGTACGGCGAATAAGATTATTGCTTAAGCGTAGGAAAGAAATAGATGTACTGCGCAAAAAATATATCAACGCTTTCTGTGAATATGAGCAATTAAGAAAAGAGTTTATACCCTATGGATTTCAAGATGCATCGCGACGGTAAAGGAGTGAATCCCCGGGAGCATAGATAACTATGTGACCGGGGTGAGAGAGTGCAGCCAACAAAGAGGCAACTTGAAAGATGACGGGTATATTAATGCTACCAAGTAGCTAATGAGATTGACCATGTTTAAGATAATCATCACAACCAAAAACTATCGTACAGGGCGGGTAACAAAAGAAACCTTCCGCAACAGATATAAAACATATCGAGGAGCTGAAAAAGCTGCTCAGGGGATACGCCGGGTTTGTATGCCAGATAGCAAAACTATTATTGAAACAGTTGATGCTGAGGTCGTGGAAGTTAAACGTACTTAATATAACGCTATCTTCTTTATTTGGTTAAAAGTGAAAATTAGAATTAATTACACAGAGGGTTAAACAATATTAGACAATAAAAAACACGTGCACGCTGAATCAATGATGCAGTATGGAGATGATGCTTTTAAAACGAATGAACCTTGGAAGCTATGGGAATTTAAATCGAAAGATACTGGCGATGCATGGTTTAATTGTTATTCTCATCCAGAATGGGCAGAAACAATGATATACCGCCGCAAGCCCAAAATAATTAACGTTATCTTTCCAAAACCGGTTTGTTACAAACTTGAAAAATGTAAAAAATATTGGACTATCTCCTTAAACGGTAATATTAGTCCTGCCTGTTGGGAGGGTAATGAATTTGATTACCAAAGATTGGATAATGGTCTTATTCACTTAACGGAAGAAGCGGCTAAACAGCATGCAGAGGCACTAATTAAAATAACCAGAGGCAGGTCTTAAGTATAAACTCTGATTAACCCAACAACTGATTGGATTCTAATTACAGTTTAATGGCTGGGAATTATCTCAGCCTAAGCAAAGGGGTATCTATGAGTAATCAAACATTAATTGAACGATACAGAAATCGCTTAATAGCTGCAAAATTCGATGCAATGACAGAGAAGACCAATAGCCATTGAATTACTGTTAGTCTTCACGATGGCTCTATGTGTACTGTTGAATTATCGGAAGAGATATTAAGAAAAGTTTTACATGTGTTTTTTGAAGTTCCTGCTTATAACGAATATACGCGATGTAAAGCGGATAAATATATTTTAGATAGCTATAGCGGTTATCTATCAAAACACGGCGATAAATTAACGGGTGAGGGAAATGACTTTATGTACGCTCTTATTAAGTTAATTGCAGAAAGAGCTAAGCACGGCGGATTTTCATCAGAATATACCTTTCAGTAAATAAGGACTCATAGTGAATATTACCCATTTTAATTTCTCACAGAGAGCCATTCAAAGTGAGCGTGAAGAAAAATATGAGACAGCGGCTATTTTTTTGGGACAAAGCCGCTGAACATGCCAAGCACCAAGTTACGTGAATGGGCTGAATATCGTGCTGAACTGAATTCAAGTCGCCATACCTTACATAAGCGTCATGAAGAACTGAAAGCCCGCGCCAGTCAGCACCGTAAGGAAGAATGGGCAGCCCAAAAAGCTTGCTGCCGCACTCAAGGCCCATATGGATAAAAAAAGAGGTATGAAAATGACCAATATAACTACCACCAGCAATCAAACGGCCATGATGAGCAGTCGTGAAATTGCGGAACTGACAAACAAAACGGTATCAAATATCCATGTTGATATCTGGAGTATGGCGAAAGAGTTATATAGCATCCATAAAGATGATTGGAATTTCAACCATCATAAAAATCAGCATGTTAGAGTGGTTAAAGGAGTAATTACTGTTATTGATAACCGTGGTTACACCTTCGAACTCCTACTCAACCGCCGCCATACCGAAATTCTCATCACCGGTTATGACGTTATGCGCCGTGCCGCAGTGATTGATCGCTGGTTTACTCTTGAGTCTGGCACCACAAAACCGAAATCCCAGGCTGAATTTAACCTTGCCTACGCCTTAGCACAAGTAGAACAGGAGCGCCGCTTTAACCAGGTCGCAGAAAAAGTTGAAGAGGTTTCAGAAACCATCGAACACATCAAGCAAGGTGCAATCCCTGCCGGATGGGTAGGCTATTCCCTACTCCGTGTCAAATGTGGTTTGACCGATGCTAAGTGCCGGACGCTGGCAGAAGTCTACAACGTACCAACGGATAGCATCACCATCCTGACGCCAGACGGCCAACCTCGCCCGATGAAAATCGTATTTGAGGAAGACTTTATGAGCGTATTCCGTCTGATGATGAGCGAAGCTGAACAACGTAAATCCAAATGGTATCACCCAAAAATGGGGCTGTTTCAGATTATCGGGTGGGAGGAAAAGCAATGATTATTCGTTCATGTCTATTACGTGCTGCGCTGGTGTGTGTCGCTAAAGATGATCTGCGCTACTACCTTCACGGATTACACATCACTCCCAAATACCTAGAGTCAACAAACGGCTGCGTAGCTTTACGGTTAGAGCACGGTGTAAACACTCGCCGCAAAGCTATCGTTCAATTTCACGGAAGAGTACCAAGGAAAGCAGAAACAACGGAACTGCATTTCACCAAAGAACCTTATGCCGTGCACAGGAGTATTACCGGGGTGAGAGTTGGATTTACCGCTCTATCAATATTGGATGGTCGTTTCCCTGATTTAGAGCGGATTCTTCCAAAGAAAGTGGAAAATGTTATCCCTCACTTTCAGGCGTGTTACCTAGCCTATCCTTACAAAATGTTTGGTGCTGATACAGAGCTTATCACTGTTTCTATGTACCCATCCAGTATGACAGATGGTTGCTTAATGAAGTTTGGCGACAACATCAATCAGCGTTATGGCAACCCTCAACTTATTGTCATGCCATGCCGGGTGTAGGAGTCATTGCGATGAAAATCGAATACTTAGACAAGGGTAACATTGCGCAGATCGTCATTGCCAGTTTCATCACTGAACGCCGCAAACACAATCGATGTGTTGATGCCGCCCTGTTAATGGTACCTGTTCGTGCTTGGTCTACTGGCTTTCTATTAAGGAAAACCACTATCACCGGCAAAACAGCTCACATATTGCGGGCCTATAAAATCATTTGCAGAGAGAAAGAACAATGATAAACAAAGAACGATTTGAAAAATGGCTCATAGAAACTTATCCGTGGGGTGAGGAAGAGTTAGAAAAAGCTTTCTTTCAGGAAGAATACCAATACTACATTAGTGGCAGCAGCGCATTGCATTTTGCGTGGGCGGGCTGGAAAGCTCGGGGTGAAGTTCGTGTGGAACTGCCAAATTATATTGATTGTGATGATGATGACGAACTAAGTATTGAATATAGCAGAGATATTGCTCACTGTGACACTCATCTGAAATCACAAGGAGTAAAAGTAAAGCTAATCCTTAGGGACATAAGGGAGGAAAGCCATGATCAATAACTCATTCCACTTAACCCAAGTAATAGCCTCGGCATGGGGTGATCCATCTGATATTACAGATGCAGTCTGGAACGCCGGTTACAGAAAAGCCGATAGAACATCGGAAGAGATGGTATTGCTGACACTCAAGGTCATCGAGAACTCTTATTACAGCGATATTGTATATGGGGATTGGCCCGAAGATTCAGAATCCGTACTTGTTGCTGAGCTGAATTTTCTGATTGATGATCTTACCTGGAGTGATAAAACAACTCTGGCAACAGTGGCAAGGATAATTTTGGAGAACGGTTATATTAGAAAAGGGAGTGATGTTTATGTCAAATAAACTAATTAGATTAAATGAGGTTTTAAATAGAACTGGTTATAGCAAATCATGGACTTATAAATTAATAGATAAAGGAGAGTTCCCTAAACCAGTTAAAATTGGTCCCCGTTCAATTGCCTTCATAGAGGGTGAAATCAATGAATGGATTGAGCAGCGTATTAATAAATCCCGCTGCTCAATTGAAGATAATGCGTAATTAGTCATTTTTAAAGCGACTATTAATAATATCTTTACCGTATTCCAAGGAATTCATAAAATCAGCGTACCATTGAAGCATCTCTCTGCGTCCATCCAGATAAAGGGCATGGTTATACGTGCCCCTGATGCTATTTTTATCAACATGAGCAAGCTGCAATTCTATCCATTCAGATGGGAAACTATGCTCATGTAATATGGTACTCATGGTGTGACGGAATCCATGTCCCGTAGCTCTGCCACCATACCCCATGCGTTTCATCATAACATTTATAGCCATTTCACTAATTGGCTTTTTATAATCAGTTCGGCTAGGGAATACATGCTGATAGTCACCACTAATTGGGTGCAACTGTTGGAATAAAGTCACTACTTGATCAGATAAAGGAATACAGTGTGGCCTGCGCATTTTCATTCTTTCGGCAGAAATTTCTACCATTCGCTTTTCCAAGTCCACTTCGCTCCATTCCAGATTTCTTAATTCACCAGGGCGTAATCCCGTAAGAATCAGAATTCTCAATGCGTGCCTAACTACTTGGCTACTCATATGCTTATCAATGGACTTTAAAAATTCTGAAAGTTCATCAATTTTTAAGTGAGGATAATGTTCTCTTTTATGGGGGATAAACGCACTAGCAAGATCGGGAGCTGGATTATATTCAGCTCTACCTGTAATAACGGCATATTTCCATACCTCACCACAACGCTGACGGACTTTTTTCAACTTCTCAGTTGCCCCACGCTTTTCCATTCTTGAAAGAACGTCCAATAACTCCAGTGGTTTTATGTCTGCTATTGGTCTGTCCCCAATATAAGGAAAGACATCATTTTCAAATGCACTCATCATGTCAGAGCGATACCCTGCCGACCATCTATCTTTGCGTTTTTCGTACCACTCGCGAGTGATTTTCTCAAAAGTATTTTCTGACGTGATGATATTTTCTCGTTTTTGCCGCTTTCTGGCTTCGGAAGGGTTAATGCCACCAGCAACCATTGAGCGGCATTCTGCCGTTCTTCTTCTAGCTTCCGTTAAAGGCACCTCCGGGTAAGTACCTAAAGAGATCATCTTCTGTTTACCATCAAAACGATAGCGGAATCGCCACCCTTTAGAGCCGTTCGGTTCTACTAATAGTGAAAGCCCGTTTCCATCAGACAACGTGTAAGGCTTTTCTTCCGGTTTGGCTTTTTTGATAGCCATGTCTGTTAGCTTCATCATCTCGCCAATGTGTATAGGGGAATTTGTACAGGAAAAACTATACACAAAACTATACACAAAACTATACACAAATTCTTGTTGATTTTAAGAGATGCCAAGAGCCTTTAAGATACTTGTTTTTTCTATACTATTTGATTTTATTGAAAAATATAGACTTTAAGAGATGTTAGTAGACGTGTAATTGGCGGAGGAGGAGAGATTCGAACTCTCGGATGGTTTCCCATCGGCGGTTTTCAAGACCGCTGCCTTAAGCCGCTCGGCCACCCCTCCGCAATGGCGTGCACTATAAACAGCCCCGAGTCAGATGTAAAGCCTCCTCCTGTTCGATTGCCGTAAATTTACCCTTTTTCATGGTCGTTGGCTTATTTTATCCGCATATGTGCATACCATTCTTGGGTACAGAAGTGATTTTTGCTAAATTACGTCTACTTTTCTTTGATGGTTATTAATGATTATGTTGGTATTCGAAGGTCAAGAAATCGAAACCGATGCGCAAGGTTATCTGAAAAACAGTAGTGACTGGCAGGAAGCAATAGCTTTACTCCTCGCCGAACAAGAAGAAATCACTTTGACTGAACAGCATTGGGAAGCCATTCGTTTTATCCGGGAATTTTATAAGGAGTTTAATACATCCCCGGCTATCCGTATGTTAGTAAAAGCAATCGCACAAAAGTATGGCGAAGAAAAAGGCAACAGCCGCTATCTTTACCGTCTGTTTCCCAAAGGGCCGGCAAAGCAGGCAACTAAAATTGCCGGGCTGCCGAAACCGGTAAAATGTATCTAATCAATAATCTAGCTCAGTGGCGGACGCTAAAATCTGCAACATCCTCCACTGTGCAGGGTTGAGATGAAAAGTTATCTATTCGTGCTCCCGGCGGACCACCCTGCTCCAGCCAATGGGTTAATTTATTTAGTTGCTCACTGTCACCATAAGCTACGATTTTGACACTACCGTCATGCAAATTATAGACATAACCTGTCAGCTTATTGAATTTCGCCCAACGAAAAGTTTGATAGCGAAATCCAACTCCCTGAACCCGGCCATAAACATAAATTGTTATCCCATATTTAATCATAATTACCCTCTGTCAACCCAATCACCTTGCGGTATCGCTCACATATATAGTTAAGCATACGACTGTTGGTTGTGTTTTATATTTACTACAGCTAACCTGAAATAGATGGAGTCACACTCGCAATTAAAGCAAAAAAAGACTTCAACCACCGGGTATGCTCTTGTAATTCACCTTACTGCCCTTATATCAATGTCAATGCAAGATCTTCTTTGGAGGTGACTATGATTATCGCCAGCAAATTCGGTATCGGCCAACAAGTACGTCACAAGCTTCTTGGTTATTTAGGAGTCATCGTGGATATTGATGTGGAATATTCTCTGGAACAACCCCAAGAGGATGACATTGCATCCAATGCTACCTTGCGTTCCGCTCCCTGGTATCACGTTGTGATGGAAGATGATAACGGTCAACCTGTACATACTTATTTGGCTGAAGCACAATTAGCCTATGAAACATCTGATGAACATCCAGAGCAACCTTCTCTAGATGAGCTAGCAGAATCCATCCGCAATCAGCTATTAGCCCCAAGGCTGCGCAATTAATCCCCTATTTATACCTAAACAACCTAGGCAGTTATCGTGTTTTAAGCTGCCTGTACGGCAGTGCACAGCAAATCAACGTCACACAAATCATCAACCAATTTCTAAGCTGCCTGTACGGCAGTGCACTATTTCTGCATGGACTTAACAACTTCTGGGAATTTCTAAGCTGCCTGTACGGCAGTGCACCGGGTCAGATTGCCCCCGCTCTCTCCCCTGATTTTCTAAGCTGCCTGTACGGCAGTGCACCGAGGTTTATCTTCAAGCCGACCCTCGCGATCTTTCTAAGCTGCCTGTACGGCAGTGCACTTTCACATTGTTCAGCTATATAGGGTACCGAGTTTCTAAGCTGCCTGTACGGCAGTGCACTAAGTGCTTATAAAGATGATGCTTTCTACGGTTTTCTAAGCTGCCTGTACGGCAGTGCACAAATATTGTCACACTGATTTTTGGTTAACGTTTTTCTAAGCTGCCTGTACGGCAGTGCACATTGCTTGTGTCTGCTGATTTAGCGACTGCTTTTTCTAAGCTGCCTGTACGGCAGTGCACAGAAGAAGCACATGCATTAACTGCTGAGCAATTTTCTAAGCTGCCTGTACGGCAGTGCACTATCAAAGTTATCAATAAATCTGATGCCTTTATTTCTAAGCTGCCTGTACGGCAGTGCACTATGATTTACTTGAATCAATCAATGACGCTGCTTTCTAAGCTGCCTGTACGGCAGTGCACTTGCTTGCTTGCCCGATAAGTGACCGAAAACATTTCTAAGCTGCCTGTACGGCAGTGCACTCCGCTTCCGGCCGGAAATTATTTGCTTTCGGTTTCTAAGCTGCCTGTACGGCAGTGCACAGCAGGAAGAAGCGGCCTTTACAAATGGTGATTTTCTAAGCTGCCTGTACGGCAGTGCACTTCTGATGCTTGCACCATACTTGCATGGTGCTTTCTAAGCTGCCTGTACGGCAGTGCACAAACTGTCCATAATTCACCTGTTAGTGGTATATTTCTAAGCTGCCTGTACGGCAGTGCACCAATAACTCAAACCACAACCGGGTAAAATTAATTTCTAAGCTGCCTGTACGGCAGTGCACATCAAGGTCGTAGTGACGGGTGAATTTATCATTTTCTAAGCTGCCTGTACGGCAGTGCACTGTTACATATTAACCTTAAGTTGCTGACTGTTAAAGAATATAATGATAAAAAATGAAAAAACCCTTTTTTTAGGAGATATCTAATTTTTCTTTTAAATCAATAAGTTATTTTTTGATGATAAAAAAGGGTTAAAACTGGGGTACAGCAAAAGCACCTACCTCATAGCAATGAAAGTGTAGATTCTGGCAAAACTTAGCAACCATAAGAATAACCAAATTTTCCTTAACATATTGTAATAACTGCGAAAGTAGATTTTATAAGATGTCTGGAAAAGCAAACTCAATATCCAACTCAAACATTATTTTGAACACTTGGAACCCGGACACCGCTTCTCATCCAACTCCTTAAGTTTGTATTAGATATTGGTGCCGGGCTCCCTTCGTCCATTGATTAGAAACTAAGTAACTACAAGCTGAAAAATATTATTTTTCGAGTCCCAATCTTGGAATTTCAATTTTTGGGCAGCGATCCATAACAACATCCAGACCGGCTTCCTCTGCCAACACTTTTGCTTGCTCATTAATAACACCAAGTTGCAACCAGAGCACTTTTGCTTTGATATCTATAGCTTCTTGCGAAATGTCATATGCAGCTTCAGCATTACGGAATACATCAACCATATCAACAGGTTGTGGAATATCTGCCAGTTGTGCATACACTTGTTGCCCAAGTAGTGTTTGTCCGGCAAGCTTCGGGCTGACAGGAATCACCTGATAGCCTTGTTCCAGTAAATAAGCCATAACTTTATAACTTGGACGCGTAGTTTTTTCACTCGCACCTACCAAAGCGATTGTTTTTACTCGTTTTAATATGTCTGCAATTTTCTGGTCATTCATTTACTCCTCCTTAAAATCCGATATTTTTACTTTGTTTATTTATTACAGTGTATATGATAAACATTGTTATCAATTGAGCTCACTGCGTTCAAAAACACAATAACGATTACCAAAGGTATCCTCATGGAATTGACAACCCGCGCAATGGCAATCGCTAAAAATATAGCGCTTATTGCACATGACCACTGTAAAACTTCGCTACTAATCTGGTCCAAAAAACATAAGCATTTACTCAAGAAACATCATTTATACGCTACCGGCACAACCGGTAATCTGATTCAAAACGAAACCGGATTACCCATTACCAATATGCTTAGTGGCCCAATGGGTGGAGATCAACAAATTGGTTCTCTAATCTCAGAAGGGAAAATTGATGTGTTGATATTTTTCTGGGACCCGCTTAATTCCGTACCTCATGATCCTGATGTAAAAGCACTGCTACGCCTTGCTACAGTATGGAATATCCCCGTTGCAACCAATCTAGCCTCTGCGGATTTTATTGTTAGTTCTCCTCTATTTTCTGAATCAGTAAGTATTCAAGTGCCTGATTATCAAAATTATTTGAATGAACGTCTGAAATAAGTCTTTACAACATATACCTACAACTACACATTTTCTCCAAGTCAGATACTAGAAAAAACAAGAGTGAGATTTCCAGCAAAGGTATCCCATGATAGCCCTGAATATTTCAGCCAAACAAAACCTCAAGGTTTACGTTGAACAGGCACATTTAGCCGCTCTAATTGACGCACAAATACTGATGGATTCTTCTTATCCTGCATCAACCATACCTGCTTCTTCCCCCGTGTTAATGCAACATACAAAAGGCGACGCTCCTCCGCATCCGGAAAATCTTCCAGCGGCGGCAATAAAGCCCGCTCTATCACCGATTCCCTTGCCGGTGTAGGAAAACCATCTTGCCCCTGCTGCAAACCAAGAATAATGACATAATCCGCTTGTCGTCCTTTGGAAGCATGAACAGTCATAAATTCTATTTGCAGTTTAGGCCAGCGAGTTGCTGCTTTTTTCAGTAATTCAGGTTTCAAATAGTGATAACGTGCTAGTAATAAAATTGTCTCCTGCTCAGTGACATAGCCACTCATTTTATTCAATAAAGATTCAAGCTGATCTTCTGGCAGGATAACAATTGATTTTTTATTACCTTTAATCAAACTATTTAGTGGCTTCCTTAATTGATTCGGGTTTTGTTGCACAAACGCGTTAGCAATCTCACCAATCCTACCATTAAACCGATAAGAGATATCCAATACACATTCAGCATTTTTACCAAAATAATCAGCAAATACGGTAGTCAACATCGGTTCCGCACCACTGAAACGATATATTGCTTGCCAATCATCCCCTGCGGCAAACAGACAACTTTGGCTGTTTTGCGCTCGCAATGCAGTGAGCAATTTGGCCCCTAATGGTGAAGTATCCTGAAACTCATCAACCAGAATATGCTTCCACGGGCTGATAAACCGCCCTTTATCCAGAGTATTCACTGCCTGATGGATTAACCCTGAGTAATCAACAGCACCTTCTATTTTTAATTCAGATTTCCACGCTTTTAATAAAGGCCCCATCAGACGAATACATTTTTGAAACCGATTCAGATACTCTTCCTGAGTTTGTTCTATCATCGCCTTCTGACTACCACCATGCATACGCATCAAACCCAGCCAACGCTCAAGCCGGTCTGACAAACGGTTAGCAAGCTGTTCATCGTGCCAAAATTCACCTTCCGGCACTTCCCATTTCAGCTCTTCCGTCAGACATTCCCGCCAACCTTTGGCCTGTGCTTTCTTCTCACTGCATTGTTGTTGCCAATGTTTAATCAGAAAATCTCTTCTTTTTTGTTCGTCAGTTTCCAATTCACTGATTTTTGGTACTTTATTACTTCCTTGCTGAATGATATGCAACGCCAGAGTATGAAACGTTTTTACTTTAATATCATTCACACCAAGACGGATATGAATCCGTTCATTCATCTCACTTACAGCCTGATTATCAAACACCAACAACAATATCTGTTCGGGAATCACCTGTTGGCGAAGTAATAACCAACCGGCTCTCGCAACTAACACAGATGTTTTTCCACTCCCCGCGCCAGCTAGAACCAGAACTGAATTTTCACCGTTAACAACCGCCAAACTCTGAGAAAGATTTAACGGAGATGTTTCTACCCGCTGAAAAAAGTCACGATGTTGCTCCAACATGCGTTCTGTCCATTGCAGATTCATTTTTTCAACAAGCTTTTCGCCATTCTCAAGCCAGCACAAACACGTTTGATACCCATCCCGGCAATTATCAAATTGCTCCAGACGCTGTAACGGCAATGGTAAAGCCTGAAACGCGGCCTGAATCCGCTGTTGCAACTGGAATAAATCCGTTTTTTTAAGCCAGCGATTCTGTTGGTCAATTCTGTTGATTTCACTAACCTGAGTTGCCAGCACATTAGCACTAATATCGCTCATTTCCTGGCTCCATTTCTGCCATTCACCAAGCAGATAATGGTAAAAACGCTGAGTTTGCTGCCATTCAGTGCCATGAAGGCGAACCGCTTGTCTATCAGGCAGTTCAAACTCTAACTCCCCCCAGACAATACCTCGTTTACATTGAATATTAATTAACTGGTTAAATGGGATAAGGTATTGATGCTTTTCACCACTGACTTCAATACCCGCATTCAACAAACGCACCCGATTATAAGGATGCTGAGCAAGACGTTGGCCAATTTGTGTTGCTTTAAGTTCCATTATCGAGCGCCATACCTAAAAAATGTCTTATAAGAGTTTTTTATCACTAATAAACCTTTTATCATAATATACCCGTTATCTTTCAAGTTGCCTCTTTGTTGGCTGCACTCGCTCACCCCGGTCACATAGTTGGCTATGCTCCCGGGGATTCGCTCCCTTGCCGTCGCGATGCATCTTGAAATCCGTAAGGTATAGTTGTTTATGGCCATTTTTATTACCTCAGAGGTATTTTGTGCTAACTGTTTTATCTAGTCTGCGCCGTTTTCTTTATAACAGTCATTTTCTCTATTATAACCGCATTCTAATAGCCCTGACTGGAACAACATTAGTGCCTTGGTTTCTGGATAAAGAGCCGAAAATAACTATCTCATTGACCTTAGGCGTTGTTGCCGCAGCACTCGCCGATCTTGATGATCGTCTGACTGGTCGTTTACGTAATCTAGTGATCACACTGATTTCTTTTTTTATCGCTTCAGCCTCTATTGAATTACTATTCCCCTACCCCTGGCTTTTTACCATCGGGCTGGCGTTATCCACTTGCAGTTTTATCTTATTAGGAGCCCTCGGACAGCGTTATGCCACTATTGCATTTGGTGCGTTGTTGATCGCAATTTATACCATGCTTGGTTCGTCTATTTTCCCACTATGGTATCAACAACCCTTATTACTGCTGACAGGTGCAATCTGGTATAACCTGCTAACCCTAACTGGTCATTTATTGTTCCCTATCCGTCCGTTACAAGACAATCTGGCGCATTGTTACCAACAACTTGCAGTTTATCTTGATGCTAAAGCTAATCTGTTTGATCCCGATATAATAGAAGAAGGATACCAGCAATCCGTCGTTAATGTGGCAATAGCAAACAGTGTCTTAGTTAACACGCTAAATCAAGCCAAAACCTCTCTACTGACCCGTCTGAAAGGCGATAGCAGCCAACGAGGAGCCGATCACACTCTGCACTATTACTTTGTTGCACAAGATATTCACGAACGTGCAAGTTCATCCCATGTGCAATATCAGAGCTTATTGCATACTTTTCGTTACAGCGACATTCTGTTTCGCTTTCAACGTCTTCTCTCTATGCAAGCCCGTGTATGTGAACAAATTGCTCAATCGATACTTTGGCACAAACCATACCAACACAATCCGCATGTCGAACGTGCATTTAACTATTTGGAAAGTTCCCTACAACAACTCAGTAAACAACAGAAACATAACCTCAAGATTACCGCCTTATATAATTTGCTGAAAAACCTGCGCGCAATTGATGCGCAATTAGCAAGCATGAGTTCTGGACGATACAATCTTTCCAGAGACAGAAAAGATGAGACTCAACTATCTGACGAAACGTTGACTGGCTGGCGTGATATCTGTTTAAGGCTCAACCGTCACCTAACCCCACAATCAGCCCTGTTCCGCCATGCAATCCGTATGTCTGCTCTGCTATGTAGTGGCTACACTATGATCCAGTTGTTGGATTTACAACACGGATATTGGATTTTACTAACCAGTTTATTTGTTTGCCAACCCAACTATAGCGCTACCCGCCACCGTTTGACACTGAGGATAATAGGAACTGTTGCGGGCGTATTGATCGGCTTGCCAATTCTTTACTTTGTGCCATCTATTGAAGGGCAACTGGTGCTAATTGTTATTTCTGGTGTATTGTTCTTCGCCTTCCGCAATATCCAGTATGCGCATGCCACCCTGTTTATCACGTTACTGGTATTATTATGCTTCAATTTGTTAGGTGAAGGCTTTGAAGTCGCACTACCAAGAATTATTGATACATTAATCGGTTGTGGTAGCGCCTGGTTAGCCGTAAATTTCATCTGGCCAGACTGGAAATACCGCCAGTTATCACAAGTGATAAACCGGACGATGAACACCAATTGTCGCTATCTTGATGCCATTTTAGTTCAATATTATCAGGGAAAAGATAATGGATTGAACTATCGAATTGCCCGCCGTGATGCCCATAATAGTGACGCAGAATTGGCATCCGTTATTTCAAACATGTCTGCCGAGCCGAAAAGTGACCAGACTGCTCAAGAAAAAGCATTTCGGTTATTGTGCCTAAATCACACTATGCTAAGTTACGTCTCCGCGTTGGGAGCACACCGAGATAAATTGGATAATAAAATCATTCTGGACATTCTTAATGATGCTGTTCGTTATGTCGATACAGCACTAAAACCTGCATCAATAGATGATGATAGAATTAAGCAAATACCTGTCAACATAGTGAAAAGAATTGAGCAAGCTTCGGCAGAAAGAAATAGTAAAGAGCAATTGGTATTGCAACAAACTGGTTTGTTAATAGAATTGCTACCTGAACTTGTTAATATCATTAAACAAATTAATCAATTATAACCAGATTGATATACTGGGGCAGTTGACTGCCCCTTTCATTAGCTATTCTCGATAAAGATCTAACAAGCCAGTTCCTGATGCCAGCGTAATAAATCATTACGAATCTGTACCGGTAAAACGGCTGAATGACATCCTTCAATTGCACCAGCCAAAGCAAGTAATAAACTAACATTAGATTTTCTTTTATATTGATGCAGTTTTAAATAACTGGCTTTCGCACCTAACAACCGTAAATCTTCAACTTTACATATTCCAACTTTCCATAACTGACGTTCCAAAGACATTCCAAGATTAGGTAAATCCTTCAAGCGCTCCGGCATTTTCTTTTTACCCGCCATTTCAATAAATGAGTAGTGATAAGCCAAATGCGCATATTGAGATAACAACTCTTGATCTTGCCAAAGTGATTCAACCACTTGGTAATAACGCAAAGTTACAGGCACTCCCTTTTTCGAATAAATATAGTTTTTCATTCCTCTGGCTTTAAATAATACTTCAGCATGTCCATTTCCTCGTAAATATAATTCTCCATCAGCAATAATAGCGAACATAATCCCATCAGCTAACAGGCTGTAACCACCAAACTGTGGCTTCCTTGTCAATGTTCCAAACGAAGAAAAACCATTTTTGAGTTGAGTAAAACGTACCTCAGACAAAAACATACAGATCACTCCATGAGTTTTGTGCAAATAAATCTCTTATCCATAAATTTGTCCCAGTTATTAGTAAAATAAATAACAGGAACAAGCAATTAAAAACATACGCAATTCAATTTTCTCTGCCAATGGTTAAATGAGTTTACAGCCATTTACAGTCAATATTTGCGAAGCTCTTTGAAAAAATAGACTTGATCTTAGCCTGATATGAAGATACTGTATATTAATACAGTTAATTGTGGCGAGGTTCATCATGGGCATTCAATCATCCTGGGTTTACCCTTCTCAACATCAGTCAACCAAAAAGCAGTTATCACTCTCTTCACCCAAACAAGATAATTCAACCAAAAGAGAAGAGGTAGTGAAAGAGGGTAAAGAAGGCATAGTGAGTGAGTTGATCTACAGTGATAACCAATATAGCGATAACCAAGCTGTCATTAATCGTATATTGCTACCTTTGTTGCGCCAATCAGGAAATGAAGCCCGCTGGTTGTTGTGGGTTAGTCCACATAAGAAACTAAGCCGCCAATGGTTAATTAACTCCGGGTTACCTTTAGATAAGATTGTCCAATTAAATCGCATCAGCTCCATTACAACGGTAGAAGCAATGGAAAGAGCATTGGCGAGTGGTAATTACAGCGTGGTACTTGGCTGGTTACCAAAGTTATCAGAAAAAGATACCGTAAAATTACGGGCTGCGGCACAAAAAGGTAATGCACTGGGCTTTATTATGCGCCCACAAGACGTAAATAAAGAAACCAACTGTGCTGAATCACGATCAGATTTACTAAAAATCCATTCCATTTACTATCATTGACCAAAATTAGGAATTATCGCAATATTCATAACACAAAATACCCAGATCAGACCAAAAATCACTAATCACAATTAAAATCAATTAATTAAGGTAAGATTAGTTGTAAAGAATAGTAAAGTTTTTTTTGAAATCATACATTATCTTTTAAATTTTTTACTCTATTAATCAAGGGGTACTTGTAACTTTTTAACTTCGTTGTAGACTTTACACCATTAAAGGTTACTGCACTTATTGTACCCTTAATATTCGTACCCTTAGTATTGTTTGGTCCATCGGTTTTACGAAAGTGCAGTATTCCTAACTGAGTTTTTAATCAATATGGCTCAACAGCCTATCTTAGTAGATATTAAAAGATACTATACCCTATGGATTTCAAGATGCATCGCGACAGCAAGGGAGTGAATCCCCGGGAGCATAGATAACTATGTGACTGGGGTGAGCGAGTGCAGCCAACAAAGAAGCAACTTGGAAGATGACGGGTATAAATTAGTGCGGGCCATTCTTATGGGTAAATAGTGAACATGGAAACGCGCACAATTCAAAGTGTACACAGTAATGGTACCGAGAATTTGGGCACAATTCAGTGCTCGCTTTTATTACAAAGAATGGCAAATGAAAGCCTAATGGGATAGGTAGTAAGTAAAAAGGCTTCCAAAGCCAATTGCCTATTGGGTGATGATAATAACGAGGCGTTAAAATGAAAAAGATAGCTATCGCGATAGCAGTGGCAGTGGCCGCTTTCACAACTGCAACGCAAGCAGCTCCAAAAGACAACACTTGGTATACCGGTGGTAAGCTGGGCTGGTCCCAATACCATGACGTGAACTTCTACGGCAACGGTTATACCAGTGCGATCGGTAATGGTTCTACTCACAAAAACCAATTGGGTGCGGGTGCTTTTTTAGGTTACCAAGCCAATCCATACCTGGGTTTTGAAATAGGTTATGACTGGTTAGGACGTATGGCTTACAAAGGCAGCGTCAATAATGGTGCCTTCAAAGCCCACGGTTTCCAATTGGCAACCAAACTGAGCTATCCAATTATGGATGATTTGGATATCTATACTCGCTTGGGTGGTATGGTTTGGCGGGCAGACTCCAAAGCAAATTACAGCGCAACCAATACTCATCTGAAAAATCATGACACCGGTGTTTCTCCACTGGCGGCCATCGGTGTTGAGTATGCGATAACTAAAGACTGGGCTACTCGTCTGGATTACCAGTGGGTCAACAATATCGGTGATGCAGGTTCAGTAGGCGCACGTCCTGATAACGGTCTGTTGAGCGTAGGTGTGTCTTATCGTTTCGGCCAAGATGAAGCAGCAGCCCCAGTTGTTGCTCCGGCTCCGATTGTTGCGCCAACACCAGCTCCAGCACCCGTTGTTGAAAATAAACGTTTTACCCTGCGTTCTGACGTGCTGTTCGAATTTGCAAGTTCTGAGCTGAAAACCGAAGGTAAACATACCTTGGATCAACTCTACACTGAGTTAGCAAACATCGACCCAAATCAGGGCAAGGTGCTGGTTTTAGGCTACACCGACCGTATCGGTAAAGACGCTTACAATCAGAAACTGTCTCAAAAACGCGCTCAAAGCGTAGTTGACTATCTGGTATACAGAGGTATCCCTGCCGGCAGTATCAGCGCAGAAGGCCACGGTAAAGCAAATCCAGTCACCGGTTCTACCTGTGATAAGATTCGCAAACCTAACCTAATCAACTGTCTGGCACCAGATCGTCGCGTAGAGATCGAAATTCAGGGCATTAAAGAAATTGTTACTCAAGCACAATCCGCTCAATAATAGCCTTTCTTGGTTATAATTAATCATCAAAAGCTCAGAAAGCCCCATTGCCAAATGGGGTTTTCTTTTACTTACAGTGAAATTTTATATCAAACCTATTAATATTAAGGGGCTTGTTGTAATACCAATCTATACCCGTCATCTTTCAAGTTGCTTCTTTGCTGGCTGCACTCGCTCACCCCGGTCACATAGTTATCTATGCTCCCGGGGATTCGCTCCCTTGCCGCCGCGATGCATCTTGAAACCAATAGGGTATATAACAACTGCAATTACTCTTTCCTACCCAGAATAGCTTCCAAGTCGTGTTTCAAGCTAGACATCTGATTGGCATATTTTTCTTTCCGTTCAGCATCTTCAATTAACTGGATGATAGTTTCTGACAGCGTATTACCCCGTCGCTGAGCAAGCGCAGATAAGCGATGCCACACGGGAAAATCTAAGTCGATGGATTTCTTACGAGTATGCTGATGTTCCGCATTAAAATGCCGTTTACGTCGAGCACGGATAGTTTGTTTCATCCGGTTGGATAAATCAGGATTCATATGCTGCTCAATCCATTTCAATACCCTTACCGGTTCACTCTCAAGTTCAATGAGTTTATCAACTGCTGCATGAGCCGCACTGTTTTCAATATATTTAGTAATTAGCTCGCCTTCTTGATGTTTTTTCATCAGATAAGCCCACTTCCAGCCACATTCCAAATTTTCCAGTTGTTGATATTTCATCTTACTTTCTCAGTGACAGCGTAACTAAAAATAAGCATAACAACTATTTCAGTAAATTGCTTATAGCCAAACCGATTAATCTCTGCTTTTTGATCAAATTATGTTTTACATAAAGTGTCGACAATAGCAAACATTCAAGCATGTTGGTTTATATCTTAATCTTGTATAATCGACACTTTCCTACTTTACAATATACAGCGATCATTTTGACCACTAACAAACTAGACTGGCAGGCATTACTGCCGAATTGCGCTCCTTATGATGCGCTCTTTCATTCTGCTTCCCAACAGGTACCAGCCAGTATGGAAACCGTTCAATCACGGCTACATAGTGGTTTGCAGCTTTTTTGCCGGATGGATTCCCGCCAGCCTTTTATGCTACTGAAAGCTGAAGAATGTGATGCTTATTTATCAGCATTAGCTGAATCTATTGATCCATTGCTCACTAAAGAATTTCCCCAAATTGGTGGCAATTATCACATCCAGCAACAGAAAATTAGCTGGCAACCATCAACAGAAGGCCATTTCACACCTGAGTTACGCGTCGCCTATCGTGAATGGATAGAAGCAGAGCAATTATTTGGTTGCTTCCATTCTCACAATGGAGAAATTCACTTACAACCCGGTCTGATTCATCAGGTAAATGGCGGTGTACTTATTCTGCCATTACGTACCCTACTTTCTCAGCCATTAATGTGGGTTCGCCTGAAACAAATGATTATTCAGCAACGCTTTGAATGGTTGTCTCCAGATAGCAACAAACCGCTACCATTGCCTATCCCCTCGATGCCATTAAAGCTACGTCTGATTCTGGTTGGAGATCGTCTAAACCTTGAAGAGTTTCAGGCAACAGAACCTGAATTAGCAAAAAGCGCTCTGTATGGTGAATTTGATCTGGATATGCCATTTCATAATGAGCAGGATTTAAGCCTGTGGTGCAATTATATCAATGGGCTTATTCAACAATGGCAATTGCCTTCATTGAATCATAATGCCTGGCCTGAGTTTGTCCAGCAAGCAACTCGTTATGTAGAAGATCAATACCGCCTGCCTTTGGATATTCTTTGGTTACAACGGCAACTCACTACCGCGGCACTCTATCAGCAAGAAAATCAGATTACAGCTCAATCTATTAAACAAGCAGAGGAAAATCGCCACTGGCGTCACAACTATCTGCCAGAACGTGGTTTAGAGGAAATTCATCAAGGCCAGATTCTTATCCGCACCCAAGGCATGGTCATTGGCCAAATTAATGGATTATCTGTGCTGGAATACCCCGGCCATCCTGATTCAGTAGGAGAACCATCCCGTATCACTTGCGTGGCTCATATAGGAGATGGGGAATTTATTGATGTTGAACGCAAAGTCGAGTTAGGTGGCAATATCCATGCGAAAGGCATGATGATTATGCAAGCCTTTTTGATTTCCGAGCTAAAGTTGGATCAACCGCAGCCTTTCTCTGCATCTATTGCATTTGAACAGTCTTATAGTGAAGTTGACGGCGACAGCGCTTCTCTTGCTGAATTATGCGCGCTGATTAGTGCTCTTTCCCTGCAACCCATAGATCAACAACTGGCCGTCACAGGTGCAGTAGATCAATTTGGTTACGTTCAACCCATCGGTGGTATTAACGAAAAAATCGAAGGTTTCTTTGAAGTATGCTATCGCAGAGGACTCACTGGTCAACAGGGGGTTATCCTACCAGCAGCGAACGTCCGTCATTTATGTCTTAACCAAGTCATTGTAGATGCGGTAAAAGCGCAAAAATTCCATTTATGGTCAGTAAGACATGTTTCTGAAGCGCTGCCTTTATTAACAGGTATCCCTTATTATGATCAACAAGAAGCACACTTGTTAGCTATGATACAAGAACGTATAACACAGGCGAATAACCAAGAACGGCCTAAATTCCCGTGGTTTCTTCGCTGGTTGGGTTAATTCAGAATGTCTGATCGGAGTTGTTCAGCGTACAAGTGTACTCTATTATTTACCCTACATTAAATATAAGGCTATCTGATAATTATGGTTGATAAACGTAAATCCTACACAAAAGAAGATCTTATCGCATCTGGACGTAGTGAGTTGTTCGGAGAAAATGGGCCACCATTACCATCCGGTAATATGCTAATGATGGATCGCATCATTGAAATGACAGAAAACGGTGGTACCTACGATAAAGGTTACATAGAAGCCGAGCTGGATATTACCCCTGATTTATGGTTTTTCGACTGCCATTTTATTAATGACCCGGTAATGCCCGGCTGCCTTGGCCTCGATGCCATGTGGCAATTGGTTGGATTCTTCCTTGGCTGGTTAGGAGGTGAAGGAAAAGGCCGCGCCCTTGGCGTTGGCGAAGTTAAGTTCACCGGCCAAGTATTACCAACAGCGAAAAAAGTCACTTACCGTATCAACTTTAAACGCGTTATTAACCGTAAATTGATTATGGGACTGGCTGACGGTGAAGTGTTAGTAGATGGTAAAGTCATCTATACGGCAACGGATTTGAAAGTGGGCTTGTTCAAAGATACCAGCGCTTTCTAATCAATAATCAGTAACATATCGAAAAGGAAGGTGACTAGCTAATTGCTTTTCACCTTTTTCGCTAAAAGCATACCACCAAGCAAACAGTACGCTATTTGAAAAAAATATTTGCTTGAAAAATACTTGGTATTGTTTTTTGCTCTTCAAAGGCAATTCCGATTATATCTTAGAGTATGAAATTCAAAATCAAGCTCTAACCTACCTCGGCTAGGAATAGCACACAATCACATCTCGATAACCTGCAATATAAGTACTTGGTTTATTACTGGCTAATTAGTATGCAATTGACAAATTGTGCTATGATCAAATTGACCTGATATATCAAATAAGCTCAAAAAGCATATTAGTAACAGGCAAAACATCAATAAAATTTATTATTAGTAATTATTATTAACAAACACAACCAAGGGTAATTTATATGAACATCAGAAAAATACTGCTCATAATCGTAGCATTAACTATTACACCAACTGCCATAGCAATAAATAAGCTCGAAGGTACCATCGAAATGATAGAAGCATCTAACAGTAATGGAGATTGCTATGGAAAAATAGTCACTCCTACTCGCGCCCGAGGATTTAGGTGGGTATGTACTTATAGTGCCGGATCGATACTTTTATCATTGCTTCAAACAGCCTATTCAACTCATGAAAATGTAGCCATAGCAGTCGGGGAAGATGTGGAATATAGCCCTCTCTATAGGGTTCAAATACGTCATAAATGTTTATCAAACCCTGCTTACTGCGATTATCCCTCTCGTTAGTAGATAAATTACTGAATGGCCGCAATATCAGTCATATTGGAGGTTAAATAGGATGTATGAGCTGGCGGCCATGAATTCTATCTCATCAAATTTCGCAAACGGAATCCCAAAAAGAACAATACAAAGAAATAGGAAACCAGCACATTAATTGCTATACGTACCCTATTTACTACACTCAGTGCATCAGTATATCCGTCGTATGATGTTTTATTAAATAGGTTAAACAAATTTACCAACAGGATTCAATCTGACAGATATCTGTAATAAGCAATCAGTCACTGTCAGATTAAATTTGGGATATATACACGTCGATTAAGAAATGGTGGTTTTTTCTCACCTAACCTATACATCAGTTTGGCAGACTAAGCCATCATCGCCCTGTCTTCCATAGCCTGGCGCCATCCTCCTAACCAATGAGAACGGGCATCTAATGAATAATAGGGACAATGCTCCCTTGAGCGCCCCAAAATACCTGCATGGTACCCTCTCGATAACGCACGTGCTAAACGATCTCGTTTCTGTCTCTTCATGCTTTTATTTACCTCATAAGCTAGATCAGTAGAAAGAAAACAGTGGTCATCATTCATCCAACCACAATTTAGAAATACCCCTATAAATTTTGAAAATCAAGTCAAGAAATTCATATTAATGTAATATTTGTTATATTAGTACAGAGAAAATCAATAAGGTATTAATAATAAAGAGAAATTTTTATCATGCTGATAATGCCAATTTTCTCCGAGCGTAAAGGTCTTACACCCGGAGAATGGCTGAGGGTTACGATTGGGACATTAATTGATTAGCAATAGCTTGCGCCAACTGACTCCATCCTTTTGCCAACGTGCGAACTAAATCATCATAACCATCCTCTTCTTGTTTTAGTTCTATACTAAAGGGCTGTTTAACGACACTCGTCTCACTCTCTTGACAAGTTAATGTCCAGTAACCTTGCAAAATCACCTTACCATCATAACGACCATGAAAACTGGTTACTGTTACATCCAAAGTATCTGGTTTATTAACCAATGGTTGGGCCGACACTAAACGCTGCGGTAGCGCTATGGTCAATTCTGCTACCAACACTTGCTGTAACTGCTGTTCAAGTGGACTTGCCCATAAGTGATTCGCCGCACCGATATAACTAACATCACTACTTTGATATACCACACCGGAAGATGACAGATAATCGGACAACATGACTCGTTGTACCCATAATTGGTGATCATGCTGCACAATAGCACTCTTTTGTGATGCTATTGTGACTACCGGTAATTGATAATAAGTTTTTTCTGGCTGACGGCTACAAGCAGAAATAAAAATCACTAAAATTAATGCCAGTCTTCTCATCATTTTTTAGCCTTTTTCGGTTCTGGATCTTCAATTGGCTTAGCCTCAAAAACTAACGCATTGCTCTTATTATTCAGCGTTCTCAGCACAGGCCGCAGCTCACTCAACGCTTGATCTAATCGCTGCATATTATCCAACATCTTGTTATAAGCCGGTGATCCAGGCTGGAAGCCTTGCATACTGCGGCTAAACTCCTGCAATGTTTTCTGTATATCTTTTGGCAGATCTTTGGTTTCAGGATTTGCCAACACTTTATTCAATTCATCAAGAGTCTGCTGTGCTTTTCTGATTGCTTTCTGACTCTCTTCTAAAGTACGAATAGCCTGATTAAACATTGGCTCAACCGGCATATTATTAATTTTGTCTAACGCAGCAATAACTTTATGTTGAATTTGAGCAAGGCCACCACTGATTGTTGGCAATAGCGGATAGCCTGCAATTTCATTCGGGCCAGCCCACTCTTTTTCATTTGGATAAAAATCCAAATCAATAAACAGTGCCCCCGTTAGCAAATTACCTGACTTGAGAGAGGCTCGCAGACCACGTTTGGCTATGCTATTCAGCTCCTTCTCAACATCAAACCCCTCCCCCAACTCCTTCTCAAAGCGCTCCGGCTCAATGGAGATAAGTACTGGAATACGAAAATCGTTATCCAACCGCTGTCTCATTCCCTCGGAATAGAATGGTACTTTCGCCACAGTTCCCATACGGATACCACGAAACTCCACCGGCGCACCCGGCTGTAATCCTCGGACAGAATCAGAGAAGAGCAACAGATAATCTTTATGTTTGGTATATAAAGAATCTTGAATGCTTCTTTGGTTATCAAAAAGTTTGTAAGTGGCTTTTTCCTTAATTGACTCCCCCAATTCCCAACCCTTAGGCACATCAAAACTGACACCACCACCAAACAGCGTTGATAAAGAAGCCATTTCAACACGCACCCCTTGAGAAGACATATCAAAGGTAATACCACTCTCTTTCCAAAAACGGACATTGGTTGTCAGCAAGCCATCATAAGGTGCATTGATAAATAGCTGATATCTCATCAGATGCGATTTCGGTTCAAACTCGCTGGTTTCAACAGAGCCAACCCGATAACCACGAAACAATACTGGATCGCCCGGATTAAGCTGACCTGCTTTATCACTGATTAGGATGACACGGATACCTTTCGCATCAGGTGAAGCCAATGGTGGTGAGTCCAACAAATTAAATTTATCTTCTTCATCACCATTCGTTCCCGGTTGAAGTTCAATAAAAGCCCCGGACAGAAGAGTACCAAGGCCAGATATTCCATCACGACCAATTTGCGGTTTCACTACCCAAAAAGCACTATCACTACGTAATAGATTTTCCATGCCATCATTTAGCCGGGCCTTAATAATAACTCGACTGAGATTATCACTCAGCATGACCTTCTCAACCACGCCGACATCCACACTGCGGCTTTTAATTTTAGTTTTTCCGGCTTCAATACCCTCCGCGTTGGAGGTAATCAACGTCACTTCCGGCCCTTGGTGGTTGAAATGGTAAAACAATATCCAGGCACCAATCAGCACGGTGACAATCGGTACAATCCAGACTGGCGACCAACTTTTAATTTTATCGATTTTAGCCTGACTCTGGTCTTCAACTTTATCCGTCACCTTGACACTCCTTCATTGCCTTATAACGAATGTTTAACGTTGGTTCTATCCCAAATTAAACGCGGATCAAATGTCATTGCCGCAAACATGGTCAGGATCACAACTAAAGCAAAAATAACTGCCCCCATTGCGGGGTAGACACTCATAAATTTCCCCATACGTACCAGTGATGACAATATTGCAATAACAAATACATCAATCATTGACCAACGGCCAACAAATTCAACAACTTCATAAATAAAATGCATTCGGGCGGAATCTCGTTTACCGTGACCTTTGGCATCCCAACATAACCAACCAATTGCCAGCATTTTCAGTGATGGCACCATAATACTGGCAATAAAAATGACTAAAGCTACCGGATATGAACCTACACTCCATAGTAATATCACTCCCGCCATAATAGTAGAATCACTCTGATTACCTAACGATTCCGTCACCATCATTGGCATGATATTAGCAGGAATATAAAGCATTAAAGCCGTCACTATCAGTGCCATTGTCCATTGCAGACTGTTACGGCGTCGAGCATGTCCACGAGTATGACAACGTGAACATACTAACTGGTCTGCCGGTAAAATAGCCGTACAACACTGACATAATCGAACCCCCTGCACTAACCCTGATCTTCCTGCCTGTAACGGTATATTCACCTTAGGTGCGAGCGCTATCTGATTCCATAACCAGTGGCGATCCAAACATTGAAATGCTCTCACCTGGAGAAGGCAGAATAGGCAATATGGCAAAAAACTTAAACCTAACCCAATATCACCATAAGCCATTAATTTAACGAAGCTGACTAATACCCCTGCCAGAAAGATTTCAACCATACACCAGCTTTTCATCTGAAATAAAACCCTGGCCAACCAGACTTTTATCTTCTGGGAAATAACAACACCCTGGCATAAGAGAATAATCGCGACCATACAAAAGGCAGGTACCAGTTGAACACAGAGCAAAAAGAATGTTCCCACACTGACGTAATTTTCATCAAACATCACCTGAGGGATTTGAGATAAGGTAATTTCACTGCCAATGCCCGCCACGCTCATGCTAACAAACGGAAACAGGCAAGCCATTAATAGCATAAATAATGCACTGACTGCATAACCTGTTGGCTGATGCTTAGGTTCTTTCCACCATGTGACTAATGCCGTCTTACAACGGGGACAAACTGCCTTCGTTCCCTGAACCTCTTCTGGCAATGTCACCAGCAAATCACATTGAGGGCACAATACCATTTCATGATGATGGTTACTGGAACACAAGGTTTTTCTCCTGTAAGGAAATTGGGAATATCCACAGAATCATACTCAGAAAAATTCCGCAGTATGATTCTGATAATTATGTTAACTATTGGTTATTTTTCAATGTTTCCAATTCATGCCAGCGATCAAAAGCAGCTTCTAATGCCTGCTCTTTTTCCGACAGCTCAGTCAGTATTTTTTGGGTTACTACATGAGGCTGACTAAAAAATTCAGGATCACTCACTTGAGACTGTAACTGATCAAGCTCTTCTTCCAATTTCTCCAGCAATGATGGTAATTGCTCTAACTCTCGAAACAAATGGTGGCTCATTTTGTTACGAGAACTTTTTGGCGATTCTTTAACCTTTTCTACTTTGACTTCCGTTGGCAGTTTTTTCTCATTTTGTCGGCGCAACGATATCGTTTGTTCACGCTGTTGTTGAGCATCGTAATAACCGCCAACATAATTATTGATCACACCATTACCTTCAAAAATCCAACATTCGGTCACAGAGTTATCAACAAATTGACGATCATGACTAACCAGCAATACAGTACCTGTATAATTGTCTACCAACTCCTCCAGCAACTCTAATGTTTCCACATCCAGATCGTTGGTTGGCTCATCAAGTACCAATAAATTACTAGGTTTCAGAAACAGACGCGCCAGTAACAACCGATTCCTTTCACCACCGGAAAGCGCTTTAACCGGTGTCATTGCCCGTTTTGGATGAAACAGAAAGTCCTGCAAATAACCCAGAACATGACGAGGACGACCATTCACCATCACTTCCTGTTTACCTTCAGCCAGGTTATCCATTACGGTTCTTTCTGGATCAAGTGCTATCCGATGCTGATCAAAATAAGCAACTTCTAGTTTAGTACCACAATGAACACGGCCGCCATTAGATTGCAGCTCACCTAGCATCAGTTTCAGTAAAGTTGTTTTGCCACAACCATTTGGCCCCACCAGTGCAATTTTATCTCCACGCTGAATTTGCGCACTGAAATTATTGACCAGTTTCCTTTCACCAATTTGATAGTTAACATTTTCCAGCTCAAAGACAATTTTGCCGGAACGACTCGCTTCTTCCATCTGTATTTTAGCGGTTCCCATTACTTCACGGCGTTGTGAACGCTCAATACGTAATGTTTTCAACGCTCTGACGCGCCCTTCATTACGAGTACGACGCGCTTTAATCCCCTGACGGATCCACACTTCTTCCTGAGCCAACTTACGATCAAATTCAGCATTTTGCATCTCTTCCACACGCAATGCTTCTTCTTTGCTTTCAAGAAACTTATCGTAATTACCCGGCCACGACACTAACTTGCCGCGATCTAAATCGACAATACGGGTTGCCATATTGCGAATAAATGAACGGTCATGGGAAATGAAAACCAGACTACCCTGAAAATCTTTCAGGAAATTTTCCAGCCATTCAATCGTATCAATATCCAGGTGGTTAGTTGGTTCATCAAGCAGCAAGACTTTTGGTGAACTGACCAACGCCCTTCCCAATGCCGCCTTACGCAACCAACCACCGGAAAGAGAAGAGAGCTTTGCCTCCGCAGGTAAAGAGAGCTGTTTCAATACGTCATTAATCCGGCTGTCCAGTGACCATAGTCCGCGGATATCCAGCACCTCCTGCAATTCTGCCAAGCGGTTGAGGTTTTTCTGATTCGGTTCTTGCTCCACCAGACGGGAAACCTGATGAAAAGATTTAATATATTCGGCCTGCTCCTGAACACCTTCAGCAACAAAATCAAAGACCGTCCCTTCCACATCGCGAGGAGGGTCCTGTTGTAAACGAGAAACAATCAGATCCTGCTCGTAAATAACTTGACCATCATCCAACGGCTGCTCTTTTGCCAATACCCGTAACAAAGTCGATTTTCCAGCACCGTTACGACCAACCAGACAAACTCTTTCATTTTCTTCTATATGCAATTCTGCATTATCAAGTAATGGCGCATCACTGAACGACAACCACGCACCAGATAAATTGATCAACGACATAGTAATTATTTTTCCTCACCAGCATGGCGCAATAGCCAGCAGTTGTGAATCTGACGGTTACGGGCAAAATCCTGCGACTGGGTTTTACTGGTGATCTCTTTTGCCACCAAGCCAACTTTTTCCAGCTCAACAAAATCCATTTTAAAACCTCGTTTATTATTGGAGAACATCAGCGTTCCCCCACGACGCAACAAGCGTTTAAGCTGCTTCAGCAAGATGATATGGTCGCGTTGTACATCAAATGCATCTTCCATTCGTTTAGAATTGGAGAAAGTTGGCGGATCAATAAAAATCAAATCAAACTGTTCATTGGCCCGAGCCAACCAAGCGAGACAATCTGCCTGAATCAACCGATGCTGACGCCCTGTTAATCCATTAGCCTGTAAATTCCGCTCAGCCCATTCGAGATAAGTGCGAGACATATCAACCGTCGTTGTTGAACGCGCACCGCCTAACCCAGCATGTACTGTCGCAGATCCGGTATAAGCAAACAGGTTCAGAAAATCTTTTCCTTCACTCATTTCACCTAGCATTTTCCGGGCAATTCGATGATCAAGGAACAAGCCGGTGTCCAAATAATCAGTTAAATTAACCCAAAATTTTGCGTCATACTCATTTACCAGAAAGAATTCCCGTTTTTCTGCCATTCTTTCATACTGGCTTTTACCTTTCTGACGCTGACGAGTCTTAAGTACTAATTGATTTGATGAGAGCCCAAGAACTTGCATCGTTGCACTGATAACATCGAATAAACGCTGACGCGCCTTATTAGCATCAACACTTTTCGGCGGAGCATATTCCTGAATCACCACTTTATCCGCATAACGGTCAACAGCCACATTGTATTCTGGCAAATCAGCATCATACAGACGATAACAATTAATCCCTTGTTGTTTTGCCCAGTGTGTTAATTTCTTTTCATTTTTGCGCAGGCGATTGGCATAATCTTCCGCCACATTCATCTCTGATGAGTGTGGTTTATCTGACAACTGATAATTTTTCTGTACGCAATCCAGTGGACCATTTTTAGCTTTAAACTCACGTTCAGCCCGTAATTGCAAGCAGCTCAGCAACTCGGGTGACGCACTGAATAGAGACAGACGCCAGCCAGGGAAACGGCTTTTCATGATCCGCCCAAATAAACTGTGTAGTGCAACCAATGCAGGTTCACTTTCCAAGCGCTCACCATAAGGTGGATTACTTAACACTGTTCCAACAGTGCCTTCTGGTAACGGATTTTCCAGACGACTAGCATCACCTTGTTGGAAAGTTATCAACTGTGCAACCCCTGCTCTACGAGCATTTGACCGAGCCATATCCAGCACTCTGCGATCAATATCAGAACCAACAAAACGGGAAGCTGTCTCCTGAAGACCTTTACGAAAGCGGATCTGCGCTTCTGTGGTCACCTCACGCCAAATTTCTTCATCATGTTGCAACCAAGCAATAAAGCCCCAGTGGTTACGATGCAGCCCAGGAGCACGATCAGCCGCCATCATTGCAGCTTCAATCAATAATGTGCCGGAACCACACATAGGATCGACCATCGGAGTACCAATCTGCCAGCCTGAACGTAGAATAATCGCAGCAGCCAGATTTTCTTTCAGTGGAGCTTGACCAGCAAGATCGCGATAACCTCGGATATGCAAACCATCACCACTCAAATCCAATGCAACACTGGCTTTCTCTTTATTCAAAAAAACATTAATGCGAATATCCGGCTGTTGCTTTGCCACATTGGGGCGTTGATCCAACTTACGAATAAAGCTATCGACAATGGCGTCTTTAACCTTGAGTGCGCCATATTGAGTATTCCGTATCTCTTCATTTGTACCACTGAAATGCACAGAGAAAGTACTGTCTACAGAAAAAATCTGGCTCCAATCAATAGACTGAACGCCAAGATAGAGATCTAAATCGCTATAAACATTAAATTCGTTTAGCGGTAGCAAAATACGTGATGCCAGCCTGCTCCACATCAGACTTTTATACATCACCTTGCCATCACCTTGAAAATGAACTCCGCCTTGCACAATTTTGCATGATTGCGCTCCCAGCATTTCCAGTTCGTTCTTCAATAATTCTTCTAATCCACGCGCCGTGCTGGCAAACAGAGAGTTCATGTTACATATCACCAAAAAGAAAATTGTTACGCATTATAGCTAATCCAAGTGACATGTCATAAAGTTGCGCATGTAAAAAATGTTTCATGGAGATTAACGGATGATCACTCTGTCTCGCCTGTATACCCACCCGGTAAAGTCTATGCGTGGTTTGCAACTTTCCCATGCATTAGTCAGTGAAAGCGGCCTTATATTTGATCGCAATTTTATGGTCACAACGACAGACGGGACTTTTATTACCGCCCGTAAATATCCTCAGATGTTGTTATTTACTCCGGCTATGTTAAATAACGGTATTTATCTGCGTGCGCCCAACGGAGAAAATGCCACCGTACTTTACAGTGATTTCCTACCTGAACAGCAGCCTACGGAAGTATGGGGCAACCATTTTACGGCCCTAATCGCACCAGAAACAATTAATCAATGGTTAAGTGGTTTCTTTGATATTCCAGTGCAATTGCGCTGGTTAAGCCATGAATTAAGCCGCAAGGTAAAAAAACACCCTGAAATTCCATTATCATTTGCTGATGGTTATCCATTTCTACTCATTAATGAAGCCTCATTTCATTTATTACAACAACGTTGCCCGGCCAGTATCAAATTAGAGCAATTTCGTCCAAATATTGTTATTACCGGAGCGAACGCATTTGCAGAAGACAGTTGGCAATCAATTCAGATTGGCGATGTTATTTTTGATTTACCCAAACCCTGTAGCCGCTGTATTCTGACAACCGTCAGCATTGATAAAGGCATTAAAAATCCCAACGGAGAGCCATTAGCGACATTGCAATCATTCCGTACAGCAGAAAATGGTGATGTCGATTTTGGTCAGAATCTAATTGCCCGTTCAAGTGGTATTATTAGAATCGGAGATAATGTCACTATATTAGCTAAAAAAGATCCGCTTAAATATGGCAGTAGCGAAAAAGTCGAAGATATTGATTTACCAAAAATAAATGATCAGTCTGTTACTATTGAATATAACGGAAAAATCTTTACAGGTAATAATCAACAAATCATTTTAGAACAATTGGAACAACAAGGAATTAGAGTACCCTATTCATGTCGGGCAGGAATATGTGGATGCTGTAAGCTTTCTTTAATTAAGGGCGAAGTTTCTCCTTTAAAAGCCACGGCGATTAAAAACGACGGCCATATTTTAGCTTGCTGTTGTATTCCAAAAAGCAACCTTATTCTTAATAATAGCGAAGAATAGATCTTTAAATTAGAATCAAACTAACGTGCCATAAATTGGCACGTTAAACGCCAATTCCTCTATCTTTCCCATTGTGGCGCTAACACTGCTTAAAAGGGGAGAAAATCAATAAATTTTATAAATCAATCACAACGGTGATTGTTATAACGAATTTATTATTACAATAATGAATTAATTATTACCATAATGAATTTATAACTACTGTCATAAAATGATTACACTCTAACAGGAGCTTAAGTCACTCAGAAAAAACACCAAAGGAGTAAGTCATGGCACGTATTGTCATTGCAGCGGTCGCAACCCCTGGACATGTCTATCCAATGTTAAAGGTCGCTCAATCACTAATAGCACAAGGACATCAGGTAACCGTATTTACCGGTGCGTTATTTCGCCAACAGGTAGAAACTTTAAGCGCGCAATTTGTCCCTTTTGATGAACAGATAGACTTTGACTATCGTCATTTAGAACAGCATTTCCCCGACCGTGCTCAACTTCCTCCGGGAAATGTACAAATGGCACTGGCATTCAAAAATTTCTTCTCAGCTCCAATCCCAGTTCTTGACCGCCAATTACGGCAGATTATCCGTGAACAACAAGCAGATCTGCTTATAGCCGAGAACTGCTTTTATGGCATATTACCCTTGCTACAAGAAGAAAAAACCCATCGTCTTCCAGTGATAGTCATTGGCATAACACCTTTGGCTTACTCTTCGAAAGATTCAATTTTCTGGGGGCCACGTATCCCACCCGCTGTATTACCACCAGAATTGACACATGAACAACTCGTAGATGAAACCAACCAGCAACTCATAGCCGAAGTGCAGGATAGCTTCAATGACGCATTAGTTCAGTCGGGAAGCTCTGCGTTAACCAGACCTTTCAACGATGAAGTAATTCACAGTGCTGATCGCTTTTTGCAACTATCAACTCTGGCATTTGAATACCCACGAGAAGGGTTGCCTGATACAGTCCATTTTATTGGCCCCCTCCCCAATCCTGCACCGACAACAACATCACCTCAATTATGGGAAGAAGATGATCCACGTCCATTGGTTATAGTTACTCAAGGTACTATCTCCAATACCGATTTAAATCAGTTGATTCTCCCCACACTACGTGCACTGGCTACATTACCGATACGTATATTGGCAACCACCGGTGGCAGATCGGTAGAAACACTGAGTAAAGATCTACCCGAAAAAGTGCGCATTGAAGAATTTATTTCATTTGAGCACTGGCTACCAAAAGCTTCATTGCTAATATCCAACGGAGGTTATGGAACCATCAATTATGCTCTCAGCCACGGGACACCGTTACTCATTGCAGATGCAGGAGAAGGCAAACAGGAAGCAGCTTTTCGTGTTGTATGGGCTGGATGCGGTACTAATTTGGATACAGCACATCCCACTGAATCTCAACTTAAGCAAACAGTGGAAAATATGCTGAGTACGGACTTGTTTAAACAACGTGCGCAAATTGTCCAAAAAGATTACGCAAAACATGATGCATTAGCAGCAATATCCCGTCACGTAGAACAGTTAATTCTTGAATAAAGCCGCAGTAACTCAACCCTAAATACCTTCGTCTTTCCTCTCCGTTTTAGTGCTAACACAGACTAAAAAGGGGAGGAAATCGGCATATTTCATAACTTCATAAAAAAATAAACCATAGTGATTATTGTCATAATAAATTATTATTACTACAATGAATTTGTAACAGTAGTCATGAAATGATCACATCTCTGAATCAGGAGCTAGCTAGCGTAATTAAATCAAAACAGTACAAAGGAGTAAGTTATGGCACGTATTGTCATTGCAGCGGTCGCAACACCCGGACATGTCTATCCGATGTTAAAGGTAACTCAATCACTGATAGCACAGGGACATCAGGTAACTGTATTCACCGGCGCATTATTTCGCCAACAGGTAGAAGATTTAAACGCAACATTTATCCCCTTTGATGAGCAGATAGACTTTGATTACCGCCACTTAAAACAACGTTTTCCTGACCGAGCGCACCTTCCTCCGGGAAATCTGCAAATGGCGCTAGCGTTTAAAGATTTCTTCTGTACCCCAATCCCATTCCTCGATCGCCAACTACAGCAAATCATCCATGAACAGCAAGCAGAACTACTTATAGCCGAGAACTGCTTCTATGGCATATTGCCACTGCTGCAAAAAGAAAAAGCTCATCGCCTTCCAGTGATCATAATTGGTATAACGCCTCTGGCTTACTCTTCGAAAGATTCAATTTTCTGGGGGCCACGTATTCCCCCCGCACTACTACCATCAGAGTTGACACATGAACAACTCGTAGATGAGGAAACACGGCAACTAATAACCGAAGTTCAGGATAGCTTCAATGACGCATTAGCTCAGGCGGGATGCGCCATGTTAACCAGATTTTTCAATGATGAAGTCATTGTGGGTTCTGATCGCTTTTTGCAACTTTCAACCCTGGCATTTGAGTACCCACGAGAAGAATTGCCTGATACAGTCCATTTTATTGGCCCTCTCCCCAACCCCGCCCCGATAACAGAATCACCTCAATTATGGGAAGAAGATGATCCACGCCCATTGGTTATAGTCACTCAGGGCACCATGTCTAATACCGATCTAAACCAGTTAATTTTTCCCACATTGCGTGCACTAGCTACATTACCTGTGCGTGTATTAGCAACCACCGGTGGTAGTTCAATAGAAATATCGCCAGAGAACATACCTGACAACGCACGTATCGAAGAATTTATCTCATTTGAACACTGGCTACCAAAATCTTCATTGCTAATATCCAACGGGGGCTACGGAACCATTAATTATGCCCTCAACCACGGTACACCAGTACTCATTGCCGATACGGGAGAAGGTAAGCAGGAAACTGCGTTTCGCGTCGTATGGGCTGGATGCGGTATTAATTTGGATACAGCACAACCGACGGAATCTCAGCTTAAGCAAACAGTGGAAAATATGCTGCGTACAAATTTGTTTAAACAACGGGCACAAATCGTCCAAGATGATTACGCCAGTCACGACGCGTTGGCAGCAATATCCCATCACGCAGAACAATTAATCTTCGAAAATCGTGCTAATTAACTTCATTATCTCTCCTCCCCATCTCGAAACTAGTGCTATTCAGAGGGGAGGGAATTATTAAAGTACTTCTTATCTATTCTTCACACCAACTTCAAACGAGTAAGCTATAGCTATTACTATAACAGATAAGTTTCTGTGATAATAACCAACAGGAAACAGGAAACAGGAAACAGGAAACAGGAAACAGGAAACAGGAAACAGGAAACAGGAAACAGGAAAAGAATAACTTACTCATAATCAGATGAGAAGATGTGAATGCGGTAAAATTTCCTCAGATGATAAGAGAACAATTTACTCAATTAAAAACAGTGATTATCTTCTGGCTTGTCGTTCTATTTTCAAAAAATGGTTTTACTTTTTGGAAATCACGGAACAATGGGATCTTAAACCTAAATCAAACCGCAGTGCCATAAATTGGCATACAAACCGGTTCCACAAATGGCATCAATCGATCATTCATAATCTTAATTGGATCGCAAAAATTCATTACCCGATCGGATAACGTTAATTGTGGTTGCGCTAACAGACAAAGGCTCGCGCTATCCCCGGCTTCGACGACCAAGAATACAGCATCTGTCCCGCAATCCTGGAGCCGTACCTGAATTAGCTCGCCTTGTACCGGCTTTTCTATCATGGCAAAACGGGAAAAATACCAGCTTCTTGGCATCTGCGGCTTAATAAAGCGGAAAGCCACTAACGCATTAAGAATTAATTCAGCCCTGGATTCATCTGGAATATTAATTTGGCGTGTCTGTTCTTCAAAACAATAATAAAGCGTCGCATCTTCTACAGAAAATGAAGTTTCTCCCATTGCATAGGGTGTCAGCATCTTCGCAGGAAAACAGGAACGAAAAACCATACCATTAGACAGGTCGAGCATTACACGGTCATGGTCAGTATCAAAATACCAGCGCCATTGGTCATCGGGTTTAATGTTCATGAGTTATCCTTTTATGCCAGAAAAACTTACATCGCCAAACAGATTGTAAATAACTTGCCCGCTATTCAGTGAAATAAGCCCTGCCATAATTAAAAGACACGTGAAGATACAGATAAAATTTAGATGTTCAGAGCAAATATAGATGAGTTGGGGGCAAAAATAAACCCCCAATGATAAATTAACAGCAAGATTTAGATATGATTGACGATATCTTTGATTAATTTTGGACCATGATAGATAAATCCAGAGAAAATCTGTATCAAAGAAGCCCCCGCCGCTATTTTTTCTCTGGCAGAGACAAGTGAATCTATTCCACCAACACCGATAATGGGAATTTTACCACTTAATTCCTGAGAGAGTTGACGAATAATCTCTGTACTACGTAACTGAACCGGCCGACCACTTAACCCACCAGCTTGTTGGCAATAGTTAAGTCCTTCAACTAATTTCTTGTCTAACGTTGTATTAGTGGCAATAGCACCATCGATATTATGACGAATTAAACTATCTGCAATTTGAATCAACTCTTCTTGAGAAAGATCTGGCGCAATTTTTACCGCAACAGGGACATATTTCTGGTATTTTTGTTGAAGTTCACTCTGTTTATTTTTAATCGCCGATAATAGATCATCCAGCGCTTCGCCGTATTGCAGTGTTCTTAAGCCGGGTGTGTTAGGTGAAGAGATATTAATTGTGATATAACCAGCATGAGGATAAATTTTATCCATGCAGATTAAATAATCATCTTTTCCATGCTCTACTGGCGTATCTTTATTTTTGCCAATATTGATCCCAATAACTCCGCCATATTTTGCCTTTTTGACATTCTCTACCAGGTTATCAACACCAAGATTATTGAAGCCCATACGGTTAATTAACCCTTCTGCTTCAACGATACGGAATAGTCTCGGCTTATCATTTCCTACCTGAGCACGTGGGGTTACGGTACCAATTTCAATAAAACCAAATCCCATTGCACCAAATGCATCAATACAATCGCCATCTTTATCAAGGCCCGCAGCCAGACCGAGGGGATTTTTAAATGACAGGCCCATACAAGTAACAGGCTTTGTCGCAACTGATTGGCGGATCAGAAACTCAAAAGGAGTACCGGTAATACGCTTGAGCTGGCGGAAGGTTAATTCGTGTGCCCGTTCCGGATCAAGCTGGAACAACGCTTTCCTGACTAGTGGGTAGCTCATAATTCTAAACCCATTAATTAATTTATGAACATTAAACTACAAAGATAAAACTACACATGACACATTCAGATACCATTTGGAGGTTTTTGAGATAAGAAACGCTCATGTTTAATCCCCCAAAATATTTCGGCAGGTAGGGTAACCGAATAACATGGGCTGAATCTACAGAAATATGCTAATTAGGCGCAAATCTCTCCCAGATGATGCGCGTGAAACAAGAATACACTGGTGACTACAATCGTTGACATTTTTGCCCAAGATACTTTGCTTCTCTCGAACAACTCCAAGGGGTGCAAACCAATGGATGCTCTTTAATATCTTGAGCAATTTCCATACTATAGGTATCAAGCATCAACCAATAAAAATGTATTTCAATGCCGCAATGACAACAGCAATACCAACTGCTAATGTCAGTTTCTTAATCCAATCTAAATCTGTTTTTATAGTACCAATATCCGTTTTAATGCTCTCAGTAGCAACTGTTAGATCTGCTTTGGTGACAACACTTATGTTTTGCAGTTCTGTAATAACTTCAACGATTTTTTCAGACTGCTCATCGTTAAAACCAGACGCTTTGAGTGCCTTAACTGCTGTATGTGTATCCATTGTAAGTAAAGCCATTCTTTTATCCTCTAAAGTTACTGGTTAACCGCCCTTTATTTAACGATAATACCATAGAGACATAAAAATTAACCACATATCAGTTTTACCATAAGATACTGACCACTGCGTTTTACCTCCAACCCAATGCCTGCAAGCAGAAATTTATTATCCAGAAGATAAATTGGAAAAAATATCGGGCTAAATAACTATTAGCCCGATAAATAAATAGCTATCAGCTTTCTAATGCCTTGGTAATTTTTTCAAACAGATCACCAGACAGATTTTCCAATCCTTTTAACTGCTCCAACGCACTACGCATCATGTTTTGACGTTTTTCATCATAACGTTTCAGGCGAATCAGCGGTTCAATCAAACGGGAAGCAACCTGCGGGTTACGGCTGTTAAGATCAGTCAAAATCTCCACCAAGAATTGATAACCACTGCCATTTTCAGCATGGAATGCAACCGGATTGTTAACAAATGCCCCAATCAGAGCACGCACCCGGTTTGGGTTACTGATACTAAATGAACGATGATTCAGAAGATTGCGCACATTAGCCAGAACATCTGCCGACGAGCTACTTGCCTGTAAGCTAAACCATTTATCCATCACCAATCCATCCTGATGCCATCGCCCATCAAATTCCGCCATGAGTTGATCACAGCAAGGCAACTCCGCAAACACCGCGCCAGATAATGCCGCCAACGCATCAGTCATATTGTCAGATTGATGATATTGATTTGATACCACTTTATCAGCCTGCTCTTGATGACCAAAGGCCAGATAATATAGACAGATATTACGCAGAGCGCGTTTAGCAATATCCTGATGAGCGACGCGATATGCACCGATATTGATAGCGTTATAAACCACCGCAAACTCATCAGCCATTTCCTGAGCCAAAGTACGGGTGATTGCATCCAGAACTTCATGAATCGCTTTAGGATCGATAATCGTAAACAGCTCCGCCATCTCGCTTTCTGATGGCAAAGTCAGAATATGAGCCGCCAGAGCCGGATCAATATCTTTATCCAATAACACCGCACGGAAAGCATCCACCACATGCATTGGCAGTTCGATCGGCTGCTTCTGCTGATAACGGATAACATTCAACTTGATATAGTTTGCCATTAGCGACTGAGCCGCATCCCAACGTGAAAACGCATTACGAGCATGTTTCATCAAGAATGCCAATTGCTGATCACTGAATTTGTAATCCAGTTTCACAGGCGCTGAGAATTCCCGTAATAAAGAGGGAACCGGCAGCGATGGCACATCATCAAATACAAACGTCTGCTCTGCATTAATCACATTCAATACATGGTGAACCGGTTGACCATCATAACGTAGCGGAATCACATGACCTTGACTGTCATAAAGCTCAATATCCAGAGGAATATGCAGGGGCTGTTTCTCTTTTTGATCAGCGGTAGGCGGCGTCATTTGACGGACATGCAACTTATATTGCTGCTTTTCTGCATCATATTCGTCACGAACGGTCAGTACCGGTGTACCAGACTGGCTATACCAACGACGGAAAAGTGACAAATCCACATTTGACGCATCCTCCATTGCCTGAACAAAATCATCACATGTTGCAGCACTGCCATCATGGCGATGAATATAAAGCTGCATCCCTGCCTGAAATTGCTCTTCACCTAGCAAGGTATGAATCATACGAATAACTTCCGCTCCCTTCTCATACACAGTCAAGGTATAGAAATTATTCATCTCAATCACTTTATCCGGGCGAATTGGATGGGCCATTGGGCTGGCATCTTCCGCAAACTGTGCCGAACGCATAACACGCACATTATTAATACGATTTACAGAACGAGAGCCAAGATCAGAGCTAAATTCTTGATCACGGAATACCGTCAGCCCCTCTTTTAAGCTCAATTGGAACCAATCGCGGCAAGTAATGCGATTCCCGGTCCAGTTATGGAAATATTCGTGACCGATCACAGCTTCTATATTAAGGTAATCTCTATCAGTCGCAGTTTCAGACTTTGCCAGCACATATTTGGAGTTAAAGACATTCAGCCCTTTATTCTCCATAGCACCCATATTGAAGAAATCCACTGCAACAATCATATAAATATCGAGGTCATACTCAAGGCCAAAACGGGTTTCATCCCACTTCATAGAATTTTTCAGGGAAGTCATCGCCCAATCAGCCCGATCGAGATTGCCACGATCAACAAACAGCTCCAATGCAACTTCACGGCCACTACGCGTCGTAAAACTATCGCGCAATACATCAAAATCACCCGCAACCAGAGCAAATAGATAACATGGTTTTGGGAATGGATCTTGCCATTTCACCCAATGACGCCCATCGTTGGTTTCTCCCTGCTCAACCCGATTACCGTTTGAAAGCAGATACGGATACTTGGCTTTATCGGCTGTGATACGAGTGGTAAAACGAGCCAATACATCAGGGCGATCGAGATAGTAAGTAATGTGGCGGAACCCTTCTGCTTCACATTGGGTACAAAGTGCATCACCAGAAACATACAGACCTTCCAGCGCCGTATTTTTCGATGGATGGATCTCATTGACAATTTTCAAAGTGAACTGAGCCGGCAACTGCTCAATGACTAGCGTCCCCTCCTGTTCACGGTAATGCGCCCACGGTTGACCATTCACATGAAGACTTTTCAGTGTCAAGTCTTCACCATCCAACACTAATGGCGTTATTTCGTGACTCTGACGTTTTATTTGGCTGATTGCTGTGATTTCCGTGTTATCGGCATCAAGATTAAAATCGAGTTCAATATCAGAAATCGTATAGTCGGGAGCGCGATAATCCCGGCGGTACTTAGCTTGTCGCTGTTGTGTCATAAGAAACCTTTTTGTTTCATGCCTGATGGAATTAATTCAATACTAAGCCTTACGCTGCCATAGAAAGAGGTTGAATTTCAAGAGTGAATAACGCACCTTCTGATGTTAAACATTCATTAAGAACGAGTATGATGTTGTGTAAGGAATATGTTTATTCTTTGGTGCTTGTCATCACCTAATGATCAAATAACATGATAACATTTGACCAAAGGCCCTGTTTAGCTTCGATATTTTGGTGAACTATATGATGTTATGTGACTTCAATAACAAAATAATCTCGGTATACTCTTCCCACTTTATCGATTTAGCTAATACGAATACGCTCCGTGAGGATGCATAACGCGCTATGACACTAGACGCTACCCCAATTATAAAATCACTGCTTGATACTGACGCTTATAAACTTCATATGCAACAAGCAGTGTATCACCGCTACAGCCACATGCCTGTTGTTGCAGAGTTTCGCTGCCGCGGCGATGAATTGCTAGGTGAATATGCCACAGAATTACGTTATCAAGTTAATACGATGGCTAATCTGGCATTAACCGATGCTGAATTTAATTACCTTTCCAGTCTGCCTTTTTTCAAGGCTGATTATCTGGATTGGTTAAAAACTTTTCGTTTTAACCCACAACAAGTCAATATTTCTGTTACACAGGGTGGCCAATTAGCTATCCGTATTTCAGGATTATGGCATGAAGTCATTATGTGGGAAGTTCCACTACTGGCGCTAATTAGTGAATTAGTTCATCGCTATCGCTCACCAGATAATGCCGTGGAAAATGCAGTTAATCAGCTACGCAAGTTAATCAAACTGTTCTATCAAAATGCTGAAAATGAAGGGATCGACCTCTCCAGTTTTAAACTGATGGATTTCGGTACACGTCGGCGTTTCTCACACTGTGTTCAACACGCTATCGTCAGTGAGCTGCAACAGCATTTCCCTTACCTGATTGGCACTAGCAATTATCAACTTGCACAACAGCTTGGACTCCCTCCGGTTGGTACACAGGCGCATGAGTGGTTTCAAGCTCATCAGCAAATCAGCCCGGATCTGGCTAACAGCCAACGAGAAGCATTACAAAGTTGGCTGAAAGAATATCCTAACCAGTTAGGTATTGCCTTGACCGACTGTATTACAATGGACGCTTTCCTGCGGGACTTTGATGCCCAGTTTGCCAAAAGTTACCAAGGCTTACGCCATGATTCGGGCGATCCCGTTCAATGGGGCGAGAAAGCGATCGCCCACTATCAAAAACTGGGTATCGACCCAATGACAAAAACGCTGGTGTTCTCTGACAGCTTAGATTTCCAAAAAGCACTAGCGCTCTATCGTCATTTCCACAACAGAATAAACCTGATTTTCGGTATCGGTACGCAGCTCACCTGTAATATTCCAGGGGTTAATCCACTGAACATCGTCATCAAACTTGTTGAATGTAATGGCAAACCAGTCGCAAAGCTTTCAGACAGCCCTGGCAAAACCATTTGTGAAGATAACGAATTTGTTAACAAGCTACGTGCAGCTTTTGATATACCTCAGGTTAAACAAGCTTGTTAATCCAAATTTCATGCCAAAATACCACTGTGCTGCTGGCAGATAACGCAGCAGCACATCTGAAAAGCGCCCTTCCCCTCTATTTCACCATTTAAATTGATGATTTCCTCTTGTTTCCTGAAACAGGGCAAGTAACATAGAACAAGTTGCCCCTGGTGGGGATATTCAATTTCACAAACCTGAACTGATATATAAAGAAGAGAGAAATCTATGAGCGTAGCGCCTGTAGTCGACGTACTGCAAGGCCGGGTTGCGGTTGATAGTGAAGTCACCGTTCGCGGCTGGATACGTACAAGGAGAGATTCTAAAGCTGGCATCTCCTTCCTCGCCGTCTATGACGGTTCCTGCTTTAATCCATTACAGGCCGTCGTTAATAATAATTTGCCTAACTATCAGGATGAAATTCTGCATTTAACTACCGGCTGTTCTGTCGAAGTGACAGGGACAGTCGTTGCTTCCCTTGGTCAAGGGCAGAATTTTGAACTGCAAGCGACCCAAGTCGTGGTGATCGGCATGGTTGAAGATCCTGACACCTATCCAATGGCCGCTAAACGCCACAGCATTGAATACCTGCGTGAAGTCGCTCACCTGCGCCCACGTACCAACCTGATTGGTGCCGTTGCTCGTATGCGCCATACTCTTGCTCAAGCACTACACCGTTTCTTCCATGAAAATGGTTACTTCTGGGTTTCCACCCCGTTGATCACGGCGGCTGATACAGAAGGTGCTGGTGAAATGTTCCGCGTCTCTACGCTGGATCTGCAAAATCTGCCGTTAACTGATAAAGGTGAAGTGGATTTCAACGAAGATTTTTTTGGCCGAGAAGCTTTTCTGACCGTCTCCGGACAATTGAACGGTGAAGCATATGCTTGTGCATTAAGCAAAGTTTACACATTCGGTCCGACCTTCCGTGCTGAAAACTCTAATACCAGCCGCCATCTGGCAGAATTCTGGATGCTTGAACCAGAAATCGCCTTCGCTAACCTCAACGATGCCGCTTCACTGGCTGAAAATATGCTGAAATATGTTTTCAAAGCCGCATTGGCAGAGCGCGCTGATGATCTACAATTCTTCGCTGAACGCGTAGATAAAGATGTCATCACCCGCCTGGAAAAATTTGTCAATTCTGACTTTGCTCAGATTGATTACACCGATGCCATCGACATTCTGCAAAACTGCGGCCAGAAATTTGAAAACCCGGTCTTCTGGGGAGTTGATCTCTCTTCAGAACATGAACGTTATCTGGCAGAGAAACATTTCCAAGCTCCGGTTGTCGTGAAAAACTATCCAAAAGATATCAAAGCCTTCTATATGCGAATGAACGACGACGGTAAGACTGTCGCGGCAATGGATGTACTTGCACCAGGCATTGGTGAGATTATCGGCGGTTCACAGCGTGAAGAGCGTCTGGATATGCTGGATAAACGTATGGAAGAGATGGGGCTTAATAAAGAAGATTACTGGTGGTACCGTGATCTGCGTCGTTATGGTACCGTACCTCACTCTGGGTTCGGACTGGGCTTTGAACGGCTGGTTGCTTACGTGACCGGTGTGCCAAATGTACGTGATGTTATCCCATTCCCGCGCACACCAAGAAGCGCAAACTTCTAATGATTGCGTAAAACAAACATTAAAAAATCATTATGTATAAAGCCAGCGAAAGCTGGCTTTTTTTATGCTTCCAATTCAAGACACGATCAAAAATCCCATTTCATTTACATTTTGCAATATATTGTTTTCACTTTATTACAAAAATCGTCACTTTGTATCAATTAAATGATAGATAAAATCCATAGCTAATGAAAAACTGTGCCCCGACTCGGACATCACGATATTTTCATAAATAATTTCAACGAGTTTCTTAAAGGAATTATTTCTGTCAGTAACAAATGTCCGAATAACACCAATGATGGTAATTAACAATTGTAATTAAACGAAGGTAACAATAATGAAGGGTAGTATTTTTTCCATGGTCATCCCAGTGCTGTTGACTGCTGGTGTAGCAAATGCCGCTGAAATTTATAACAAAAACGGTAATAAACTGGATCTCTATGGCAAAGTTGATGCACGTCATCAATTCTCTAAAATTACCCAAAGCGCAGGTGATTCCTCTATCTATAGTGAAGATGGAGATGCAAGCTACATTCGTTTGGGCTTCAGAGGTGAAACCCAAATCAATGACCAACTAACGGGTTATGGCCGTTGGGAATACAATATTCAGGCTAACCAAGCTGAGGGAAATGATTCCGGAGGTAATCAAACTCGTTTAGCCTTTGCTGGCTTAAAATTTGCCAAATATGGTTCTCTGGATTATGGCCGTAATTATGGAGTTCTTTATGACGTCAATGCTTGGACTGACGTACTGCCAGTATTCGGCGCTGATTCCATGTCGCAGGCTGACACCTACATGACTAATCGTGCTACTGGTGTCTTGACTTATCGCAATACGGATTTCTTTGGCCTAGTTGATGGTCTGAACTTCGCCCTGCAATACCAAGGTAAGAACGACGAAGACAGCAACAACGGCCGCAATTCGATCCGTAAGCACAGTGGTGAACGCAGTAAGCCCAATGGTGGTAGTAATGGTGACGGCTTCGGCCTCTCTGTTACCTACGATATCGGCAATGGTATCAGCGTAGGGGGAGCCTACTCCAATGCTGACCGCCCTATTACACATGAAAGGCTAGTTACCTCTGTCGCTCGCGGAGAAAGGGCTGAGGCATGGAACGTTGGTGCCAAATATGATGCAAACAACCTATATCTGGCCGCCATGTATGGCGAAACTCACAATATGACCTCTTTCGGCTACCAAGATTTCGTCTCCGCAAAAACCCGCAATATCGAATTAACTGCCCAATATCAATTTGATTCTGGCCTGCGTCCATCTCTGGCATATGTTCAATCTAGAGGAACAACTTATTTCACTCATCAGGACTGGGTAAAATATATCTCTATTGGTTCTTATTATAACTTTAACAAAAATTTATCCACTTATGTTGATTATAAAATCAACTTAGTACATGACAACTTCTACACCAAACATCTCGATGTCAACACAAATAACGCGGTAGGTGTAGGTTTGGTATATCAATTCTAACAGCCTGATATAAATTAGGCGGGTTAATAGGAGATCCAATTAACATATTATGGTGCTCGCTTAAAGCGAGCGCTACTTTTTTCAAGAATAATCATTATTAGGTATCTGTTAAAAAATGGTATATAACACATCGACAAGCATATCAGTAAGTTACATATAAGAGATATGATTGATGAAATAAACATCATATTTTACTCTTTTTACTAAAATAAACAGGTAATTTTCTTCCGCCACTGACTGCGGTTCATTTTTCACTTTTTTGAACAACTGGACCGACCAGAGCTCAAAAAACAATCTCTCATTTACATTTTGAAACACTTTGTTTCACATTCTTACTAAATTTTCTTTTTTATCGCATTTTGTGAGTGGATAAAAATAACAACCAATGAAACACTTGACAGCGAAACAGACGACACTAAACTCTCACAAATAGTTCCGTAGATTTTTAAAGAATTATTTTTGGCAGTGGCAGGTGTCCGAATAACACCAATGAGGGTAATAATAATGATGAAACGCAATGTTCTTGCAGTAGTAATCCCAGCTCTGTTAGCTGCTGGCGCAGCAAATGCAGCTGAAATTTATAACAAAGACGGCAACAAACTGGATCTGTATGGTAAAGTTGAAGTCCAGCACAAATTCGCTAACAACAAAAGCGGCGAAGATGGCGATAACTCCTTTGCTCGTCTGGGTTTCAAAGGTGAAACTCAAGTTAATGACCAACTGACCGGTTTTGGCCGTTGGGAATACAATATCAAAGGCAACCGTGCAGAAGGTGTTAACGAAGAAACCAAAACTCGTCTGGCTTTCGCTGGTTTGAAACTGTCCGACTACGGTTCAATGAACTATGGCCGTAACTACGGTGTGGTTTATGAAGTCAACGCTTGGACCGACGTGTTGCCAGTATTTGGTGGCGACTCAATGGCGCAGACTGATAACTTCATGACTGGCCGTTCTACTGGTCTGCTGACTTACCGTAATACTGATTTCTTCGGTCTGGTTGATGGTCTGAATTTTGCTCTGCAATATCAGGGTGAAAACAGTGACAACACAGCTAATGGCCGTGCCGACCGTAAAGACAACGGTGATGGCTACGGTTTCGCTGCAACCTATGACGTAGGTTACGGTATCAGCGTCGGTGGCGCATACTCTAATTCTGCTCGTACTTCTGCGCAAAAAACTGTCTATGATATTGATACCAATAAAGGTTCTACTGCCTTAGGTGATCGTGCTGAGGCATGGAACATCGGTGCCAAGTACGATGCCAACAATATCTACCTGGCTGCTATGTACGGTGAAACCCGTAACATGACCCGCTTCGGTGGAAAAGTTGGTAGCGAGAACATGGAAAATGTCGCTAACAAAACCCAGAACATCGAATTGACCGCCCAATATCAGTTCGACTTCGGTTTACGTCCATCTCTGGCATACGTTCAGTCCAAAGGTAAAAATCTGCTCGGTGACATCGATCATGACGGGAAAGAATCCAGCAGCCGCGATCTCGTTAAATATATCTCCGTTGGTAGTTACTACTACTTCAACAAAAACTTGACTACCTATGTTGATTACAAAATCAACCTGCTGGATAGCAATGAATTCACCAAAGAGATGGGTATCAGCACTGACAACGTTGTTGGCGTAGGTATGATTTACCAATTCTAATTACCGTTGGTAAATATATTTAGCTGAACAAGTTAAACATCATTAAGAGAAAGCAGCGCTTATGTGCTGCTTTTTTAGTCTTATGTTTTCCTTCTTTTTCTCACTCCGCAAACTGCTTCACAAGATTATCTTCTTTTTGCGACAAATAGTTGGCAAACTGTTTTAGCAGCGTTAACCTGACTACCCTTTTGGGCTTAACTCTGAGCTTTGGAATTACAAACATGTTTGAGAAAATTACCGCAGCGCCTGCCGACCCTATTCTTGGCTTAGCCGATAGTTTCCGTTCTGATCTTCGTACACATAAAATCAATCTTGGTATCGGTGTCTACAAAGATGAAACAGGAAAAACCCCTGTTCTGACCAGTGTTAAAAAAGCTGAACAATATTTACTGGAAAACGAAACAACAAAAAATTATCTGCCGATTAGCGGTTTAGCCGAATTTGGCCGTGTAACTCAAGAATTACTGTTTGGCAAAGATCACCCAGTCGTCACAGATAAACGCGCCCGCACAGCACAAAGCCCTGGCGGTACAGGTGCTTTACGTATTGCTGCGGATTTCATTGCCAAACAGACTAATGCTAAACGGGTTTGGATCAGCAACCCAACCTGGCCAAACCATAAAAACGTTTTTTCCGCCGCTGGCCTGGAAGTCTGTGAATATAAATACTATGACGCTGAAAAACATGCGCTGAATTTCGAAGACATGCTGGCAAGCTTGTCTGAAACTCAGTCAGGTGATGTTGTTCTATTCCACGGTTGCTGCCACAATCCGACGGGCATCGATCCAACCCCGGCACAATGGGCTAAACTGGCAGAAATGTCTGCGGAGAAAGGCTGGTTGCCTATTTTTGATTTCGCTTATCAAGGATTTGCCAAGGGCCTGAATGAAGATGCAGAGGGCCTACGTATTTTTGCGAAAAATCATAATGAACTGATTGTTGCCAGCTCTTACTCCAAAAACTTTGGCCTGTACAATGAACGTGTCGGTGCCTGTACCATCGTTGCTAGTGACAGCGATACAGCCGAAAAAGCGTTCAGCCAGGCTAAAGCGATCATCCGTGCGAACTATTCCAACCCGCCCGCTCATGGTGCATCTGTTGTCACCACCATTTTGTCAAATGAAGATCTGAAAGCAGCCTGGGAACAGGAACTGACCACCATGCGCGAACGTATTCAGCGTATGCGTCAACTGTTTGTCAATACCTTGCAAGAAAAAGGGGCAAAACAGGATTTCAGCTTTATTATTAGCCAAAATGGTATGTTCTCATTCAGTGGCCTGACAAAAGAACAAGTAGAACGTCTACGTGAGGAATTTGGTATATACGCTGTCAGCTCCGGTCGTATTAACGTCGCTGGCTTGACGTTGGAAAACATGGCTCCACTATGTGAAGCTATTGTTGCAGTACTCTAAATTAGCACTTTCCTTACTACGAAAAAGTCGCTGAATTTCAGCGACTTTTATCATTCAGAAGATTCGACGTCCGACACAATTGTGATGTTAATCTTATTGAGTACATCGGAATGAAGTTGAAATCCTTGAAGGGCCGGTTAAACCTACCGGAGCAAACGGAGCCATTATGTCCGTTTATTTTCGTGATCCGGATCAAAATCTGATTGAAGTCTCCAACCAGTTATAGTTGTCATCAAACAACTATCAGCCAGCCCTCAAATTGACACTTATACCCTATGGATTTCAAGATGCATCGCGACGGCAAGGGAACGAATCCCCGGGAGCATAGATAACTATGTGGCCGGGGTGAGTGAGTGCAGCCAACAAAGAGGCAACTTGAAAGATGACGGGTATATTGAACATAAACGCTACGCCACATCACCAACCTGATACTTCATCCTGTAAAAATGGATTAGTCTGCCGCTCATAACCTAGCGTCGACATTGGCCCGTGCCCTGGAATAAATTCATAATCATCACCAAGTGGCAGAAGTTTATCTTTAATTGAGTTAATTAACTGCTGGTGATTACCGCGTGGGAAGTCACTACGCCCAATCCCCCCTTTAAACAGAACATCTCCCATATAAATCAGCTTATCTTCATGATTTACAAACACAACATGCCCTGGCGTATGCCCCGGACAGTGCAATACAGATAAATCAACGCCCGCTACCCGCAGCTTATCGCCTTCATTTAACCAACGATCAGGTTCAAATGATGGGCATTCTTCAATGCCAAACATCCGACTTTGAGCTTGCAAGCCTTCAATCCAGAAAGCATCTTCCTGATGTGGTCCGTAGATCGGCACATTAAAATGTTTAGCGACTTCCGCTGTTGCACCAACATGATCAAAATGACCATGAGTCAATAAAATCTGGGTCAATTTCAGACCACGACGTTCTATCTCAGCGATCAGCTTCTCTGTTTCTCCCCCCGGATCAACAATTGCCGCTTCCTTACTCTCTTCATTCCAAATAAGGGTACAATTCTGCATAAAAGCAGTAACAGGAATAATTTGGTATTTCATTATTTCATTTACTCCATAGTCAAAACAAAATAGTTACTCACCAGATTACCATGTCCTGACGGGACCTGTATCAATATGAACGAAATTACTGTGTGGATAGTATCCTACCCCTCCCGCTTTCATTTTTAGAGCAGCCTTGCAGATACGACTAAGCTCAATACCTTCAATATGAAAATCCATCGCCCGCCCGCGAGTATGGTAACTCTGTCTAGCCACGCCTTTACTTTGCTTGCGCAACTGATTGTTGGTTACCAGTGAACGGTAACCAGAAATAAGTTGTACAGGTTTATTAATCCCCATCATCATTTGCAGCAAATAAATCTGATCAAATAATTTAGGATCGATAGTCTTAACTCTATTTTGACGATAATCTCGAAACAGATGATCCAGACGGGCCAGCTCTTCTTTGTTGTAACGATAGCCGTCAAAAAATTCGGCTTTAATCGTTTCACCCGTATGTAAGTTGTCAAAACGTAAAATCCGTGGATGCGGCGTGGCCAGAGTCGCAAAAACATGCCCCGGCAAAAAACTCAAGCCTAAAGTAGCAGCCCCCACACAAAGCCACTTACGGCGATTATGATCAATTATATCCATGAAGAAACATCTACTCAGATTATGGAAAAAATAAACCACCAGGCAACTGGTCACTGGTCACTGGTCACTGGTCTATGAGACAACTAATAACAAAAATTAGTTGCATTTAATTTTGTAAAGGTAACAACTTTGACAAAAACTGGGAACCTTGTCTCACACTATGATCGTAGTCATAAATATCGGTACGGTACTGAGGAACCCCCTGTGCATCTACCCAGGCAGTTAAATAATACAAATAAACAGGAATACGCTGTGGGACGTTGACATAAACAGTATTGCCCTGTTTCACAGTATCCGTCACTTTGTTTTGAGTCCACCCTGCATCTTTCAACAACATATTGGCTAATTCTGAAGCCTTGTTAATCCGTACACAGCCAGAGCTGATTGCTCGGATGTCTTTGTTAAACAGGTTATGGTTCGGCGTATCATGCAAATAGATAGCCTCCGAATTTGGCATATTAAATTTATAGCGGCCTAATGAGTTAGTCGGCCCCGGAGCTTGCCATATTCGATAAGGAAAATTAGCAGGCGTAATCACGTTCCAATCAATAGTGTAAGGATCGATGACACTGGCATCAGCACGCCAATTTGAAAAGATAACGTATCCTCCCCGTTGAAAATATCCGGGATCATTCACTCCCCGTGGTGCGATATCTTTTCTTGCCAGACTAGTTGGCACACTCCAGGGAGGATTAATCACCACATTATTCAGCACACTACTCATAATAGGTGTCTTACGGCTTGGACGACCAACGATCACTTTCGAGCCCAACACTTCCTGATCATTAAGATAATAATGCAATGAATAATCTGGAATATTGACCATAATTCCCGTAGACACATGGCTTGGGATAACACGTAAGCGCTGGATATTAAGCGCTATCAAACCTGCCCTAGTTTGAGGTGAAGTATTTAACCAATCTCTTGTGCGTTTACCAATTACGCCATCCGGCACCAACCCTTGCCAACGCTGGAAATTTTTTACCGCAGTCACCAGCTCAGGATCGTAAATATGATCTGATTGAGTTGTCAGTTCGCTCAACATCCCAAGACGAATAAGTATTTCTCTCAACACAGCGACATCAGAACTACTCTGTCCCGGTTTTAGCACACTTTTGTCAGAAAGCTGTGGCCACGGTTCACTATCAGCCAGTTGTTTCATCATCTCCTTACGCATATTTTCATATTGAGGATGTTGTGGTGCCAATGCTGCAACATAAGCGGCCACATTGTGATCAATAATAGCTCGCTGCCACTGATCTATAACGGCTGGTGAAGGTAATGCAATTTTGTATGGTGCAGTGCTTTTATGTGGTGTAGTGCTGCTATATAACATAGTGCGATAGAGCCAGCTTTGGCCCTGATGACCGACATCTGAGACAAATTGTAAATAACCTAGCATAGCATCCGATAAGATCAGATCACGTCCCATTTGACTCAATTGAGCATCATTGAGTTCAGTCAGCCATTGACCAAATCGCGGCTGAAACCCGGCCAATGCAAGTTCTGAAAGTTGTTGTTCAAAGCGTTGAACCGCGATTTTATCTTGCCACAAAGGTTGCATCTGATTGGAAGAGTACAAACTAACCAATTGGTCAAAGAAAACAGGCTTAATTTGTGCTGGTATCCAACTTCGCAACATTTCACGACATTCTGTTTCTGAAATTGTAGCCGTTTGAATTTGTACTTGTTCGAGTGTGGTTGTTTCAGATATCTTTTCAACCTGCATTTGTGGCAGATTTTGAATATCACCTTCAATAAGCCTACTCTGATGATTAGCTAAAGCATATCCAGCTACTATCGATGTGCTACAAATAACCGAAATACACAGTGGCTTTATCGCTCTTTTTACCATATCAACATACCCACCTTCAAAACATTCTCACGAGTTAATTTTAATTATGACAAACGCAGACTCTAATCAAAGAAAAACAACAAGTTATTTACATTGTAAACTATTTATCTGCAAAGGAAATATAATAAGCCATCGCCAGCCAACCAAACACAAAACAGCAAAAAAGACGCCAAAGCGTCTCGTCTATCATTCAAGGTATGCAAACCGCTTTCTTAATTCAGCAGAGAGACCTACCTGATAACAAGCAGGTCCCCAATTCAATGCTATTCCTACAATAATTTCTGATTTACTACATCTGATTTACTACAATCTGACTGTTTACTACAACACGACTATCATGATGAAGAAGTGCTATCACATGAGGCAGTACCATATGCAGCGAGAAATGACCGAACAGCGATAGCAATTCGCTGAGATTGCTCCTCTGGAGTAGGTAAACCCATGCCCAAAGTAGCCTTAAGCCTTGGCGTTCCAATGATGCCATCGATAAACACCTCTGCGGAGATTTTCGGGTCTACTATGTTCAATTTTCCCTCTTTCATCTTTCGAACCAGATATTCGACAAGAAAATCTACTATCTTTTTGACCCCCTTTTCATAATAGATTTTACCTAGTTGCGGAAAACGTTGGGCCTCCAGAGTGACCACCCGGTAATTCGCAATCATTGTTTCAGAAAGAATTACCGTGAAAATTTCCTCTGCAAAAATGGTTAACGCTTTCCCAATATCTGGCTCGGGGTTCATGGTCTTGTCCAGACCGCCTTCAACTTCTTCTATTCTCTGCCTAACAACAGCGACCAACAGCTCTTCTTTAGAAGGAAATCGACTATAATAGGTCCCCTTCGAAGCATTAGCACGTTTCGCCATCTCATTGATACTGGCACCATCAAAACCCCGTTCTGCAAATACCTGAGCAGCAATCTTTAACAGCTCGTTAACTCGTTCTCCTGAAATTCTAGAGTACGAACGGGTTCTTTTGTGATCTGTTTGGGCTTTAGGTGTATTTGTCATGTAAAAAACCTAAATTTTTATTGGTACCGAACGGTACGGTATACTATTATTAAGACTATAGCAGTAACACAACCGATGGCTGTGATCAAATGGCCCTGGCCAGCTACAGTCACCATGATTCTTTCAGAATCACATCGTACTACTTATGGAGAAAAAAGAAATGAACGTTGGAATAATTGGTTCAGGGATTGGTGGAGCATGCCTGGCACATGGCTTGCGCAAAAACGGAATAAAGGTGAAAGTCTATGAACGAGGCTCTGCTACGTCATCCATACTTCCCGGTTATGGAATTTACGTCGATACATTCGGCCAACAAGCAATGCAGGAATGCCTCCCAGAAACCAACTGGCTAACCTTTAAAAAGATTTCCAAGCCTGTTGGTGGACAGACAAGATTCTATGATGAGCATCTGCGTCTTCTGCTCTCAGCTCAGAGAGATATTCACCAAGAAGATGGAGAAATCATTACCGAGGATCGGATGTCAATCAGCAGATCTGAACTTATAGAAGTACTAAACGAGGGGCTCGCAGATACCGTTCAATGGAACAAAACGTTCGAGCGTTATGAACACATGCAAAACGGTAAAGTCAGGCTTTTTTTCACAGATAAAAGTCACGAAGATGTTGATGTTCTTATCGGTGCAGATGGAAGCAATTCAAAAGTACGCAAGCAATACCTCCCGGCGATAAAACGGCTTGATATTGGTGTCACACTCACCGTTGGACGTGTGCGCCTTACCCAAGCTCTCGCTGACTCATTGCCTCCCTATTTGCTGGATGGTTCGCCCAACAATATCGTGCCTAAAAGTCCTGGTGGATTGTTTGTCTCTCTATGGCGTGCTCCAATCAATACTCAGGTAAAAGCCACATCGACAGAAATTGGTGATTTTGTCATGTGGGCTTATGCAGCAGCAACCAACAGCTATCCGAATACGATTACTGATTTTCCTGCGGAATCTCTGTGTGATCTGATCTGCTCCCGCATTGCTTCATGGGACCCAAATCTGCATACCCTGATTAAGCAGAGTGATATGGAAAACCTCTCTGTGATTCCATTACGCAGTATGGATCACCTCTTACCCTGGCGTTCCAGCGCTGTCACCCTACTTGGCGACGCTATTCACAACATGACGCCAATGGTAGGAATGGGAGCAAACACAGCGCTTCGAGACGCACTTTTACTCACGCAAACGCTGACTCAGGTAGCAACTGGTCATGAAGGCTTAATCAAGGCGATTTCAGATTATGAACAACAAATGCGGACATATGCTAATGAAGCCGTTGAGATTTCGTTACGTACTGCGTTAAATGCAGCCGATCGTTCGATGATCAAGCGAATACTGTTCCGAACTGTACTTCGGGTTGCGCAAACTTTACCGCCAATAAAGCGAGTGCTATTCCCGATAACAAAATCTGCTCAACACCAGGGAAAAATAAAATTAGGTACTACACATTCTTTTAGTAGTACGCAATAAAGAGGCTTTCACTTTACCTCCAGACAACTTGAATAAACGATTAGCAAAGAATTTGCGGTAATATTACGTCGGATCAAGAATAGCATCTGGTCTTGGTAAATCAGTGAGAACTTCTTTTTGAAAAATAAAGACTTGATAAGGCAGAATCGATTATTTACCATCGTATCGGCCAGAATATCTTTGTCTAAAAAATATAATAAAATCCATGCCCGGATTATTTGGTAGGTTTTTTTCCAAATTTACATAGCCTTAACTCTGTACTATCCGGGCCATAAAAACTTAAGGGAATTATGTGTTTATAAATCTATTAATTCTGTCATTTATAATATCCAGATAATTCATTGACAATTAATGAAAATAATTAAAAACCAACAAGATTCATGAAATTAAATATAAATCAATCATTTAAGAAAAACAGAACCTTTATGCGTTTTATATTATTATATTTAACTCTCCGAGACCCTGTGCATAATTCAAATTACTTTTACACTTAAAAATCAATTATCATTCTTAGCTACAAACATCAATGTTCAGCAATATTTAATCATTTAACCTGGAGTATCATTATCTTAAAAATAACAAACATTCCATTAATAAAATCAGATAGTGAATTATAGATAAATTTATTATCATTATTATTCTTATATTTTCATCATTATTTCCACCACATCATTTATCATCAAGCATCCGGAGGATAATCGGCCCGCCAGTTTTTCTTAGCTCATTCAACACATTCTCACGACATGCATCACACGTTTCTAGTTTCCATATCCCGACTGATTTTCATCATCAATCCCAACATTAAACAGATGGCATAGATAACGACTGTTCAATGGCGTTTTCAATGCCCGATACCGCCGTAACCACCAGCATCAACATGCCACCAATCATAAGAATTGAAGCCAACAGAAATCCACGCGTCACTATCTGAACCTTAACGATCGTTTCATCCAACCAGTGCCGTGCAAACTTCGCCATTGATTGATCAAAACCCTGCAATCGTGACAATAACCTCAGGTAACTGATCGCTTCGTCATCCGGGAAACGATAACCGGTATCGCGCAATGCCTCACCAAAACCAGCCCCCATTGAAATATGTTCGAGCGTCGCCGCGATACGTACATACAGCCAGCGGGAACCCGCCTGTTCCAGCAGCAATTCCAGCGCCGATTGCAACATCATCCCTGAACGGATCAACAACGACACATTCAGTATGAACATACTGCCATGAATGGTTCTGTACAGTGACCACGGCGGAAACCGGTCAAGCACCGTTCGCAGTCGCCCCCCCAAAAAAGATAGCGATAACAACAATAAAATGATCAATATCACCAGAAATATCAGCGAATAAAATCCATAATCGTTGACAAATGTTCCCATCAAATAAAGGGTATAAGCCGCACCATCCCAGGTTTCCGGCTTAGAAACAGCGGCCAGTTTGGGTACCAAACTACCTGCCACAATATGCAGCAATACACATATCATCCCGATGAGTATCAGTGGATAAATAGATGTGCCAATAACAGCACTGCGGATTTTGCTACCCGCTTCGATCATGGCGATCGCATCCATAAAAGCGCTACGTATGTCGCCGGAACGCTCACCCGCAGCAATCACCGCGACTTCATTGGGACCAATCCATCGCTGTAAACTCTCCGCCAAAGTACTGCCCTGACTGACAGATTCATAGCAACTACTTAACACCAATGCACAACCATTGTTGGGTTTATGGCCTTCGTTGCTGGCAATATTATACATTTCACGTAATGCATCAATCAGCATGATACGATTTTCCAGCATCATGATCAGATGCCCGTAAAAACGAATTCGCGCTTTTTTACCAAACTGGATCTTCGCAAATCGATAGTTCAGACTTTCAACAAAATCGGTCATGGACATAGCGTTTCACTCTATTTGATGGATCGCAGGAATAATCGGCCCCATCACACGTTCCGCGGCACGAGGATCGATTATTCCGTCATTTATTTTGCGAATAAGTGCGTCGATCTTGCTTAATCCCGCCATCTCCGAGATCCAATAGCGAGTCGCTTCGTGATGGTGACCCATTCGATAAGCTTGCATTAAGCCAGGGGAAGTGCGTATCACTTCTGCGACTACTGTTCGACCCAAGGTACCGCACTGTTTACAATGGTCACAACCTTCCCCCTGTAGACAAACCGACTCCGGCTGACAATAAAGATTTAGTCGTTTCAACAGACGCTCGGAAACTTCTTGCTCATGCCCTCGCAGGGGAACTTTACAATGAGGACATAACACCTGAATCAGCGCCTGGCTGACCAAACCAATCACCAGCCGCGAATCCATTAATAGCGACTCCATCACAGCTTCATCCTGCAAGCGGGGCAAGATCGCTAAAGCATCGTTTGCATGTATCGTGGTCCAAATAAGATGGCCGGTCATTGCTGCACGAAATGCCATCTTTGCCGTCACTGCGTCGCGTATCTCACCGACCATAATCACATCAGGATCGAGCCGCATTGCATCCGCAATTGCCATCGCCCATTCCTGTTCGACAATCAAGCTATCACCTCGATCTCCGGTTATAGGCGATTGATTAGCACCTTCAATTTCATATTCGGGCGGATCTTCAAGGGTCAACAGATGAATGCCGGCTTGCTCGGTTATCATCTTCTGCATCACAACTTTCAAAGTGGTGCTCTTTCCGCTACCGGTCGCACCAGACAAGAGAACCACACCGGCCCGATGGTCCATCAGCTCTTCCAGTATCTGACACTGTTCCGGCAAATAGCCGAGATCACTTAAAGTGCACACCGTACCGGGGCTATCCGCATACAACAATCGCAGCACCATCAACATGCCGCGATCAAGCGGACGGGTATTAATACGCGCCCCGGAAAGTCCGCACTCGGCCAGAAACTCATCTTTCATTCGCGCACGCTGCGCCTGCATCGGTTTAAAAGTCGGCTCTGCCACGTCACACATACTTTGATAGATAGTCGCGCATAATCGCAACCCTTCTTCCGGCCGCAGTTGTCCTATTGACCGCAAATAACCATCGATACGGCAACGGATTTCACAATAATTACGGCGAGCAACAATATGCAAATCTGACGCACGTTCCTCAGTCGCTTCGCCGATTAAACGAATGATATAACGCTGAACATCCGATTCACTCCCTCCCAGTCCATGACTCTCGCTCTTACTGAGACGGTATAATTCCAATATGCTCCCCATGCCACAAGTGACAGTCTGATAAATAAGGCCATGTCTTTTGACCGTCTCTTCATAGGCCAGCACATGGGGATCAAGCCGGTGGGAAGCAGACACGGCAAGTACGCACTGCCCCTTTTGCTGCGGCAACTCAACAAGACATATCAAACTACGGTTAGCTAACTCTATTTCAAGTGCACCGCTCAAGGCAGATAAAACTTTTGCCCCCTGCCTGACCATACACAACAGATCGGAGCATGTTATTTGCATAAATATCTCCACCCATCAGTAATTAACGGCTTAACGGCAGCGGCGGTGCAACCATCAAGTCAAGACTATCCAACAACGATGCATCATTGGTAGCCGTAAGACCTACCTCATAGAATCGCCCCTGTTTGGAGAAAGTCACTCCCCCGGTATCAATGCGGACCACTTTATAACCATTCGGCAACTGTTCACCTGCTTTCACATCCATGATGCCGCCTGAACGAAGCCGGAGCGTAGCAGTCAGAACCCCATTGCGCCCAAAGATTGACTTAACCAGAGGCAGGCCATTATTAATGGCATCTCTTTTATTCACCATTCTGGAAATTTTATCGAATTCAGCCTGAGCATTTGCCCTTGCGGTTTCAGCTTTAAGTAACATCAAATCCGTCTGTAACTTTTCCAGTTGCGCAGCAACGCTATCAGTGGTTGCCTCTGGCAATGCAGGCTTCTGTGCAATATGACGCTTCGTCTGAGCTGCCGGTAACTCAGTAGGTGATGTTTGCGCATATGTCAGGGAAAATACCGACACCACAAATAGACTGATTATAAGCTGGCTAATTTTTTGCATAGAAAACTCCACTCAGCTTCCACTCAGGAAAACCATCAGATAACACAACTCTGGCACTGGTCACTCTCAATCCGGGGAGCGGTTTACCTGAAAACAGTGCATCTGGCGCTAATTGAGAAGTCAGTGTCCAGTTATAAGTCTGCCAATCAGGATTGGCCCACACGCGTGTTTCGCCTTCCTGCAAAAGGGGCGGAGGCGGCGGTAAAACGGAAGCTCCCTCAGTCAAAGTTGGAGGCGGCAAACCTAGCGCCTGAAAATAAGACATCAGCTCAACCAGCGCCTGATCTGACGACTGCAACACATCGTCGTTATTTTCCTGATCATGACTCTGCGACTGCTCAAACGGTATCAATACCTGTGCCTGCTCCCCACCATTGGAAATCACCGGGCCAGCCCGGAAAATATTGATAGCAGCAACCTGAAAAATATTGATCGGCATCCCATCATGACGCTGATAACTCACAGAAACCGCATTAGCATCCAGCATAATGACTTCAATCTGCCAACCCGCGAGCGATAAGGGAACCTTGGCTAAAACTTTATTCCATGCAGAAAACTGCGACTCCATTGTTGGTTGCGCAAGCCACGGATGCGGCGGTGGAACTTCCACCACCTCATTAGATAAATCCGGTGGCCTTATCTCTGTATTCTGCTTATAGATGTGCCACATCCACCAACCACCAGCTAATAAGAACGCAGTACCTACGGTCATGGCAAAGAGCTTAATTTGGTACTTCGACATTTCGCCGGTTAAACTCTCAAGCTGACCAACAGATTTTCTCAATGCAGACTGCGGTAACAGTTGCGCCAAGGGAACCTCCGACCACGGCGATTCAAACTCCTTCGGCGCATAAATCGCATTCCACACCCCATTGGCACCCTCTACCAACTGTACCGTATCACGCAATTTCGCTTCGATTTCTTCACGAGTGCCGATCAAATCACGTCCTGCCATTATCGCGCCCTGATGTACCGCTACCAATGCATAATGTCCATCAGGCAAATGAAACGCACCTATCCAGTTAGGTTTATCCACCGCTTTAGCAAGAACCGCCGCCAATGAATAACAACCCGGTACTCCTGCCTCCTTTGGTACATACCCGACCTGGATACTTCGTCCAGCACGATGCCGGACAGCCAGGGTAAACCCTGCGGCAATCCCATTTTTACGTATGTGAGAACGTGTTAACACAGTGACAGGCGGTCGCCAGATAATGCCTGCGACCAAAGTCTTACCATATAGCTTGATTTGCATAACGCGCTCCGCGCCTGTTTCAGTCTGGGCCATTTTTCAATCTACCACTAATTTTTCAATCTACCACTATAGGAGTAATCATGACTACGATCACATTATGGTTTCTTTTACCCTGACGGCTCCCACCTAAGAATTGATTATCCGGGCTACCCAAACCATTACGATCACTGGTATCTGACTGCTGTTCGAACCCTGACAGCACCAGCGTTTCACCTGAATGTAGTCTCACTTTCTGACTAAATGCGCGTAAATCTATTGTCGGCAACTGCACCTGACCGGTCTCTTTCTCGCCGAATTTCTCCAGCCTCTTTAAATCGCTCAAACTAATGTTGTACTGCAACAATATTTGCTTGTCGGCCATTGCATAAGGCAGCATCAACATATTAAAGCCTGTCGTCACTGTCGCAGGCTCGATTCCTACTGAAATGCCAACTTGTGGCGTTGAGGTACTAGAAGTTGATGAAACATAACCGGTCTGTGTTGCAACCTGCATCGGTACCGCTTGCAAATTCAGTGTAGTCACGGAAGGTTGAGTCACGATAGAGACTTTACCTTGGGTCGATAACGCCTTGATCAGTAAATTACTGTCACTAAATGGCCCCTTAAGAATATGAATATTGGTACTGATATCACGCCCCTCAGTGACACCGCTGCCCGCGCCACCCATTCCGATATGAGCGTCTTTATAGGCCAGTGACCAATCAACGCCATACTGATCAGCCCTATCGAACGTTAGGTTAAGGATCTTGACATTAAGCACTATCTGCGTTGTCAATAATTTGTTCTGCTGATCAATATAATCTTTAATTCTATCGAGTACCTCAGGTGAATCGGTTACCACCAATGATGCCGTCGCCATCGACAAAGTTAACTTACCTTCACCAGACGTTAGCATATTTGACACCGCTTTTTGGATCTCATCCATAACCGAACGGGTCAAAGAAGTCGCGAGAGTTTGGGAACTACCGCTGTTACCATTACCACTATCGTTGCCATTTAAGCCGCCGCCGAACGTGGCATTGGTCGTCGCTGTCACGCTGGAAGATAATGCATCCGTACCCGGCAATGCATATATTTGAAACACTCGCGTCTCTGTTTTGAAAATATGCACTGCTCCATTGTGTACTTTCCAATGCAAGCCTGACGATAAAATAACCGAATCAAGCAAACCTGCTAAAGAACCATGCCAATACACGTTTATTTTCATCTCTTCTGGTTGACCGCTTTCAGATATTGACTGCACGTTCGGATTGACAACAACCTCCTGCTCCTGACCATTTTCTCTCACTTCTGATGCAGGACTAGGAGACGCGGCAAACCGTGCATCAGCACTGATCACCACCGGCACGCCACAGATACGCTTGATCTTTTCCGCAAACTGACTCAGCGTCATCGGCTCAGCTTCCTCCAGAGTCAACATACAGGAAACCGTTTCCCCCTCCTTCTTTGATGGAATCTCCTTAGTTGATACCCAATAACCATGCTCATGAACATGTACCGCCGTCATGGCGGCAGTATTGCGTAACTCCTTAATAATACTGTTAGCATTTGCCATCTCAGCATCTGCCTGTCGATCAACATTAGAGATTGCTGCACAACCTGCCAGGCCAGTCGCTATACAGGGCAGCAATACCCATCTGGAAAACGTCAAAAACTGGATATGCATGTTATTACCCCTGAGCCTGTACATGAACAAGTCGCTGTTCCTGATAAATATCGACAACGAAAGGACGATTCGCCATCGCGTAGGCTTCGAACAGCTCGCTTACCGCATGGATAAACGTGCCATTAAAACGCAGACTAGCTCGGATAGGAAAATCATAGGAAGCATCCCATACCACTTGGTAGCCAGACCTGCTAGCCCATTCTTGTGTAACATCACGCAGAGTTTGCCCCGGAGTTGCTGTCCATACCGCCGCCACAGGAACGGGTGTACGCATCGGTGTTGCATAAACGGCGACACTTGACATACAGACAAGTACCGTAAAAACATATGTGATTATTTTGTTCATCGATCTTTCCAAAAAGAAAAAAAGTAAGCCAAACAACCTATTAACAAAGCCCAGTGACTCGAAGAAAGCCCGCTTGCGAAACAACAACTAATATTTCCAACAACTAGTATTTCCAATAACTACAGTATTTCCACCAGCGCGCCGTCAGATATAAACTTGCGAACATCATCCGGTAATCGTCTGGCAAGCAAACTCTCTACCCGTTTTCCTCTACCGTCGATAAGTCTGGAACCCTGCTTAAAACCAATCTGATCGGGCTCAGCACTCCATTTAAGCAATTCTCCGAAAGCGCCATGCAACAACCCATTGTCGCCGGAGAAGGTATTTTTGCGGAAAATATAGACATGAACTCCTGAAATAAATCCCCCCCAGAGACACTGGCTGGCAACGTTGTCACACCAGGCATCGGTATTTACCCACTCCATATGCAAAGCGGTTAATGCCTGCCGCATCTTGCGACTCCTGATCACGCCAACGGAATGATTATTAAGCAATTGCACACCGGCGGAAGCATAGTTACGAAACAGCGCGGCTACATCAGTCTTGGCGCGTACTGATTGCATACGCACTTCATACAACAACTCACCAAAAATTAGTTGCATGATAAATACAACGGCAATCCCAACAATCGCTAATGGCCACATTTATGTTCTCCTATTACTCTAGATTGGTTAACGCCAAATCATCAGATGCACAATGATGCTACTTATCAGTTATGACTTTTCAAAATATGGGCATTGTTTTTAGAAGAATGGAACACGCTGGCAATGTTATATTTGCGATGTGGTCCGGCAATGAATGACACTATGCAAGTTCTTGTATTCTTTAGATTTACCTTGGAGCTCGCTTCTGGATAATCCACCAGTCCAGATCGTTGAAAAACAAGCGGTAAATCAGACTCTTGGTTATTGCCATTTTTATCCGCTTCATACACAGCCAACACGCAACGCATACGATGGTTATTAGAGATCGGAGGAATAGAAACGGTGACTAACACAGGGGCATTTGAATTGTTAAAAAAAGGCTGACTGCGACGGTTTGCTTTATCGTCACCGCTAACATAATAGATATCTCTCTTACTTGTTATCCCTGACGACACTCCCGATGCAAGCCAATAACCACTGCTGATTACCGCTTGATTTGCCAATAACCGCCTGCCTCCACTGGCATCTCGCCATTCCAAATCTGACTTATCAACATTAATTCCCTGACACACCAGCAGTTCCCCCTGCTTGCTCATGGACAGGTTACCTAACGCAGGGCACTTGCCACCGACAAGATTTCCAGTTTGAGTATTGATCACTAAATTATTGCCAACAACGACGTTATTATCTGCATGAATATCACCGGCAGCCAAAGTCCCTTTATTACCGGGATTGGCATTACCATCAAGGATAAACAACGTGCCATGCTCTGGATTGACAACCACTTCACCGTCGCTATTTTGTTCAATATAGGAGGGTTTTCCCTGAGAACGGGCAGAGAAGACGATCTTGTTCACACCATTAACTATGCCAGGGCCTTGCATCGACAGCATATCCACCTGCTCAAGACCATGCCCCCCCATGTTGATGCTGGTTTCCATCCTATTCCATTCTGGATGCCCGCCTATTTTTTGGCGATGAAGCAAATCGCCCGCCAATGTCCCTGGGCCATAGATTGACGCATCCCGCATGAAGGGAGCATAAAAAATACGGCCAATTTCCTTGGGTTGTTCACTGAAAAAACCAGCAAAAGATTCAGGCGCATTGACCTGACCATAACTATTCCAATAAGTGGCCGGATTACGATGATCCCGATTTCTGTAATCCAGATACAGGCCACCAACCCCAATCAATTGCGCAATCTTCATTGAATGTTTAGCAACATTTGGCTGTTTTCCATTAGCCATTGCCGGAACGGTATAAACCAACGGATCAATGCGTTTCTTTCCATTAGGCAACATGACAACTCGTAATACGCCATCATATTTCTGACCAAGCGGATTAACCGTATTCTGATCCAGCCCCGGGGGTAAATAGGGGATCACCTCTGCCCAATTAATTGGTGTTGGAGTGGGTCCACGACTTAGCGCGACATAATTGTCATTAACATAATCCACCACCGCATCACCAAGATGCTGGATCTGCCCGGCGACAACCTGATTCACCAGCATGTCACTCTGTCGGTTTAGATAAACCACACCAACCACCATCATTGATGCCAGAACTATCAGTGCAACAGTCACTTCCAGCAAAGTGAAGCCTGCATCATGGCGGCTTATCATCAATACAGATACAGACTCATCATCATGCATAAATAGTCCTTCTTAATAGTAAGCAAGAAAATCTATTCCATCCGATAAACTATTTATCCCCATAGCGATCCCGCCCAAGGGAACTGCGCTGCGGCCTATTCAACTGCGGCCCACTTATGTCTGGCTACCGATTGAAAAGCGCCACAATCAATCCAGCGGCTGCCAGACCTGGGCCGAAAGGTATCTGTGGTGCCGTTCTCATTCCGTATAGTCGCCAAATCGTCAGATAACTTATTAGAGTGAAACTTGCTGCCAGCAAAATCATTAATGGGAGCGCTTCCACCCCCAACCAGGCACCAAGCGCTGCCAGAAATTTAGCATCTCCCATTCCCAACGCATCACGCTGGACCCATTGCCGGGCAATCCACGCCACCAGCCTGAAAAACAGATATCCACAAACCGCGCCACTGACGGCCAAAGGTAATGCCACAAATCCGGCAGAATGCAGATTGAACAGCAACCCTAACCACAGCAAAGAAAGCGTCAGTTGATCGGGCAGCAGCAGATGTTCGAAATCAATGATCGCCAGTGCGATCAGCATCGAACTCAGCACCAATACCCCCAACAACCCGTAACTCCACCCCAGATCCAAAGCCAATAAAGAAAAGAGTACTGCTACCGCGCCTTCAACCAATGGATAGCGTATAGAAATCGTACCGTTACAGTATCGACAGAGCCCTTTCTGGTACAAATAGCTCAACAGGGGAATATTATCGCGGGCCGCTAACACGTGGCTGCAACGTGGACAATGAGAACGGGGAAAACAGAGATTAAAGTCGGCAGCCTCGCTATTGATTTCGGAGAAAATCATCATCGGCAAGCGGCAGATCACCACATTAAGAAAACTTCCGACACACAACCCTAGCAACCCGGATGCCAGGACCAAACACCCAGTAGAAGATTGCAACCACCCTATCATCATGATGATCTCCCGGCAGATTCAGCACACAACGAACCGCATTGGATAAGGGAAACAACAACAAAACCAGTGAAACCGGCTGCTTCCCTCACCAAGAAAATGCAACTTGAGAAGCCTTCACTAAGCCACATATCACATCAAAACAATCAATGTCTAAAATTAATGCCCTAACTGGCAGAAACAAGCGTCACGGTATTTGCATCATTGGCATTACATGCTGATTCAATTTGTGCCAAAGTCGAATCTGGTTTAATTTCTATGCCAGACTGTTGCCCTTTCCCATTCCCAACGGTCATTTTCGACCAACCTGCAACCCGCAATTTCAGCGAAAGTTGCTGGCAAGCCTCATCAGGAACATTTTGATACTCAATCTTAAAGGTCTGAGCGGTGGCATCGCCCGGAGAAATGGTTACCTTGCCATTCCAGCTATTAAAAATAATCCCGGCTTTACCATCTTGAGTCATATTGGCGGGAACGACTTTGTAATCAATGGCAATCTTGTTATCCAAGCTGTCATAGCCTTTGGCACCATTTTTAATTGACTTCAAATTTGCGGCCATCTGAGTAATATTCGACGATTCGGTTGAGATTTCCGAAGCTCGAAACAACTTACCAATCCCGGCTGCGGCTGCGGCCAATATCACAATGCCGACAATCATCACAACCAATGCTTCAATTAGCGTAAAACCCGATTGACGCCTGACGCCACGCAATACATTGACTTTCTTATTCATGCTAATCACTCCAAAATCAAAATAAGAGACGCATTACCACTCACATACTCACCAAATGAAACAAAATATTAACGCAATAATAACACACATAAAAACATTTAAAACATTTTAGTGTTTCATATTGAAATTAATCCTATAGATTACAATTTGAAAAATAAAATTGTTTAAAACGTTCAAAAATCATACAAATGATCGTTAAAAACTATCAAATATTTTAATTTCCATTGTGAATATCGATTAAAACTGATGATATAGCCCATTAAAAAATCAATGGATTTTATTCTGCCAATTAGCTGAAAATGATAATATATAAATATTTTTTATATATAAAATTAACTTGTTGTTAAGACTTACTGTTGTACCGAGCCTGTCACAGATCATATTTTTGTAAAAAAGGGACACACAACAGCGCTCAACTCTGAGTGCTCTTTATTAAAGAAAAACGCCTTTCATTAACCAAAGTTTTTTAAATGCCGACAGCGAATTTTTGCTAGTTATTTATTGAGAAAAAACAGGGAATTTAAGCTTAAATGGAACGAAATCAACGCTAAACCGATATCTTAAATAACCTGAGGTTTGCTTAAGAAGGGAACTAAGTGCCTGAGGCACGATCAAAGTTTTTGTCAAAGAAAACAAAATCGTGGTACGCGAATATGACCGTATCGACAGTTATCATATCGCCGAGTTCTTCATTGCCCTGCGTGAAACCTATCCGGTCAGTCAGAAGGTTCATATTATCCTTGACGGAGCCGGTTACCACCGGAGTAAGTTGGTAAAAGACTGGGCTTACGTGATGAATATCGACCTTCATTATTTACCGCCATACAGCCCGAATCTGAACCCGATAGAAAGGCTGTGGAAGGTGATGAATGAACAGGTCAGAAATAACCATTACTTCGCCTCAACGACCTTGTTCAGGCAGGCAATACATCGCTTTTTTACGGAAATATTACCGGAACTTGCCAAGAACCTGTCGTGCCGTATTAATGACAATTTCCAGGTTCTGAATCCTGCATCTTCAAGTTAAGCGGGTATATAAATATAATATTATGTGAATCCAAGCTTTATTACAATTATTATCAATTTGATACAATTAGAAACACTTAGCAATACTTTGTAGGAAATTATTTATCTTTTCTGGTCGTGACTTATATTTAATGCTTGTTGAACAATAGAATTAATATAATATATACCCAAGAAACTTCAAGATGCAGTTTTTAGCACCTGAAAATGGTCGTTAATTCTAGACGTCAGCGAGTCCGCTATATCAGGTAGCGTTGTGGTGAAAAATTTGAAGACTTTGTCTCGAAATTCATGTTTATCAGAGAAATAACGGTTATTTCGAACCTGTTCATTCATGACCTTCCATAATCGCTCTATTGGGTTTAAATTTGGGCTATAGGGAGGAAGGTAATGTAACTCAATATTGCTAACATAAGCCCACTCCTTAATAAGATGAGCTTTGTTGTAACCCGCCCCATCCACAATAAGATGAATTTTTTGATGATAGTCAGGATAAGACTTTCTTATTTCATTGAAAAAACAGCAAATATTGTAGTCATTGATGGTTTGATATTCCTGGAACACCGTACGACCAATGGCATTCAGGTTGAGCGCGCCCATATATTCAGGCGAGTCCGGCTTCCTGTTGTCTTGACGGTTTTTTTCTCGCCTTTTCGCATCCAGCCATAACTGAGTTTGGTGCCTTGAGTCGGGTGAACAGTGTCAAGAAAAAGGATGGGTTCGTCTTTCGCGGTAACTTTAAGATTCTCATAATATTCAATAAATTGTCGCTGTTTTTCTGCGTCGAATTTATGAGGGACGCCACAAGGTTTTTTATAAGAAAAACCCTGACGGTGTAGCCATTTATTCATGCCGGGAATGCTAAAGGTAATCTTCCAGAGCTGAGCAACATAGGCCACGATTTCATGGGTGTGATGGAAAAGATGTTGAGATAAATGATTGATTAAAAAATCAGTTTTTTCTCGGGAAAGCAAACTATCAGACTCTTCATTGTCATATTTAAGTTTACCGTGATTAAGGTAATCACTGATATGGCGGTTAACGGTGGTCTGATGGAGTCGCAATGCCTGGGCGATCATCACAGAACTCCACCCTTCAAAAGCCAGAAGGATAGCTTTTATTCTGTCTCGTACCTGACCATCACGAGTGGTGTCGTGAAGACGTTCAAGTTTGATTTTTTGTTCTGATGTAATAAATATTTTCATGGCGAGGATAATGATCTCCATTTCGGATAAAATCAAGCATCTTCAATGATTACGGGTATAAATTTAATAATATTTTTCTTAAACGAAAAAATATATCAATAAAATAGATAAAGAATTAATATTTGCATTGAGAAAAAATTATAACGGATTTTGCTAATAATCCTACGTCTTAAAACGCCCAAAAAAGTATCCTTAAAAGTAAAAATAAACCTTGACTTATAATTTCAATTGTATACTTTTAGTACATAACACTATGTTAAACTAAATTTCAAAGAAACAGGTTACTTATTATGGATGCTTTAGATGAATTTTACGAAAGAAATCCTTCCGCCAGAGGATACTTGGATAACAGTACCAATGAAGAAAGAAAACTCCTAAAAATTCAAATGGATAAACAAAATGAGTTGATGATGCTTATGAACAGAGTTGCCGATAAATATGTAAAATGGAGTCTGGCCAAAGACCATTTTATCGGTGAAGTCATGGCCTATTGCCAAGAAAACACATCAAAGATAAATACCGGGGAGATCTC
>NZ_RCWC01000024.1 GCF_018448935.1 Photorhabdus noenieputensis | reverse complement strand
GTCCACCTCGTTACGCAGCTCCTTTAAAGCTATCAACTGGGCATCAGAATTCTCCGGCTGAGTTTTCAGGTCAGTTACCGCCGCCTGCACCACGGCTATCTGGTCACGGTTGGTGAAAAAGGAGAGCGCCATTCCGGCTCCCCACAATAAGCCCAGCACCATCAGGCCACGACCGACGGTCTGTGCGCGGGGCATGCCCACCCGCCGACCGTGGAAACGATGGCTGCCCTCCAGCACCCCCTGCCAGGCGGTATCGGGCAGCCAAATCTGCGGGAGGCTGGTCTTTATCGCCCGGAGCGGCAAACTGAACATCAGACCCCGCAGCGACACCACATCGCCATACTCCGCTAACCACGGCGTCAGAACCTGTTGCCAGTGCGCAATCCCCCGTTGTTTTAAGTTGGCAGACAGACGACAGAGAAAATCGTGGGCCGTCTTCTCCAACAGTTGTTGCATCCCGCGCTTGCGCAACGGGTCAACCAATTCTTGCAACTGTGTCGCCACGATATCCGGGGTACAGCGTTCAGGAAAAAAGCAGCCGACGGCCTGAGTGATACGGTCTTCCTGCGACCAGTTGCTGTGACACACCTGCCACAGGTAGACCGGAGCCTGCCAGCGCAACTGTTGGGCCTGTTTTTGCAACATCCGCAAAGCTTTATCCATCCACACCGGCTGCGCGCTTTGGTTTTCGGTCAGCGCCCAGACAATGCCATTGAGCGTGCGGTAACGGCGCAAGCGACGCAAAGCCATCAACTGCGCGGTATCCGGTTCCGCCGTCTGCAAACTGCCGCCCCAGAGCAACAACGAGCGATAACCCTCCTGCCAATACGCAGTCGTCAGCCCCGGTGCGATGGCTTCCACCTGCTCCACTTCGCCCACCACCAGTAAAATGCGGACTTTATACCACCAGAATCGCCCGTAACGGAGGCGCATGCGATCGCCCAAATCACTCAGTATCAAAGCGGACTGGTTGGAGCGATCCGCTGCCCGATCGGTTTCAGGTCTGAGTTTTTTCTGCGCTTTATTCTGCCGAATATGCCACCAGACAGCATTGCCAAATAAGCCTATTAATAGGAGCGGAAAAACTGTGGCGTAGGCATACAATGCGGATTTAAGCAGCCCCCGTTCCTCAAGTAATGTTTTATTCAAGTAGATCAACATGAGAAATATCCCAGCAAGGCTAAGGGTAATAAAAATATACCCAAAATAGCCATATTGGTGATGACGATTAACTTTCATTGATGTAATTCCTTAGTCATTAAATAGAGGCTAGCGCTCCCCTCTGGTAATTGATTGATAACGATATGATCGCTACCGGTCAGGCTAATTGCCTCAGTTAGCATGGCTGATGCCAAAAATATCGATAGCGGCCCCGGAGGACCAAAAGTATGATCGATTAAATGAAGCGAATTTTCGGTGAAAAGATTAAACTCAGAGTCATGACTGTTAATTGCCAGTTCAGTCAGAACATCATTCGTGACACCCGTTATCCAAAGGTGCCGCATGTTATTTTTATCAATACGGTTATATTCAAACAATATCTGTAAGTCTTTGATTATTTCTCCGGGTAATGAAGGTAATGTTCTTCCCATACCGGCAAGAACATTGAGTTTTTCCTGCGCGGCAAATTTTGTTGACGAAAATAATTGAGCCGAGACAAATTCACTGTAGGCTTTCTTATTGTTTTCAGAAGGCCAGCACTGGAATGCAATAACCATTATCAGACCTTCAAAATCATCCTTATCGTATAATTTATCGATTTCATCTCGGTTTATTATCGGTAAAGGGTTCATTTTCCACTGTTGATATATCGCAGATTCATAAGAAGCGTGATCGCCGGAAGCAATATAAATCTGGCGTAAAAGAGAACGATAACCCGGACATTGTTGTTCAAAATCCTGATCAACCTTAGCCAATAATTGCCGTCTATCGCTTGATGGCAGAGATAATGCCCGCCCTTGCTCAGGAAAAGCAGGAATCTCTTTCGCATCACCTAACAGTGGCGCAATACCTTGTTGCTCAGGCGTCATAATAATATTACCGATCACCGCCAGTTGTTTTCTGCTCCATTGCTGCCATTGGAAACGAGTTTCAGCACTGGCTTCTTCCCAAGCGTATGCTGCCGCGCAATATTGCTCATAGCGATTTAATACCGCACCAAATAATAGCAACCACACCAGAAAGGACGGTAAGCTGCTATAAATCGCCGCATGATAGAAATCGGTGGTATCTTTTAGAAAAGCATAAATCAGTGTGCCAGCAATCAGTATTAAAAGTAAAATGATAAACCATAACCGATAACGCAGAGGCGACACTGCTTTAAGTTCCGGTATTTCAGGTATGGGCCAACTCATAATAATAACTCGATATTATCCTGGGGAGTGGAATCGAAAACGGGCAACAACAATCATATATCACCATTGAATGTATACCTTGTTTCGCGTTTAAATAAAAAATCAGGCCACCGATTAATTTAACCGGTTTGTCTTTATCATAGAACGTTAACGCTGTCACGCTTACGATTCTACTTTGATCAGTGATATGACTGATAAACATAATTATCTCCTCATATTCTCATCCGTTTAACCATATAATCTTATCCATATCATTAATAAGAAGATAAGGGAGCCACTCATTAATACAGCGGCAAAAATCAAGAATGACGCACGCCAGTATTTCTTATCTTTAATGCATTTCCTTATCCGACAAATGGCAGATACATCAAGCATCACAATTATCGGCCAAGTGTAAAATAATATTAAAAGATAGACTAATAATGCCGATCCCCAAAAACCAAAACTAATCACATCTAACCTCACTAACTGATTATTTCTTTAAACATCGGGTTTCTCCTTCCGCTGATGGTTAACCCTTACATCCCTATAAGGGGTTTTATTTGAAGCATGTTATTGCCGTTTAAAAGCACCGGGCCTAACCCTGACGGTCTGACTAATTGCATCCCAAAACGCCACAATTTCATTTTGGGTATAGGCTGTTGGTGTTTCTTTATCATTAACCACTGTTAAATCAAAAACCGGCGTTTTTTCCCCGCCTGTTTTCTCATTTGTCAGTAATGTAAACAGATAACGCGGATCATCACTATTCGGCTGCTGCCCCACCAGCAGCAACTCTTCGGTATCCAACTTATTAATTTTCCTCACTCCTTTACGGAAAACCCCTCCCCGATACAGACTCGCTGCAATTACACCGAAGCGTTCCAGCATACTGTCTTTTTCCCGAATATAGTTATTCGTCATCATGGTGACATTCAAATAATTAGCCGGATTCGTTTTATACACCAACTCCATAAACTCTTTATCTCTGTTATTATCGGCAATAAACGCATTGGGAATACAACTCCCTGCGGTAGTGGGTATTTCCGTCTCCTTACGTCCTTGTATACGGGATAATAAGTTTTTCAACTCAACCAATTTCTCTGGCACATCATTATCATAAATATCAGGAAAAGTTTGCCTCCCTTTGTCATAACGTGCAGCAGAAGCATTTGAAACTTTCATTTCTACTTTAATCGCCACACCATTATTGTACAAATGAGCTTCCAATACTCTGGCTGCATCCGATACACTCTGATCTTGCACACGTTCAAAAATAATCCCTTGCATTCCCTCAGGTAAGCGGTAGATATTTTTCAAATAGGGCATATTAACCGGATTCACTGTTTTTGTTTTCCGTAATGCTTCTTCCCGTAACCGAATACGCTGTTCAAAAGCAGGCGGATAGAGCAAGCTGGTCTCGATGAGATTATCATTCATCCAAATAGCATCATTGACAGTATTATTATAGCCCGCTGGCAAATCAACCAAATATCGGCCAATACAACGGGTTTGTAAGTTTGTTAATAATTTATCCACGGCTAATTTTTCCTTCTGATTTAACATAGTATGAGGGGGATAAGGCTGTAACTGTTGCCATAACCCGTAAAACACCACCACCAACAAGCTGACAATTGCAATAATGATTAATACTCTTTTTCTATTCATCGGGATAAGCCAAGGAAGTTTGTTTAACTAATTGCGCTATTTTGATAATTGCCCGCAGAGTAAAAAAACGTGTTTTATCAGTATTATAGGCATGCTCATGATCAACCTCCGCTCCCAATATTGAACGCAGCCCTCCAGCGGTAAACTTTCCACCCTGCACCGGTACTGTTCCATCACCGGGTTGCTGCGGCTTTTCAAGAATAAAAGCTCTTAAATGGCTATGGTCATCGGGTTTGTTTGGGTCGAGGGAATATCCCACCATGCGTGTATCGGAAAGGTGATTATTAAAAGGATCATATACCGGTCTATTAAATGCCAGATTAGGATCATCTCCCCGATCAACATAACTTCTACGAGTCCACCTCACGACGCCGTAAGAGAGGTGTTCGGTACTGTTACCATAAAAGGCATAGGTATTGCCGTGGTAACAACCAGTTAACTCTTCGATAAAAGGTTGGACTACACGAGACAGTATATGAGTATATTTTTTCCAATCCGCCTGCATTACTACCCGGTTTCTTTTCTCATTGGCCGGATTAATTAGACGATCTTCGCATAGCCCCCACCACTTATCACGTTGCAAGTAGATTTCTTCATAAGGATCGCGTTTGGGTAAGGTATAAAGTGTCTTACCATCTTTAATCTGCAACCACCCAGTGCCATATCTCAAACCGGGTAATAGTTGAAGTGGTCCCGGTGATTGCGCCATCACTGGCGTCATCTCGGCACCATTACTGCCGATAACCAGTCCAACTCCCCCCCCTTCACCCGCTTTCATCCGTTTATAAGCCGTCGGCGCGCCATAGGTCGGCATGACACCGTGTACAATACCCAGTATTTTCTTATGTCCTCCCAGTTTCTCTGAATAGTGACGCGCCACTAGTCCCCCCATTGAGTGGGTCACCAAAATCACTTTTTCACAGGGCTGACCACGCTGTTTATAGCGTGTAATAATATCAATAACATACTCAACCAGTTGATTTGCCGAATCCGCATTAGACTGGAGCCAGTTATATCCCATGACATGAACCGGAAACTGATATTGATAACTCAGCTTAATCTCTTTCGATAAAAGCTTTTCTTCCCCTGTTTCCGCCTGTAGATCCATAAACTCCAGTTTCTGGCGCAGGGTCAGTTCTCCTGTCTTATTCAACCGGTTAAACAATAACTCATCCTGATCATCCAACGCAGCCTGGAGCCAAGGTAAAAATTCTCCATAACTCATATAAGATGCCTGCCCCCAACCTCGCTCTTGACGAGAAGGGAATTTGGAGCCTTCTTTATAATTGTCATCCACCCTTCCACTCGAATCGACCACAGTATTTTCCGGATCAAGCAGCTTTTTTCGTGTTTCTGCTCCTTTTAGCATCCACTCCCACATGCTTAAATAACCATCCACACGCCAAACTTCATTCCCTCGTTTATCTTGCAAATTACTCCCCATCACGCCGGGCAGAAAAATCACAGGGATAACCCGGTTAGGCACCTTATAGCAAATCGCCGTCAGGTCCTTATGGCTGGGTGCACTCACTAGCGGGTAATACAACCTGCCATGCTCATCATAAATAGGATAAACAACCACTTTTTCTGATGAATCAGTCATAATCACTCCTTACCTTCTTTTAAATAAAACTTTATTGCTTCCACACCCAATTTCTTCTGTTTAGCCGTCTTACCATCTTCACCCGTTATCGAAGAGTGCTGACTATCGTCATGATTGTGCAAAAAGGCATGTTGATCCTTCACCGGCATATCATCAAAAGGCCAGAGCACCTGCGGTGTGACGGAAAAATCCACTGTTTCACGTTGGGAAACCATCTGGCTAACACTCTGCCCGCCAAACTTCTGCCACACTGCCGCCCGTTGGATGATGTGATTGGGCGCACCACACTCCACCTGACCATTCCCTATTCGGATATAACCACCGCCACTGACCAGCAAGATCTCCTGTTTGGCACTGATAATCACTTTGCCCTCATGGCTATTCACCGTGATATCTTTCAGTGCCGCCAGCCCCATCTCATCACCCTGCGCTTCAATATCTACCCGGCCTTTGCTGGCAAACAGTTTGATACCCAGTTTTTGGGCAAACAGGCTGATCCTTTCACCTGCCGCTACCGTGAATTTTTTCAACACGCTGAAATCGGTACTTCTCCCACTGGTGGCGATAATATTTTCCCCGGCCGCCAACTGGAGGCTTTTTGCCGTCGTCTGCGCGATACCCTCCGGCGCGGAGAGTAACAACGCGGATTTTTTCAGCTCGGCTAACGCTTCACTTAACAGCGCCTTCTGTTGCTGCAAATCCGCCAGTTCCGCTTTAGCGATTTCAGCCGCGCCGCATAATGCCTCGGTTAAGGTCTGCGCTTGTTGAAGTTGATTCAGCGCCACCTCCATCGCCAGCACCTCACCCCCCGCTTTGGCCTGTTTATCCGCACTGATAAACAACCCTTTACCGGCCCGGATCACGCCCCAGTCGTCGGTTCGCAGCTCAAAGCCTTCTCCCCGTTTATCCGGGTGTGGGCGCTGGCTATCAACGAGATGACCGAGGTTCAACTGGCTTTTACCGCCGTACTCGGTACTCAGTTTGATATGTTCCCGACCACGTTCGTCACTCATCCGCAGTTTGTTATTCGCCGGGGTGCGCAGAATGTTGCATTTGTAGTTGTAAATATTGACGTGATCCGGGTGCGTTGAATCGTGCAGAGCATGAGCGATATAGGGCCGGTCCGGGTCGCCCCCTTCAAAGGCGATCGCCACTTCGGTGCCTTCCAGCAACGGCCAGTGAAAGCCATACTTCTCCCCCGCGTACGGACGCGCCAGACGCACCCACAAGCTTTCGCTCCCCTGCGTCCATTCCGCCCGGTCAAAGTCAAACGACACCCGATACAAACCGTCTTTGTCGATATCGCCGTAGATATCGTTCACTTTCGTGCTGCTCACCCGCGCGGGTATCGTGCCCGCCATCACCGGTTTCGGCACCCGTTCCGGGCGAAAGCACACGGTCTCGGAATAGGGAATGGCGGTGAACGCCATCTCAAAACTGCTGTCCCGGCGGGCGCTGTTGGTGATCTGGGTGATGATCGCCCCTTTACGAAACGCTTCCGGCGCGTCGCCCTTCACTTTCAATTCCTGCCCCGGCACCAGCGTGGCGGAGGTGGTCATTCCCCGCAGGCGAATGCGTTGATTCAGGTAACGCTCATGATGCAGGCGGGCATAAAACACCCCGCTTTCCGTCTCCGGTTGATAGGCGTAACGGTCACCGGGTATCCGGTAGTCATCGCGGTAATGGTACGCTTCGCCATAGGTGGTTTGGTCGCCCCGTGCCACATCCACCTCGGTGTTCAGGCCGGGATACGGCCGGGCATCGTGGTAGTCATAATTCCGAGTCGTAATTTTTCCCTCCACCACCTGATACGCGGTCTCCATGTCCCAGACCACCGCGTCCTCCTCGCCGTGCATGCCTGACGGATTACGGGCAGGCAGGTAGACGTTGAACTGGTAGTCACGCTGGTCGTCGTAAAACTCCACCACATCGATCTTTAACCGGTCATCCGCCGTCACTTTGTACCAGATACCCACTTCCGCCAGCAGGCGTTGGATAAAGCGCAGGTCATCCTCGCCATACTGCATCACCTGTTCCCGCCTCGGGTAGTTGTGTGTCAGACTGAACAGGAAGTCCTGCCCGCGAAAGCCATGCCGCTCCCGCAGAATCTTCTCCACAATCTCCGGCACGGACAGTTTTTGGTAGATGGCGTATTGATGGCTTCTCGCCATCAGCGCCAGCCGGGGTTCCAGTATCACTTCATAACGGCTTTCGTCCCGCGAGGTAGAAAGCAGTTTAAAGCCGCTGATCACCCCGTAAACCGAACGCAGCGGTGCCGGCGGCACAATCGACATCCACCGTATCCCCGGATTGATCGCAGGCGAAGTCAGGGTAAATGAAGCCTGCTGCATCAGCATCTGTGCCGGTTCAATCCCTTTCTCCGCACTGGTGAATTCAATGGCATAGCGAAACGGCTGGCTTAAGGCTTCCTGCCCGGTAAAGGCCAGCACATCCAGCGGCGCTTTGTTGTACCACACTTTTAGTCTGTAGCGGCTGTGATCAAAGATGATCATCGGTGTTGTATTTGTCATATTTTCTCCTAAATTTTCTGCGGCTATTAGTCAACAATAAGAACTCAATATAGGGCCATGTCATTATTGTCATACTGGGAAATAACCCACGCCGGTATTTCCCGGTCGGCAGTTAACTGAACCGTAAATATTTACACGGGCCATTCATGTTTTCGCAATACCTCAAGGCATGAACAGGATAAGCGATTTATAAATTCTCCCATCCTCTTAATGGGTGCCTATAAAGATCAACTCTTTTTTTCAAAAAAATGCAATTTTTAATGTCTGGACTCTATCACCATTGGTATAACTGCATGTCGGACAGGATATTTAATTCCACATAACAACAACATGACATTTATTGACAAAAATAATCTTGCATTGGTTGCCATAAAATGAGAGGGAGTTTAACATTCGATTATAATCAGATAATCCACCCATGAGAGCAATATTCTATTTTCATTTTTATTCAATATGTTACATGGATTTCAATCTCATTATTCCTTTTTAAATATCATGCATCAATTCATTGTAAAAAAGAATAATTCTCATTCATGCCATACGAATAACAAGATATCTATCCTTTTACTGCTCTAGTGAGTTAGCAATTCGATTAACCTATTCAGACAACGCACTATCAGAATGAGTGTAAATTATATCTTACGTTGATATGTCCACCATTTATTCCTTATCTGCTACAACAAGATAAATTATTTTATAGATGGGATAATTCTCTTAATTAGCCGATAATAAAGTCAAGACTTTTTTATCATAAAATGCCTTCCGTTTAATTTTCATTTAACTTCAATAATAAATGACCAAATATCTCTAAAAAAAACCGTCAACCATCCCAATTAATATCATATTCATTGATAACATTCTCATTTGTTCTTAATGAGAGCTTATTTGCCAGATAGAGATATACCCGTCATCTTTCAAGTTGCCTCTTTATTGGCTGCACTCGCTCACCCCGGTCACATCGTTATCTATGCTCCCGGGGATTCTCTCCCTTGCCGTCGCGATGCATCTTGAAATCCATAGGGTATAAATGAATACTAAGATGTTGAAAATAATTACCAATTAATCAATAAAGTAACTTTGTAATGTTAAATAAATTCATAAAGTCATGGAACTATCTGCCTTGTTAAGCTGTCGTAAACCTGTTGCTCATTCCCTTACAATTAAGGATGGAAATAATAATGGTGCTAAAACAACTTATCTCAGCCACTTTGATTTTTAGTTTACTGCCAACTGCTGCACTCGCAGGAAAACCACAAAATTATCTCTACACTTCATCCGATGAACTCGATCAATTACGTCCTCTGTTAGAACGTCAAGACATTGACGGTGTACAAGTTGTTTATAACTGGAAACAATTGGAAAGTGCGCCGGGGAAATATGATTTTTCCGCTATCGAAAAAGATTTGTCGTTGCTTAGCAGAATAAAAAAGAAGCTGTTTATTCAGATCCAGGATCGCTTTTTTGAGAAAAATGCCCGCTACATTCCATTTTATCTCCAACAAGGTAAAAAATATCAAGGCGGTTTAGTTGCTCAAGTTGATAATCCCGGTGAAGGAAAAGCTCAAGGTTATGGTTGGGTTGCTATTCAGTGGAATACAGCGTTGCGCAAAAGCTATCAGAATCTGCTTTCCGAACTGGCAAAAGAATTTGATGGCCGTATTGCCGGGATTAATCTACCAGAAACTGCCATTGATATTGACGTAAAACAGGATAAGAGCGGTTTTAGCTGTGACCGCTATTTTGCCGCCGAACTTGATAATATCAAATTTGCCCGCCGGGTATTCGAAAAATCCTACGTGGTACAATATGTTAATTTCTGGCCATGTGAATGGGATAATGATCATCAGTATATGTCTCGCTTTTTTAATTTCGCGTCAAAAAATAAGATCGGCCTCGGCGGCCCCGATATCGTGCCGTATCAATCTGCTCAGATGAAAAACGCTTATCCCTTTTTCAATCGTTACAAAGGCAAACTGGATTTGGTGGCAATGGCAGTCCAAGAACCCACGCTGACCTACACCAATCCAAAAACCAAAAAACCCTTCACTCAGGAGGAATTTACCGACTTTGCCGAAAACTATTTGGGGGCTAATATTATTTTTTGGAGTACCACAACACCGTGGCTAAAGCAGTAAAGCAAAGGCCATGCAGATTTGTGCATGCACAATGGGTTGTGCCAGACACCAGACGAGAATGAATAATAATGTCAGGCTTGTCGTACATGTTGCCCCAAAAGGCGAGGAACAATCCATTTTTCCTCACCACGACTCGATATTCACTTGGAATATTCAAATAAGAATTATAGATATAAATTTATCGTTTAGGTACAGTGAAAAATCTTTATAATTATCTCCGCATAACAACAACGCGGAGCTTACAATAATCCTCTCCGCGTAGATTAATTTTAACTCATGTCATTGACTGAATCGATAAAACGATTAAGTACACTTGAGTGTGATTTAGACTTATAAATATAACATTGATTTGCTGCACCAGGTTTTTCAATAGGAACAAAACTCAAAGCATCTCCTCCTTCCAATTCATCAGGATGAGAATCGGTAATAAATATATAATCTCTGGAATAAATGAAATTCATGCAGCATCCCATATTATCCATCTGACGCATATTTACTTTTCCACCACTTTGAATAACTTCTTCTTCCAGGTTTTTAATGAAACTACTTTTATAAAGTACAGGATCGCATAGCCAAGTATTACTCTTTAGCAATTGCATCACATCGCCACCAGCAATATCCAATAATTCTTTTCGGCAGCAAATTCCTAATTCAGGCCCTTTGATTTTACGAATGAGACTAAAACGGTCACTTAGTATCTTTTCTGAGCTCAGAATGAGCGTATTGCCGTCGTAATCCACTATTTCTTCAATGTTATCATAACTAAACCGGAATATATTTACCTGGGAGCTATTTCTGTCAGCCGCTTTATATAAATAAATAAGATGTTTGTTTTTCCCCCAATCGTAATAAATATTAACTATGTTACATATACTACCACTGATATGTTTTTTAGTTATTTCTTTTTCTTGTAAATAAAGATCTTTAAGATCATTATATAATTCTAAACCATCTTTTGTCAGACTCATCCCAAATTTCTCCCTTTTGAAAAGGCGCTTCCCTAATGTTGCCTCGAAGTCTTTGATTGATTTAGCTACTGGAGGAGTTGTACGGTTCATCACTCTTGCCGCTTTACTTAAAGAACCATTTTCCACCACTGCCATGAATGCTTCTAATTTACGAGAAAAAAACATAATTCACCGTTCCTATATAACTTGTGGCTAAAATAATTTCTTTGAAATAGCCTTCACCAAATGACAGCTAAATCAAGTTTGATACTGTGAAGGCATAAATTTTGTACAAAAAAACAAATACTTCTCAAACATATACCACATAAAAAAAGCGTATGTTCAATACATAGGTGGCTCAATAAACTCTATTATTCATGTTTATCATGGTTCAAAAATTAATCTTAACCAATCAACCATTAGAAAATATAAACATTACTAACGAGCTCAATTTTCTATCAAAGATTAGGATAGGGTTCTACATTTTTCAGTAATCAATTTTTGTAACACTTGAGATAAAAACGGTCTAACAGAGGCTCTTTCTCACCACAAATTATTATATTTTCCACAGCAAATTATAATATTAGGGGGTCCGTTACTATTTCGTACTGACCATTGTCAATAGTTACTTTTTAAGATCCATCTGTTATTATTGTTCCTGTGTCTTTTTACTGGATGGCTGTAAAAGATGAAATTTATCTCTTTTAATATTAATGGATTACGTGCCCGCCCCCATCAGTTAGCTGCAATTGTCGAGCAACATCAACCCGATGTTATCGGCTTACAAGAAACAAAAGTTCATGATGAAGCGTTCCCTTTAGAAGAGGTTAGAAAGCTTGGCTATCATGTATTTTATCACGGCCAGAAAGCCCATTACGGCGTTGCACTGTTAACACGCCAGGCACCTCTTGCCGTGTATCGTGGTTTTCCAGGGGATGATGAAGATGCTCAACGCCGTGTCATCATGGCAGAAATGGAGACTCCACACGGGCCATTGACCGTTATTAATGGCTATTTTCCTCAGGGAGAAAGCCGTGAACATCCAGTGAAATTTCCGGCAAAAGAGAAATTTTATCAGGATCTGCAAAACTACCTGGAGCAAAACTTAACCCCGCAATCACAAGTGATTATCATGGGTGATATGAATATCAGCCCAACAGATCTGGATATCGGAATTGGTGAGAACAACCAAAAACGCTGGTTAAAAACAGGTAAATGTTCTTTCTTGCCAGAAGAGAGAGATTGGATGGATCGCCTGAAAAACTGGGGCTTGGTTGATACATTCCGCCATCTTAATCCTGAATGTAACGACCAATTTTCTTGGTTTGATTATCGTTCCAAAGGGTTTGATGATAATCGAGGACTACGTATTGATTTACTGCTTGCAAGTAAACCCTTGGTGGAGCGCTGTATCGCGACAGGTATTGACTATAAAATCCGTGAGATGGAGAAACCTTCGGATCATGCCCCTGTTTGGGCGGCATTTAAAATTTGATATTCTATTAACATCGAATATCAATCGTTTATTTTAAAATAACGCTAATTTAATTGCTGCGCCCTATGGCGCAGCCGTTTTAGTGTTTTTTGTTGCTTTTGTTTTTTTCCCTTTTTTATCTTTAACCGGCAGTGGTGGTAAGTCACGAAAAGCCGTTAAATTACGGTTCTGTTTAGCCTGCCAAATTAATTGCTGCAATGTCTCCTCAAGTGGCACCATGAAATCTTGATAGCGGAACTGTTTTTCGCTGATTTGCGTTAACCGAGACTCCCAATGGGCGGTCATATCCGGTAAAGCAGCCATATCAGGCAATACATGAATCAACGCCCTACCCGCAGGTGTGGCATGAATATGACGCCCTTTCTTATAAAGAAACTCCCGTTTAAACAGCAGTTCGATAATGCCAGCCCGTGTTGCTTCCGTTCCTAATCCATCCGTTGCACGAAGAACTTTTTTCAGTTCCTTATCCTGTACAAAACGGGCAATTCCCGTCATAGCAGAAAGGATAGTTGCATCAGTAAATGGTTTCGGAGGTTGGGTTTGGCGCTCTACCACCTCTCCTCTTTCACACAATAATTCATCACCTTTAGCAACAACGGGTAATGGTGTTCCGTCATTCTCTTCATCACGCTCTTTATTACCAAGCAACGTTCTCCAACCTGCCTCAGCAAGAAAACGCGCTTTAGCAATAAATTTTCCACCAGCAATTTCCAATTCAATAACACATTTACGGAATATGGCATCCGGGAAAAATTGCATCAAATATTGTCTGGCAATCAAACCATAAACATTAGCTTCGTTATCCGTCAGATTTATATGACTACTTCGGGCTGTCGGGATAATTGCATGGTGAGCATCAACCTTTTTATCGTCCCAACAACGATTCTTTCTATCTATTTCCAATAATTCTTGTGGCAATAGATTTGTTGCGTGAATAGATATCGCATTAAGCACTGCATGACGACCGGCAAAGTGTTCATCAGGCAAATAACGGCAATCAGAACGGGGATAAGTAATTAACTTATGTGTTTCATATAATCGCTGGCAAATGTCCAACACTTGCTGCGCATTTAAGCCAAAACGCTTAGCAGCTTCAATCTGCAAAGAAGATAATGAAAACGGCAAAGGAGCAACTTCAGATTCCCGTTTATCCTGATAAGAGGTCACATAAGCTGGTTGACCGGTTATTCTGGCTACAACGTGTTCAGCCAGAGGCCGGTGTATCAATCGCCCTTCTTCATCCAAAAAATCGATACAAGATTCACTTGGTTGCCAGATAGCGATAAAACGTTCATCTTTCGGCGTAACAATATGCGCTTTCACCTCAAAAAAATCTTTGGGTACGAAGTGCTCAATCTCTTCATCCCGGCGAACCACTAACCCCAAAACCGGGGTCTGAACCCGCCCGACAGATAATACCCCCTGATACCCCGCATTGCGGCCAAGCAAGGTATAAGCACGGGTCATATTAATGCCATACAGCCAATCAGCTCTGGCTCTGGCGAGGGCTGAAACACATAACGGAATAAAATCCCGGTTATCCCTTAACCGCTCAATAGCTCTGGTCACCGCTTGTGGATTTAGATCACTGATCAAGCAGCGGCGAACATTTCTTCGCCTGCCATCATCCAGTTTCAAAAAATCCAGAACCTCATCCACCAACAGTTGCCCTTCCCGATCCGGGTCACCGGCATGCACTATTTCATCGGCTTTTTTCAACAACGTCTGGATGATGTTGAGCTGTTTCTCAACAGAAGGTCGCGGTTTCAACTGCCACTTTTCAGGAATAATGGGAAGATCAACTAATGACCAACGGGCAAAACGACCGTCATAGGCATCAGGTTCCGCCTGTTCCAGCAAGTGGCCGATACACCAGGTAACAAACTGGTTATCGCCACAAGCGATAAAGCCATCGCCACGGCGATGCGGTTTGGGTAAAACATCGGCGATCGCCCTGGCCAGGCTAGGTTTTTCTGCAATAAAAAGCCGCATGGGTATTATTCATCAACCTCAATGAGTACTCTGCCTGGCTGTTGCTCAGACAATTCACCAATCGCGGTCAGTTCGATGCCATGACATCGTGCAATCGCTTTCACTTCGTCCATAGCTTCTGGTAGAACAGCCAACAGCAGGCCTCCGGATGTTTGTGGATCACATAACAGCTTGCGTTGAAGTTCTGTCATTTCACCAACAAGATGACCGTAACTATCAAAGTTACGCCCGGTTCCCCCCGGAACACAACCCTTTTCAATATAGGATTCCACTTCCGGCAGTTTAGGCACTTTTGCAAAATGGAGCGTGGCCTGAACCCCCGATCCTTCACAAATTTCACTCAAATGCCCTAACAGACCAAACCCGGTTACATCAGTCATTGCTGTAACACCAACCACCTCAGCAAGATCCATCCCCAACTTATTTAAGCGACACATGGTTTCTATCGCGACGCCTTGATGTTCAGGCAACAGCAAGCCTTTTTTCTCCGCCGTGGTCAATACACCGATTCCAAGCGGCTTTGTCAGCAATAGCTGGCAACCCGCTTTCGCGGCGCTGTTCTGTTTCACTCGGTCAATATTAACGATACCGGTTACAGCCAGACCAAAAATAGGTTCAGGCGCATCAATAGAGTGCCCTCCCGCCAGTGTAATCCCGGCCCCTTGACACGCAGCTCGGCCACCTTCAATCACTCGACGGGCAATTTCCGGTGCCAATTTATCGATAGGCCATCCCAAAATAGCTATCGCCATAATGGGCTTACCGCCCATCGCATAAATATCGCTGATCGCATTTGTGGCAGCAATGCGCCCAAAATCAAATGGATCATCTACAATCGGCATGAAGAAATCTGTCGTACTGACAATGCCGATACCGTTGCCAATATCATAAACCGCAGCATCATCACGGGTTTCATTACCAACCAGTAGGTGAGGATCAAGAAACTTTTCCTGCTCACTATGCAGAATGGTTTCCAAAACTTTTGGTGAAATTTTACAACCGCATCCAGCACCGTGGCTATATTGGGTAAGGCGAACTTCTGTTGACATAACAGACCTCGGTTACAAGTAGCTGACAAAATTGGTCATATCAGGCGGAGTAACCTTATTTGGCGCTTTTAGCACAGGCGTTCCAAGGTAGAGGAAACCCACTATTTTATCATGTTGATGACAACCCAAACCGGCACGCACGGTGTTATCATCCGTCCAAGAACCTGTACGCCAGATACCGCCAAACCCTTGAGCCACAGCAGCCATTTGCATCGCATGTACAGCGCAACCAGCGGAAATCACCTGTTCCCACTCAGGTATTTTGGAATTCTCAGCCACTTTTGCAATAACAGCGATGATTAATGGTGCACGATAAGGTGCGCTTTTCGCTTTTTCTTCCGCATCAGCACCAAGCTGACCATCAATGGCTGCTTGATGGAGTAATCGACTAAACCGCTCAATACCCTCATCCTGCATGACAATAAAGTGCCACGGACGTAATGCGCCATGATCAGGCGCTCTCATACCCGCCGCCAGAATATGCTGTAATGCTTCACCTTGAGGTGCCGGGGTTGTTAAACGCGATACTGAACGTCTGTTCAACAAAAGTTCTAGTGCATCCATTTTTTCTCTCCTAAATAATGTATTTTGTTATAAGCTAACATTTTCTGTTTATTTGTTAACAAATAAAAGTCCTAAAGCTGTCTTTTCAGGCAATATGCCACTATTTGAAGCTGACATTTACATGTCTGATCATTAGGATAGCTTCACTTGATCCTATTTTTGGAGATGATATGCGTATTTTATGGAAGTTGATCGCAAGATTATTTAAATGGAGTTGGCGATTATTAAATTTTATTCGGGAAGTCATTTCAAACCTGATTTTTATCATGCTGATTCTGGTTGTAGTTGGCGGTTTTCTGCTTTATCAACAGCCAAACAAAACGGCAGATAGTTATCGGGGAGCATTATATGTCAATCTCACCGGTGTTATTGTGGATCAGGTCTCCAGCCGTACTCCATTGACTCAATTGAGCCGTGAACTGTTTGGCACATCCGGCAATAAATTCCAGGAAAACTCCCTGTTTGATATTGTTGATAGCATTCGCCAAGCAAAAACCGATAACAAAATCACGGGTCTGGTGCTGAAACTTGATGATTTCATCGGTGCCGACCAGCCATCTATGCAGTATATCGGTAAGGCAATTAATGAGTTTAAAACTTCCGGCAAACCGATTTATGCTATCAGTGATAGTTACAATCAGTCACAATATTATCTGGCTACCTTTGCCGATAAAATCTATCTATCGCCACAAGGAACAGTTGGTCTTTATGGCTATTCAACCAATAACCTGTATTACAAATCTCTGCTGGACTCACTGAAAGTCACTGCGCATATTTTCCGCGTCGGCACGTATAAATCAGCCGTTGAGCCGGTTATGCGTGATGATATGTCCCCCGATGCCCGCGAAGCTGATAGCCGTTGGGTCAACGGTCTATGGAACAACTACCTCAATACTGTCGCTACCAACCGCAAACTCACTGCTGAGCAGGTATTCCCAGGCGCTGATCAGATGATTGCCAACTTACGTGCTGTTGGTGGAGACAATGCGCAATATGCGCTTAAACACAAACTGGTCGATTATGTTGCGCCACGCAATGTCATTGAAAGTGATATGACAAAAGCCTTTGGTTGGGATGAAAAAAACCGCCACTTCAATGCTATCAGCATCTATGATTATGCACCGCAATTGGTGGAAGGCAGATCACCATCTAAAGGCAATATCGCCGTGATTGTCGCACAAGGCGCAATCGTCGATGGGCAGCAAACTCCAGGTATGGTTGGCGGGGACACGACAGCCGCTCAGATTCGTCAAGCTCGTCTGGACGATAATATCAAAGCCGTTATTCTGCGAGTAAACAGCCCTGGCGGCAGTGTGAGCGCTTCTGATGTTATTCGCACTGAACTGGCCGCGCTACGTGCAGCGAATAAACCTGTGGTGGTTTCTATGGGCGGAATGGCGGCATCCGGTGGTTACTGGATCTCTACTCCATCTAATTACATCATCGCAAACCAAAGTACGTTGACGGGTTCTATCGGTATCTTCGGTGTCATTACCACTTATGAAAATAGTCTGGAACATATTGGCATCCACACTGATGGTGTTTCCACCACGCCACTGGCGGGTATTTCTGTCACCAAAGGACTCAGCAAACAGTTCTCAGAACTGATGCAGCTTAATATCGAGAATGGCTATAACAACTTTATCGGCCTTGTTGCTGATTCACGCCATAAAACACGTGAAGAAGTCGATAAAATTGCTCAGGGACATGTATGGATTGGTCATGATGCTAAAACCAATGGATTGGTCGACCAATTAGGGGATTTCGACGACGCGGTCACTAAAGCGGCTGAATTGGCAAAATTGGATAACCCAGAACTTGACTGGATACAGCCTGAAATGTCATTCAGTGAGTTGCTGATGAACCAGTTGACAACAACGGCACAAGCCATCGTACCGGAAGCGGTTCAAGCCTGGCTTCCCGCTCCATTGGCGCAAGTGGCTCAGGAAGTGAAACAACAAAGTGAGTTCTATCGCCATCTCAATGATCCACAAAATCGTTATGCATTCTGTTTAAATTGCGGAGATATTCGCTAAACAGCCCATAGCAATGCATGATTCCAAGTAATAGCTCGACTAATTTAGCCTGACAAACCCTGTCAGGCTTTTTTTATTTTGCAATACTCCTATAATCCAGTTGATCTTTTTATGAGGTACAGTCATGCAGAAGAAGTCTATTTATGTCGTCTATACTGGCGGAACCATTGGGATGCAACACTCATCTCAGGGATACATTCCCGTTTCCGGGCATTTACAGCGCCAATTAACAAAGATGCCTGAATTCCATCGACCGGAAATGCCGACATTCACCATCCGTGAACATCAACCACTGATTGATTCTTCTGATATGACCCCAGAAGACTGGCAGTTTATCGCTGATGATATCCAAGAAAACTACCATGATTATGATGGGTTCGTGATCCTGCATGGTACGGATACAATGGCATTTACCGCATCGGCCCTCTCCTTTATGTTTGAGAATCTGGGTAAGCCAATCATTGTCACAGGGTCGCAAATCCCACTGGAAGCACTGCGCTCTGATGGGCAGACAAATTTGTTAAATGCGCTTTACCTTGCCGCTAATTACCCAGTTAACGAGGTGAGCCTGTTTTTCAATAATAAACTGTTTCGTGGGAACCGGACCGTCAAAGCACATGCCGACGGTTTCGATGCTTTTGCCTCACCAAACTGTTCGCCATTAATGGAAGCCGGTATTAACATCAAAACTTTCAATGCTTGTCCTGCCCCTGTCAGTCATGGTGAATTTATTACCCATCGAATTACCCCTCAGCCAATTGGTGTAATCACCATTTATCCTGGCCTATCCAGTCAAGTTGTGAATAATATTTTAATGCAGCCGGTTAAAGCTCTCATCCTGCGCTCGTATGGCGTCGGAAACGCACCTCAACACCCTGAATTATTGAGAGAGCTAAAACAGGCAACAGAGAGAGGGATCGTGGTTGTTAATTTGACTCAATGCATTTCCGGCCGAGTAAATATGGGAGGTTACGCAACGGGCCATGCTCTGGCCGAAGCTGGGGTAATAAGCGGCTACGATATGACTTTCGAAGCAACTTTAACCAAGTTACACTATTTACTCAGTCAATCCTATGGCCCTGAAAAAATTCGTTATTTAATGCAACAAAATTTACGTGGTGAATTAAGTTATACTGATAAATAATCAAGGAAAGAGATGAAAACAGCCCTATTACTTATTGATCTACAAAACGATTTCTGTACCGGCGGCGCTTTAGCCGTAGAAGAGAGTGAACAAGCCATTGTTGCGGCAAATCAGGCAATTGATATTTGTCTGAAACACAATATCAGCATTATTGCCACTCAAGACTGGCACCCGGCTGAACATATGAGTTTTGCAGTAAACTCAGGACAAAAGATCGGTGATATCGGTATATTAAACGGTATTCCACAAGTATGGTGGCCGGTACACTGTGTTCAAGGTCAGCCTGGCGCTGATTTCCATCCACAATTAAACAAGCAAGCAATTGTTGAAATTTTCCACAAAGGTGAAAATCCACAGATCGATAGCTACAGTGCTTTCTTCGACAACGGTCATCAGAGTAAAACTCGGCTTGATGACTGGTTGCAAGCACAGCAAATCAAACGTCTGTTTATTATCGGTATCGCTACTGATTATTGCGTGAAGTTTACCGCGCTGGATGCGCTGGCATTAGGTTATGAAACTTGGGTCATTACTGATGGTTGTCGAGGGGTTAACCTCAGTCCAAATGATAGCCAATCAGCATTCAACGAGATAAAAGAGAGAGGCGCTATATTGATAGAACTTGATCAACTAGAAAACGCTCTCCTCTGATATCAATCCAAGATCAGGCTGAGTTTACACACTCAGCCTTTTCAACTTGCCAAAGATTATGGCTTGAATGTCGCCACCATTTCAGACTGAAAGGTCGCTTTCAGTTCTTGTTTACTCTTCATCACCAACTGACCGTCAGTACCAATCGTCATATGTTGCGGATCATGGTTATGCCTTGATTGCCATAGCATAATCATTTGCAAACTATGCTCTTTCTGCTCTACCGTCAGAGGCACACCATCCTGCCATTTACCCAGTTCTACTGCCTGAACCAAGCGTTGATATATTTCTGGTGTCATTACAGATAACAGATCATCCAGTTCCATTGATATTTCCTCATTATTTTCCAGAATTAGCTGAAACGATTTTTTGCGTAAATTAAGATTATGTCCGCAATGATAAAAACGATTAACCTACTGTTTTTTCGCCTGTATTTTCATCAGTAAAACTTAATGCAGCCGAGTTGATGCAAAAACGTTCTCCTGTCGGTTGTGGGCCATCGGGGAACACATGCCCCAAATGAGCATTGCAATGACTGCAACGTACCTCAATACGATGCATATTGTGACTATTATCATCAAGATAGTGCACTGCATCTTGAGTAACAGGCTGGTAAAAACTCGGCCAGCCACAACCAGAATCAAATTTAGTGTTGGACATAAATAACGGCTGCTCGCAGCACAAACAATGATACACGCCACTTTTCTTATTATGTAGCAATTTTCCTGAGAATGGCGACTCTGTCCCGGCATTCTGGGTTACATGACGCTGAATATCAGTAAGTTCTTTATAGAGGGAAACATCAGGATTCTTAGCCATAACGACCACCTTAATAATAAGACTCATGTTCTCAATAAAATTGATTAATAATAACAAAAAATTAACATTACAGCAGTGGAATTTATTTTAAGCGGTTAACTGAATCTGTCTATACCCTATGGATTTCAAGATGCATCGCGACGGCAAGGGAACGAATCCCCAAGAGCATAGAGAACGATGTGAGCGAGTGCGGCCAACAAAGAGGCAATTGAAAGATAACGGGTATATTCTACTATTTGTGATGTGACTCGCATATCTAACTAATTAACTTTCAATATCTGTCTGTGCCTTGATAATGATGGCGGCTCGATTGCCAGTACCCGATAGCAAGCGCCTAAATGGTGAACTCAAAGCTAATGTTTTTCAGCTATTGACACGATTCCGCTTGACGACTGGCAAGGTTTTGGTAACTTTAGTAATAATTTTTAATTCACTAAAAAATAGCTGGTGGAACACTATGACTATCAAAGTAGGTATCAACGGTTTTGGTCGTATTGGCCGTATTGTTTTCCGTGCTGCACAAGAACGTTCAGACATCGAAATCGTTGCAATCAACGATTTGCTGGATGCCGAATACATGGCTTACATGCTGAAATACGATTCAACTCACGGCCGCTTCAACGGCACTGTTGAAGTAAAAGACGGCCACCTGATTGTTAACGGAAAAGTTATCCGCGTTACAGCAGAAAGAGATCCAGCTAACCTGAAATGGAATGACGTGGGCGTTGATGTTGTTGCAGAAGCAACAGGTATCTTCCTGACTGACGAAACCGCCCGTAAGCACATTGCCGCTGGCGCGAAAAAAGTTGTTCTGACCGGCCCGTCCAAAGATGACACGCCTATGTTTGTTATGGGTGTTAACCATAAAACTTATGCAGGCCAGGACATCGTTTCTAACGCTTCCTGTACCACTAACTGTCTGGCACCGCTGGCTAAAGTTATCAATGATAAATTCGGCATTGTTGAAGGTCTGATGACCACTGTTCACGCAACAACGGCAACTCAGAAAACAGTTGACGGTCCTTCTGCGAAAGATTGGCGTGGCGGTCGTGGCGCTGCTCAAAATATCATCCCATCATCTACCGGTGCGGCTAAAGCTGTTGGTAAAGTTATCCCTGAACTGAACGGTAAACTGACGGGTATGGCTTTCCGCGTTCCTACTCCTAACGTATCGGTTGTTGACCTGACCGTGCGTCTGGAAAAACCAGCTACTTATCAACAAATCTGTGATGCCATCAAAGATGCTGCCGAAGGTGAACTGAAAGGCGTTCTAGGCTACACCGAAGATGACGTCGTATCTAACGATTTCAATGGCGAAAAACTGACTTCTGTATTTGACGCCAAAGCAGGTATCGCTTTGAACGACAACTTTGTGAAACTGGTTTCTTGGTATGACAACGAAACCGGTTACTCTAATAAAGTTCTGGATCTCATTGCTCACATCGCCAAATAACTGAGCAACTTCCTTGCCTGAAAAGAGCTGCCCTTCCCCGGCAGCTCTTTTATATCTCACCCATTCACATCAAAAAGACTGAATACTATCTAGCGTAGCGAATTCAGTCTCTATTCAATATTAATTGCTACCGGCAATTAAAAACTATATGTAATACCTGTCCAGACTATACTTGAATATGACTTATTAACCATCGGACTATCTTTAACTTCACTCGGTAACCGCTCAACACGCCCCATCATAAATGCAGACCATTCCTGGTTAAATTTATAATTGGCAGATAATTCCACATAAGGAGTCCAACTATCATCTGGCGTATATTTTTCTAGTCCGCTACGGCGCGATTCATTACCTTCAATGCCATATTCATAACGATTTTGTTTTTTACTATTCCAAACCACACCTAATCCTGGCTGTAATGACCAATCATCACTTTTGAATTCATACAAATAAGCCAGGTCAATCGTTATGCCTTTACTTTTACTCAACGTATCCGCAGCAAAAGAGCTACGCAACGTTCCCCAATCTTCAATATGACGATAGCTAAAACCACCCATCATAGTATCATGACGACGATCCAGCTTTTTCATCTGTTTATCTTCATTATCTTTTGGGCGGAAATTTTGAGGATAGTAATAGACATCTAAAGATAGCTTATCTTTTGGTTGATTCCACAAATAGTACCCGGCGGCTAAAGTATGAAAATAGAAATTGTCACTTTCATAATTAACCATTGGAACAAACAACACTTTATCTTTATTCTTTACCCCTTTATAAGGTAATGCCCCAGCCAAAACAGAGGCACCAATTGACCACTGCCCCGCATAAGCTAAAGATGAAGAAAGACAACAAGTGACGACTGTGGCTAAAATTTTAGCTTTGTTGATCATGATTAACTATTTCCTTTAAAACAATTATGCGATTAGCTATATCAAGTGTAAAAGATCATTTCCCTCATTTCCAAGTAATAATGTCCTATTTTTCTTAAAGAGCACAATATGTTTAGTGCCCTCCAACTCTTCTGACGAAAATAGACAGATTATACAAAACAAAAATATATTAATTTAGCGAAGGCGGTAACTTATTTCCTGAAATAATACCAGACGCCAACGACTATTTGACACTCTGTCTGGCATTTAACGACATCATATATACCCGTCATCTTTCAAGTTGCCTCTTTGTTGGCTGCACTTACTCACCCCGGTCACATCGTCCTCTATGCTCCCGGGAATTCGCTCCTTTGCCGTCGCGATCCATCTTGAAATCTATAAAGGTATAGATACCGGGACCCGATCTGCCAATGCGCACAATAATTCATAGCCAATCGTTCCGGAAATCTCGGCCACATCATCCACCGGCAAATTTTGCCCCCACAATTCAACAGGACTGCCAATTTGGGCCTGCGGACAAGGCGTTAAATCCACCGACAACATATCCATTGATACTGTACCTAATACTTGGGTCCTAACACCATCGACAATAATCGGCGTCCCCGTCATTGCACGACGGGGATAACCATCAGCATAGCCACAGGCAACTGTGCCAACTCGCATAGGACCTGATGCTGTATATTCACTGCCATAACCAATTTTGTCTCCTGCTTTGAGATTCTGAATGGCAATAATTTCACTTTTCAGGCTCATCACTGCTTTCAATCCAATATCGGCAATATCTTTCCACTTTCCACTCGGTGAAGCACCATACAACACAATACCGGGACGTACCCAATCTCTATGAGTTTGTGGATACCACAAAGAAGCGGCTGAATTAGCCAGACATTGAGAAATATCCAATCCATGACCGACCGAATTAATAACGTGAAGTTGTTCAGCAACGCTAATCTCTTTATTATCCTTATCCGCATTAGCAAAATGTGACATTAATGTTATTTGCCCAATTTGCCGGATACGCTTTGCCGATGATAAAACCGTTCTATATTGATCCGCAGGAAATCCCAATCGATTCATACCGCTATTGAGTTTGAGATAAATATCGATTGGCTTACTTAAATTGGCCATCTCTATTGCTTTTAGTTGCCAATAACTATGCACTACGGTTATTAACCGATACTCATCAATTATCGACAAATCTTCGGGTTTAAAAAATCCTTCCAATAGCAAGATTGGCCCCTGCCACCCCCGTTCCCGTAATAAAATCGCCTCATTAAAATCAAGTAAAGCAAATCCATCAGCCTGATCGAGATCCTGCCATATACGACTCAAACCATGCCCATAAGCATTTGCCTTAACAACAGCCCAGATCTTACTATTACCGACCTTATTACGAATAATCGCCAGATTATTTTCTAACGCATCAAGATGAATCGTTGCCGAAATCGGACGTGGCATATTCTATTAGCCTCTCAGTTCAGTGTGTAATTGATGGCTAAATGGTGCCAATTTTGTATTAAAACCATTAATATAACGAAATACTGATAAATCATCAAATGCAATGGCGGGCTTTTTACCCGAAATAATATCAGCCAATAATTGACTGGAACCACATGCCATTGTCCATCCCAATGTACCATGCCCTGTATTTAGGTAGAGATTATGATATTCAGTCGGGCCAACTATTGGGGTACCGTCTGGTGTCATTGGACGTAATCCTGTCCAAAAGTGGCTCTGAGTAATATCGCCTCCACCTGGATAAAGGTCTTGCACCACCATTTTCAATGTTTCATAGCGTGCTTTAAGTAGCTCCAAATTGAAACCTACAACTTCTGCCATTCCACCCACACGAATACGGTTATCAAACCGGGTAATCGCAATTTTGTATGTTTCATCCAATGCAGTAGATACCGGAGCTCGTTCTGCATCGACAATAGGCATAGTTAATGAATAACCTTTCAATGGATATACTGGAATTTTGACAAGACCTTTTAGCAATCCGGTGGAATAGGCTCCCATAGCAACAACATAGCTGTCTGCTGTCATAACGCCATCTTCACACTGGACACCGGTAATTCGATCTCCTTCCACCAATAACTGTTTGACCTGTTTATTAAACAGAAACGTTACACCCGCCGCTTCCGCCATTTTTGCCAACTCTTTGGTGAAAAGCTGGCAATCACCCGTTTCGTCGTTCGGTAATTGCAAGCCCCCTGTCAATTTGTGAGCGACATGCGCTAACGCCGGCTCTACTGTCGCCAATTTATCCGCCGTTAATAAATTGTAAGGAACACCTTCCTGCTCAAGAACAGCTATGTCATTCACGGCATTATCAAACTGCTTATGAGTACGAAATAACTGAAGCGTGCCACCTTGACGCCCTTCATACTGAATACCCGTATCTGCCCTCAACTGCCTGATACAGTCGCGACTGTACTCTGCCAGTCGTACCATCCGGCTTTTATTTATCGCATAGTGACTGGCATCGCAATTACGCAACATCTGCCACATCCAGCGTAACTGAAACAGCGATCCATCAGGACGAATAGCCAATGGAGCATGGCGTTGAAACATCCATTTAATGGCTTTCAATGGAATACCCGGCGCTCCCCACGGGGTCGCGTATCCCGGCGAGATCTGCCCGGCATTAGCGGCACTGGTTTCCTCAGCAGCACTTCCCTGACGATCAATGACAGTGACTTCATGACCTTGCTGTACCAAATACCAGGCACTGGTTACACCAATAACACCACTACCTAAAACAAGGATTTTCATCATAGCCCTCGGACGATTTAAAATTTTAAGCAAGCATAATATGCTGTTTATAAAAAACCAATATAGAACAATCATCGGTCACGTCAATAATCTACATTTATGATTTAGGTCACAATTAAATTACATTTACGTAACAGATTCATTTGTGACTCATACATAACCAAATTATAAAAATTAATATTAAAATCATAAAATTAAGATAATAATCACGATATGAACCGCATGCTAATTATTTCATATCAAGTCATTATTCTGAGTTTTTCAGCGAAAAAAACGAATCAATTAAACAACCACAAGATACCAATAACCATCAATTAATCGAAATAAAAATCCAAATAAAAGCCATAAATTCAGAATAATACTCTGAAATAGAGATATTAACGATTGGCTTGAGATTGAGTGAGAAAAAAGAAACAAAACACCCGATACAGAATGCTCCGTACCGGGCCAATTCAAAATAATTTTGATTTGAAACTAACTAGATCGGATAAGGCCAGAAATTAGGTAAAATACTAACGAGATATCAGCGACAATTCAGATAAATCATTTGGCATCGTACTTTGCATACTGTGCCAAATGACACCGCTCTCTTTACCATAGTTACGTACACATTCCATGACATTATCGTAGGATTTATCGCGGCATAATATCACCAGTTGCTGATAAAAATTCAGCGCCAATTTACGCGCCTCAGGATTAGAGAAGTAATAACGCCCTATACGGGTATATAGCCCTTTCAACCCATTGATAATAAGGCCGTAAATTGGATTACCTGAAGCAAAAGCCAGACCGCGGAAAATATCATAATCTAACGCACTAAATGACTCTGAGTTATCTTCCACCTGCTCTTTTTCTGCCAGTACTTCCAATGACTTACCCGGATTATGCCTAAAAGCTGTGCGAATAAATATCGCCGCAATATTCGTTCTTACCGCCAGTAGGTTATCAATCAATTCAGGAACGCGATCGTGATCAAGACGGGCCAGAGTCTCTAAGATATTAAGACCCGATGTTTCCCAAAAATTATTCACTTTTGTTGGTTTGCCATGCTGAATAGTTAACCATCCATCGCGTGCCAAACGTTGCAATACCTCACGCAGGGTGGTCCTTGTCACACCAATTAACTCAGATAATTCACGTTCTGCCGGAAGAATGGAGCCAGGAGGAAAACGGCCGTTCCATATACTCTCAATAATATACTCTTCCGCAAAACCTGCGGGACTTTGAGCCTTAATGACCATATTTTTGTTATTCCAACGTGATTTTTTCAACTAATAATAGATGAAATTATATCAGAATACGCAACTTCAATATAGCTATGTAGTCTAGAAAGCGTAAAGACGGTCATAAAAAAAGCGTACTCATGCTTAAACTATTCCTCATTTCCCTTAAAATATTCCGCTTTAAAGCGTATTATTGTTTAAAGAACACGATCTTACGAATTTAGAGGAACTTTAATTGCAATGGAAACCAATATCCTAAAAACAGCAGCAAAAAACTTTCTCGGCAACTCGCCAGATTGGTATAAGCTAGCTATCATCATCTTTCTCATCACCAACCCATTGATATTTTTCTTTATTAACCCATTTGTCGCAGGCTGGCTGCTTGTTATTGAATTTATCTTTACTTTAGCAATGGCACTTAAATGTTACCCGTTACAACCGGGTGGCCTGTTGGCAATTGAAGCGGTCATCATCGGCATGACCTCGCCTCAACAAGTTGGTCATGAAATTGCTAATAATTTGGAAGTCATCCTGTTGCTGATATTTATGGTGGCGGGAATTTACTTTATGAAGCAATTACTCTTATTCGCTTTCACTAAACTCCTGCTCTCCATAAAATCTAAGCGTATGCTTGCCTTGGCATTTTGTCTGGCTAGCGCATTTCTATCAGCATTTCTTGATGCCCTGACAGTTATTGCAGTGGTTATTAGTGTCTCCCTTGGCTTCTATTCCATCTACAACAACTTTATTACCGATCAACATGATGTAATTAATTCTAAACATGACAATCACATTGACACAGCAAAAAAGAAACAAACTCTCGAACAATTTCGTGCTTTTTTACGCAGTCTGATGATGCATGCCGGTTTAGGTACTGCCCTCGGCGGCGTGATGACAATGGTAGGAGAACCACAAAATCTGATTATCGCCAAAAACGTTAATTGGGATTTTGTCACCTTCTTTATGCGCATGGCTCCGGTTACCTTACCTGTCTTTATTTGCGGGCTGTTAGTCTGTTTTCTGGTCGAACACTTTAAGCTGTTCGGTTATGGTGCAGAATTGCCAGAACGTGTCCGACAGGTATTAGAAGATTATGATAAAAAAACCAGCGCAAAACGAACACCTAAAGAAAAAGCGCAACTTATTGCTCAAGCGTTGATAGGTATATGGCTCATTGTTGCGCTGGCATTTCATCTGGCAGAAGTTGGTCTGATCGGCCTTTCAGTTATCATTCTAACCACGTCGTTCTGCGGTATTACCGAAGAACATGCACTGGGTAAAGCATTTGAAGAGGCACTACCATTCACGGCATTACTGACTGTATTTTTTTCTATCGTTGCAGTCATCGTTGACCAGCAACTGTTTACGCCATTTATTCAGTTCGTATTACAGGTTTCTGAAACTTCTCAACTTTCCCTGTTCTATCTGTTTAACGGCCTGCTTTCATCAGTATCAGATAACGTGTTTGTCGGTACGGTTTATATCAATGAAGCGAGAGCCGCTCTGCAAGAGGGGCTAATTTCACATAAACAATTTGAATATCTGGCTGTTGCGATTAATACCGGCACTAACCTGCCTTCCGTTGCAACACCTAATGGACAAGCCGCATTTTTGTTCCTGTTGACTTCGGCATTATCGCCATTAATTCGTTTATCTTATGGCCGCATGGTGATCATGGCATTGCCTTATACCATTGTCATGACGCTGGTCGGTTTGCTGTGTGTAGAATTTCTGCTAATTCCCGTCACTGACATGATGGTTCATTGGGGCTTAATTGCTTTACCATAACCGGCAATAATTCATTTTATCGCATTAATCAACCAATACCGTATTGAGCAATGATAACGCTCAGTACGGTATTATTTTTCCGCGAAAAAGCTAGATTTACCTTAATTGACTTTTTTTGTTAGCTGTAAGTCGGCAAAATAGGCGCTCAATTATTTATCTTAATCTGCATGGAAAAACGGAAATGATGCGATTTTTACACCACTGTTCTCAAGGACGAAGCGCATGGCTGTTAATGACCTTGACGGCCCTGATACTGGAAGGCTCGGCATTATACTTTCAGCATGTGATGAAATTACAACCCTGCGTGATGTGTATTTATGAACGTGTTGCTCTGTTTGGTGTATTAGGTGCCGGGGTATTGGGTACAATCGCACCAAAAACGCCGTTACGCTGGCTGGCTATTATTTTGTGGATCTACAGTGCCTGGAGTGGCCTGCAACTCGCATGGGAACATACAATGATACTGTTGCACCCTTCTCCATTTAATACCTGTGATTTCTTCGTCAACTTCCCTGCATGGTTGGCGTTAAACCAATGGCTTCCTGCTGTATTCGAAGCTACAGGTGATTGTTCAGTAAGACAGTGGCAATTCCTGACATTAGAGATGCCACAATGGCTGGTCGGTATTTTTGCTGCTTACCTAGTTGCTGCTGTATTAGTATTAATCAGTCAATTTTTTAGCCGTAAATAATTTCCAACTTAGATAGTTGAAAATGATTGTCTGATGAATCAAATATACTCACAGAATCATGCCCAAGGCTCCTAATAACCGGATATCCGAACGGCATGTTCCTGCTCATATTAGTTGCTTGATTTCTATCTCACCTTTCAACTTGATGCACAAGAACCTTGCAATAACGCCCTTTCATCACAACGCTTACCATTTGCCAATTGGCAAACAGGTATTTGCGCACCATTTAATTGTATTGCTAATGCAGGCATACCACCGACATAAGAACAGATTGCTCTGGCATTATCCCTAAGAGCAACTTCCGGTTGAGAATTCTCCGGTTGAAAGTATTGTACCCCCTGATATTGGCTAGCTGTTTTCCCTGCCTGGCGACTACAACCAGCTAATACAGTAATACTAAAGAGTACTCCTAATAACACTGTCTGAAATCCTTTCTTATTACTGGCGTTTAACATATTTCTTCTCCAGAAAACGATTCAGGGAAAACAGAAGCACCGTTAATTGTTAATTAATGTGCACTGCTGTTAGAAAGCAGATTTATTACCATTACACCGGCAACAATAAGAGCCATACCTAAAATAGCCGCCCAATCCAGCTTCTGTTGATATAAAAATATCGCGGCAACAGAAACCAGCACAATACCCAAGCCAGACCATATGGCGTAAGCAATTCCTAATGGCACAACTTTGACCACCTGAGATAACCCCCAGAAAGCGATGCCGTATCCAACAATGACCAGTATAGAAGGGAATAATTTACTAAACCCATCGGAGGCTTTTAATGAAGCCGTTGCGATAACCTCAGCAACAATTGCCATTGCTAAATATGCAAATCCATTCATATCCTTACTCTCTATAGTAGAAACAACAAATCGACCAATATTAATAGACAAAAACGGATTGAATTTATCACAAACGCTTTAAGGTGTAACGTAACAAAATTGATATATTTCGTTCCTTAAATCCAATTCAAACCTTATTTATCCCCGCTTAAGAGGTACCGCTCAGGCAGGAAAATCGTTGAACAGATTTTACAGAGAATATGGAAAAGTGCTAACGATAGGTTCCAGCTTTGAGATTTAGATCAGAATCATTCGCATGACCCCCTTTAGGATTTCTAAGAGAGCATAGCGCGGTAGAATTAAAAACGTGTACATTTATAAGCTAAAAATAATCTTATCATTTGATTAAACCATGATGATGACGAAACGATAAGGAAGTTATGTTGCCTAACGTCGAGTCAACATATGTTGCTCTTGGAGCGGCAATTGAAGGATTAGCTGCTGGAATTTACATGGCGGGTGATTATAGTACTTACTTTTAAAAACACGCTTAGCTATTAAATGAAAACTAAGCGTATAAACTGTATTTATCAATAAACCATCTCATCCCAAATGCAATATCCTGATGTTCCCGCCATATGATGCCGACAAGTAATATTAACATACTGAACTGAAATAACTTCCTCCGGCTGGCCGTTATTATCATTAATAACATGTGGACAATTAACATTTAAATCACAAATTTTTGCCCCGGTGAGCAAGATGGAATAAAAAAGTTCCTGTGATCCTATTTGAGAAGTCCGATAAATATCAAATGTCAACTCCAGTCTTTCATGATTAGCTGCCGCTATCATTAACAATGGGGAAGATTTATCTAATAGTTTAATGAAGTTTACCGGCTGATAATTAACATTTTGAGCAACTGTCAGACCATGATTGAATTGCAACACCATAATTTGATTTTCATGTCCATGCTGATACCGATTACCAATAGAATCTAAAGTCGAACATCCTTGAGAAATAAGCCCCTGAGATTCACCTTTTATCGTCACATAAATCATATTTGCCATAGCTATACCTACTTAATTTACCTTATATTCTGCCTCTCATTCTGAGTTATTTCCCTTTGATTTCAATAAAATAATTGTAATTTTCATAAGAAAATTGTAACAAATTGTTAATTACCTTATATAAATGTAAATATTGAAGACTCGTAGTCAGACCAAATATATAAACAAATTACGCTCACTATTGCTATCCTTTAGCAAAGAAAAAACCGCAAATTAATCAATATCAACCGACAAAATCAGATTGAATTTATACATCACCTACTCCCTATAAATTCTCATTCTGTAGAGATTAGAAACCCATTTATTATATGTTGAAAATAATCCGATTATCTGATTAAGTTATGCCCATGAAGCTACCAAAAAGTTATGTTTCCTAACGTTGGGCCAGCATGTTAGCAGCTACTACGGGAACAAATAGAGTATTTATGAAAAGAAACATACAACCCGGTTTCTGTGTTGTACAGCAACCCGGAGGATTGAGCTTTCAAGCAAGTCTGTTATTCAGCCATTCAAATAGCGAAGCGGCCCGCTATTTTATGGAATTAAATTCAAATTACCGATTCCTGAAACCGGGACAAATTCTGCTGGTGGCAGATCCAGACTCTTATAATCCCCCGCATCTCATACAGCTATTGAAACAATCTCAGTATGAAGTCAACCAATCCGTTTCAGCTCTGCCTAATGAATATGCTGAGTTTTTGCATCGTCATTTTGGCCTGTTTCACTATGTACTGGATCAGGGAGGAACCTTAGTTGGTACCGCATCATCAATGGGTGACACTTATTTTTCCCAAATCAAAAAAAATCTGTCAAAGTTACAGAAGCTTTATCAAAAAGAATATCGGTTAAATGGGCTAAACCGAAAATTTATCAGTACCGAGTTTTATGTAGAAAGACAACTGAATTATGGGTAACTTAAAGAGATTATTAAATAAAGTTGGCCGACTCTCTTTGAAAATCGACCAACATCCTAATTTAAAACACGCGCTAAAGTTATCAACCAAAGCCATTGCTCACCAATGGGATAAAGCAGGGATTGGCGCAATAAAGGGATATAGTCAAACAATTTTACAAAGTGAAAAAATGATTAAATGGATGAAATATGGTGGCCGGGTTGCCATTGGTCTGGATTTTGTTGATACCACCGGGCAGGTTATTGATGCCTGTAATTATGGGCAAGCAGGAAAATGTGAAAAAGTGACAATTAAGGAATATAGTAAATTTGTTGGTAGAACGGGTGGTGGGATAATCGGAGGAACTTATAGCAGTATGGCGGCAGGTACAGCATGTGTTGCTCTTGGAGCTGCAACAGGAGGTTTAGTTGCCGGACTTTACATGGTTGGTGGTGGTTTAGCTGGTGGTGCTATAAGTAGTTATGGATTAGAGAAGGCTATGGGATTTTTCGCAGATCTATTTATAGAGCATTTATTATGAACATATTAGACCTAATAACCATCATTTTCGTTATTTCCGTTATTTTTCTCTTCTTTTTTTTCATTATATCAATAACTATTTACAAAATAAACCAAAGTAAAATGGATAAAATTATTGAATCATATATAGGAAAAGGACTTTATTTATCAGCAGGCGTAAAGTTGGGCCGTTTTTTAGGTGTTTATGGTCAGTATCAGGTTGCGATATTTTTCTATATGCTACTCACTGGAAGAAGAATGAGAATCAATGAAAAGGATAGCAAATATATGTATCAAGAATCTTATAACTTTATTCAAAACCTACCTTCCAGTTTAACTCATTGGATAAAGATATATTTCATCACCATTAATATAAGTGGTGTATTCTTCTTCATAACAATGATAACATTTCTATTTATAGAATACGCTTAACTATACTGGACATTCAATGAGGTTTTAATATGAATAGAGTTACTTTTATCATCTTGGTTATTTCTTATATCTCTTTCAATCTTTTTCTCATTATATCAATAGCCATTTACAAAATAAATCAAAAAAAGATGGATAAAATTATTGATTTATATATGGAAAAAGGTTTTTGCTTATCATCAGCAGCATACATTGGTCATTCTATGGGTATTCATGGTCAGATTCATCCTGCCGTATTTTTCTATAAGTTATTAACAGGGAAAAGAATAAGGATAAATGAGCCTGGTAGTAAATATATGCCACAAGAATCTTATGATTTCATTCAAAACTTACCCTCCAATTTGACCCACTGGATAAAAATATATTTCATCACCATTAATATAAGTTTTATATCCTTCTTTATATCAACAGTAACGGCTTTACGTCATAAATACTCTTATATTTTTAACTGAATTCAACTTAAAATACGCACTAAAATTCGGAGATCAAATTAAGAATAAAAATGAAAAATGTAATGGGTAAATCTGCTATTGAGTATTTTTTAGATATGAATATACACAGAGTAATTCCTCTTGTTGTTATTATCTCTTAATCAGTTTATTATCTTTCGCTATTGGAATAGTATTTCTTACATATGATAAATATATCTTACCGTTTTTTAATTAAGAATTTTTTAGAAGAACACGTAGCCAGGAAGGCTATAGGTAACTATGGATTTGAGAAAACTGCGGAATTTACTGTAGATTTTTTATAGGAAATTAACTATGATCATATTAGATTTGATAATGACAATATGTCTTTTCTTATCTCTTTTATTTTTGGTTATATCAATAGCCATTTATAAAATAAATCAAAAAAAGATGGATAAAATTATTGAATTATATATAGAAGAAGGACTTTATTTACCAACAGGCATAATAATACAACGCTTCGGAAGGATGCGTGATCAGATTCACGTCGTTTTGTTCTTCTACATGCTGTTAACTGGAAAAAAAATGAAGATAAATCAGCCTGATAGTAAATACATGCACCAAGAATCTTATTACTTTATTCAAAATCTACCCTTCAGTTTAACGCATTGGATGAAAATATGTATCATTATCACTTATATAGGTGCGGCATTTGCTCTCATATCAACAATAATAATCTTAATTCAAAAGTATTATTAATCGTGCTAAATGGATATGTGTGACTGTCGGCAGTGTCGTAGGTGGAGCTGCCGGAAGCACAGAAGAAAATTTTTTAACCGATAAAATAGTAAGTGAATAATATGAATATCTTAATTAATACAGTTAACTTTATCATGCTTTCTTTATTTTTAGTTAGTATGTTTTTGTTACTATTTTTATTCGCTTTTTATGGAATAAATAAAAAATCCTTCGAAGAAATCAGAGACGAATATATACAAAATGGTTTTTTCATACCACAAATTATATATGTAATATCGTTTTCTGGCTTTTATGGTAGTTATTATCTATCATGTTTCTTCTACCAGGCAATAACTAGAAGAAAGACTATAATATCTCGTACTCTTATAGGTAATTCTATACCACAAGAAGCATATGAGTTCACAAAGAGTATACCTAAAAAACTTGCCTCAATAATGATTATCTATTATTATTTATTTTCCACTGCTATATTTTCATTCATCTTAAGTAGTATACTTATCTTGTTATACAAATGTTTAACGAATACATAAAGCCAATAGGAAATTAACATGAACAGATTAACCCTTATCATTATGATTATCCTTTATCTTTTATTTCTTGTTTTTTTAGTTGTGTCAATCATTATTTACAAAATAAATCAGAGTAAGATGGATGAAATTATTGAATCATATATAGGAAAAGGACTTTATTTATCAGCAGGCGTAAAGCTAGGTCGTTTTTTAGGTGTTTATGGTCAATTTCAAGTTGCTATGTTCTTTTACCAATTACTAATTGGAAAAAGAATGAGAATCAATGAAAAGAATAGTAAATATATGTATAAAGAGTCCTACGACTTTATCCAGAAATTACCGAAAAATATGACAAACTGGTTAAAACCCTATATTTTAACCACCTCTATCAGCATATTATCCTTCTCTATTGGAATGATATTTGTTTTATATTTAAAATACACCTGAAAGACTAAAAATTTATATTTAATATTAATAATAGCAGAGTAAAACACATCATTTTTTTATTTCGCATATTTCATTATCTATTTTTATGATTATATTTATAGTCATTTTCAAAATAAATAAAAAAACAGATAAAATCATTGAATTATACACAAAAACTGTACTATATATGTCAGGACGAGCAAAAATGAGCTATTTTTAATTAAGATTTTTTTAGGAAAACACTTAGCTAGCTATGCTATGGATTAGAGAAGACTATGGGATTTTTCGCAGATCTATTTATAGAGCATTTATTATGAAAATATTAGACCTAATAACCATCATTTCCGTTATTTTTCTCTTCTTTTTTTTCATTATATCAATAACTATTTACAAAACAAACCAAAGTAAAATGGATAAAATTATTGAATCATATATAGGAAAAGGACTTTATTTATCAGCAGGCGTAAAGTTGGGCCGTTTTTTGGGTGTTTATGGTCAGTATCAGGTTGCGATATTTTTCTATATGCTACTCACTGGAAGAAGAATGAGAATCAATGAAAAGGATAGCAAATATATGTATCAAGAATCTTATAACCTTATTCAAAGCTTATCTCCCAAATTAATTCACTAAATAAAATTATATTTCATTACCATTAATATGGTATGGGCATTCTTCTTTATATCAATGGCGATGTAGTTACTTTTAAAAACACGCTTAGCTATTAAATGAAAACTAAGCGTATAAATTGTATTTATCAATAAACCATCTCATCCCAAATGCAATATCCTGATGTTCCCGCCATATGATGCCGACAAGTAATATTAACATACTGAACTGAAATAACTTCTTCCGGCTGGCCGTTATTATCATTAATAACATGCGGACAATTAACATTTAAATCACAAATCTTTGCCCCGGTGAGCAATATGGAATAAAAAAGTTCCTGTGAACCTATTTGAGAAGTCCGATAAATATCAAATGTCAACTCCAGTCTTTCATGATTAGCTGCCGCTATCATTAACAATGGGGAAGATTTATCTAATAGTTTAATGAAGTTTACTGGCTGATAATTAACATTCTGAGCAACTGTCAAACCATGATTGAATTGCAACACCATAATTTGATTTTCATGTCCATGCTGATACCGATTACCAATAGAATCTAAAGTCGAACATCCTTGAGAAATAAGCCCCTGAGATTCACCTTTTATCGTCACATAAATCATATTTGCCATAGCTACACCTACTTAATTTACCTTATATTCTGCCTCTCATTCTGAGTTATTTCCCTTTGATTTCAATAGAATAATTGTAATTTTCATAAGAAAATTGTAACAAATTGTTAATTACCTTATATAAATGTAAATATTGAAGACTCGTAGTCAGACCAAATATATAAACAAATTACGCTCACTATTACTATCCTTTAGCAAAGAAAAAACCGCAAATTAATCAATATCAACCGACAAAATCAGATTCAATTTACACATCACCGACTCCCTATAAATTCTCACTCTGTAGAGATTAAAAACCCATTTATTACATGTTGAAAATAATCCGATTATCTGATTAAGTTATGCCCATGAAGCTATCAAAAAGTTATGTTGCCTAACGTTGGGCCAGCATGTTAGCAGCTACTACGGGAACAAATAGAGTATTTATGAAAAGAAACATACAACCCGGTTTCTGTGTTGTACAGCAACCCGGAGGATTGAGCTTTCAAGCAAGTCTGTTATTCAGCCATTCAAATAGCGAAGCGGCCCGCTATTTTATGGAATTAAATTCAAATTACCGATTCCTGAAACCGGGGCAAATTCTGCTGGTGGCAGATCCAGACTCTTATAATCCCCCACATCTCATACAGCTATTGAAACAATCTCAGTATGAAGTCAACCAATCCGTTTCAGCTCTGCCTGGTGAATCCGCAGCATTTTTGCATCGTCATTTTGGCCTATTTCACTATGTACTGGATCAGGGAGGAACCTTAGTTGGCACCGCATCATCAATGGGTGACACTTATTTCTCCCAAATCAAAAAAAATCTGTCAAAGTTACAGAAGCTTTATGAAAAAGAATATCGGTTAAATGGGCTAAACCGAAAATTTATCAGTCACGAGTTTTATATAGAAAGACAGTTGATTATGGGTAACTTAAAGGGATTATTAAATAAATTTGGCCGACTCTCTTTGAAAATCGACCAACATCCTAATTTAAAACATGCGTTAAAGTTATCAACCAAAGCCATTGCTCACCAATGGGATAAAGCAGGGATTGGCGCGATAAAGGGATATAGTCATATAATCACCCGCAGTGCTAAAATGGTTAAATGGATGAAATATGGCGGCCGAGTTGCTATTGGTCTGGATTTTATCGATACCACCGGGCAGGTTATTGATGCCTGTAATTATGGACAAACAGGACAATGTGAAAAAGTAGCTATCAAAGAATATAGTAAATTTTCTGGTCGGACAAGCCTGGGCTTTTGGGGAGGATATTACGGCGGAATTGCAGCAGGCACAGCATGTGTTGCTCTTGGAGCTGTAACTGATGGCTTAACTGCCGGACTTTGCATAATGGGCGGCGGTCTTGCTGGTGGTTATGCCGGTAGTAAAGGTGGAGAATGGCTCTTTGAACTTATTGTTGAATCTTCAATGGGACTTTAATATGAATAGAATAACTTTTATCATCTTGGTTATTTCTTTTATCTCTTCTAACATTTTTCTTATTATATCAATAGCCATTTACAAAATAAATCAAAAAAAGATGAATCAAATTATTGAATTATATATGGAAAAAGGTTTTTGCTTATCAACAGCAGCATACATGGGTCATTTGATGGGTATTCGTGGTCAGATTTATCCTGCCATATTTTTCTATAAACTATTGACAGGAAAAAGAATAAGAATAAATAGACCTGATAGTAAATATATGCCTAAAGAATCTTATAATTTCATTCAAAATTTACCCTCCAATTTAACCCACTGGATAAAGATATATTTTATCACCATTAATATAGGTGGTATGTTCTTCTTCATAATAATGATAACATTTCTATTTAGAGAATATTTTTAACTATACTGGACATTCAATGGGATTTTAATATGAATAGAGTCATTTTTATCATTTTACTTATTTCTTGCTCTTCTTTTATTGGTTTTTTCATTATATCAGCAGCTATTTACAAAATAAATCAAAAAAAGATGGATAAAATTATTGAATTATATATAGAAGAAGGACTTTATTTACCAACAGGCATAATAATACAACGCTTCGGAAGGATGCGTGATCAGATTCACGTCGTTTTGTTCTTCTACAGGCTGTTAACTGGAAAAAAAATGAAGATAAATCAGCCTGACAGTAAATATATGCACCAAGAATCTTATAACTTTATTCAAAGTCTACCCTCCAGTTTAACGCATTGGATGAAAATATGTATCATTACCACTTATATAGGTGCAGCATTTTCTCTCATACCAACAATAATAATCTTAATTCCAAAACATTATTCATTGTGCTAAATGGATATGTGTGGCTGTCGGCAGTGTAGTAGGTGGAGTTGCCGGAAGCAAAGCAGGAGATTTCTTAATCGATAAAATAGTAAGTGAATAATATGAATATCTTAATTAACACAGTTAACTTTATCATGCTTTCTTTATTTTTAGTTAGTATGTTTTTGTTATTATCTTTATTCGTTCTTTATGGAATAAATAAAAAATCCTTCACAGAGATCAGAGATGAATATATACAAAATGGTTTTTTCATACCACAAATTATATATGTAATATCGTTTTCTGGCTTTTATGGCAGTTATTATCTATCATGTTTCTTCTACCAGACAATAACTAGAAAAAAGACTATAATATCTCGTGCTCTTATAGGTAACTCCATACCGCAAGAAGCATATGAATTCGCAAAGAGTATACCTAAAAAACTTGCCTCAATAATGATTATCTATTATTATTTATTTTCTACTGCTATATTCTCATTCATCTTAAGTAGTATACTTATCTTGTTATATAAGTGTTTAACGAATACATAAAGGCAATAGGAAATTAACATGAACAGATCAACTATTGTCATCATGCTTATTTTTTATATTTTATTTATTATTCTCTTAGTTGTATCAATAGCTATTTATAAAATAAACCAAAAAAAGATGGATGAAATTATTGAATTATATATAGGAAAAGGACTTTGTTTATCAACAGGCGTAAATATTGGTCGTTTCCTAGGTGTTTATGGTCAGTTTCAGGTTGCTACGTTTTTCTACATGTTGTTAACTGGAAAAAGAATGAGGATAAATAGACCTGATAGTAAATATATGCCCCAAGAATCTTATGATTTCATTCAAAACTTACCCTCCAATTTGACCCACTGGATAAAAATATATTTCATTACCATCAATATAGGTGGGATATTCCTCTTTATATCAATGGCAATGTTCTTATTTGAAAAATACGCTTAACCATACTAAACACTCAATGGAATTTTAATATGAACAGAGTCACTTTCATCATCTTGGTTATTTCTTATACCTCTTTCAATCTTTTTCTCATTATATCAATAGCCATTTACAAAATAAATCAAAAAAAGATGGATAAAATTATTGATTTATATATGGAAAAAGGTTTTTGCTTATCATCAGCAGCATACATTGGTCATTCTATGGGTATTCGTGGTCAAATTCATCCTGCCGTATTTTTCTATAAGTTATTGACAGGAAAAAGAATAAGAATAAATGAGCCTGGTAGTAAATATATGCCCCAAGAATCTTATGATTTCATTCAAAATTTACCCTCCAATTTAACCCACTGGATAAAAATATATTTCATCACTATCAATATAAGCCTTGTATCCTTGTCTATATCAATGGCAATATACCTGCTTGAAAAATACGCTTAACCATACTAGATATTCAATGGGATTTTAATATGAATAGAATCACTTTTATCATCTTAGTTATTTCTTTTATCTCTTCTAACATTTTTCTTATTATATCAATAGCCATTTACAAAATAAATCAAAAAAAGATGAATCAAATTATTGAATTATATATAGAAGAAGGACTTTATTTACCAACAGGAATAATAATACAACGCTTCGGAAGGATGCGTGATCAGATTCACGTCGTTTTGTTCTTCTACAGGCTGTTAACTGGAAAAAAAATGAAGATAAATCAGCCTGATAGTAAATATATGCACCAAGAATCTTATAACTTTATTCAAAATCTACCCTCCAGTTTAACGCATTGGATGAAAATATGTACCATTACCACTTATATAGGCACAGCATTTTTTCTCATATCAACAATAATAATCTTAATTCAAAAGTATTATTAATCGTGCTAAACCTAATATCAATAGCTATTTACAAGATAAATCAGCGCAACATCAATAAAACCATTGAATTATACACAGAATCTGTACTATATATGTCAGGACGAGCAAAAATGAGCTATTTTTAATTAAGATTTTTTTAGGAAAACACTTAGCTAGCTATGCTATGGATTAGAGAGGACTATGGGATTTTTCGCGGATATATTTATAGAGCATTTTTTATGAGCATATTAGACCTAATAACCATCATTTCCGTTATTTTTCTCTTCTTTTTTTTCATTATATCAATAACTATTTACAAAATAAACCAAAGTAAAATGGATAAAATTATTGAATCATATATAGGAAAAGGACTTTATTTATCAGCAGGCGTAAAGTTGGGCCGTTTTTTGGGTGTTTATGGTCAGTATCAGGTTGCGATATTTTTCTATATGCTACTCACTGGAAGAAGAATGAGAATCAATGAAAAGGATAGCAAATATATGTATCAAGAATCTTATGACTTTATTCAAAGTTTACCTTCCAGTTTAACTCATTGGATAAAAATATATTTCATCACCATTAATATAAGTGGTGTATTCTTCTTCATAACAATGATAACATTTCTATTTAGAGAATACGCTTGACTATACTGGACATTCAATGAGATTTTAATATGAACAGAGTCACTTTTATTATTTTACTTATTTCTTGCTTTTCTTTTATTGGTTTTTTCATTATATCAGCAGTTATTTACAAAATAAATCAAAAAAAGATGGATAAAATTATTGATTTATATATGGAAAAAGGATTTTGTTTATCATCAGGAGCATACATTGGGCATTTTATGGGTATTCACGGTCAGATTCATCCTGCCGTATTTTTCTATAAGTTATTAACGGGGAAAAGAATAAGAATAAATAGACCTGATAGTAAGTATATGCCCCAAGAATCTTATGACTTTATTCAAAATCTACCCTCCAGTTTAACGCATTGGATGAAAACATGTATCATTACCACTTATATAGGTGGAGCATTATTTTTTACAGCAACAATAATAGTCTTAATTCAAAAACATTATTCATTGTACTAAATCAAGAGGATCAATATAAATAACAGTCAGACCATGATTAAATTGCAGCACTGCAATCTGATTTTCATCTCCATTCTGACACCGGCTACCAATAGAATCCAGAGTATGCGCACTCTTCATCTTCGACAACAGAAAAAACCATCAATTGATTAGCATTAACAGGTAAAAATAAGCGGAATCTATCACAAACTCTTTTAAGGTGTAAGGTCATAAAAATGGTATACTCCACCGCCTAAATCCCATTTAAACATTATCTACAGAGTGTCCGTGGTGGATCAGAAACAACAATATAACCTGAACAAATTACAGAAGCGTTTACGCCGTGATGTCGGTCAAGCAATCGCTGATTTCAATATGATTGAGGAAGGCGATCGCATTATGGTCTGCCTTTCTGGTGGTAAAGACAGCTATACCCTGCTCTCTATCCTGCAAAATCTGCAAAAAAGTGCTCCGGTTAATTTTTCACTTGTTGCAGTTAATCTGGATCAGAAACAACCCGGTTTTCCTGAGCATATTCTTCCCGCTTATCTGGATGAACTGGGTGTCGAATATAAAATTGTCGAAGAAAACACTTATGGCATAGTGAAAGAAAAAATACCCGAAGGTAAAACAACTTGTTCACTCTGCTCCCGTCTGCGCCGTGGCATTTTATATCGCACAGCCACTGAGTTGGGCGCAACGAAAATTGCATTAGGCCATCACCGCGATGATATTTTGCAAACCCTATTTCTCAATATGTTTTATGGCGGCAAACTAAAAGGTATGCCGCCAAAGTTGATGAGTGATGATGGTAAACATGTTGTTATTCGCCCTCTCGCTTATTGCCGTGAGAAAGATATTGAGCGCTATGCAACCGCCAAAGCATTCCCGATCATTCCTTGTAATCTCTGTGGTTCACAACCCAACCTGCAACGTCAGGTTATCAAGGATATGTTACGGGAATGGGATAAGCGTTATCCGGGCAGAATTGAAACTATGTTTCGTGCGGTACAAAATGTCGTTCCATCGCATCTCAGCGATTTTAATCTATTCGATTTCAAAAATATCACTCACGGCAGCGAAGTGATTGATGGTGGTGATCTCGCCTTTGACCGCGAAGAATTACCAATACAACCCGCCAGTGATATGGAAGATCAACCCGATTATCAATCAGAACGATTGGATGTTATTGAAGTCAAATAGTTATTCTTACTGCCTATCCCAATAGCAGGCTCTTAATCACACCGCTCTGGATATATTTCAGAGCGTTAATTTCTTATTCTCTTTCGCCTTGATTTTTATTTATTTTCCTACAACAACAATGAAAAATAAAAAAAGCCGACATTATAAAATAATATCGGCACAAGAATGGGCAATTATTCTGTATACCCGTCATCTTTCAAGTTGCCTCTTTGTTGGCTGCACTCTCTCACCCCGGTCACATAGTTATCTATGCTCCCGGGGATTCGTTCCCTTGCCGCCGCGATGCATCTTGAAATCCATTGGGTATATAAAGACTTATGTGAGAAAAACTACAATTACGGAGAACAACGTTCATCGCTTAACGTTGTTTTCACCTGCGAGAGCTATCATGCCTCAATGACGTCTGGTGAATATTGATATATCTCAAATTAAGAACTGATTTTCGTAACACTTTCCCACAGTCGTGTTTTATCTCTCCAAATATACCCGTTATCTTTCAAGTTGCCTCTTTGTTGGCCGCACTCGCTCACCCCGGTCACATAGTTACCTATGCTCCCGGGGATTCTCTCCCTTGCCGTCGCGATCCATCTTGAAATCCATTGGGTATAACTATTTAATTATCATAGCCATTTACTTCGCTTTAACCACCAAGCAACAAATATAATCAATCCCAATAACAGCAAACAAAAAATACTAAAACCTAGAGGGTTTTCATTACCAGGAATACCGCCAAGGTTGACACCAAATAACCCGGTCAGGAATGTTGTTGGTAAAAAAATCATTGCAAGTAATGACATAGTATAAGTACGACGGTTCATCGCATCCGCCATCATGGATGTAATTTCATCTGAAATAATCGCTGTGCGAGCAATGCAACCATCCAAATCATCCAATTCTCTTCCCAGGCGATCAGATATTTCCTGCATTCGGTAACGATCTTCATCACTCATCCAAAGTAATTTTTCACTCGCAAGCCGGGCAAATACATCTCTCTGAGGTGCCATATAACGACGCAGAATAATCAATTGCTTACGCAGCAAAGCTAACCCACCCCGCCCCGGTGTCCGTTGCTCAAGAATCATATTCTCAAGCTCAATAAGGTTGTCATGAAGATCTTCAATAAAATTACCCACTTCATCGGTTATTGCATCAACCATTTCAACCAACCAGTGCCCGGTCGTTTTCGCACCTATACCATTTTGTAAATCACTCACTACCTGTTCAAGCGAATGAACTTTACGATGACGACTGGAAATTACGATCTGAGAATTAATATAAATACGAAATGTTACCAGTTGATCGGGACGTTCACTTTTATTGCTATTAATTGTTCGCAGAGTAATCATCGTACCATCGCCGGTACGCACTATTTTCGGCCTAATACTCTCTCCTGCCAGCCCCTTTTTGACAGTTTCCGGCAACAAATCAGTGTCCATTATCCAGCGATAACTCTTGGAATTATGGTAATCCAAATGTTGCCAGAAAGGTTGAGCTGGTGTGGCTAATCCATTCATATCAATCGGCGTCATGCCGCCTTGACCATCAAACTGACAAGCATAGACTGCATCAGCCTCTTTCAATGATGCGCCATAAATGGTTTCCACATCCAGCTCCTTACTTAGTGCTTAATTATGTACATAGTATGACTATATGCCACATCTTCTGGATTGGTGATCGGGTATCCTTTTAACCACGGTTTTATCAACCTGCCGTTAGTGTACTGATAAATCGGTGCAATAGGTGCCTGTTCAGCAATCATTTGCTCCGCTTTGTTATAGTCATCGTTTCTTAAGTCATCATCTGTTCGCAAACTAGCAGATTGCAGTAATTTGTCATAATTTGCCTGATGGAATTTAGCAATATTGCCACTATGCGTTGAAGTTAGCAGGCTTAGAAATGTAGAAGGTTCATTATAATCACCCACCCAAGATGCACGAATAACATCAAAATCGCCCGTGTTACGGCTATCAATATACGTTTTCCATTCCTGATTCATCAAACTCACTTGCACCCCCAGTTTTTTCTTCCACATAGAGGCAATAGCAATCGCAATTTTCTGATGGTTTTCGGAATTATTATAGAGCAGAGAAAGTTTCAATGGATTGTTCGGCCCGTAACCAGCGGCTTGTAATAAAACCTTAGCCTGTTGGTCCAGTTCTGCCTGTGTATGTTGTTCCATGTCACTGAGCGCAGGATGGAAACCCGCCGTCACATCCGGCGTAAAATTCCAGGCAGGTTTCTCTCCTGTCCCCAAGACTTTTTCCGTAATGACTCTGCGGTCAATTGCCATAGAAAGCGCTTTACGCACTCTGGCATCATTAGTGGGTGCCCGTTGGGTGTTAAAAGCGTAATAATAGGTTCCTAACTGATCCGGCGTATAGACTTGCCCGGGTAATTCATGTTGCAATTTTTTATACATATTTTTCGGGAAGGATTCAGTGATATCCAAATCATCCGCCAGATAGCGTTTAGTCGCGTGTGATTCCTGATTAATGGGTACAAATGTGACTTTGGTCAGGACGGTTTTTTTATGATCCCAATAATAAGGGTTTGGTGCCAGAACGATTTTCTCATTAACAATTCGATCATGTAATTCGAAAGCGCCATTCCCCACCAAATGACCAACCTTTATCCACTCTTTCCCATATTTTTCTACTATTTTCTTATTTACCGGGTAGAGACTGAAATTCGCAGTCAGGTTGGGAAAATAAGGCACAGGCCGGTTTAGTGTCACCTTTAGGGTGTGTTTATCAATGGCCTCAACACCCAGTTTTGCCGGTAGCAGTTTGCCGTCAATAATTTCCTGGGCATTTTCAATACCTGCAAGTGCGGCAAACCAGGCAAAAGATGATGTATTAGCCGGAGTGACCAACCGCTGCCAACTATACACAAAATCTGTCGCAGTAACAGGCTCGCCATTTGACCAACGGGCATCAGAACGCAAGGTAAAAAACCACGTTTTGTTGTCTACCGTTTTCCACGTTATTGCTACGCCGGGAATGGCCTTGCCATACGCATCCTGATTCACTAACCCTTCAAACAGATCACGCTGAACTTGCGCTTCTGTCAGACCCACAGCATTCATCGGGTCTAAGGACGCCGGTTCGTCTTTTAGATGACGCACCAATTCCTGCTTGTCATTAAGCTGAGTACCAGCAGGAACTTCCGCAGCAAAAGCAGAAACGGTGATAAGAGAACTATTGATAAGTAGTGCACAAGAAATCAGATTCAAATAACGCATAAGGTAATAATCTGCCCTGTTATAAAATAAATATCCCAATATTAAATTATAAGCCATTGTCGAGATGACACAATCAGACAATTTTACTCTCACAAGTACTATTTTTGATGGGCAAGAGCCGAATATTCTTCTACACTGAGCAATCGTGGTTCATTTATCAGAGGAAGAAAACTATGACACAAACAGTAAAATTTCAAGGCAATGATATCTCCGTAAGCGGCCAGTTCCCAAAATCAGGGGAAAAAGCGCAAGATTTTACTCTGACAGCCAAAGATCTCTCCGATGTCTCTCTTAGCCACTATGCCGGAAAGCGTAAGGTGCTGAATATTTTCCCAAGTATCGATACCGGTGTTTGCGCGGCATCAGTGCGTAAATTTAATCAGGCAGCGAATGATTTGGAAAATACCGTCGTACTGTGTATTTCCGCCGATCTGCCTTTTGCTCAATCCCGTTTTTGTGGCGCGGAAGGGTTATCAAATGTTGTCATGCTCTCTACTCTGCGTGGCGGCACTTTCAGTGAAGATTATGGCGTTGCCATCAGCAACAGTCCTCTGAGTGGCCTCACAGCCCGTGCAGTTGTTGTGCTTGATGAAAGCGATAATGTGATTTATAGCCAACTGGTTGATGAAATCACTAATGAGCCAGATTACGATAGCGCACTGGCCGTACTGAAATAAATCCCGTGATTTATACCCTATGGATTTCAAGATGCATCGCGACGGCAAGGGAGTGAATCCCCGGGAGCATAGATAACGATGTGACCGGGGTGAGCGAGTGCAGCCAACAAAGAGGCAACTTGAAAGATGGCGGGAATATATAATGCCCACTTCCGGTGGGCATTAATTTATTCGTCATCATCTGGTTCATATTCAGTAGCATGTTTCCTGCTACTCAGACCATATTCTCTCAATTTATTGGCAATCGCAGTATGCGATACCCCAAGACGTTTAGCCAGTTTACGCGTGCTTGGATAGTGCCGATAAAGACGCGTCAACACTGAACGTTCAAAACGTTTACTGATTTCATCCAGCGAGCCGTTGAACACATCTTCACTAAAAGATACCTCTGTTTCAAACTCTGGCAGTTGTATATCCCGCGGCGTCAGCTCCATATTTTCGAGCTGAGTTAACGCTCGATAGATGGCATTTTGTAACTGCCTTACGTTACCGGGCCAACTGTAACTCGTCAGGAAATGAGGAAGCTCAGGAGACAATTTAGGTTTCAGTACCCCTTGTTCTTCAGAAAAGCGCTCAATAAAATACTCCACCAGCGGCATAATATCCGCTTTACGATCACGCAACGGAGGAAGTGTAATGGCCAACACATTAAGGCGATAATAGAGATCTTCGCGAAATTCCCCCCGCTGCACTAATTCAACCAGATTTTTTTGTGTAGCACAGATAACTCTGACATTCACTTTGACTTCGTTTTCTTCCCCTACTCGGCGAAAAGTCCCGTCATTTAGAAAACGCAGTAGCTTAATTTGCATCTGTGGCGACATTTCACCAATTTCATCCAGTAGAACTGTGCCGCCATTAGCCTGCTCAAAGAAACCTTTCTTTCCTTCAATCGCATTAGGATAAGCGCCGGCAGCATAACCAAACAGCTCACTTTCTACTACATCATCCGGCATCGATGCACAGTTCAACCCCAAAAAGGGTTGTTTTCCGCGTAAGCTGTGCAAATGACAAGCTTTTGCCAGAATATCTTTGCCCGTCCCTGTCTCGCCAATCAACAACAGTGGCGCATCCAGCATCGCCATTTTACGAGCCTGCTCAATAACTTGAGTCATCTTGGGGCTAACAGCGATAATTTTCTTAAACTCACTCCCATCATTAACAGTCAGTTTTTTCAGTTGATTCCCGATTCGGGCAGCAGATTTGAGCATAATCACCGTGCCAACACACTGCATTTTCTGCTTTTCATCCATCAGTTGGATGGGAGTAATATCCATCAGGTAGTCCAGACCTTTGAGAGTTATCCTTTCCACACGTTGTTGGATATTTTTATTTTCAAACCAACGTGAGAAGTTATAACCGCTGATAAACTGCCCAATAGGTTTTTGATAAGTTTGTTCCTCACTCACACCAAACAGCTTAAACACCGCAGAGTTAGCAAGCTCAATATTGCCTTTCAGATCAACTGAAAAAACAGGCTCAGGCAAGGACTCCAACAGTGCGCACATCGCTTTGTGTTCTCTTTCCGAAGGCATAAAAGAGACGGTACGAACATCAATAACACCATTAATACGGCGAATTTCCGCCATCAATTTACGAAATACATTGAAATCAACTGGTGAAAAATTAAGGTAAATCCGGCCGATTTGGGATATTTCTATCCCTTTTAAATCAATATTTTCTAATACCAGTAGATCGAGCAATTCACGGGTAAGCCCAATTCGATCATGGCAAATAACTTCTAAGCGCATCTGTTTTGACCTTATTTACACTAATACATATAATTTTTTAAAATACTACTCTCTACGATTATTCATATGAAGCATTCTGTCAGTAAAAATTGACCAGACTCAGGTTTTTTCAATGTCGTAAATAACACAGCATTTGAAACTTTCACTAAAATAAACAAGTTCTACAATTGATTATAAAACAGATTAATAAAATAACGTAAAACGTTAGCGTTATCTGGATATTTTGTGCCTTCATATAGAATGAAAGCATATATCATTTAATCAACTATATTCTTAGATTTATTTGGCAGGATATTCTTAAGTTGAGTGATTAGCTGACGACGGAAATCTCCTAATTTAGGTTTATCACCATCTATCCAAGGTAATGGCCTGCATAACTCCATCGCTTTAATACCCAACCGAGCGGTCAGTAAACCTACACCGATCCCTTGGGCGGCTCTGGCAGAAAGACGCGCAGTGATATCCTGCGATAACCAATCCATACCAACTTCCCGTACCATTTCTGAGACACCAGAAAAAATAATATTCAGCAGAACAAGGCGAAAAAGCCGAATACGACTGAAATATCCCAGTTCAATACCATATAGAGCGGCAATTCGATTAATTAACCGGATATTACGCCAGGCAATAAATGCCATATCGACAACCGCCAACGGGCTAACAGCTATCATTAATGCCGATTCCGCAGCATAGCGGCTGATTTCAGCGCTGGCTTGAGCATCCAAAACAGGTTGAACCCATTTACTGTACAACACCACCACTTCACGATCGTTATGTGTATCATGTAAAGCGGCCCGCCAGCGCTGTAACGCCGGGTTATGCTGTTCGATACCCGCCTGACTGGCCAACTTCTCACAAAATTCTCGCCCTTTACCCACACCATGATGCTGTAATAACGCTTTCGCCGTATCGCGCTCCTCAGACCGCATTCTTAATCGATAAAGACGACGCCACTCACTGACAAGAGACCCTATACCCGCAAAGACAATCATGCCCCCTGCCGCCGCGGTACCTAATGCGCTCCAATCCTGTTGCTGCCATGATTGATAAATCCACTGCACACACTGAGCAACAGCGCTCACGCCCAATAAAATCAGGGCACTATATACCATTTTACGCCAGCAACTACGTTTGGGTTTCAGTGCTGTATTAACTATCCCTTCTACCTGACCTTCGCGCTCTTCCGTCTCAAGCTCTGGCGATACAGGATAGAAATTGGCCATATCTTTTTCATCGAAAATCTGAGCGGGTTTTAAAACCGGCTCTTGTGGCTCTGATAAGGGTTCTTCAAAGTCAATTCTTGGCTTCAATCGCTCCGTCATCTCACTTTATCTCCCACTAAAAATTCCAGCACGGTATCTAACCGAATATGAGGCAATGGTGTATCAGTATCTACCGGGTAAGGGCCAAACTCTTCGAAAGAGAAACCCTGTTTTTGCCAGAAATTATCATCAGGTAAACGCCGCGGCACCTCACCGGGAAAAAATGTCAGTGATTTACCATCTGTAAGTCGATATCCCTTCAACGCCGGAATCTTTTCACCGTTATGTTCAATCATGCCACTTTCTGTCGCCCGTATTGATGCCAGGCCAACACAATCCATGCTGATACCTTCAAAAGCCGCATTTTGTCTGGCTTCCTGAACCAATTGTTGCAGTAAAGAAACCAAATTAGCATGTTGATCCGCGGTAACATGATCCGCCTTACTGGCGGCAAACATTAATTTATCAATGCAAGGGGAAAACAGACGGCGGAAGAGAGTTCGTTTACCATAATGAAAACTTTGCATTAATTGTGTCAACGCCAAACGCATATCATTAAATGCTTGTGGTCCACTGTTCAATGGCTGTAAACAATCTATCAGCACAATCTGCCGATCAAAACGTAGAAAATGTGCCTTATAAAACCCTTTCACAACCGACTGGCAGTAATATTCAAAGCGCTGACGCAACATACCGATATTGGTGTGTTGATCTGCCTGAGCAAATTGTGACTCAGTGATGTGGTTGATATCCGGCCACGGAAAAAATTGTAAAGCCGGAGCGCCCATCATATCACCGGGCAGAACAAATCTCCCCGGCTGAATAAAATGCAACCCTTGCTCTTTGCATTTAACCAAATATTCCGTATAGGTCTGAGCAATAGCAGCCAATAGATTCTCATCTGCGGGTGCCAGTGGATCGCACTGTTCACAAAGTTTCAGCCAAGGCTTTGCCCATTCAGCTCTTTGTCCCTGCAATAAGCTATTCATCTGGTGTGACCATGTTGAATAGCTTTGTGCCAACATCGGTAGATCTAACAACCATTCACCGGGATAATCCACAATTTCCAGATATAATGTGGCGGTTTCTTTAAAATGACGCAGCAGAGAATCCTCAGAACGGTAACGAAGTGCCAGACGGATTTCACTGACACCCCGTGTCGGCGTCGGCCAGGCAGGTGGTGTGCCGTAAAGTGCGGTCAACCCTTCGTCATAAGTAAAACGAGGAACGCCTAAATCGCGTTGAGGAACCCGTTTTACACCCAACAAGCGACCGTCACGTACAGCGGAAAATAGCGGCAACCGAGTGCCGCTATGGAGGTTAAGTAACTGATTAACCAAAGATGTGATAAATGCTGTTTTACCACTACGACTTAATCCTGTTACAGCTAGCCGTAAATGGCGATCCATCCCACGATTAACTAGCGCAGTTAATTCATTTTGTAGCCGTTTCATGTCTATCCTGTGTTAAATATTACGATCAGGCAATACCAGTTACATCATTTAACTTTTCCTGCATTATTATCAAAGCTGCCTGAAACGACTGCGAACGCTGAACGTTTCTGAGGTAACATAACGTTCCATTTGACGCAGACGAATCTCTCCCGATTTCAATTGATAATCGATTTCATTCAGCAAGTTTTGTGTTGAAAAATGGTCCTCTTGAGTATAACCCGGCGGTGCCGGGTCAAGGACGAAAACCATTACAATATAAGCGACAACCACAAAACCAAACAGGCCAAAAAAGAGTGACAATACCGCGATGACACGAATCAAGCGCACCGGCACATCAAAATAATAGGCCAACCCGGCACAAACACCTTTAATTTTGCCCTTTTCGGGTATTCGATACAGTTTCCGACGGTTACTATTCGACATTATGATTGCCTCCAATCAGGATGTTCTGCATCCAGAATATCTTCCAATGTTTTGATTCGTGCCTGCATATGTTGTACACGCTCTGCCAGACGCTGAATTTCATTCTGATCCAACTGGCTTTGATTGGAATTCCGGCTGTTATAATGCAACCACAACCAGATAGGTAACACAAAAAGTACAAAGATAGTCAGTGGAATGCCAAGAAATATAGAGCCCATCACTTTTCCTTAATGGTTAGTTGAGTGCGCCAACACTTAATGTTGTTCTTTATTGGCATTTATTTTAACCTTCATTGCCGCTAACTGCGCACTGATTTCATCGTCTGCTTTTAATTCAGCAAACTGTTGATCCAGCGATTTTTGTTTTCCCATACCCACGGCTTCTGCTTCCGCTTCCATATGATCGATACGGCGCTCAAATTGCTCGAAGCGAGCCATTGCCTGATCAATTTTACCACTGTCTAACTGATGACGAACTTGTCGGGAAGAGGCCGCCGCCTGATGACGCAAGGTCAACGTTTGTTGTCTTGCTCGGGTTTCACTCAGCTTATTTTCAAGCTCAACAACCTCCCCTTTCATACGCTCAAGCGTCTCTTCCAGGATGGTTAATTCATGTTTTAATGTATCCACTAAAGCAGCCACTTTCTGTTTTTCGATCAAAGCTGCCCGCGCCAAATCTTCTCTCTCTTTATTCAACGCCAGTTCCGCTTTTTCCTGCCAATCGTGCATTTGTTGTTCACCTGCGGTAATGCGGCGAGACAACTGCTTTTTCTCTGCCAGAGCACGGGCGGAAGTTGAGCGAATTTCAACTAAAGTATCTTCCATTTCCTGAATCATCAGGCGAATCATTTTCTGCGGATCTTCCGCTTTATCCAGTAATGAAGAGATATTGGCATTCACGATATCAGCAAAACGAGAGAAAATACCCATAATAAATTATCCTCTTTGGTTAAGGTTAGTTAATACTATTCATGTCACTCCTATAATTTATCAAGAATCGTGCCAACTTTTTATTTGTTCTATTCTCATGAAATACAAAGAGAATTTTTTATTTGACTTTTTATCACAGGGGAACAAAATGGTTAAAATAACCAATTATTGGTGAAAATAACCATGAATGACGCCACAGAAAATCTATTAGGTGAAGCAAACAGCTTTATCGAGATCCTGGAACAGGTATCCACACTCGCAAAATTAAACAAACCCGCTATTGTTATTGGGGAACGCGGAACCGGCAAGGAGCTGATTGCCCGCCGTTTGCATTATTTATCCCCCCGCTGGCAAGGGCCATTTATCTCCCTAAACTGCGCGGCTTTGAATGAAAATTTATTGGATTCAGAATTATTTGGTCATGAGGCTGGCGCATTTACTGGCGCGCAAAAAAAGCATCAAGGCAGATTTGAACGTGCCGATGGGGGAACGTTATTTCTTGATGAACTGGCAACCGCACCAATGCAAGTTCAGGAAAAACTATTGCGCGTCATTGAATATGGGCATCTTGAACGCGTTGGCGGCAGTCAACCATTACAGGTCGATGTTCGACTCATATGCGCAACCAATGATGATCTGCCCGCAATGGCAGCTAAGGGGCAATTCCGCGCTGATTTGCTCGATAGACTGGCTTTTGATGTGGTCAAAATCCCTCCATTGCGCCAACGACAACAAGATATCATGTTGCTAGCACAACACTTTGCTATTCAGATGTGCCGCGAACTTGATTTGCCGCTATTTCCCGGTTTCACTGACCAGGCAAAACAGCAGTTACAGAATTACACTTGGCCCGGAAATATCCGTGAACTGAAAAATGTCGTGGAACGATCAGTTTATCGTCACGGCGAGAATTCAGATCAACTTGATAATATTATTATTAACCCATTCGCCTCCACACCGCATTTTATAGCCAATGTTGATGATAGTAATGATTTATCTTCTCAACCTCTGCCGTCACTGCCTGTTAATTTGAAACAGTGGCAACATGACAGCGAACGACAATTAATAGAGTTATCACTAAAAGAGAGCAAATTTAGCCAAAGAAAAGCGGCGGAGAAACTACGGCTGACCTATTATCAATTACGAGGCTTAATGAAGAAACATGATATCAACGTCGGCGATAAGTGATCCGAATGACAGATAAAAAAAAAGCCAGCACCCGAGCTGGCTAAAAAAACACTGGAAGCAATGTGAGCAATGTCGTGCCCTTCTTGGGATATAGAAACTGTTCCCCGGAAGTGCGGTATAGATGATAATGGTTCTCAATACGTTTTGTAAAGCACTTTATTGAGAATTTTTCTCATTATCATCACCGCAGCGTTTTTTTGGGCTCAAGCGCTATTTGAGATACAATGTGTCAATTCTAATTAATAACAGATGCCTTATATGCGCAGTTTGATTTATTGGATCATATTATCCCTTTCAGCTCCAGCTATTGCAGAAACAATGGCTATGCCTGAAAAACAGCCCCACGTTCCGGCTGACATTCAGCAACACGGGTTTATTTATTGCGTTAATGGCAATCTGAACACCTTTAATCCTCAACTGGCTAGCAGTGGCTTAACTGTCGATACGCTGGCCGCCCAACTTTACGAACGCCTATTAGATGTTGATCCTTATACTTACCGTCTGCTCCCTGAATTAGCCTCCCATTGGGAGGTACTGGATAATGGCGCTACTTACCGCTTTTATCTACGCCGTAATGTCTCATTTCAATCAACAGACTGGTTTACTCCGACCCGTACAATGAATGCTGATGATGTCATCTTTAGCTTTAAGCGTCTGTTTGATAAGCAGCACTATTATCATAACGTCAATGGCGGGCATTACCCCTATTTTGACAGTCTCCAACTGGCCGACTCAATTCAAAGTATCCGTAAGATTAATGAATATACAGTGGAATTTCGCTTGAACGAACCAGATGCCTCTTTTCTTTGGCATTTGGCAACCCACTATGCCCCAATACTTTCACAAGAATATGGGCAACAATTGCATCAAATGAACCGCCATGAACAAATTGATTGGAAACCTGTCGGCACCGGCCCGTTTATGTTGAAAGATCATCGGACCAGACAATTTATCCGTCTGGTTCGCCATGATAAATATAGGAAGGGCAAACCACAAATGCGGCAAATAGTTATTGATGTCGGTGCCGGTGGCACCGGCAGGATGTCTAAGCTTTTAACCGGTGAATGTGATGTATTAGCGTATCCCGCTGCCAGCCAGCTTACAGTTTTACGAGATGATCCCCGCCTGCGTCTGACGTTACGCCCAGGAATGAATATCGCTTATCTGGCTTTCAATACCAGTAAGCCACCACTTGATAAACTACAGGTTCGGCAAGCCATTGCCTACGCTATTAATAACCAACGGCTGATGCAATCCATCTATTATGGTACGGCGGAAACAGCTTCATCAATTTTACCTCGGGCGTCATGGGCTTATGATAATCAAACTAAGATTACGGAATACAACCCAAAAAAATCACGCAAAATGCTTAATGCTCTTGGATTAAACGGCTTGCAATTAAGCTTATGGGTACCTTCCGCCTCCCAATCATATAATCCAAGTCCACTCAAAATGGCAGAGCTGATTCAGGCAGATTTAGCACAAGTTGGTATTACCATGAGTATTAAACCTGTTGAGGGCCGCTTTCAGGAAACCAAGCTGATGGATAAATCTCACGATATGACCCTATCAGGTTGGTCAACTGACAGTAATGACCCAGATAGTTTTTTCCGGCCACTGTTAAGCTGTGCTGCTATCGCTTCACAGACCAATTTCAGCCATTGGTGTGATCCAGCATTTGATAAAATTTTGCGGGAAGCTTTGATTAACCAGCAATTATTATCCAGAATTAAGTACTATCATGCAGCTCAACAAATCCTTGAACAACAATTACCTGTATTACCATTAGCCTATTCTCTGCATTTACAGGCTTACCGTTACGATATTAAAGGGCTAATACTTAGTCCATTTGGTAATACCTCTTTCGCCGGTGTTTATCGGGAAAAAGAGACTGATCAAATGACTCAGAAGGAGGGCAAATGATTATTTACACTCTCCGTCGTCTGCTATTGCTGATTATTACCCTGTTTTTCCTGTCACTGATAAGTTTTAGCCTCAGCTACTTCACCCCCAACGCCCCTCTCAGCGGGGCATCCCTGTTTGATGCTTATATATTCTTTTTCCACAGCTTATTACTATGGGATTTTGGCGTATCCAGCATCAACGGTGAACTTATCAGCGAACAACTATGGGAAGTGTTCCCCGCCACAATGGAGCTTTGTATTCTGGCTTTCTCTGCCGCCTTGCTAGTCGGCATCCCTCTCGGGATTATTGCGGGAGTATGGCGTAACAAACCTGCGGATACTGTTATCACCTCCATTGCCTTAATCGGATTTTCTATCCCGATTTTTTGGCTAGCATTATTGCTCACTCTATTCTTTTCTCTTTATCTCGGTTGGCTACCGGTCTCAGGACGTTTTAATCTGCTATATCAGATTGAACCTGTGACAGGTTTCTCATTAATTGATGCCTGGTTATCAAAATCACCCCATCGTAATGAGATGATCATTAGCGCCGTGCAACACTTGCTGCTACCCGTTATTACACTCGCAGTTGCACCGACAACCGAAGTTATTCGGTTGATGAGAAACAGTACAGAAGAAGTTTTTGGTGAAAACTATATCAAAGCCGCCGCAACCCGCGGTTTATCCAGGCTGACAATTATCCGTCGTCATGTGTTACACAATGCATTGCCCCCCATCATTCCGAAACTAGGATTACAATTTTCCACCATGCTAACACTGGCAATGATGACGGAACTCGTATTTAACTGGCCGGGACTTGGCCATTGGTTAGTCAGTGCCATTCGTCAGCAAGATTATTCCGCCATTTCTGCCGGTGTTATGGTGATTGGCACACTGGTGATTTCTGTCAATGTTCTGTCTGATATTATTGGCGCAATAACTAACCCTCTGAAACATAAGGAATGGTATGCCCTTAGATAATTTTTATCGTGAAAAGAAAATGCCGTCACCGATAAAGGTCATCTGGCGCTTTTTCTATTCCGACATATTGGCAATGATGGGGTTTTACGGGGTGCTTATTCTGATTGCCCTAAGTCTGTTTGGTGGCTATCTAGCCCCTTATCAGCTAGATCAACAATTTCTTGGTCACCAGCTACTGCCACCTTCATGGTCATATCACGGTAATATCGCATTTTTTCTAGGTACCGACGATCTTGGGCGCGATATTCTCAGCCGATTGCTAATAGGTACGGCATCCACGTTCGGTTCAGCGCTGTTAGTCACTTTAGCAGCCGCTTTATGTGGTTTGATTATCGGCTGTCTGGCAGGTATGACACGAGGGCTGAAATCCGCGATACTCAATCATATTCTCGATACATTACTCTCTATCCCATCACTTTTGTTGGCAATTATTGTCGTCGCCTTTGTGGGTGCCAGTTTGCAGCATGCAATAATCGCTATTTGGTTGGCGCTATTACCACGTATCGTTCGCACGGTTTACAGCGCCGTTCACGATGAGCTAGATAAAGAATATGTTATTGCCGCTCGTCTGGATGGTGCCTCTAATTACCATATTCTATGGTATGCCGTATTACCAAACATTACCGCCGCCTTGGTCAACGAGTTAACACGCGCCATTTCTATCGCCATACTTGATATCGCTTCACTTGGTTTTCTTGATCTTGGTGCCCAACTCCCCTCACCAGAATGGGGAGCCATGCTGGGCGATTCACTGGAACTAATCTATGTTGCGCCCTGGACTGTTATGTTGCCCGGCGCGGCAATCATGTTCAGTGTTTTGTTAGTTAATTTATTAGGTGATGGATTACACCGTGCAATTAATTCCGGGGTGGAATAATGCCATTACTCGACATTCGCAACCTCACTATTGAATTTATGACTGCCAAAGGGCCGGTTAAAGCGGTTGATCGCGTCAGTATTTCACTGGTAGAAGGTGAAATACGTGGTCTGGTTGGTGAATCCGGCTCAGGTAAAAGTCTGATTGCCAAAGCAATAAGTGGAGTCACTAAAGATAATCTCAAAGTGACGGCTGACCGTTTTCGCTTCGATGATATTGACCTGCTCCGTTTGACTCCACGGCAGCGCCGAAAAGTGATCGGCCACAATATCTCAATGATTTTTCAGGAACCACAATCCTGTCTTGATCCTTCTGAAAATATTGGTCAACAACTCATTCAAGCCATCCCTAGCTGGACTTATAAAGGCCGTTGGTGGCAACGTTTCAAATGGCGAAAACGCCGGGCTATTGAATTACTCCACCGTGTGGGAATTAAAGATCATAAAGACATCATGAATAGTTTCCCTTGCGAATTAACGGAAGGAGAATGTCAGAAGGTCATGATCGCTATCGCATTGGCTAACCAGCCACGTCTGCTGATTGCAGATGAACCAACCAATGCGATGGAACCGACCACCCAAGCTCAGATTTTCCGTCTATTAGCACGATTGAATCAGAACAATAACACCACCATTTTACTGATAAGTCATGACTTGCAAGTCATGAGCAAACTGGTGGATCGCATTAATGTTCTGTATTGTGGTCAAACGGTCGAAAGCGCCGTTCCCGATGAATTACTGATAACGCCTCATCATCCCTACACACAAGCGTTAAGCCGCGCTATTCCTGATTTTGGTAGCTCTTTGCCTCATAAAAGTAGGTTAAACACCTTACCAGGCGCTATTCCATCCCTTGAGCACCTCCCCATCGGCTGCCGTTTAGGTCCGCGTTGCCCTTATGCGCAAAAAACGTGTATTGAAACACCACGGTTGCGGGTGATTAAAAACCATGCTTTTGCCTGCCACTTTCCATTGAATCTGGAGGAACAGTAATTGGTTAATACTCTGCTAGAAGTCAAAAACTTGGCTAAAACTTTTCGTTATCGAACGGGTTTTTTTCACCGTCAACATCTTGATGCGGTAAAACCCGTTAGTTTTACTTTACAAGCTAAACAGACACTGGCGATTATTGGTGAAAACGGTTCCGGAAAATCAACACTGGCAAAAATGCTTTCAGGAGTCATCGAACCAACTTCTGGTGAAATCATGATCGAAGGCCATAAACTCACTTATGGTGATTACAGCTATCGCAGCCAACGCATTCGCATGATATTTCAGGACCCAAGTACATCGCTAAATCCTCGTCAGCGTATTGGGCAAATTCTTGATATTCCCCTTCTGCTTAATACCGCGCTTAATACAATGGAGCGGGAAAAACGGATCAACCAGACATTACGACAAGTTGGCCTGTTGCCGGACCATGCCAATTATTATCCACATATGTTAGCCTCAGGCCAGAAACAGCGGGTAGCACTGGCGCGCGCATTAATATTACAACCTCAGATTATTATTGCTGATGAGGCATTAGCATCACTCGATATGTCTATGCGATCTCAAATCATTAATCTGATGTTGGAATTACAGGAAAAACAAGGTATTTCTTACCTCTATGTCACCCAGCATCTTGGCATGATGAAACATATCAGCGATCAGGTGCTGGTCATGCATCAGGGGGAAGTTGTTGAGCGGGGAAATACAGCAGAAGTGTTGGCTTCTCCTCTGCATGATATGACCCGCCGTCTGATCGCCAGCCATTTTGGTGAGCCACTCACCGCTGATGCCTGGCGGCAGGATATTCCTTGACATATAAAACGATACTCACTGCTCGGAGCAGAATGCAAAATACAGCATATTTCTCTCTAGCGTGATAGAATTACTGGGTTTATTAACAATAAAACGTCATATTGATATTGTCTCTGTGAACAATTTTAATCCATGAATATCATTACCGGCGTTATCACACAAGGATACTGTTATGGGTTTTATGACCGGCAAGCGCATTCTGATCACTGGCGTCGCCAGTAAACTCTCCATCGCTTATGGTGTTGCAAAAGCAATGCATGACCAGGGAGCTGAGCTGGCTTTCACTTATCAAAATGACAAGTTGAAACCTCGTGTTGAAGAATTTGCTGCTTCCCTGAACTCTACTATCGTTCTGCCATGCGATGTAGTCGAAGACGAAAGCATCGCAGCCCTGTTCACTGAATTGGGTAAGGTCTGGCCAAAATTCGATGGCTTTGTTCACTCCATTGGCTTTGCACCTGCTGATCAACTGGATGGTAATTATGTCAGTTCCGTTACCCGCGAAGGTTTCAGAATCGCACACGACATCAGCTCTTACAGTTTTGTTGCTATGGCAAAAACTTGCCGTGAAATGCTGAACCCAAATTCTGCTTTGTTGACACTCACCTATTTGGGAGCAGAGCGCTCAATCCCTAACTATAACGTAATGGGTCTGGCAAAGGCATCTCTGGAAGCTAACGTTCGTTATATGGCTAACGCTATGGGTGCCGAAGGTATTCGTGTTAACGGTATCTCCGCCGGCCCTATCCGCACTTTGGCTGCGTCTGGCATCAAAGATTTCCGTAAAATGCTGGCTCACTGTGAAACCGTTAACCCAATTCGCCGCACGGTAACAACTGAAGATGTTGGTAACGCTGCGGCATTCCTGTGTTCGGATCTGTCCGGCGGTATTACCGGTGAAATCCTGCATGTTGATGGTGGTTTCAGCATTGTCGCAATGAATGAACTGGAATTGAAATAATCTGATTAATAATCAGTAAATTTCAATTCACAAAACAAGGCCCGAAAAACTAGTTTTTCGGGCCTTTTATTATCAATAAAATGATAGATTAATCACTTTACCCGTCATCTTTCAAGTTGCCTCTTTGTTGGCTGCACTCGCTCACCCCGGTCACATAGTTATCTATGCTCCCGGGGATTCACTCCCTTGCCGTCGCGATCCATCTTGAAATCCATAGAGTATTCATTAAATCATCACTAATAGGTAAAAATTAATTTTAAATCAAAATATAAAAAAACTATTAGAGCGAATTATTAAACCCTTTGTAATTAAAGAGTTAAACGATATTACCTTATAATTATTTTACTGAAATAAAAAATATCATCTTGTTTCCTTGCACTAATCAGTAATATGTCCTTTAATATAATCAACAACTTAATTTTATAAAATCGATTATCAGTACAATATTTCCAGTTAAATATTTTTAATGCAATATTTTATTATTATTTTACCATTTTGGTTTGAATATTATATTTCATGCTTTTATACAATTTAATGATATTTATTATTTTAGCAAGGTGCATAAAATGAAAAATGATTTTTTAATTATATCCAATATGTTTAAATCAATCACCAATATAAAACTGCCAGAATGCCTGAAAGATCATGATCTATCCCAAGAAATTGTAACTTCTTGGAATGAATTTAGTGAATCATTATATCACTGGCCATCAGCACTGGAAGATTATGAATATGTATATAATTCCGATCAACAAGATATTGATAGAATTATTAAAAATATAAACAAAGCAACAACTTATTTAGGTTCACTTAGCAGTGGATATTTAGGTCATGGTTATATTGCCAGAGTCGATCATGCATTGAAAGAAATTGAATCAGATTTTAGTAAGCTAAATGATTTCATCTCTAAACTGCCACAACTCTTTGAAATATCTCAAATTGATTTTGAACACAAGAAAAACTTCGCAGAAAAAACACATATAAAGATACAACAATTATTAAAGAATATTCCCGATGGGAAAGATAAAAAGCAAATATACAAAGTCTCTTTATTGATGGAAGAAATCACGTTAAATATATCAGACGTTTCATTTAGCCTTAGAAATATAAATAATTCCGTCAATAGACTTAATGGACAAATAGAAACAATTAATAATATTTACAAAGAGTTAGTCAAAAACTTTAATCAAGAGAATAAAAAAGATATTTTCACAAGAAACTATAGACAATGCATGGTCTATTTTAGTGACTTTACAAATAAATTCAATTTATTTTCCTATGATTACAAGTCATTTAATAAGAATAATATATTAATTATCTTATAATCAATATAAGATGAATTTTTGCAACTATCAATAATCGCCATTATTTATTCCATATAATATAACCAGTTGTAAAATATGCTATATGACACAAAATACGGGGAAGTTTTAGATAAGTCACCTCATCCAAGACTCCCCTCTAAATTTCTAGATTATTACAACCAATCTACTTGAAAATAATGATAAAAAAATCCAATAAATTACTTCTATAACAGAGTATAGAAAAGGGTTATTCACGATACAATCACACCACCTTATATCTATTTAAATATTCATTTGATATAACATATTTCCATCTGTCGTGGTAGTATATATCCAGGCTATGAAAATGCCTTACTGAGTTCCTTTGTTCTATTTTACCGAAAATTTTTAAGGAGCCATACATGAAACTTTATTACCAACCTGGAGCTTGTTCTCTCTCTCCCCACATTATACTTCGTGAAGCAGGACTTGATTTCAGCGTGATTAAAGTTGATCTGAAAACTAAAAAAACGGAGAACGGCGACGATTTTTTCGCAATCAACCCAAAAGGCCAGATACCCACTCTTCTGTTAGATAACAATGAGATCCTCACCGAAGGATCTGTTATTGTCCAATATATTGCCGACCAGAAACCGGACAAAAAATTAATTGCACCAGCCGGAACGATGGAACGATATCATCAACTTGAATGGCTTAGCCATCTTTCCAGTGAAATTCATAAAGGATTTTCGCCCCTGTTCATGCCAGGAACACCAGAAAATTATCGTCCTGTTGCTATTAATAATCTACTTAAGAAATTCAAGTATATAGATGAAGTATTAGCAAAACAGCCATACATTGCCGGGGAGCATTTTACTGTTGCTGACGCTTATTTATTCACGCTCAGTAACTGGGCACCTTTAGTGCAATTGGATCTATCTGATTTGGTTCATCTTAAAGCTTATCAAGGGAAGATCGCAGAACGTCCAAATGTTCGTGATGCACTGAAAGCCGAAGGATTGATTTAAAAATAAAAAACCGTTCCATGCAATGTCATTCCACACAATGTCAGTGGAACGGTTAAATATCTTAATTCAATTGTGTCGCACAGAATTTATGGCCAGGCACCACCATTCTGTCCTGAGCAGCCACAATTTGTAATTCGTATTCGCCCATATCTTTCGTTGTTACCATCACTTCATAAACCGCAGCAGCGACATGTTCGAGGGCAGTTTGTAAAGACTCGCCTTTTAATAGATTAACCAATAACAAACCGCTGGTTAAATCACCCACACCAACTGGCTGACGTTCGCCAAAGTCCACCAAAGGCCGACTCACATGCCAACTATGTTCTTTCGTCACTAATAGCATTTCAAAACGATCAGTCTGATAACCAGCACGACTAAGATGTTTAACCAGTACAATATCCGGCCCTTTATCACATAGTGTTCGAGCAGCTACGACAGCCTGTTCTACATTAGTCACTTTCTGCATACTGAGTGTTTCAAGCTCCAGCAAATTTGGCGCAATGATATCACTGACAGGAAGCGCTTCTTCACACAGAAATTCAGCTACCCCAGGTGCAACAATACAACCTTTTTCTGGGTGCCCCATGACAGGATCGCAGAAATACCAAACATCAGGATTCACCGCTTTTACTCGTTTCACTATATCGATAATATGGCTCCCCTGCTCCGGTGAACCAATATATCCACTCAGTACCACATCACAAAATTTGAGCTGGTCAATTTCTTCTATGCCTTGGACGATTTCCGTAAGATGGTTCGCTGGCATAACACACCCTTTCCATTGAGCATATTGGGTGTGATTTGAAAACTGTACTGTATTCAACGGCCATACGTTTACCCCCATCCGACGCATAGGGAACTCCGCAGCGCTGTTACCAGCGTGACCAAAAACAACATGAGATTGAATTGAAAGAATATTTTTCACAATAACGGCCTATATTTTTATTCTGGCTTCTGTTTATAAGATTTAAGATTAAAGTTACGGTAAGAATAGTAAGAAGAAGGGCAACATTATTGTTGCCCCATCATACCCGTTATCTTCCAAGTTGCCTCTTTGTTGGCTGCACTCCCTTGCCGTCGCGATGCATCTTGAAATCCATAGGGTATATATGCAACCTTGGTTATTTCCAGCAGATCAAACAATCGTGTTTTTTACCACGACGCAACAGGGTGTAACGACCAAACAGACGGTTACTGTCAGTAAACAGGTATTCAGGTTCAGATTGTTTTTCACCATTAACCGCGACAGCGTTGGAACTGATCATCGTTCGCGCCTGACCACGAGAAGGCACTAATCCAGCATTAACCAAAGCTTGCTGCAAATCTGCCCCTTTTTCCAACTCAATTACCGGCATACCATCCTGTGCCAATTGAGCAAAATCCGCCTCGGTCAAATCAGCAACAGCCCCGGAGAATAAACTTTCTGTAATCCGTTTAGCGGCCGCCAGTCCTTCTTCACCATGTACCATACCGGTAACTTGTTCTGCCAATACATACTGAGCACGAGGAGCTTTACCGCTATTTTTATCTTCTTCTTCCAAAGCATCAATATCTTCAAGATTCATGAAGGTAAAGAATTTCAGGAAGCGATAAACATCAGCATCCGCAGTGTTAATCCAGAATTGATAGAATTTGTATGGGCTGGTTTTTTTCGGGTCCAACCAAACAGCGCCACCTTCTGTTTTGCCAAACTTAGTGCCATCAGATTTGGTGATCAGTGGAACAGTCATGCCAAATACTTGTTTCTGGTTGATACGACGAGTTAGATCAATACCAGAAGTAATATTTCCCCACTGGTCAGAACCACCAATCTGTAACTCAACACCATGTACTTCATTCAGGCGAGCAAAGTCATAAGATTGCAGTAGGTTATAAGAAAACTCAGTGAAAGAGATACCCACATCATCACGGTTTAAACGCTGTTTAACCGCCTCTTTGTTAATCATTTGATTAACTGAGAAATGTTTACCGATATCACGCAGGAAAGTCAGAACATCCATGTTGCCAAACCAATCATAATTATTGGCTGTTTTAGCGCTATTTTCGCCACAATCAAAATCGAGGAAAGGTGAAACCTGTCTACGAATTTTCTCCACCCACTCTTTAACGGTAGCTTCAGTATTCAGTTTTCGTTCAGTGGCTTTGAAACTTGGATCGCCAATCAACCCCGTAGCTCCACCAACTAACGCCACGGGTTTATGCCCGGCCAGTTGGAATCGTTTTAAACACAGCAAGGGAACCAGATGCCCCAAATGCAAGCTGTCAGCGGTCGGATCGAAACCACAATAGAGGGAGACAGGGCCCTGCGCCAGTCTCTCCGCTAACGCATTCTCATCCGTCACCTGGGCAATGAGGCCCCGCTCTTGCAGTTGTTTTATCAGGTTATTGCTAGACATTAATGACTCCATCAATTTGTATATTTTGTCTGTTGTATACCCGTCATCTTTCAAGTTGCCTCTTTGTTGGCTGCACTCGCTCACCCCGGTCACAGAGTTATCTATGCTCCCGGGGATTCACTCCCTTGCCGTCGCGATGCATCTTGAAATCCATAGGGTATATAAGTTGCTACTTATAAAAGAGTGCGGCATAGGATAAAACGCCAATACTATAAGTGCTAGTGTTAAAAACAATAATCCACGATTTATGGCGCAAGCCTGTCAATATGCCAGCTATCGCCTTGCCGTTGATAAATGAACCGGTCATGGAGCCGGTTTGCGCCACCTTGCCAAAATTCAACAGAATCAAAGGTCACTTTGAATCCTCCCCAAAAGCTAGGCAAAGGCACCTCACCATTCAAGAATTTCTGTTTCAATTCAAGGAACTTCCCTTCCAAAACACCGCGTGCGGAAATACGAGAAGATTGTTGTGATGCCCATGCGGCAATCTGACTATCTCTGGGGCGACTATGAAAATATTTCACCACTTCAACAGGAGAAAGACGTTCCGCTTTTCCAAGAAAAGAGACCTGCCTTTCCAGAGGATACCAAGGGAAATGGAGGCTGATTTTGTTATTGTGCGCCAGATGTTTTGCTTTTCGGCTGCCTAAATTTGTATAAAAAATCAAATTATTTGTATCAAAATGCTTCAATAAAACAATACGTTGATACGGTTGACCATTCTCATCGACCGTTGCTATACACATTGCAGTTGGATCACTCAACTTAGCTTCACATGCTTGCTTGAACCAACGCTCAAAAAGTTCGATAGGTTCTTTAGTCAAATCTTTACGTCTTAACCCACCACGAATATATTCACGGCGTAATTCTGCAACATCAAATTCATTATGTTCTGACATTAACGTAGCTCTGTTTATGACTCACTAAATACCAGACAGCTTATCATTGTTATTGATTATTAACAGGATAAACTGCCCCTAAAATGGTTTCAGTACTCGCACCGGTAACAGAGGGCAAATTCCCTGGCGCACCTGACATTGTACGGAATGCCAACCAGGCAAATGCCAGCGCTTCCATATCATCGCCACTTAGGCCATATTTATCTGTCGGGCAAACCTCCGTTCCCGGTAATAAGGCAGAAAGTCGGCTCATTATCTGTGGGTTACGTGCGCCACCTCCACAAACCAACAGACGTTCACATCCACCACTCAACATGATTTGCTGTGACACAGACACTGCTGTCAGCTCGGCCAGTGTAGCCTGAACATCAACTGGAGATATGTCAGGAAAATTAGCTAATTGCGCCTCCAACCAACTCATATTGAAATACTCCCGGCCTGTGCTTTTAGGCGCTGGCCGTGAAAAATAGTGATCAGAAAGCATTTGTCTAAGTAATGGGTTATTAACCGTACCTTCTCGTGCCCATTGCGCATCTTTATCATAAGGTTTTTTCTGATGACGCCATACCCAACTATCCATCAACATATTACCCGGACCTGTGTCATACCCTTTGACAGGTGATCCCGGTAATAGCGTCGTTATATTGGCAATACCACCGATATTGAGAATTATCCTGCGTTCTGTCGGATGACCTAAGACGGCGAAATGAAAAGCCGGAACTAATGGCGCACCCTGTCCACCGTATGCCATATCCCTCCGACGAAAATCACCAACCACAGTCATCCCAGTTAAAGCCGCGATACGGTTATTGTCGCCCAGTTGCATAGTGAAAGGCGTGTGACCATCTGGCTCATGCCAAACGGTTTGTCCATGACATCCCACAGCGATAATGTCACTTGTGGTTAACCCTGTTTTAGTCAGTAAGCCTTGTACCGCTTCAGCGAATAAAGAACCAAGTTCATAATCTAACCGACCAATTGCGGATAATGTTGTTTGTTGCCCTTGGCAGACTGAAAGAATTTTCTGTTTTAATTCGTGTGGAAATGGGTGCGAATAACTGGCTTGTTGAGCAACAACTTTATCATTGATTGCCGCAAGCACCACATCAACGCCATCCAGACTTGTACCCGACATTACACCAATATAACGACCTGACTTCATAACCATTTAATTTGCCTTCCTGCTTAAAATCTGTCTTGATAAAATCAGAAACCACGCCAATAACTATAAAGCGCAGTGGTTTTGGCTGTATATGACTAATAGACAAACTCAGGAATAAAACCTGAGTTTTGGAAACAACTTCACAAAAAATGCTGAATTTCTCATTAATAGCTATTTCTTTTAAAAATCTCTATTGACGTTTAATATATGTTTAGCACTAGATTGCTAATGTACTGGCATTCTATTTGAATAAGCTTTTTATTACTTATTGCTAATGCCAGTTGTTAGCCTGACCGCCCAGTAAGCTATCAGATTTACGCAGTCAGGCATCGAAATTAGGAGTTACTATGTTTAAGCACTTTTTAGTTAGCGCGGTTGCCGTCGCTTCATTATCAGGCTGTGTCAACACCGATTCTCTTTCTGGTGATACCTATACCGCTGGACAAGCTAAGCAGGTCCAGACTGTCTCTTACGGTACAATTGTTTCTGTTCGTCCTGTCAATATTCAGGCGGGTAGCGATGAAAATGTATTAGGCGCGATTGGTGGCGCGGTTCTGGGAGGTTTGGTTGGTAATACGATTGGTGGCGGCAGTGGCAACACATTAGCGACTGCCGCTGGCGCGATTGCCGGTGGCGTTGCAGGCCAAAATGTTCAGGGAGCTCTTAACACAACTAAAGGTGTAGAACTCGAAATTCGTCGTGACAGCGGCGAAAGCATCATTGTTGTTCAAAAACAAGGCAAAACTCTCTTCCATAAAGGTCAACGAGTAAGAATCGCAGGCCAAGGCAGTAATATTACTGTTTCACCTCGACAATAAAATATAGAGATAAGAAAACCGTGACTTCATTTTGGTAAGTCGCGGTCTTCTTTCATCCGGTCAGCATTTCATGGATATCGTAATTACTATCTACTCTGTAATTGGATAATATTTTGCTCTAACTTCTGCACTAAAGTGGAAAGAAAAGCAAGTTCCTCGCGTGAAATACCTTCCAGAATCTCATTTCTTGTGGATTCAATAACACCATCCAACTCCCTAATAACCGATGCAGAATCTTCAGTTAGCTTGATTCTTTTTGCACGACGATCATTGGCACAAGTATGCCGGGTGATAAGTTTTTTTTCCTCAAGTTGATCTAATGTCCTAACCAAAGATGGTTGCTCAATACCGATAGCTTTCGCCAACTGTATCTGAGATTGCTCCTGAGGTAACCGGCTAATATTGTATAACGTTACCCAATGAGTCTGAGTTAATTCTAACGGCTTTAAACGGTAGTCAATTAAAGCACGCCAAATACGAACTAACCGTGCCAGATCTGATCCCAATGTAGATTCCAATTGTCCCTCCTTAAATAACTAGCCTACTAAACATAACAGCCAAATTTTTCTAAATCAGGCTAACTAGCCTTAAAAAAGTATATATAACTTCTGTATAATCACAGTAAATTCTTAGCAACTAACTAATTCAGGTAACTATAACCAAGAACAACTAAACTTAATTTAAACTCAGAACAAAACAATTAACATACAATATTTTTACCATAAAAACTATCAGAACTATGAATACAAACAACCAGAAACCAATAAATATCATTCAATACTTTATTCAAAGTACTATAAGAATAGCTGTCATCTAAATGCTAAGCTATCTATTTTTACATTAATGTTGTTTTTATTTTACATTTGTCACACAATTGAGCTTAAAATTCCATTTAAAACATAAAGTTATAAAAACATTCAAATAAGCTCCCTTAGTCTTTTCGTTAAGTAAGAAATAAAAAAATAACAAACAAAATACTTAAGATTATAGTAGAACATTTATAACTTCGCCAAAAATATAACCCTATATAAGTAAATCATTGAATTGTTAACCCTAATAACATCAAAAATCTCTAATTAAAATAGTGATGGCTGTTCAGGTAGTTCTTCATCTGTCTGATTTTGTGCTCTCAATGCACGTAAATATCTTTGTCGGCACAGTCGCAATACTTCACGCTTTTGCCCATCAGACATTTTCATCCAATTAAATCTTTCTTCCCGGCTGCGATAACACCCCAGACAAAAGCCTCGCTCATTAGCCTGACAAATTCCTCGACAAGGACTGGGAATAGCAAAAAACTCCAGTTGCTCCGCCATCGCATCCCGTTTCCTATACAATTCACATACTATATTTAATTATAAACCTAGATAAGAATAAATTATAATTATGGGCAAATTGAACTGTAACCGTAAGACACGTTATAGTTAGTGGTTTTTGTGCGACCTACTGCACAAAAATATTGGTAAAACCATCAAATTAGAGGTAATTATGCGTTTACTCCATACCATGATCCGTGTTGGTGATCTACAACGCTCCGTTAATTTTTACACTGAAGTGTTAGGAATGCGCCTGCTCCGCACCAGTGAAAACACCGAATATAAATACTCACTCGCTTTCGTTGGCTATGCTGATGAGAGCGAAGGAGCAGTAATCGAGTTAACCTACAATTGGGGAGTTGACCATTACGAAATGGGAAATGCCTTTGGTCACATTGCATTAGGCGTTGATGATGTCGCTGCCACTTGCGACTCTATTCGCAAAGCTGGTGGTAACATTACCCGTGAAGCAGGCCCTGTAAAAGGCGGAACAACCATTATTGCTTTCGTTGAAGATCCCGATGGTTACAAAATTGAACTTATTGAAAACAAAAATGCCAGCAACGCCCTGGGTAACTCGATCTGATGTCTGATAAAAAAGAACCAAACGTCCTTAGTGGGCGTTTTCGAGGTTATTACCCTGTTGTTATTGATGTTGAAACTGGCGGCTTTAATGCCAAAACAGATGCATTACTTGAAATTGCCGCCGTTACACTGGAGATGGATGGTGAAGGTTGGCTGACGCCTAACGAATCACTTCACTTCCATATTGAGCCATTTGAAGGAGCCAATCTTGAACCAGCAGCCCTAGAGTTCACCGGCATTGATCCATTAAATCCGCTACGTGGAGCAGTGAGCGAATATGAAGCTCTACACGCTATTTTTAAAATGGTTCGTAAAGGGATAAAAAATAATCATTGTAATCGGGCAATTATCGTTGCTCATAATGCTAGCTTCGATCATAGCTTTGTTATGGCTGCCGCGGAACGCACCGGACTAAAGCGAAATCCGTTTCATCCGTTTGCAACTTTTGACACCGCTACTTTAGGCGGTCTGGTATTAGGACAAACAATTTTAGCAAAAGCCTGCATCACAGCCGGTATCCCATTCGACAATCATCAGGCTCACAGCGCTTTATATGATACTGATCGTACCGCTGAATTATTCTGTGAAATGGTTAACCGTTGGAAACAACTTGGTGGTTGGCCATTAACGACGGCAACAGAAGAAAAAACCGGATAAATAGCCGAACGGCTAGATTAATATAATCAAATCTATACCCTATGGATTTCAAGATGCATCGCGACGGCAAAGGAGTAAATCCCCGGGAGCATAGATAACTATGTGACCGGGATGAACGAGTGCAGCCAACAAAGAAGCAACTTGAAAGATGACGGGTATAAATTCAAGCAATAATACCCCCCCATATATCAATATATGGGGAGATAGCATAATAATCTGTCTATAAGTAATTAAAACATTACTCTGCCGCGTCTTCGTCCTGAGAGCGATATTTATCAGCAGTTTCTTTGATTAATGTTTGTAACTCACCACGCTGATACATTTCAATGATAATATCGCATCCACCTATCAACTCACCGTCCACCCAAAGCTGAGGAAAGGTTGGCCAATCAGCATATTTTGGCAATTCTGCACGAATATCTGGATTTTGCAAAATATCTACGTAAGCAAAACGTTCACCACATGCAGATAAAGCCTGAACAGCTTGCGCAGAAAAACCACAACTTGGCAATTTAGGCGAACCCTTCATGTACAATAAAATTGGGTTTTCTTTAATTTGGCGCTCAATCTTCTCAATAATCGTCATTTTTATTTCCTTTAAACCAACATTATGTTGATAACCAACATCGTCACAATATTACCGAGAATACCATTTTCTCTCACCAAGATGTATCCTGATCTTTTCTCATCCTGACATAGATGACATCGTTTTCACTGTTATTTATCGTAGAAGTTGTTAGGATGACCAGAAATTTACCGACACAACGTTACCAACACAACGTTACTGACACAATGGTGAAAGATTTTGGTTCTGAACCGGACTTAACGGGCTAAGAAAACAGATAGCAGTCTGGTTATCGTAAATATTTCTAATGCAGCGACTCCACTGGCAAGTTTCTGGGGGCTAATGAACTGGGAATTTGTTACAGAAAATCTGGCTTAACAACCATCAGATTAATTCATTACTATCTGTTTTAACACCCAAAGGCAAAGGGCAGATAAACCACCGAGACTATCTGCCCAATTTCCTTTCAACGTAAAGTCCAATTTTTAAATCATCTAATCAATTCAAAACATCAGGCAAAGATCAAGCAAAGAGCAGCAAAAATGGTAATCATCACTAACGTGCTAACAGCAGTAAATAAACCAAGTTTCAAATCGGTATTCATAGAGCCTCCTCAGAATAAAAAGTTTATAACGACACAAACCAGTCTATTGAGTTGGTTAATTGCCCTTACACAAGGAAAAGCATAAATAGCGATTACCATACATTTTATAACACTGATTATTGCTTTCACTTTTGAGCCAGATCAGACAAAATCCAGGATTTATCGCTAACTTATTATCAGTCCCCCGTGTAAAAGGGCTGGAAAGCGATTAACAAAACGTTTTAAATTTAGACCAAAAGGTCAGGAGTCTTTCACCTCATGGCAACGATCAAAGATGTGGCCAAGCACGCTGGCGTCTCAACCACTACCGTATCCCATGTTATTAATAAAACCCGCTTCGTCGCTGAAGATACTAAAGCTGCTGTTTGGGCTGCTATTAAGGCACTGAATTATTCACCCAGTGCCGTAGCTCGCAGTCTGAAAGTTAACCACACAAAATCGATCGGATTACTGGCAACATCCAGTGAAGCCCCCTATTTTGCTGAAGTCATTGAGGCCGTTGAAAACAGTTGTTATAGCAAAGGCTATACGCTGATTTTATGTAACTCGCACAATAACATTGATAAACAGAAAGCCTATCTCGCCATGCTGGCGCAAAAGCGTGTCGATGGACTGTTGATTATGTGTTCAGAATACCCAGAACAATTGTTGGGAATGTTGGAAGACTATCGCAATATTCCAATGGTCGTCATGGATTGGGGGCAAGCCAGAAGTGATTTCACCGATACGATTATTGATAACGCATTCCACGGCGGTTATCTGGCTGGTCGTTATCTTATCGAACGTGGTCATCGTGATATTGGTGCGATCCCCGGCCCTCTGGCACGAAATACCGGCGGTGGCCGCCATCAAGGATTCTTGAAAGCGTTAAAAGAAGCCAACATTCCGATCAGAGAAGAATGGATTATTCAAGGGGATTTTGAGCCAGAATCGGGCTATAAAGCCATGCATCAAATCCTGAGTCAAAAACAGCGTCCGACCGCGGTTTTCTGCGGCGGAGATGTTATGGCTATGGGGGCTATTTGTGCTGCTGATGAATCAGGATTACGCGTCCCGCAAGATATTTCTATCATCGGTTATGACAATATACGCAACGCTCGTTATTTCTCTCCGGCATTAACCACCATTCATCAGCCAAAAGAACGATTGGGGCAAATGGCGTTTTCTATGTTATTGGACCGAATAATCAACAAACGTGAAGATGCACAAACTATTGAAGTACATCCACGCCTGGTTGAACGACGCTCTGTCGTGGATGGTCCATTTATCGACTATCGTCGTTAATCCGCTTTATTCATCTTGAAGCCATTCAGCATTAAGAGTTTCACTATCGCCAAGATAGTCAAGCAGCCAACTTAATGCTGGAGAATGGCTGTTTTGTACCCATGCCAAACAACATGGACTGTCTGGTAAAGGCTGTTCCAATTCCAGCACGGTTAGTTTCTTCTGCCGAATAAGCGGCATTGCCCTATGCTCAGGTACCATTCCCACACATAACCCCTCGTTTAGACAAGACAGACCAGACTCCCAATCAGGAACCACCAACCTGCGCTGATTATCCAGATTCCAAGTGTCACGCTTCGGTAAATTACGAGATGTATCTTCAAGGCACAAACTTGGATAAGGCCGCATTTGATCATCAGATAGCGGCCCCGGCAACTGAGTCAACTCATGGCCTGCGCTAACCACACATAGCCAAGGCATAAACCCCATATCTCGGAAACTATATCTTTCCCCGATTGGGACTACCCGGGTTGCTCCAATTGCAACATCAACTCGACTATCCACCAGCGCGTCCCACACACCATTAAACACTTCCTGGTGAATAAAAAGTTCTATATCAGGAAAATAGTGGTAAAAATCAAGAATAAGCTGACGACTACGTTCTGGTTTGACAACGCGATCAATAGCAATATTGAATTGCCCTCTCCAGCCGTTCGCGACTTGTTGACACTGGTGACGAGTATCAATCATTTTTTTGATAACAGAGCGAGCTTCTTTAATAAAAATAGCGCCTGCCTCAGTTAATTCTACATCCCGGTGATGGCGTTCAAACAACGAAACAGCAAGCCACTCTTCCAATTGTCTTACGGTATAACTGATCGCAGAAGGGACACGGTGAAGCTCCGATGCAGCGGCACTAAAACTACCTGTTCTGGCAACCGCATCCACGACTTCAAGTGAATATTCCGACCACATAATTTTACCTTTCAATTTTTTTCACAGCACTATGCAAATATTACCATTTCACAAGTAAAAATCACGACGTATAGAATATGCGTCAATATTGTTATCTACCCATCACTGCAAATTATTTCAATCATGACATACAAAGAGAGCAATCAAATGAAAAACTCAAGTCAATTCATGTTCTACCTTGCAGGCTTGAGTATGCTAGGTTATCTGGCTATTGATATGTATCTGCCAGCGTTCGGTGCTATGCAACAAGAATTAGGTACATCGGCAAACGCAATTAGTGCCAGTCTAAGCATCTTTCTTGCAGGTTTCGCTTTTGCGCAACTTTTATGGGGGCCTCTTTCAGATCGCTTTGGTAGAAAACCGATTATCATCACCGGACTATCCCTGTTTTCTATTGGCTGTCTAGGTATGATTTGGGTAACAGATTCCACCCAACTTTTGGTTTTGCGTTTTATCCAAGCCATCGGTGTTTGTTCAGCCGCAGTCTCATGGCAAGCATTAGTTATTGATCGTTACGATTCCAATCGTACCAAACGTGTTTTTGCAACGATTATGCCCCTGGTCGCGCTCTCCCCTGCCCTGGCACCTTTGATGGGAGCCTGGCTGTTGCAACATGGCGGCTGGCGCACGATTTTCCTAGTCTTACTGGCAATTACATTATTACTGTTGTTTTTTACTCTGTTCTTGCAAGACAATCGCAAAAACCGTGAAATTCAAATGCAAACAAATAGTGTCTCCTTCTTTACGCTATTAAAATCACCGCTGTTTAATGGCAACGTTCTGATATTTGCATCATGCAGCGCCGGCTTTTTTGCCTGGTTAACAGGCTCTCCTTCGATTCTCGGTGAGATGGGATATTCCCCGGATGACATCGGTCTGAGTTATATTCCTCAAACGTTGGCCTTTATCGTTGGAGGTTATGGATGCCGCAGTATTTTGACCAAAATAAAAAGTGAGATTATTTTTCCTTATCTGTTAACTGGCTATGCTGTCAGCATGATTGTGCTCTATTTGATTGCAAAATTTAGCGAGCCAACTCTATTCACCATTCTGGTACCTTTCTGCTTTATGGCTGCGATGAACGGTGCGTCATATCCAATTGCAGTAGCAAACGCTTTATCCGCTTATCCACAAGACAGTGGCAAAGCTACGGCATTACAAAACACGCTTCAATTAGGGCTCTGTTTTATTGCCAGCCTGATTGTATCAGCATTTATCAGCAATCCACTTATATCCACAACTACTGTCATGGTTTCTACCGTTGTTCCAATGACATTAGGATATTTTATACAGTGGAAAAAAAACGCTGAGCGCCACACTCAAACAGTTGAACAAAATTATTGATATTAATCAAATCGTTATCTCAATAAAGGCTGCCAATTACCAATTAATTGCAGCCTTTATTTATTAATTGATGAAACAATTTTACGCCTTTATACTTAATAAAGCTCTTTATTATAAATCACCTGGAATTTGAGGTTTCAGGAGCAATGACTGCCCCCATTAAACTCATGGATTAGTCATCTTTAAGATTTTTTACTTTGATTTTTTGTTATTTTTTGCATTTTGCGTCTTCGCATCCTGCTTTGTTAGCTAAAACGAGCTCCTCAATATTCCATCACCCTAACGTTGGAGAGTATATGAGTTCATCCTGTATTGAAAACCCGAAAACAGCCATTAACTCTTGGCAGAGAATTGCTAATGAGATGCTAGAAGAAGCAGGTATTCAAATTAATGGTCACAATCCTTATGATATCCAGATAAAAAATCCTAATTTCTACAAAAGAGTTTTACAACAAGGTTCGATGGGATTAGGTGAAAGTTATATGGCTGGCTGGTGGGATTGTGAGCGGTTAGATATTTTCTTCTATCGCGTTTTACGTGCTGGATTAGAAAATAAAATGCCCAATAATCTCAAAGATACAATGAGAATCGCAATAACCCGCTTACGTAATCTGCAAACGCCAAAACGGTCATGGATTGTCGGTCATCAACATTATGATTTAGGAAATGATCTTTTTACCCGTATGCTTGACCCTTATATGCAATATTCCTGCGGATACTGGAAACAAGCTAAAACACTGGAACAGGCTCAGCTTGATAAGTTGAAACTTATCTGCGAAAAATTGGAACTTTCTCCAGGCATGACCCTATTGGATATTGGATGTGGTTGGGGTGGGCTATCAGCTTATGCTGCTAAAAATTATGGTGTTTCCGTCACAGGAATAACTGTTTCAGCCGAACAGCAGAAATATGCACAGAAACAATGTTCAAATCTGGATGTAAAGATCATTCTGAAAGACTATCGGGATTTACATGAACAGTTCGACCGAGTTGTTTCTGTTGGTATGTTTGAACACGTTGGACCTAAAAATTATGCGACTTACTTCGACGTTGTTCAAAGAAACTTAAAACCTGATGGCTTATTCCTGCTACATACTATTGGTTCCAACAAAGTTAAAGCCAGTGCTGACCCGTGGATCAGCAAATATATTTTTCCTAATGGCTGCCTGCCTTCGATTGAGCAAATAGCCCACACCAGCAAAAACTGTTTTGTTATGGAAGATTGGCATAACTTTGGCGCAGATTATGATCGTACATTGATGGCCTGGTATGAAAGATTTATTGCCAGTTGGCCTGAAATACAAAATAACTATAGCCCAACATTTAAACGCATGTTTAGCTATTATTTGAATGCCTGTGCAGGTGCATTTCGTGCTCGCGATATCCAATTATGGCAAGTCATATTCAGTCTAAACGGTATTGAAGGCGGATTACGGGTAGCCCGATAGTTAACCAAAAGCTACAGGTTTACACTGTAGCTTTTAGTCAATACAACATATCCATTTCTGACTCTAAATATTAACAGGGAAATCCCTATTCTAATTCTAAAAAGATCGCTCTGTTTTTCACTAACGGAAATCACTCACATAACCATTATCAAAGAAAACAGTTTGATCAAATGCTATTTTTCCACCAGAAAATATCAAATCTAAATGATGGCTCCCTTTTACACCACCACCTAAACCAAGATGTAAGCCAGGATGCCGCTCTTCAAAACCGGCATTTCTGCCATAAAGTGCTTTCACCCCAGTGTTAGTACCAATACCAAACTCTTCAACTATTCTATTTCCGTGATTATGGTTTAGATATAAATTAAAATCTCTACTAAATTCATCATTCTCACAATCAAAACCAATAATTTCCCCCTCTTTTATATTTATAGTCATCATATCATTGACAACTCCATACTTTATGGCAAAGGGTGCAGTACTCAAAAAGGTACCACTAAAGCTAATATTACCGTTAAGGTTCTTTATATGGCTTGCTATTTCCCCAGGAATAACATCTATATTCCCGATGCCATCAATAGAAGTCCATTTATGATCCTTCTCTAAATAACCTACAATCGAGTTCCTTTTATTATCTGTATATTGAATCTTCTGTGATCGACTCGACAATGCAATAAGTTTTTTATTTCTTTCTGTTATTGATGCTGGTGACTCACTGAATGCTTCAATAAAATGCGGACCATAATCTTTGAACAACACAGATTTCTTCCACGATTCAGTAATAAAGCTTCTTATTTTGGTTAGATATTCTGGCCCTTGTGGAGAGGCGTTCTTTAAGGTTGATGATGCATAAAGAAAAATAAACAAATCACAATTGGATATTTTTTGTTTTACATCGTCTGGTGACGATTTTTCCAACAAAGCAAAATCAGATTTCACATCGAAATTCCCTTTATACACATGCATCTTTTGCGCAATATCGCCATGCTCAATATCAGATCCGATAAATATTTTTACACATTCATCATTTCTTACTTTATCCGAAATCGCAGGATGATGTGATAAACAACGATACATATTCTCAAGACTTTTATCCATGAGGACAATCCTGTTTATTTTTAAGTAAGGGGAGACCCCCAGGGCAAGATCGTGAATATTTTGTTAAAAAAATCAGATTTGACCGACGGTAATAGTTATGATCTCATACTCTCTTTTTGAGAGCAAAAACCATGTGCTTTGATATTTTTACTGAACATTTCTCAGA
>NZ_RCWC01000023.1 GCF_018448935.1 Photorhabdus noenieputensis | reverse complement strand
CCCAGAACATCCCATTCATCACACTGCGGTGTTCAACATGTGGACGTCCTGCCTGCCCTGAACGTACAGGGGGCAAACAAGATTCTATCAATATCCAAGCATCATCAGAAATGTCGTAACGTGCCACCATTTTGTTCCTGCATCGAAATCAATCAGATAATAATACTATTAATTGATATTAAGGGACACAGCCTAGTTCAGATAAACATTTTGCCATTTCCAAGTACAATAATCTGCGTTCGTTGAAGAGCCATACTGTTCAGATCAATCGTGATAAACTTTACATTTATTACAGCAAAAACTTAAATGTGATTGGCTAAAATTGAACTCAATATCAAGAGATAAATAAGATGAATAATAAGTATAAATTAATTTTTTTGGCGATTGGTAGTGCCCTATTGACCGGATGTGTCATTAAACCTGATCATAATAAAGCAGATATTATTGATGTTCGTGTCCTGGCTATGAATGACTTTCATGGTGCGCTAAAAGCACCAGATACCAACAAGTCAGGTGGTATTGAACATATGTCCACACTAATCAAGGAATTAAAGAACGAGAAACCTAACAATATTGTGGTTGGTGCTGGTGATATGATCGGTGCAAGCCCATTACTCTCTTCAATGTTCCATGATGAGCCAACGATTGAAACGCTATCCAAAGTAGGTTTGGAAGCAACCGCTGTTGGTAATCATGAGTTTGATAAAGGTAAGGATGAACTGCTGCGTAAACAGAATGGTGGCTGTCATCCTGCAACTGGTTGCCAGGGGTCAGAGCCATTTACGGGGGCGAAATTCCAGTATCTGGCAGCAAATGTCACCGTCAATCAAACAGGTAAGACACTATTTCCTGCATATATCATTAAACAATTTGAAGGCATTCCGATAGCTTTCATTGGTCTGACTCTGGAAGGAACTCCAGAAATCGTGACACCAAGCGGAACCGAAGGTTTGAGCTTCGCTGAAGAAGTTAAAACCATTAATGCTTTAGTACCTGAGCTACAGAAACAAGGTGTTAAAGCAATAGGCGTTCTGATTCATGAAGGTGCTGAACAAAAAAGTGATGGCAAGCCGATTGATGTGAATGCCTGCAATGCTTTAACCGGCGAAGTGTTGCATATTGTTAATCAACTGGATAAAGAGATTGATTTCGTCATTACTGGTCACACCCATCAGGCATATAACTGTGTGATTAATGGTAAGCCAGTCACTTCTGCACAGGCTAATGGCGAGTTAATAACTAGCTTGGATCTAAAACTGGACAGATCCACTAAGGATATTGTGGATTTTAAAGCGGAAAATATTTTGGTTGATAACCACAAATATGAAAAAGATCCAGAAGTGACGAAGGTATTGGATGCATATGAAAAAATAGCCGCTCCATTGGCAAACCGGGTCATTGGTAAGTTGGATAGCAATCTGAATAGGCAAACTAATCGTGCTGGTGAATCTTCACTGGGTAAAGTGATTGCAGATGCACATTTGTATACTGCTGCATCTAAAGAGAGTGGCGGTGCCCAAATTGCATTTATGAACAGCGGCGGTATTCGTGCTGACATGACTAGCGGTGAGGTAACTTATAATGCTATCTACGCTGTTCAGCCATTCTCCAATATATTATTAACTAAGACACTAACCGGTGAACAAATTAAACGTCTGCTGGAACAACAATGGGATCGCTCACGCCCACAAATTTTAGCGGTTTCTAATGGCTTTGAATATCAGTGGAATAGCGCCAAACCAGTAGGCAATCGTGTTATTACCAGCTCAATAAAAATCAATAGTAAACCCATTGAATTAAATGGGAAATACCGTGTAGTTGCTAACGAATTTCTGGCAACAGGGGGAAGTAATTTCTCTGTATTTAACGAGGGTATCGATCCTATATATGATGTGCCAGATGTTGACGCTGTAATAAAATATTTCGCTGAAAAATCTCCCATTGCTTATCCTAAACAAGATCGCATCATTAATGTGAACGAAGAATAATTACCAACCTATTTCGTTAGGTTATGTTATTAACAATACCAGACGAAATAGGCACAGCGGATACATATATCGCTTCCCTCTGTAACCGCGATCTACAACCCTTTTCCGGTAGTGAAAAGGGCAAAAAAGCAGTCACACAAAAAACGACTATCAGGCGACGTATACATCTACGTCGCCTTTTAGTAACAGTTCCCCGCCCAATTAGGCATAGGTATCTACACGAAATGAACGTTTATAAATCACATGGCCGCTTTAAAGATCGAAACAATCTCTTCATGGGTAGCTTGAGTGGGATTAGTCAAACAACATATATCTTTCAAAGCATTAGTTGCTAACTCTGGTAAATCTTTTAGTTTGACATTCAGTTCCGCTAGACCCGACGGAATACCAATATCTTTTAACAACTTACGAATTTCAGCAATACATGCCGCAGCCCCTTGCTGATCATTCATAGCGTTCACATCTATCCCCATCGCAGCGGCAATATCTTTCAAACGACCCGCAACCGCTTTGGCGTTGAACTCTTGAACGTGCGGTAATAAAACAGCATTGCATATACCGTGTGGTAAATTATAAGTACCACCCAATTGGTGAGACATGGCGTGAACATACCCCAATAATGCACTATTAAACGCCATACCCGCCAAGAATTGTGCATAAGCCATGTTTTCACGTGCTTCTATATTGCTCCTATCTGCAACTGCCTGACGTAAAGAGTGACTAATCATTGAGATTGCTTTCAATGCACAAGCATCCGTTATTGGGTTAGCCTCAGTAGAAACATAGGCTTCAACCGCATGAGTCATTGCATCCATTCCAGTTGCGGCAGTTAACCCTTTCGGCATTCCTACCATCAATTCTGCATCGTTCACAGACAAAACAGGTGTTATTTTCTTGTCAGCAATGGCCATTTTAATATGGCTTTCAGTATCGGTAATGACACAGAAACGTGACATTTCTGACGCAGTACCCGCAGTAGTATTGACTGAGATTAATGGCAAATGCGGTTTAGATGAACGACCAATACCTACATAATCCCGGATATCTCCTCCATTAGCAGCAACCAACACAATCGCCTTTGCACAATCATGCGACGAACCACCACCTAAAGAAATAACACAATCGCTATTATGCTGACGCAGAATATCCAAACCTTCCTCAACGTTAACTGTCGTCGGATTCGGATTGGTACCATCATAAACCGCATTCTCAATATCAACATCAGATAATAAAGATTGAACTTTTGCTACTACTCCAATTTCATTTAAAACATGATCCGTCACAATTAATGCTCGCTTATAACCATCGCCTTTCATCGCATTTATCGCTTCAACCAAACAACCCGCACCAAACATATTTACTGAGGCCATAAAAAAAGTCGTAGTCATCATTGATAATTCCTTAATATTAAAATAGTTTTAGAATGAAAATATATAAAAATTAAAATTTAAAAATCACCTAATGGAACTACAGATCATTGCTCTTGCAATAAACATAAATAATAGTTCTATTTAAACCACATAATTCAAAAAATATAAATATATACACCGGTAGAGTTAACATGATGTTTATTAAAATAGATATTTGATAATTTTCCCTCTTGGTAATATATGTAATTGATAATATAATAAATACAATAATCGATAAGATTAATATACCCGTTATCTTTCAAATTGCCTCTTTGTTGGCTGCGCTCGCTCACCCCGGTCACATAGTTTGCTATGCTCTCGGGGATTCACTCCCTTGCCGTCGCGATGCATCTTGAAATCCGTAGGGTATATATCAATTCACAAAATTATTACTTAGGAGTTTATTTTGCCCTCTAACGAAATATTTAACCGCCTGACTGCATTACTCGATAACCATCATGCCAGCTATCGGGTGATGGAACATCCAACCGCCGGACGTTCCGAAGAAGTTGCAAAAATCCGAGGTACGCAACTTGGACAAGGGGCAAAAGGGTTAGTTTGCCATGTTAAAGGGGAAAGATTCCGTCAATATGTACTCGCTGTACTACCTGCGGATCAACAAGCAGACCTCTCTTTACTGGCAAAACAGATCGGTGGCAACCGCGCCTCACTGGCAAGCCCTAAAGAAGTTTTTGAGCTGACTCAATGTGTGTTTGGCGCTATTCCACCTTTTAGTTTCCATCCAGACCTGAAACTAGTCGCAGACCCTTTATTGTTTGAACGTTTCGATGAACTGGCTTTTAATGCCGGCAGCCTTGAACGCTCAGTGATTCTTAACACTAAAGATTATCACCGAATTGCACAACCTGAATTGGTGAGTTTTCACCGGGTAGAGTAAATACCATTGCGAAAGATGATATTTATCAAATAGCCTATGGAAATAGGCTATTTAAGATAATATTCTAAACATATTCATTTAAAGTGGTGACTATCCCGCCCCAATAAATCTATATCACTAGATAAAGTCATTATTATTGCTACATTATATAAACATTAAACAGAGAGGTATAATTATCAAATACCATGAATATCTAATTATTCACTACTGAGCCATATACAAAAATTTATCAATTACATTATGGGATAATTCCCTACCCCAATAAAGGTGTCTTTTGATAGGAATTTTCAATTATTTTTAATTTCAGAACCTTTATTTCAATTATCAGCATAAAATGACATGTCAATTATATTAATGTTGTATCGGCAACAATTTAATATGCCTATTCATTATATTTTATTAAATACAAGAACCCACACTCACTGTATTCTCATATCGCATTCAAAAAGAAAGATGACGTTTTTTTAAAATAAAGTTTAAGGAATAGAGAAATATGACTCATAAGTTAGTTACAGGTGCAACCTTTTTCGATAGAAAATACTTCCTAGGTGAAGCGCACCATTATCCAGAAAACGATATCATTATTCCATTGCCTTATGATCTCAACGATAGATTCCGCTCAGTAAGAATTGGAACATTATCAAAAGTTTATGCATGGCGTCACCAGAGCGATTGGGAACCAGGTCAACGCTATCGTGAATGGGAATACGATCATCCAGATATTGATAGAGAAATTAGAGGATTATCTAAGTTCAAAGTAGCACCAAAAGATACCTGTCTGGTTGCATTAAGACTTATTGATGATACTTATTCAGGTATTAAATTCTCAATGTTCACGAATACACATTGCGTGGGTCCAGTTGAAACAACAACTGATGATGATTATGCACTGGTTGGTATTCTGCCATTTGAGACCGAGTTAGTCACTGCCATTGCAATAAGAAATACCAGTACTGGAGTATATATTAATAACGGATCATTCTATTTCTATCGTGATGCAAATGGTATTGTTACTATTGATGAGAAAGCTAATTTCCCTAAAAATCTCAGAATAGTTAATGTAGGTGGCAATCGTTTTGATATTCATATTATCAGTACCGATTTTTCTAACTAATCCGGTCATAATGTAATAATAATTAACCGTCGTTTTCAGACAGGCTACGTTCTGAAAATTTAAGCGACACCGTTGCGGAATATCATCAAAAACCGCAACGGTGTATTCATTTCTGCCAAGACAATAAATTTTTAACTATGAGTTAGCTATTCACTGTTTTTCATGAAAATTTATAATTAAAAAATTAAGTTAAGTTATACCATGAACAATGATCATAAGCTATTTCCTTTGAGATAAATACTTCCCTAACGATTAATTCTAAAAATTATAGAAAAATCCAACCATTACGTTATTACATATCTGAATCTAGATATTTTCATAATATTATTAATTAAAAACAATCTCATAATATCTACTCAAAACAACAAACATGAAAAATACTCACAATTAAATTGAATACTAAACTTAATATGCAAGACTCACTAAAAGTATCAAATTTTCATATTTCAAACAGTCAATTTGACTATGTTAATATGATTATTAAGATATTATTCGGTATTTTTTAAACAGCTTTACTTTATGCATTTTTATGCTAATTTTAATATTAACCCATCGAATATTATTCTTTTTTTGACTAGATATATCACATCTAAAAAGGAGGAATAAATAAATTATCAGCAGCAAATGTTACATAGAAAAAGCCAATTTGTACAAATAGTAGAAACGAGCGGATACTATATATTTCACATTAATACTTCAAGAAAAGCATTACATAGGAGTTTGTTAACGGAAACATTTTTTCTTGGCAACCTATACCCTATGGATTTCAAGTTGCATCGCGACGGCAAGGGAGCGAATCCCCAAGAGCATAGAGAACTATGTGACCGGGGTGAGTGAATGCAGCCAACAAAGAGGCCGCTTGAAAGATAACGGGTATATATATTACTTACATTAACTTTAAGGAGTAAAAGAATGACAGAAGAATTAATTACCGGCGTCACATTTTTCGAAGAAAAAAACTATCAGGGTAAGTCACATGATTACCCAGAGCTCGATAAAATTATATCGCTCCCTTCCAACCTTAACGATAAATTCCGTTCAGTAAAAATTGGCAAGTTATCAAAAGTCCATGCGTGGCGCCATTATAACGATCCAGAGAGTAAATATTATGAGTGGGTAGTCGATAATCCAGATATCGATAGAGAAATCAGAGGATTATCTAAATTCAGAATTATGCAGAAAGATACAAAACTGGTTGCCCTAAGAATCATCGATGATACTCATTCAGATATAAAATTCTCTATGACCGTTAAGATATTTAATGGAGAAGAACAAGAAACAATCGACGTTAACGCAACAACAGATGATAATTATACTGTCGTTAATGAACTATTGGTACAGAAAGAGATAGTCACTTCAATTTATGTAAGAAATGTCAACACCGGAGAATATATTGGTAACGGGTCATTCTATTTTTCTTATGATGCTGTCGGTATTGCAACTGTCGATGAAGGTCTCAATTTCCCTAAAAATTTGAAGCTGGTTCATGTAGGAAATAATCGTTTTGATTTTCACATTATCAGTACTGATCCTATTGCTTAATCCGGGATTAATGTGACAATCATCACTCTCAGACAAGTCATATTCTGAAATTTAAGCTACGCCGTTGCGGTACTTTTGTTAAAAAAATCGCAACGGCGGATTCCAATGATCGCGGAAATTAAAACCACATCATATCTGATATGGACTCCCCACGTTCCTGATCAATCGATAATAATCGGGCTTACTCCATCCATTCGGTATGGAAAATACCCTCTTTATCAGTACGCTTATAAGTATGAGCACCAAAATAATCACGTTGAGCCTGAATTAAATTGGCGGGCAATACAGCAGAACGATAACTATCGTAGTAAGAAATAGCAGCGGAGAACGTGGGGGTTGGAATACCATTCTGCACCCCATACGAGACAACATCACGCAGCGCTTGCTGATATTCATCAGCAATTTTCTTAAAGTAAGGTGCCAGCAATAGGTTAGCAATATCCGCATTTTCGTTATACGCGTCAGTAATTTTTTGCAGGAATTGAGCGCGAATAATACAACCCGCCCGGAAAATCCCGGCAATTTCACCGTAATTAAGATTCCACTGGTACTCATCAGATGCCGCTTTCAATTGCTGAAAACCCTGAGCATAAGAGACAATTTTACCCAAATAAAGCGCACGACGAACTTTCTCAATAAATTCGGCCTTATCACCTTTAAAGGGTTGTGCTTCCGGCCCGCTCAAAACTTTAGCCGCAGCAACTCGTTGATCTTTCAGAGAAGAGATATAACGTGCAAATACTGATTCTGTGATCAATGTTACTGGAATACCTAAATCCAAAGAGCTTTGGCTGGTCCACTTACCCGTACCTTTATTTGCTGCTTCATCCAAAATCACATCAACCAAATATTGGCCTGCTTCATCTTTCTTACGGAAAATATCAGCAGTGATTTCAATCAAATAGCTACTCAATTCGCCGTTATTCCAATCAGTGAAAATCTCAGACAGTTCTTCATTACTCAGATTTAGGGCATTCTTCAATAAAGAATAGGCTTCAGCAATGAGCTGCATATCACCGTATTCAATGCCATTGTGAACCATTTTCACATAATGGCCGGCACCATCCGGGCCAATATAGGCCACACAAGGTTCACCTTCGGCTTTAGCCGCAATTTCTTGCAGAATTGGCGCTACCAATTCATACGCCTCTTTCTGACCGCCAGGCATAATAGATGGCCCTTTCAATGCCCCTTCTTCACCACCGGAAACCCCGGTACCGATAAAATTAAAACCTTGAGCAGAAAGCTCGCGATTACGACGGATAGTATCCTGAAAATAGGTATTACCCCCATCAATCAAAATATCACCTTTATCCAGATGTGGCGTCAGTGAAGCAATAGTTTTATCGGTTGCTTCGCCAGCCTTAACCATGAGCAGAATACGGCGCGGTTTTTCCAGTGAATCGACAAATTCTTCGATAGTGTAACTTGGAACTAATTTCTTCCCCGGATTTTCGGCGATCACTTCGTCAGTTTTATCACTTGAACGGTTAAATATAGATACGGAATAACCACGGCTCTCAATATTTAGCGCCAGGTTACGCCCCATCACCGCCATACCGACAACACCAATCTGCTGCTTGGACATGAATAACTCCTGTCTGATGATAATTCTGCACACCAATAATATACCCGTTATCTTTCAAGTTGCCTCTTTGTTGGCTGCACTCACTCACCACGGTCACATAGTTACCTATGCTCCCGGGGATTCGCTCCTTGCCGCCGCGATCCATCTTGAAATCCATAGGGTATAATTAGCGTGCAATTTGTTAATGTGATCACATGTTAACTCAGGATCAGTCCTAATGGATAGTTATTGATGCCATCGATACCGCTACACCTCATTTTTTGGAAAAAACTTCCCAAGATGAAAAATCAACTATTGAAATTTGATGAGTCAATGCCCATTATTCATTATTCGGCATGAGCCGTCATATTAAAAGGTAAAACAAACTGTATGGAATGGATCGCTGATCCGACGATATGGGCTGGACTGGTTACTCTTATCGTTCTAGAAATTGTCCTTGGAATCGACAACTTGGTCTTTATTGCCATTCTGGCAGATAAACTTCCTGAAAAACTAAGAGACAAAGCAAGAATTACAGGTCTGAGTTGCGCATTACTGATGCGTGTCGTACTGCTTTTTAGTCTTTCCTGGCTGATAACGCTAACTCATCCATTAATTACGCTTTGGGAACATCCATTTAGCGCCCGCGACCTGATTATGCTGATAGGTGGTCTTTTCTTACTGTTCAAAGCGACGATGGAGCTTAATGAACGGCTGGAAGGTAAAGATGCCCACTCAGGACAGCAACGCAAAACATCTAAATTTTGGACAGTTGTCGTTCAGATAATTGTCCTTGACGCTGTATTCTCGCTGGATTCAGTGGTTACTGCTGTTGGTATGGTAGACAACATCGGTATCATGATCGCGGCAGTCACCATTGCGATGTTCCTGATGATACTGGCAAGTAAACCGCTGACCACTTTCGTCAATGCTCACCCGACTATCGTTATTCTCTGTCTGAGCTTCTTATTGATGATCGGTTTCAGTCTGGTAGCCGAAGGTTTTGGTTATCACATCCCCAAAGGTTACTTGTACGCCGCTATCGGCTTCTCCATTATGATTGAAGCCTTAAACCAATTTGCTCAGTTTAACCGCCGTAGGTTTCTTACTGCTTCCCGTTCACTACGTGAAAGAACAGCGGAAGCCGTTTTACGCATCCTTAGTGGTAAGCATGAAAATGCAGAATTGGACAATCATACCTCTAATCTGATTTCTGATAATCAGGAAGTGTTTGATCCACAAGAACGTCAAATGATTGCCAGAGTTCTGGGTATGGCGCAGCGCAACGTCAACAGTATCATGACTTCCCGTCACGACGTGGAGTACCTTGATATTCATGCACCAACTGAAAATCTGACGCAAATACTGAGTAAAAGTCCTCACACACGCATTGTGGTAACAGATGAAAATATCAGTGACGAACCATTAGGTGTTGTCCATGTTATTGATTTATTGAATCAACAACTTAACCAACAACCTTTCGATTTACATTCGCTGATAAAACAACCGCTGATTTTCCCTGAACAGCTTTCACTACTCCAAGCATTGGAGCAGTTCCGCCAGGCACAAACTCACTTCGCGTTTGTTGTCGATGAATTTGGTTCTGTGGAAGGTGTGGTGACTTTGACCGACGTAATGGAAACTATCGCGGGTAATTTACCGGTAGATGGCGAAGAAACTGATGCCCGCCATGATATTCAAGCAACTGAAAATGGTGGTTGGATCGCCAATGGCTATATGCCGCTGGATGATTTGATCCTTTATGTCCCTTTGCAATTGGATGAAAAACGTGAATATCAAACCTTGGCAGGTTTATTAATGGAACATTCACAACATATTCCACAACAAGGTGAGCAATTACAGATTGATAATTATCTGTTTGAACCGTTGGAAGTAACTAGTCACCGAATTAATAAGGTAAAAATTACCCCTCTGGCGTCAGAGGAAGAAAATAAAGAATAACTCAGTGTTATTGATCACTCATCGTATCTGCCATCACTGAGTTTTTCTTCGGAAACAAAATAAAACCCGGTCAGTTTAAACTGTACCGGGATTTTTTTTAACCTTTGCTATCAATACTATATTCGGAACTACTCTATGCGGAACTTTATGCGGATACGGTTAATGATTTATCTAACTAAATTAAATAACTTTGTATTTAGAACAAAAAAAAAGCCATAGCTTCTCAATTCAGTAAACTTCATATACACTTGCCAATCAATAATATTATTCATTAACTCAAAAGGATATTATATGAATATAACTCTCGCTGATGTTGATAAAGACAATTATGAAGATGTCTGTGATCTAACAGTAACCGATGAGCAATGTGAATATGTCGCAGATAACGTATGGTCACTGGTTGAGTCAAAATTCAATCCTTCATACCAAACACGTGCAATTTGCTTAGACGACAAACCTGTCGGATTTTTTATGTGGGTGCCTGAAACAGATCAAAAGACATCAATTTGGCGATTTATGGTGGATCAACAACATCAAAACAAAGGTATTGGACGCCAGGCAATGCTGCTAGCCCTTAATGAAATTAGGCAAACAAATGGATTAAAAGAAATAGAAATCTGTTATAAGCCAAGCAATACTGTAGCGAGCAACTTTTACGCCAACTTTGGCTTTGTTGAAGTCGGCATGGATGAAAAAAATGGAGAGATGTTAGCAATTATTAAAATTTAACTCACAAGTTGAAATCTACCCTTGTACTGAAATTGACTGCTCAGATAACTATTATAGGTAACTATGCTCAGACAGCTATAAGCATTCATTTAAGCATCTGATTAAACACAATAGTCAACTACCAGAATTGAGCGGTCAAATCAAGCATGAATTATTAATACAGCTAATTACTGCTACGTTCAACCCAATCGTTAATAGCCTGTTTTACTTTGTTCTCCAACTCATTATGCAACAATTGCTCAATATCCAAGTTGTATTGCAGATTACTCCAATTACCGTAAACCCGCAGTGGTACTTTCATTTTCCGCAGACGGCTAACCAATTCATTATCTTTGCCCCATCCTTGTGTTATCTGAACTTTTAAAGCGACATCAACATCTTGTTTAAGTAGATTAGCCTTACCCTGTCCATCAATATTTAGCAGATCGGATACCGCATGAAGCCGACTGATTTTTATATCACCTCGATTCAGTACCGCTTTAACATCAAGCTTTTTGGCGCGGGTAAAGTTATCCATATTATCAGGGATATTCACTTTATCCGTTGCACGAGCAACGGATTGCTGGATTAACTGGGGGATATTTAATCCATACATTTTGGCATCAACTAAACTGAAATTAAGATCACCCTGCCAAATATGCGAAATCGCATAACCATCATACCCTTTACCAGAAAGATCCCCATTCAGATTAAATTTACCGCTAAATGCTTGTGGTAAAGAAAATGCTTTGAGTACCGGTTCCAGTTCTATATTCCGCAGTAAAGGTTTTGCATGTAACTTAAGTTGATTACCCGTTGCATCTAAAAAAATCGGAATAGAGAAATCACCACCAAATAATTTGCCATTCAGAGTAGAAATTTCAGCAATACCACTATTACTTGTCGCTTTCAATATCAGGTTATCGATCTCCATTCCTCGATAAACAAATTTATCCGCATTAATAGTTACATTAGCATTAAAATCATTTAAAAATGCAACGTTATAATCAGGCAGGTCTGAGCTTGAAACGGCGATCACAGGTTTAGCTGAACTATTCTCCATCCGGTAATAGCGTTTAACCTCCGAGCCATCTTTAGGAAGCAAGTTCCATCCCATCAGATTATCTAAATTCAGTTTTTGGGAAGATAAATCGATCTGATAATCCGCATGAGTCCCCAACATTGCTTTTATACTGCCATGCAGTTCACTCTCATTAGCGGTGAAACTTAGCGTCTGTAAAGAAATTATTTGCGGTCCATCTGTCGTCTCTTTTTGATAAACAGCATGTACTTTTCCTGAACCACTAATTCCTCCCGTAGGTATACCTGCGCCTTGGAGTTGATAGTCAAAGGAATCAATATTACCCGCAACACGATATGGATAATCAGTAATATCGACATCCGCATTAAGATTGAAAGCCAAATCTTGCTGATCCTTACTGACTTTGCTACTTAATCCCACGCTGATATGGTTTTGGCCATCCCGTTTCATTTGCAGATTAATATCGCGGACATTTAACTGCTCATGATCATCTCGCTGCCAAATAAGTAAACTATCCGCGATCTTAATTCTGGCAATATCAAGCTTCCAACCCTCACCCTTCGCAACAGGATTAGCTGTACTCTCTTTTGGTGCAATAGGGGTATTCCCTTTTTTCTGAGACTGACTCTCCGGGGTTACTCTCAATATCGCCCCTTTCAGCATCACCTCTTTAACAGCAAGCTGGTGAGAAAGAAGCGGCCACAATTCCACATCAAGACGCATATTTTCTGCCGTCACTGTTGGCTGCGCCGCTCCTGGTGCCGTTAATGACATACGCCCAGTAATGATGCTCAGTTTTGGCCAGACATGCCAGCGCATACCATCTTGCAGGACGAGTTGGTAGCCACTCTTCTTTTGCACCTGCTTGACCATATAAGCACGAAAGTCATTCGGGTTTACTAACATGACTAATGCTGCCAGACCAGTAATAATCACAACCAGCAAAATAATCAGTGTCGTCAGTAATCTCTTCATGACTTCCTCAGCTTTTTTTGTCAAAACAGTCAATGCAACTCAATAGCCGATAAAAATATTAATCTTCATCAATACGGCTACCCACCGCACCTTGTTGGTTTTTATATTTCGCATCTTGACGACGGTTATATGGACGGTCAGCAGAACCAGACAACGGCTCAAAACTCAAAGCACCGATAACCATACCCGGACGTAACGCCAGAGGCAATTTACCGGAGTTATAGAATTCGAGAACAATCTGACCATGCCAACCCGGATCAATCCGGTGTGCCGTCACATGCACCATCAACCCAAGACGCGCAAGAGAAGAGCGGCCATCAAGCCAGCCCACCAAATCATCCGGCAATGTGACGGATTCCAGCGTAACAGCCAGTGCCAACTCGCCAGGGTGGAGGAAAAAAACCTCATCGTCAGACAAGATAATTTCATCACTCATCACACGATCAAGCGCAGCACTGACCTCATCTTTCGGCCCACTCAAATCAATATATGCCGCAGTATGACCACAGAAAACACGAAACTGATTCCCAAGGCGCACATCAGCAGTCGCTCCGTTAATGCGTTCAATCGGCGGACGTGGAGCAATGACCAATTTACCTTCATCAAGCCATTTAATAATGTCGCGGTCACAGAGTCGCATTATTTCCTCTCAAATACGATGATGCTTATCAATTCAATGCCTGACAAGCAAAGTTTTATTATTCGCAGAACTGACCAATTTTGGCTTTCAATATATCAATCGCTACTCGGTTTTTACCTCCGCGCGGCACAATAATATCTGCATATTGTTTTGATGGTTCAATAAATTGCAGGAACATTGGACGCACAGTTTTATGATATTGCTCAATCACCGAATCCAGCGAGCGTCCCCGTTCATGCACATCCCGTTTAATACGACGCATAAGGCAAATATCCAATGGCGTATCAACAAAAATAGAGAAGTCCATCTCCTGACGCAAGCGTTTATCAGTCAATAACAGAATACCCTCCAGAATAATAACCCTTTTCGGTGCAAAATGAATCGCTTCTGGTTTACGAGTATGAGCAACATAATCGTATTGGGGTAATTCAATTGATTCACCCATTTTCAGCGCTTGCAGGTGAGAAAAGAGCAGATTGTGATCCATTGAGCTTGGATGGTCATAATTAGTCTTATAACGCTCTTCCATTGATAGATTGCTCTGATCTTTATAATAGCAATCCTCTGGTATAATGCCGATATTGTGATCACCAACCTGAGCGCGTAATTCACGATAAAGTGTATTAGCGATGAGACTTTTACCTGAGGCAGATGCACCAGAAATTCCTACAATTGTGCACTGATATGCTTCGTCAGCCATAATAGAGATAACCTGATTCTAGAAAAAAATGGGAACAAAGCACTTATGAGTGCTAAGTTTGGCGAGATTATAGGGAGTTAATGGTATCTGTTCCAGTGCAAACAAGATAAGTCTCACTTTTTTCGAGGCGTTTCGCATAAAAACTATGTAACGAGGAAAATCGTAACGAGGGAAATCAGACAAGCACGCTTTCCTCCATGAAAAAAACGGGCAATGAAAACATCCACCACCCGTTATCATCAATCAAATGCCAACATTAAACAGCACGGAACGAAATTTCTGTTGGTATCTTCTCACCTTGCCAGTACATCTGTGCTGAAATATTCGCGGCAATTTCGCGATAAATATCGGTAAATTCACTATCAGGATCACTGATAACAGTTGGTTGCCCACGATCAAGGTCTTCACGCAACGAAATATGCAGAGGGATTTGTCCCAATAAGTTACAGTGATATTTAGCCGCCAATTTTTCTGCTCCGCCCGTACCAAAGATAGGTTCCGAATGACCACAGTTGCTACAAATATGCACACTCATGTTTTCAACAATCCCCAGTACAGGCACCTTCACTTTCTGGAACATGACGATACCTTTCATTGCGTCAATCAAGGCAATATCCTGAGGCGTTGTTACCACCAGCGCCCCCGTTACTGGGATGTTTTGTGACAAAGTGAGCTGAATATCACCGGTTCCTGGTGGCATATCAATAACCAGATAATCAAGATCCGGCCACAATGTATCCTGTAACATCTGCATCAATGCCTTACTCGCCATTGGGCCACGCCATACCATTGCATTATCATCTGTTACTAAATAACCAATAGAGTTAGTGGCAAGACCATGCGTCATGATCGGTGCCATATGCTGCCCGTCAGGAGAAGTCGGGCGCTCTTTAGAGGTTCCCAACATACTCGGAACAGAAGGGCCGTAGATATCTGCATCCAGAATACCAACCTTTGCCCCTTCCTGAGCCAATGCCAGCGCCAAGTTCACGGCTGTGCTGGATTTACCCACCCCACCTTTACCTGAGCTGACAGCCAAAATATTACGGACGCCATTAATTCCCGGCAGATCATTAGCACGACGTAATGTGCTGATATCATGGATCAATTTCCACGCTACCGATTTTGCGCCAGTTACCGCCTGTAATTTTTCCGTTGTCGCCGCTTTTAACGCCTTAAAACCGCGTTGCCAGACAAACGGCATCAGTAATTCAATGTGCAAGACACCATCAAGCATCGTACAGTGATGTAGCGCCTTCAATGTTATCAAATCACGTTCTAGTGTCAGGTGTGTAAAAGTAGCAAGTATTTTTGTTACCTGAGATTTCAGCAGGTCAGGATTGGTCTGCTCGGGGGATTGTGAGTTCATCCCGGCTCCTTTAATGATTATCATTAGCTAAAAACCATCTTTCCATCATAACAGAACCCAATGCGTTCGGATAAGATTGGCGATAAAAACCCACTTCCTGCTCACTAATTCAATTTTTATCCCACAAAACTCACTGAGATTAAACCTTACCCTAGCGACAATTTTTTTGATCGGTTAACATCAAACTTCCTTTTTCACTTATTGGAAGTCAGATCCTTACTATGTCTCAAGTCGCAAAAAAATTATTGGTGACGTGCGCGTTACCATATGCTAACGGTCCAATCCACCTCGGTCACATGCTGGAACATATCCAAGCAGATATTTGGGTCCGTTTTCAACGAATGCGCGGCAAAGAGGTTCACTTTATCTGTGCCGATGACGCTCATGGAACGCCAATCATGCTGAAAGCTCAGCAAATGGGTATTGCTCCTGAAGAGATGATCGCAGCGGTGAACCAAGAGCATCATCAGGATTTTACTGGCTTTTCAGTGAGCTATGATAACTATCACTCTACGCATAGTGAAGAGAACCAAGCATTCTCAACTAAAATCTATTTCGAACTGAAGAAAAACGGCCATATTAAGAGTCGTACTATTTCTCAGTTATATGATCCTGAAAAGAATATGTTTCTGCCGGATCGCTTTGTCAAAGGTAGCTGCCCGAAATGTAAGGCGGAAGATCAGTACGGCGATAATTGCGAAGTTTGCGGTTCAACCTACAGCCCAACTGAGCTAGTCAACCCACGTTCTGCCGTCTCCGGCGCGACGCCAGAAATGCGTGAAACAGAACATTTCTTTTTCGATCTGCCCGCATTCAGTGACATGTTGCAAGCCTGGACCCGTTCCGGCGCATTACAGGAACAAGTTGCCAACAAAATGCAGGAATGGTTTGAATCCGGTTTACAACAGTGGGATATCACCCGTGATGCCCCCTATTTCGGCTTTGAAATTCCTGACGCGCCGGGCAAATATTTCTATGTCTGGTTGGATGCTCCTATCGGTTATATGGGCTCTTTCCAAAACCTGTGTGACAAACGCGGAAATCTAAGCTTTGATGAGTTCTGGGCAAAAGATTCCACCACCGATCTGTATCATTTTATCGGTAAAGACATTGTTTATTTCCACAGCCTGTTCTGGCCGGCTATGTTGGAAGGCAGCGGTTACCGTAAGCCAACCAACGTATTTGTTCACGGCTATGTCACCGTCAACGGTGCGAAGATGTCCAAATCCCGAGGTACTTTTATTAAAGCCAGCACTTACTTGGATCATCTGGATGCAGACTGTTTGCGTTATTACTATGCAGCCAAACTCTCTGCTCGCATTGATGATATCGATCTGAATCTGGAAGATTTTGTTCAGCGTGTTAACAGCGATATCGTTAATAAAGTTGTTAACCTGGCCTCCCGTAATGCAGGCTTCATCAATAAACGCTTTAACGGCAAGCTGGCGGATAAACTGGCTGATCCGGCGCTCTACCAACAATTTATTGATGGAGCAAAGGTGATTGCAGAAGAGTTTAATAACCGCGAATTCAGCAAAGCAATCCGCGAAATCATGGCACTGGCTGATTTGGCAAACCGTTATGTGGATGAGCAAGCGCCGTGGGTAGTGGCAAAAGAAGAAGGCCGTGATGCCGATCTTCAAGCTATCTGTTCAATGGGCATCAACCTGTTCCGCGTTTTGATGACTTTCCTGAAACCTGTTTTGCCAAGTCTGGCAGAACGCGCAGAAGCTTTCTTAAATACAGAACTCACTTGGCATGGTATTGAACAACCGCTACTAGATCATCAAGTTTCTGCCTTTAAAGCCCTGTTCAACCGCATTGATATGGATAAAGTGGACGCTATGGTTGCAGCATCTAAAGAGAGCATCAACACACCACAAAAAGTCAGCGGTCCACTGGCAGAAGATCCGATTCAAGACACCATCACCTTTGATGATTTTGCCAAAGTTGATATGCGCGTCGCCCTTATTAAACAGGCTGATTTTGTCGAAGGCTCAGATAAGTTGCTGAAACTAATGTTGGATCTTGGTGGCGAAACCCGTCAGGTATTTTCGGGTATCCGCTCCAGTTACCCTGATCCAAAAGCACTGGAAGGCCGTTTAACCATTATGGTTGCTAATCTGGCACCACGCAAAATGCGCTTTGGTATTTCGGAAGGGATGGTTATGGCCGCCGGACCTGGCGGAAAAGATATCTTCTTACTCAGCCCTGACAGCGGCGCACAACCCGGTATGCAAGTGAAATAATAGTTAATTTATTTCATTAATATTTTTACCCTCGGGGATCAGCAATGATCCCCGCTTGATTTTAATGTGAGCTTTGACATCCTTGTATTTTGGATTTACCCAGAACATCACTTTCAACATGCCAGCGAGCAAGTCGTGAAAGCTGCCAGTAAATTAGAGTCTTCATTTCAAAATACTTAGTAAGGACTATTACTGAGGTGACTGGTATCCAGCTTGTACCTTGAGAATCGGTTTTCTGGGCAAACTTTTTCGTTAATTGTCGAATAAGGGCCAATAAAGGGCCAATAGAAGATAGACCTGCACTTGGATTTTTTAGCTGTTTTGTGTTGAACAAGTCAACTACCGTACCTTGGTTTTGATCCTCTTTTATTGGTTAATTATATGTGACATGGAAAATTTCCGTCTCCAGTATCCACTTTAGATTTTCTTCAATAGAAAGTAAGTTCAAAGTAGTTAATGAAGTTATCACTAGTTATAGTGAGATAATTCAGTTAAATTATCATCGAATTTAGAATGGAATTGAAGTAAATCAATGTGTAGGAAAGTTATTAGGAGGTTAGTATGGCCATACCGGCATATATATGGTTGCAAGATGATGGTGGTGCAGACATTAAGGGATCTGTCGATGTACAAAATCGCGAGGGTAGCATTGAAATCCTGAGTTTTAACCATAGTCTATATATTCCCACTGATAGTAGTACAGGAAAACTAACGGGTACCAGAGTACATGGTTCAATGAGTTTCGAAAAAGAATTTGATCGGGCATCTCCATACCTATATAAAGCTGTTGCCACTGGACAGACGTTACAATCTGCCAATATCAAGTGGTACAGAATAGACGATGCAGGTCAGGAAGAGGAGTATTTTCATATCCTTATGAGCGGAGTGAAAATTGTTTCAATTTCTCCAGTAATGCATAATATAAAAGATCCATCTTACCAACACCTTAATCATCTAGAATCCGTTGAAATCAGATACGAGAAAATTACGTGGAAATACCTTGACGGTAATATCATTTACTCTGATTCGTGGAAAGAGCGCTAATAAATAACGCCGGAATATCCGGCATTTTACCGAAGTCTATTAAAGATCCGACTGGCGATTTTGTGTATAATTAGAGCTATCATTAAGAGTGCAAAGATGTCTATAAACAATTCAATCCAGCTATCCTCGTAATTTCCTCCTAACCAACCCAAATTTATCCTGTTCAGGAAACGTTCTACCATACGGTACACCTGATAAACAGCCAAGTTTAACGGAGTAATGAGCCGGAACGCTAGCAGTGCGATCAACAGGCATAGTAAATAACCAAAAAAGCTAAGAAACTTTACACGCACCAAAATTTGTATTCCCCGTAACATCAACTCTACCGTATGCCATCAATGAGCTGCCCGGTACTTTAAACTTATGGGTACGGAGCAGAGCGTTTCGCACGATATTAAAGTCAGAGACACGATAAAAGGTGATACATCCCCAAGACTCGCCGCTACCATTCGGACGCAATGGATGAAGACGAAATGCTCCGCGTCGAACACCGTTCACGAATATATAATCATTCATTGTCTGAAAACTATATAACCCAAACCATTGAGAATGATTAGTACCATGAATCATATCAAGAGCTGTGCCTCTGACTTGGTTCGCTATGCTACCAACCGGACGATCAACAATCCAATACTGACCTGGAGGAATTGCTGATTTCTCAATGTAAGAACATTCAGACTTGTTGACATATGGATCTTGACCAGAGAAAACGTCAAATATACCAACGCCATAACAATGAAATTTAGCCTTTCGTCCATTATCGGACAGGTCGTTATAATTCATCCTACAAATTTGCATGGTTATTCCCATATAATATATCTGCGAGTTGTATTCCAACCTGCAATTGATTAAATTACTATTTTTTCCATAGCGTATGTTTTCGTATGGTTGGACTTCAACGCTATCATAAAGTTCACTTTTTTCTAGAAAATCTCATATTAAATCAAACCACACATTACCAATCTTGCTAATCATTTTATCGGGGCTGTAATCCAGAACCGCCGAAATTTCCGTCATCCTTTCGAAGGAAAAGATGGCACATCCCCAAAGTTAATTGTATGATGAATACCTCACCGGAATTAGGAATTTCGTTATGTCGTTTCGTGAAGTACTGGTTATTGGTTGGCAGTACCTGCGAGCATTTGTTCTGATTTATTTGTGTTTGTTGACAGGCAATGCCATTTCTTCCTTATTACCCATCATTATTCCCGGCAGTATTATCGGCATGTTGATATTGTTCGTTTTATTGGCTCTCCAACTAATTCCTGCTCACTGGGCAAAACCAGGTTGTAGTCTGTTACTAAAAAATATGACTTTGCTGTTTCTGCCTATTGGCGTAGGCGTGATGAATTATTACGATCAACTCAGCCAACAGATAATTCCAATTGTTTTTTCATGCCTGATCAGTACCGCAATTGTTATGATTATCGTTGCTTGCAGTTCCCACTATGTTCATCGTGAACGTCCAATTATGGGTTCCGCATCAGAAATTAAGAGTGAACAACAGAGACAAGAGAAATAAAAATGTTAAGTCACATTTGGTGGTCACTGCCATTAACATTGATTGTATTCTACACCGCAAGAAAACTTTCACTACGATGCAAAATTCCCATTCTGAACCCCTTATTGGTTTCTATCGCCATCATTATTCCAATATTGTTGATAACCCACACTCCTTATGAACACTATTTTGCCGGCAGCCGAATTCTAAATGATCTACTCCAACCCGCCGTGGTTGCGCTGGCATTTCCTTTATATGAGCAGCTACATCAGATCCGTGCCCAATGGAAATCCATTATCAGCATCTGTTTTATTGGCAGTATTGTCGCTATGGTAACAGGCACTGCTATTGCCTTGTGGATGGGCGCAACGCCTGAAATGGCCGCTTCGATATTACCTAAATCCGTCACCACGCCAATAGCAATGGCAGTAGCAGATGCCATTGGCGGTATTCCGGCAATCAGCGCTGCTTGCGTCATTTTTGTCGGCATTCTCGGGGCAATATTTGGTCACAACCTGTTCGATCTCTTACAGGTAAAAACCAAAGCATCCCGCGGCTTGGCAATGGGAACGGCATCACATGCTTTGGGTACTGCCCGCTGTGCAGAGGTCAATTTTGTTGAAGGCGCATACAGCTCATTGGCATTGATGACCTGCGGTATCATTACTTCACTAACAGCCCCCTTTATATTCCCGGTGCTGTTATACCTATTTAGCTAGTTTAGCTGTTAGGAAATTTGATATTAATCGCTTGATTATCCACTTCAATTACATAAGTCTCATTCATCTATATGACATTTATCACATTACAAATCTAATCAGACAACTTAGAATGATTCTTAAGTTAATTCGGAGATCACACTATGCAAGCTCGTTTTCACCCTATTTGGGTACAACTACCTGCTAAACTACAGGATGCACTTTTACCTTATGCAGGAAACAATGACTTTCCTGCCATGCTTACTGCTGAACAAGCTGAGTCTATTAAGAAAGCCTGCGGTTTTGATGACAATACCCTGGCTGTCGCCCTGTTACCACTCGCAGCGGCATGTTCCCTGACACCAATATCACATTTCAATGTTGGTGCCATTGCCCGCGGTAAAAGCGGAAATCTCTATTTTGGCGCTAATATGGAATTTGCTGGCGTGCCACTACAGCAAACGATTCATGCTGAACAATGTGCGATTACTCACGCCTGGTTATTGGGCGAGAAAAAACTGGCATCTGTGACTGTGAATTACTCTCCGTGCGGCCATTGCCGTCAATTTATGAATGAACTTAATAGTGGCACCCAATTAGAGATTCACCTACCAAAGCAGGTACCTTCAACATTAGGTCATTATCTGCCAGATTCTTTTGGCCCAAACGATCTGGGCATCAAGACGTTGTTGATGGACCCGGTTAATCATGGTTATAAACTAGAAACCACGGATAAATTAGTCCTGACTGCATTAGATGCAGCAAACCAGAGCTATGCCCCATACAGTAATTCCTACAGTGGCATTGCGCTTTTAGGAAAAGATGGAAAAATTTATCCCGGGCGTTATGCAGAAAATGCCGCATTTAACCCAAGCTTACCCCCATTACAAGCAGCGCTGATTCTGATGAACATTTCTGGTGGTGATTTCTTGGCTATCGACAGAGCTGTGTTGGTTGAGGAAAAAAACTGTGATTTATCCCAACGAAGTGCAACTCAATCCATACTTGCTACGCTCGGTTGCAGCAAATTTGATTACTACACTTTCTAAATTCAGTGGAAAATTCATTTTTCCCTCTATCTACATAGAGGGTTTTCCGCTATAAAAAACAATTACCGTAACATTTTATTAGCCAAATCTGGATGTTATCTCTCATTTTTACTCATAATACCTCTAATTAAGTAACATTTGCTGTACATATTTTTCCTATCTCTTAGGATCTGTAGTTAACCTTGTTATCCATTTAGTTCAAAGAGTAAGATTCATGGAACTGGAACACGAAAGTAAACGTCCACTATATATTCCCCATGCTGGCCCAATTCTGTTGGAATTCCCCTTGCTGAATAAAGGCAGCGCTTTTACTAAAGAAGAACGCAGCAATTTTAATCTTTACGGTTTATTACCGGAAGCAGTCGAAACCATCGAAGAACAAGCTGAACGTGCTTATCGACAATATCTTGATTTCAAAAATGACGCAGATAAGCACATTTATCTGCGAAATATTCAGGACACTAACGAAACCCTGTTCTACCGCCTGCTGGATGCACATTTGAACGAAATGATGCCAATCATCTACACGCCAACCGTTGGTGAAGCTTGTGAGCACTTTTCCGATATTTACCGCCGTGCCCGTGGCCTGTTTATCTCATATCCAAACAAAGCACATATTGATGATATGCTGCAAAATGCGACCAAACAAAATGTAAAAGTCATCGTGGTTACCGATGGTGAACGTATCCTTGGTTTGGGCGACCAAGGCATTGGCGGCATGGGTATTCCTATCGGCAAGCTCTCTTTATATACCGCCTGCGGTGGCATCAGCCCGGCTTATACACTGCCAGTCGTTCTGGATGTCGGCACTAACAACCCGCAACGCCTGAATGACCCGTTATATATGGGCTGGCGTCATCCGCGTATCACGGGTAAAGAATATGATGAATTCGTAGACGAATTTATTCAGGCTGTTAAACGCCGCTGGCCAAATGTGCTGCTGCAATTTGAAGATTTTGCACAAAAAAATGCCATGCCTCTACTTGACCGTTATCGCCACGAGCTTTGTTGCTTTAATGATGATATTCAAGGAACCGCCGCCGTTACGTTAGGTAGCTTAATTGCCGCTAGCCGCGCGGCTGGCCGTCAGTTAAAAGATCAAACAGTTACCTTCCTTGGCGCGGGTTCCGCCGGTTGCGGCATTGCAGAACAGATCGTCGCCCAGATGAAATCCGAAGGTTTAAGTGAAGAACAGGCTCGTGCCCGTATTTTCATGGTTGACCGTTTCGGTTTATTGACAGACAAACTGCCAAATCTATTGGATTTCCAGAATAAGCTGGTACAGAAAAGCGACTCATTGACTCAATGGGATGTGAACAGCGATGCCATTTCGTTGCTTGATGTTGTCCGTAATGCTAAACCGACGGTATTGATTGGTGTTTCAGGCCAGTCAGGTTTGTTTACAGAAGAGATCATCCGTGAAATGCATCAACACTGTGAACGTCCAATCGTCATGCCGTTATCGAATCCAACTTCCCGCGTTGAAGCTCGCCCTGAAGATATCATCAACTGGACAGATGGCACCGCCTTGGTTGCGACAGGTAGCCCGTTTAATCCGGTAAAATATAAAGATCAGGAATATCCAATCGCTCAATGTAACAACGCCTATATCTTCCCCGGAATTGGTCTGGGTGTCATTGCATCAGGGGCTAAACTGGTTACTGACAGTATGCTGATGGCAGCAAGCCGAACACTGGCGGATTGTTCACCCTTAGCCCAACAAGGTCAAGGTCCGTTATTGCCACTTATTGATGATATTCAGGAAGTGTCACGTAAAATTGCTAAACAAGTCGCCAAAGAAGCACAAATACAGGGCGTTGCCACTGTTACCTCGGATGGCGCACTGGATGAAGCGATTGAACGCAACTTTTGGAAACCTGAATATCGCGTGTATAAACGTACTTCATTCTGATTCTTATCGCTAAAAATATGCAAAAAGCCTGTTAGTTTACTTTTACTATCAGGCTTTTTTCTTACCATCAGTCTAATACGGACTTGCCGTTTAACGGAGTCAAAGATACTCCTCAATCTGAAAAGCTAATATGCACAAAGCAACAATAAGCACCTCATCAGACCCACTACGGCTAAAAAAGGCCAAAGAGAAAACTTGCTTAGAAATTTCAGGTAAAGTAGCCTTTTACAAATTCAGTAACTAATGTGTACAAAAAGGCAAAAGCATGTGGAAGCGCCTGATAACTGGTCTGTTATTCATCACAGGGATGCTGATATTGACAGCTATTGCACTTGACCGCTGGATTAGCTGGAAAACAGCCCCCTATATCTTTGATGATCTTAAACGACTTCCTGAACGGGAAGTAGGTATAGTGCTTGGTACGTCTAAATATTACCTTTCTGGCGCACCAAATCAGTACTATATGTACCGTATTCAGGGAGCCGTTAACGCTTATAACAGCGACAAAATCAAATATTTATTACTTAGTGGTGACAACGCTCAGCAAAGTTATAACGAACCAGTCACCATGCGCAGAGATTTGGTAAAAGCGGGTATTCCCGCTGCAAATATCGTACTGGATTTTGCTGGTTTCAGAACGCTTGACTCAATAGTCAGAACTCGGAAGGTTTTTAACACCAACGACTTCACGATTATTACTCAACGATTTCATTGTGAACGAGCACTGTTTATCGCTATGCATATGGGAATTACCGCTCAATGTTATGCGGTTTCTACACCCAAAAATATGATTACTGTTCGATTACGTGAAATCATTGCCCGCCTTGGTGCCCTGACTGATCTTTATATTCTGAAACGCGAACCTCGTTTCTTAGGCCCGTTGATCCCTATTCCCGCTCCGCATAAGATACCAAAAGGTATGACTGATTACCCCGCCGTCACTCCGGAAGAATTACGGACAATGGATAAAACCCAACTTAATCCGACCGGGCCAACATCGCCGTCATCTCACGCCACCGCTGTTCTACCGGCCCTTGTGGGTAACGGCGTAACCACCAGCATGAAAACAGAATATTCACCGCCCAAATAGGAAGAATAAATGCAAGTAATTCCAAACGGCTAAATTGACCAAAAAACCCAAGATGATAAAACAACAGAGTACAAATTAGGGTTTGTAGCAAATAATTACTCATCGCCATTCGTCCAACCTGACTGAGCCAGTAATTAATTCGCCAGCATGAAATAACCGGCCAGAAACCATATATCAAAGCCATATAGCCCAGTGCCTGAAATGGCGTTACCAACTCAGCAAGGATATAACCGATAATACCTGACCAAAAGTAATCCCAATTATGGATATACTGGAGCGCGACAGAGAATATCTGAACAGCAACACTGAGAGGTATCAGCAATAGCGCCACATTTCGATAATGGCTCACTGAAAATTCGCCTTTTAGCCAACCATTACGCACTAATCCCGCACCACATAACATAATACCGATAAGCTGCCAGCCATACTGAACAAACAGCATGACCATCATCAACATAACCTGATTAAAACGCTCTTTTACTGCCAGCCACCCACCAGACGTTTTCCAATATGTTTCGTATAACACATGGAATTCCGTCGTCTGCCAAGAAACATCATTAGATTCGCCGCTGGAAAGAAAGCCAAGAATAAACAATAGCGCTAATCCGATCAGATAAAAAATAGCGCCTTTCATAAATAACTTGCTGCTGGCGCTATTTTGGCTAATCAATTGAAAGCTGAAAAAACCGGCCAAACTATAAGAGAGTAAAATATCGCCATCCCAAAATAGGATGCCATGCCCCACTCCAATTAGAGCAAGTATAGTTAATCGTGGGTAATTCCAGATTTTGCCCCTTGGTAATAGCAGTTCCAAGGTCGCACCAAATAAGAAAGCCAAAATACACAAGAACTTTCCCTGAACAAAAACGCTAAGTACAGACCAGACCAGCAAATCAGTTAAAGAAGCAGAACCATTATATGCCGGATTTAAATAAGCGGCGGATGGCAAAGCAAAACCGGAGATATTGAGCAGCAATATCCCCAGTATTGCCAGACCACGAATACTATCCAGTGAGTCAATTCTCTGGCAGGCCATTCTTATATCCCGATGTAAAAATTACACATGACGAGTCGTGCGTAAAAACTCTTGACGGGTATTTTGGCTAGATTTAAACAATCCACCCAGAGAAGTTGTTGTCGTGGTACTGGTTGCATCACGGATACCTCTCGCTTTCACACAGTAATGGACCGCATCAATCGATACAGCAACATTATTGGTGCCAAGCAGTGTCTGTAATGCAATCAGGATCTGTTGGGTCAGACGTTCCTGTACCTGTGGACGCTGCGAAAAAAATTGCACAATACGGTTAATCTTAGATAACCCAATGACTTTATCTTTTGGAATATAGGCAACCGTCGCCTTGCCATCAATGGTTACAAAATGGTGTTCGCAGGTGCTGGTTAGTGTGATATCACGCACCGTCACCATTTCATCCACTCTCATTTTATTTTCTATCAACGTGATTTTTGGGAAATTACTGTAGTCCAACCCGGAAAAAATCTCATCGACGTACATTTTTGCAATACGACTGGGGGTTTCTGCCAAACTGTCATCACGCAAATCGAGATTCAACAGTTTCATAATTTCCGTCATATGCTCCTCAATACGCGCTTTGCGCACTTCCGGCACCAACGCCTGACCACGCAAAGGCGTTTCAAGACCACGAGCTTCCAGCGCCGAATGCACAAGTTCAGCTTCTTTACTTAAGGATGACATTATTTTCTCCAAAGATATTACTTTTCATCATCTGGCGGGTAGTAAAATGGATGGATATTCGAGTCATGAAGACCATAACCGAAACAATTCACTACTAACAGGTAACTATTACCCACACTGTAAATGAGCACGTGGTGATTATCCAGTGATTGCTTTTCATAATTATATGAATTTTTTACCCATGCCCCTCACTGGTCGGTTTATTCCTGTTACAAACCAATAACCCGGCAATGACCAAGCTAATCAATGCGACATATAACGCAGGCTCCAATCTCCCGGTTATTGCGGTAGAAACTGCTGACAGCATCGGCCCAATAAGCTGTCCGACCGCATATCCGGTGGTTAATAACCCGGCCATATAACGACTATGTTCTGGTGCTAATTCACGCCCATACTGAAACGCCATTTGCACCACACACATAAAACCACCACCAACCAACAAAGAGCTTAGTGCCAGACCACCGATTCCCGGAATGATCTCAGCGATAAGAATGCCCACGGCCTGAATCCATAAAGTGATCGCAAGCCGGATTTGCGTTGTCAGCATATGACGGGCCAGAATAGCAAAACCGATGCCGATGACTGCGGCAGCACCAAATACTGGCCAGACAAACTGAGCAAACAAGCTGCCGGGGAAACGATCACTTGCCATTTGCGAAAGAAAAGTCGCAGGTAAAATATAACCAAACCCCGCTAAGCTGTAACTCCATACCAACCGCTTAATTGCAGGCGTCAAAGTCAGTTTCTTTACCTCGGCCTGTGAACTGTGTAGCTCACCACGACGGGGCAAATGCCGACTAATATAGATACTACAAATCAGTGCCAAAATGCCATATAACAGCCACGCTGCGGAGGCGCTCACTTGCCATGCTTGAATACCAATAGCAAGGATACCAGTAACGAATATCCCGACTCCCGGCCCCGCAAATATAGCGGCACTCAACGCAGGACGATTCAATCTAGCCAACTGTTCATTGGCCCATGATGCTACCAATACCAATGTCCAGCCACTTGCCCAACCAATAAAAAAACGGGCAATACTGTGCAATATCGCCCCATACAGTAGCGCAGAGAACAGCGTGATAATCACCGCTCCCCATAATCCGGCCCAAAGCCGATATTCAATCAAACGGCGCGACCGCATCGCATCATAGGAACCAGCCAGATATCCCAGATAGTTAAAAGCTGCAACGATACCTGCCCCAGTCAGACTAAACTGGTATTCTGCAATCATTAAAGGCACTTGAGGAGTGAAGGCAGTACGCCCAATTCCCATCGCGACGACCAGCGCCAAAAATCCACTCATTGCGATATGAAAAGCTAGGTAACGGTGACTTTGTTGAGGAGAAGTTGAATTGTTCATAGCCATAAAATATTATTTTTTTAATTTATTTCTCATAAGCCATAACAGAAATCAAATACAACATATACTTTTAATTAACAAATTCCCCAGAAAAACGTAAATTATTTCTGCCCATAATTAAAAAATCAGTAAGCAATTAATTACAGTATCTGGAATATCAACGTATACCCGTCATCTTTCAAGTTGCCTCTTTGTTGGCTGCACTGACTCACCCCATTCACATAGTTACCTATGTTACCTATGTTACCTATGCTCCCGGGGATTCGCTCCCTTGCCGTCGCGAAGCATCTTGAAATCTATAAGGTATATATGAATTTTCGTACTCTGCTCCACTTATTTACTTTACCTCTAATAAGTTACCTCATTAAGGTTAAATCGAGTTTTACAACACAACATGAGCTGAATTAGTCAGACTTCCACACAATATTGTCCACACAATAATGCCAAAATGGTACTAACAAACCTATCTATAAGAGATATGATTCATCATGTTATGTACAAATATTAATAAGGAGCATTTTTATGTATAAAGCATTTCAAGGTAAGACAGCCATTGTAACCGGTGGTGGAACCGGTATAGGACGGGCTATCAGTATTATGCTGGCAAAACAAGGTGCTGCTGTCGCAGTGATCTATTCACAAAGCGAACTTGAAGCGCGGGAAACAACAGAAACCATTATCAAGGATGGGGGGCAAGCTATCGCGATAAAAGCGGATGTTGCCGACGAATCGGCTGTGCAGGCAATGATAAACACCGTCGTGGAAACATTTAGCGGGATCGACTATCTGGTGAATAACGCGGCGACAACCAGACAACTTCAATTTGACGATCTTGATGCCATATCTAGCGATATTTGGGATACCATTATTGATGTTAATGTGAAAGGCACATTTTATTGTTGCCGGTATGCGGTGCCTTATCTTAAAGCAAGAACGGGGAGTGCTATCGTGAATGTCGGTAGTATCGCTGGCGAAACAGGTTTGGGTTCTTGTATCCCCTACGCCGCTTCAAAATCAGCGGTTCACGGACTGACAAAATCCTTAGCTCGAGCACTAGCTCCATCGGTCAGGGTTAACTGCGTAGCGCCAGGTGCCGTTGAAACAAGATGGTGGAAAGGGAGAGAAGAGAAAATGCATACACTTTGCACTTATTTGCCCTTAGAAAGAATTTCAACGCCAGAAGATGTTGCAGAAATAACCTTGATGCTGTTAAACGCAGAATCGATGACAGGACAAATTATAACAGTTGACAGTGGTCAAACCTTATAAGCGCTTACTCGCTTTCTAACCTGGCTATGACAACAGCAGATTTCCTAATGCCAGGTTAATCATCATGTTCTATACCCGTTATCTTTCAAGTCGCGGCGTTTTGGATAACCAACACCACGCCGCGTGTATGGGACATACGATCAAAGTCAAATATCACTCACACACATGATGATCTCTGCCATAATGCCACTAATGAAAAACCTTATCTGGGAGCATCATTATGGATCACTGTCATACCTCTGGATTGATCTCTTTGCAGCAGGCGTTGGAAAAACTTCTGACCCAAGTTACACCACTGACTGACACAGAAACTGTCAGCCTCCTGCAAACGTCAGGACGCATCACTGCAACAAATATTATTTCTCCTATCAATGTGCCCCCCTTTGCTAACTCAGCAATGGATGGTTATGCCGTACGCCATGCCGATTTAAATGGCAATAAACCACTGCCTCTGGCAGGAAAGGCGTTGGCAGGCGCACCTTTTCAAGGAGAATGGCCGATTGCAACTTGTATCCGTATTATGACTGGCGCACCGATTCCCTCGGGTGCTGATACGGTCATTATGCAGGAACACGCAGAAATTACTGATGACGGTATCGTTTTTACTCAACCAGCCAAACAAGGTCAGAATATCCGGCTGGCTGGCGAAGATATTACTAAAGGTGCGGTGGTACTACCGGCAGGCAGTAAATTATCCACCGCTCAGCTACCCTTGATTGCATCTTTAGGTATCACCGACGTTGAAGTGGCTCGCAAATTGAAAGTCGCCATTTTCTCGACGGGTGATGAGCTACAAGCTATCGGTCATCCACTTAAGGAAGGGCAAATTTATGATACCAACCGTCTTGCCGTTCGACTGATGCTAGAGAAGCTGGATTGCGACATTATTGATTTAGGCGTTATTGCAGACAATCCCCAGGTTTTACGCCATGTTTTCGCACAAGCAGATCAAAAAGCTGATGTAGTCATCGGCAGTGGTGGCGTTTCTGTAGGTGAAGCAGACTACACTAAGCAGATACTGGATGAATTAGGCGAAATCAGTTTCTGGAAACTGGCCATTAAACCGGGTAAACCTTTCGCTTTTGGCAAACTAAAAAACTCTTGGTTCTGTGGTCTGCCCGGTAATCCAGTTTCAGCCGTTCTCACTTTCTATCAATTAGTTCAACCTTTAATCGCGCGTCTATCTGGTTTTACGGCATGGCAACCCCCTATGCGTATGTGCGCCAAAGTCACTACGTCATTGAAAAAGACACCGGGAAGAATGGATTTTCAACGGGGCATTGTTTCGGTGAATGAACAAGGTGAACTAGAAGTTCGTACGACAGGACATCAAGGCTCTCATATATTTAGTTCATTCAGTCAGGGGAACTGCTTCATTGTTCTGGAGCGTGAACGCGGGCGGGTAGAAATTGGTGAAAATGTTGAAATCGAACTGTTTAATCACTTACTGAAAAATGAATAATGGCCATTGAACTAACAGACATAGAAACCCTACGCTATAACCGTCAGATTGTTCTACATGGGTTTGATTTTGACGGTCAGGAAAAATTAAAATCTTCAACAATCCTGATAGTCGGTGCGGGTGGTTTAGGTTGCGCAGCATCCCAATATTTGACCGCAGCAGGTGTGGGAACAATAACATTACTGGATTTTGATACCGTTTCTCTCTCGAACCTGCAACGGCAGATCCTACATCGAGATGAACGTATCGGCATGGCTAAGGTGCATTCAGCCCAGTTGACGCTCCGGGCAATAAACCCGCATGTCACGATTAAAACCGTTAATGGATTACTGGAAGATCAGGCGCTAGATGAACTTATCAGCCAGAATGATGCTGTCTTGGATTGTACTGATAATGTGGCAATCCGCGAACAACTGAACCGCTCGTGTCTGGCAAGGAAAACGCCTCTGATTTCAGGCTCAGCTATTCGCATGGAAGGACAACTCACTACATTTACTTATCAGCCAAACGACCCCTGCTACCGTTGCCTGAGCAGACTGTTTGGCGAAAACAATCTAACATGTGTAGAAACAGGAGTTATGGCACCATTGGTAGGTACCATCGGTACATTGCAAGCAATGGAAACCATCAAACTCCTTACTGGGTATGGCAAAGTCAGCAGCGGAAAGATTTTACTGTTTGATGCAATGACGATGCAATTTCGTGATATTAAATTACTCAAAGATCCTAATTGCGAAGTGTGCAGCAGTTAATCTATCCACCGATGGAAATAACAAGCAATAACACGCCCCGGTTATCTCAACCAGGGCGATTTATCTCATAAGATTATTACTCAGCAATTCCCTGGCTTCTCAAATACTCATCATAAGTACCTTTGAAATCAATGACCTTATCAGATTTAATTTCCATAACTCGGCTTGCCAATGAGCTAACAAATTCCCGATCATGAGAAACAAATATCAAAGTACCTTTATACAATTCAAGCGCAAGGTTCAGGGATTCAATGGATTCCATATCCAAGTGGTTTGTTGGTTCATCCATTATCAGAATATTTGGCTGTTGCATCATCAATTTACCAAATAGCATCCGCCCTTTTTCACCACCCGATAACACTTTGACTTTTTTCTTAATGTCATCCTGGCTGAACAACAAACGTCCTAATACGCTACGAACAGCTTGTTCATCATCCCCTTCTCGCTTCCATTGGCTCATCCAATCAAAAACCGTCAGATCGCAGTCAAAATCACTGGCATGATCCTGAGCATAGTAACCAATGCTACTATTTTCAGACCATTTAACTGTGCCACTATTTGGCTCTGTCTCACCAACCAATGTTTTCAGGAAGGTCGTTTTACCGATACCGTTAGCACCGATAACCGCTATTTTCTCGCCAACTTCCAGCAAAAGATTGAGATTTTTAAACAGAGGACCATTGTCATAACCTTTAGTCAAACCTTCCAATTCCAGAGCATTACGGAACAATTTCTTATCCTGCTCAAAACGGATATAGGGATTCTGACGGCTGGATGCTTTAACTTCTTCCAACTGGATTTTATCAATCTGACGAGCACGGGAAGTCGCCTGTTTTGATTTAGAAGCATTAGCGCTAAAACGGCTGACAAAAGACTGTAATTCCGCAATCTGCGCCTTCTTCTTCGCATTATCCGCTACCAGACGCTCACGGGCTTGAGTAGCGGCAACCATATATTCATCATAATTACCGGGGAACAGACGCAACTCGCCATAATCAAGATCGGCCATATGAGTACAAACTGTATTCAGGAAATGACGATCATGGGAAATAATGATCATGGTGCTATTTCGTTCATTCAGTATTTGCTCTAACCAACGAATCGTATCGATATCCAGGTTGTTCGTTGGTTCATCCAATAACAGAACATCAGGATTAGAAAACAGCGCTTGAGCCAGCAATACACGTAATTTCCAGCCTGGTGCCACTTCGCTCATCAAACCGTAATGCTGTTCTACTGGAATACCAACGCCTAGCAACAACTCTCCGGCACGCGCTTCGGCACTATAGCCATCCATCTCGCCATAAGCGACTTCCAGATCCGCAACGCGATAGCCATCCTCTTCGCTCATTTCTGCCATCGCATAGATGCGGTCACGCTCCTGCTTTACCTGCCACAGTTCCGTGTGCCCCATAATCACGGTATCCAACACCGTGTACTCTTCAAAAGCAAACTGATCCTGACGCAGTTTACCAATACGCTCATTGGGATCGGTGCTGACATTACCGCCAGTGGGTGCCAGATCACCCCCCAGAATTTTCATAAAAGTGGATTTACCAGAACCATTAGCGCCAATCAGACCATAACGGTTACCGTTGCCAAACTTGACAGAAATGTTTTCAAACAGGGGTTTACTGCCAAATTGCATGGTGATGTTGTTTGTACTTAACACTGCATTCGCTCTTACATTTAGAAACAAAAGGGAAATCGGAAAAATCAATAGCGGCGCATTATGCCACAACAAGGTTAAGAGATCGCGGGAAGTTTTGAGCGTTATTCGAGCTAATTAAAGATGCATACATGAGGCTACATTGTCATGTCAGAGACACATAATATATGTAGCACAATGTAATTCGCATCAGCATTCAGTTATAAGAGATGAATGATGATAGAAATAGTCCAAGTCCCATTTCACCAGCCAATTGATCCCTATTTGATTAACTTCCTGAAAAAAACTACCCGTTCTGTTTCTATAAATCCAAGAGACAAATGAAGAGCCAATGATTCTTCATTATTTATATCAGCATCTGATACCATTTCAGTGCATCCATGATCTTTAGCCCAATTTTTAATATGAGTGATAAGACGAGTCGCTAAACCCTTTCTTCTTAATTCCGGGGAAATATAGATCCCTTCAAGGTAAGCGACGGGTGAGGAATTGCATCCATTAACATATTCAAAACGCAGTGAAGCCTCTGCAAAACCGCAAAAATCACCTAAATCCGATTGGATCATAAAAGCAATCTGGTTATCAGAATTCAAAATCGAGTTCATTTCTTCGCGATGTCTTTCTTCTGATGCCGTGGGCCATAATGCACTCCGCAAATACAACCACTCATTAAAATTATGGCTGTTACTCACTACAATCTGATAGAGATTATTTTCCAATTGAATACATGATGATTGCTGATGTTTATTATCCATTTTTGACTCAGACATTTTTTCCTATTTAATTCATATCGTACTGCAAATTCATTCACTAAAACAGACTTAAAATTTTAGGAGCAGCCCCGGCATCCCAAGGCGCTCCTCCAACTCAAAGGCTTGCTTGCAAGATCTGGCGGCTAATATCTAACGTAATGTCTCTATTTTCACCCAATTGAGTCATACCGTGAACTTCCAATTGTCTCACCACCCGCTCAATGTCATCAATACCAAGGTTGTAATCCGACAAACGGGTCTGAATTCCTAAATCCTCGAAGAAACTGCGAGTATATGCAATAGCTTGATCAATCCGCTGTTCTTCCTCTCCACTGGTAATTCCCCAAACACGCTCACCATACTGCAACAGTTTGGCGCGTTTGCTTTCCCGGCAGATTTGCAAAGTAGCCGGCAGGATAATCGCCAACGTTCGTGCATGATCGATATCGTAAAGCGCAGTTAATTCATGGCCGATGAAATGTGTGGACCAATCCTGCGGCACACCCGCACCAATTAAGCCATTGAGAGCCAAAGTCGCGACCCACATCAAATTGGCACGAATCTCGTAATTATCCGGGGCGTTTATCACCTGAGGACCTATTTCAATCAATATCTGCAATAGCCCCTCAGCAAACCGATCCTGCACCATACCGTTGACCGGATAAGTCAAATACTGTTCCATAATGTGTGCGAAAGCATCAACCACCCCATTAGCTACCTGACGTAATGGAAGAGTATAGGTCTTCGTTGGGTCCATAATGGAGAATTGGGGAAAAACAAACGGACTCATAAAATCCCGCTTAGCTTGCTTCGCCTTATTGGTAATCACCGAACTATTGTTCATCTCTGAACCCGTCGCGGGTAGCGTCAAAACGGTGCCAAACGGCAGAGCACTCTGAACAAGAGATCCCCCCTCTTCCAAAATACGCCAAGGCTCTCCTTCAAAATTCACCGCTGCCGCCACAAATTTAGTGCCATCAATCACAGAACCACCACCGACAGCAAGCAAGAAATCCACTTCACTATTGCGTATCAATTCAACCGCTTTCATCAAAGTTTCGTAAGTCGGGTTAGCTTCAATACCACCAAACTCTTGGATAGTTCTATTAGCCAACGCACTCCTGACTTCATCCAACGTTCCGGTTTTTTCAGCACTGCTACCGCCATAGAGAATCAGTACCCGCGCATCCCGTGGCACCAAGTTATCAAGACGGCTAATAGTCTCTTTGCCAAAAACGATTTTAGTTGGGTTGTAATATTTAAAATTTCTCACAACTACCTCGCTGTATAGGTCGAATATGACCCTTTAATATGTCTAGTAGCATTTAATTATCAGGGCCGACACGGACGACTAACTTGCCAAAATTACGGCCTTGTAACAGGCCAATAAACGCCTCTGGAGCATTTTCCAAACCTGACACTACTTCTTCACGATATTTTATCTTGCCATCATCAAACCATGCGGACATATCACGTAAGAATTCATCAAAACGCCGAGTATAGTTATCAGTAACAATGAATCCTTCCATCCGAATTCGCTTCCGCAGTAGTTTATTCATCAACAAAAACAAGCGATCTGGCCCTTCTGGAAGGTTAGTGGAATTGTAGTAAGACACCATTCCACAAACCGGAACACGTGCAAAGTCATTCAGTAACGGCAAAACAGCGTCAAATACCTTGCCGCCCACATTTTCAAAATAAATATCAATCCCCTTCGAACAAACCTTACACAACTGTTCTGCAAAGTCTGGAGCATGGTGGTCAAGGCAAACATCGAATCCTAATACATCAACAGCATGGCGACACTTTTCTGCACTACCCGCTACGCCAACGACATAACAACCTTTAAGCTTGCCGATCTGACCAACCGTTGCACCAACCGGACCCGTTGCCGCAGCAACAACTAATGTTTCACCAGCCTTGGGTTGACCGATATCCAACAGCCCGGTATAAGCAGTAAGGCCAGGCATACCGAACAACCCTAATTGGTAGGATGGGTGAACAGGCGATTGGCCTAAGTTGAGAAGGCCGCTACCATCGGAAACGGCATAATCCTGCCAACCGCTATATGCCAGTACCCAATCACCCACCTGATATCTCCGATGATTTGAAGACACAACCCGACTCACTGTTGCACCAACCATAACGCTATCAAGCTCTACCGGTGGCACATAAGATGGTTCATCACTCATTCGCCCACGCATGTAAGGATCTAGCGAAAGAAAAACACTGCGTAACAGCAATTCTTTCTCCTTTATCTCAGGAATAGATTGCTGTTCCAGACGAAAATTGGTCAGTGTCGGGGAACCATGCGGACGTGAAGCCAAGACGATACGGCGATTTATTTGTTGTGTTTGAAACATTCATCTTCTCCTTCAACATTAAAAGTCAGTATCATTGGGATACCAAAAGTAGACCAGTCGTCTAATCATTAGGTATAAAAAAACACTGATGAATAGTGACTTCCAACAGTGTTTTTATTCGCTATGCATTCAATAATCGCTTCGTGGTAGCCATAGCACTTTGTAACGGTGCGCTACTCTGGGTGATCTTTGCCATCAGGCTAGCCCCTAACCAAGTCTGATATAACGCTTCAGCCAGCGGAAAAGCCTCCTCAACAGAACAGTCCAATCCCCCCTCATGGACAATGCTTTCCACGACAGAGGCAAGTCGCATAACAATACTCTTGGTCCCATTCTCCAACACCAAGCGCATCGCTATAGATAGATCACTCACCTCAGCACCGAGCTTAACTGCCAAACACTTTTGCCCACAAACAGTACCGTCTTCTAACGGCTCCAACCAACCTTGCCAGTACTGCATTAAATTCTCTTTCGCTGTCCATTCCTTACGCGCCATGACGTTATCCATCCTTTCGAGATGGTGCGTAAAGTAATCTTCAAGCATAGCGGCACCAAATGCATCTTTCGACGCGAAATAATGGTAAAACGAGCCTTTCGGCACTTCTGCCGCTTTTAAAATTTCATTAAGTCCGACGGCTGAAAAGCCTTTACATCCAATAATTTGCTGGGCAATGTCCAGGATGTGCTGACGGATATCTTGGGGATTTCTATTCATTTGCATAAACATAACTTATACTGAATTAGACCAGTCGTCTATAATTTAAAACGAAAATTTTCAGTCGGCAAAAAAATTAGGAAATTCCCTGCTAACACCACTTGCGACCCGTTTCTTACTGATTTAAGCGTCACTCTAAAGCGCATGTTACACCGGCAACTTATCAATAGAATAATACGTCATTAAAAATAAACTGCTTTGATTTTTTACTTTTAATAAAACTGCAACAAGCTTCCTGTTGGTACTCTGAATGACAAAACGATATCGTGATATGATTTAATTTGATTCAGAATGTGCTCTCAAATCAGACACGAAGAAGAAAACAAGAAAAATCAATAATGCCACACCGCAAATAAATATATTAATGACCAATGACATTACATTTATAACAATTTCATTTTTTTATAATATTTTCATCAAGGGTGTAATAGTCCCTATAGTTAATATAATATTACTCACTATCCAAATATCTGTTAATCAATAAATCAGCAAACTTATTAGCAATAAGAAAGACTTATAAAATTAGTGCGTTTATCGCTACTCAAAATAAATACAATCTGTTACTCATTTATACTCATTCAATATTACAATGCATTAACATTTCATCAATATAATGATGCATTAATGTTCAAAAAAACAATAAAATTATTATTAATTCATCATAGACTTAGCAACCTATTTTTATTTGCCATTATAGTTGTTTTATATATTAGTTATTAAAAACATAGACATATTTTATCATCTACATCTACGTTTTTAAGTACAAAAATATAATTAACCGGTTGTTATTTTATAATAAAATACAAAGAGTAAAAAAATTGACTTTTATCTGAGAGAAAAGGTATCTTAAAAAACATCGAGGCAAAATAAAGATTTTAATCTACACCATTTAATAAATAGTTTGTTTTTAATTTCGATCTTTTAAAAGGATAAAAATTATTAAGAACAATAATAAAATGGTGGTAGCAATAAGTAAAAAGACTGAGATATAAAAAGATTGAAATTCAGGAAATATAAAGAAATGGAATTCTAATAAGAAGTAAAAATAAGCTATCAAATATAGCTAAGAAGGTTGGTTCCATCCCAAGTTATTTTATATAACCATAACCGGTTGAATTAAAATCTTGGAATTTAATAATTATACTTTTAAAATCAATTACAAGAGGTAATATCATGTCAGAGATCGAAGCAATTTCCTTAAAAGCACCAATCAGCGTTATTGCAAAAGTAACTAACAAATCACCATATAAACTTAAACTTATTCAGGATTCTATCCGTTTGGATCAAGGTGAGTGGACCACTCTTCCTCCTCAAGTAATTAATAGAAGCCATGATAACACACCTGGAAAAGCGATTTGGAGAAGTGATTCAAACAGCCTGTTAGGTGGTGTTGCAGGACGTTGTACCTATGTATTTGTAGATAGCAAAGGCGAAATCTATAGTATCTATATTACATGGAACAATCCTTTGATTGGCAGCAGCAGCTACTCAATCTCAACCGATTATTTAGGTGATGATTTACACTTATCCTATACAGCGGATGGCGGTAACAATCCAATAGTAGAATATATGATTGTAAGCTAATATTTAACCATTAATATTAACAACCATTCCTGTGATAAAATATTTAAATAAATATTTATGCAACAGGAATGGTTTATTTATTTCTAGAAGCAATATCTGTATCTACCTTAATAAAAGGTGAATGCTGATTATTTCTCTCATTTCTATATCATCCTCTCTTTCATTAAAGTGGATCGTATCTCCATTTTGGCTAATATAATTAACTCAACCTGATTCAAATAGTGATTTCTAGCCACTATATTTAATTCTCTTATCAGCTCAAGTTTTATTTTTTGGTTCCTTATTTACACATTACAATGATATTGCTTTTTCACTATGAAATTGATGTTAATATGTTTTTACAGATGGTGCTCGATAAGCATCAAAACGATCGAGTAAGATGGCAGGATCTTGCTCAATTATTGCCATATGACGATACTTTTCATGCAAGAATTGTTCATCAGCCATTTTATTAATCATAGCAATGAGTGGATCATAAAAGTTATTAATATTAAGAATACCGCAAGGTTTCGTATGTAACCCAATCTGACTCCAGGTAAATACCTCGCTAAACTCTTCTAACGTACCAAAACCACCAGGTAAAGCAACAAAACCATCAGCCAACTCAATCATTTTGTTTTTACGCTGATGCATAGTTTCGACAACGTATAATTCAGTCAGATTTTTATGTGATATTTCCCGGGCTTCCAATAATGTTGGAATAACACCAATTACTTTCCCGCCTTCTGATAAAACCGTATTAGCAACAGTTCCCATAATACCTACACTGGCACCACCATAAATGAGCGTAAGATTACGTTTAACCAATTCCTTTGCGAAGATAATGACATTTTCCTTATAGATTTCAGATATACCCAAACTTGAACCACAATAAACAGCAATACTTTTCATTATCTCAGCTCCTGTCACTTTATCTTCACATGAAAATCAAGATTATACGTTAATATCACCATCATACAACTCACTTATAAAACTGATACCAAGCAAAGTAAGAATGGTTTTTTCATATTCAATATATTAGCATTAATCATAACTTATACTTAATTATTATGATATGAAATTAAATATCAATCAGATTGCAATAAATACCTTTGTTACTTGTGATCCCTAAATTACCAACATATTAAAATACAATGAAGATTTATATCAGAATTATATTTCAACAATAAAATTTAATTTCACTATAACCATATAATATAATCTAATAAATTAAAAATATTTCGCTAAAATTATATTCTCTAAACCTATTGAGTTATCTACGTTTCACTGCGAAGATTATCGGTCAGATCACTTGATTTTAATTGAGGTTTTGCCCGGATGTCTTCTTCCAAGCTCCAAAAGAGTGCCTTTCCATTAATACCTGTAATACTGTTATTGCTTGCCATGACATCAATTCAGAGCGGTGCTTCTCTTGCCAAGACACTATTTCCGGTCATCGGTGCACCGGGTGTTACCGCACTGCGCCTAGGTCTTGGTACTATCATTCTGTTTATTATTTTTAAACCCTGGCGTCTGCGTTTTAGCCGAAAATCAATCATGCCACTGCTTACATATGGTATTGCTCTTGGCGCAATGAATTACACATTCTATATGGCACTGGCAACTATTCCTTTAGGCATTGCCGTGGCTCTTGAATTTACCGGCCCATTGGCTGTAGCAATGTTCTCATCACGCCGACCAATAGATTTTCTTTGGGTGGCATTGGTTATCGCTGGCTTAGCTTTCCTGCTGCCCATTGGCAGTAATAATATTGATAGTTTAGATCCCATAGGGATTATTTACGCACTCAGCGCGGGTGTTTGCTGGGCACTGTATATTATTTTCGGCCAACGCGCTGGTGCAGGTCATGGTGCAGCAACTGTATCTATTGGTTCATTTATCGCTGCTATGATATTTTTCCCTGTCGGTTTGATACAAACAGGGCCAGAACTATTATTTGATATGTCCATTCTCCCTCTGGCACTGGCAATTGCGATTCTGTCTACTGCATTCCCGTATACACTGGAAATGATTGCTCTGACTCGTTTACCTGCACAGACATTTGGTACTCTGATGAGCCTTGAACCTGCGCTAGGTGCGTTATCTGGTATTGTGTTTCTGAATGAACATTTGACTATAACTCAATGGCTGGCACTGCTCTGCATTATTTTTGCCTCCATTGGTTCTACGTCAACGATAAAAGGAAAACCCAAAATCACCGAAGTCGATTAATCATTTTATTTAATCAAGATAAAATGGAAACCGGAGTAATAGCGTTATTCTCCGGTTTTTTATAAATAAAAAAACTCATTCATGATTAAATCACCTATACAAATTCACCTAATAAATTATTATATTTTTCAATATTACTCTAAGAATTTCATCGTAAATATTTTCCTATAAAAATTAACTATTGATTTAATAGGAATAAACTATATGATTTAAGACTAATATCGAGTTACATTCATCTCTTCAATGATAAACTCATTATTAACACCAAGGGAAAATTATTATGGAGACTGCCAAATTAATCAAAACAGAGGCATCCACACTACTTTATACTCGTAATGATGTCGATGACGACATTAAGCAGGAAACAATTGAAATTCTGAACCACATGGTGATCCAATTTATTGATCTTTCTCTGCTTACCAAACAAGCACATTGGAACATGCGCGGCAGAAATTTCATTTCCATCCATGAAATGCTGGATACCTTTCGTGCCACGATTACTGAACATACAGATACTTTTGCCGAAAGAGTCGTACAACTTGGTGGAATAGCTTTCGGTACTGTACAAGAAGTTAATAGACACACAGTACTGAAAAGCTACCCAACAAATATCCATGACGTGCAGGATCATCTAAAAGCATTGGCCGACCGTTATGCTGTTGTCGCTAATGATATTCGTAAAGCGATGGATGAAGTTGAGGATGAAAACACCGCAGATATGTTAACCGCCGCCTCCCGTGATCTCGACAAATTCTTATGGTTTATTGAAGCAAGCGTTGAGCAGTAAAATATAAAGAGCCGCCAATTAAGAGCTCTGAAACTTACAGGCCCCTGCTAGCAATAGGGGCTTGTTTACATCTCTCACCCCCCAAGACTCCGACATGGCAAAACATCACAAGATGCCCTCGACACGGACAAATTTCACCATATCCTTTAAAAATCAGCACAAATTGTCTATAATCCACACTTATTTTCAGAAATAACTTGAGGAAATAATAAAATGGATACCGAAGTAAAAGACAGCAATGGCACCCTACTTAATGATGGCGATTCTGTACAGGTCATCAAAGATTTAAAAGTAAAAGGCACATCAGCAACGTTAAAACGCGGTACTTTGATTAAAAATATCCGTCTTACCCATCGTGAAGATGAAATCGAATGTAACGCAGATAAAATCAGAGGGTTGGTATTGAAAACCTGTTTTCTGAAAAAAGTAGGATAAATCGCCTTTTCTATCGATTTTATTTACTGAATTTGCCGATAAAAAAGGGGGGATAGGGCTGCTCAGGGGCAACCTTGTTAAGCAGTAAGCGAAGCGAACTAACAGATACGCCCCCCTTTCTTTATACCTATATACCTATGCTTATAACTATCGTTAAGGCAATCTAATATCTTTTAATTTTTCTCATATAAAAAATTAACATTCACAAATAAAACAGGGACAATTAAAATCATCCCCAAACAAATAAATATTTTTTATAAAATCATTCAATCTCAATATAGCGCACTCTTCTTACAGCGTCTTAGCTCACACCGTAGGCATGCTACTGTTTTCTAATAAATACTAAAAAGTTGACTTTTTATATGCCGTACTGTATAAAAAAACAGTAATATTAATGCAAGGAAATCTGATATGGAACCAATAATCATCATCCCCGGTCATTTATGCACATCTGAGTTATTTACCTACCAAATCCCTAATCTTTGGAAGCATGGTTCTGTCACAATACCATCAATACTGGAAGGCAGTAGTCTTACAGAAATAGCGAAAGATATCATCCAGAAGGCACCTCCCTATTTTTCTCTTGCTGGCATGTCTATGGGAGGTTTCATTTGTCTGGAAATAATGAAGTTAGCTCCGGAACGCGTAAGCCGATTAGCTTTACTGAATAGCTCTGCACGTCCAGAGACAGAAGAACAAAAAGAGATGAGAGAGAATTTACTAAATAAAACCACACTGGAAAATTTCGAAGAAATCTTGAAAGATATGGCCACCGCAGGAGTGCACAAATCTCGTCAGCACGATAAAAATCTTATAAATACTATTATTCGTATGGGGAAAGAAACTGGCTTTGACGCTTATGTTCGTCAATCCAAAGCCTTGGGTAATCGTACAGATAATCGAAATATTTTAACCCATATCAGTGTACCTACATTGGTTCTTGTCGGTGATAGTGACACTATAACTCCACCTGAACATTCAGAAGAAATGGCTGAAAAGATACCAAACGCAAAATTAATTAAATTATATTCGTGTGGACATGCCACAACACTTGAGCAGCCAGAAGAAGTGAACAAAGCGCTCATCGAGTGGTTAAATATGAATTAACCTATCTATGCGCGATGATATTATTTCAACATATCAAACAGTTAAGTTAAACGGAAGTCAGAATATGTTAACATACAATAAAGCGCTAGAGTTCTTTGGTCGGGATTTCAATTTTCCCCACACAATCAAAGGACTTCCAGAGAAATTATCCGATTTGAGAGATCTTGAAATTGGTTTTTTTAAAACAAGTGATGGGGTATCTCTTTCTTTTTGGAAGGCCGGTAAAGGAGAAACGTTAATATTCATCCCCGGTTGGTCCTCACATGGTGCAGAATATATAAATATAATATATCTTCTCAGCAAGAAATATGAAGTTTATGTATTGGATCAGCGTAATCATGGTTTATCTCAAAAAGTAAATTATGGAAATAGAATTTCTCGTTTTTCTGCCGATCTTCATGAGTTTATTGTTGCTGTCAATATAAAGAAAGCATATTTCTGTGGGTGGTCTATGGGATGTTCGGTACTATGGAGCTACATTGATCTTTTCGGACTAGAAGTAATAAAAAAAATAGCATTGATTGATGAACCTCCTTCTATTTATTGCCACACGGATTGGTCAGAGGAAGAAAGAATTAAAGCAGGAGCTTTTACAAGTTCGCCAGAAGCTTTGATAGACGTCTACAGTGGAAAAACTCCCGGGAATAAAATGTTCTTTAATTCTGATATACTTAAATATTATACAACAGAAGGAGCACCCGCATTTTTCAATTCACAAGCCTTTGCCAATGAATTTGTTCCACAAAGTATAGATGATTTGAAATCAGTACTATTTGAACATATTTTAAATGATTGGCGAGATGTTATTTCCCATAAAATAACCGTTCCTACTTTAATTTTTTCAGGTGAAAACAGCGATTGGATAGAAAGCCAGCAATGGATTTCGTCTACTGTACCAAAAGGGGAAATTATAATCTATGGTCGGGAAGAACATGGAGATCACTTCTTAGCGTTTAAAGATCCATTAAGATTTTCAAAGGATCTTTCTGCTTTCTTTTATTGAAAAACAGGAGAAAAGAATGTTTACCGGACTGAGTGCTTTTCCTTTAACACCGGTGTATGACAACAAGGTGGATGAGAAGACATTTATCTCGCTTATTGAAAATCTTGTTGAAGCTGGAGTGGATTCTATCGGCGCACTGGGATCGACGGGTAGCTACGCCTATCTTACATTGTCGGAGCGCGCGCGTGTCGCCCGACTGGCTGTTGAACATGCGAACAGTATACCGGTGATGGTCAGCATTGGAGCGCTGCGTGTAACGGATATACTCAGCCTTGCTGAAAATGCCCAACACGCGGGTGTTAGCGCAGTAATGCTGGCTCCCGTTTCTTACCAGCGTCCCACACCGGATGAAGTGTATTCGCTCTATGAAGAAGTCAGCCGTCATCTATCCGTACCGCTTTGCGTCTATGATAATCCTGCAACGACAGGTTTTGAATTTAGCGATGAGCTACTGATTAACATTGCCAGTTTACCGTCTGTCAGCTCGCTCAAACTTGCTCGCTTGCCGCAGGAACTGTCTCTGGCTACACAACAGGTGAATGCGCTTCGTTCCCGCCTTCCCGACCACGTTTCGCTCGGAATCAGCGGGGACTGGCAAGCAGCGACGGGCCTCTGTGCTGGATGTGATGTCTGGTTCTCCGTCATAGGTGGACTTTTTCCGCGAACTGCACTAGCTATCACTCGCGCAGCAAAGAATAATGATACAAAAACGGTACAGATGTTGTCGGCCGCCCTTGAACCTGTCTGGAGGCTCTTCAAAACCTATGGTAGCCTCAGGGTCACCGCAGCAGCCGCTGAGTTACTGGGCAAAGTAACCGCCCCTTGTCTTCCCTTTCCACTCAAGTCATTATCAGGTCAGCCCCGTGATCAATTAGGTGCCATACTCGAAGATTTAAAAAACCTTATTTAAACCAAATGATGAAAAATATACTCGCCGGAGATTTTCTTTTCCGGCGAAGAGGCGTCTTTCTTTACACGATCGTGTTTGTAGATGATGCTACTACCTTACCTACGTTATTTAGCTCAATCTATATCACTTATAGGAGATATAGTATTCAAAAATGCGGGTAAAGACGAATAATAAAACCTAAGCTAGTTTGAGAAAAAAATAAGAAACTAACTATGTCGTTAAATGAGCACATAAATATCTACAAATTTATATAATTTTAGATAAGTTATTTAAATTAATTCAGATTATATCTTTGTTATATCAGCAAAAGACTTCTGCATTTATTGCTATTTTTTATTGCAATTTATCTCATGATAATAAAACCTTTCTTAATTAAATATTATACCCTATGGATTTCAAGATGCATCGCGACGGCAAGGGAACGAATCCCCTAGAGCATAGATAACTATGTGACCGGGGTGAGTGAGTGCAGACAACAAAGAGGCAACTTGAAAGATAACGGGTATACATGAGGTTTATTATGTCTGTTCCTGAGTTTGGATTAGGTACTTTTCGTCTGAAAGATGATGTTGTGATTACATCAGTAAAAAATGCTGTTGAATTGGGATATCGTGCGATTGATACAGCACAGATTTATGAGAATGAAGCCGCGGTAGGACAAGCCATAGAAGAAAGCGGTGTAGCCCGTGAAGATATCTATATCACGACAAAAATCTGGACAGAAAATTTAAGCAAAGAAAAACTGATGCCAAGTCTTAAACAGAGTATAGCCAAGCTGCGCACTGATTATGTTGATTTGACGCTAATCCATTGGCCATCCCCAAATAACGTTGTCAGTGTTGATGAAACAATGAATGCGTTATTGGCCGCTAAAAATATGGGATTAACACGTGAAATCGGCGTTTCAAACTTTACGATTGATCTCATGCAACAGGCTATTAATGCAGTAGGTGTTGAACACATCGCCACGAACCAGATTGAACTTTCTCCCTATCTACAAAACCGCCATGTGACAGATTGGGCAAAAAATCACGGAATTCATATCACTTCCTATATGACCCTCGCTTATGGTAAAGCTCTTCAAGATGAGGTTATCGGACGTATAGCCACAAAACATCAGGCCACGCCTGCGCAGGTGATTTTGTCTTGGGCGATGGCATTAGGTTATAGCGTGATCCCTTCTTCAACTAAACGCGAAAATTTACAGAGTAATCTGAGAGCCTCCGAGCTTAAACTTGATGCAGACGATATGACGGCTATCGCGACACTTGACCGTAACGAACGCCTTGTCAGTCCGGAAGGGCTTGCTCCGCAATGGGATAATTAATTACTCCTGCTTCTTAATAAACTCGATAATCTCTTAGCGTTGCAGGAGAATATTTGTTTATTTCAGCTCCTTCGGGAGCTGTTTACATATTTACTTAGATATAAAAACTCGAACATTTTTACATTTATAGCAAAAGTCTTTTGTACTAATAAGCCTTTTTAGAAGGAATTCGCGAAGCATAATATCTCCATATACACAAATTAAAATCAATGATTAATGAAGAGTGAGAAATATTATGCTGTTTGAACGCTATTCTCTAAATGGTCTGTCGTTATCTAATCGTATTGTTATGCCGCCGATGACACGTTCGCGGGCGGGAACAAACGGTATAGCGACTGATTTGATGGCTGAATATTATGCACAACGTGCCAGTGCAGGACTAATTATCAGCGAAGGTACACAAATAAGCCAACAGGGACAAGGATATGCATGGACGCCAGGTATTTATAAGTCTGAGCAGATGATAGGATGGAAAAAAGTAACAGATGCAGTACATATGGCAGGAGGCAAAATTTTTGCTCAATTATGGCATGTAGGACGTGTTTCACACACTATTCTACAACCTAATAATTCTGCGCCGGTTTCTCCCTCTGCCCTTCAAGCAAAAGGGGTAAAAGTTTTTCTGGATATGGCAGGGCGTGGACCTGAACATGGTATCGGTGAAATGGTACAACACTCGCAGCCACGAGCACTGACACTTGATGAAATTCCAGATATCGTAAATGATTATGTTCAAGCGGCAAATAATGCTATTGCAGCCGGTTTTGATGGCGTAGAGCTTCATGCAGCGAATGGTTATCTTATTAATCAGTTTATTGATTCTCAAACTAATCTACGAGATGACGAATATGGTGGAACTTTACAAAATCGTTTACGTTTCTTGAGAGAAGTCGCTACATCAGTGGCTACCGCAATAGGGAAAGATAAGCTAGGTGTTCGCCTAGCTCCACTCACAACTCTGATGGGTTCAAAAGATGACACGCCCGAAGCAACTTATCTGACTGCCGCGAGTGTGCTGAATAATATCGGGGTAGCTTATATTCATATTGCCGAAGCTGACTGGGAAGACGCTCCCGTCATGCCAGTAGCTTTCAAAGAAGCTTTTCGCATCCTTTATCACGGCACGCTGATATATTCGGGAAAATACACTTTGGAACGCGCGGAAGAAGCGCTAACTAAAGGCTGGGCGGATTTGATCGGATTTGGTCGTCCCTTTATTGCTAACCCAGATTTGCCCTATCGTCTTGCTAATAAGCTAGAGCTAAACCCGCCGATAAAAGAAAAATTTTTCGGTGGCAATGCGGAAGGTTATACCGATTATTTGGCTATAAACTAGTAGAAATAGATAGATACCTTCCACACGCTTTGAAGTGGGAAGGTTGTAATCAGGTAAATATACCCTATGGATTTCAAGTTGCATCGCGACGGCAAGGGAACGAATCCCCGGGAGCATAGATAACTATGTGACCGGGGTGAGTGAGTGCAGCCAACAAAGAAGCAGCTTGAAAGATGACGGGTATATATCACTACGAGTTCAGGCACAGATATTGCCACAAGTTTAATCTCTACAAAGATTGATTTTTACTGCAATGACAAAAGTATTTACGGGAATCATTTACATATTCACTCAGAAAATCGATAAATGCTCTGATTCGGGGGCTTACAGCCTGATCACTGTAATATACAGCATTAAAAGGCATCCCGACGGGTAAACGTTTTTCAACCAGTAGTTCAACAAGTTCACCACTGGCAATCTCCTTATCAATCATATAATCAGACAGACACGCGATACCATTACCCGTTACACATAGTTGTTTAAGGGTTTCACCACTGTTGGAAGAAAGTCCCACCGTTATTTCATATAGTTGTCCGTCCTGAAAAGCTATCGGCCAGCTATTAAGTGATACCGGCTCGGTAAAACCAAGGCAAATATGGTTTTTCAGCTCCTCAATGCATTGCGGTATGCCATATTTTTTCAGATATTCAGGAGAAGCGACGATTTTTCGGTAGCTGGAAAAAAGTGGCTTGGCTCGTAGACTGGAATCGGTTAAGTTGCCTGCACGAATGGCAATATCCACTTTGCGTTCAATCAGATTGATATAAGTTTCCGAAGAAATCAGTGATAACGTTATTTCTGGGTAGCGCTCACGAAAAGGTTTAATTATTGGTATCAGTAAATGCAATACGACTGGTGTTGCAGCATCAATACGCAATAAACCACTTGGCGTATGTTTAGATTCCATAAGTTCAGTTTCAGCGGCGGCCATTTCTTGTAGAACATGCTGAACTCGGCGGAAATAACGCTTACCTTCTTCGGTTAAGCTAAGCTGACGTGTTGTGCGATTGAGCAGACTCACGCCTAGTTTCTTTTCAAGTTTTTTTATAGAACGGCTCACTGCGGAATTTGCTAATTGCAGATGTTCCGCCGCACGACTGAAACTCCCGCTTTCCACGACTGACACGAAAATTGTTAACTCTTCTGAATTTGCTTTCATCGTTGCTTTTTTTTGGAATAGAGAATTGATATTTTAAACATTTTTGTTATTAAAACACTTTTTCATATTAAATTCCATCAGTGGACATTTGCTATGAAGATAATCTATTCCGCCGGTATTACTTGCACTGATTATCAGTACATTTGCAATAGGTACAACAGGGTTTGTTATTGTAGGTCTGGGACCAACAATTACGGAACAACTTGGGATTTCACTACCATTAGAATGGGATTCGTTTTGAAGATGGTATCAAGGTCATTCGCACGAAAAACAACGCGGAATAAGAGGAAACGTTATGAGTATAGTTAAATACAAACGAAATGAATTGCCACCTTTGACTGAAACACGGAAATCTGAACTTAATGTGCTGTCTGACAAGCCTGATAATGACATTGATTACAATGATATCGCACCACTGGACAACACTGTCTGGAAAAAAGCTGTACGGGGGCGATTCTATTACCCGATAAAAACATAAACTTCGGTCATATTAAGACTAAAGCAATCTCATATTGCTATATTACTGCCAATAACAACAAGAATCGGCCTTGCCTTCACCAGGCGTGAGTTTCAATTTTACACAGCCCTTCATTGATACGCTGACAATGTGTTTCCACTAACCGGCAACCTTGCAATAGTCGATCACTCTCATAACCATTTTTGTACTACCACTCCAGAAGGAAATCCCTTGACACTCACGCTAAATAATACATTTTTTTTACCACACCAAAAGGCTTACACAATCTGAAAACCACACGCAAAGACATTACGTGATTGTATGAGAACTACCGACTGATTTTATACAGACACCTTATCGGGAAATGCTTTATACAATGAATTTCAAGGTAAAAACACGAGATTATCAACAGCAATTGATATTTTAGATGAGCTGAATCGCGATGGCACGTTAAGTTTAAAAATACATGATATGACAAATTATTACCCTGATAGCAATATTTGTTTGATTATCTAATAGCGTATATTTCAAGATGCACATGTCATTATTTTTATCATCTTGTTGATGTTTTTCACTTCTTCTCTACTCTTTTTTATAGGTATAAAAATTCCTAATTCTCATCAAGAATGCAACGATATCTATTGTCAATTTATTCTCTACCAATATGAGGTTCTAATTATGTCTAACGATAAAACAGGAAAACCACTAAAGCAGGGAAACAGCGAAAGAGATCTTGAGATACGTGACCAAAACTATTTTCGAAAACTGGCCCTATTCGATGATACTGTTATAGCCGGTGCTGAAATGATCGGCACTGGTTATGATGTTTTTGGTAAGTATTGCAACGTAGGAAGTTGTATTAATTCGCTTTTTGATGAACAAAAAGTCAACGCAAGTGAAGATAACTTCAAGAAGATCACCATCCTCGGAAAGACTCTAAAAGTCCCCCGTTATGTCGATTGTTATAGTGCCGGAGATTTGAAATATACCAATGCATCAGGAGAATCAATTGAGTCATATCAAAGCAGTATTTCCAGTAAAAGCCGCATTAAAGGTAACTACATATTCTTTAGCGCATCATTGGGTGTCGATTTCGCCACAGACAGCCTGACAGCTTCTGAAAATGCATTTTCCCGCATTCAATATACTTATGGCCTCTATGTACTCAAAGGTTCAGCGGAAGCGTTAAAAGAGTTTCTTAAAGAAAGTGTTAAAACGGCCCTTGATAAGGCAGATACCGAGGAGGATATGGATGACCTCTTTAATACCTGGGGCTCTCACTTTCTTAGCGGCGTGGTTATGGGTGGCTGCGCACAATATTCATCATCTACGGACAAATATACTTCGAATCTAACAAACACTCTTGACGTGGTTGCAGCAGCCTCATTCGCGGGATTTGTCGGTCTCTCTGTTAGTACAGAGAATTCACTTAAGGAAGACATAAAGAAATTTCGTTCAGCATCCAGCACGAAAACCCACTCCATTGGCGGTAATCTGTCTCAATTTGATCCTTTCGGTGGCGCGACAAACGCAGAGCAACCTTCATCAGAAGCAATAGCAGCAGCAAAAAAAGCATTTGATGATTGGAAATTCAGTGTTCCTAGTGCCCCTGAATTAGTTAACTTTACAGACTCCAAACCACTGACGGGGATTTGGGAACTATGTACAACATCAGTACAAAAGAAGAAACTTAAAACATATTTCGAAACTGTTTGGGGGCCAAGAGAGTCCGCTAAGCGGCAACTGCATGCAGATTATATTGATGAAATCATTATTTCAAAAGCACCTATCCCTGAAAATTATATATTAGCAGGAGGGTGTGCTTATCCTGGCTGGCTGGGAGGAACGAATAGTCTAAGCACTCCCTATATTTATCTGTGTTACCACAGGGTGTCATTCAACTCGATTATCGACAATGAACAACGTCATAAATGTGTTAGCGATATGAAGGTAATAGCAGAGGAAGGTATTCACTCAGAAAGCGAAGAAAGCGAAGAAGGCTGGATTAAAATTCCACAGGATATAAACTGGGGAATGGGTACAAAAAAAATCTATCTATGTTATCGACAAGAAGAATACAACCATGAGAAAGCAATAACAGACATTATTACTATTTATGATTCTTATCCTCCAGTTACTCTTCCACCTTACGGATATCAGGTGGTTCGCGGCGAACAGAATTCAAACGGTAATGTTAATGAGGGATGGACCACTGCATGGAGTGTTTATATAGCCACTACTCGTGGTGTAGATAAGTGATTGAATCTTCATGTTAATATATAGGTTGTCTAAATATAGTCCTGTTGCAATCAGCAATACAAGTTAAACTTTCCCTGGTACACCAGAGCTAAACACGAGGATAATGCCGTGACCAAATGATTTTTTAACAATCTTAAAAGGAACGAGTTAGAGAACGTATCTGCCTGCAAGACTTGCAACTTTATCAGTGCTAATATTTTCAATTGCATTGAAATATTTTACAACCGAGCCTGGAGGCCTTGGAATGGGCCTCTCGTTACGTGGGCAGTTCAGCAAGTAAGTTTACGGTTGCGGGATTGGACATGATCGTGATTTAAACGCCGTAACCAATATTCACCTTGAGGGGTTGCGAATACTCTCAGTCGAATAATATGTTTATGGTGATAGGGAATACCAACACGTTAAACGTTACTGCCAATAACCACAAGAATCGCCTTGCTTTCGCTAGATGTGAGTTTCAATTATCCTTTTTCATGTCCCCAATTTCCGCCTCTGAAAGAACTTCCGGCTGCTCAATGGGGAAAACGGGCAGCGCTTGCAATAATCTTGGGCCATACCTTTTGCTCAGTAAGCGCCTGTCATAAATCACCACATCACCATAGCATTCATGGCTACGGATAAGTCTTCCTACTTGCTGAATCAAGCTAAAAGATGCACTTGGTAAACTCTGCACTTCAAAAGGATAACGTTTAAGTGATTTCAACCACTCGCTTTCAGTAATAATGACCGGATTATTCACCGGCGGAAATGAGATTTTTTGAATGTGAACTTGGGACAGATAATCGCCCTTTAAATCCAATCCTTCCGCAAAAGATTGCAATCCAATCAGTACACTACACTGCCCTTCATTGATACGCTGGCAATGTGTTTCCACTAACCGATAACGTGGCTGATCCCCTTGCACAAGCAACATCAGGCGTAAATCCGTTACATAAGAAAGAAAGATATCCATCGCTCTCTGACTGCTGAACAAAATCAACATGCCTTTATGTTGCTGCCTCAGCAATTGCCCCCTGAAATAACACGCCATCTCTTGCAAATGCGCGGTTTCATTATGAAGTGTCGGTTCCAATGACATTTTGGGAATAACCAGTTTGCCCTGCCGTACATGGTCAAAAGGTGATGATAATGTGACAAAACGGTCGCCTGCGTTTTCAGTTAACCCGGTCAACTCCTGAATACGAGAAAAACTATTCAGAGAACGAAGCGTTGCCGATGTCACAACCACATGAGGAATGCTACGCCAAAGCAGTTGATTAAGCTGTTCGCTGACTCTGATACCGGCACAATGAAAATAGAGGTGCGATTGATTTTTCTCATCACGGCGTCTAAGCCATTTTGATATCGGTGCACTGGATGACTCTTCCAACGCTGCCAAACGCCACAGCTTAGCCATATTTTCAAAATATCCAAGCGTACGACTGGTATGTAAAATAGACCGATGTAATCCGACAATATCCTGTTTAGCCGTCCGCTCAGTCAAATCATTCAGTATCGCTTCCGCCAGCCCCCGTAAGCCGTCGGTCAGCTTAAATAGCTGCTGGCAGCAAAGTAACAAGTTATCTGGTAACTTACCCATCTCGAACAGATACTCATCGACTTCATTCTCTTCCGGCAAAAGCGCCTGCGTGATAATAGCGAGTTCTCTAAAGCATTCCCGTAATTTTTCACTGTGTTCATTCAGGCGACTGGCATTAGCTAAGCGTGGTGGCTTTGCCGGATGGAATTGCACCAGATATTGCTCAACATGACGAACAAAAGTATCCAATTGACCATTAAGTTGAAACAGGGTGATTTCCCCCTCAACTTCCAGAGAATCCCTGGCAACATCCGGTATATGGTGTCCTTCATCGAGTACCAATAGCAAATTTTTAGCATCAGGCAGTACCGATTCACTCTCCAATGCCGCCACCACTAACGCATGGTTAGCTACCACCACATCTACATTTTCGATCTCACGGCGAGCAATAAAAAATGGACAACGATGATAATACTGACAATTACGTCCCAGACAATTCGCTTTATCCGTACTCACTTTCCTCCACAAAGCATCGGACAAAGCCAGTTTATGATGATCACGCAATCCATCCCAAGCAAAGGTTGTATAATCACTACGCAACCGGCGACACAATTCCCGCTCTTCACTATTAGCAAGTTCTGTTTTGTCCTCAACCAAAAACATAAGATCAATCTGCTCACTATCGGTTGCACAGATAGCTTCAAGATTGCGAGGGCAAACATAACGACCACGACCAAAAGCGCCGGTAAATTTCAGATCAGGAATAATTTTGCGCAACAGTGGCAAGTCTTTACTGTAAATCTGATCTTGTAAAGCGACATTCGCCGTACTTACAACTAATGGCTTACCTTCTGCTCTGCTGATAGCAATGCCAGGTAGCAGGTAAGAAAGGGTTTTACCGATACCGGTTGGTGCCTCAATAACTAAATGACGACCTTCCTGATCCGCAAGCGTTTTTGCAACTTCGGCAATCATCTGTCGCTGCGGGGTACGAGAAATAAAACCATTAATATGTTGAGGTAATGCTTTATACCACTGACTTATCTGATTTTTTATTGAATTGGAAAGTGCCATTGAATTCTCTGCCATACAACCGGGACGCTATTGTCCCACAGAGCAGAAATGAAATCAGCTTCATGTCGAGGCAACAATCGATCTACTCGTTCATTAAATTGATGTGTACCTTGCCAGCTATTCAGAACGCTATATACTTCCTATTTTCTACAACACCTGAGAACAATAAATGAAAAAACTCCTTATCATTTTCATCGCTATCTTTGCATTTGGTTCAATTGGTGGCGTATTCTTAGCGGGCCTTAATATGTATACCCGCTCAACCACACCAATAGAATCACCAACCAATCAACAGCAAGAGACCACCACAGCGCCGACACAATAACAATAACGGGCTGTGACACTTATTTTATCCATTTATCTTCGTGTCAAGTGAGGGACCCCATGAATAACGCATATTTTGTCACTCCACAATGGTTAAAAGATCACCTTGATGATGAGAATATCGTCATCCTTGATGCAACCGCCCCACCGCCACCTCAACAAATTGATTGCCATAAACTTTGGCTGGATACCCATATTCCCAGCGCCCAATTTTTTGATTTAGACAAAATTGCCGATCATCAAAGTGGATTGCCTCATATGCTGCCCAATCCGCAAACTTTTAGTCAGGCTGTTGGCGCAATGGGCATTAGTGAAAATCATTTAGTCGTGATTTATGACCAAGGTAATATGTTCTCTGCTCCTCGCGCATGGTGGACATTTAAGATATTCGGCAGCCACAACGTCCGTATTCTTGATGGCGGTTTACAAGGCTGGCAACAGGCAGGATTTTCAACAGAATCAGGTGAAGTGAAACGCAATCCGCAAATCTTTAGTGCCGATTTCGATGCCGACAAAGTGAAATCGCTGGAACAAATTCTGGATTCGCTCAATGATCAACAAACCCAAATTGTCGATGCCAGAGCAACGGACCGTTTTCAAGCCAAAGCACCAGAACCGCGTCCCGGCTTAAAAATGGGCCATATTCCCGGTAGTAAAAACGTTCCGTGGACCATGTTAGTAGAAAATGGTCATTTTAAATCAGCAAGTGAAATTACCGATATTTTCCATAAACAAGATGTCGATTTAAGCAAACCCGTTATTGCCAGTTGTGGATCAGGTATGACTGCGGCCGTTTTGGTTCTGGGCTTGGATATCATCGGTAAGAAAGATGTTTATTTATATGACGGCTCATGGGCTGAATGGGGAGCAAACAATAACACCCTGCCACTTGAAAAATAATTAAATACCATAGGGCATATCCATTCTATGCCCTTTAATTATTTAGCATAAACAAATAGATATATTACTCAGTAGTCAAATACCCCCCCAATCAAATAATTTTCGTATCGTTATATTTCAAAACCCCATTTATTAACTTCATTCCTCACCCTTAGTTAATATTATTTTTTATCAATCAGATTTACATAAAATAATGAAATAAATATATTTGTAAATTTAAATATTATTATTATTAACTTAAAATTCGACTCTGTTTTTTATTTAAAAATAAGATTAAGCTACTTTCCAATAGGAACTAATATTGCAAGCCATTCTTGTCAATCAATCGTGGACCTGAGCAACATATGAGGAGATCAACACCAAGATATATTGAAACTCTTTACGGCAAAGCAAGAAAAATAAAACATCCTAATGCACTAAGTACTGAAAGAGTTGAATATTAATGTTTTTACCAAAACACAATATCAACATTTATATCATAAAAATGGAGAGTAAAAATGACTATTTCTCTTAAAGATCAAAGAATAAATCTCGCGCTCAGCTTTATCAGTGGTGCAGGAAGTATAATAACCGAAAAACCCGAACCGGCTATAGTTGCGGAAAATATTCAATCATCATTGGAAAAAAGCAAAGTCACTGCCAATAGATTCTCTATTATTTGGGGGCCTGCTGTTTTTCGTGTTGATAATGGAAAAAATAATAAAGATAGTAAGGACGACCACGTTTTATTCATTGTAAAAAATCGCAAAATTCCCCATGATTATCGCATCGTTATTCGTGGATCATGGTCTGATGTTAACTGGCAGGTTGAAAACTTTGCTGTACACGAAACCGTAAATTGGTCACTTTGGGATCAAAATATTCCGGAAGAGTTTAAAGACGCTAAAATCTCTTATGGAACCCACATAGCATTAGACTATATTGTTAATCAAGTGAAAAGTAACAATATTCCTGGTCATGGAGAATCACTCATTGAAGCAATTAATAAAATCGCTTCGGAAAAAGGCATACATAATATTACCATCACCGGGCACAGTTTAGGTGCTATTCTCGCTTCTACCCTTGGATTATATTTAAAACGCTTATACCTTAATAAAGGGAATAACAATATTCGTATTCATGTTTGCTCTTTTGCCAGCCCAAACACCGGTAATGATATTTTTGCATCTTACATTAAATTTGTTTTTAACCACACGTCAGCAACTAGCTATAAGAGCCATTTCTTAAGGGTTCATAATCAAAAAGATGTCATTTCCCTCATCTGGAATCTGGACGGATTAGAAAAGATTCCAACTATCTATGAACCATTAATTAAATTAGATGAAAAATTAATTGACAGATTTAAAAAGATTGTTCTGCTTGTGAAAGATAAGGGTTACACCAAACTCACTCCAGATTTATCTTTTACAGCACCTATTTTAAAATTAGATCTCAATAAGCAAGTTATTTTTCAACATATTAAAGCCTATGCCAACCAATATGGCATGAATTTAGTGGAAGTTAATGACGGTACTCAACCACCTATTGATGATCTTGTGGTTATTAATAGTAATCTATCTCAAGATATCGTCGCTTATTTCTTACTTATACCTCTGCCTGAATAATAATATTAATATCGTATGAATTGATTATACTTTATCTAGATTTAATGGAGCCTTATTACAAAGACTCCATTAAACTAAAATCATTTAAATATAATAAAATCACTTATCACTAGAATATCAATTATTTATAATCACTCCCAATTAAATTATTCACAAAGATAATATCAACACTATTTACACATTAGCTTTATTGAGCAAAAACATAATCAAAAAAATATAGCAATAATATTCACATGTAATTATTTAACATATAATTTCGATCGTTTACTTTTAATTTAAAAATAAATAATTTATATTTTCATCAAATGAAACAATATCAAAAAACCCATGTAATTATTTGACAGATTTGAAAGTTATTATTAACTTTAAGTTAAATTCTTTTTTTGTCTAAATGGAAGAGCAACAGAATTAAATATTGATATTTAAACCGACACCTCGTATTAACACTTATTACATGAAAAAATAGGGAGTAAAAATGACTATTTCTCGTGAAGATCAAAAAATAAATCTCGCGCTTAGCTTCGTTATTAACTCTGGAGGTATAAAAACTAGCAAACCAGAACCGGGCATTGTTTCGGAAAATATCCACAGATCATTGGAAAGCAGTAAAGCAACAGCAAATAAATTCACTATCATCTGGGGTCCCGCAGTGTTTCGCGTTGATGATGTTAATGTGAAAAAAAGCGTTATAGATAAAAAGGACGATCATGTTCTATTCATTGCGCAAAATCGCCATGACCCAAATGACTACCGCGTGGTTATTCGGGGATCATGGTCCGATATTAACTGGCTCAATGAAGATATTATTGTCTGTGAAACTAAAGATTGGGCACGATGGGATTCAAGATCACCTGAAAATGCCAAGATAGCCTATGGAACTGACATGGCATTAGGCTATATTCTTAATCAATTGAAAAGCAATAATCCTCCGGGTTACGGAGAATCGCTCACTGATGCCATTGATAAAATTGCCCTGAAAGAAGGAACACAAACCATTACTGTTACAGGACACAGTTTGGGAGGCGTACTATCTTCCACCATTGGTTTATATCTAAAGAGACGGTATCTTGATAAAGGAAACAACAATATTCGGATTAATGTTTGTGCTTTTGCAGGCCCAACTGCTGGTAACGATACTTTCGCATCCTATTCTGAATCTATTTTCAATGACATATCAGTAACCGGTTATAAAAGTCATTTTCTGAGAATTCATAATAGTATAGATGTCGTTCCCCTAGCCTGGCATATAAAAGATTTGGAGGAAGTTAAAGCTATCTATCCGGTGTTAACTGTCACAATTAATGCTCTTATTCTTTCCGTCCTTGATAAGAATTACACCCAAATTTTCCCAGATTTCCCTATTCATTCACAGATTCCAATATCACCAATAGCGTCATTTGACGATTTACTGGTTAATATTGGCAATCAACATATTCGTGCCTATGCTAAAGAGTATGATATGAGTTTCATCACTATTGATGATAATTCAAATATACCGATTGATTACGATATTGTTGTAGTTAATGATAGCCTATCCGAAAGCATCATTGATCTCTTCAAATTTCTAACCAAGGATAAAATCAATATTACATAACTTTATCTCATTATATATAATATAAGTGGAGCCTTTATTAAAGGTTCCATTCATTGTAATAAACCGCTTTCCATAAGAAGTATTATATACAAAATCACTTCATATAACCTTTCAAAGATGTAATGATATTTTCATGGAATTATTTAGCACATCATTTTCATCATCTATTTTTAATTTCGTAATGAATAATTTACATACTTCCAAATAAAATAACATTAAAAAATCCTTTGCATACATTTGACAGATTCAAAATTCATTATTAAATTTAAACTTAACTATATTTTTTATTTAAACATAATATTAAAAAAGTTAAACATTGATATTTTAGCCAAAATATCAGATCAACATTTACCAGATGAAAAATGGAGAGTAAAAATGGTTATATCTTGTGAAGATCAAAAATTAAATCTCGCATTAAGCCTTATTATTAATTCTGGAGAAATTAACGGCGAACCAGACGAAATAGAAACCATTAAATCTGATATTAATAAATCACTTAAATGCAGTAAGGCAACGGCAGGTAAATTCTCTATCATTTGGGGACCTAAGGCGTTCAATATTAAGGAAAAACACCATGATAAAAAATATGATCACGTTGTAATGATTGTGAGAAATAATGATAATCACTGGGATTATCGTCTTGTTATTCGAGGAACCTGGTCTAAGATTAATGAGATTAACGAAGATCTCTGTGTATTTAAAACTGTAGACTGGTCAAATTGGGACACAGATATCCCTCAAGAATTTAAAGGCGCTAAGATATCCTACGGAACAGACTTAGCATTAAACACGCTTATTAATGGTAAACCTATTGATAAGGACAAACCTAATAATAAGGATACCGACTCACTATCGCTAATCGATGCTCTTCAACAAATTATCACAGAAGCAGGGAAAGATAAGATACTGAATATTACTGTCACGGGGCATAGTTTAGGCGGTTTACTCGCTTCTACCATCGGTTTATATCTTAAAAGGCGCTACATCAACAACAACAATATACGTATTCACGCTTGCTCCTTCGCAGGCCCAACTGCCGGCAATGATATTTTCGCCTCCTATTCTGACGCTGTTTTTAAAGGAACATTAAGCCCCAACACTTATGAAAGTAATTTTCTAAGAATTCATAATAACAATGATATCGTTCCCTTAGCATGGGCTATCAAAGACTTGAATAAAATTAAGGATATCTATCCACATATAGAAATAAAATTACTTGTTGATGCTGTTATTCTTTTTGTCCTCGATAAAAATTATACCCAGCTCTTTCCAGATTGCTCTTTTACTATTACAAAGACTCTAGGCACCATTGACAGCTTATCTAATATGATAGGTTATCAACATATCGATGCATATCCCGAAGGTTATGGCATGAGTTTCACTCGAACTAATAATGCTCCAGTGACACCGACTGATCACGATATCGTTGTGGTTAATGATAGCCTATCCGAAAAGATTATTGATCTCTTCAAGTCTCTAACCAAAGATAAAATCGATATTACATAACTTTATCTTATTATCTCTATACTTTATTTAAATGGAGCCTTTATTAAAGGCTCTATTAATTGCAATAAATTATTTTTCCCTACCTATCACTAATTATAGTAATTCACTATCACACCCTTTTGTAAATACCAATATAAATTATTTTACATAGATAATATATAGCTACATCCTTCACGTTATTATTCCCAATAGTTAATATAATCTTACAAAATCATAGCATAATTTTTATCGGTTTATTTTAAAGTTCATAATAGATAATTTATTTTGTTAAATAAAATAACTTTAAAAAATTATATACTCTCATTTAACAGATTTAAAGATTATTATTAACTTTTACTCTGTTATTTAGATAAAAACCCAAAGTATTGATCATTGATGTTTAAGCTAACACATCAGATCAGCATTCATTATATTAAAATTTGGAAACAAAAATGACAATTTCTCTTGAAGATCAAAAAATAAATCTCGCGTTAGGCTTTATTATTAACTCGGGGAGTATAATATCATATCAACCAGAACCGGCTATCGTTTCAGAAAATATTCAAAAATCATTAGCAAGTAGTAAAGCGACAGCAAATAGATTCGCTATCACTTGGGGACCTGCTGTCTTTCGTGTCGGTAGTGTTGATGTTAATAAGAAAAATAGTGTTACAGATAAAAAAGATGATCACGTTTTATTCGTTGTGAAAAATCTCAACAATCCAAGCGATTATCGCATTGTTATTCGCGGGTCATGGTCTATTTTTAACTGGTTTGATGAGAATTTCAATGTAGGCACAACTGAAAATTGGTCAATTTGGGATTCAAAAGCCCCCAAAGATGCTAAGATTTCAAAAGGAACCCATATAACTTTAGACTATGTTATCAACCAAATAAAGAGCAATAACCCACCTGGTTATGGAGAATCATTGATTGAAGCAATTGATAAAATTGCTCTGGAAGAAGGCGTACATAATATTACTCTTACAGGGCACAGTTTAGGCGGTGTAATAGCCTCTACGCTTGGTCTGTATTTAAAGAGACGTTATATTGATAAAGGAAATAATAATATTCGTATTCATGTTTCCTCCTTTGCTGCCCCAACTGCCGGTAACGATGTTTTTGCATCTTATAGTGAATCTATTTTTAATGGAACATTACTATCTAGCTATGAAAGTCATTTTCTCCGGGTCCACAATCGTAAAGATATCGTTACCCTCGCCTGGAGTGTAAAAGGATTAGAAGAAATTAAGGTTCTCTATCCAATATCAACTTTAATCGTTAACGGTTTTATCTCAGTCGTGAAGGATAAGAATTACACTCAACTTACGCCAGATTTACCTTTTACTTCACCTGATTTAAAACCTTCTCAAGGTTTAATTGAAAAAATAGTATCTCGACACCTTGATGCTTATGCCAATGAATATGGCATGAGTTTTACTGTAGTTAATGATCGTTCTAATCCACCGACTGATTACGACATTGTTGTGATTAACGATGGTCAATCTCGCAATATTAGAAGCCTCCTCTCATCTATCATTCAAGATGAAGATAATACCTGTTAATTTCATCGTATTGAGCCATTTTATAACTTGACCAAAATGGAACCTTGATTAAAGGTTCCATTCTTTTCCCAACGTGCCCAGATCATTCATCGTAACCATTATCATATCAATTAAAATTCATTTGACAAAAACATCACATAATGGTAGTTAATTTCATTATCATCTGACTTCTTATAAAAAATTATAAAAGGAAACCAAAATGGAACCCAAAAAGCTAGAAACCAGAAGATTAATATTACATCCTTTAGAAAGTCAGGATCATATACAAATTCAAAACATCTTTCCTCAGTGGGAAATTGTTCGCTATCTTACAGCAAACACCCCGTGGCCCTACCCAAATGATGGTGCCCTAGAATATATAAATAAGATTGCACTACCATCAATGGCAGAAGGAAATGCATGGTATTGGACTATAAGAAAGAAGGATGATCCAGCAATAATAATAGGAATGATATCGCTATATGAGCAAGAAAATAATAATAGAGGTTTCTGGCTAGATCCACAATGGCATGGAAATGGATTTATGACCGAAGCAGTCCAAGTAGTCACTGATTTTTGGTTTAATACCCTAAATCTCAACGTACTCAGAGCACCTAAATCCAGCGACAATATTGCCTCAAAGAAAATATCAATCAAAAGTGGTATGCGGTTAATAAGACTAGAAAATAGAGACTTTGTTAGCGGGAGAATGCCCTCGGAGACATGGGAAATAACTCGTGATGAGTGGAATAAAAATAATCCTCAAAAAGAGTAACAGTCTTACATATTCATGGGCATGCTTTGGTCTGAACGCTGCCCAAATTCACTTTTCAAAGAGGCAGCTTGAAAGATAACGGGTATATCACACCAAAGAGATCACATGCGCTATATCAGCAGATGTTTTTAACTTTCTTATCTCTTCAAACAGCGTTGTTGCCTGTTCATATTCTTTGCGCAAATAACCAAGCCACTGTTTAATCCGAGCAACATGATATTTCCCGGTATCACCCTGCTTTTCCAACCGGATATATTTTTGCAATAGCTGAACAACGTCCTGCCAGCACATTTTTGGCTCGTTATATTTCACCACTCGACTCAAATTAGGAACGTGAAGCGCACCCCGCCCAATCATGACCGCATCACAACCTGTCACACTCAGACAATCCCGTGCACTTTGCCAATCCCAAATCTCACCATTGGCGATAACCGGAATGGCAAGACGTTGACGAATTTCACCAATCGCTTGCCAATTAATACGCTCCGCTTGGTAACCATCCTCTTTAGTTCGCCCATGAACGGTAATTTCCGTCGCTCCGGCCTGTTGTACCGCATCAGCAATTTCGAATTGCCGATCACCGCTATCCCAACCCAAGCGAACCTTAACCGTCACAGGCAAATGAGCAGGTACTGCTTCACGTATTGCCCCCTGATAAATCAGTTCAGGATCTTTTAGCAACGTGGCCCCACCACCGCTACCATTGACCGTTTTTGACGGGCAACCGCAATTTAAATCAACCCCATAGGACCCTAATTCAATCGCTCGTGCCGCATTTTCCGCCAGCCACTGTGGATATTGCCCCAAAAGCTGAATCCGTACCAATGTGCCGGATGGTGTCCGGCTTTGGTTACGTAATTCAGGACAAAGCCGATAAAAAGATTTTACCGGCAATAGGCTATCGACAACCCGTAAAAATTCCGTAATGCATAGATCATACTCATTAATCTCACTCAGAAGGTCCCTGACCAAAGAGTCCAGCACACCTTCCATCGGAGCCAGTAAAACCCGCATTAATTAACCTCTAGCGTTAGGCGATTTATGAGATCCATCATGATTGCGGCTACGCTGACGCGAAGGTGCCCCAGAACGGCGATGGCTATTTTTCTGCCGATTATCGCCACGTGCCTGACGGCCATTCTGAATAGGTTCGGCCTTAATAGTCGGATCTGGCTCATAGCCAGGAATTGCCATACGCGGAATCTCCCGTTTTAGTAAACGTTCAATATCCTTCAACAACTTGTGCTCATCAACACAGACCAAAGAAAGTGCCTGCCCGGTTGCATCTGCCCGCCCGGTACGACCAATACGGTGGACATAATCTTCGGCGACATTAGGCAATTCAAAATTCACCACATAAGGCAGTTGATCAATATCCAGACCGCGGGCAGCAATATCTGTTGCAACTAATACCCGAATGAGACCCGTTTTAAAATCAGCCAACGCACGGGTTCTCGCTCCCTGACTTTTGTTGCCATGAATAGCAGCAGCCGTTACACCATCTTTATTTAACTGTTCCGCCAAACGGTTTGCGCCATGCTTAGTTCGGGTAAACACCAGAACTTGCTGCCAGTTACGGCTCCCGATCAAGAAAGAAAGCAACTCACCTTTACGTTTTTTATCGACCAAGTGAACAAACTGCTCAATCTGTTCAGAAGCAGAGTTACGACGCGCAACCTCAACACTAACAGGATCGCGCAATAATTTATTGGCTAAGTTTTTAATATCGTTAGAGAAAGTCGCAGAAAACAGCAAGTTTTGCCGTTTTGGTGGTAATTTATTCAGCACCCGGCGGATATCATGAATAAACCCCATATCCAGCATACGGTCAGCTTCATCTAACACCAGAATTTCCACCCGCGATAAATCAACTGCATTCTGATGCTCAAGATCCAGTAAACGCCCCGGTGTTGCAACCAAAATATCCACACCACCGCGCAATTTCATCATCTGAGGGTTAATGCTAACCCCTCCAAAAACAACCAGAGAGCGCAATCTGAGGTATTTACTGTAATCACGTACATTTTCTCCCACTTGAGCAGCCAATTCGCGGGTTGGTGTCAAGATTAATGCTCTGACCGGCCGACGCCCTTTTGCCTGAACAGGGGAATCATTTAACCGTTGCAGCATGGGTAAGGTAAAACCTGCGGTTTTACCGGTGCCTGTTTGAGCACTCGCTAATAAATCTTTACCTGCTAATACGACAGGGATTGCCTGCTGTTGGATTGGCGTTGGCACTGAATAACCTTGTTCTTCAACGGCACGCAAAATATCAGCACTTAAGCCAAGTGATTCAAAACTCATAAATAAGAAATGCTCCAGACTTCACCATTCCTGAACGCTATTCAGGGGCAGTTTTATGGGAAGAAAATCAGACGTGGTAAATACCACAAAGGAAAAAACACAAACTGCAATGCTCCATATCTCAATTATTATATCAGATATACTTTCTGAGGGTGCAACTAAAACTACAGCTATTTACCCGGTAATTTTCATGATCCATGACATTTTTATGCAATTTACATTGATTTACTATAAGTATAGAGTTAGCCAATGATTGATATTTTGTTTAAGTCTTTTGATTATTTGCAACAGGATTCATGTCCATGTCAGTCAACAACACCCAAACCGCCAGAGGCGAACAAGCTAGACAACAGTTACTCCAAGCAGCCCTTGAAATTTTCGGTAAATCAGGACTGACCGGTGCAACAACCAGGGAAATCGCATTGCGTGCTCAACAGAACATTGCAGCCATAGCCTACTATTTTGGCTCTAAAGAGGGGCTTTATCAGGCAGTCGCCCAGTATATTACTGATACAATCAAGAAGGAGTTCACTCATCTTTTTAAAGAGATTGATGATTTTTTCTCATCACCAACGACAGGCTCACCGGAAAATATATTGAGATTAATTCACGAAGGATTTCTTGGCGTTAATCGTCTGATGATTGAAAAAGAGAGTATCAATATCAGCCGGATAATGGCCAGAGAGCAACTCGCACCAACGGATGCCTATACTCTAATCCATGAGCAAGCACTAGCTCCCCTCCATAATAGATTAAATAAACTGATCGCCAGCTATATCGGTGCCGATGAACATCAGCTCTCTACCATGCTGCATGCCCACGCACTCATGGGAGAAATTCTCACTTTCAGAATGGCAAGGGAAACCTTATTACGCCAAACAGGTTGGAATAATATTGGGCCCGAAGAATATAAATTGATTGATCAGATCCTTATCCAGCATATTGATTTATTACTGAATGGACTGAAAAAACATAATTCGAATAAATAAAATAACAGGGAATATCATGTACAACAAAAAACTCACACTGGCAATATTAGTGGTCGTCGTTGTTCTTGGTGCTATTTTAGGAAGTTACTATTATCAAGGTAAAAATGATAAAGCTCTGACTCTCTATGGCAACGTAGATATACGTACTGTTAATCTTAGTTTCCGAGTCGGTGGTAAACTCGCCAACCTGCAAGTTGATGAAGGCGATACCATTACGGCTAATCAAGTGATCGGCCAACTGGACAATGGGCCATTTATTAACGCTCTCAATAAAGCGAAAGCCACTCGTGATAGCACTAAAGCACGTCTGGCTATGATGGAAGAGGGTTATCGCACCGAAGAAATCGCCCAAGTACGTTCGGAGGTTGCACAACGTGAGGCGGCCTGGCATTTCGCTGATAGTTTCTTAAAACGTCAACAAGGTTTGTGGCAAAGCAAAGTTATTTCAGCCAACGAATTAGATGATGCTAAAACGAACCGTAACCAAGCGCTAGCCGCTTTACAAGCGGCAAAAGATAAATTGAATCAGTTCGAAACCGGTTATCGTAAAGAAGAAATTGCAGAAGCCAAAGGTCAGCTCGCTCAAGCCGAAGCAGCGGTTGCTCAGGCTGAATTGGACTTACAAGATACTCAACTGACTTCTCCCTCACCGGGTACTATCCTAACCCGCGCCATTGAACCCGGCACGATGCTGGCAGCAGGCAATACGGTGTTTACACTTTCTCTGACTGACCCGGTTTGGGTTCGAGCCTATATCAGTGAAAGCTATCTTGGGCAAGCAACGCCCGGACGTAACATTTTACTCTATACTGACAGCCGCAAGGATAAGCCTTATCACGGCAAAATTGGCTTTGTTTCACCCACCGCCGAATTTACGCCAAAAAATGTAGAGACTCCCGATCTACGTACCGATCTAGTCTATCGATTGCGCATTATTGTCACCGATCCAGATGAGGCCCTGCGTCAAGGTATGCCGGTTACCCTGCATTTTTCTGATTCAGACAAATAAGGGGCTGTCATGAGCAACGCGGCACATACGATAAAGTTGGAAAAAGTCGAGAAAACTTTTCCTAACTTGAGTCAACCCGCGGTATCCAGCTTAACTGCTGAGATCTACGGCGGCTCTGTTACCGGCCTCGTAGGGCCGGATGGAGCGGGAAAAACTACGCTGATACGCATGTTAGCGGGTTTACTGAAACCAGATAGTGGCTCTATTGAAATAATGGGGCTTGATCCGATAAAAAATGGCGTACAAGTGCGTTTTGAACTGGGCTATATGCCGCAAAAATTTGGCCTGTATGAAGATCTTACCGTATTAGAAAACCTGAATCTGTATGCGGATCTGCGGGGAGTACTAGGTGATGAACGTAAAAAAACCTATGAGCAATTACTCACGTTTACCGATCTAACCCGTTTTACCGGACGACTGGCGGGTAAACTTTCAGGCGGTATGAAGCAAAAACTGGGGCTGGCCTGTACTCTGCTTGGTAAACCCAAAGTTCTGCTGCTGGATGAACCCGGCGTTGGGGTTGACCCAATCGCCCGTCGCGAACTCTGGAGAATGGTTCACGAACTGGCAGACGATGGCATGCTAATTCTCTGGAGCACCTCTTATCTGGATGAAGCTGAACAGTGTCGTGATGTCCTATTACTTAATCAAGGAAAGTTGCTCTACAACGGACAACCACAAAAATTAACCCAAAAGATGTACGGACGCTCTTTTCTACTTGATACCAAACAGAATTCCCGTAGAAAAACACTGCAACACGCCCTTACCTTGCCACAAGTAACAGATGGCGTGATTCAAGGGAAATATGTTCGTCTTATTCTCAAACCTGATGTCTCCCCGCAAGAATTGCTTAACCGGCTTGAACTACCAGATGCTGAAATCATTAAAGCAGCCCCCCGCTTTGAAGATGCTTTTATCGATTTACTCGGTGGTGGCTCGACCCGTCGTTCGGAATTGGCAGAGATCATGCCACGGATTGCAGCTAACCCAACAGAAACAGTGATTGAAGCACAGGATTTAACCAAGAAATTTGGCGATTTTGCTGCCACTGACCATGTTGATTTTCAGGTGAAACGTGGAGAAATCTTTGGTCTGCTTGGCCCGAACGGTGCCGGTAAATCCACCACATTCAAAATGATGTGCGGGCTTATGGTACCGACTAGCGGTAAGGCACTGGTATTGGGAATGGATCTTAAAACCAGCTCAGGGAAAGCTCGCCAACATTTGGGTTATATGGCGCAAAAATTTTCTCTGTACGGCAACCTGACGGTTGAACAGAACTTGAAATTCTTTTCCGGCATTTACGGCCTGCAAGGACGTAAACAAACAGAGAAAATTGACGGCATGATTGAAGCTTTCAATCTCAAACCTGTTTTACATCAAACCACCGACGAATTGCCTCTGGGGTACAAACAGCGCCTTGCCCTCTCCTGCTCACTAATGCATGAACCCGATATTCTGTTTCTGGACGAACCAACTTCTGGCGTTGATCCACAGATACGACGCGAATTTTGGTTACATATCAATGGCATGGTCGATAAAGGCGTTACCGTTATGGTGACCACCCACTTTATGGATGAAGCAGAATATTGTGACCGAATAGGGTTGGTATTCCGCGGTAAATTGATTGCCGCCGGAACACCAGATGATTTGAAACAATTGGTTGCTACCGATGAAAATCCTGACCCATCAATGGAACAGGCATTTATTGATCTGGTCATTAATTATGATGAGGAGCCACAATGAATAGCCCAAAGCAACATGCTCCACAGCAAGCTGTCCGCTTCTCCTGGTGGCGACTGAAAGCTCTTTGTGTAAAAGAGACAAAACAGATCTTACGTGATCCCACCAGCGGATTAATTTCCATTGTCATTCCATTGATTCTGCTGTTTATCTTTGGCTATGGTATTAATCTCGATTCCAGTACCGTCCGTCTTGGTATTCTGGTAGAACAACAAAGTAAAGATGCTCGTGAGTTGATACAAGCTTTTGCCGGTTCGCCCTATATTGAACCCAAAATCAGTGATAATCGTCAGCAATTAATTAATATGATGCAATCAGGAGAAATACGTGGGCTGGTTGTCATTCCTGTTAATTTCGATACGCAACTTGCCCGCTCTGATGGTAAAGCACAAATTCAGGTCATTACTGACGGCAGTGAACCCAATACTGCAAGCTTTGTACAAAATTATGCCAAAGGAGTATGGCAGATCTGGCTACAACAAAGAGGGCAAGATCAAGGAAATGCGGCTAATCCATTGATTGATATGCAGGTCCGCTATTGGTTCAATCCGGCAACAATTAGCCAGCATTTCATTATTCCCGGCGCAATCACCATTATCATCACCGTGGTTGGTGCCATCCTGACATCATTGGTAGTTGCTCGTGAATGGGAACGCGGTACGATGGAAGCCCTGCTTTCTACTCAAATTACCCGCACCGAATTACTGCTCTCTAAACTCTTGCCTTATCAATTGCTTGGATCATTCTCCATGCTGCTCTGTATGTTGGTGGCAGTATTCGTGCTAGATGTACCCTACCGAGGCTCGCTGTGGATATTGTCTGCGATCACTAGCCTCTACCTGGCTACTGCCCTTGGGATTGGGCTTTTAATCTCTACGGTGACTCGCAACCAATTTAATGCAGCAATGATAGCGTTAAATGTCGCCTTTCTGCCTGCAATTATGCTTTCCGGCTTCATCTTTGAAATAAACAGCATGCCCGCCTTTATTCAGGTGGTGACCTATTTCATCCCGGCTCGTTATTTTGTCAGTAGTTTACATACGCTCTTTCTGGCGGGAAATATCAGCACGGTATTGATGATAAATCTATTATTGCTGATCGCCTCCGCTATTGTGTTTATTGGCCTGACTGCATGGAAAACCCAGCGGCGTCTGGATTAAGAAGGAGTTAGCATGTTTTATCGTCTTTACACCCTGATTATTAAAGAATTGCAGTCTCTACTGAGAGATCCGCAAACACGAGCTATCTTGGTTATGCCGGTTATCTTCCAGATGATCTTATTTCCTCTATCAGCAACCCTTGATGTCACTAACGCGACTATTGCTATTTTTGATGAAGACAAAGGCAAAGCTTCTATTGAGCTCACCCAACGGCTGGCAAAATCAAAAGCATTTCCTGACGTGATATTGCTAAACCATTCACAAGAAATAGAGTCGATAATCGATCACCAAAAAGCCTTATTATTGGTACGCTTCCCGCAAGATTTCAGTGCTAAGATTGCCAGCCATGACCCGGTTTCCCTCCAGGTATTGCTGGACGGACGCAATTCTAACAGCGCTCAAATTGCAGCGGGCTATATCCAAGAAATTGTCCTTAACTATCAACAGGAGCTGATGGGTAACCTGCCGAAAGCCACTAATAGCGAGTTGGTAATCCGCAATTGGTATAACCCTAACTTGGATTATAAATGGTTTGTCGTGCCCTCTTTAGTGGCACTGATCACCACGGTTGGGATATTAACTGTCACCGCGCTGTCAATTGCGAGAGAAAGGGAACAGGGAACGCTAGACCAGTTACTGGTTTCACCTATGACAACCTGGCAGATTTTCATTGGCAAAGCGGTTCCTGCGGTGATTGTCGCTACCTTTCAGGCCACTTTGGTGTTAGCTATTGGTATCTTCTGCTACCAAATTCCTTTTTCTGGTTCACTCGCGCTGTTTTACTGCGCTATGCTGATATACAGTTTATCGCTGGTGGGATTTGGCCTGCTAATCTCTTCTCTTTGCTACACTCAGCAACAGGCGTTTATTGGCGTATTTGTCTTTATCATGCCCGCCATCTTAATTTCCGGTTATATTTCTCCGGTTGAAAACATGCCCGGATGGTTACAAGAGATCACTTGGATCAATCCTATCTGGCACTTTAACGACATTACCAAGCAAATTTATCTCAAAGATGCCGATTTCACGGTTATCTGGCGGAGTCTGTGGCCTCTTTTGGCCATTACTGCCACAACCGGTAATCTTGCTTATTGGTTATTCAGACGGAAGATTGCTTAACAAGAATGACCCTGCATTTTAGCTATACCTAACGATGCAGGGCTTTTATCAAAAGCGGCGATTAACGGCGATCGCCAAAAATACGCAATAACATCAAGAACATGTTGATGAAGTCTAGATACAGCGTCAGTGCACCAACAATCGAGAATTTACGCAAATTCTCTTTATCATTCACATCCAGATCTTCACCCATCTCTTTCAGTTTCTGAGTGTCATAAGCGGTTAAGCCCGCAAAGATAACGACACCAATGTAGGTTACCGCCCACGTCAACGCTGCACTCTTTAACCATAAGTTAATCAGAGAAGCCAAAATGATGCCGATCAGCCCCATAAACAAGAAACTACCAAGGCCACTCAGGCTACGTTTGGTGGTATAGCCGTAAAAACTCAGCGCACCAAACATCCCCGCCGTCACGACAAAAGTGCTCGCAATGGAGCCAAGAGTATAGATAACGAAAATACTGGAAAGCGTCAGGCCAGTCAGCGCCGAATAGAGCATAAACAACCCTGTGGCTAACGAAGCTCTCATGCGGTTAATCATGCCTGAGAGGACGAAAACCAACCCAAACTGAGCAATAATCAATCCATAGAATAGTATTGAGTTTGAGAAAATATATGAAACAACATTCTGGTTTTGTGACACATACCAAGCCACAAATGCAGTTAACAACAGACCACAAGTCATCCAACCATAAACCTGGGCCATATAAGTTTGTAGGCCGGTTCCAGCTTGCTGGATTATCGAACCATTAGAGCGTGGATATCGATCCATGAAGCTTACCTTTATATAACGATATTAAAAACCTAGGTTGTTCAGTATCAACAACCCACTCAAGTTTTATACATTATCATAGAAAATAAACAAAACAATTAACTATTCAATAATTACTCATATAGCAATCTTTTTATTCAATCCTTTTTCGAAGCGCTTCGCAGAATTTAGCTAACACTTTCATGACCAACGTTTCACGGCTTCCTGATCACTTTCACGGGATTCAACCCAACGTTCACCGTCAGGCAAAAACTCTTTTTTCCAGAAAGGTGCCTGCGTTTTCAAATAATCCATAATAAATTCAGCCGCTTCAAAAGCCATATGACGATGAGTACCGGTCACACCCACAAACACAATCTGATCACCCGGAGAAAGCGTACCAACCCGATGGATAACACTGATTCGCTGCAACGGCCAGCGATTGCGTGCTTCGGTAACAATATTCCGTAACGTTTTTTCCGTCATTCCCGGATAATGTTCCAATCTCAACGCCCCGACATTATCGCCCAAATTATGATTGCGGACTTTGCCGGTGAACGTGACGATAGCACCATCTTCATCACATTGAGCAAGCCATTGATATTCATCCCCTACATTGAAATTTTCCGGCCCAACGAAAATGCGGATGTTTTCCATTTATCATCCCCCAGTCACTGGCGGGAAAAAGGCCACTTCATCACCATCCTGTAATGAGTGCCCGCCATGAACGAGAGATTGGTTTACCGCTGACAACAATTTTCCATCTTCCAACGCCAAGGCCCAACGTTCTCCCTTTGCTATTAACGCCTTTCTCAAACCATCAACAGTTGTGTAACGATTATCGAGATCCAGTGAATCAGTACCTACCAGCTCACGTACCTGAGCAAAAAACAGTACTTTAATCATTATTCCGCCTTAAAATAGCCTAATTTTCCACCTATTTTTTCCAGCAAACGAACTGGCCCAATGACCATATCTTTCTGTACTGCTTTACACATATCGTAAATTGTTAAAGCCGCGACTGACGCCGCCGTCAGTGCCTCCATTTCAACACCGGTTCTCCCGGTTAGACGACAACAAGATTCAATTCTGACCCGGTTATATTCCGTTTGTGCCTCCAACTGGATTTCTACTTTAGTTAGCTGTAATGGATGACACAACGGAATTAATTCCCATGTGCGCTTTGCTGCCTGGATACCCGCAATTCTCGCGGTTGCAAATACATCACCTTTGTGATGGCTACCTGCAATAATCATTGCCAGTGTTTCCGGCTTCATTTCAACAAAAGCTTCTGCCCGTGCCTCGCGTGATGTTTCAGCTTTAGCCGAAACATCAACCATATGCGCTTCACCGGTAGAATTGATGTGGGTTAATTGAGACATTCTCAGCTCCTGAAAAAACAACAATATCCAGACGGTAAATTAACCGCCAATAACAGAAAGATTTGGGGTGATACCACTGTCACCTTGATGCAGAAAATGGGTTTCCCGTTTATGCCGCAGCCCACCCTGAATGCGCAATTTCAGATCATCAAGTTGTTCTTCACTCGCCAACAAATCACGCAGCGGTATACCCTGTTCACCAAACAGGCATAAATGAAGATTACCTATTGAAGAAACACGTAACCGATTACAACTTCGACAAAAATCTTTCTCATAAGGCATAATCAGACCAATTTCTCCTTGATAATCAGGATGGTTAAAAACCTGTGCCGGTCCATCACTGCGTGAACGTTGAAGCAAATGCCAGCCATCAAGTAATAGACGCTCCCGGATAGTTTCCCCCGAAATGTGGTATTGACGAAACATTTCACTACCATCACCGGTTTCCATCAACTCGATAAATCTCAATTGAATCGGGCGATCTTTTATCCAGTTCAAGAAAGCGGGCAGGCGGATATCATTAACATTTTTCATCAACACCACGTTGACTTTCACTTTATTAAAACCCGCCGCAAATGCTGCATCAATACCGCCCATCACCTGAAAAAATTTGTCTTGTCCGGTAATTGCATGAAACTGGCGGGGATCAAGCGTATCCATACTGACATTCACTGCGGTTAAACCCGCCTCTTTCCACTGAGCAACATCCCGTTCCATTCGATAACCGTTGGTGGTTACCGCTAGGGTTTTAATCAACTTATTCTCACGGATAGCGGAAATAATATCGGTGAAATCACGGCGCATGGTCGGTTCGCCACCCGTTAAACGGATTTTCTCGGTACCCAGATCAGCAAACGCTCGGCCAACAAGACGGATTTCGGATAATGTCAAAAAGGAGTGATGTCCGCGGGGTTTATAACCATCCGGCAGGCAATAAGTACACCGAAAATTACATACATCGGTAATAGATAGCCGCAAATAGTAAAATTTACGGGCAAAAGCGTCTACGAGTTGTTCCACAATAACACCTTTCCAAACACGGGAGACGCGGGCATTTCTGCCTCACATCTTGGTGACTCAGTGGTCACGGCCAAAACATCATATCACTGCGTAAAAAGTGACTTAGATGCAGAAGCTAGGAGTTAATTTCAATATCTGTGAAAAACGACATTCCCAATACAAATTCTAGCGCGTAACGAAGGAAAATGCGAATACCTACTTTCGTTATATAATTGAATATACAATGATTTAACCAGCACCAAAACAAATTGCAGACAATTTCTATTGATGATTGATCAAAACATTGCGCTCAATCATAACGCTAGTTGGTTAATCGTGTTTTATAATAAATTACGCTAAAATTATTCGGTAAATATATGTTCAGTTAGCAACAGGAATTCTATGCGAAACCGCACATTAGCCGATTTAGATCGGGTAGTTGCCTTAGGCGGAGGTCATGGCCTTGGGCGCGTTATGTCTTCTCTTTCATCACTAGGCTCTCGCCTAACAGGCATTGTCACCACGACAGATAATGGCGGCTCTACCGGCAGAATCCGGCGTTCAGAAGGCGGTATTGCCTGGGGTGATACCCGCAATTGTTTAAATCAGCTTATTACCGAACCCAGTGTCGCGTCGGCAATGTTCGAATACCGTTTCTGTGGCAATGGCGAATTGGCAGGACATAACCTGGGTAATCTAATGCTTAAAGCGTTGGATCATCTGAGTGTTAGACCCCTTGAGGCAATTAATTTAATCCGCAGTTTGTTGAAAGTTAATGCTCATCTTATTCCAATGTCTGAGCAACCCGTTGACCTGATGGCGATAGATGATCAAGGCAATACCATTTATGGCGAAGTTAATGTTGATCAGTTGCACTGTATTCCTCAGGAGTTGATGCTTTATCCTCCCGCGACGGCAACAAAAGAGGCATTGGATGCTATTACTCAGGCAGATCTTATTATCATCGGCCCAGGCAGCTTCTTTACCAGTCTGATGCCATTGCTTTTGCTTGAAGATCTCACCCAAGCACTGCGCCGTAGCTGTGCCAATATGATTTATATCGGTAATCTCGGCAAAGAATTAAGTGCCGCCGCTGAACTGACACTGAAAGATAAGCTGGAAATAATGGAAAACAAAATTGGCAGCCGGATAATTGATGCGGTCATTGTTGGCCCGTGCACCGATATCAGCGAGCTTAATGACCGGATTATTACTCAACAAATACTCGAAGCACAGGATGTTCCCTACCGCCATGACCGTGAATTACTGCATCAAGCGTTAGAGAATACCCTGCAAAACCTTGGGTGACGTTCCCTCCGTAAAGAAGGTACCGCAAAAGCTCTCCTTTATCAGCTAAGATTGAGGTTCCCATTCCAAACGCGGTTCCTTCATGACGACATTTCTACAACAACTGATGCTTTCCATTCACACCGGGAGTCAGAAAAATCTACCCAAAATTGCGGTTTATTTATCATGCGGAGAAAGAGCGGTATTTTCTGCCTTACGTAGCATCCAGAGACTGGAGTTCCAATAACAGGCAATAAATCTCTGCGGGTTTATTTTCAATGCTGGCCTTTTGCGACACCCTCGCATTAGGCCAGGATTTACGAGGCAATTGTTAAAAAAAGCCTTTTTTATCTATCAATGTGGTTTTAAAAGCGGGTAAAAAGTCCGATGTCATGCTGACATTGGAAGAGAAAACACAACTTGAAAGATGACGGGTATATCGGTAAATCAGTAATACTGCCCTCTACTTATTTTACATTTACCTAACCAGTCATGACTATTTAAAAAGACAAACAGGGAGATTAATCACTTTATTAAACAGACTGATTTAACCAAGGAAATTAAAGTTTTTAGTAGCGTGATTAATGACATTTAGTCGAAATTCACTAACCATTAACCGAAGGTTGAAAAGTAATAATCACGTAAAATAACATCAATAGAATAAACTGACATTCAAGTATTTTCTCACTATCATTTTACGAAGCTATCAATAAAAATGCGATTAAAGAAGAGATAAAACGATTAAACAAGGTACCCCTCCAGCGCGACAGGTATTCCTTGTATATTGAACAAGTTAGAACCTTCCGCAACAGCGCCGGTTTGTTTACAGGCGGGACAAAACACCGGGTCACCTTTACAAGCAACCGATAGTTGTTGATTTACCAAATCGGAACCCTTTAAAACCTCGCCTCCGGTTGTTGTGGTATCGCCTTTAAGGATAATTTTTTTCCCTTCCACTACACTACGCATTATTTACTCCGTTGTATTTTCCGTTTCTCGTATTAGATGCCAGAGAGTTGTGCCCGGTTCTGCACCTTCAACATCAAAAGCCATCGTACCCTGAGCAAAGAAGTACTGTTTGTCAGGCAGGCTGTCGGTTCGCCAGATCCCGCTGACCAGTGCTGGATGGTCACCTTTCAAAGGGGTCACTTGCAGCGGTCCCCGGTCATAACGGGCATACCAGGCCAGTGTGGAAGTTGAATTAAAATGACCTTCACCATAGAAGTGCAATGAATGGCCTTCACGAGGTATCACCCGTATCGGACGTATCAGTTGGTTAATAGCAAAATAACTCTCCGGGACACTGCCCGGTAGTGGCGTTAAGTCAGGGTATTGACCGGCCCGGATAATCAGGCCATTGGAATAAGAACTAATCACCACATCCCGGTAGGGGCGCAGCACCTGACGTATCCAATATTCCCCACCCAGTCGGTTTACAAATCGTTTGGACAGCAGGGTGAGACAATTAATGCCACGGATGGAATGTCCATACTGTAATTTGGCTGTATGAACAGCAGAATTAACCTGCAATGAAGGGTAACGTTGCGCTAGCTGGTACTCTAAGGGAAAGTAGTCATAGAAGTCATTGGGTAAGACCAGACAGTAGCCACAGTCACCACTGTCCGGTTCGAGTTGTTCACACAGAAACTCCAGCCAGGCCATAAAACGAGCCATGCCCTCTTGTTCTTTCAGATAATTCCAAGGAAGTGTCAGGCTTAGGTAAGAACTGCCGTTATCACCGCTTATTTCCCGGGAATCCAGATAACGCATCAGATAACGAGGTGCCTCATCTTCATTTTTGGCATCACTGACCACCCAACCAGAAAACTGGTTTTTTTTCTGATTAAGAATGCTTTCTTCCACTTTGGCAACATTTTCCGGTGAATATTTTCTTAACCCTTTAAATTCATGACGGTGAAAACGCAGGTGAGTGCCGAACTCCTCCCGAAAGCGCCGGTAACAGGCCAGAATGCGCTGTTTTTTCTCCTGGGTGTAACCTTGTTTAAAAAACAGGGTAATCGAGAGACCCAGACGAGAAACGGTCAGCCCATCGCCATTGAGGAAGGTAAACGCGGTCAGTTGTGATTTCAACTGGGCAAAGTAATCTACAGTTTCCATCATTTTCTCCGTGAGTTATGAGTCGGTGGATAACCTGCTATTCCCACATATTTGCTGCTTCCCGTACCAGATGCCAGATAGTTGTACCCGTCTCTGCACCTTCAACATCAAAAGCCATCGCACCCTGAGCAAAGAAGTACTGCCTGCCAGGCAGGCTGTCGGTTTGCCAGATCCCGCTGACCAGTGCCGGATGGTCACCTCTCAAAGGGGTCACTTGTAGCGGTCCCCGGTCATAACGGGCATACCAGGCCAGGGTGGAAGTTGAATTAAAATGCCCTTCACCATAGAAGTGCAATGAATGGCCTTCACGAGGTATCACCCGTATCGGACGTATCAGTTGGTTAATGGCAAAATAACTCTCTGGGACACTGCCCGGTAATGGCGTTAAATCCGGGTATTGACCGGCCCGGATAATCAGGCCATTGGAATAAGAACTAATCACCACATCCCGGTAGGGACGCAGCACCTGACGTATCCAATATTCCCCACCCAGTCGGTTTACAAAGCGTTTGGACAGCAGGGTGATCCAGTTAATGCCACGGATGGAATGTCCATACTGTAATTTGGCTGTATGAACCGCAGAATTAACCTGCAATGCGGGGTAACGCTGCGCTAGCTGGTACTCTAAGGGAAAGTAATCATAATAATCTTTGGGCAGGACCAGACAGTAGCCACAGTCTCCACTGTCCGGTTCGAGTTGTTCACACAGAAAGTCCAGCCAGGCCATAAACCGGGTCATGCCCTCTTGTTCTTTCAGATAACCCCAGGGCAGCATCAGACTCAGGTAGGAGCTACCATCATCACCATCAATTTCTCGGGAATCTAGGTAACGCATCAGATACTTAGGTGCCTCATCTTCATTTTTAGCATCACTAACGACCCAACCACAGAGCTGGTTTTTTTTCCTGGCGAGAATACCTTCCTCCATCTTAATAATATTTTCCGGTGAATATTTGCTTAATCCCTTTAATGAATGACTGTGAAAACGCAGATGAGTGCCGAACTCCTCCCTAAAGCGCCGGTAGCAGGCCAGAATGCGTTGCTTTTTCTCCTGGGTGTAGCCCTGTTTAAAAAACAGGGTTATCGAGAGACCCAGGCGGGAAACGGTAAGTCCATCGCCATTGAGAAAAAGAAAAGAGGTCAGTTGTGATCTCAGTTGGGCAAAGTAATCTGAAGTTTCCATATTTTCTCTCCGTTAATTATGAAGCGGTGGCGAATGTCACACTCGCCAATATTGCCAGGACGGCGGCTAACGCGGCGGCGCTAACTGCGGCAGCGGCAGCTAAAATTTCCACCAGTGCAATCAATGCAGCAGCGACGGCAAGGGTGACCAGGATAACAACGGCAACACCGGCAATAATCACCACCATTTCCAGCATGCTTTCCCCCACCTCTTTTAATATCTGCATCCAGCTAATGTTTTTTAGCTCTTCCAGGGTGATGTCTGAACCCTGTTGCACCGTCTGCCACCGGGCTTTTATCTCACTCTCCGTCCAGGTCACGATTTTTCCCGTTTGTTCATTAGCCCAGGAAAAAGCGTAGCTGACCTGATGGCTTATCGGGTCAATAATCTCTTCACACACCCACTTGCCGGTTTGATTGAACCATGAACCAAACTGGGCAAGAAGCTCCCGGGTACTGTCGCGGACATAATTCAACCCATTTTCAGCCAGACCCGCCACCTCCTGCCCGAGGACAACCCAGTCTTCATAGCTGGGTAAAAACGACCAACGGGAAGTGCTGAGAAGCGGTGGATTTTTTGTCAGCGGCTGCGGAATAGTCCCCGGCACACCCTCTGCGGGAGGAGCGGGTAAAGCTTCATCATCAGGAGGTGAACTGGGTGGCAGCGGGGCTAACGGTATGGGATTTTTATAGTGTTGGGAACCGGGCTGATAAAGTTTTCGCCACGCTTCATCATACTGTTTTTGCTCTTCTGTGCGATTATCGCTGATACGCATTACACCAAAGCGATCTTCGGTCGCAATCTGTATGTAATCTATTTCTTGATCTTCAGCAAGTTTATCGCCCGGAAATTTCACCTCAATCAACATCTTCAAATTATCAGGGTGCACAGAACCATCGAAGTAGGTGGCATTTCTGCCCGGCCAGCGGAGAGCTTCATCTTTAACCAAAATAATATCGGGCCGGCGGATACTAACAACACCAAATTTCTCCGCGTCGTCGGCAGAAGGCCGGGCAAACGGATTACTGGATTGCGGTAAATTATCACCATAACGTTGCTTAGAGTCTTGACTGGTTGCCAGCATGGGTAAGGGGACATCCTGCTCTCCTCGGATAGCAAACACTACTTCTGCTTTATAGGGCCATAAAAAGTCATGTTTAAGTTCCTCAACCTTAATCAACCCACTCATAATGACTTGATTAAGAAAGCGAATAGCCCCCAGTTTGGTCATAATCATTGCCGGCAGGCGCAGGGCATATTCAGCTTTTTCCGCCAGATAGCAAGGGTCTTCATCGGCGGGAAAGACGCCGATTTCCATCGTACAGTTAATTGAGGTCACGGCCGGACACATTTTACCGCTGTTAGATATTGCCATACTTATTTCTCCGTAAATTCCATCACATACTCTATCTGCGTGTTACCGCTGACTCGGTATAAGGTTTGCTTCGGTTTCGGTGAGGCTTCCGGTGAACTCAGTTGCAGATTTTCTTCCGCCTCACTCTGTACAGTCACCGTTCTGCCCAGCGCATCGGTTTTACCGGAAAGGGTCTGACCGCCAGCGGTGGTAATGGTATAGCGGGTATGGGCCAGTGGTTTACCGCTCTGTTCACTCAGCAGGGTATAGCGGGCGGAGTAGTCAAACAGCGCACCGGCGGATTTCTTGCCGGTGATATGGTCAGTCATAGTGATGCTGATCCCTTCGATGCGGATATTGCCCATCGGGTCAATAACTATCTGTCCGCCTGCATTCCCAATGATGATTTGCCCGCTTTCAGAGTGCACCGTGATATGTTTACCCACGGTAATTTGCTGGTTATCGGCGACGTTTAATTGATGGCTTTTACCAATGGAAATAGCTTGCTGACCTTTAATGGTCACCGTTTGATTCTGACCGACTTCAAGCGTCTGGCCGCCTTGCACGGCTTCATCATCATCGTTTTTAATTATCGCCGTGCGGTTATGCGCCACTTCTGTTTGCTGGTCATGGCCTATCTGCGTGGTTTTGTCCCGGAGAATCTGGCTATTCATATCCCGCTGAGCATGAATAAACACTTCCTCTCTTCCTTTATTATCCTCAAAGCGCAGTTCGTTAAATCCCTGCCCTCCGAGAGTCCGGGTTTTAAAGGTGGTACGGGTTTTCTCCAGCGGTAAATTAAGAGGCGGGCGGTTGAGGCCGTTATAGGTACACCCCGTCACAATCGGACGGTCGATATCGCCGTTGAGATAGCTGACAATCACCTCCTGCCCGACGCGCGGTATCGCCATAAAACCGAAACCGTTGCCGTTCCAGCCTTGTGCCACCCGTACCCAACAAGACGCGTTGTCGTCCGCTTTATCGTAGCGGTTCCAGTGGAAATGAATCCGTATCGCGCCGTGTTCGTTCACATAAATCTCTTCGCTTCCCACCCCGACCACCGTGG
>NZ_RCWC01000022.1 GCF_018448935.1 Photorhabdus noenieputensis | reverse complement strand
GTAGCGGAATTAGCTTCGCCAGCCGGACAGGTCATCTCCCTCGACTTGTTGCCAGTGAATGCCGCGGATGAGCCAGTCAAACTGGGCGGGCGTCATCACCCAGCTGCGCTCGCCCTGCTTCGGCCAGACAAAATGGGCCCGGTGCAGACGGCGGGTACACAGCCAGACGCCGTGTCGGTCCCAGCGCAACACCTTGAGACGGGAGCGGGCCTTGTTGCAGAAAACAAAAGCGGCCTCGTCCTGCCAGCGCAAATTCAGTCCCTCCAGGTGCCGGGTGAGGGCATCAATGCCCCGGCGCATGTCGACGGGCTCTCGCACCAGAAAGAGCTGTTGCGGTTTCAGCATCGGGCCAGTACCCGCATCACGTCAGGCAACAGCGTCAATGGACAGGCGATGGCATAGCCGTCTGGGGTATGCAGGGTAACGGTGCGCGCGTCGTCAGGCTGGAGTGAAACCGGCAAGAAGGCGGGCAGTGTCTGGCTGAGAGGCTGGCGCATTTTGTGACTGTCGGCAATCCAGTCGCGAAAAGCGGAAAAACTCAGCTGATGCTGTTCGCAATACTGTTTTCGGGTCAGGTCACTGTGGCACCATTGGGTCACATGTTGCTGTTTTTGTTCCGGGGTATATCGACTACGGCTCATGGTGTCAGTCTCCAGGTGAAGATAAGGAAGCAGTAGCGTGCATGGGCCGGAGAGGAAGAACAAGGTGAGATGACCGGACGTTTACAATGCAGATAGCTTATTCCATTGTGTATCTGTTAACATAGTTTACAGCATGATGGTGAGGTCTGGTTATTTTTTGGCGAAAACGATTATACCAAATCATGTTGTTCAATAATTCCTCTCAAAACGTCAACAGCCCCTAACAGAATGATGTCATAATCCCGCTTTCCGGAAGGGTTACCGCGATAAATCGCTGCCAGTAACCTGAGCAGATCGTCTTTTTTCCAGACAGAGGGTATTTTGGTTTGCTTACGTGTCTGCATACAGGGAAGCGAATCAGAGAAATGAGTGGCAATCCTCTTTTCGTTATAAAGAAACCGAAGAAAACATCGAAGTCCACAGAGAACGAACTGTCCAGCTCAAGCATCCAATTGACTTTCCTCTCCTCTCCATAATTGCCACATTCAGCGCGTCCAGTGCATCGTGTAGCCTTCTGCCTGGTCTGAACCCATACGAGAAGCCGAGAAAATCGGTCTCGTAGATTTGATTTAAGACCGTGACAACCGCTTGCTGCACGATTTTGTCCTCCAAACGCAGTATACTCAATGGCCTTTCTGTCCCGTCTTCTTTCAGGATCCTCACCTGCCTTGCCGGCTGGGGCCTATATTGCCCACGATGAAGTCTGCCGTGGAGCGCATGGAAATTATTTTGCAGATTTTCTGCATAGTTTTCCCATGTGATACCCTCGCAGCCCGGTACAGATTGACGTTTAAGTTGCTGAAAAATCTGACATAACAGTTCTTCACTGATGTGATAAAAAAGGTGAGTAAACTGTTGTTTCCTATCCTTCTTTGCTGCTTTTCGCACAGCCAGCAAGCGTAACGTCGTATTGACAAAGGTGGAATTTGAAATTTTCGATGCTAAAGAACCTATTTTTAACGGGCTTTTTTAACGATATGAGGCCACTTCACAGCGGCCTCATAGATAAATATTTCTGATCAACGCTTACTTACCAGCAAGTAAATCTTTCACAGCATCACCGATGTCTGCCAGACTGCGGACCGTCTTCACACCCGCCTCTTCCAAAGCAGCAAATTTTTCGTCCGCCGTTCCTTTACCACCTGCGATGATGGCACCAGCATGCCCCATACGCTTGCCTTTTGGTGCAGTCACACCCGCGATGTAGGCAACAACCGGTTTAGTGACGTACTCTTTAATATAAGCCGCTGCTTCTTCTTCCGCTGTTCCGCCAATTTCACCAATCATTACGATGGCTTCTGTTTGTGGATCTTCCTGGAACAATTTCAGGATATCAATGAAGTTAGAACCTGGAATTGGATCACCACCGATACCAACGCAGGTAGATTGGCCTAAACCTGCATCCGTTGTCTGTTTTACCGCTTCATAAGTCAGCGTTCCTGAGCGGGAAACGATGCCAACTTTACCTGCTTGATGAATGTGGCCCGGCATAATACCGATCTTACATTCATCCGGCGTGATAACACCCGGACAGTTAGGGCCGATCATACGCACACCCGCTTCATCCAGTTTCACTTTAACCGCCAGCATATCCAGCGTCGGAATACCTTCAGTAATGGTGATGATCAGTTTAATTCCAGCGTCGATCGCTTCCAGAATAGAATCTTTACAGAATGGCGCGGGAACATAGATAACAGAAGCCGTTGCCCCTGTTGCTTCTACCGCTTCACGAACGGTATTGAAAACCGGTAATCCTAGATGCTCAGTACCACCCTTACCCGGCGTTACCCCACCAACCATCTGGGTACCGTAAGCAATCGCTTGTTCTGAATGGAAAGTACCTTGGCTGCCAGTGAACCCCTGACAAATAACTTTGGTGTTTTTATCAATTAAAATAGACATTATTTATTTTGCCCCCACTGCTGCTACTGCTTGCTTAGCTGCATCTGTCAAGCTGGTTGCGGCAATGATATTTAAACCACTGTCAGCCAGTTTTTTCGCACCCAGATCAGCATTGTTTCCTTCCAAACGAACAACAACCGGTACGTGAACTCCTACTTCTTCCACCGCACCAATAATACCGTCAGCAATCAGGTCACAACGAACAATACCACCAAAGATGTTAACCAATACCGCTTTCACATTTTCATCTGACAAGATAATTTTAAACGCTTCTGTAACGCGCTCTTTGGTTGCACCACCACCGACATCAAGGAAGTTAGCTGGCGCACCGCCATGCAATTTAACGATATCCATCGTTCCCATTGCCAAGCCAGCACCGTTTACCATGCAACCAATATTGCCATCCAGCGCGACATAGTTCAGCTCCCACTGTGCCGCCTGAGCTTCACGAGGATCTTCCTGAGATGGGTCATGCATTTCACGCAATTCAGCCTGACGGAACAGTGCGTTACCATCAGCGCCCAGTTTGCCATCCAGACAAATCAAATCACCTTGAGTCGTAATAACCAATGGGTTAATTTCAACCAGAGCCAGATCACGCTCCAGGAACAGGTTTGCCACCCCTAAGAAAATTTTAGTGAACTGGCTGACTTGTTTACCGGTTAAACCCAATTTAAATGCCAGTTCACGCCCCTGATAAGGCATAGGACCAATCAGCGGGTCGATAATCGCTTTATGAATCAGTTCCGGAGTCTCTTCCGCAACTTTTTCAATTTCAACACCACCTTCAGTAGAAGCCATGAACACTACACGACGCGTACCACGATCAACCACAGCACCGAGATACAGCTCTTTCGCAATGTCAGTTGCCCCTTCCACTAAAATCTGACGAACAGGCTGCCCTTGCGCATCTGTTTGGTAAGTGACCAAACGTCTGCCTAGCCACTGTTCTGCGAAAGTGCGAATTTCTTCTTTACTGTTAACCACTTTCACACCGCCCGCTTTACCGCGACCGCCAGCATGAACCTGGCACTTCACCACCCAAGGGCCAGCGCCGATTTTAGATGCAGCTTCTTCTGCCTCACGCGGTGTCGTGCAGGCATAACCAGCCGGAGCGGGTAAACCATACCGTGCAAAAAGCTGTTTTGCCTGATACTCGTGTAAATTCATGATGTTCTATCCATAATTAAGTCTGAGAAGAGCAAAAAATTGGTAAGTTGCTCTCTGATTTTTTTTGTTGCTCTGGTACAGCTAGCCCAAAGACTAGCTGTACATATACATTTGTTTACTTCAGACTGGGCAGATATTAGCGCGTATCCGCCCTGATTATGTTGCTATACGTCCAGCAGCAAACGTGCAGGATCTTCCAGCATTTCTTTGATGGTCACCAGGAAGCCTACAGACTCACGCCCGTCAATCAGACGGTGGTCATAAGACAGCGCCAGGTACATCATTGGAAGGATCTCCACCTGACCATTAACTGCCATTGGGCGATCTTTGATGGCATGCATACCAAGAATCGCACTTTGTGGTGGGTTAATGATTGGCGTAGACATTAAGGAGCCAAATACACCGCCATTAGTAATGGTAAAGTTACCACCCGTCAGCTCTTCAACGGTCAATTTGCCGTCGCGGCCTTTGATAGCCAGCTCTTTAATGCGTTTTTCGAGATCAGCCATGCTCAATGCATCAGCATCACGTAGTACAGGCGTTACCAGACCACGCGGTGTCGATACCGCAATACTGATATCGAAATAGTTGTGGTAAACCACATCAGTGCCATCAATAGAAGCATTCACTTCTGGATAGCGTTTCAGTGCTTCAACCACGGCTTTCACATAGAAAGACATAAAGCCCAGACGCACACCGTGGCGCTTTTCAAACGCCTCGCCGTACTGTTTACGCATGTCTTGAATGGGCTTCATGTTAACTTCGTTAAATGTCGTCAACATCGCGGTGTTGTTTTTCGCTTCCAGCAGACGTTCAGCCACACGCTTACGCAAGCGGGTCATTGGAACACGTTTTTCACTGCGGTGTGGCAACAGAGAATCCTGGGCAGAAACAGGGGCTTCTGCGGATTTGCTAGCCACTTTTTCGTTATCAGCCATGTATTTTTCCACGTCTTCACGGACAATACGTCCACCAACACCACTGCCTTTAATCGCTTTAGCATCAAGATCATGCTCGGCAATCAAACGGCGGACCGCCGGACTGAGCGCATCATTGCTCTCTTCTTCTAAACCCGCTGTCTGGCGTTTCGCCAAAGTCGCTTCTGTCTTTTCTTTTATTTCCGCCGGCTTGCCGGTGTTATCACCCAGACGGATACGACCAAGAAGCTGACGGGACAGAACTGTGGCGTCTTTCTCTTCCAAAATGGCTTCTAAAACACCCGCTTCACTAGCAGGCACTTCCAGCACAACTTTATCTGTTTCGATTTCAACCAGCACTTCATCACGTTCAACACGGTCACCCTCTTTTTTGTGCCAAACTGCCACAGTGGCATCAGCAACAGATTCAGGCAGATCCGGAACCAGAATATCTACGCTACTCATTTTATATCCTTTATTTATTCAACGTTCAGTGCGTCATTAACCAGCTCTTGTTGTTGTTGCTGGTGAACTGACGTATATCCAACTGCCGGGGAAGCAGACGCAGGACGACCTGCATAACGTAAAGAAGCCCCGAACGGGATCACTTCACGGAAGTTGTGCTGACTGCAATACCAGGCCCCCTGATTTAATGGCTCTTCCTGGCACCAGACAAAATCATGTACATGAGCATACTGTTCCAGTGTTGACTGAACATCCTGATGCGGGAATGGATATAGCTGCTCAATACGCACGATAGCGACATCAGTTTGTTCATTTTTACGACGTTGCTCCAACAGGTCGTAATAGACTTTACCTGAACAAAGTACAACTCGTTTAACGCCTTTCGGATCAAGAGCGTCAGTTTCACCAATCACTGTCTGGAATTTACCGTTAGCCAGTTCATCCAGGCTAGAAACAGCTAATGGGTGGCGCAACAGTGATTTTGGCGACATAACGATCAACGGACGGCGCATACCGCGCAAAGCCTGACGGCGAAGCATATGGTAGACCTGGGCTGGCGTTGATGGTACACAAACCTGCATGTTCTGTTCTGCGCATAGTTGCAGATAACGCTCCAAACGGGCTGAAGAGTGTTCAGGCCCCTGCCCTTCATAACCATGCGGCAACAACATCACCAGACCGCACATACGGCCCCATTTCTGCTCACCAGAGCTGATGAATTGGTCAATAACAACCTGTGCACCGTTGGCAAAATCACCAAACTGAGCTTCCCAGATTGTCAGAGCACGAGGTTCTGTTGTTGCATAGCCATACTCAAATGCCAACACCGCTTCTTCGGACAGGACAGAATCCCAAACATCGAATGCTCCCTGACCGTTATGAACGTTCGCCAGAGGAACATAAACAGAACCGTCAGCCTGATTATGGATAACAGCATGACGATGGAAGAAGGTACCACGACCAGCATCTTCACCAGACAAACGAACCGGAACACCTTCATCCACTAAAGTCGCGTAGGCCAATGTTTCTGCGCCGCCCCAATCGAACAATTTATCGCCGTTTGCCATCTCTGCACGGTCGTTATAAATTTTCACTACACGGGAGTGCATTGTCACTTCTTCCGGGACAGAGCTGATACGTCTACCCAGATCTTGCAAACGCTTCACATCTACTTTATGTGGATACTCTTCATCCCATTCGTGATTAAGATAAGGCTCCCAAGTAAATGAGTGCAGCCCCATTGAGCGCCACTCATCAACGACACAATCACCACGGTCGAGGGCATCACGATACAGGTTAACCATCTCGGTCACATCATCGACTGATATCAAGTTCTCAGCCGCCAGCTTGTCACCATAGATTTTACGTGGCGTTGGGTGTTTCTTGATTTTCTGATACATCATTGGCTGAGTTGCACTGGGCTCATCAGCTTCGTTATGACCATGACGGCGATAACAGACCAGATCGATCATCACATCACATTTGAAGGTATTACGGAAATCCAGTGCTAAACGGGTGACAAACGCCACCGCTTCTGGATCATCTGCATTAACGTGGAAAATCGGTGCCTGTACCATTTTGATAATATCGGTACAGTATTGTGTTGAACGGGCATCTTTCGGGTTAGACGTTGTGAAACCGATCTGGTTATTGATGACAATACGAATTGTACCGCCTACCTCATAACCACGAGCCTGAGACATGTTCAGCGTTTCCTGCACCACTCCCTGTCCGGTAACAGCCGCATCACCGTGGATAGTGATTGGCAATACCATATTGCTGCGGCCTTCATCCAGACGGTCACGGCGGGCGCGTACTGAACCAATAACGACAGGGCTGACAATCTCAAGGTGAGATGGGTTAAATGCTAATGCCAAATGAACCTTAGCCCCTTCGGTGGCAAAATCAGACGAGAAACCCTGATGATATTTCACGTCACCGGTACCAAGGTGCTCTTTATGCTTACCAGCAAACTCATCAAACAGATCAGCCGGTTTTTTACCTAAGATATTAACCAAGACGTTGAGGCGACCACGGTGAGCCATTCCTAGCACAACTTCTCGTGTGTCATGTTTACCCGCATGGCGGATAAGATCCTTCAACATGGGGATTAGCGCATCACCACCTTCAAGAGAGAAACGTTTCGCTCCCGGAAACTTAGCTCCCAGATAACGCTCCAAACCTTCCGCCGCCGTCAGTTCCGCCAGAAAACGCCGCTTTTCCTCGACACTAAACTGAGAGCTGACAGTCACAGACTCCAGACGCTGCTGAATCCAACGTTTTTCTTCCGTATTGGTGATGTGCATGTATTCAGCGCCAATAGAACCGCAATAGGTGCGTTTCAGCGCTTCATACAAATCAGCCAATTTCATCGTCTCTTTGCCGATTGCAAAAGAACCTACGTTAAACGTCTCTTCAAAATCAGCTTCCGTCAGATTATGGAAAGCAGGATCTAAATCAGGAACACTATCCTGTTTCCATAATCCCAACGGGTCTAGATTCGCATTTTGATGACCGCGGAAGCGGAATGCGTTGATGAGCTGCAAAACTTTAACTTGTTTTGCATCCATTGCTGGATCGCTGACAGAGGAGTGATAACGCGTAGTATCTTTCGCAAGACGGCGGAAGTAATCACGCGTCTGCGAGTGGAGTTGTTCGCCGTTGAGTCCCGCATTCGGCAATTGTTGGAAAATCTCTCTCCAACTTGCATCAACGGAGTTTGGATCGGTTATATAGTCTTCATAGATCTGCTCTATGTAAGACTGGTTTGAACCAGCCAGGAAGCTTGAATCCAGCCAGTCCTTCATTGCGCCGTTCTGCATTGTGATCCCTTAAGCTTTAAAAGCTTTAGTTTTCGCCGTGGTTAACTATTACCGTTTAAATACGGTATCGATAAAAGGTTCATTTGGACGTGCTTTATGCATGTTCTCTTTTGGGTTTCGGAACCCTTCAAGGAACCTTTAAAAACCGTCTCATCGTTTTTAAAGGTTCCTCGCCTCAAGCTTTTGTCATCATTAGCAGTTGGCAACTCATACTCTTCAATTCTTTGTGCCCTCCACAAGGAAAATCTCGCGGAGGGCGGACCTATTATGCACTATGTTTCAGTAACATAGACTTAATATGGCCAATAGCTTTTGTTGGATTTAACCCTTTAGGGCACACACTGACACAATTCATGATGCTATGGCAACGGAAAACACTGAAAGCATCATTCAGCTTGTCTAATCGTGAAGCCGTTTCAGTATCACGGCTGTCAATCAGGAAGCGATATGCTGCCAGTAAACCCGCAGGCCCGATAAATTTATCAGGGTTCCACCAGAATGACGGACAGGAAGTTGAACAACATGCACACAGGATACACTCGTACAGACCATCGAGTTTTTCCCTTTGTGCAGGTGATTGTAAATGTTCACGGGCCGGTGGGTTTTTACCGTCATTCAGCAAATATGGGCGAATCTTCTCATATTGCGCATAGAATTGCCCCATATCTACAACCAGGTCACGGATAACCGGCAAGCCGGGCAACGGACGGATAACAATTTTCTTGCTACCACGCCGTAAAACCGAAACAGGCGTAATACAGGCCAAGCCATTTTTACCATTCATGTTGAGGCCATCAGAACCACAAACACCTTCACGGCAAGAACGACGGAAAGAGAGTGTTGGGTCCTGCTCTTTAAGCTGGATCAACGCATCCAGCAACATCATGTCACGCCCTTCTTCTGCTTCCAGCGTGTAATCCTGCATACGAGGAGCGCCGTCAACATCCGGGTTGTAACGATAAATCGAAAATTCAAGTTTCATAATCTATTCCTCCGCAACTGGATTATCAGCAACTCATTAGTAAGTACGCGCTTTCGGCGGAAATGCTTCACGCAGTTTTGGCTGCATGTTGACATTACGACGAGTCATAGTTTCAGTTTGCGGTAGATAGAGGGTATGGCATAACCAGTTCGCATCATCACGATCCGGATAATCGAAACGGCTGTGAGCACCACGGCTTTCAGTACGGAAGTTAGCAGCAACAGCCGTAGAAAATGCCGTCTCCATCAGGTTATCAAGCTCCAGACACTCAATTCTCTGAGTATTGAACTCTGAGGAAGTATCGTCCAAACGGGCATTTTTCAGGCGTTCACGGATAACTTTAAGTTCTTCCAGCCCTTTCGCCATTGCATCACCCTCACGGAATACCGAGAAGTTATTCTGCATGCACGCTTGCAAATCTTTACGAATTTTAACCGGGTCTTCACCAGTGCTCGCGCTATTCCAACGGTTCAGGCGTTGCAGGGATACTTCGATGTCAGATTCGCTGGCTTCGCGGCTAGTACCCTGCTCCATCAGCGATTCTTTCAGGTGCAAACCGGCAGAGCGGCCAAACACCACTAAGTCCAACAGAGAGTTACCCCCCAGACGGTTTGCGCCATGAACCGATACACAGGCAATTTCACCGACAGCAAACAGGCCCGGAATAACCACATCTTCGCCTTTCTCGTTAATAGTCAGTGCCTGACCGGTCACTTTAGTCGGGATTCCTCCCATCATATAGTGACAAGTTGGAATAACCGGAATAGGTTCTTTTACCGGATCAACGTGGGCGAAAGTACGGGATAACTCAAGAATGCCCGGCAGACGGGACTCCAGCACCTCTTTGCCCAAATGATCCAGTTTCAGCTTAGCATGAGGCCCCCAAGGACCATCACAACCACGGCCTTCGCGGATTTCGATCATGATGGAACGTGCCACTACATCACGACCAGCCAGATCTTTAGCATTTGGTGCATAACGCTCCATAAAGCGCTCACCATCTTTATTCAACAAATAACCACCTTCACCACGGCAGCCTTCTGTTACCAGAACACCCGCCCCCGCGATACCAGTTGGGTGGAATTGCCACATTTCCATATCCTGTACAGGTACACCCGCACGCAGCGCCATACCTACACCATCACCGGTATTAATGTGAGCATTAGTGGTTGATTGATAAATACGACCGGCACCACCCGTTGCCAGAATAGTTGCCTTCGCTTTGAAATAAACCACTTCACCGGTTTCAATAGAGATCGCAGTACAACCAACAATGCTGCCATCCTGATTTTTAACCAGATCCAACGAATACCATTCAGAAAAAATAGTGGTGTGATTTTTTAAGTTCTGCTGATACAGCGTATGCAACAGGGCATGACCGGTACGATCTGCCGCCGCGGCTGTACGCGCTGCCTGTTCACCACCAAAGTTTTTTGACTGGCCACCGAATGGACGTTGATAAATACGACCGTCATCCAAACGCGAGAATGGCAACCCCATGTGTTCCAGTTCCAGAATTGCCTCTGGCCCAGTCTTACACATGTACTCAATCGCATCCTGGTCACCGATATAGTCGGAACCTTTCACCGTGTCATACATGTGCCATTCCCAGTTATCATCATGGGAGTTACCCAACGCAACGGTGATCCCCCCCTGCGCGGATACAGTATGAGAACGGGTTGGGAATACTTTGGAAATCAAAGCACAAGATAATCCCATTTGTGAAATTTGCAACGCAGCGCGCATGCCAGCGCCACCCGCACCAATAACGACTGCATCAAACTCTCTTACTGGCAGTTTCATCTATACACCCCACACCACAATTGTTCCGTAAATCAAGTAAGCCATCAGTGCAACGATAATCGCTAATTGCAGCATTAAACGCAGTGCCAGCGGCTTTACATAGTCAGTTAGTACTTGCCACATACCAATCCAGGCGTGAGCCAGAATGGAAAACAGTGCCAGCACAGTGAAGACTTTAGTGATGGATGAGGCGAAGAAACCCCGCCAGACTTCATAAGTGATATCCGACGTTGTAACGACAAAGCCCAGCATATAAAGAACATATAAAACAATAATCATTGCGGACGCGCGCAATAATAGCCAATCATGGATACCCGTGCGACCCAATGCAGATGCGTTACTTACCATACCAGTACTCCAGCCAGAATCGACAGAATAACAGCAATCCCGATTGCCACTTTGGCAGAGAGACTACCGACCGCTAAGTTTTCCTCCAAGTAGCCGAAATCCATCAGCATATGGCGGATACCACCACAGATATGGTAAGCCAGTGCGGTCAGAATGCCCCACACAATAAACTTGGCGAAAAATCCCGTCATAATATCGGCGGCTTGCTGAAACCCTTCTTGCGAGGAGAGAGACATTCCTAACAACCAGAGGAGAATTCCTACTGCTACGAAAGTAATGACGCCAGAGACACGGTGCAAGATCGAGGCTATTGCAGAGACTGGAAAGTGTATCGTCTGCAAATCAAGGTTGACAGGTCTTTGTTTTTTCACAATTTTGCCCACACAGCTCTTTTATTATTTTCCTTCCTCCGGACCTGGGCGGAAATCAGACAGCGATAAGGGGATACAAAGACACAACATTTAACCAAACGATAGATCTTCGATGTTAAAAGATGTTGTGATTTAGTTACGCTGGGTGCTCCTACAGCAGGGTAATCCGGAGACCTGGCGGCAGTATATGTGCTTCACATTATTATTACAATTCCAACACAATATGATTAGCTACATTTCCACTGAACAGTGATTAAGATCACGATTCAAACATATTGCACAAAATTAATTATCTTGTTTGACAAACTTTAAACATTTATCTTACATATATGGTTGAAAACACTTTTGAGATTGATTTTTGATAAGAGGAAAGACCTCAAGAAAAGCTAAAGTTATGTAACTGTGTAGTCCGCACGAATCATAATTATTTTTGTAGTCAATGCATACAACATAACTCTCAAAAATTCGCTAACAACCTGAAAACCATTGTCGTCCGGGGTGAGATTTCAGCCTTAAATGTGATATTGGCCTGATTTCAGCTTTTCCCCGGTAGTACAGTGTCAGGGGACACAGTATAAGAAACTATTCCACCAGGCATCATAGGTATAGACCATTCTTGTCAAGAAATTGAGAACACAGATTGCACAGCAACCGGAATATGCACACAGTCTGTAAGAGGCGATTCACTCACAAATCGCTCACTGGCGCGGGCCACACCAAAGTGCATTCAAAAGTGACCGGCTTTTGTCAGAGCACCGTCCAAGCCCGTTCTTGATGACAAAGAATAGTCGATAAAATAGCCTGATAAGATAGACTCTATACGGTGTCTTTCTGCCGTGGTTGTTAAGAGTTATAAAAATGAAAGCGCTAAGGAGACTGTAATGGCAGATAACAAAGCAACTCTAACCCCAGACGGTTCAGTTGCTATTGAATTGGACGTGCTAACACCGACCCTTGGGTCTAAAGTCATCGACGTTCGTACTCTCGGCTCCCAAGGTTTCTATACCTACGACCCTGGTTTTACTTCTACAGCATCTTGCGAATCCAAGATCACCTATATTGATGGTAACGAAGGTGTATTGCTGCACCGTGGCTTCCCTATCGACCAGCTAGCGACAAAATCTACTTATCTGGAAGTCTGCTATATCCTGCTGTACGGTGAAACACCAACACAAGAACAGTTTGATAAATTCAAAAAAACTATCACCCGTCACACCATGATCCATGAACAGATCCATCGCCTGTTCAACGGCTTCCGCCGTGATTCACACCCGATGGCGGTGCTGTGCGGTGTTACCGGCGCTCTGGCTGCTTTCTATCATGATGCTCTGGATGTGAACAATCCACGTCACCGTGACATTACCGCATACCGTCTGCTGTCAAAAATGCCGACAGTGGCCGCCATGTGCTACAAATACTCTATTGGTCAACCATTCGTTTACCCACGCAATGACCTCTCCTACGCAGGCAACTTCCTGCACATGATGTTCGCTACACCATGCGAAGATTATAAAGTGAACCCAGTATTGGAACGCGCTATGGATCGCATTTTAATCCTGCATGCGGACCACGAACAAAACGCGTCTACCTCAACAGTTCGTACCGCCGGTTCTTCCGGTGCCAATCCATTTGCCTGTATTGCCGCAGGTATTGCTTCTCTCTGGGGACCTGCTCATGGCGGCGCAAACGAAGCTTGTCTGCGTATGTTGGAAGAAATTCAGTCAGTTGAACATATTCCGGAATTTATTAACCGGGCCAAAGATAAGAACGATGCTTTCCGTCTGATGGGATTTGGTCATCGTGTTTACAAAAACTATGATCCTCGCGCAACCGTCATGCGTGAAACCTGCCATGAAGTGCTAGATGAACTCGGCCTGAATGACAGCCTGCTGGAAGTTGCTATGGAGCTTGAACGTATTGCTCTACACGACCCCTATTTTATTGAGAAGAAACTGTATCCGAACGTGGATTTCTACTCAGGCATTATCCTGAAAGCAATGGGGATTCCATCCACCATGTTCACTGTTATTTTCGCCATTGCCCGTACTATCGGCTGGATCGCTCACTGGAATGAAATGCATGATGATGGCGTGAAAATTGCTCGCCCACGTCAACTCTATACCGGCTACACAAAACGTGATTTCGAAAGCCAGCTTGAAAAATAATAATAAAATTCGATTACGATAAGGGCAAAGCTGTGACTGCTCCACGCCGCAAACGGCGAGGCTTCCCACTTCTCAGGCCGCTACCGTCGATATAACGGATTTACGCGGGCCTCCGTGGGCAGAAACGACGAGTCCCGCCGCCTGTAATTCTGTTGTGCCCTTGCACTGGATGTTGAGCGCCGCATTGATATCGCGGTCATGTTCGACACCACAGCAAGGGCATAGCCAGATCCGCTTATGCAGCGGCATTTCCGGCACTTTGTGGCCGCAGCAATGGCAGGTTTTCGAGCTGGCGAACCACTGATCCAGTTTGACCAGATGAACGCCCGCCGCCGCGGCTTTGTATTCCAGTTTCTTGATGAAGCCATGCCAGCCAGCATCCCCGATAGCCCGAGCAAGGTGGTGATTCTTCATCATATTGGCCGATTAACCCATATCACACCCTGTCACGCGGGTGATAACGCCCGGCTTTTCCGGTACATCCCAACCATCGTCACACAGGATAGCGGCGAAATATCCAGCACTTTCACCCCAATACAGTGATAGCTGGATTGCCGGCCGTGTTTGCGTTTGAACGTGGGAAATTTGGCTTGCAACTTCGGATTGAAGAAATTATCAAACGCGGCATTCAGATTGATCACCGCCTGCTGTAACGCGATGGCGTCATATGCCTTGAGCCAGGCGTACTTGCGTGATTTCTTCGCGACCGCCAGTAGCGGTTTAAGATCTTTGCGCGGATTTAAACTCACACCGTGACGTCTATAAGCATGCTTTTTGATGTGCAGCGCCTTATTGTACGCAAAACGGACCGCACCGAACTGGCCGTTAAGATACGCGGCCTGTTCGGGTGTGGGGTAGAGGCGGACTTTGGTCGCTCTTAACATATTCAGCGCTCATTGAGAAAGTGCCTTCATTTTAGCCTGTGACAGGAAGATATCAACGGGTTGTGCATTTGATATTCACGACAAAATCCCGTCGAAAGCGCTTTGATGGACGGATGATACACCCGTTACGTGAGGTATTCAGTTCAGCGGTGGCAAAGCTGGGATGTGAAAGGGTTTATCGGTCTGCACACACCGTGCCAAATCTAATCATGTTGACGTTGTAATCAATTTTCAAGATACAAGGGTTTACCGCAGTTTTTGCTAGCTTAATAGCTAGGGCTTTATTTAATTGGAAAGATTATTCAGTGAAATTTGATGCCATACCAGTACGGCTTAAAGCACCGTAAAAATTGATCTCATCATCTTCCTTGTGTATGCTCGTTATCCAAGAGTAGGTACAAGCGACTTACTCTCTAAATTATCAAACGTAGCCTCTATTTGCGTGTGTAGCAAGATCACCAGGATCAAAATTCACAGTTCTATGAATCGGATAGAATAACGTTATTGACAAAAAACGTTAGTTATGAAAAGCCTGTCAAAAGCTTTGAAGCCCGCCGTTGGTGGGCTTCGTTTATTTCTGTCTTAGGGAAACGTGATCAAGCCGGATTTGGAATATCGATAAAAGTGACATCCAAGCCATAATTACCAGCCAACCACTCCCCCAAAGCCTTAATACCATAACGCTCAGTGGCATGATGACCCGCAGCATAAAAATGCAGCCCCATTTCACGGGCGATATGAACCGTCTGCTCAGACACTTCACCGGTAATGAAAGCATCAACACCAAATTCAGCCGCTTGTTGAATAAAACTCTGACCACCGCCGGTACACCAGGCAAGCGTGCGAATCTCCGCAGGTGCATTGTCACCGACATGAAACGCTTTGCGACCAAGCGCTTGTTCAATACGTGAAGTTAACTCCACCGGCGTTATCGGCTGTTCAAATTCCCCATGCGGCACGAATGCATCAATTAATCCAACAACTTTCGCATTAATCAAACGGGCTAATTGAGCGTTATTTCCCAGTGATGGATGAGCATCAAGGGGCAGATGATAACCGTATAAATTGATATCATTACAGAGCAAAGTTTTCAGGCGATTACGTTTCATCCCACGAATCACTGCTGGCTCATTTTTCCAAAAATAGCCATGATGAACGAGAATGGCATCAGCCTGATGACGAACCGCTTCATCCAATAAAGCCTGACAAGCAGTAACACCAGTAACAACTCGCTGAATATGAGCACGCCCCTCAACTTGTAAACCGTTGGGGGCGTAATCCTGAAACTCGTTAATTTTCAGTTCTCGGTTAATCACATTTTCCAGCTCAATATTACGCATCATATTCGTCCTGTATATTAATTGTATGGCAATAATATACCGCTACCTGCCTACAATTGTCAGTTGTTAGCCGTTTTTGACGGCCAAAACCTGCTCTGACTGTTTTAACCATACGGGTTTATCGCTGGTTTTTATCCATATACGATACAAATAACTGTAAAAACGGACGCGATCACGACGAAACAACATAACCGGAAACGCCAGGATACCGAAAGTGACAGCGCCAATACGGCGTAAAAGAACTTGATACCAAGGATACTCACGATATGAAGACATATTAGTCCCCCTTAAAATAATCCCACTTTTCCGCAGAATCTTAAAAATAATCAATCTGTAAATTGTTTAAAATTTTATCGCAAAAAATGAAAATTTACCACTTATCAGACCACTTTTAAGCCGTTATTATCGCTACATTTTCTATTTTATGTAATTTTATTACATAAAATATGATAAAAATGTAATATTACAAACATTTTATTAACAGCCAGTGAAAATGAAATTAACGATACAGGCATTTGGAAATATCCGTTTGACGCTAGCGATAAAAGCAAGGATTGCCAATATGAAGACTTTCATTGATAATCATTATATAAACACAGAAAAACGATATGAGTCTTTGCGCCATACTATTTTCCAGAATGATCGTAGATTAACTATGACAGATAACAGGAGGAAAGATGAAGGTATTAACTGTTATATTATTAATATTAGTAATAAATGTTTCAGGTTGTGTCTCCAAAAAACACGCTTTTTCGATTGACTATAAAGCAAATGGCGAAACTTTTCATTTAACTCCATTATGTATAGAGGAAATTTTTCCGGAAAAAGGAGATAATTACTATTCCATTTTCATCAAAGTAAAAAATAACTCTCATTGTAGCAAACCATTTAATCTCTTTATAAAGCAAAACGTAGGAAAAAAACTATCTGTTTTCTTTAATAATAAACCAATATTGAAAAACACCAATATAGTTACGCCAATGCATGTCGAAAATGGCTTCTATCAGGCAATAGACTCGAATATAACATTTGAAGAAATAGAAAAACATTTAACCAATTGAAAAACAACATTTTTTAACATAAAAAGCATTTAATTAAATGTTTTTTTTAAAAAATTCAAATATTGAGTATTTTTTGTCAATCCCTGACAATCATATTAATACTAAACGATGGATTCGCATAATAAGTAAAAATGATTTTCCCTATACTGTAAAATCCCAATCAATTTAATTTCCAATATGCTCCGTTATAATTAGTAAAATAAAAATATTATATATCAAGCTTTAACATTCCGATTAATTTAGCAATATTATCAATAATATATAAATAATCAGAACGTTCATGTGCAGAATTATCCATTAATTTAAAATCACCTAATGCCCCTAACCATTCACTTTCCCATAAGTGTATCTCCTGCTGAAAAAGGGAATTATTGTAATAGTTCTAAACAAGATAGGTTTCTATTTAAGTCTTCTGTGATTAGTTATTTTTACACTTTTTTTACACATCCATTCACTCTTTTATCAGCTTCTTTGCATCTCCTTCCCTAATCTTTACCCAATGGATTTCAAGATGCATCGCGACGGCAAGGGAGCAAATCCCCGGGAGCATAGAGAACTATGTGACTGGGGTGAGTGCAGCTAACAAAGAGGCAACTTGAAAGATAACGGGTATTTATTTATCCAAGTTTTCAGGAGATTAAGCAGTGAGCATATTCTTCATTTCCGGCGCGTTATTAGTAGCCCTGTTACTGGTTTATCTGATCTATGCACTACTTCATGCGGAGGATTTTTAAATGGCAGCATCCGCTTTTTTATTGATCACCAGTTTCTTACTGATTTTGATGTTACTGGCAAAACCACTCGGAAACGTTATCGCCAATATGATCGACGGTAATATTCCACGCGGGCTGACTAAAGCAGAATCAAGCCTTTGGCGTTGCTGCGGCTTACAGAAACCTGGCGGCACAGTCAAAGAAATGAACTGGTGGCAATATGCATTAGCTATTATTCTTTTTAATTTAACCGGACTATTACTGCTATTCACGCTTTTAGTTACACAACAAACCCTCCCTCTTAATCCTGAACATTTCCTTGGACTCAAATGGGACTTGGCGCTGAATACAACGGTCAGCTTTATCACCAATACCGATTGGCAGGCATACAGTGGAGAAAACACATTAAGCTATTTTAGCCAAATGACAGGTCTAACCGTGCAGAACTTTCTTTCTGCGGCAACCGGTATTGCAGTGGCATTTGCGCTGATACGCGCATTTTCCCGTCATGGCGTCAACACCGTAGGAAACGCCTGGGTTGATATCACACGTATCACACTTTATCTGCTGTTACCACTGTCTATAATTATTACGTTAGTTTTTGTCAGTCAGGGCGTAATTCAAAATTTCGAGCCGTATCAATTAGCTCATACCATTGAAGGCCAACCGCAATTGATCCCGATGGGACCCGTCGCCTCACAGGAAGCCATTAAATTATTGGGAACCAATGGCGGTGGATTCTTTGGTGCTAGCTCATCACACCCGTTTGAAAATCCAACCGCTATCAGCAATTTCGTTCAGATACTGTCTATCTTCTTGATCCCTTGCGCCCTCTGTTTTGCTTTTGGGCAAGTGGTTGGTGATAACCGCCAAGGACACGCTCTATTGTGGGCAATGAGCATCATCTTTGTCATTGCCACCATAGGAGTCATGTATGCCGAACTGAAAGGGAATCCCCATTTCAGCCTGTTAGGTGCCAACAGTAATATCAATATGGAAGGTAAAGAGAATCGCTTTGGCATCCTCGCAACCTCCATTTATGCCGTCGTAACAACCGCTGCTTCCTGTGGAGCAGTCAATTCTATGCATGATTCTTTCACTGCCCTTGGCGGCATGATCCCAATGTGGTTGATCCAAATTGGCGAAGTCGTGTTTGGCGGTGTGGGTTCTGGTTTATACGGTATGTTACTGTTCGTTCTGCTGACTGTTTTTATCGCCGGTTTAATGATAGGCCGAGCCCCTGAATATCTCGGTAAAAAAATCGAAGTATTCGAGATAAAAATGGTGGCTCTGGCGATTCTGGTTACTCCTACACTAGCTCTTTTAGGAACCGCACTTGCCATATCCACCACCAGTGGGCGTGCCGGTATTCTGAACCCCGGCGCTCACGGTTTCAGTGAAGTGCTCTATGCCCTCTCCTCCGCGGCCAACAATAATGGCAGTGCTTTCGCGGGCTTAAATGCCAACAGTATGTTCTACAACCTGTTGCTAGCCATCATCCTGTTTTTAGGTCGCTTTGGCATGATCCTGCCAATACTTGCTATTGCCGGCTCTTTGGTCGTAAAAAAACGCCAGCCTGCCAGCAACGGTACACTCCCTACTTACAGCCCACTATTTATCAGTCTATTGATTTTGACCATCATGCTAATCGGTGCGTTGACTTTTATTCCGGCTCTGATCCTTGGCCCGGTAATTGAACATTTACAAACCTGGCTAACGGCCCGATAAGAGCTAAGGAGAGGAATACCATGACCAACAAGCAACAGACATTATTCAAACCCGCTTTGATTCGTAATGCCCTGATTGATTCAGTCAAAAAATGTCATCCGGCCGCACAATGGCGTAACCCAGTGATGTTTGTCGTCTATCTAGGCAGTGGGTTAACCACCATTTTATGGATCGCCATGTTAGCGGGTCAATTTAAGGGAAATGCGTTGTTCACCGGTAACATCACCTTATGGCTGTGGTTTACTGTGCTATTCGCCAACTTTGCCGAAGCACTGGCAGAAGGCAGAAGCAAAGCTCAAGCGGCCAGTCTTAAAGGGATAAGAAAAACTAGTTGGGCAACTAAACTCACCTCAGCCAATCGCAACGCAGCCAGAGAGAAAGTCCCTTCTGACAGCCTGCGCAAAGGGGATATCGTCATTATTGAAGCCGGTGAAACTATCCCTTGCGATGGTGAAGTTATCGAAGGTGGCGCTTCTGTTGACGAAAGCGCCATCACCGGAGAATCTGCCCCAGTTATCCGTGAATCTGGCGGTGATTTTTCCTCTGTGACTGGCGGCACCCATGTACTATCTGACTGGCTGGTGGTCGAATGTTCCGTTAATCCCGGTGAAACTTTTCTTGACCGCATGATTTCAATGGTGGAAGGGGCTAAACGTCGTAAAACCCCAAACGAGATCGCACTGACTATCCTATTGACGGCTCTGACAATCATTTTTCTATTGGTATGTGTCACCCTACTGCCATTTTCAATATTCAGTGTGGAAGCTAACCAATCTGGTCAACCTATCACTGTTACGGTATTGATAGCGTTATTAGTCTGTCTTATTCCTACCACTATTGGTGGTTTACTTTCTGCAATTGGTGTCGCAGGCATGAGCCGCATGCTAGGTGCAAATGTTATTGCCACCAGCGGACGAGCCGTTGAAGCAGCGGGTGATGTGGATGTGTTGTTACTGGATAAAACCGGGACCATCACCTTGGGAAATCGCCAAGCCTCTCAGTTTCTGCCCGTGCCAGGCATAACCGAACAGCAGTTGGCGGATGCCGCCCAACTCTCTTCTTTAGCCGATGAAACACCGGAAGGTCGCAGCATTGTCATTCTGGCAAAACAGCGATTCAATCTGCGTGAACGTGATCTGCGCTCATTGAACGCAACTTTTGTGCCTTTCTCTGCCATGACGCGAATGAGTGGTGTGAATGTGGAAAACCGCATGATCCGCAAAGGCGCTGTCGATGCAATCCGCCGCCATATTGAAGTCAATCACGGAAAATTCCCAGACGCAGTGGAAATTTTGGTACAGACCGTGGCACGTAAAGGGGGTACCCCGCTGGTTGTCGCAGAAAATCAACAGGTACTGGGAGTTGTCGCGCTAAAAGACATCGTGAAAGGCGGTATTAAAGAGCGATTCAGTGAAATGCGCCGTATGGGAATCAAGACCGTTATGATTACCGGCGATAACCGTCTGACCGCGGCTGCGATTGCCGCAGAAGCTGGAGTAGATGACTTTCTGGCGGAAGCTACCCCCGAAGCCAAACTAGCCCTGATCCGCCAATATCAATCCGAAGGCCGTCTGGTCGCCATGACCGGTGATGGCACTAATGATGCCCCCGCACTTGCTCAGGCCGATGTTGCCGTTGCTATGAATTCAGGCACTCAGGCAGCCAAGGAAGCCGGCAATATGGTGGATCTGGATTCCAACCCAACCAAACTGATTGAAGTTGTCCATATTGGTAAACAGATGTTGATGACACGTGGCTCTCTGACCACATTCAGTATCGCCAATGATATCGCAAAATATTTTGCTATTATTCCGGCGGCGTTTGCCGTTACTTACCCACAATTAAATGTCTTGAATATCATGCACCTGCATTCGCCCAGTTCGGCGATTTTATCGACAGTTATCTTTAACGCACTGATTATTGTTTTCTTGATCCCATTAGCTCTAAAAGGCGTGAGCTACCGACCAATGAATGCCTTGTCGCTTTTACGCCGCAATCTGTGGATTTATGGTCTGGGTGGTCTGATAGCGCCTTTCATCGGCATCAAACTGATAGATATGTTGCTGACTTTGCTGATACTTAAATAAAGGTGATGAAAATGATTTGGTTACGTTCTTCTGTTGTGTTGTTGATATTTCTGACACTGATTACCGGCGTAGCTTATCCATTGCTGGCAACAGGCTTGTCAGAACTGCTTTTTCCTTATCAAGCACAAGGCTCTATGGTCAAACAAGATGGTCAAACCGTTGGCTCTGAACTGATTGGTCAACCCTTCACCAAGGCGATCTATTTTCAGGGTCGCCCTTCTACTACCGTAGATTATCCCTATAACACCCTGTCCTCGGGTGGCAGCAATTTAGCGCCCTCCAACCCGATATTGGATGATGAAATCAAACACAGAGTTGAACAACTGCGGCAATTTAACCGTCAACCAGACATTCCTGTACCGGTTGATCTGGTCACCGCATCCAGTAGCGGCCTCGATCCCCACATTTCACCCGCCGCCGCTGACTTTCAAGCACAAAGAGTCGCTGATGCACGCCATTTACCGATTAAAGTGATAAAACAATTAATCAGGGATAATATTGAGCCACCACCATCGGAATTCCTCGGTGAGCCAGTGATTAATGTGTTAAAACTTAATCTTGCCCTTGATAATTTGCACAAGAAAAAACAGTAAGGCTGAACATGGATCAACACGAACCACAGCGCCCTGACCCTGATGAATTACTGACACTGGTTAATGAGAAACAACGCGGTAAATTAAAGATATTTTTCGGTGCCTGCGCGGGTGTGGGAAAAACCTATGCCATGTTGCAGGAAGCGCAAAGATTGCGTGCTCAAGGGCTGGATGTGGTTATCGGCGTGGTAGAAACTCATGAGCGGCAAGGAACCGCCGCTTTACTTGATGGTCTGCCACAACTACCACTTAAACAGATCCACTACCGACGGAGAAGAATCACCGCCTTTGATCTTGATGCCGCCATTGCACGCTACCCGGCTATCATCTTGATGGATGAGTTGGCATTCAGTAATCCTCACACCAGCCGTCATCCCAAACGCTGGCAGGACGTTGAAGAATTACTTGAGGCGGGCATAGATGTACTGACTACCATCAACGTTCAGCATCTGGAAAGCCTCAATGATGTTGTGGGTGATATTACTGGTATCCGGGTCAGGGAAACCATCCCTGATCATATCTTTGATCAAGCGAATGAAATTGTCTTAGTTGATCTGCCTCCAGATGATCTGCGCCAGCGGCTCAATGAAGGTAAGGTATATATTCCTAGCCAGGCAGAACGCGCCATTGAACATTTTTTTCGCAAAGGTAATTTGATTGCATTGCGGGAGCTCGCTTTACGCCGGACGGCTGATCGGGTTGATGATCAAATGCGTGCTTTCCGCGATACACAAGGGCATGAACCGGTCTGGCATACCCGTGATAATCTTCTGCTATGCATTGGTAATAGCTCAGGTAATGAAAAGCTCATCCGCACTGCCGCTCGCCTTGCTGCCCGATTAGGCTGCATTTGGCATGCAATCTATGTTGAAACGCCAAAACTGTACCAATTACCCGAAGGTAAACGGCGCGCTATTTTAAAAGCACTCAGATTAGCGCATGAATTGGGGGCTGAAACCGCGACACTTTCCGACTCAAACAAAGAAAAAGCGGTGTTACGTTATGCCAGAGAACATAACCTCGGCAAAATTCTGATAGGCCGTCGCTGTACATCTAAACAGAAACTATTTGGCTGGCAATGGCGTCCAGGTTTTGCTGACCGACTGGGGAAACTGGGACCCGATTTAGATCTGGTCATTGTCGCATTAGAAGAACGCAGCCAATGGGATAAAGAACAAGACAACCGCTCTATGAGTGAAAAATGGCGAGTACAGATTCAGGGCTGCCTGATCGCTATTGCGCTCTGTACACTTATCACCTTGTTCTCCCGAACATTCTTGCTGACCCTTGATAAAGCTAATCTTGTCACGCTTTATCTGCTTGGTGTCGTCATCATTGCGCTATTTTACGGACACCGGCCATCAATCTTTGCCGCTTTTATTAATGTCATTAGTTTCGATATCTTCTTTGTACAGCCTCATTGGTCTCTTGCTGTTACCGATATGCAGTATCTGCTGACTTTTAGTGTCATGCTGATAGTGGGTGTCGTCGTTGGAAATTTAACAGCGGGAATGAGATATCAGACGCGAATTGCCCGTTACCGCGAACAACGAACCCGCAATCTCTATGAAATGACCCGAGAACTGAGCCGAGCACTGAATGAAGAAGATATTGCCCGCACCAGCTACCATTTTCTTACTAATGGTTTTCAAGCTAAAACTGGGCTTTTTTTACCCAACGACGATGGCAATTTATATCAACTGACGACTAATAATGGCGGTCATATGCTGATTGACGATGCCATTGCAAAATGGAGTTTTGATAAAAATCTGCCGGCCGGGGCGGGAACCGATACGCTACCTAGCGTACCTTACCAACTACAACCTATTGCTACACCTTCTCAGACACTGGCTGTACTGGCTATTGAGCCATCCTATTTGCGCCAGTTATTGATCCCTGAACAACAGCGATTGCTACAAACATTTACCGGCCTGATCGCCAATGCACTGGAAAGATTACAACTCTCGCGCCGGGCAGAATCCGCTAAACTGGATACAGAGCGGGAGCAGTTACGTAACTCGCTTCTGGCAGCCCTGTCTCACGATTTACGCACCCCGCTGACCGTCCTGTTCGGACAAGCGGAAATCCTGATGCTGGATTTATCCGCTGAAAACTCTCCGCATACCAAACAGGTGAATCAGATCCGCCAGCAAATTCTCAGCACTTCCCGTCTGGTTAATAATTTACTGGAGATGGCGCGTATTCAATCGGGAGGAATTCAGCTCAATCTGGAATGGCAATCGTTGGAAGAGATCGTCGGCAGTACCTTGCGTTCGCTGGAATATGCACTCAACCGTCATCCCGTCGCGGTTTCCCTGCCATCCGATTTGCTATTGCATTGTGATGCCAGTTTATTGGAACGGGTATTTATCAACCTGTTGGAAAACGCGATTAAATATACCGATGAACAAACACCACTGGGCATCAAAGCGACAACAGAAAAAAATCAGATTCATATTGAAGTTTGGGATGCAGGTAAAGGCATTCCGCCGGAACAAGAACAGTTAATTTTCGATAAATTCTCCCGCGCTCGTAAAGAATCTGCTATTCCCGGCGTGGGCCTTGGATTGGCAATTTGCCGGGCAATTATTGAAATTCACCAAGGAAAGATTTGGGCGAGTAATAACGAAAAAGGTGGAGCAAGTTTTCACTTTGTTCTACCGTTAGAGAAGCCACCTGAAATTATCACTGAGGAGATGTGATTATTACCAACAATAACACTATTTTGATTATTGAAGATGAAAAAGAGATCCGACGCTTTGTCCGGCTGGCGTTGGAAGGTGAAGGCTATCGCGTATTTGACAGTGATACGCTGAAATGGGGCTTGATTGAAGCGGGAACCCGTAAGCCTGACTTAATTATTCTTGATTTGGGATTGCCGGATGGCGACGGTATTAACTTGCTCCGTGATCTACGCCAATGGAGCTCAATTCCCGTTATTGTTCTCTCTGCCCGTGATAAAGAAGCGGATAAAGTTGCGGCCTTGGATGTCGGCGCTGATGACTATCTGAGTAAACCCTTTGGCATCAGTGAATTATTGGCAAGAGTCCGGGTTGCCTTGCGCCGCTTTGCCAGAACTAATAAAGAAGAATCGATCGTTCATTTTTCTGATGTGGTTGTCGATCTGGTTAACCGCCGAATCACTAAAAACGATGAAGAACTGCATCTCACCCCGATTGAATTCCGGTTACTCGGTGAATTATTAGCGAATAGCGGCAAAGTACTTACCCAACGCCAATTACTCAACCAAGTTTGGGGCCCTAATTATGTTGAACATAACCATTATTTACGGATTTATATGGGGCATTTACGACAAAAATTAGAAACCGACCCAACCAGACCAAAACATTTATTGACTGAAACCGGCATTGGTTATCGGTTTATGCCTTAATACCTGAGACACGTATCGAATCACTTCATGTCTCAGGCAATTAACACCTCTCAGCAAAGCTGAGATCCGCTTATTTCACCTGACACACATGTTCAGATAAATAATAAGCCACAGACTCTTCACAGCAAGAGCCAATAATATCGGCATCAGGAAGAGCTTGTTTGACCCTATTATGCGCCGTTCCCATTATGACCCCTTTAGCTACGGTTGAAAGCATTTCTACATCATTCATACCGTCACCAAACGCAATCGTTTTATTAATTGGGATACCAAGAAAACCAGCGAGCTGAATTAAAGCTTGCCCCTTGGAAACACCACTCCCCATTACCTCCAGACACCAAGGGAATGAAAAAGCAACACTGACATTATCAGAAAAGAGATCAATTAAATGACGCTCTAATTTAACCAATGCATCATGATTTCTACTCTTATGAATGAAAAAAACTTTTTCAACCGCATCACAAGGCATTTCATCAACATGCTTGAATGTTGGATTAAAATTATCATTCTGACTAAAATCGCTAAAATTATGATTTTCTACATTGGTTAACCATTGAGAACCACAATACATATTGATCACTAAATCATTATCTGCCTGAGTTTCTTCAATCACTCTTTTTACGATGTGACTTGGCAAATGTTGTCTGATATCCAGATTTTTACAAGCACTGGTTAATCTAGCGCCATTCGAAGTGATCAAATGCACAGGTATATCAAAATCACCAATAATGGAATTTACATCAGCATGATGCCTACCGGTTGCAAATACGATCTGCTTTCCCATACTTGATAAATCAGTCAGCACCTTGCGGGTAAACTTACCAATTGTATCTCCTTGAAGGAGAAGCGTTCCATCGAGATCTGTGGCAATGAGATTGTACATAGGGCGTTCCAGTGTTAAAGGCAATTATCATCTAAGCTTTATTAAGCAATTCGCGCGATGCCTGCTTGGTAAATGTCATCCTTTCTTCCAGACTATGATTATCCTTTTCATAATAAATTGTTGCCTCTGAATCAATCTGAGGTCTTGGTGTTATTTTTTCCAATATTAGCATCGTGTCAAGGAATAATTGTCTGGCATAGCTAATAGCCCGTGTATAAGTATCAATGACCTCTTCAAATTCAGGATAAATAGAAAACGAGATCTGATTCACAATCGGCCCGGCATCAATACCTTCGTTGATTTCATGGATCGTCACGCCATGCGACTGTTCTCCATTTTTCAAAGCCCAATTAACCGGTCTTACACCTCGATATTTAGGCAAATAAGAGAGATGGATATTTAATATTTTCTTACACGAATTAATGAATTTTAAAGGCAATATCCGCTTATGAAATACGACAAAACATAAATCGCAAGTGAAATCGCCACTTTCATAGCCTGGTAGATTTTCGACCTTATTATCTTCAATAACAGAAATATTATTTTGATAACAGAAATCGATTAACGTCTGATCAGTACTTACAGGTTCGAATTTATCTGCCACCACGTGCGATATTTTATACTCTTTATGATTTAAGAAATATTGACAAATGAAAATTGCCAATTCTCCTTTACCACAAATTACCACTGTTTTAGGATTATTCATTCGCAAGCCTCGTTAACTTCCTTAACCACGCTAATATCACTAATATTAATTAGCCCCTGCATCACCATACGCAATGAACGTATTAAAATTTCATTATCGCTTGGTGTTCTGCAAGAAATACGCAAATACATATCAGAGTCTGCATTTCCTTTGCCAGAGCACTCTTTCACATACAGCCCATGAATATCTAATAGTAACCGTGATATCGTCTTTGCATCAGAAATGTGTAGTTTACAGTAAACAAAATTAGAATCTGTCTCAAATGCGGTAATACCCTCGATTGAGTTTAATTCCTGCTGTAATTTTAACGTATCACTAATCACTTTTTCACAACTTAATTTATAACTCTCTCTATATTGAGGTAATCTCAATAAAAACTCTTCAGCAAAACCATTCATATTCCAAATGGGTAACACTGCTCTTATTTTACCAAGTAATTCCTGATTTGCAGTGGCAATATACCCGATACGAATACCACCAATGCCAAAAGTTTTACTCATGCTGCGAATAACAGATAAATTCTTATAGTTATCTAAATGCTTTAACATTGTGTCATCACGCATTTTAGAGAAATCTAAGAAAGATTCATCAACAATTAAATCGATATTTAATGTCAACAATTCGCCAGCCAAATATAACAGACTATCAATAGGCGTCAATTTACCTGTCGGATTATTAGGTGATTCAAGTACCACCACATTTGGCCTTTCTTCTTTCGCTAACGTTAATAGTTCATCAATATCTATATCAAAATCTCTGCTCTCTTTACTATAGCTAAATATTGCTCTGTCTTTACCAAAGCAATTAGCATATTCATTAAATGACGGTACCGTGACTAATACTTTACCCTTATAAACATCAGGCAGCCGTTTAATTATCTCAGCAGCGCCATTCGAAATACATAATTGCGTTCTCTCTACCCCTATAAATTCAGATAAAGCATGCTCGACTAAACTATTCCCGCCAGGATAATTTAACAATATTTCATCAAAATTATTCTTTATTTCATCTTTCAATTTCTTAGGTGGAAAGTTGAAATTGTAAATTAAGCCAAAGTCAATAATAGGATAACGCCAGTAACCACCATGCCTATTTTGCACAAGATCTAATTTATTATTGCTTGAAATGAAGTCACAAATAGCCAGATCATAAGTATTATCTACCTCATACCATTGAGAATTATCAACAATACTTGCTTTAAATTCAGCCACATTATTCAGTAAAGAGTGTTTAAATATATCCTCATAATATAACCCAGTCGATCCACCATCAACGTAACTTTCTAGCTCTTTAGTAACATATTCAGCAAAATTAGCGGTGCAAATATTATAAATATTTACCGTCTTATATTGACCTGCTTCAACCTGATAGTTGTTATCTTTGGTGGAATTTAGCACAACGATATTACCATTATCGACTTTTGCATAAGTTCCTTCCATATTTTGGCTCAGAGGAGAAACAAGTACATTGAGATCTCCCGCTTTTAACATGACAATTTCCAAGCATTTCTTAGTAAAGAAGATATCTCCTTCAAGAATCAGAGTATCTTTCTTAATCCAATTTCTAGCGAGATATAAAGAATAGATATTATTCGTCGATTCCCATTTATCGCTATTAACAAATTCAATATGCAAGTTATATGAGCTTTGTTTAATATGAGACATTAAAACATCTCTCTTATAACCCACCACAATAATAACCTGTTTAATACCGACAGACTCGATATTCCTCAGCGCATTATCGATAAATGATATCTGATTTGTTTCTACCAAAGGTTTTGGTTTATTTGATGTTCTAGTTGATAATCTGCTGCCTCTTCCGGCACAGAGAAGGATTGCTGTTTTTTTATTCATAGTCTTAATAAATTATTTTAAATGGATGTTAAAAGGTTATTTTTATTCTTAATTTGATATTGAATTAAATATTAATTAAATACGATGTCATATATAACATGCTGATATACCCAAACCCCGTCAATTCTTCCATGAAAGCTTGCCTCTCCACCATTTTCACCACCCGTCTTTACACCCGATCCCAGACCGAATGTGTGAAAATTATTGAGCGCGTCACCTGACGTTGATATAGGATTTAATTTTTCATTAGTTAGCAAACCGTATCTATCACTTTTAAATTCAATAGCAGTATTATTTTCATTAATTATTTCAACAAGTTTAGAGTGATAGCCAGTACAATGAATAAGTAAATCATCGCAGTTAATGAGTTTAATAACTTCATCATCAGAAATTTCTGAAATATTTAAGATAGAAATATTCTTATATTTTCTTTCTTTAAGTTCTTGTGCAAAAGCAAAAGAATCATATCTTAATCCTGAATACCTATTAACTCGGTTACTTAAAGGGCAAATATCTTCCTGTGTGAAATCATAGCCGTAAGATTCTGCGCTTGAAGGCGAATCAAAAAACAATTTGAAATCTTTATTCACGAAAACATTTATTTTTCCTGTAAATTCTAATTGCTCTATCAGCCTAATCAAACAAGAAACAGAACTGTGTGACGAACCCAATATTGATATACTTTTTACATCACCTTTATTTATAACCTCATCATAAAAACCTTTAATGAAATCACCAGAGGTAATATTATTACTATTATGCAATAATCTGGATTGGTTTGGATCTCCACCTATATTAAACAGTACCTTTCGTGCTGATACAATATAATCTTCATTATTTTTACGGTAAGTTATATCATAGTTACCCTCTTCATTCCGCTTAATCTTTTTTACTTCCGCAGCAGTAAAAACATCAAACCGATCACCATATTTATTTTCCTGAATAAAGCGTGCAATTCTCTCCAAATATTGACCGACAAACCTCAATTCAACTGGCTTATCTTTATTGGCACTAAAATATTCCCATTCCGATGTTGATCTTATATACTGACTAAGTTCATCATCACAACCATCAAATTTCTCTAAAAATACACTACCTAAAGAGTTCGCGGTAATTTTATATTTCTTTAATGAACCAGAACCAACCATCTCTGTTTTTTCTAAAATCAGACAATTTTTTATGGCTTCATCTTTTAATAAATCCGGGATTAATGAAATATTTGCAGGCCCCGCACCACACATTACCACATCATAAAACTGCTTATTCATTGACAAACCCTAACATTTTTAACGAAATTTGTGTTTCAATAACATTCCCGGCAAATTCATGACGAGTCTGTTTATAACCAAGAGGTTGCCCATCCAAACCCGCCTTAATAACATCACTATGACTAATTGTTTTACCCTCATTGCGGGAATAAACCAATAGTTCCTTCTCATAATCAAATGCCAAACAAGGAATACAATTTAATTTTAGTATTTTGGCTAATTCAAGTCTATGATGACCATCAATAACCACATTCGTTGTTTCATCAATCCAGATTGGTTGAGTCCAAAAACCTTCAAGTTTAACTTTCTCTATTAACTGCTCGACACGAATAGAACAATGTAATTCAGTTGGTCTAAGATTTGAGACTTCTTCTAATATTAATTTCATGTTTATCCCTTAGTTTAAACATCCGACAGAAAATTACCAACATCAACACACTTAATATAGCTAATAATTGAAATAACATTCCACCATCAAATAATTGGATAATAGTACCACCAACCAATGGAGATATGGAAAAACCGATACTATAAAGTGACGCCGCACCAAAATATGCGCCACGTAAATCATTTGGTGCCAAACGATCGATAAAAACATTCACACATGGAAACAAAATAGTTTGACTGATACTCATGGTAAATGCGGCTATATACCATAATAAATAAACATCATAATACTTGAATGAAATAAAGAACATTAATTCAGATAAAATGAGTAATACAGACCCTATATTTATTTTAGTTTCTAACGCCATTTTTTGCGTTAACATGGAAAACGGCAACTGCATAACAACAATGGTTATCGCATGTAACATAATAAGCGAAGCAATAAACTCAGCATACCCATTAAACCCTAATGAAGTAATTAACTGTGGCAAAGTTGAATCAAAATGGCCAAAAATAAACATCATGAGAATATTGTTTACGACCAACATTAAAAACACACGATCATTCAATAAAACCTTTATCGTTCCTTTAAAGTCATCATTATTTGTTAAGTTTATTTTTATTTTCTTGCCAAATAGATAAACAGGGATCATAAAAATTACATAGGACACCGAAACAATCAAAAAAGAGATAGAATTAATATCCAAACTTAATTTTACGCCTAAATAAGGCCCGACTACCGCACCCGCATTAAGAAATAAATACCTTAAGTACATGGCATTCTCTCTTACCTGCTTTTCCTCAATAACATCACCGATAACAGCTTTTATTGGGTTATTCACCAGCGCCCAAGAAATATTCGCTAACAAAGTACCAATAATAAAACCAGACTGATGTTCAGATAACCATAATATTAAATATGCCAATGAAGATATAAGACATCCAATGATGATTATCTTAGCTCGGCCGACTTTATCAGAGAAGTAACCAGCATAAAAACTTAATATTGATGAAATCGCAATGGATAAAGAGAGAACTAATCCAATCATCGATGCAGTAAAATGAAACTTTGTATATAGTATGATAGATATAAAAGGCCATACCATCATTGATGTTGATCTTGTTACAAAAGTCCCAACAAATAGACCCCATATACATGCCGGTATGGATGTATAACTATTAAGAGAAAAATTTTTCATTGCTATGTTCTTATATTATTTATATTGATATTGATATCTTTTAAGTCAATCATTTGAAATATTTATGAAAGCACATAAGACCTTCTCATCTCTACAAAAATAAAATGTAGAGGAAAGCACTAGGATGATCTGTACGATAAAGTAAATCCAATGATATATAATTTATCTTTAATATATTATCAAAACAGATGTTAATTGCAAACGAAATATGACACTTTTGTTACATTTTAAACGTAGATCAAATGCTGGTGATGTTAGTAAGCAACATAATGACATAAGTACGTTGTACTTTAACAAGCAAAAACACAGGTAAAAAGGGCCCTTAATCTCAGATCAAAGCCTTTCAGTTCAATCTTTATCTATACCCTATGGATTTCAAGATGCATCGCGGCGGCAAAGGAGCGAATCCCCGGGAGCATAGATAACTATGTGACCGGGGTGAGTGAGTGCAGCCAACAAAGAAGCAACTTGAAAGATGACGGGTATATTTAAATAGTAATCAATCAACTGAAAAACTCAGCTTAATCTAATCCCAAAATAAACTGTAATATTATGTTCAAAGTGAAATAGATAAATAAAATTATATCTTAGTTTAATAGCTAAACTCCGGTGGGGATAATTATTATTTATAGATTTATATGAATCCATCTGAGATTAAAACTGGAAACTATTTCACGGCCCCAAAATATTCAATAACTAAAATTGGGATTAGTAATGAGTTTATTCTTTAATTTACTTAATGAGAGTGATGGTATATTCAAACCAAGAAAACGGCCTTATCATCTCAACTCATTTGATACTACCCCCTATGGATTTCAAGATGCATCAAGACGGCAAGGGAGCAAATCCCCGAGAACATAGCGAACTATGTGACCGGGGTGAGCGAGTGCAGCCAACTAAAGAGGCAACTTGAAAAATAACGGGTATAACAACAGGATTTATTCGCTATGGGTACCTGGCTTATCTATGCCTTATTATCAGCGTTTACTGCCGCTTTAGTCGCTATCTTCGGGAAAATCGGGTTGCAAAATCTTGATGCCAATACAGCAACAGCAATACGCTCAGTCATTATGGCGTTGTTTCTTGTCGGCGTTGTTGTAGTACAGGGAAAATTAAATCTGGTGAGTGAAATACTGGTAAACCGCAAGGCGCTGCTTTTTATCACTTTAAGCGGTGTGGCAGGGGCATTGTCATGGTTGTTTTACTTTCTGGCAATTAGAAATGGCAATGTTTCTCAGGTTGCCCCGATTGATAAACTCAGCGTTGTGTTTGCTGTCATCTTGGCCGTTATCTTATTTGGTGAAAAGATATCACTTATGGCCGCAGGTGGTGTTGCACTGATTACTGTCGGTGCATTAATGGTCGCTCTGGGCTGAAAAATAAAAAATCCGCAAAAGCCTTTATTACTATTGCGGATTCTTTTTAATTAACTCAAAAGATTAGCCAGCGGCAAAAACCTGGTTAACGATATCCAGTGCTTCCTGCTCAATTTTCTGCCGGTGCTCAGGGCCAAGGAGACTTTCACAATAAATTTTATAGGCTTCCTCTGTCCCCGATGGACGCGCAGCAAACCAGCCGTTTTCTGTTATCACTTTTAGACCACCGATTGACGCGCCGTTACCAGAAGCTTTTGTCAATCGGGCTGTGATTGGATCACCAGCGAGCTTATCCGCTTTCACCATTTCTGGTGATAACTTGGCTAATAATGCCTTTTGCTGATAAGTTGCCGACGCCTGAATACGACTGTAACTTGGCGTACCGAAACGGGCTGCCAACTTATTGTAATGCTGCTGCGGATTTTCCCCTGTTACTGCGGTCATCTCTGCCGCCAGCAAACACAAGATAATCCCATCTTTATCTGTAGACCACGGCGTACCATCAAAACGTAAGAAAGATGCCCCGGCACTCTCCTCTCCACCAAAGCCTAACTCACCTTTATGTAACCCATCAACAAACCACTTAAAACCTACGGGCACTTCCACCAATTTACGACCAAGATCGGCGACAACCCGATCAATCATGGCACTGGATACCAATGTTTTACCTACCGCAACACTCTCTGACCATTGGGGACGATGGCGGAATAGGTAATTTATCGCGGTTGCCAGATAGTGGTTAGGATTCATCAAACCGGCAGGAGTAACGATACCGTGGCGGTCATAATCAGGATCGTTTGCAAAAGCCAGATCAAATTTATCGCGCATGGCTAACAAACCCGCCATTGCCCAAGGGGATGAGCAATCCATACGAATGACGCCATCATGATCCAGATGCATAAAACGGAATGTCTGATCAACTTGATCATTAACCAATGTCAGATCCAAATTGTAGCGCTCACCGATACGCTGCCAGAACGCAATGCCAGAGCCCCCCAAAGGATCAATACCGATTTTCAGCCCGGCCTGCTGGATAGCGTCCATATCAACCACATCACCCAACGTGCTAACATACGGTTCAACTAAATCCTGCTGATGTAAATATTCGCTGTTCAATACCTGAACAAACGGCAAACGTTTAACATCTTTCAGACCTTCTGTAAGCAACTCATTAGCACGACGTTCTATAATTGCTGTCAAATCCGTATCTGCGGGGCCGCCATCAGGTGGATTATATTTAATCCCCCCGTCTTCTGGTGGGTTATGGGAAGGGGTAATAACAATCCCGTCAGCCAACGCTTTCCCCAAGCGGTTATAACAGAGGATGGCATGAGAAATCGCAGGTGTTGGCGTAAATCCATTATTTTCCTGCACAATCACATTCACGCCATTAGCCGTCAAGACTTCCAATACAGAAATAAATGCCGCTTCTGATAAAGCATGGGTATCTTTACCCACATAACAAGGGCCATTAATTCCCCGTTGCTTGCGAACTTCTGCAACAGCCTGAGTAATTGCCAGAATATGCGCCTCATTAAAGCTGTGACGCCGAGAACTGCCACGATGACCGGATGTACCAAATTTAACCTTATGCTCTGAGTTTTCCGGCTGAGGATGTAAGGTGTAATACTGCGATGTAAGTTGCGCTACATTTATCAGATCACTTTGGCGGGCAATCTGTCCCGCGCACGGATGATTTACCACGTTAAATCTCCCCTGGACAAGAGCTGCACTGAACTTTATTCGTCAGCGCAGCCTTAATCAGTTAAATTGTGCCACACACCTTGTCGATAAAATTGGCTGTGAATTTCATATCCTGCATAATTTGTTCAACCATATTACGCTTACGGTCAGTATTGGTATTAGTGATTACCCAAAAAGGTGTGCCTGGAATGTGACGAGGTTTAGTTTGTTTACCACTGGCAAGCAATGTCTGTTCATCACCAGCAAAATAAACACGAGTACGACCATGCATAGCATCAGTCGTCTGGGAAAAACTTTCACTGTTCAAGCTGTATAATGTAGATAAGATCAACATAAAACGCTCAACAGATTTTTTCTTATCAGAATAGTCATCTGAAAGTAACAATTCACGTATCACACGGACAGAATCACGCTGGCGGACTACCGGCGATTTCTCCATAGCACTAATAGGCTGCACATTTTGTACTGGCTGCTCGGCGTTAAATTTCAACATGCGCCGTAAAATATCAGATGCACTTTCACCAATATGTTGTGTGTGGCTGGCAATATAGCGGTAAAGGTCTTCATCAACTTCTATCGTTTTCATTTCTATCCAGTACTGTTCTAAATAAAAAATTTTGACAGATTATAAAGTATAAAAAGAGAAAACAAAACAATTAAAATTTCAATAACTTAAAAGTATTTAAACATGAAAAACAGCATAATAAAATATCCGCTTTTCATCTAAAATAAATCAATCAGTTACATAAATATTGTGAATATAAATCTCATTATCATGTTAAAGGCTTCCCACAAGCAGGATAATAAATCATCACTATATTGCAAAAAGTTTTGATGATGATAGTAAATAATGTCATAAGACCTATTTACTCATTGTCAAATGTCATATCAATCTTTTAATACTATCTATTTAGGCATTGATAATCACATAATAATTTATTTTGATATTAAACCCAGATAATGACAAACTTGATTGCAATATTGCCGAAAATAAATTCAATTAAGGGAGATTAAGTAGCGAATGGGAATATCAGTTACACAGTATACCCGTTATCTTTCAAGTTGCCTCTTTGTTGGCTGCACTCGCTCACCCCGGTCACATAGTTTCCTATGCTCCCGGGGATTCACTCCCTTGCCGTCGCGATGCATCTTGAAATCCGTAGGGTATAAAACAGTTTAAATTCATAGAGATGCATGTTTACTTCCATTTAATCTTAACAGTAAATATATTTTAATAAAATTGTGAATTTTTTATTTTAATATAACATTTAAATTTTACCAAAATAAATCGTAACCATATAAATTATATGAAAAAATCACCATATCCATTATTATATTTTCAATGTGAATTATAGAATCAATAATTTCAATCATTAATCGTTAAAATCATAATATCTATTCTTTAACTTTATTCTTATAAATCCACAACGATATTGTCAAACCAATATTCCATATAAATAAAATCATAAACACTCAAAAATAAAATGGATTTTCATAGCTTTCAATATTAATATACCGTTGCAATATTGATATTTAAAAAATTCCAGTCAGATATATACAATCATTAATTTTGAAATATATATCTGACCTTATAATTTAATTAATACGTGAAAGCTGTTGCCGTAAATAGGTACCTGAACCTAATAATCCTGGTTGTGGATGAGTAATCAAATAAACAGGAATCTGTTGTATTAACGGTTTAAAGCGCCCTTTATCTTCAAATCCATGAAGAAAGTTCGATTGCCTAAAGAAATCAAGAAACCGCGGCACTATACCACCAGCGATATACACACCACCAAAAGTCCCCATATTTAACGCTAAATTTCCACCAAATCGCCCCATAATTTCACAAAATAGTGTCAGAGCACGATGGCAATATTGACAACTTTCATCCAATGCTCGTTGCGTCACGGTTTCTGGTTCTAAATCTTCCGGCTGACGATTATCCAAAATGGCAATGGCCTGATAAAGGTTTACCAACCCACTACCGGACAAGATTCTTTCTACTGAAACGTGCCCAAATTTACGCCGTAAGACAGCCAATATCGCGTCTTGTTCTTCACTATTCGCTGCAAAATCTACATGACCACCTTCACCAGGTAAACTTACCCATTGCTTGTCTACTTTGATCAAATGAGCTACACCGAGGCCAGTCCCTGCCCCGTAAACCGCTATCGGTTTGTCTTTAACCGCCTCTCCTCCTCCTAATTGAAGCTTGCATTCCTCTGTCAGCATTGGAATAGCCATAGATACAGCCGTGAAGTCATTGATCACATCTAATTTGTCTAGCCCAAGTGTCCGTTTCAGCTCACTAATAGAAAATGCCCATTGGTGATTGGTCATTTCTACCCAATCACCATTTATCGGGCAAGCAATAGCAATACATGCATAAGCCACTACTGTTTTTTGCTCCGCTAAATAGTGACTAATAATAGATTCTAATCCGGCGTGTTGTTTTGCACTATACGTTTCAATCCGTTCAATAGCCCCATTTTCCAAATTGCAAAGTGCTAATCTGGCATTAGTGCCGCCAATATCAGCAACAAGTCCGTAGAGATTCATTTTTATATCCTAATAATCAGCTAGTACAACCATTAGGTAAAGCTTATCCCATCTGGCATTATTGGTATAGATCGTTTAGGAATGAATAATTTGCACTCATCCCGGTCATATAGTTATCTATGCTCCCGGAGGCCCCCTTGCCGTCGTGATGCATCTTGAAATCTTTAGGGTATATACGTAGCTAAGACATGGGGTTAAACAGCCTTATGACGTTCATTGGATTTTCTTTTTTTATTTTTCATTGCCTTGCTGTGAACTTCGGCGAGTACCCGTTTTTTCTCGCTATCAGCAAAACGATTTAAAACCTGTCTAATTAATGGCTGATAACCTAGGCCATTAAGGTCTGCTATCATTTTCAAATCTTCAACTAAAGGTATGGAATAAATTTGTAAGTCATGCTGGCAATTTTAGAATTATAAGAGTACCTTGTACTCTAGGATAAAGGAGGTTTTCCAGTGAGTCATGCGATAGAGTTTATCGAAACTAGTATGTTTACCCGACAGATAAAAGAGATTGCCACTGATGATGAACTTAAAGAACTGCAACGAGAGCTTATCGAGTCACCAGATAAAGGTGATCTAATACGTGGTACTGGGGGGTTACGTAAAATCAGAATGGCTATAGGCTCACAAGGAAAAAATGGTAGTACCAGAGTTATTTATCTTCTAGCGACTGAAGATATTATCTATCTGGTGATGGCTTATCCGAAAAGTAAAAAAGATAGCTTAACGGATGCCGAGAAAGCAGAACTGAAAAAACTAACAAAATTACTAAAATATGAGGTGTAACATGAGTTTTTTTGACGAATTAAAAGCATCCCTAGAAGAAGCAGTTGAAATTAAACAAGGTAATAAAGCCGCAGCGCATGTAACCCGATACGAAGTTGCCGACGTTAAAGCTATCCGTGCTCAACTTAACATTTCACAGACAGAGATGGCGGAGGCTTTAGGCACTAGCCTTGATACAATTAAAAGCTGGGAACAGAAACGTCGAAATCCGACAGGACTAGCGGCAAAGGTGTTAGCTATCATCCAAGAAAACCCTAGTTTCTATAAAGCCCTGGCGACGCATTGATTAGCCGGTGTGTCGTACAAGTATTAAAGTTACCTACCACATCTCGGTTCTACCTGTTTCCAAGAGGCCATAGTTTGAGTGTTCTCATTGTTTGTGACTTCTTTTGCTGCGGGCCAGCGCTCACGCGCTGTTGTCTCGCTTCGCCCAGCTCGAACCTGCGACCCATTGATTAAAAGTCAACTGCTCTACTGACTGAGCTAAAGATTCATCTTATGGAGATTATTCGAATTTTGTCTTCTGAGATGGTGGGTCGTGCAGGATGACTCGGCCTACGGCCTTATCCTTCAAGTCAGCACTATCAGAAACACGGCTTGTAAATCTGATGGACCGGAAAAGAAATATTATTCTGTTTTTTAACAAAAAAAACATATTTTATCACAATTTATGATGATCTTTCATCATGATAATACCGTCAATTTAGTATGAGCCCCTCATGTTGATATTTCGTACTTTAGGGGGTAGACTAACTACGTTAGTTGAAGAGTAACGCGCTAAAACCGAGGCTACCAACTTGGTGAATAGCATTAAAGATAAATTACCCTACTATCTAAGGGTAAATGCAAAAAAACCAACCTCACCAGTTGGTTTTTTTGTTTTTATCTATTCACGCTCTAATCCATTGAATCAGGACAAAATAAACTTATAATCAACGGCTGTTAGTTTAGAGATAGTGTTCTGACCGTGTATCTACTACGCAAGTTTTCTTAAGCCCTGACTGAAGTACAGGTGGTGCTGATTCAGTGCCTCAGTCAGAGCGCGTTACTCTTCAACTAACACTGATGAGAACCAGCCAGACAGGCAGTGTAAAGGCAATGGCTGGGTAAATCGCGCTCCCTAACAGGAGCAAAACGGATGAAAGCATTCAAAGCCTTTATTGATACTGCTATCATCGTTCTCAAAGCATTAGTTGCGCTTTTAGAATTGATCCGCACATTTCTGAAATAGATAACGGAAACGTAGCTAAGGTCATCGGATTAACCATCCGATGGCCTTTAATATTCATATCGGGCCAGCGCTCACGCGCTGTTGTCTCGCTTCGCTCGGCTCGAACCTGCGATCCATTGATTAAAAGTCAACTGCTCTACCGACTAAGCTAACGACCCGTCTGTATGATTAGATTATGCAATTTTATCTTTTTGAGATGGTGGGTCGTGCAGGATTCGAACCTGCGACCAATTGATTAAAAGTCAACTGCTCTACCGACTGAGCTAACGACCCATCTATAGGAGAACTACTCTGAATATCTTTGGGAGTGGTGGGTCGTGCAGGATTCGAACCTGCGACCAATTGATTAAAAGTCAACTGCTCTACCGACTGAGCTAACGACCCGCACCAAAGATATGTGATACCGCCTGAAACAATCTTAATGAAGTGGTGGGCGATACCAGATTCGAACTGATGACCCCCTCCTTGTAAGGGAGATGCTCTACCAACTGAGCTAATCGCCCACTTCATGATGACTATTACTGCTTATACCACTGAATTTATGATTGGTGGGCGATACCAGATTCGAACTGATGACCCCCTCCTTGTAAGGGAGATGCTCTACCAACTGAGCTAATCGCCCAATCATAAAATCATTCTTATCACAACGAGATGGTGGGCGATACCAGATTCGAACTGATGACCCCCTCCTTGTAAGGGAGATGCTCTACCAACTGAGCTAATCGCCCCGTCGTGATGGAGTCGCATTATAGGGATAGTTCAGAGTGAGTCAACGCTTTTTCTAGAGAAAAATATCGTTCGTCTCAAAATTAAACAAGGGTGAGATAATTATCATCACTATAGGGTACAGTTTAGACAAATACACTGACTTTTCTCAACAACTCCCCGTTAACAGCATTGAGGAATTAAGGTGCAGTGATAAAATAACCCCCACTTTTATTACTTTAAATCACCAATAACGTTCATTGAAAAGTGAAACGTAATTAAGGCAATCCCCGATGAGTAAAATTAAAACCCGTTTCGCACCAAGCCCAACTGGCTATCTCCATGTTGGCGGTGCTCGTACCGCACTTTATTCCTGGTTATATAGCCGCCATAACAAAGGCGAATTTGTATTGCGTATCGAAGATACTGACCTTGAACGCTCAACTCAGGAAGCTATCAATGCCATTATGGACGGTATGAACTGGTTAAATCTGAATTGGGATGAAGGCCCTTATTATCAGACGAAACGCTTTGATCGTTATAATCAGGCGATCGATCACATGCTAGAACAAGGCAGTGCTTATCGCTGCTATTGTTCTAAAGAACATCTGGAAGAGTTGCGGGAAACTCAAATGGCAAATGGCGAGAAACCGCGTTATGACGGCCGTTGCCGTGATAATCCATGTCAACATGACCCAGATCAACCCCATGTTGTCCGTTTCCGCAATCCACAGGAAGGTTCTGTTATTTTTAATGATCAGATCCGAGGCCCCATTGAGTTCAGCAATCAGGAACTTGATGATCTGATTATCCGTCGTACCGATGGCTCGCCAACGTATAATTTCTGTGTTGTTATCGATGACTGGGATATGGAGATCACCCATGTCATCCGCGGTGAAGACCATATCAATAATACACCTCGCCAAATTAATATTCTGAAAGCACTCGGCGCTCCCGTACCAGAATATGCTCACGTTTCGATGATCCTCGGTGATGATGGTAAAAAATTGTCCAAACGTCACGGTGCAGTAAGCGTTATGCAATACCGTGATGATGGCTACCTGCCAGAAGCACTGCTGAATTATCTGGTTCGTTTGGGTTGGTCACACGGTGATCAAGAAATTTTCAGCATTGAAGAAATGACTGAGTTGTTCAGCCTGGATGCTATTAATAAATCCGCCAGCGCATTCAATACAGAAAAACTGCAATGGCTGAACCACCACTATATTAATACCCTGCCTCCAGAGAAAGTTGCCGTTCATCTAGCATGGCACATGGAGCAACAAGGTATTGATACCCGCAATGGTCCACAGTTGGTTGATCTGATTAAATTACTGGGCGAACGCTGTAAGACGCTGAAAGAGATGGCTGAATCCTGCCGCTACTTCTATGAAGATTTTGCTGAATTTGATGCCGATGCAGCGAAGAAACATTTGCGCCCAGTTGCCCGTCAGCCTCTTGAAGTTGTCCATGCAAAGCTGGCTTCAATTGCTGATTGGACACCAGAAAATGTGCATCATGCCATTCAATCCACCGCTGATGAGCTGGAAGTCGGTATGGGTAAAATTGGTATGCCACTGCGTGTTGCTGCTACCGGTGCAGGTCAATCCCCAGGTGTGGATGTCACTATTCATGCTATCGGGCAAACCCGTACTTTATCCCGTATTAATCAAGCGCTGGAGTTTATTGCTCAACGTGAAACTCAATCTTAATTAATACATCAAAGGCATCACTTATCACATGTGATGCCTTTCTGTTTTCAAAAAATCTCATTTAATTGCTGCCTTTTTACCACTTTCCCAAACACCTTCTATTTCTCTTCAACCCATTGCTCAGTCTTTGTGATCATAGAATTGATGGCTTTTTCAACGCTTGTTGTGAGAATGATAAGTTAGCCGTTGACAGTATTTGCAGGGTTTCATATTATGCGCCCCGTTCCATTAATTTTGATTGGGGCTATAGCTCAGCTGGGAGAGCGCTTGCATGGCATGCAAGAGGTCAGCGGTTCGATCCCGCTTAGCTCCACCAAATCCTTTATATTGAATCAAGGTGTTTGGTACTAAAATTAGGAAATGCCACACTCGTGGGGCTATAGCTCAGCTGGGAGAGCGCTTGCATGGCATGCAAGAGGTCAGCGGTTCGATCCCGCTTAGCTCCACCAAAATTATCAGGCCCTGAAAGCCATGCTTTCAGGGCCTTTTGGTTGTTACCATAATCTAACCACTATCATCGAATAAAAAACAAACGCCAACCTTGGCTAGCCTTTTTTCAATGGTTTCACCAACGAATCTAATCCCTCTAGTTTTATTGCTAAAGTCATCTCCATCAGCGCACCCAATTTACCTTGTGGAAATTCCCCCTTACGAGCGAACCACAATAAATACTCTTCCGGTAAGTCAATGAGCATACGCCCTTTGTATTTACCGAACGGCATTGCAGTATTAGCAATTTCTATCAGGTTCTCTTTTTCCATAATTTGCACGTCTATAAGGAGAAATAGGTGAAAGGGAATCTGCATCATCCATGATGCAATATTCCACGATAAAACATCATTTTTTACAGTACCAAACCGGCAATAGCCGCAGACAAGAAACTGACAAGCGTTGAACCAAATAATAGTTTCAAACCAAAGCGGGAAACAATATTACCCTGTTTCTCATTCAAGCCTTTAATCGCACCGGCCACAATCCCAATAGAAGAGAAGTTAGCAAAAGAAACCAGGAATACCGACAAAATACCTTGTGAACGAGGAGAAAGCTCTGTCGCAATGGATTGTAAGCTGTGCATTGCCACAAATTCGTTAGCAACCAATTTGGTTGCCATGACGCTACCAACCCGTAATGCTTCATCTGTGGGAATCCCAATCACCCAAGCAAATGGATAAAATACGTAGCCGAGCATTTCCTGAAAGTCCTTCTCAAACACCATGCTGAACAGCGCATTAATCGCCGCAATCAGGGCAATGAAACCAATCAACATCGCAGCCACAATGAGAGCCACCTTGAAACCCGCCAAAATATATTCACCTAGCATTTCGAAAAAACTTTGGCCTTCGTGGAGATTGCTCATCTGAATATCTTCTTCACTGTCAACAGCATACGGATTAATCAGCGATAGGATGATAAAGGTACTGAACATATTAAGCACCAATGCCGCTACAACATATTTAGGCGCTAAAATTTGCATGTAGGCCCCAACGATCGACATAGAAACCGTTGACATTGCAGTCGCAGCCATCGTGTACATGCGACGCTCAGACATTTTTCCCAGTACATCTTTATAAGCAATAAAGTTTTCAGACTGCCCAAGTATCAGAGAACTGACCGCGTTAAATGATTCCAGTTTACCCATGCCGTTGACTTTAGACAGCAGAGTACCAATAACCCGGATGATGATTGGCAATAGTTTGATATGCTGCAAAATACCAATCAACGCAGAAATAAAGATAATCGGACACAATACATTCAGAAAGAAGAATGCCAGTTTTGCATCCATCATGCCGCCAAAAATGAACTCAGTCCCTTCACCCGCATATTTCAGTAAATGCTCAAATAAACCAGCAAATCTCATGACAAATTCCTGACCAATACCTGAATTCAGGAAAAACCAAGCCAAGATAAGTTCAATAACAAGCAATTGAATAACATAACGAGGGCGAATACTTTTACGGTCGCTACTCGCCAAAATAGCAAGGCCGCCAATGACAATCAAAGCTAAAAAGAAATGCAGGATTTGAGACATATCACACTCCAAACACGATAGAAAGCAAGTTTTTATCAACACATTCTATGTAATAAAAGGCGATCAAATACGTATATACCCGTCATCTTTCAAGCTGCCTCTTTGTTGGCTGCACTCGCTCACCCCGGTTACATCGTTATTTATGCTCCCGGGGATTCACTCCCTTGCCGTCGCGATCCATCTTGAAATCCATAGGGTATAGATATCACATTAGACTGAAATAATTCTTACTGTAAATCTTTACTTAATGCGTCTGATCACATTTTTAGCTGAATCGTATACGATAAGGGTTAAAAACACGTTAATAGCGTATAACTGATTATTGAGAAAAACTCTCAATAATCAGTATGTAAACAAAAAGTTATTCGCCCAATAAACGGATCATTTCTTCTTCATCAATAACCGGAATATTTAACTCATTAGCTTTAGCTAATTTTGAACCGGCGGCTTCACCCGCAATCACCAAATCTGTTTTCTTAGAAACGCTGCCCGTCACTTTTGCTCCAAGTGCAACAAGTTTAGCTTTGGCTTCATCCCTAGATAACTGATGCAATGAACCTGTCAGCACAACTGTTTTACCCGAAAATGGGCTGTCAATCTTTTCAGCTTTCGTTACGATTACCGGTTCCCAGTTGATACCGATATTATCAATCAAATCGTCAATAACTGCCTGGTTGTGAGGTTCAATGAAGAAGTTAACAACATGCTTCGCCACCACTTCACCAACATCCTGAACCTCTTTCAATGCTTCCTCATCAGCGGAACGTAATTTATCTAGTTCACCAAAGTGAGCGGCCAAATTAGCGGCGGTCGCTTCCCCAACTTCACGGATACCCAACGCATAAAGGAAACGGGCAAAGGTGGTTTTTTTCGCTTTTTCCAACGCATCTACCACATTCTGGGCTGATTTCGGCCCCATGCGATCAAGCCCAGTCAACTTGCCTGCCGTCAGCCTGAAAAGATCAGCCGGAGTTTCGACATATTCTTTATCTACTAGCTGATCGATAATCTTTTCTCCCATACCGTCAACATCCATCGCCCGGCGAGAAACAAAATGTCTAAGTGCCTCTTTACGCTGAGCACCGCACACCAATCCCCCCGTGCAACGCGCTACCGCTTCACCTTCAATCCTTTCAATATCTGCCCCACATACCGGGCAATGTTCAGGGAAAGCAACTTCATTACTGTCCTGTGGCCTTCTCTCTTCCAAAACACCAACAACTTGTGGAATGACATCTCCAGCACGACGGATAATGACCGTATCGCCAATCCGCAAACCCAAACGTTCAATCTCATCCGCATTATGCAATGTTGCATTACTGACCGTCGCACCAGAGACCAGTACTGGTTCCAGACGTGCTACTGGTGTGATCGCACCAGTACGACCAACCTGAAACTCAACATCACGAACAATCGTCATTTGTTCCTGAGCAGGAAATTTGAATGCCGTTGCCCAACGTGGCGCACGGGCAACAAAGCCTAATGTTTCTTGTAATTCCAGCGAATTGACTTTGACAACGACACCATCGATATCAAACCCCAATGCGGCACGTTGGTTTACAATATCATGATAAAAATCAATAACCTGTTGACTATCGGTACAAACTTTAACTTTATCGCTGACCGGCAATCCCCATTTCTTAAACTGTATCAATCGTTCGTAGTGACTGGCTGGTAACTCCCCACCCTCCAATACACCAACACCATAACAGAAGAAAGATAATGGACGTTTAGCCGTAATACGGGGATCGAGCTGACGCAACGAGCCAGCCGCCGCATTACGTGGGTTAGCAAATACTTTTGCACCCGTGCGACGGGCTTCTTCATTCAGTTTCTCAAACCCTTTTTGCGGCATGAAAACTTCACCGCGAATTTCAATACGAGCTGGAATATTTTCGCCGAACAGACGCAGCGGAATTGCACCGATAGTCCGTATATTTGATGTAATATTTTCCCCTGTTGTACCATCACCACGGGTTGCAGCCCGTACCAACTCGCCATTTTCATACAACAGGCTGACCGCCAAACCATCCAATTTCAGCTCACAGCACACAACTAAATCTTGAGTCTCTTTCAGGCGGTCACGCACCCGCTTATCAAACGCCAGATAACTCTCTTCATCAAATACGTTATCCAGTGACAACATAGGAATTTCATGACGGACTTGTTCAAAAGCCGCCAAAGGAGCGGCTCCAACCCGCTGCGTTGGTGAATCTGATGTAATCAACTCAGGGTGCTGTCCTTCAAGATCCTTCAATTCCTGCATTAACCGATCATATTCTGCATCAGGGATCTCTGGTGCATCCATGACGTGATACAGATATTCATGATGACGCAGTGTTGTTCTGAGCTTTTCTATTTGTTGAGCAGTTGATTTCATGATTTATAACCAGCGATAAAAAGCCCCCGACTGGCGGGGGCTTGAGCATTCGATAAATTGATTATACCTGAACACCAAGTGTGCTGCGAATACGCGCCTTATACAATTCGATTTTTTGCGGTGTCAGCATTTTCCGCTCATCGTCAAGCACCACACCCCCAACATCAGAAGCAATACGCTGAGCCGCTTGCAACATCAGCTTAAAATTCTGACTAGATTCTCCGTAAGAAGGGACCACCATAAACATGGAAACCCCTGGAGTCGTAAAATCAGCCATTGTTTCAGGATTAAATGAACCCGGTTTCACCATATTTGCCAGACTAAACAGGACCGGGCCACTACCTGATGGATTCACATGACGGTGAAAAATCTGCATTTCCCCAAACTGGAAGCCAGATTGTAGAATACTTTGCAGCAAGGATTCACCATTCAATTCCTGGCCGTGGTGTGCTGCTACGTGAAGAACCAAAACAATTTCTTTCACTTTGGTCTGAGCTTCTTTTTCGCCAACCGCCTCCTGAGACTTTTCTTCAATCGCAGATCCGTTTTTTTCAGCCTCATTCTGCTCTTCGAATTCAAACAGACCGAGTTGGGGTTCCGGCTCTTCTATCGCGGCCCTTCTCGCTGTCGTTTCAGGCTGACGGCCCGCCAGTAATGGATCATCGCTTTCTTCAGGTGTTGCAGAATCAATTTCAGTCAACTTTTTCTGACGGCGCTCAATAGCTGGCTCAGCATTATACTCCTGATGAGATTTCACCTGCTTATGGGCATAAGGCTTTTGCTGACTGTCGAATGCTTCATCGTCACTGTCATCGACGAAACTATTCTGACGATCATGTTTATGACGTTTAACTGGGCGATCACGAAAAAGCGAAGAACGCTCTTTACGGCTGGTCCACAACCCATGTAACAGCAAAGCTATTATTGCTATCGCACCAACAATGATTAATATCAGACGCAAATCCTGCATCATTGCTATCTCTGTTGTTTAATTAAGTATGCCACCACGGCGGAATATTTTCTGTATTAACTGTATTTGTCAAATAACACAAGTGCAAGCTTATACACACTTTTCTTATCAGAAAGATGCCTAATAAGCCTCTTTTGCACTCTTTTTATACAGAACAATACTAGTCAGTCGAAAATCCTACCTATATGATAGCGTTTCAATCACACAAGAGAGAATAGGAAGTATGCTGAATTTGACAAAATCGCCAAAAAATTTGAGCGGCTTTCAGTATTTGATGCAAGGTTGCAAATTAATTACTCGCCCAGGCATTAAAAGATTTGTCCTATTGCCTTTGTTGGCAAATATTTTGTTTCTCGGCGGTTCATTTTGGTGGCTCTATCAGAAACTGGAGAACTGGATCCCTTGGATAGTGAGCAAAGTACCGGATTGGATGCAATGGCTCAGTTATATTTTATGGCCGCTGGCCGTATTTTCTGTTTTGCTGATTTTTACTTATTTTTTCAGCACAATAGCGAATTTTATCGCAGCGCCATTCAATGGGTTGCTGGCAGAGAAACTTGAAGCGGATTTAACAGGAATCCCCGCTCCAGATACCGGCGCTTTAGCACTCTTCAAAGATGTTCCACGTATCCTGAAACGGGAATTAACTAAGCTGTGCTACTATATTCCACGCGCTCTGGTGTTACTGCTACTCTATTTTATTCCTGTTATCGGGCAGACTGCCGCACCTGTGCTCTGGTTTATTTTCAGTGCCTGGATGCTATCGATTCAGTATTGTGATTACCCCTTTGATAACCACAAAGTCAGTTTTCCAACAATGCGTAGTGCCCTTCGCCAAAACAAAATAATTAATCTGCAATTTGGCGCAACAGTGAGTATTTTAACCATGATACCCATTATCAATTTGGTGATTATGCCTATTGCCGTATGCGCGGCAACAGCAATGTGGGTCGATCTTTATCGAGACCAACATGCTCCTCGTATTATGTCGTAATATTCATTTAAGTTATTCTTTTAGACAATAAAAATATATTTAAGTTATATTTCCATTAACCAGTTGTTGGCGTATTGTTGACCGTATATCACTAAAGGGAGTTGAAAGACGAGTATGAGTAAAATTTACGAAGATAATTCTTTGACTATTGGTCGTACCCCGTTAATTCGCCTAAGACACTTTGGCAATGGGCGTATTCTGGCAAAAGTAGAATCCCGTAACCCAAGTTTTAGTGTAAAATGTCGCATTGGTTCCAATATGATTTGGGATGCTGAAAAACGCGGTATCCTACAACCGGGGAAAGAGTTGGTAGAACCTACCAGCGGTAATACCGGGATAGCACTTGCTTATGTTGCCGCCGCTCGGGGCTACAAATTAACGCTGACCATGCCAGAAACCATGAGTATTGAGCGCCGCAAGCTATTGAAAGCATTGGGAGCGCAACTGGTGCTGACGGAAGGCGCTAAAGGCATGAAAGGTGCCATTGAGAAAGCCAATGAAATTAAAGCCAGCGATCCCGATCGTTATATTATTCTGCAACAGTTCAGCAATCCGGCAAACCCGGAAATCCATGAAAAAACCACAGGTCCAGAAATCTGGGAAGACACAGACGGTGAAGTGGATGTATTTGTTACCGGTGTAGGGACTGGCGGGACATTAACAGGCGTTACCCGTTACCTGAAAAACACCAAAGGTAAAAATATCACCGCGGTTGCCGTAGAACCAGAAGAATCACCCGTCATCAGCCAGACTCTGGCCGGTGAAGAAGTGAAACCGGGTCCCCATAAGATTCAAGGTATTGGTGCAGGTTTCATTCCAGATAACCTTGATTTGACGTTGGTTGATCGCGTTTTCAAAATCAGCGGTGAGGAAGCGATTAAAACCGCACGTGAAATCATGGTGAAAGAGGGTATTCTGGTAGGTATCTCCTCTGGTGCCGCCGTTGCAGCAGCGGTGAAACTTTCTCAGGAACCGGAATATAAAGACAAAAATATCGTCGTCATTCTGGCTTCATCAGGTGAACGCTATCTAAGCAGTGTACTGTTTACTGACTTGTCTGATGAATAAAAGTTTTTAAGTAAGTTACTTAGATTTATTGATAAAAAAGCACCTAAATGGTGCTTTTTCTGTGTGGTAGATCAAACTTTTACACTTTGCCAGATGATTTCTTACAATGGGTCTAGTATTTAACCAATAATAATTATTTCGATGCTCGAAATTAATTAGCAGGAGTAGTAGTTTCAGTTAAGTAGTTCCACGATCTATCTTTACTTCAAACTATCAACCAGAAGCATCGAAAAGAACAATTTTTTTGATAATGAATAAAAATTTTTATTACATTATCGACCTGAGAGTCTGTCTCAGTAGACGTCGTTAGTGCTGTTCATTCTTACCCGTAAAAATGAATACAGACAGCACGCATGACCCGGAACTTACGGGTCGTACTAAAGAGCGTTCAGGAGCGATTTATTGCTTTTACCAGAACATTACTCAGTTCACTCTTTAAGTAAGTAAAACCGTCTTAAATGGGATAGGCAGTGAATAAACACTCAAGTTAAAATTTGTCCATTACAAGTTCTTAACTTACATAGCAAAAATCTAAGTTATTGAGGAAACGTTATGTTCCAGCAAGAAGTCACTATTACTGCGCCAAATGGCCTACACACCCGTCCCGCTGCACAGTTTGTTAAAGAAGCCAAAAGTTTCGCCTCCGACATTACACTGACTTCCGGTGGTAAAACTGCCAGTGCTAAAAGCCTGTTTAAGCTACAAACTTTGGGACTCACTCAAGGCACTGTAGTGACCATTTCTGCTGAAGGCGAAGATGAGCAAAAAGCAATCGAGCATTTGGTTAAGTTGATGGCAGAACTGGAATAATTTTCCGTTGACCGCAAAGCCAGTCAAGATTCAGAGATTGTGAATAGACAGGTATTCACTTAGCCGTTCCTCATCCCCGGATAAACTTTTATCTGGGGGTATCAGTTTAAATGCATGTCCTAAAACAGCAAACCATCTGCGGGCTGGCTCTTTAAAGAATAATTATTAGTAGTTAGGTAACATCATGATTTCAGGCATATTAGTATCACCAGGCATCGCTTTCGGTAAAGCACTATTACTGAAAGAAGACCCCATTATTGTTACTCAGAAAAAAATCAGCCAAGAACAAGTTGAACAAGAAATTTCCCATTTCAAGCAAGGCCGTGAAAAAGCCTCATCTCAGCTAGAAATCATCAAGAATATAGCAGCCAAAAACCTCGGAGAAGAAAAAGCTGAAATCTTCGAAGGGCATATCATGCTATTGGAAGATGAAGAACTTGAACAAGAAATTATTTCGTTAATCAAAAACGATTTCAAAACTGCGGATGCCGCAGTCTATTCTGTCATCGAAACTCAGGCCCAAGCCCTTGAAGAATTGGATGATGAATACCTGAAAGAACGCGCCACAGACGTGCGTGATATCGGTAAACGCTTGCTGAAAAACATTCTGGGCATGCCCATTGTTGATCTTGGCTCAATTTCAGAGGAAGTCATTCTGGTTGCCAACGATCTGACGCCATCGGAAACCGCACAACTCAATCTGGAAAAAGTGCTCGGTTTTATCACCGATTTAGGTGGTCGAACTTCCCACACCTCAATCATGGCCCGCTCTCTTGAACTGCCAGCGATCGTGGGTACCACCCAGGCGACGACGACAATCCAGAATGGTGATTATTTAATCCTAGACGCGGTAAATAGCCATATTTATATCAATCCATCTGATGCAGAAATTGAACAACTAAAAAAGACCAAAAACGAATATCTGGCAGAAAAAACTGAACTTGCAAAGTTGAAAGATCTCCCGGCAATCACCCTTGATGGGCATCAGGTTGAAGTCTGTGCCAATATCGGTACTGTCCGTGATGTGATCGGCGCTGAGCGCAATGGTGCCGAAGGGGTCGGTTTATACCGTACAGAATTTCTGTTTATGGATCGTGACGCGCTGCCAACAGAAGAAGAACAATTCCAAGCTTATAAAGCTGTAGCCGAAGCAATGGGCAGCCAAGCGGTTATTATACGTACGATGGATATCGGTGGTGATAAAAATCTGCCCTACATGAATCTACCGAAAGAAGAGAATCCATTCCTCGGTTGGCGTGCAATTCGTATTTGCCTTGATCGAAAAGAGATCTTACATTCTCAGTTACGTGCTATCTTACGTGCATCTGCTTTCGGTAAGCTACGTATTATGTTTCCAATGATTATTTCTGTAGAAGAAGTACAGGAGCTGAAAGCAGAACTTGAATTACTGAAAGACCAGCTTCGCGAAGAAAGCAAAAAATTTGATGAAGCGATCGAAGTGGGTGTGATGGTAGAAACACCAGCTTCCGCAGTTATTGCTCATCACCTGGCAAAAGAAGTTGACTTTTTCAGTATTGGGACAAACGATCTAACTCAGTATACTCTTGCTGTAGACCGCGGTAACGAGTTGATTTCTCATCTTTATAACCCGATGCTACCAGCAGTATTGAGCCTGATTAAGCAAACCATCGATGCTTCACACGCTGAAGGTAAATGGACGGGGATGTGTGGCGAGCTTGCAGGTGATGAACGTGCTACATTGTTGCTATTAGGCATGGGGCTGGATGAGTTTAGTATGAGTGCGATTTCTATTCCCCGCATCAAGAAAATCATTCGTAATACGCGTTACGAAGATGCAAAAGCGCTAGCTGAGCAAGCCTTGTCTCAGTCTACCGCTCAGGGGTTGATAGAATTGGTTGATACCTTCATCAAAGAAAAAACACTTTGCTAACAATATCGGTTAAAACGCGGTCCAGTATAAACAATTAGGAGAAGATTCATGGGTCTGTTTGATAAACTGAAATCTCTAGTTTCAGATGATAAAAAAAACAGCGGCACTATTGAAATTATCGCACCTTTATCTGGTGAGATTGTCAATATTGAAGATGTTCCAGATGTTGTTTTCGCCGAGAAAATTGTCGGCGACGGTATCGCTATAAAACCCGCTGGCAATAAAATAGTTGCACCAGTTGATGGAACAATCGGTAAAATATTTGAAACCAACCATGCATTTTCTATCGAATCGGACAGCGGTATTGAGCTATTTGTCCATTTTGGTATTGATACGGTTGAACTTAAAGGCGAAGGCTTTAAGCGTATTGCTGAGGAAGGTCAGCGTGTACAAAAAGGCGATTTAGTTTTGGAGTTCGATCTTAAACTCCTTGAAGAAAGAGCAAAATCGACCCTGACACCCGTTGTTATTTCCAACATGGATGAGATTAAAGAGTTATCCAAGTTGAGCGGTTCTGTCACTGTTGGTGAAACCCCCATTATGCGGATTAAAAAGTAGTAATACTTTAACTGTCACAATACCATTTTCATCTTAAAAAACGGCCGACAATGACGGCTGTTTTTTTATCCCTTATTTTCGATTTACATCATTTTCCCGTGAAAATTGGCTGGTGTGAGCAGAGCTTACCGCCTCTTTTACTCTACTCACGCTATACCCGTTATCTTTCAAGTTGCCTCTTTGTTGGCTGCACTCACTCACCCCGGTCACATCGTTATCTATGCTCCCGGGGATTCGCTCCCTTGCCGTCGCGATCCATCTTGAAATCCATTGGGTATAAATATATAACCAGATTAATTAAATACTCCGGTAGAAAGATATCTGTCGCCACGGTCGCAGATAATGGCAACAACGACAGAACCTGGATTTTGCGCTGCAACACTTAATGCTCCAGCAACAGCACCGCCGGAACTGACTCCACAGAAAATGCCTTCTTTCTGAGCTAACAAACGCATGGTATCTTCAGCTTCCTGCTGAGTGATATCCAGCACTTGATCAACTAACTCTTTGCGGAAAATGCCAGGCAAATAAGCCGGCGACCAGCGGCGAATACCGGGAATATGGCTATTCTCCGCCGGTTGCAAGCCAATAATCTGTACACGATTAGACTGGCTTTTTAAATAACGACTAACACCGGTAATGGTTCCCGTCGTTCCCATACTGGAAACAAAATGCGTAATACGCCCTTGCGTCTGTTGCCAAATTTCAGGCCCTGTCGTCGTAAAATGCGCTAAAGGATTATCCGGGTTATTGAATTGATCAAGAACTTTACCTTCACCATTACGTTCCATTTGCTGAGCTAAATCACGTGCACCTTCCATGCCCATTGCTCTACTCACCAAAATCAGTTCTGCGCCATAAGCTCGCATAGAAGCCTGACGCTCAAGGCTCATATTATCAGGCATAAGTAACTTAAGATGATAACCTTTTACTGCGGCAATCATTGCCAACGCAATACCCGTATTTCCGCTAGTGGCTTCAATCAATACGTCACCGGGAGAAATCTCACCGCGCAATTCAGCTTGCTGAATCATTGATAGCGCGGTTCTATCTTTTATCGAGCCTGCCGGATTATTACCTTCAAGTTTCACCCATATTTCCACCCCAAGCTTATCGGTGATTCGTTGTAATTTTATCAGCGGGGTATTACCTATAAAATGTTCCAAGCTTGCCACAGCTATTACCCAAATTTTATTTAATAGAACAGCGAAATAACCATATTCAGACACATATCGCAAGACCTTAAATAAAAAATGCCCATCCCTGGCGGTAAGGAGATGAGCAAAATGGTACCAACCAAATCCAAATAATTATCAGGCAGTTTGGGCTAAACTCAATGTTTGCAATTGTTTATCACCCGCATACAAACGCGCTTCAGTGCCACCAATAAAATAACGGCTTCCTCTTGTAGGTACTGAAGTTTCATCAAACCAAATAACAGCAACCGACTCATGATGCCAACCTAGAGGCTGGACCGAAAGCTGCCAGAAATGCCCTCTAGGACTGACCTCAGTCACTTGTACCGGCAACGGGCTGGAAGGTGTCGGTTGCAAGTTCATCATGATATCCCACGGACGTAGGAATACATCGACATTCCCCTGATGGATTGGCGTCACATTGAGAGGTAAGTGCTGTCCGCCAATCAATAGCTGCGTGCCTTTAATCTCACCATCAAAATGATTGACCTCCCCTAGAAACTCCATCACAAAACGGCTTGCCGGATAACGCCATACCTCTTGTGGCGTAGCGACCTGTTCAATATTCCCTTGTCTCATGACAACAACCCGGTCAGCCACTTCCATCGCTTCTTCCTGATCGTGAGTGACAAAGACACTGGTAAATTTAAGTTCTTCATGGAGCTGGCGTAGCCAACGGCGTAATTCCATTCTTACCTGCGCATCCAGTGCGCCAAACGGTTCATCAAGTAATAGAATTTGTGGTTCAACAGCCAATGCTCTTGCCAACGCTACCCGCTGCTTTTGCCCACCAGAAAGTTGCGATGGATAGCGTTCAGCAAGATGCGTCAATTGCACCATCTCCAGCAACTCCATAACCTTACGGCGGATAGCCGCCATATTCGGACGCCTACGTCGTGGCAGTACAGTCAATCCAAAAGCAACATTATCAAACACGGTCATATGCCGAAACAGTGCATAATGCTGAAATACGAATCCAACTTGCCGATCTTTAGCATGCATACAGCTAACATCTTGCCCGTGGAAACTCAGTTTCCCCTCGGTTTGTTGTTCCAGACCAGCAATAATCCTCAATAAGGTTGTTTTACCGGAGCCTGACGGACCAAGCAGAGCAACCATTTCTCCAGAAAAAATATTCAGAGTGACATCGCTCAGAACCTGAGTCCGACCAAAATATTTACTGATATTGTTAATTTCAATACTCATATTCTGCTCCTACCTTAACCATGTTGGCGGCTTAACCGCCACTGCAAAGCACTTTTAACAATCAAAGTGATAATTGCCATCAATGCCAACAATGCCGCCGCAGTAAATGCCCCTACGGTGTTGTAATCTTGATGCAGTAGCTCAACCTGCAACGGCAAAGTGTAAGTTTCACCACGAATAGCGCCGGATACCACTGAAACAGCACCAAATTCACCAATCGCCCGGGCATTGGTTAAAACCACACCGTATAACAACGCCCAACGGATATTAGGCAATGTCACCCGCCAAAACATTTTCCAACCAGACGCTCCCAATAAAATGGCAGCTTCATCCTCCTGGCTCCCCTGACTAAGCATCATCGGCACCAGCTCTCGAACAACAAACGGACAAGTCACAAATATCGTCACCAAGGCCATCCCCGGCCAGGAAAACATCAATTGGATATCATAGGGCTCCAGCAAACTTCCTGCCCAACCATTCGAACCATAAAACAATAAGTAGAGCAGCCCAGCTACGACCGGCGAAACAGCGAACGGAATATCGATCAATGTCAATAAACATTGTCGCCCCGGAAACTGAAAACGCGTCACCAACCAAGCGATCATGACGCCAAAAATTAGGTTTACCGGAACGGTAATTAATGCGATCAGTATCGTTAACCAGATGGCATGCAACATGTCAGGATCTAAAAGATTCTCAGTGACTACCTCAACTCCTTTAGAAAAGGCGGTCATAAATATCCAGACAATGGGGATCACTAACAGTAAGATTGAAAACAATACGCCTGTTATGATCAACGTCCATTTACCCCAATTTATAGGTAGTCGTTGCTCTACATGAGATTCAGATAATTCAACCATTAATGCCCTCCAATCCGTTTACCAAAGCGGCTTTGCAGAATATTAATGCTAAATAGTAAGATCAGGGATATTGCCAATATAACTGATGCGATAGCACTGGCCGCGGGGTAATCAAACTCCTGTAAGCGGATGAAAATCATCAGCGATACCACTTCTGTTTGCCATGCAATATTGCCAGCAATAAAGATCACGGCACCAAACTCCCCCAAACTGCGGGTAAAAGAGAGTGCTGTACCCGCAATTAAAGCAGGAGACAATTCTGGCAATACAACCCGCCTGAAAGCTTGCCAACGATTAGCTCCTAATGTTTGAGCTGCTTCTTCATATTCTGGCCCTAGCTCTTCAAGTACCGGCTGAATAGTTCGCACTACAAATGGCAGGCTTGTAAACGCCATCGCCACCGCAATACCCAACCAAGTATTCACTACTTTTACATCGAAGTGCCCAAGCAAAGAGCCATACCAACCACTAACGGAGAATAGCGTCGCCAATGTCAATCCCGCTACCGCCGTAGGTAACGCAAAAGGGAGATCCATCAAACCATCTAATAAACTACGGCCAGGGAAACGATAGCGGGTTAAAACCCATGCCATCAGCATACCAAACACCGCGTTAAACAAGCTGGCAACCGCGGCTGCCAATAATGTCACTTTGTAAGCCGCCACAACTTGGGGATTAGCAATCACTTGCCAATACTGTTCCCAAGTCATACTGGAAAGCTGCACAACTAATGCACTCAGAGGCAACAATAAGATCAAGCAGGTATAGAACAGGCTACTGCCTAAGCTTAACCCGAAACCAGGCAATACTCGCTTACTGGATCTCGAAAACATTACTTATGCCCCTCGGCCAGCAATTGATCCAATATGCCGCCAGTATTGAAGTGGGTTTTCATCACTTGCGGCCAACCACCAAATTGATCTTCCAATCGAAACAGCTTGGTCGCTGGAAAACGGGCTCTCTGCTGAGCCATCACGTCTTTATCACTGACACGATAATTAAAGCTGGTAATAATTTGCTGTGCCTGTGGGCTATAAAGATAATTTAGATAAGCTTTGGCCGCTTTCTCTGTACCGTTTTTCGCAATATGCTTATCAACCCAAGCCACAGGGAATTCTGCCAGAATACCTACCGGTGGAACGATCACTTCATATTTATCATCACCATACTGCTTGCGAATGTTGTTCACTTCAGATTCGAAACTGATCAGTACATCACCCAAACCACGTTCAATAAATGAAGTTGTCGCCCCGCGACCGCCAGTATCAAACACGGCGACATTTTTCAGGAAACGCTTCATCCACTCACGAGTTTTTCCTTGATCTCCACTATTTTCCTGCTGAATAGCTCCCCAGGCAGCCAAATAAGTATATCGGCCATTACCGGAGGTTTTAGGGTTTGGGAAGACTAATTTGACATCCTGACGCACCAAGTCATCCCAATGACGAATATTTTTGGGGTTGCCTTTACGCACAAGAAACGCCATCGTGGAATAGTAAGGTGAACTGCTATTTGGCAGGCGGTTCTGCCAATCAGCCGAGATCAGCTTGCCGCGATCATGCAAAATTTGCACATCCGTTACCTGATTGTAAGTCACCACATCAGCCCGCAATCCCTGAAGAATTGCCAATGCTTGTTTGGAGGAGCCGGCGTGGGATTGTTTGATTATCAATTTATCTTGTGGATACTGCTCATTCCACTGTTTTTCAAATTCAGGATTCAGTGCAGAAAATAACTCACGCGCAACATCATAAGAGCTGTTTAACAGCTCTACAGCAAAGGCATGACTGCTGCCTAATAAAGTTACTGCTACCAGTCCATTTAGTATTGTATTTTTTACTGAATACTTTTTCATTTCTCACCTTATCCGTTATTTCATCAAATAACGCGCCAGTGACTAATGTATCCAGTTTATTTATAACAGGGTAGATAACTATCACCGTTTAATATACCAAATTGCAATTAGAAAGTATGAAACGCAATAAGCTGACAGGAAGAATAAGGTTTTTAAATGAAAAGTGCGGGCCTGTTACGGCTCCGCAAGAGGAACATCAAATTCACCAAACTGACTCAGTTTATATTTTAATCAGAAATTCTCATCGCTTCCAAATGATACGTTCCACTTTCCAGTTTTTCAGCACATCATCAGAAGGAATTAAACCTTCAGGGCCATTCCAATTACCTGTAAACAGATAACTAACATGTTTGCTCTGAGGGGATACGCAGACGATAGCGCTCTTCTCTGATTCACTCACCGTATTTTGGCAAGCACCAAATGCCCTGCTATAAAGTGCCGAAAATGGCATACCAACCTTTGTTCCCCAGACAGTTTCAATATCTTCATCCAGCACTTCAATACGACTGACTTTTCCATCGGCCTGACCAAATAGCGCTATCTTCAATTGATCACCATCCATTGCTTGAAAGAGTGTCACTAATTGACCATTTTTTGTTTCCATACCACTGCGTAAGTGGTATTTTCCATCCAATCCCTTCTCTACTGCCTCTTTATTCATTGCTGTCAGATCATTTATTTCTCCCACACCCTGATCTGAGATTTTTAAGGGGCTACCAAACCAGCTAAGAGGAGACAAATTCGACCATGAAAAACCCGATGAACCCGTACAACCGGCCAGTAACAATGCACCACTTATTGTGACAAAACGCAATCCTGACAACATGTTAGTTAAAATATACTTCTGCATAACTGGTTCCCTTATGACTCAATACAGAGATAGGCACTGAGACATCACATCTGATTTTTAGTTTCTGAGAATATTTAAATTAATTACTTTAGATTAATATTTTATTGATAAAATACAACTTAGCGGTATCATTAGCTCCCCTAAAAATCATCACTATTAGTAAGGTCAATATGATGAAAAAAATATTCATAACCACCGCCTTGATTACTTTGTTTAGTATGCCGTCAATAGCTCAAACCTCACAAACGCAATTTGGTGGTTTTTCTGGTCCCGATTCAACACAGCCTCCCGTCCAAGCAGCACCACAAGGTGGTTTTGTCGATCAAAATGCGAGAGTTTCCACCACTCAGCAAGTTAAAAATATGAGAGATGACAGTTGGGTCGTGCTGGAAGGGCATATTGAATCCCGTATCCACAGTGATCACTTCATATTCCGCGATAATGCAGGAATTGTTGAAGTAGAAGTTGATCATAAATACTGGAATGGTCAAACGATAACGCCTCAAGATAGAGTTCGTCTTGAAGGTGAAGTCGATAAAGAGTGGAATGGTATGACTGTTGACGTGAAAAAAGTCACCAAATTGAACTAATGGCTTGTGGCTGAGTGGGATTCTTTCACTCAGCCATATCTATACCCGTCATCTTTCAAATTGCCTCTTCGTTGGCTTCACTCGCTCACCCCAGTCACATAGTTTGCTATGCTCCCGGGGATTCACTCCCTTGCCGTCGCGATCCATCTTGAAACCCATAAGGTATAAACTCAATATTCCTGATCACCAATCAAACGCTTACTGAAAATAACGCTCTCTTGATAACGATCTTCATATTCCAGTTTTTCACACATATAGATAGTGGCATCATTATCTTCAGGAACAATAAGAACTATTTTTGGACAACCACGGGCAATCAATTTCTTTTCCAATCGGGCAATTAATGCATTCGCAATTCCCCTACCGCGAAATTCAGGATGAACTCCCAAATAATAAGCAGAACCACGATGACCATCATAACCCCCCATAATCGTCCCAACCACTTCACCAGCCACTTCCGCGACTAAAAACAGGTCAGGATCATGAGTCAATTTACGCTCAATATCCACTTCAGGATCAACACCAGGATTAAGTAAATCGCAGCGTTCCCATAAGGTGATCACTTCTTCAAAATCATCTTGTCGAAATACCCGAATTTCCATCCCTAACCAACCTGTTTTTATTGAAAATAACTATTTTCTCATTATCTCTGCTTTAACACTGGAATCAATACGAAAATGCGTTCTCTTCCACTATTCTCTTCCACTAACAGCTATAATATAAGGCTTACCATACCATAATAGGGAAAGAATCATGAACACACCAAACATTAATCAAATTAAATCTTTTTTCCTTTCATTACAGAATGACATTTGCCGACAACTGGAACAAATAGATGGCAAAGCAAAATTTACTGAGCAATGCTGGCAACGAGAAAAAGGCGGCGGAGGCCGTAGTCGAATTATGAAAGAAGGCGCGATATTCGAACAAGCAGGCGTTAATTTTTCTCATGTATCAGGAGATATACTTCCCTCATCAGCAACCGCTCTCCGTCCTGAACTGGCCGGTCGGTATTATCAAGCAATAGGTGTCTCTCTGGTTATCCATCCTTTGAATCCCTATATACCAACCAGTCATGCTAATGTTCGGTTCTTTATTGCAGAAAAAGAAGGTGAAGCGCCAGTATGGTGGTTCGGCGGGGGTTTTGATTTAACACCTTATTATGGTTTTAAGGAAGATGCTATTCACTGGCACACCACCGCCAGAAATATATGTCAACCCTATGGAGAAGATGTTTATCCAAAATATAAAAAATGGTGTGACAATTATTTTTATATTAAACATCGTGACGAAGCCCGTGGAATTGGTGGCTTATTTTACGATGACTTAAATACACCTGACTTTGAATATTGTTTCAATTTCACTCAAGATGTAGGTAAAGGTTTTCTTTCTGCCTATTTACCGATTGTAGAAAAAAGGAAAGACATATCGTGGAGTGAACGTGAACGACAATTTCAATTATATCGCCGTAGTCGCTATGTAGAATTTAACCTCGTTTGGGACAGAGGAACCTTATTTGGATTACAAAGCGGAGGACGAACAGAATCTATCTTAATGTCCATGCCACCATTAGTACGTTGGGAATATGATTATCACCCTGAACCAGGATCTGCGGAAGCCGCTTTATATATCGACTTTCTACCAGCAAAAAGCTGGATATGATTTTTTATCACGTTAGGAATATTATAAAAAACTATTCCTAACTATTTATATTTTTATTACAACCGATGCAAGAATCCCTCACATAAAAAAACTTAACAATTTATTAACAACCCCTTAACACAAAAGAAGCAGGCTGGACCTGATGACTATCTGCTGGAAACATGTTTAATATGAATCCGTACCTAAAGAGTACCTCTAATTAATAACTAAAAATTTATTCCAGGAGATATTTTATGCAAATACAAAACAATAACTACAGAGGCGTAATACCGCCGTACATTCTTCAAAATATTTATAATAATGACAATGAAAAGAAGAAAGTATTAATGACATTAAATCATACTCAGAGTTTAATGTTGGACAATGTTATTAGAGAATCTTCCGATGATTCCGGCGATGACGATAAAGTTACCAATACAACTATACATCGTTCTATTCACGATGCAGAAAATAAACGCAAGTTGCCAGGAAAATTAGTACGAGATGAAGGAGATCCAGATAACGGAGATAAATCAGTTGATAACGCATATAGATATTTAGAAGCAACTTACAATTTCTATAAAGAAGTTTTCAATCGCAACTCATTAGATGATAAAGGAATGAAATTGATTGCCACTGTGCATTATGGCGAAGAATATATGAATGCATTCTGGGGCAACGGACAAATGGTATTTGGCGACGGAGATGGCAAAACCTTCAATGATTTCACGACATCTATTGATGTGATAGGCCATGAATTATCTCATGGCGTTATTGAGAAAACAGCGGATCTGGTCTATTTCTTCCAGTCTGGCGCGTTGAATGAATCAATAGCAGATGTTTTTGGCTCATTAGTAAAACAACATTATCTAAAACAAAAAGCTGACGAAGCAGATTGGATTATAGGTAGTGGATTACTGGGCAAAGATATTAAAGGTGTAGGGATTCGTTCAATGAAAAACCCCGGCAGCGCATATGATGATGAAGCTCTCGGTAAAGATCCACAGCCTGGTCATATGGATAATTATAAAGATCTGCCGATTTATAGAGACAATGGTGGAGTTCATATTAATTCAGGTATTCCTAATAAAGCCTTCTATAATCTGGCGACAAAATTAGGTGGATATTCCTGGGAGAAAGCAGGAAAAATATGGTACAACACATTGTTGGATAAAGATCTTGCCCGAGATGCTAATTTCGTATCTTTCGCCAAGTTAACAATTAAACATGCTCGTGAGTTATTTGATGAGGATGTTGAAAAAGCAACAATTGATAGCTGGACAGAAGTGGGCGTTAAAGTGAAGGAAGATAAAGACGATAAGGGCGGAGACAAAGGCGATAAAGACAAAAATAAAGATAAAAATAAAGATAAAACTGAAGAGTAATCTATAAATATATCGCTGGTTTAACGCCAGCGATATTTTATTATTTGTAATACCTGACTTGTAAAAAATATATCTAATAAAAGATACTAAAATTGTTAATGACGAATTTCACGCTATACTAAAGAGACCTGAAAAATAACCGTAAAAATTTGGTATATCATGAATAATAAAACTCTTAAACTCACAAATGATAGTAAAATCACAATTTCCTTACAAGGAGGATTTGCCGCTACACCTGGCCTTAACCAAGATAAAACAGTGAATTTAGAATCATTGTCTTCACACCAACAGCAGTTATTTCTTCAAGCCATAGAACAAGACTTTTCCGATTCTATGCCATCAGCACCATATCCTGATCAAGATTATTATCTGCTCAGTATCGTCAATGGAAATGAAGAACATCACTTCACCCTTCCTGAGTCAGATGCACCAGAAATCATTAACCAAATATGGGACGCCGACAAAAAGGGTGGTTAATCACCACCCCTTTTTCTATCAGAATTAACGCTTTTTCAGATGCGCCATCAGACGTTTACGTTTACGCATTTGATTTGGTGTCAACGTATTACGTTTGTCAGCATAGGGATTTGCCCCTTCTTTAAACTGAATCCGAATGGGCGTCCCCATCACCTTTAGGGATCGGCGGAAATAGTTCATCAGGTAACGCTTATAAGAATCAGGCAAATCGGTTACCTGATTACCGTGGATCACAACGATTGGTGGATTATAACCACCGGCATGAGCATATTTCATTTTCACCCTGCGACCACGGATCATCGGCGGCTGATGATCCTCTTCGGCCATATGCATGATACGGGTTAGCAGTGAAGTATTGACACGGCGGGTAGCGCAATCATAAGCCTCAAGAATCGAGTCAAACAGATTCCCCACCCCACTACCATGTAAAGCAGAGATAAAATGTACTCTGGCAAAGTCAACAAAACCAAGACGATAATCCAGCATCTCTTTCACACGCTCTTTATCTTCTTGCGACATGCCATCCCACTTATTGACCGCAATGACCAACGAGCGCCCGCTATTAAGAATAAAACCCAATAATGACAAATCTTGATCGGAAATGCCTTCTCGCGCATCGATCACCAGCAATACAACGTTAGCATCTTCAATCGCTTGAAGGGTTTTGATGACTGAAAATTTTTCAACCGTTTCAGTGACTTTACCGCGCTTACGTACCCCTGCGGTATCAATAAGGACATATTCACGGCCATTGCGTTCCATTGGAATATAAATGCTGTCACGGGTAGTGCCGGGCATGTCATAAACCACAACCCGTTCTTCACCCAAGATACGGTTAGTCAACGTAGACTTACCCACATTTGGTTTACCGACAATGGCTAATTTCAATGGCAGAGTTGATGGATCAAAATCCTCCTCCTCTTCTACCATCTCAATTTCATTCTGTTCCTGCTCTGCCCAATAAGCTGCGTTGGCTTCTTCCTCCGTCAGCTCAACCTCTTCTTCTTCACCTTTACCAGAGAAAGGCAATAGTACTCGTTCAATAAGTTGGGTGACGCCACGACCATGAGAAGCAGCAATAGAGTAAATATCCCCCAATCCGAGGGAATAAAATTCAGCAATAGCGGTATCAATATCAACACCGTCGGTTTTATTCGCAACCAAAAAAGTGGCTCTTTCACGGCTACGTAGATGTTTTGCTATCGCGTGATCTGCTGGCATCAGTCCGGCACGAGCATCTACCATGAACAGAACAATATCGGCCTCTTCAATCGCCATCAAAGATTGAGCGGCCATATGGGTTTCTACACCCTCTTCGGTACCATCGATACCACCGGTATCAATGATGATAAACTCTTGCCCTTCAACCTCAGCTCGACCATATTTGCGGTCGCGAGTCAGACCTGGAAAATCCGCTACCAGCGCATCTCTTGTACGGGTTAAACGGTTAAATAATGTGGACTTACCCACATTTGGGCGCCCTACCAGAGCGACGACAGGTATCATTTGTTGATGCCTCATGACTTAATTTGAAATTAGTACTCCACTGTTCATCACAACAGAACACTAAAAAGACGAAACGGCTCCTGTTCTCTTTCTCTCAGGAGCCGTAGGACTATAACTAACGCTTTACTTTATTTCCGGTAAACAGGCAGTAAGCAATACTCAACGGGTAAACAGATAAACCGTACCGTCTTTCGCCTGTACCATTAATTTATCACTGGCTACAACTGGACGGCTCATTAAACCGGAACTATCCACTTTATGTTGAGCAACAAACTTACCGTCATCCATATTTAGCCAGTGCAAATAACCTTCACTGTCACCGACAACCAGATAGCCATTATACATTTCAGGCGCGGTTAAATTACGGTGTTGCAATTTTGTCTGAGTCCACAAAGTAACGCCATCACTTTGACGCAGCCCCATAACGCGATCGTTTTGGTCAACAATATAGATATTATCACCAGAAACAACCATCTCATTCACTGAACCCAAATCACGCTTCCAGAGGATCTGACCTGAACGCATATCAAGCGCCACCAGATTGCCACTATAAGCTATTGCATATATCACGCCCTCAGAAATAACCGGTGTCGTATCAACATCATTAAGACGACCAATTTCTGTAGAGCTGGTTACCTGAGAAATACGTTGTTGCCAAATCAACTGCCCCTGAGAAACCAAGACGGCGTTGACACGGCCATTATCCCCACCGACGATGGCAGCACCGTAAGCCACGGCAGGTGCCGATTCACCACGCAATGATAATGATGGTGTATCCAAATTAACGGACCACTGCACTTTACCATCTGACTCACTCAATGCCTGCAACATCCCATTGCTAGTATGAATCAGTACCAAACCATCACTCACCACAGGACGCGACAACGCTTCACCGGCAACATCAGATTGCCAGACAACTTGGCCGTCTTTGGTATCCAATGCAATAACTTTGGCACGTTCAGTGCCTACATATAGATGATCCCCCGCGACGGTCAGACCACCAGAGAGCAATGCAGGTATACGAGAAGAGAGGAAACCCGCTTTTTCAGCCAGATTCACCGACCATATCTCTTTACCACTATCAATGTCCAACGCCTTAACGATGCCATGACGATCAGCAACATAAACAGCGGAACCCTGCCAAGTTGGCGTTAAGTGAGAATAATAACGGCCTACACCATCACCTACAGATTTATCCCAAACCTCGTTTGGATTAAATTGATTTTCGACCTTTGGCAACGGTGACATTGTTACCGTGTCTTGCTCACTTGAACAACCGGCTAGCAAAACAGAAGCCACCAAACCAACCAAGAGTGTTTTACGCAGTTGCATTGAAAGAATTCCCCTTAGCTGGATAAGTTATTCAATTTAAGATTTAACATCGATTTGATCGCCTGTGGTGAATCTGAGCTCAAACCTTTGGTATACGCTGCGCGGGCACCGGCAATATCACCTTTTTTCAACAGAGCATCACCGCGGATATCCTCTGCGACGGCAACCCAACCGGAACCTTTGACTTGCTCCAATGTTTTCAACGCGGCATCCGCTTTATCTTCCGCCAATTGAACCTTAGCTAAGCGAATATTCACCAGAGCCTGCAAATCCTCATTTTTTGTCTGACCCGCTGCCGCAGATAAAAACTGATCTGCTTTAGTTAACTCATTCTTTTCAACAGCAAGTTGAGCCAAATGCATATGCGTCATCACGCCATAACTGTTATTAGTTTCACTGGCAAATTTTTCAGCAGCAGCATGACCTTCTTTTGTACTGGCAACTAATCCTTGATCTACCCGCTCAAAAGCTTCTGCGCTTTCCTGCAACTGATTTGTCTGATGAGATTGCCAGTAACGCCAGCCAATCAACGCCCCGGCACCCAACACCAGCCCAAAAACCAAGGCTTTACCATTATTGGCAAAAAAGCGACGGATCGCGTCTACTTGTTCGTTTTCATTGGTATAGACTTCCACTGAGTCTCTCCTTAACCTAACAGTTCAGCCAAACGAGCTGCAATTTCGCTTTGCGGCAACGTTTGTTGTTCACCTGTACGTAAATCTTTAATGGCTACCTGACCAGAACGAACTTCATCCTCACCGAGGATCAGTGCAATTTTGGCACCTTGTTTATCCGCACGCCCCAGTTGCTTCTTAAAGTTCCCTCCCCCGTGGTTCATCATTAAACGCAATTGGGGCAACGTATCACGTACTTGTTCAGCCAAAATCAATGCCGTTTGCTGACTACCTTCACCAAAAGAAGCGAGATAAACATCTGCAACTGACCGCTCCGCGGCAAATACTGGATTAATTTCTTGCACCAGCAAAACCAGGCGTTCCATCCCCATAGCAAACCCCACCGCAGGCGTTGGTCGGCCTCCCAGTTGCTCAACCAGCCCATCGTACCGACCACCAGCACAAACCGTCCCTTGAGCCCCGAGTGCCGTCGTCACCCATTCAAATACCGTGCGGTTATAATAATCCAAGCCACGAACCAAACGCTGATTAATCCGATATTTGATACCCGCCCCATCAAGAAGTGCACACAGGCTAGCAAAATGTTCCTTTGATTCGGCATCAAGATAATTAAACAGTTCCGGCGCATCATTAAGAAGTTGCTGAACCTCTGGATTTTTTGAATCCAGAACACGTAATGGATTGCTGTACATACGGCGTTTGCAATCTTCATCCAGCTTATCTTTATGCTGCTCAAGAAAAGCGACCAACGCTTCGCGATAATTAGCGCGTGCCGCCAACGAACCAATGGAATTCAATTCAAGCGTCACATGCTCAAAAATACCGAGCTCACGCCACCAACGAGCAGTCAATAAAATAAGTTCGGCATCAATATCAGGTCCTTGAAGACCAAAAACTTCAGCACCTAACTGATAAAATTGGCGGTAACGGCCTTTTTGTGGACGCTCATAACGGAACATTGGCCCTAAATACCATACGCGCTGTTCCTGATTGTACAGCAGACCATGTTCAATACCGGCACGCACACAACCTGCGGTATTTTCAGGGCGTAGGGTTATACTTTCACCATTGCGATCATCAAAGGTATACATCTCCTTTTCAACCACATCAGTGACTTCCCCAATAGCCCGTCTAAATAACGGGGTCTGCTCTACAATCGGTGTGCGGATCTCACTATAACCATAACCCGCCAGTACCCGTTTCAAAATAGTTTCGATACGCTGCCAGATAACCGTATCTGCCGGCAAGTAGTCATTCATGCCTCGAATAGCTTGGATATTTTTTGCCACGTTTTATCTCTAGTTAATGATTCAAAAATGATGTTGATTGATTATAGAAGCGAATACCGACGAGCTTCAATTAACAAACAAAACAACGCTGACTCATCATAACGATGAGCCAGTATCAGGTACATTATTTATCCAGTTGACTTATGCCAATGCGCTTATTTTCATCCAGCATTGATGCTTTAGCACGGATCTTAGCCTCAAGCTGATCAATCATATCAGTATTATCGAGGCGCTCTTTCTGCCGTACGCCATCTTCATAAAAGCCACTTTTCGTTCTGGCACCGGTGACACCTAAAGTAGAAACCTCCGCCTCACCGGGTCCGTTAACCACACAACCAATAATAGAAACATCCATCGGTGTGAGTAAATCTTCCAAACGCTGTTCCAAGGCATTAACTGTGCCAATAACATCAAACTCCTGACGGGAACAGGTTGGACAAGCGATAAAGTTTATACCACGGGAACGAATACGTAATGCTTTCAGAATGTCAAAACCCACTTTAACTTCTTCGACCGGATCAGCCGCCAGAGAAATACGCAAGGTATCACCGATGCCTTCCGACAGGAGGATACCCAAGCCAATGGCTGATTTTACAGAACCGGCTCGTGCGCCCCCCGCTTCGGTAATACCAAGATGCAATGGCTGATCAATCTTCTGAGCTAACAAGCGATAGGCACCAACCGCCAGAAAGACATCTGATGCTTTTACACTGATTTTAAACTGGTCAAAATTAAGTCTGTCAAGAATATCCACATGGCGCATAGCCGATTCCACCAGCGCTTCTGGCGTTGGCTCACCATATTTTTCCTGAAGATCCTTTTCCAATGATCCGCCATTTACACCAATGCGGATTGGGATATTTTTATCACGGGCAGAAGCCACAACCTCACGGATACGTGCTTCATTACCAATATTGCCAGGGTTAATACGCAGACAATCGACCCCATATTCTGCAACTTTCAGCGCAATACGGTAATCAAAATGGATATCGGCAACCAAAGGAACATTCGCTTGCTGCTTAATCAACTTAAATGCTTCTGCGGCATCCATCGTGGGTATTGATACGCGAACAATATCAACGCCAACACGCTCAAGCGATTTAATTTGTTTAACAGTCGCTTCCACATCTGTAGTACGTGTGTTTGTCATTGATTGCACCGCAATGGGCGCACCATCCCCGACTGGCACATTGCCTACATAAATACGCGTAGATTTGCGTCTTTTTATCGGCGATTCATTATGCATATAGGTGTTTCTCCCATACTTCCATGTGTTTACTGATAAAACTACAACTATGCCCTACTACAACAGGCTTTTATTGTGCTGAGGGTACTTTAAGACGCGCAATACGACTCTCTTTAATAAAGCGGCTTAAATCGACAGCTTGCCCCCGGAACTGTACATCCACAACAGCCGGAGCACCGATAGTCAACTCATAAGGTAATGAGCCAGAAAGATTCAGATGGTCACCCTTATGTTTAGTGCCACTAAATAGTTTTTTCCCTTTTGCATCAACAATCTGCAACCAACAAGATGCTTTAAAATTTATCATCAGCTTATTACTGTCAGCAACTGCCGTTGCGTTATTTTCAGGCACACTCGGTACTTGAGCTGTCCCTTGATTAGCTGGCAACGGAGTAGTCTGAGTCTGTGACCCGTTACCCGCTAATTGAGTTTCAGGTGTTTTCACCACTCGATTTTGAGTTGACGCCACAGATTGAGCCACTTCCTGATGATGACTACTGGTATTATTCGCGGCCACGGCATTTTCGGCTAAAGCAGCAGATGCTGACGGCTCACTTGTTGCCTGCTCGCGGGCCGGTAACTGTGTCACCTGATCGTGACTTTCAGTGGCCGAATTCACTGAACTGGCTTTTTTCTGGGCAATTTTAGCCGCAGAATGATCAGCCATCGAAATCAATTCTTTCTGTTGAGCTATGTGGTTTTGCCACCACCATGCTCCCGTCAAACTAATTACAACTAAAATAATCAACCACGTAATCCACATCAACCAACTTTCGCGTTTTTTACGCTTTTTACCCAACGAAAAACTCTGCATTGGTGAAACTTTCGCTGTTTTTGCCGGGGTATGTTTATCCAGAATGGCCAAAATTTCTGCTTCTGGAATTTGTACCAACTTAGCATAAGAGCGAACATAACCACGCAGGAAAGTCGGTACCATAGTGGCTGGAATATTGTCCTCTTCAATATCACGTATAGTAGAAAGTTTTAAACACAAGCGATCAGCTACAGTCTGCTGGGTTAGCCCGTGCTGTTCACGAGCCTGACGCAGGAGCTGACCTGCGGTTAAATGAGCTTGTTCTGGAGTCGTTTCAGTATTCATTAGCAAGAAGACGCGGTACTGTTCAGGTTGTGAAAAACTTCGCGCTGGCTCCTGCTATAATCTTTAAATTACACAATAGCCTGCGCGGCGAAATAGATTTGCTATTTTACTAGCGGCAAATCACTGATAACAAACACGCCTATTAGCATGGCTCCCGGTAAACAGAGTTTTGGCTTCTTCATACTGCCCCTGCTCACAGAGAAAAACGCTGTAATGATACAATACCGTATCATTTCCTGGCGCGTACTGCATCGCCATTTTGTAACGTTGGCGGGCAGCTTCTGGCTGACCAGAATATTGCTCATACAACGCCATACCCAATTGAGCCTGATAATGGTCTGGCTTTGCCAGTAAAACCTTATCAAAGTGATATCTGGCGGCTGGCAAATTACCTTTAGCCAGATAGGCCATTCCTAGTTGAATCCGGGTTTCTGCTGCGACTTTTCGCTGTTGATTGCCGTTTGTTAGTTGATTGGAACATCCTGCCAACAACATCGCAACCACCACGGCAACAACTATCACTCCCGATAACGATTTCCTTATCATTCCATCCCCACCGACCAAAAATATGCAATTGCAACAATCAATTCAGACTGTTCTTATCTGAATAGGTTCACCGGTCTGACGTTTTTTCAATGTACGTTTGGTACGATCAATCACATCACCGGCAAGCTGACCACATGCGGCATCAATATCATCACCGCGAGTCTTGCGGACAATAGTGGTAAAACCATACTCCATCAACACCTTAGCAAAGCGATCAATCCGGCTGTTGGAACTGCGCCCATATGGCGCTCCCGGAAACGGATTCCACGGGATCAAATTGATCTTACTCGGTGTCTCTTTCAAGCATTCAGCTAATTGATGTGCCTGTTCCACGCTGTCATTAATATGATCCAGCATGACATATTCCACCGTCACACGCCCCTGATTGGCATTAGATTTAGTCAAATAGCGGCGTACACCGGCAAGGAACTGCTCGATATTATATTTACGGTTGATAGGAACAATGTCATCCCGTACATCATCTGTCGGAGCATGCAGGGAAATGGCCAAAGCAACATCGATCATATCGCCAAGTTTATCCAGTGCCGGCACCACACCGGATGTAGATAGCGTCACACGGCGTTTTGACAGACCAAAACCAAAATCATCCATCATGATTTCCATGGCAGGCACCACGTTATTTAGGTTAAGCAGCGGTTCTCCCATGCCCATCATGACCACATTGGTAATCGGACGGCGACCACTGGACTTCAATGAACCAATAATTTTTGCCGCGCGCCAAACCTGACCAATAATTTCAGAAACCCGCAAATTACGGTTAAACCCTTGCTGAGCGGTAGAACAGAATTTACATTCCAGTGCACAACCTACCTGAGAAGAGACGCACAAAGTCGCTCGATCATCTTCCGGAATATAAACCGTTTCAACCTGCTGATCGCCAACAGTGATCGCCCACTTAATCGTACCATCGGCAGAACGTTGCTCCTCTGCTACTTCCGGTGCGCGGATCTCTGCAACTTGTTGCAATTTTGCTCGCAGAATTTTATTAATATCTGTCATCTGCTCAAAATCGTCATAACAGTAGTGATACATCCACTTCATCACCTGATCAGCACGGAAGGGTTTTTCCCCCATATCAATGAAAAACTGACGCATTTGCTTGCGATTCAGATCAAGCAGGTTAATTTTACCGCCTTTCTTTTCTGGAGTTTCAGACACGACAGGAGCAGCAAATTGTGCCGCGGTATTTGGTTGGGACATTTTTTTATATTGCCTCGTTGTGACACTTTCGGCTCTGCGTTGATGAATTCAACGCGAAGTTTCAATTCGGATATCACTATCAGTTTAGCATAGCGACAAATAACAAACGCCCCGTTGTATTAACAACGGGGCGTCGCATTGTACAAACTTTAATGCAATGATGCTACGGGTAACGACAAATCAATTAACGTGGGCAAATTTCATCGTCTGTGAAGAAATAAGCAATTTCACGGTTTGCAGATTCAACCGCGTCAGAGCCGTGAACCGCGTTTTCAGTGAAGCTATCCGCGTAATCGGCGCGCAGAGTACCTGCTAATGCATTATCAGGATTAGTTGCCCCCATCAGGTCACGATGACGCTGTACTGCATTCTCACCTTCCAACACCTGAACCATAATTGGACCAGAAGTCATAAATTCCACCAGACCATCAAAGAAAGGACGGCCTTTGTGCTCCGCATAGAAGCCCTCAGCCTGTTCACGGGTCAGGTGAAGCATTTTGGCGGCAATAATTTTAAACCCGGCGCTTTCAAAACGAGCATAAATCGCCCCAATAGCATTTTTCTTTACAGCGTTAGGCTTAATAATAGAAAAAGTACGTTCAACCGTCATGGATAACCTCTTGGTTCTTCTGTCAGCAACTGATAATTTTAATTTTTCCCGATAAGTTAATCGGTTAATACTTCATTCCGCAACCTTAGCGGAGATAAAAACGGCGTTGATTATAGGGGCACGAATAGCGGTTGCCTACAGAAAACATAACATTCCATTAAATTTTTCTTAGCGAAAATCACCATTTTTTCGTACAAATCACATTTTTACCTGAATCGTTTACTTCAAAGTAAAATTGACAGCATCAACCTGTCCGCCTGAATCCAAAACACTAAGCTGATATTTACCCGGTTGAGTCAATATCTGAACAAATCCCTGATTCTTTTCTGTGGTCATTACCTGCTCTCCATTCAAAAACCACCATTGCTGCCCGCCACTACCGCCCTGAGTTGTCATACGTAAATCAAGGCTGTCAAAACCGGGGAGTCGCTTCAATACATCTCCGTTACGAATACCCACGATCAACAAGGGCGCTTCATCTGATTTCAACGGTGGACATTGAGGATTAACCGGTGGCAGACGCTGCGTCCGTTTCTCTTGTGCCGGTAACCATGATTCGAGGGTAATCGGCCATAAAGCGATATTTTTAGCCTGAGCGCCGGGGCAATCAGGAGCCACGCGCAAACCGTTCTTATCCAACCACACCAATTCATTGATGCCTGAAATGGCCTCTTGCCCCACCGCAGGCAGCGTAGGCGGAATAGTGTTATTCAGTATCCAGCTCAGACGACGTTGACGGCAATTATTCTCTCCTTTCGGTAAACTCTGCCCTCCCGGCCAACAGATAATTGCCTGACTCACACTTGCCGGACGTGGATCAACCGGGATTCGTTTAGCCCCATTTCGCATATTGGCAAGTAACAGGTTATTGATCTGATTCATGATAGGAATCGCCGTAGCGTAGCCGAACTGCCCAACAACCGGCGTGCCGTCCGGCCTGCCAACCCAAACACCGATGGTATAACGCGCATTTAAGCCGATAGCCCAAGCATCACGATAGCCATAGCTAGTACCGGTTTTCCAGGCCAGCGGCACCTGTGCTGGTAACACATCATCAGGTTGCGGCAGAGCCTCTCCAGCCATAATCCGCCTGACTATCCATGCCGCGCCGGGGGAAAAAAGTTGCCGATCACGCAATTTTTGCTGTGGGGTGAATCTAAGGGGAGAAACCTTCCCCTGACGGGCAAACGCCGAGTAAGCCGCCACCAGTTGATCCATCCGGGTTGCCGTGCCACCAAGAATCAATGATAAATTGGGTTCACTGCCGGGCGGAAAACGCAATACGGTTCCTACATTACGCATATGGGCGGTAAACCGCTTAGCGCCATAAGCTTCAAGCAGTTGCACGGCGGGTAAATTCAGTGAACGAACCAACGCTTCACTGGCACTGACCGGTCCATGAAAGCCGCTGTCAAAATTTCCCGGGCGGTAATAATCAAAGCGGCGAGGCACATCTTGTAACAGTGACTCCCCATGAATCAACCCATCATCCAGCGCCATTGCATACAGAAATGGTTTCAGGGTTGATCCCGGCGAACGCCATGAGCTTATCATATCAACATGACCAAAACGGCCATCATCCCGCAGATCCAATGAACCGATATAGGCTTTCACCGCCATGTCTGTATGATCAACCACTAACACGCCAATCGAAGTTTTTTCTGGTAACTGGTACTTCCAATTCACCGCCATATCTTCAAGCTGACGCTGTAATCCCACATCCAAGGTTGTTTTAATGATCTCCTGACGAATGCCTTTCGCCATTCGTCTGGCAAGAAGCGGGGCAAGCTGTGGCGCTTGCCGAGGAGCCAACCACAACGTCTCCTGCCGAATATCAGCAATCGTCTGTTCCGGCCAAATTTTGTAGTGCGCCAACCGTTGCAACACCTTATCACGGGCTGCCTGCGCCCGTTCAGGATAGCGATCTGGCCTTAAACGACTAGGGGCCTGTGGCAAAACAGCCAGTAAAGCCGCTTCCCCCGCCAAGAGTTCAGAGGGCGGTTTAGCCAAATATGCCCAACTCGCCGCGCCGACGCCTTGTAACGTCCCCCCAAACGGCGCACGGTTCAGATACATTTCCAGAATTTCATCTTTGGAATAGTGCCATTCAAGCTGCAAAGTACGCCAAATCTGTTTCAACTTCCCGCCGAAAGTGCGTGAATGGGGATCAATCAACCGGGCCACCTGCATTGACAGCGTACTGCCGCCGGATAAAATTTTACCTGCCCGAATATCCTGCCAGGCAGCCCTGACCAGAGAAATCGGGTTAATCCCTGGATGCTGGTAGAACCAACGATCTTCATAAGTCAGCAACGCTTGAATATATTCCGGCGATACTTGATCCAATGTCACCGGATAACGCCAAACCCCTTCATCATCGGCAAAACGCCAAAGCGGCGTACCATCCTCACTGACGACAATACGCGCCATTTTGATTTCACGCAGTGGCAGAGGCCAGATTTTATCTGCCAACCATAAACCCGCCGGGATCAGAAACAACAACAGCACAATCAGCCATATAAGGCGATGCATTTTCTTCATCAATGAATCCTGGTGAGAAATCAGCCCTTACACTGAGCATAAGGGCTGATACATTTATTTAGTGAGTAACCGTTATTTTTTCAGGTATAGACTTTCCTACCGCACGCCAATAAGGTACGTACATCGATTCCACCTGTGGTGCCGGGATGGTGTAGACGCCTGGCGTCACCGCGCGAGCCAGATAGAGCAACGTCACCGGCTGAGACGGATCAACCGCGACTGCCGCTACATATCGATCATCACGATATTCAATATGACGAATCGTCGCCTGTTGCATATCGCCAATCAACTCCTGAAGATTAGCGGCACTCTCACTCAGCTTAGCACTGCTGTTAGCCAGGTTCTGGTTTTCCAGCTCCAAACCGGCAGGCAATAAATCAACAACCAAAGCATCCTGTACGGGTTTATCTGAGCTCACCACCAGCTTCACAACCACCATATCACCGCTATTCAGCAGAGTGCTGGAAATCGGATTACCCTGCATATCCAGATAGCTACGCTCAATTTTCAGCACATTAGCGTAAGGTTTCGGAGAATGCAGCGGGTAAGCCACCACATTCACCCGTGAATAGAGCATACTGTCACCAAGGTTACTGATGCTCATACCTTGCTGAATATCCTGTGAATACAACATCTCACTATAGGGTTTGTCTCTACTTATTGGTGAAGTCCGCTGGTCAATTAGCGCCTTCCACGGTTGCACCGATGTATCGATAAAGAAACGTCCCGCCAAGTAGAGTGAATTACTCTCCTGAGTTGAGAAATAATTGCGAGATGTCAATTCATCAGACAACGCCAGTAATTTCTCATCACGTTCCTTTATCAACATATTATTTTCAGTCAACAGAGCCACAATCATTGCGTTGTCACGGATAGCACTGCCGTAATCACCTAAATCTAAATCATCATTACGGTTTTCACTGATCCCCAAACGAACCGCTTCATCTGCCCGGGTGTTATCTCCCATCAGTTTCAGTGCAATGCCCAGTTGTACCAGTGACAAGCCATTGCCTGCTTGCTGACGGCGTTCATAAACTTGTCTCAAAGCACCCAATGGCGCTTTCTGTTGATTGGCAAGCACCAGCCCGGCATAAGCCTGAACCGAGAATCGCACTGCTTCCTGATTCTGGCTGTAGGGATAGTTAATAACACTTTTATCCTGTAAATAACGTAACAGACGGTTATTGGCGGAATCCAACACCTCTTTAGGTACTCTGTAACCTCGTTGACTTGCACGGAATAGAAAATCGGTGGCATAGGCGGTTAACCAATACTCTTCATCACCGGTTTTATCCCATAAAGCAAAGCTGCCGTCATGACGCTGCATACTCAACAAGTGAATAATTCCCTCATCAATACTTGACCGGCGTTTATCATCATCTTCCGTCATGATACCCAAACTATTCAGTTCTGATTTGTTCGAATAGAGAGACGGATAAAGCCCGCTGATCGTCTGCTCAAGGCAGCCATACGGATAGGCGTACAATTCACGAATATAGCGTGCAATCTGTAACGGCGGACGGCTGCTCAGTAACAATTGACCTTCGGCCCCTTCTGGCGATAAACCCGATAAGGCTTTTGACGGCATCTGCCACTCTTCACCCGGATGAATAACATTAGCGAACAGAACAGTTTCCGCTGGCTGTGCCGGACGCACACCAATCTGCCAACTATTTTTATACGATCTCAGGTTTTCACCCGGTACATATAGACCATCAATCGTCAGGGAAATCTCTCCTTGACCAAAACCATGCTGTGCCGTGACCGGAATCTCTACTGTGGTACGTTTGCCTTTTTCCAGTATTATCTCCTGGCGGACATCATCCTCTAACTTAATCAGGTCATTAGCGACAAAGTTCAAGATCAAATCTTGCCTCTGTTCAGTTAAGTTAGTTAAATCCAACGACAACAATGCACTATCACCACCGGCCATAAAACGCGGTAATGCCATCTGTGCAACCACAGGTGCCGCAATGACAATTTTACTTTCACCGTGGCCGAACTCATCTTCACTCCACGCTTGAGCCATCAGTTTCAACTCACCATTGAAATCAGGAATTGGCAAAACGATCTGCCCTTCCCCATTTTCATCCAATGCTACCGGCTGTGCTTGTTCAGCGATAATCTTAACTTCGGTTAATGGCTTTCTGCCGCCACGCTCAAGGGCACTATCATCGCCATCACCGCCAAAACGCAGATTCGCCAGACGGCCTTCACCTTCAATCAACTGACCATACACATCATATTGATCGACGCTGTAACGCTTACGCCCCAAAAAAGCCTCATAGGGGTCTGGCGTTTTAAAATTCGTAACATTCAACACCCCCGTATCGACAGCAGAAAGCAGCACATTAACCTGCTTGGGTAATTTCTGCCCTTGCTGCGGTGTCGCTTTGACTTTAACGATCAAATCCTGATTCGGACGCATTTTTTCCGGTGCGGATAGCGTTAAATCCAGTTTACGATTTTCATCAGCCAACGGCAGGTGCAACACGCCAATGGCCCGTTTCGGCGTCGCCTGACGAGATTTATCATCTGGACGCACCACCACAGCGGTTAAATAAAGGTCATGACGACGCCACTCTTTATTCACCGGCACTTCCACATCCAAACCTTGTTCCGGCACATCAATTTTTTGCCACCAAAGCGGCCCTTCGCTGGATTCCACCAACAGATAACCTTTACCGGCTTGTGGTGCAACCATATGTAGTTTTATCTTTTCACCTACCCGATAAGCAGGTTTATCCAGAGACAATTTCACCTGATCAGGACGAACAGCGCCTGTGCCACCCGTATTGTCCTGCCATGAGTAACCGGCCCAGAAATTAACGCTGGTCACTAATTGATTTTCTGGATTAACCACTTCAATACGGTACGAACCCCAGTCAACCGGAAAACTGACCTTTGCGGTACCATCTTGAGCAATCTGGATATGCTCATCCGCCATCACCAAATCTTTCTGGTCATAGCCTGATTGCCAACCTTCACCATCAGACCAACGCCAATAATAGTCACGACGTTCATAAACCAGACGGGCAGTGAGATCTTTTGCAGCATACTTTTTTCCATCGGCATCGGCATACACCACCGCAAATTGCGCCAGTGAATTTTCATCCACATTGTAACGGCTTTGATAACGACCTACGCGATAGTCATAAATCTCTTTCTGATTAAACAGCGGACGAATACCAACCAGCTTTTCTGTCGGCCAAACAGCCTGTTCAACCCGACGAGTTACCGGGCGGCCGCCAGATTCAAGCAAACTAGCCTGTACAATGACGTTTACCGGCGAAGAGACCGAACTCCAGTTATCAGCACTGACATTAAGCGCGGCTTTACCACCACTATCTAAAACCAAGTCAAACTCATCCAATGTGCGACTAAGATTGTCCTCTGTAACCGCGCCAAACACATAACCCGGCAACTTTGCTACCGCATCACGAGCTGGACGCAGAAATAATTGCCCTTGCAGGCGATTATGTGCAGCAGGTACGCCATATAGATAACGGCCATTAATCGCGAAATCCACATCGTGGCTTTTCATCACCGGTTGCGACTCACTACTAATTTCCAGTGCCATGCGCTCCGGCATAAAATCTTCGACATTAAACTTGTAATAACGGGGTTTGTTATCGCCCAGATCAAAACGTAACGACCAGAACCCGGTAGCCGCTGAGGGAGGGATTACGTAGCGATACTGATACAATCCATTTTCAGGTTGCCAGACAAAACTATCGACTACCTGACCATCGGTTTTCAATACATCCACTTTAACGGGTTGACTTTTTATTGCTCGACCATCGCCATCACGCAACAGACCATTGACAATCAACATCTCACCCGGGCGATAGAGATCACGAGGTCCGAAAACAAAAAATTGTTTGCTATACCCTTGTGGACCGGAAATATCAAATTCAGACAGATCCAGCGCCGGTGATACTAAATCAATCATACTGGTTTGGTGGTCACGAGTAGCAAGCAACAGCTTCGCTTTCGCATTTTTCTCCAAACTGATGTGTCCATCATCATCCGTCGTTGCCTTTGACAATAATTGCCCTTTCTCATTCAACAGACGTATTTCCACCCCTTTCAGGCTGCTACCTTGCGCCAAAGATTGGGTAAACACATCTATCTTATCCAGATAACTGTGCATAGAAACACCAATATCACTTAAGGTAAACATTGTTGCTGGATTAGTGTCAGTATATTTACCTGCTTGTTGCATCACCGCCAGATAAACACCATCTTTCTGTAACTCTTTGATATTACTTAATGGCAACAGTAATTTTTCGCGGGTATTCAGTGTTGGATTCAGATCGAAACGGCCGGTATAAACCAATTCCGCACCGTTGAGCATCTCTTCAGATTCCCAAGAACTCATATTATTGCGATATTGCCACTGTGCAATAAAAGCCGGTAATGCCGCCTCTTTTATCCTGAAAAAATTAACATCAACACGATTAACATTCAGTGCCAATACCGGCAAACCTTCAGCGACTTTACTGGGTAACAAAGAGCCTTTGCTGGCAAAACCGACAGACGGAGAAATCGTTGCGGTTGTCAGCGTTTTCTCATAAACCGTTTCGAGTTGATGCTCATTAATACCTTTAACACCTTTATCTACGGTTAATTGCAACTCTCGGGAGGGCGGCAAATGGCGCAAGCGAAGCTCCATCATGTTATCTGACAGTTCCCACGCACCATCAAGTTTGCCCTCTTTGACATCTACCAAACGGACATTCTGAGCAAAATCCTGATTTGGATCTAAAGGAACAGAAAATGTCACCACCATTGCACTAGCGCCATCAAGCTGAACTTCAGAAGCATCCAAAATTTTTACTGGTTTACCGGCATAACGTTTTACTAATTCAGCCAGTGATGCTGCGTCTTTCTGTTTTGCTGATTTTGGTGGAATATTTGATTGTTGAGGTGCTTTTTCGCTTTGAATTTCTGTGGACTGTGGTTGAGCAGCTTGCTTATTATCAGTGCTATCAGATTGGTCACAACCAGAAAGCATCAGCAAAGAAGCCAAAATCACCGCCAAATAACGCTTGTTTCTTCCTGGTCGTTGCCAGAATTGACCTTGATTCATAACCATAACCCCTGTCTTAACTCCAACCAACTGGTGGCAGGATTTAATGAATAACCCTATATACCCGTCATCTTTCAAGTTGCCTCTTTGTTGGCTGCACTCTCTCACCCCGGTCACATAGTTTGCTATGCTCCCGGGGAGTCGCTCCCTTGCCGCCGCAATGCATCTCGAAATCCATAGGGTATAAATCAATATATTAAATTCAAACAGATATAATCAGCTATATACCTATGATCAACTTATATACCGCCTATTTATATTAGGCAACGTACAGACATTAAGTTCACATAATAGCCTGTTATTTTAACGAATTAAACATCACAGAGACGATAAATAAATCTAAATTTATCGATTCAATTTTTCATTAAGAACTCCATATAAAAGGCAAAAAAATCTTTTGTCACTTCCCTCAGTAACCGGAGATAGCCCTTTACTGCACCACCTGCCCGATAATTTACAAGAAATAAAATAATATAAAATCGGCCATTAAAACAAAGTTGAATAAACAGGAAATTATCATTATCGTACTGATTATAAATATCGAATTAAATATACTCGACTCCAATATACCATTATTTAATAAATTAATTATCTCAATTAATAAAAGCAATAAATAACTTTAATAAATGTATATTTAATGTTTTATTTAATACATTACTAACCATTTGTTAAGACTCATCATTATCTCAATAGGATATTTATAACAAATAAAAAGCCATGTAAATAAAACACATTTAACTTCTAATGCAGAAATTACCATTAATCTGTAATCTGTAATCTGTAAATAGAGTGCCACTCTCTTATCAAAAGTGGCAATAATGACTTGCGTGAAACACTGACTATACAAATTGTTTTCTATAAAATATGAATAAAAACCTCTATGATGAAAAAATACAATAAAAAATGCGAATAAATTTAGCAACAAAAATATTAACCTATCGTTATTATAATCCCAATTATTTAAAATAGAAAAAAATGCTAACCCCAACGCTGCCGCAAATGGGGTAATAATTTGATGAACATCCATTTTCTCAATAAATTTCATTATATTACTCTACTAATAATACCTGCCCTGTTTTCAACTGTTTGACATTTGGTAACCAAAGTCTTCCCCAACTACCAGTACAATGACATCCATAAACTTGTTTTATATTTTCTTTTATAAAAAACTCTCTGATCTTCAATAACTCTGTCGGTAATGCTCTCCTTAAATGCAACCCGCCTATTACCGCGTATACTTTGTCTACACCAGTAATCATTTTAGCGTGGTTAATAATTTCACAAATACCAGAATGACCACAGCCAATGATAATCACCAGTCCATTATCGCTTTTCCAAATTAATGCACTATCATCAAGTATATAATCATTAGCCCAAGAGCTTTTTCTAATTAACCCATAGGATTTTCTATGACTATTTGCTATTTCACCTGAAAAAATAAATCGATCACTTATTTTCATATGCGATTTCGTTAAGCGAAATAAAACTCTCTTCTTAACTCTTTTATTAATTTTACCGGATATTTTTTTGAACTTTAACACGCTCTTTTTATTGAACATAACACCATAATATTTCTCGCTTAATGCATCAGGGTGACATATTAATTTAGCATTATGAGGAAAATAGTTAACACCACCTATATGGTCAGAATGCCCATGAGAGATAACTATTTTAGATATATCATCAATAGATATTCCCATCCTATTTGCATTCTCAATATAGCTACCATCTGGACCGGTATCAAAAATTATCTTCTCTTCACCGTCCTCAAGTAAAAGGCTCAAACCCGGCTTAGCTATCAAATATGAATCAGATGTTTTATTTTCCAAGAGTACAGTTATTTTTAATGACATAGCATATCCATTAATTCTGTTGAAGTAATACATCTATTAAACGATACGGGTAACAATAGCATTGACGTACATCAATAAAATAATGAAAAGCCATTATATCGTCACATTTTTATAAGCAGATCACAAATTACTCCTCCTCTGTTAACCGTTAATTTTTCAACATAAAATGATTATCTCTCTATCATATTTATTGTCTTGCAATATTAACACACAAATATTATACCTTGCTGTACAACATATTTTTAAAGGTCGAGATAAATATATTATTAAAAATAAAACCCAACGATAGGTTATTAAAACCATTTAATCCAATTCACTATACTAATACCTAGTATAATTGACAATATTTAATTTAAAATATCACTATAAAGCCAGCAATTGACTTACATGACCGCTCTCATTTTATCTATATTATAAGATAAAAATATAATATATTTACCAGATATAATTTGACTTTACATTACATAAAAACATTTAAATAGAATAGTTAATAATTATCGTTATATACAAACATCATCTGTCGTTATAAACATAACCTATCCACTTATATCTAGCCATTATTAACACAGTTATTAATACGATAACAAAAATATATTATTTTATGTAAAAATAGAATTAATATATTTCTTAGATTCACATAATAAGTGCAATATCGTTACTCTGTAAGTAAACATATCCATATTCCTTTAAATAATTCATTGGGTGTTTTACTACCCCGAGTTTTTCAGGGGCGATTACTTAATCGGTTTACCACAAAATCTATTTCCTGCTCAGAGAGTTCATTAAAATTGGTTCCTTTTGGAAAGTATTGCTTGATTAACCCATTGATATTTTCATTGGTCCCTTCTTTCCCAAGGTGAATAGGGTGAGAAAAGTAAATTTGCGCCTCTAATTTAGTTTATGCTCTGCAAACTCCAAACATCGTATCATCTTCCCTATCGCCACTACGTTCAACTTTCCAATGACGGAAAATGAAGCTAACAAATCATACTATTTATCCCACATAATTATGAAGGATTTAGGTTAAGTGATCTTCTGGCAGAGCGAGCGGCAGATAAGAAGCAAGATTGGCATGGATAACCCTAACCCCTCACATAACCATAAAAGACAATATTTCATTACAAATTTACAATAAGCATCACATTTCATTTTGAATCAATACCGAAATCAATCACTATAAATGTGACATTCATCACATAATAAAAATAAAACAATAAATTTAATTTGAAATTATTAATGTTGATTATTAAATGATTAATATTAATCTGTTTTTTATACAATCCAGTCATAAAATAATCACATTGGCCTGTTTTTTGCTTTGTCATATAACCTCTTGTTTTTGCTGCTATCTTAACCAACCCCCTATTTTAGTTGCCCGGTTGATAATCAACCCTAAATATTGATCGTTAAGTTAAATTCGTGGTTAATGCTGTTTCGACATTGTGGAATAGAAAGTCAATGAAAAGCAGTATTGTAGTCTTAACGGTTTTTTGTAGCGTGGTTTCAGGCAGTCAAGCCGCCGATATCGCAGATCAACAACTCATTCATCAACAGGCCCGTCAGCAAGCCCTGGAGGCGCAATTAACCCCGCCGCCTGCGGAGGTTCACCTGTTTGTACCGGAAACCGGGGAATCATCCGCCTTCCCGGTGGAAACCCCGTGTTTTCCTATCACTCATGTAGCATTGGCAGGTACCGAAAATTTCCCGCACTGGTTACCGTTCCGGCGTGTCGCTCAACAGGGCGAAAACCATTGCCTGGGCGATAAAGGCATTAGCCGGCTGATAACCCAATTGCAAGATCAGCTCATCAATCACGGCTATGTCACCAGCCGGGTTCTGGTTCCTCCCCAGGATCTGCGTACCCAAACGCTAAAACTGGTGATGATACCGGGAAAAATCCGGCATATCCGCTATACCCCTGACAGCGGGAAATATATCCAGCGGATAACCCCCTTTCCCGCGCGTGAAGGCAAGCTACTGGATTTACGGGATATTGAGCAGGGATTAGAAAATCTGCAACGTTTCCCCACCGTGCAGGCGGATATGAACATTGTTCCGGCAGAGCAGCCGGGGGAGAGCGATATTGTGCTGGACTGGCGTCAGTCCCGGCACTGGCGAGTCGCGACGTATCTGGATGATACCGGCTCGAAAAGCACCGGGCGTTATCAGGGCGGACTCACCTTCTTTCTGGATAACCCTCTGGCGCTCAGCGACCTGTTCTATCTCTCCGGTGGGCGCGATATTCATTCGTCTGCCGGAAAAGGCAGCCAAAATGACACGCTCTATTACTCCCTGCCCTTCGGTTACTGGATGGCGAGCGTGACGGCCAGTCATTACGATTATACCCAGACGATAGCCGGGCTGAATCAGGCGATCCAATACCGGGGCAAAAGCCAAAACCTGGCGGTTCAGCTTAGCCGGGTGCTACACCGTAATGCCGATCAGAAAACCCTGCTCAACGGTGAAATTTATCGCCGGACTTCGCGCAATTTTATTGATAAGACCGAAGTTGATGTTCAGCGCCGGGAAACCGCGGGCTGGAAGCTGGGGCTGTCCCATCATCACTTTATCGGCAGCGCGACGCTGGATACCCGGGTGACTTACCAACAGGGCATGCGCTGGTTTGGCGCACAACCTGCTCCGGAAGAGTACCGCAATGAAGGGACCGCCTTACCCAAAATCACCCAGTTCTCAGCGACGCTTGCCGGGCCGTTAACGCTGTTTTCTCAGCCCTTTTCTTATCAGACCCAATATCTGCGTCAGATAAGCGCCAGCCCATTGACGCCCCAGGATCGATTTTCAATCGGTGGTCGCTGGACGGTGCGCGGCTTTGATGGCGAGCTGACCTTATCCGCTGATCGGGGTTGGTACAGCCGCAACGAGCTGGACTGGCAAACCCCGCTGAAAGGGCAGTCGCTGTATCTGGCAATGGATT
>NZ_RCWC01000021.1 GCF_018448935.1 Photorhabdus noenieputensis | reverse complement strand
CTGACGTTAAGGCAAATGACCGGCGACACCGATGCCGAACGGCTGTTTACCACCTCTCACGTGATACCGGGGATGTTTACCCGTCAGGCGTGGGAAGGCGGGATACAAAAAGCGATAGCGGAGGCGGTGGCGTCACGTAAAGAGGCGATTGACTGGGTACTGAGTGATAACCGTCAGGCAGTCTCGGCGTCGGTATCCCCCGAAGAGCTGAAAGCCCGGCTGACCGCCCGTTACTTTACCGATTTCGCCGGAGCGTGGCAGGATTTTCTCAACAGCCTGCGCTGGAACAAAACCCGTAACCTGTCGGATGTCATCGACCAGCTAACGCTGATGGCGGATGGGCGTCAGTCTCCGCTGATTGCGTTGATGAACACGCTGGCCTATCAGGGCGAAACCGGGCAACAGGGGCCGACGTTATCGGATTCATTGGTGAAATCCGCCAAAACATTGTTGAATAAAAACACGCCGCCAATGATGAACCAACAGACGGCTGGCGTGCACGGGCCGATGGATGAAACTTTTGGGCCGTTGCTGGCGCTGATGGGAGAAAACCGGGCGACCGGGGGAATCAAGACTGACAGCACGCTGAATTTACAAACCTTTCTCACGCGGGTAACCGAAGTGCGTCTGAAACTGCAACAGATGAACAACAGCGATGATCCGCCGGCAATGGCGAATGCGCTGGCTAAGACGGTATTCGAAGGGAAAAGCACCGATTTAACCGATACGCAGGGCTATGGACGCCTGATAGCCGCCAGTTTGGGCGGCCAATGGCGGAGTTTTGGTCAGACACTGTTTATCGAGCCGTTAGCGCAGGCATGGCAGGGGGTACTGAAACCGGCAGAGACGAATCTGAACACCCAGTGGCAGAGGGCGATAGTGGACAACTGGAATCGGGCATTTGCGGGCCGTTATCCGTTTGCCGGTGGCGACAGTGAAATCTCATTGCCGATGTTGGGGCAGTTTATCCGGTCAGATTCGGGGCGGATAGAGCAATTTTTGGCGCGTCAGTTAGGCGGGATACTGCATAAAGCGGGTAACCAGTGGGTAGTGGATGAGGTGAATGGTCAGGGCGTGCAGATTAACCCGGATTTTCTCAAGGCGATAAATCAGCTCAGTCAGTTATCGGACCTGCTGTTTGCCGATGGCAGTCAGGGATTGCGGTTTGAACTGCGGGCCAGAGCGGTGCGGGATGTGGTGGAAACCGACCTGACGATAGATGGGCAGAAGCTGCGTTATTTTAATCAGATGGAAAGCTGGCAGAGCTTTCGCTGGCCGGGAGAGACCTATAAACCGGGCGTGATGCTGACGTGGATTAGTGTTAATGCCGGAGCGAGGCTGTTTGGTGATTATCAGGGGAACTGGGGGCTTATCCGCTGGCTGGCACAGGCAAAAGTGGAGAGACTGGATGAAAGCCGTTATCGACTGATATTTACTGCCCCGGATGGATTACCGTTGACCTGGATTTTGCGCACAGAATTGGGCGAAGGGCCGCTGGCATTATTAAAACTGCGCGGATTTAAATTGCCGAAAAATATCTTTGTGACGAAGCCGGGTAAGCATACGACAATATCAGCGGTAAATGACGATGATTTGATGGAGGAATAATGCATACGATTGGCGATAAATCAGGGAATAGCGTAACCGTTAACTGTTTTCGTTAACAGAATGGTTGTCAGGATAAATATCACTACAGATATTCCGATGAAGGTGTTTGACTGTATGGTTGAGAGCCATGATTACCCTTTTCTCCGTGAAGAGGGAATATTGCTATGCAGTTTTCTTGATGTTATTGGCTACCTTATTATTCGTATGGCATGAATGAGAATTATTCTTCTTTATCGTGATGGGATAATTGAAATTAAAAAAGGAGTGATGAGATTGAAACAGCGATAATCTATTGGATAACATGAAAATAGGCATTGTTATCATAGGGATGTGATTAAAATCGCGTATTCAGGCCGCCTTCATTTTATGGCAATCAATGCCAGTTTACTTTTGTCAATAAATGTCATGTTATTGTCATGAAGTTTAAATATTTTGTTCGACATGCTGTTATATCGGCGGTGATAAAGGGGTGTGCATTAAAAATTGTATTTTTTTGAAAAAAAGAGTTGATTTTTATAATCACCCACCGAGAAGATAGAAAAATTCAGAAATCGCTCATCCTGTTTATGCATGATGTATTGCGAAAAGGTGAGTGGCCTGTGTAAATATCTTTGATCCGGTTAACTGCCAGTCGGGAAATACCTGCGAGGTTATTTTCCGGTATGACGATAATGACATGCCGAACTTTTATTAGTTTTGTGTTGTCTGCCAACGACCGTAGAAATTATTAATAACGTCGCCAGTATTGGAGACACCATTGAGTAAATAGGAGTAGGTATTTAAAGATGAAAAAACAGCAACTGAGGCTGGCGGTTTTATGCCTGCTGCTGGTCGCCTGTAGCCGGTTTTCGGCACAGGCGGGAATCATTGAAGCGATTAATCATACCAAATGGGCGATTAACCGGTTCACTGTGGATGATCAACCGGGTATCGATATTATCGGCCCGTATCAGGGCGGTGGTGGCGGTTGCTGCTATCGAGCCCCGGAGAAGTGGAAGCCGGGTATGACAGTCCGAGTGGATTGGGAGACTGGAGTGGCTTACTCCTATGATTTTCCCGGATATGAAAATAGAGAGAAATATCTGGAATGGGATAGAAAAATCAGAGCCCAGAAGCGCCAGCATAGCAAAGTAGTACCAATACCCGATTATACCGGGCAACGTACCTGCGGTATTACAGTGCATTTCTTACCCTGTGATCAGGTCAAAGTTACCACCTCGTGTAACACCTACGGTAGTCCCAACTACCCGATTAAAGAACCCTTGAAAATGAAGGAACCAAAAGTATGTCCGAAGTAACGCATACAGGCACCTCAAGTCCAAATTGTCACTAATGTGAAGGTATAGAAGATGAAAAAACAACAATTGAGGCTGGCGGTTTTATGCTTGCTACTGGTCGCCTGTAGCCGGTTTTCGGCACAGGCGGGAGTAATTATCGCCATTAACCATACTAAATGGGCGATTAACCGATTCAGTGTGGATGATACACCGGGTATCGATATTATCGGCCCATATCAAGGTGGCGGCGGCGGTTGCTGCTATCGAGTTCCAGATAAGTGGCGATCCGGGATGACGGTTAAGGTGGATTGGGAGACAGGAGAGGCGAGCATGAAGGGTTTTCCTGGATATGCAGATTACGAAAAATATTTGGCATGGGTAAAAAAGATGGATGTTTATACACGCCAGCATAGCCAGATAGTGCCAGTTCCTTATTATCAGAATGGTGGTGATACCTGCGGTATTACGGTGCACTTCTTACCCTGTGATCAGATTAAAGTTACGACCTCGTGTTATGCCTACGGTAGCCCAAACTACCCGATTAAAGAACCCTTGGAAATGAAGGAACCAAAAGTATGTCCGAAATAAAGCACCATGATCTTGTCTGGCTGCCAGCTCCTTTTCCGGCTCAGGGGCGGTTACCTGCCAAGAGTTATCTGGTCAGGGAAAACTGTCAGCAACAGAGCAGTCAGGAAAAAGCTTACTACCAGGAACTTTGTCTGGCCGCCAATCGCCGAGTAATCCGTCCCTGTTGTAACACGTTGCATGTCAGCCTGTTTTTTGATGGAACCGGCAATAATTTATATAACGACCTTTATCGGGCTATTCCTCATCATCCGACCAATGTTGTCCGTCTTTTCCAGGCAACCATTGGGGCGGGTTATGCCGGAGGGGCATCAGGTAAGCCGTTACTGGATAATATTGAGAGCACCGGCGGTAAGTACTTTAAGTATTATATTCCCGGCGTGGGAACTCCTTTCCCGGAGATTAATGAACTGGATTACAGCAAATTGGGGCTGGCGGTCGCTAGCGGGGGAGAGGACCGGATCAATTGGGCATTACTGCGGTTGATTGATGTTCTCCGTTTTAACCTGACCCAAAAACAGATGACAAACGAAGAAACCCTAAAATCCTTGAAAGCGATGGCGACCACGTGGAATATGCTGGAGTTGGGGGGCAGCAATAACCGCTATGAGGAGTTTTATAAGCAGTTTGCGAGTTTAAAACGTGAACTGAGGATAGCCCGCAGTCAGCCGGGGCGGGGTAAGTGTAAGTTGTTGGGCATGAAATTGTATGTGTATGGTTTTTCCCGTGGGGCTGCGGAGGCACGGACTTTTGTCAACTGGCTGACCGAACTGTTTCCGCCGTCGAGAGAATCAGGCCAAAAACCGGCTCAGTGTCTGCAACATAAACACGATACAGACCCGGATAGCAATTTACCCATCAGCGTAGAATTTCTCGGATTGTTTGACACGGTGGCGTCGGTCGGGGTGCCCCATATGATCCCCGTTGTTGAAGGTCATATGGCCTGGGCAGACGGCACGCAGGAGTTGCCATCGGAGGAGACTTACGGTGGTCTGGTGAAACGCTGTGTGCACTTGGTCTCGACCCATGAACAGCGGTTGTGTTTCCCGATGGATTCCATTCGCCGTTCGGACGGCACTTACCCGACAGGCAGCACCGAGGTGATTTATCCCGGCGTGCATTCTGATTTGGGGGGTGGTTATCCACCGGGAGAGCAGGGTAAGGCTATAGGTGAAACCGATGGTTTGCTGTTATCACAGATTGCCTTGCATGAAATGTATGCAGCAGCATTCGGTATCGGTGCACCATTAAAAGTTCCTGAAGATGTTTTGCCTACAGATTTAGCCAGTGACAATTGGCGTAAAATGTCTTTGGAATTAGGAAAGGAATTTTTGGTCACTCCAGATTTAGTCAACCGCTTCAACGCCTGGCGTCAAGTGACTCTGGGGTTGGAGATGCCCAAACAACCCCTGCCGGATGAAGAAGCGGCCCGCTTTGAACCGGTGCGGGCCTCTGTGGCGTTGGAACAGGCGATGGAAAACCAGATGAACTGGCTGACAGCCTGGCGTATCAATCGTTACGCCAACGGCATGCTGCTCGGTGAGCCATTTTTTCATGAGGCTCCTAATCGTGATGCGAAAAAGGCGCATTATGAACAGAGTGAAAAGGCACAAAAAGCGGCACAACAGCAGGTCGAGGCTAAACGGAAAGCGCAGTGGAATGAATTTTTTCGCGATGGAGGAAAAACGCCGCCGTTGTTAATGCAGGGAGTACCGGATTTTGACCCGGAAACCGCCCAGAACCAGTTGCGGGAAGCGGCAGCGGAATTTGGTCGTGACTACCGGGGAGAAAGTCGTGAGCAAAGCAATCTAAAACAATTTGCTATTGAAACTCTCGCATACCACATGCTCTATATATGGGACAGTAATGATGATATTAAGGAATGTCAGCAAATGAAAACGGCGGGAGAAGCGTTGGTCAAACCGCTTTTCCGGCCTGCTCCAGTGGGAAAAACCGGCCAGCAGGAGTCACCCGAGTCATTGTTGGTCGCTCTGTATGACAATCAGGTTCATGATTCCCGCGCCTGGTTTATGTACTCTCTTCTGGATACCCGTGAGCCGGCAGGCGGTTACTTCCGTTACCGGATAATTTATTTCGGTACGAAATGTAACAAGCCTTTATCACCTCTGACGATAGCTGGCAATGTCGTCGGAGCGGCGAACCCGGTTGGTGCAGCGTTGTTTTTCTTGAAAGATAAAAAAGTCGGCAACATGTTGTCGGATGCCGCCGACAAGGTATCCGTCACAACGTGGGAAGTGACCGCGCAATATTTAACTTCTGGCGAGCTGATCCCCCTGTTAGCAGGACCGGAGTATAGAAAAGCGTTCACCCATAACGTGGGCGAAGTGACCCGTCAGCAGAGGGAATTTCTCAAAGAACGGCGGTTGCAAATGACCAAGGATGATCTCAAAGCGCGTTGGGCGGGAAAAATTCTGGAACCGACCCCGTTCAAGGAGCCTGAGAAATGAAAAACGTAATCCGTTAATGGTGTTGATATAGCGTGAGATTGAATAAGAAATACCTTACTCATTTTATTCTCTATCGTAGCAATTTATGCCTTGTGGCAGTGGTATTTCCCTGCTTCTTATTACCCCGTTTTAGCCTGAAAAGGAAAATTAAATGAAAACTGAAATATTAGCCAATATGCAGACTCGTTGTGTCGGGCATTATCTGATTGATATTCCCTTGTCATTTGAAAATATCATCAATGATGAGATATTTATTGGTGATGCAAAAATAGAAACCAAGCGTATGCATTTATCCACGTTTGAACAGCGGATAGAGATAAGAGAGCAAAAATTAAGGACGACCAAGCCTACTGATTTTAAAGATCTGCCCTTTTTAAAGAAGACCCATCATCTCCAGGGAAACTTATATGGCGTGATTTTTGATAGAAATAGTAGTGTCAGTGAACCCGGCTTTTCCCGTGTATTAGAAGCCCATTTATATGATAATGGGGTTGCTTTTATTATAGAGATGAAGTTTACAGAGATATCCGATGATAAATACAGTTATTCAAAAGACCGTTATATAAAATCTGGATTGAATGAAAGCCAATATAAAATGCTGTCTCAAACTATGGACAAAATGCAAAGGCTAATTGTTAGAGTCAGTGGCAGAAAGGATAGCGATATTCCGACAGAGGCAGGAATTTGTATCCCTGACGGTTTTATTGCCGGTCATGATAATGAGAAAGAGAATATGATGTTTGTCTATCAAGGAAACAAGGATGATAATTTTACACTCAGTGTTGCAATCATTAATGACTTTAAAGGGGAAGGGGTTTTACTTGAACGTATTAGTGAGATTGAAAGGGATTGGTTCATTAACTATGGCAAGGTAATAAGAAAGGGGGAAAGAGAGATAAATGGGATTTATGGGGATGAGTTGTTAGCGGTAGGTCTGCAAGCTTTTGATAATAATCCGAGGTATCGATTTGATTTTATTGAAAATAATATGGTGTTGGATGATGAAAACGTCTGTGTTGGTGTTATATTAATGAATTACCAGTTACCTGCAACGCCATATACCGAAGATGAATTGATCATGTTTTGGGATGCAATAGCGAAAACCTTTCGTAAAAGACCGGGAGCTTTCGAATAGTAATAAAGTGAGAGAGTGTGTGTTTTAAATAATTCACTAATGGGAGATTCAATGTGTACTGGCTTTTATTGCTAATGGGTTTTTTTATTTATCTGTTGATTTTTGGTCCGGCAATATTGGTTGTTGATATATTTATCATTCGTCGGATAATTAAAAATGGAGGGTGGGGGAAATATAAAATTGTGTTCTTTTTGATTCCTGGCGTGTTATTGATGAGTATCTTGATAGCCGGTGTGGGCTTTTTCACTAACATGTCGCTTCTTTATTTATGTGACCATTCATATTACTATTTTAGTTGAGGTAATAACCTTAAAATCAATGGCAAGGTATTTCGATATGAAGTATTGCCTTTGAATATTAATTGCTTATTGCGTGATTGCTCTGGCAATAAAATAGAGAATGTCGTTATGTCTGGCATTATTTTTAGGTGATATCAGACTACAGCTATTTTTCTCTAATGTTTCATTTCCCTTCTTATTATTTATTCTGAACGGGAAACGGTATTTTTTAATAACTTTTTTGGAGGACCATCCTATGGATGATTTAACCCTGCGCTATTATGAGGCAGAAATGCGCTACTTACGTGAGGCGGGCAGAGAGTTTGCTAAGGCTCACCCTGACCGGGCGGCTGCGCTTAATCTGGATAAAATCGGTATGCGTGATCCTTTTGTGGAGCGTCTGTTTGAAGGCTTTGCTTTTATGATCGGGAGTCTGCGTGAGAAGCTGGATGATGACTTGCCGGAATTTACGGAAGGGCTGGTTAGTTTGTTGTGGCCGCATTACCTACGCACGATTCCGTCCCTTTCCATTGTTGAATTGGGGATGGATTGGGCGCAATTGAAAAGTCCGGTACAGGTGAAAAAGGGCTTTGAGATCCTTTCGCAACCAATCGGCCCAAGCAAGACCCGGTGTCGTTATACCACGACTCAGGCGGTTCAGTTGTTGCCTCTGGCTCTGACTGACGCTTCCTTGCAAGAGGAACCGAATGGACGCTCCGTGATTCGATTGCGTTTTGGCTGTGGAACACTGGTGGACTGGCGTCAAATTGATTTGAGCCGTTTACCGCTGTATCTCAGTGCCGACAGCCCACTGGCCTGTGCGTTACATCGAGCGTTTACGCTGCAAACACAACAGCTTTACCTGCGTTTACCGGGGCAGCCTGATCGTCAGCCATTTGACGGCGGATTCTCACCAATGGGGTTTGGCGAAGAGGAAAGGTTATGGCCGAAAGGGGAAAGTTCATTTAGTGGTTATCAACTCCTGCTGGAGTATTTCACTTTCCGTGAAAAGTTTATGTTTGTTACGCTCTGTGGGCTGGAAAAGTTGACTCTCCCCGAGAGAACGCCGTGGTTTGAGCTGGATGTGGTTCTGCGCGAAAGCTGGCCTTTTGATTTGCCATTTTCTGCCGAGCATATCCGTTTGCACTGTACTCCGGTAATTAACCTGTTTCGGTTGGAATCCGATCCACTTCAACTGTCACCATTGCAAACTGAGTATTTGCTGTATCCGGTCCGCTATCAGGATGGGCATACCGAGGTTTATTCCGTGGATGAGGTGTCCTCTTCGAAACGCGAAGGTCATCGGTATGTGCCGTTTAGTAGTTTCCGTCATAAAGGCGGCATGCTGCGCCATGATGCACCGGAGTGCTACTACCATACCCGTGTGAAACGGGGGCCATCAGGTCTGTGTGACACCTGGATTATTCTGGGTGGAGCGGATTTTGATGATAATAAACTGCACGAAGACGAGGTTTTGTCACTCACGTTGACCGGTACTAATGGTCAACTGCCGCGCAGGGCGTTGCAGGATACGCTGCTGGATACCGCCGTTAATCCTCCGTTGGCGGAATTTACGGTACGTAACCTGTGTGAGCCGACATTACCCTGCTATCCACCCAATCGGGACCGTTTCCACTGGCGAGTACTCAGTCATCTAGGTTCTAACTTTCTTAGCATGATGGATAACCCGGAAGTGCTACGCGGGACGTTAGCCCTGTATGACTGGTCCGACAATGAGATGAATTATCGTCGGCTGGAGGCGATTGTCGCGGTGAAGCATTCGCTGATTGAACGATTTGAGCAAGGATGTTTGCGGAGGGGCGTGCACATTGAAGTGACACTGGATAGCAACGGCTTTGCAGGTGCCGGTGATATCTGTTTGTTTGGCGAAATGCTCAGCCGTTTCTTTGCTTTGTACACCGATATTCATTTGTTTAACCGACTTACACTGATTTTACAACCTACGGGGGAACGACTGTTATGGGAAGAACAACACTGTCAGAACATTCCCGGCTGATGGCGATGCTGGAAGCTGACATTTCGGCACTCGATTTCTACCAATTCTGTCAGATCGTCGAGCAAGCAGTCCCTGATCGGCCGCCACTGGGTAGTACGGAAAATCCGGCTGATGATGCGATACGTTTGCGGCCTCATCCAGGTTTGGGATTTCCCGTCAGTGAACTGAAAGCGATAGAAACTGACAATGAACATCCAGAGCGTCCACCGACGGTCAGAACAACCTTTATGGGGTTGTATGGGGTGGATTCTCTGTTGCCGACCGCTTACCTGAACGATATCGCTCAGCAAAGGGAAGGGAATGAAGCTATCGAAGCCTTTCTGGATATTTTTAACCACCGGATGTTCGCCCAGTTTTATCGTATCTGGCGTAAATACTCCTATCCGGCGACTTTTGCTACCGGAGGAATCGATAGAACGTCTCAATGTCTGCTCGGACTGATTGGCTTAGGTATACCGGGTAGTCAGCAACAGATTGCCACGCCGATGTCCCGTTTTCTGGCGCTGCTTAGCGTTATGCGCCTGCCAACTCGAACCGCTGAAGGTGTGTCGGCGCTGGTGGCATTGTTGGCACCGCAAACCCGGATCGTGGTGACGCCTGCTTGCCCGCGGCAGATCCATTTAATGCAACCGGCGAGTTTTTCAGATACTCACCGAATTTCCCTCTCGCAGCGTACTGTGCTGGGCAGAATGGGCATTGATATCAATAGCCAGTTATTGCTGGCGCTGTATACCGATTGTCCGGATGAAGCGCGGGGCTGGTTGCCGGGTGGTCAGTTACATACCGATTTTTTGGTGTTGCTGCGGGTTTATTTGGGCTGGCGATATCAAGCCAGATTACAACTGACTTTGCCGACCCGAATATTACCGCCGCCGATACTGGGTGGTCAGCCTGTTCAGTTAGGGCTGACCGGGGTATTGGGTTTAAAAGTTGAAGATCAGGCGGCAGTGCCTGACAACATTACGCTGAGTCTGGGGGGGTATCAGGGAATACCTCCAGACAGTAATCAAGACAAAGGAGGTGATTATGTTAACTATCCCTTTTTATAAAATGGTGCCGACGATAGCGGCAATAGCATTACTGCTGACAGGCTGCGGTCTGACTCAGACGGTGACTGATGGCACAGTAGCAGCCAGCCAATCCCTTTTTCATAAGCGGGTGAAAACGTTGCATCTGGATTTTATTCCACGGGCAGCGGTTAATACCGACACGGGAGAAAGTGTTGCTCTATCTGTCCCGGCATTAGTACGGGTTTATCAGTTGCGGGATAACAACGCTATAAAAAAGGTGGATTATGCGGATTTGTTGGATGACGGCGACCATATACTGAGCGCTGATTGTCTGGCGAGTGAGGAGGTGGTGGTGAAACCGGGTAGTCATGCATCGCTTGATATGCCGATGGCGGCACAGGCGAAATATGTCGCGGTGGTGGGGTTGTTCAGAAACCCCGATTTAGCCAACGGGACTTGGCGTCGGATCATAAAACGCAATCAGTTGTTAGCGGATGGGCCTCGTATTATTGAGCTTAATGCCCACGGCTTGGCCTTGTTGCCTGAAAAGGGGTGAGTAAATGAAAAAACCTTCTCTGTATGAAAGCCTTTTCGGCAATTTTAACTGCGGTTTGGAGTTGCATCAGGTGAGTGAAGAAGATCAGGTCATTTTGTCGGTATTAGACAATATGCAACGTATCCTCAATAGCCGTGCCGGTTCGCTCGCCCATCTGCCCGATTATGGCCTGCCTGATCTCAACACCATTCTGCGAGGGTTGCCTGCGTCGTCACAGCGCTTGATCTCGACGATTGAACATACATTGTTGACCTATGAACCGCGTTTGAAGCGAGTTGATGTCACGTTATTGCCGGAACTTGCGCCGGGGCATTTGCGTTATGACATCAACGCTGAACTCAAAGGTGTGGGGCTGGTGCGTTTTAGTACCGAGTTTGTACCAGAAGGGAATGTGTTGGTCCGCCATTTACGCCAGCAAGGGTATGTGGATTAGGTATTTGTGTGTGTTTTGTTACTCGTGTCGTAAATGATCATTTGTAATACAAAGTGAAGGCTTGCCATTGTTGTGCAAGCCTTTGGTAGTTTAAGAGAGAATTCGCTCTAGAAAATCTAAAGCTGATTGAGTGCTAGATAATTCAGCATCAACACTGTCACCATTCATATACTTAACATGGATTAAAAATGTATTAAATATTAGGTGATTAGGAATGAGTGTGCTGTTGTATGTAGCAATAAAGTCTTTAGCTTCCTTTAAAGTTTGAAATTTAAAGTCATGCCCATACAAAGGGGTTATAACTACATATTTGAGTGTTTTTTGTATTTTCCATTCCAATGCTTTTGTAAATCTTTCAATGTTTGCCTTATTTGAGTTAAAAATACTAGACTTAACTATTTCAAGTTGATCTTGTTTAAGTCGTTCAATAAGAGCAACTTTTTCAGCAAGGATTATTTCTGAGGTATCTTCATCAAAAGCCATATCAATCCCGGCTAAAGCGAATGCTGAAACAATATCTTTATAATGAATATACAAAACCTGAAAACCACAACTCTCAAGTTGTTTCAAGGAAGGTTCTGTAAATTCTCCGGCGAGTATTGCGCCTTTGAAAGGGCATTCAAGTTGATATTTACTTACAATAGGAAGAACAGCACCTTGAATTTCTTGAGCTTTATTCTTTGAATGTTTGGTGTATCGACGCCATGCTGATTCAATGAAGGCGACGGGCCTTCCTAGTGTTGTTGCTGAGCCAGAATATTCAAACACGAAATCTAAGTCATGAGTGTTTCCATAAGTATCTTCCCAAGTTATTTTTTTTCCTTTTCGTGCTTTTCTTGGTTGTCCAACAACATCAAGATATAAGCTTGTCTTATTTGCTATATCTTGTAATAAAGGAACGAATAAATTTTCGAGTATGTTCCCAATGAGTTGTCCAAGTTTGTGAGATGGAGATATAGCCATATTCTTATCCTTCAACCCATAAACGACCTTCATGTAAAGGTACTGTATGTGTTCTATTCTTCCATTTAACATTCCTATCTCTTAGCTTTTCAAAGCTGTAAGAGGAAAAACCGGCAGAAACAGCAAGTTCCCCAAGCCATTTTTCAGCAGGAACATGTATACCATATGGCGCGGAGTCACCAATAACAAAGCAGGCTTTTGAATTTTTTTCCATATTTTTACGAATATTTACCCATATTTTGGCTATGTCTAAAAAATAAGCCGCAATCATGGTGTGGTAGGATTTTTTACCGCCTTTACTATGCCTTATTATGTCTAACTTTTTGGTTACATCAGATATTTCATCTTTTATTGGATAGAGAAGTGGATTGCTAAGAACTTCATCCAAGTCGATTTTATCTGAAGACGAGTGTTGAGAACATGATCTCATCAGTGAAGGTCTGACAACATCTTTGAGGTCGCCCCAACCATTTATCTCTCCCCAAAACATCATCTCTAGTCTTGTTGCATCTGCATAATCATAGTTATTAGGATATGGCGGTGATGAAATTAGCAAGTTACACTTTTTTGTTTTAAATGGTTGTCTCACATCTTTGTGTTCAATATATGAGCTATTCTGCCAACCTGACGAAACTGCATGAAGCATATCAGCTCTCATCATTTCAAGCTTCCCAATGAAGGCTTCGAAGGGTTCTAGTACTTTAGATTTGGATTTATTAGGTAATACATATTGCCACTGAGCTGTGCCTACATGGCTACATGCTCTCAGTATTGATGTTATGTTTAGCCTGATTAATTCCCAGATCGGTTCAGCGTTAGATAATTTTTCATATGCAATTTTTAATCGTTCAAGTTTGTTAAATGAATCAAAGGAGTAGCATTTCCCTAAAAGGTTATTTTCGTTGTAGTGAATAGGATCGGGCATTGTCTTTAAAGACGATGCGTATGCGATAAGCTCTTCTCCTGCATCATTTAGGTCATTTGTATCTAAATACCAAAGCTGTTTAGCTCTTGCGATCCTTGCTACAAAGGGATGTCCCTCAAATCCGAAAGAGTTAACATTAAAAAAATCGGCCGCAATGTTGGTTGTACCTGAGCCAGCAAAAGGTTCAAGAATTATCGCTTTTTTACCCGTTTCGTCTTGGAATTTTAAAATCTCAGAATTCACCCACTCAGCCGAAAAACCAGCGGAATAGCGAAACCACCGGTGAACAGGGAGTTTCATGTTATCGGTAAAAGTTCCTGAGCGAGCTGTTTTTTTGAGCATAAATCTTTTTGTCATTTCGTGTTAGTGTAGAAAGGGCTATTGTACTCGAAAACATCTTTTATTAAGACTGTTTTTTATTCGATCATTTTGTTTCTCATATTCATCTATAAATAAGGTAATAACAACGATTTAAACAACAATAGCGAGTAAAAGTTCTGTTGTTAATGAAGTTATGAAATTGTGATATAAATTAAATACAATTTTTATATCAGATTGAATTTTAATAATAAATTTTCCGATGAGATAAAATTTTTAATGATTGCAATGAATATTATCATCGGACTTGTGGTAGAACATTTTCTGCCTGTGAGGGCTAGATATTTTATCATTTACAAGAACAATATTCCTCATGTTATTTTTACAATATCGAAGTAAATAAAATTTTAAATGGAAAAATAAAGGTAAGGGGATTATTTTAGTTCGTTTTACTATAATGAAATTAATAATATTGTTTCAGCGGTAGCCTTATTAATAGAGCAAGGCTACCGTTATTTCTTCTGGTATGTCCAGATTGAAATTTATTGTCAATAGCAGAGTGGTTTAATAATAAAATTGCTATGACAATAAGAATTTTTCTGGTACATAATGATGAAAATTATTCGCTAAACAGTATTCTTTCAGTTGTTGACTGGAATGAACACCTATCTTGCCATATATCCGAGCCATATAAGTTTCAACGGTATGGTAAGAAATGTTTAATTTCTGTCCAATCTGTTTCCTGGTATATTTCTGTAAAAAGAAGAAAATAATATCCCATTCACGCGGCGTAAAAATATCGCTTGGTGGTTGGAGCATAATCGATGCTGGTAGTTCTTTATGATATTGATGCAAGCAGGATAATGAATAGTCTTTGGCTTCCCAACAGTGGTACATGACGCCAATACAATTTCCATTTTCATGATAAAAAGGTAATTTTTCACAGAAATAAGATGACAAAATTTGATTTTGTCCGAATATATGTGTCTCAATTGAACATATTCTTTGTTCTTTTTCCATAACTATTTTATCTTGAATAATAAATTCCTTAGCAAATTCAGCACCATCCCACGGGAGTTCATGATCATCAAGCCCCTCATAATCAAATGATGCTTTAAAATTATGAATATATTTCTTGGTTGCTGAGTTTCCATAAATGAAATTTGAAGAACTATCTTTTATTCCCCACGGCTCATGGCTGATTTCCATTGTGTTGATGATTTGAGGTGATATCGTACAGTTCTTCATAAAAACTCCTTAATAGTTTTCAGCTTAAATAAACATTCTACTTTTGGATTTCCTGGTGCTTTCTGGGGTATAGCAATAAAATTGACTTTTTTCATAAGAACTTTCTAGTTTTATATGTTATGGCAGACTGAATTATTGTTTATTATATTTAAAACAAAGGGTTATTATAGTAATATCTAACAATCTGCTAGCTCAAAAGTACATTTGTTAGTTAATTGATTATCTTACAAATTCAGAACCATTCCAAGGAGGTTTATGGTTATACGGCTTTCTGCAATCAAATAATTCTTCAATATTATGAGTAAATTATTTTGTTGCTGAATTGCCGTAAATAAAATATGAAGAACTATTTTTTATTCCCCACGGTGTATGACTTATTGCCATTGTGTTAATAATTTGAGGTAATATTTCATAGTTCTTCTTCATAAAAACCCTGTTGTTATTTAGGGGTTAAGGAAATATTCTACTTTCTGAATGCACAAATCTTTCTGGTACATAAAGATCATAATCATTTGTGCGGCAATAATCTTCCAATTGACGACTAGAATGAACACCAATTCTTTTATATATTCGCGAGAGATGGGTTTCAACAGTACGATAGGAAATATTTAACATCCTACCCATCTGCTTACTAGTGTATTTTTGTAACAGAAGGAAAATAACATCCCATTCCCGTTGCGTAAATATATCGGTTGGTGGTTGAAATAATATAGATTGAGGAAGTTTTCCATGAAATAGACGGGTAAATGAGAAATCCTGCGCTTTCCATCCGTGGAACAGGGTACCGATACATTCGTTATCATCATTATAGAGTGGATATTTTTCTTGGAAATAAGATGAAAGAAATTTATCTTTCCCATACATATGTGTCTCAAGTGAACATACTCTTGATTGTTTCTCCATTACACTTTGATCGTGAATAATGAATTCTTTTGCAAACTCAGCTCCATCCCAAGGAATTTCATCATCATACCGTCCTTCATAATCAAATGAATCTGGAAGATTTTGGATATGTTTAAATGCTAAGTTACCATAAATAAAACATGAATCTTTATCTTTGATCCCCCAAGGTTCATTACTCTGCCGCATAGTGTTAATGACTTGAAGTGAAAGATTTAATTTGCTGATTTGGTTCATCATGAAATCCTATTTTTAAATTAGTAATTGTAGTTTATAACTCTCTACTACCAATAGTGATAAATCTTTCAGGAATATAAAGATGATAGTTATTTTGCTTACAGAAATCTGCTAATTCTATATGAGGTGATAAATTAAATTTATGGTAAATTGACTGAATGTGATTAACAACATCTTCTGTAGTTATCATTAATTCTTCGCTGATACTTTCTTCATCCAGTGAGCGTAAGATCAGAAAGAGAATTTCCCACTCAGTTTGAGTCAGGATATCGTTCGGTGGCATGAATACTAACGTTGCCGGAGTGGTTTTGTCATAATAATAAGAAACAGAAAAATCTTGAGTTTTATACATATGAAAGAAGATTCCAATGCAATCATTATTCTCATCAAAAAGGGGAAATTTATCACAAATATAGGTCTGTTTGACGTTATTTTCTCCAAACTGATGGGTTTCCAGTGAAGTGACGCGCTGCACAGTTTGGATGGTTTTTTGATCCTGACGATGGAGTTCTTCTGCATATTCAGCAATAGGTGAAGGCAATTCACCCATAGAAAGCCCTATAATATCGAAATCTTCAGGAAGGTTTAGCAGTTGATAGAAAGCCGGATTAGCGTAAATAAATCTTGATTGGTGATCTCTGGCACCCCAAGGTTCATCGCTTTTATCCCACATCATGGTTAATTGTGGCGTAATAAGAGCGGGTTTGTTTCTTATATTTGACATAGTAACTCCTAAATTTTGATTTAAATTGTTATCTGAGTAGTTGCTTTTTCGATTATGTCCTAAGTGGACTGCTATATAATAGAATATAATACTTTTCTCGTCAAAAAGCGTATGTTTATTAATTGAATTTTTACTATTTTATAATGAAACTTTAAATGGCAATGAATATAACTATATATATTATTTTAGATGAGGATTATTTGGGTGATTGATTGAAAGAGTGGTTGGAGGCTGTTGCTGCGCTCGCTGCTGTGCCTGATATCCGCCATTTTTTAGCTGGAAAGCACCCATCATTAGTGGTAAATAAGTACAGGTTATACTCAAAATTATCAGCATCCTAGCTGTTGTCAATTAATAAATAATTATTCGTCCTAATGCTTAATAGCTGTTTTATTAAACTATTTTAGTTATTCTCTTTTGTAATAAAAAACAAATCTGAACAGTAGAATGAAAAAAACGCTAGTTTTTGAACACATTTTTGACGTGACCTAAAGATTGAACTAAATAAATTACGTCTGTTGTGTTAAGTATATACTGTTAGTTTTCCTCGTTGTTTGTACTTATTACCCTTTTAAAAGAGTCGCTGGCAATAGTTACACTCATTGGGATTAAGTAGTAAATACTTAATGAACAATGCTAGCATAAATTTGGTTCTTTTATTGGAATTTTATTTTTGTTTAATGCTATTCGTGACTTCACATGTATACCTCATTATAAAAGTCCATAAATTGCTAGAATAGTGTTTGAAGTTAAGCATGGATAGCTTTTTATCTGTAAGATTGATCGCTGCTTTTTTCAAATCAGCAAGCCACCTGAGCGCAATAGCTAAATTAAAGACTATAATATGAAAGACTTAAAAAAGAGTAGCTCTTGGAATAAAGCATTGTTAGATTGCGCAGGGGGTTCAGGAAAGGATGTCTGAAAAACCGTAGAGCCTAAAGAAGTGAATAAACTTGTGAAAAAGGCTGCAAGTCCTGGTTTGAATGGTAATATATATAAATATAGTTTTTAATTAGTGAAAAGGAGGGGGTAATTTCCCTCCTACTTTTAAAGAGAGGATTGTATGGTAAACAAAGAGAAAAAATTAATATTTCTTATTATTCTAATCGTATCTATACTGACTTCTTGTGTAGGTTTTGTGATTCATGTTATCAATTCCGAGTGGGTAGTTCCTTATATAAGGAATGAAGTAAGTAATATAACTGTAGCCCCGTCTTGGGATGTTAGATATCTTGCAGCATTAACAAGTTTAGAGACAGGACTGGGTATAACATTTTTATATATTCTCATAAAAAAGAGTCTTCCTACATATACCTCTATCACAAGAGGTATCCTTATGTGGTTAATTGAATTAGCAATCATGGGACGGCTTGTTAGGCAACCATTGATGGACTATGCTATAGGAAATCCATTTACAATATCTGTTTTACAGAATTCAGTATCATGGATTAACTGGTTTTTTATTTGCCTTATAACCACTTGTTTGTATGACTATTTAATTAAAATTTGGTGCCAAAATAATAACGAATGATAATATTTTTAGAGATTTAAATAAAGAGAACGATGAAAATAGGTGGGTTGTTAATACAATAATTGAAATTTACCTATCTTCTCTTTTTTATATTCAATAGTGTTTTTTTGATATTTTTTCTGATAAATACAGAACTAAAGGCTACATAATATTAATCTGGTGGTGATTTCGATTTTGTATAAGTTCAGTAATCATACTCACTTAGGTGTTATATGAACAGATATAAACTACCACCGGATTAATAACTAAGAGATGTGACGTTTGGTAAAGATATTTGGGTAGTAAGTATAATGGGTAAAATGAAATTACAGCTATCAAGTGTTATAAGCGGGATTCTCTAATGTGGGTAATATTTGAGCATTCATGCGGTTGCCTTGGTGAATTATCCATTCAATAGACCCACTTTGTGGTGTTTTTTTATAAATTGCCAGAACAGTGTTTGAAGTTTAATCTTGCTATTAATTTAACTCATTATAGTTAGTAATATTGTATTTATTTGGAACAGAGTAATGGGAGTGAACTATTATTTTTTTACTAGAGATATTTTATTGCAAAGAAATAAGTTAAATTTGCCTACATTTCTGATGCAATAATGTTAATAATTTAACCATAGTAATTTTATTTATGAAAATTTTTTTTAATAATTTTAATAAAAACAACAAGTTAACATGTAATTTAATCTTATTTTTTACTATCTTATTTGTATTGCTGACATCAGTGTGGGGATATAGGGCAATATATGGGGGGTAAACAGACTTTCTTATGTATTAATATTGATTTTGAGTTTTTGCTCTATATTATTTTATTCTGCTTATTCATTTAACACTATTTTTATATATAGGCTCATTATGTCTCTGAGCTTAGGGTTTTTATTTTTCTCTATATTTCGCAATCTTTGTGAATAAATTTCTTGTTGAGGCGGAAATATGTTTAAAAAATTCGAACAATTATCTTTGATATCAGTTATAACAAAGATGTTTTTTCTCATTATTTGGTTGATCGTAAAATAAACAATCAATGAAATAATAACTCAATGGAATTAGATTAATCTGCCTAATTAGGTCAAATTATACAAATAATACCTGATTAATGGCTGTCATTATATTTTTACTGTGGGAAAACGGTGATTTTGCGCTGTCCACGGAAAACTAGATTCTTAAAACCGTTGCTGTATCTGTCAGATGCAGTGGTTTTCTATTTAACCTCAGCTTAAATTAAAGGACTATTTATGGGAAAATCATCAAATCGTAGTACAGAATATTTCTTTACTGGGAAATACTACGATGATGATGATGGCAATAATATTGTTGCCATCGGTGTAGGAGGGGTTATTTATGCCAAAGGAGGAGATGATCGTATTACCCTCGGATCAATTGGGGCGACGGTCTATGCCGATTCAGGTAATAAGGTCGTTAATGGCGGTGCTGGATATTTAAAAATAGTGGATAAGGAAGGTAATCTGTCAGTACATGGTGCTGCGGGTTATTCGGGTATTGATAAGAGCGGTAATGGTGATATTTCATTTGCTGGCGCGGCGGGAGGGGTTGCTATTGATCACCGGGGGAGCCACGGTAATCTCAATTTCTCTGGGGTGGCTGCTTATAATGGTCTGAATCGTAAAGGGCAATCCGGTGAGGTGATTTTTGAAGGTGTCGGAGGTTATAACGAATTATGGCATGAAACGAATCAGGGAGATTTAAATTTTTTCGGTGCCGGGGCCGGTAATAAAATTGATCGTACCTGGCATGATCACTATGAGAGAAGTCACGGCGATGTGAAATTTGACGGTGGGGGAGCAGCAAATAGTATTAGTTCGCGGGTTGAAAATGGCAATATTAATTTCACCGGTGCCGGGGCTGATAACCACATTATACGTAAAGGCAGAGAAGGCAATATTATTTTGCATGGTGCCGGGGCATCAAACCGTATTGAGCGTTTGCGCCAAAGTCAAGATCAATATGGACAGACCCACGGTAATATCGAATTTGAAGGGGCAGGAGGCTATAACCGGATTTATTCTGATGTCGCACATGGTGATATTACTTTCGATGGTGCCGGTGCTTACAATGAAATATCAAGAATCGGCGCAGATAGCGGTTCTCGTGATGGCGCTCTGGAATATGCGAAAGCCGAAGAGATCGTGTTAACGACAGCGACAATGGGAGGAAGTTGGATTCAGCAATCCCAACAAGTAATAGGTATTAAATCAACTATCGAGCCTGACACTTATCTTTTTGCATTTGCCGATGAAATGTACACTAAGGTTAGTAAAGTCCAACTCCGAAATGATCCTGAAACCGGTAAGCTCGGTTATTACGCCACTTCTTGGTACAAACAGGGTAATCATCTTAATAATCTTGCTACGGAGAATATCTCTTCAAGCAATGGATTTACTGATATAGGCATCAATGGTGGTTACCGTCTCTCTAATTTAATCTTCGAACATCATCACCCCGTTATTATTCAACATACGGTTGAAGAAGATTTGCAGGAGAACCAGTGGGTGACTTATGCCGGTGGAACCAATGCCAGAGCAGGAGATGTCACGTTGGTTGATGCCAAAATGCATGGGCATGCAATCCATTCTGGTGGTTTGATATTAGATGTTTCGGCGGTGAAATCGAACTGTCAACCGAACACTTATATTTATGCCAAATATGTTGAGTCATATACCAAAGTGGTAATGGTTGAATTGGCGAATAATCCTGAAACTGGCGCACTGCAATATTATGCCAGTGCGTGGTACAAAGCGGGTGATCATACCGGCAATCTGGCTGCTGAAGATTTTTCGCGCAAAAATGGTTATCGCTCGATGGATGTGGGCGGATATTCGCTAACTAATCTGCAATATAAAGTGAATTCAGTATGCCGTGTTTCTGAGCACTTAGCACATACCGAAGAGTACAGTCATCAGGAGTTGGTGAAATCATCCGCCGATATGGGTGACAGCTCCGGTGACATTAATTTCAAGGGCATGGGGGGTGGCAATGTCATTACCTCCAGTGTTATACGCGGCAATGTCAATTTTGAAGGCGCGGGTGCTGCCAATGTGATTGTGAGACGTGGGGAACAGGGCAATCTGACATTCCGTGGCGCAGGTCTGGCAAACGTACTGGTTCATCAAAGCCAGCGTGGAGAAATGAACGTTTACGCTGGCGGTGCGGCAAACGTATTGGTTCGAATCGGTGATGGGCGGTATCTAGCCCATCTTTTGGCCGTGGGTAATATTTCGATCCATCAAGGTAATGGCGATAGCCGAGTTATCATGCTTGGGGGGTACAACACTCATAGCCAAATAGGTAATGGCAACGCCGATTGGTTAAGTGCCGGTGGTTTTAATGTGATGATCCAAACCGGTAAGGGGAAACTCTCCTCAGTACAGGTGGGGGGCACCAATGTGCTGACTAAGCTTGGCGCTGGTGATGTGGTTGCCGGTATGCTTGGTGGTGCGAACATTATCACGCATCTCAACGATGATGAAATATCAGGTACCACGGCGGTTGCATTAGGCGGTGCCAATATTCTGACGAAAAAGGGCAGAGGTAGTGCTATTGCGCTGATGGGCGGCGGTGCCAACGTGTTTACTCATATTGGCAATGGAAGTACGACGGGGGTGATGTTAGGTGGCGCTAATATCTTGACCAAAATCGGAAACGGTGACACCGCGGGTATTATGCTCGGCATAGGTAATGTGTTGACTCATGTCGGTGGCAGTCAGACTCTGGGAGTGATGGGAGCCGCAGGCAATGTCTTTACCAAAGTGGGTAATGGAACGGCGATTGCGGCTATGATTGGTGCGGGCAATATCTTTACTCATGTTGGCAACGGCGATGCATGGGGGTTGATGGGAGGCTTGGGGAATGTTTTTACCAAAGTGGGGGATGGTAAGGCGCTGGCATTGATGATCGCTGCCGGCAATGTGTTTACTCACATTGGTGATGAAATGAGTGTTGCCTTGATGTTGGCTAAAGGCAATATTGCAACCAAAGTGGGTAACGGCATGACGCTGGCAGCCATGATCGGTGAGGCTAATGTGATGACCCATATTGGTAATGGCTCAACTTTTGCCGCGATGATCGGGCAGGGCAATATCCTGACGAAAGCAGGCAATGATTTGGCGCTCGGTTTGATGGTTGGTGAGGCCAATATCTATTCGCATGTAGGTAATGGCAGCAGTATTGGCTTATTTGCCGGTGAGCTGAATGTCATGACCAGAGTAGGTGATGGCACAACATTGGCGGCAATGTTTGGTCGAGCCAATATTATGACTCATTCCGGCAATGGCTTAACTGGTGTTTTGGCGTTAGGAGAGGCGAATATTGTCACCAAAGTGGGTGATGATTTTATGGGGGTGTTTGCGGCGGCGGAAGCGAATGTCATCACTCATAAGGGATCATCAACGACTGCTGCTGTGCTATTCGGTAAGGGCAATATTCTAACGAAGATAGGGGACGGGACAACAGTCGGTTTACTTATTTCCGATGTGGGTAACATCATGACCCATGTTGGTGATGGTACGACGGTGGGGTTCGCCAAAGGTAAAGCCAATATCATTACCAAAGTGGGGAGCGGTATCGGCGTTAATGCTGTTTGGGGGGATGCTAATATCCTGACTCAAGTTGGTGATGGTAACCGTTATAACTTCGCCAAAGGTAAAGCCAATATCATTACTAAAGTGGGTAATGAGCAGGAAATCACCGTTGTTCAGGGTGATGCCAATATCATCACCCATGTGGGGCAAGGTGATGATTATACCGGCGCTTGGGGTAAAGCTAATGTGATTACCAAAGTCGGTGATGGGCGTAATGTCGTACTTGCCAAAGCTGATGCCAACATTGTGACTCAGGTAGGTAACGGTGACAGCTTTAATGCCTTGTGGAGTAAAGGGAATATTGTCACCAAAGTGGGTGATGGTGTGCAGGTTACTGCGGCAAAAGGCAGAGCGAATATTACGACTTCGGTAGGGAATGGTTTAAGTATCACTGCGACGCATGGCGATTTTAATATCAACACTAAAGTGGGGGATGGTGTTTCCATTAACGCAGCGTGGGGTGAATATAACGTTAATACTAAAGTTGGGCATGGTCTTAATGTTGCGATCATGAAAGGTAAAGGCAATGCCAATATTCATGTTGGTGATGGTCTGGGGATTAACGCCTCTTATGCCCGCAATAATGTAGCGATTAAGGTGGGTAACGGCGATTTCTACTCTCTTTCTATTGCGGAAAGCAATACGCAAAGTAATAACCTTCCTTTTCTGTTTAAAAATATTAAACGAACTGTGTTAGGCGTGGAAGGTAGTCAGGCGATTAGCTATTTGATTCACGGTAATGAGGCTAACACTTCTGGAACTAATAAAGGCCGAGGAGCGATTAATTTAACCGAAGTGTCTGCCATTGATGGTTTCCATATGAATACCATTGATAACGTTGGTTCGAATTTGCGTGATAAATTAAGTGGTACGATAACTCAGGTGGAGGTGCCTGATATTGAGGCTATCCAGAACGCCTTGCATATTGGAGACAAGGTTGATTCGACGCAGAGTGAATCATTATCACAAGCTGATGCTGTTATTAAACATGCAAAACAGGGCAGCGCTGCGCAAAATGCATTAAGTGATAAAGAGCAAGCGGAGGAAAATCGCCGCATTCTGGAACAAGAACGGGATGACCAACTTAAAATAATTTCAAAATCACAATACCAATTGGAATCAACAGATCAAAATGCGCTGAGTGCCAATGGACAACTACAGCGTGATGCAATAAACGCAGAGTCCAGAGAAATAACGAAAGAGTTACTCTATATGACTCAACGTCTGGATGCGCTTAATGGCTATGCCAATTACACGGGTCAATCGGGTGATGAGTGGCGTAACCGGTTTGCTGTGGGATATTTGGACCATACTCAGGAAAAATTAGATGACGCCAAATTTATTTCACAGAAAAAATTAGCTGATTTACAACCGTGTCTTATCGATAATCAACAACAAGTAAAAAATGCAATTGGCAAATCAGAAGCAGGTTTAGAGCAAAGTCATCAGAATATAAAGAACGCGGACGGCAATATTGAGGATGCGCGTACAAAAGCGAAATCAAGACAGAAAGAAACGGATTTACAACGTCTGCGAGCAGCACAAGCGGAAAGCGACGCCTATGCCGTGTATGAAGAAGCAAAACAACGCGGTGAATATGATAGCTCGGTAGCGAAAAATAAAGCTGCTCAGGTACAGGTTGATGCGAAAGGGGCGAAACAGGCTGGTGATGCAAAACCAGATCGTAGCGGGGCGACCGGCAGTGGCTTGTCTGGAAAAGCTTATACACCAATCGACGTAGCGAAACCGAAAAGTCATATTAATCCTGAGTCCAAAACGGCAGCTAATGGCTGGAACAGTGAAGATCTAACGCTAACAGCCGCAGATTTGGCGGCATTGAATAGTGCGCAGCGGGCGATTAATCGACTACAGATCAACAGGAGTATGCATGCAGAACATATTGGTGCTTCGATCATTTCGCTGCTTACCGGCACGTCATCCGACAGGGTTGTGGAACCCGCCTTGAGTCAACCCAGAAAGTTAATCACAAAAGCACCTGTAATTTCGGGTATCAATTTACAAGGATTGGGACAAACGGCTGGTGGAGATAGCCTGAAATCCCATTCTTCTATCCTGAGAGAGTTTGAGCCTTTCTTGCTGAGTCAGGGTGACAAACAGTTTATTGATTCGACAAAAAGATATCTTGGTCAGATAAATACCGATCGGCCCAGTAAAGCGTTGGTGGCTGTACGCGAGGCTTTCAACAATGCGGTCGAACAACCTGATGAGCAGCATATGTTGCAGCTTGAGCAAGCGCTTGCTCATTGGCAACAGCATGATCCCAATGAATTTGCCAAGCGTTGCCGATTAGTCAAAAGCTTGCGTTTTGAGATGGGGGAACTGGTTGCTTACCTTCAAGCAAAAAGAGCTGAATCAGCCGGGATTTTAGGGATTAGCTTATTGCCTGACCATGTTGCACAGTTTGACCAACAGGTATCCTTTGATGGATTCGGGCGTGTGGTAGGTCTGAAAGGTGATATCGCGCAAAGCGAAATTAATCGTCTTACTGATTTACAAATCAAGCCATTGACCCAGATTAACTCTGTGGCGGAACGGGAAGCGCCTAAAACTGAAAGTGAAAGCCTCATCGTTTTCGTTAGCCGATTGCAGCAAGAAGCCATTCCCGAAGGTATGCCGCTCATTGAACGAGCCAAAAACCTTTGGCTTAGCGGACAAGTAACACGACAGGAAACCATTAAGCTATTTGAGGATGCGGTTAGCCAGTTGCAGACACATCCTGAATTACACACGCTAGCCCAGCAGTTACTGGCTGATGCCCGTAAGGAAAAGGCGACTGGACAATATATTGACAACCTGTTTGGTCGCCATTTTGATTCTGAATTGGCCCATGAATTGGTGAAAACAGCGCCACAGGATGCTATGACCACCTCCAGACAGACAGGACAATTTCTGGTAGAGAAATTTGAACAGTGGATCGGGGGTTTTTATCCTGATGTCGCCGAGCGTGAGAAGATTATTGCTAAAAAGATGGTGGGGTTTGCCAGGGCCATTAACAAGGATTTTCGTCCCTGGTTTAGTCGGGTACCTGAATTGACGGCGTTTCTGGATGAACCGACTTTTGCCAGTTTCAAGACCATGATGACTCAGGTTAATGATGGCTTTGCTGTGATTAAGGTGCCATTTCTGGCAGTAAAAATGGCGATTACCCCAGGAATGGGGATGGATCGTGCGGAGTGGAAGGTTAAAGGGGATCGCTTCTATGAGGATGTTATCACCAAAGCCCGTTCGACCAGTAGTCAACTGACTAGCGGGGCTGATGTTACATATGACGTTGAAATAACCGAAAAGCAGACTAACGATTATGGTACAGCGTTACCCTACCAGCCTGCTAATAACAAGCATGATGATTTTTTGTATGGCAGAAAGGTTGCTGCGGGCCGAATTTTAGTCCCCGGATGGGAAACGAGATTTGAGCATCATGCGTTAGCGCAAGGTCACTCTGTGGTGACAGGTGCCTCCGGTTCGACCAATATTATGGTTCATCTCAATAACTATATTGCTAGTGAACAGATTGCTAGTGAACAGCCTGCCTTCTCGGCCAGACAGAGCTATCTCAACACGCTGGCGTTTCTGGTATTTGATGGTGGTCATTCTGTCAACGAAAGTCTGGCGGTTTATCAGGCATTACAGATAACCGGTGATGAACAACGTAAGCAGTTACTCAATAGCTACACGGCTAATTATAGAGAGCTGGTGGATATTGCCGGTGAAGAAGGCAAAGTGTGGGTAAGTCAGGCGCTGGATAACGCTTTCCAAGAAACTGGGGAATTCTATCAGAAACATGCCAGAGTGAAGCCACAAAGTCGTCCAGCGGTGGAAGAGTTAGATGAGTTATCGGGTAAGAATAAACGGCCGGAATCGACGATCATCGACGATACTCATCAGGATAAGAAAACGAGCAGACCACTCGGTGACTGGCAAATAGAGAGGGTGACACCACAAGCTGATGGTCGTGAAACTCGCTTTGATGGTCAGATTATTATCCAAATGGAGGACGATCCGGTCGTCGCTAAAGCTGCGGCTAATCTGGCGGGTAAACACTCAGATTCTAGCGTAGTGGTTCAACTTGACTCTAAGGGCAAATATCGTGTGGTTTATGGTGATCTTGCCCGATTATCCGGTAAGTTACGTTGGCAGATTGTTGGTCATGGCCGTGATACATCGGAGCAGAATAACATTCATCTGAGTGGTTACGCTGCTGATGAATTGGCGACCCGATTAACGCGGTTTTATCAGGACGTTAATCGGGGTAAAAGCATAATTCACAAACCTGATCACATCAGTATTGTGGGTTGTTCTTTGATAAGTGATGACAAACGAGATGGCTTTGCTCGTCGCTTTATCACCGTGTTGGATAAACAAGGCATTCGCAGTGATGTTTCCGCTCGCAGTAGTGAAGTGGCTGTTGATGCCGGTGGACGCAAATTTACCCGTGATCAAAATAACCAATGGGTTAACAATCTGTCTGATAACAAAGTCGTATTAAGTTGGAATGATAACAATGAGCTGCTCACACATACCGAACAGGTTCGTCGCGGTATTGCTGAAAGCGATATCAACCTCTCCAGGGTAGGACATACCGAAGCTGATACCGTTATTAAAGGGGCGATTACCGGTCACAATGAAGTGTTGGTTCAACCCAAGAAACGTGAAAATACGATTCAGGTGGCCCCTGACGATCAATCGAATAATCAGCTCAGTTACTCCGGTAATATCCAGGTGAATGTGGGAGATGGCGAGTTTACTGCTCTCAACTGGGGAACCTCGAACGTCGGGATTAAAGTGGGTAGCGGTGGTTTTAAATCACTGGCTTTCGGTGATAACAATGTGATGGTGCACATCGGTAATGGTGACAGTAAACACAGCTTCGATATTGCAGGCTACCAGGCGCTGGAAGGGGCGCAAATGTTTATCGGTAATCGTAATATCAGCTTTAATCAAGGCCGCAGTAATGACCTGATTGTAATGATGGATAAATCCATTCCAACGCCGCCGCTGATTAATCCATTTGATGGTGCTGCGCGTATTGCCCACGTACTGCAAGGGGTTGCCGGTTCCAGTGAGGATCAAGATTGGTTGGTGGCGCAAGATCAGCAGTGGACCATCGCCGGTGCGAAGAGATTTGTGGAGGATATGTCCGGTTTGGACCAAACCAGCAGCGTGGACTACAACACATTGACTGATCTGGATTCGCAACATGAGCGCAACAGCCGTGGCTTGAAGCATGACGCTGAATTGACATTGAACAAGAAGTTTAACCAGTGGCTAGGCGAACATGGCAAAGGCACTGGTATGGGTAAAATAAGTCGTATAGAACAATTCCGTCAGGCCAATCAAAAACTGGCTTTCAACTTTGCTGTAGGCGGGCGTGGTGCCGATATTCAGGTGACAACCGGTAACTGGAACCTGATGTTCGGTGACCATATCCAGTCGATTCTCGACACTAACTTAGGTTCGCTATTTGGCCTGATGACGCAGCAATATTCAGCAACCGGCATGGCGAAAACCACCTTTACTTATAATCCACAGGACTTGCCGCGTCAGCTTAAGAATAAACTGATAGGTCGATTAGCGAGTGTAAATGCAGATACCACCTTAGCGGATATTTTTGGCGTGAACTACACGGCAGAGGGGAGAATTATTTCCCGCACCGGCGAATCGGTTGATGGTGCTGCGATTCTGCAAGAGATGCTGGAAGTGATTGGGGAATTTAGTGGGGATCAACTGCAAGCTTTCACCAATCCAGAAAAGTTACTTGATAGCCTGGAGGCGGGCATTGATATGGGCGAGGAGGGCGTTAGGTCATTTGCGGAGAGTCATGGTCTGAAAGAGAAAACGCCTGATGAGAGTCAGGAATCAGGATCTTCGGTGAGTATCAATGGAGAAAATGCTCAGACCAATAATAAACCCAAACCTGCATTTGGTTTTAATTCGCTTAATTTACCTAATTTATTTGCGACGCTGTTCAGCGAAAAGAAGCAGCAAGAAATGAAATCGTTAGTGGTTAACCTGAAAGAAAACCTGACGACAGATCTGCTTAATATGGAAGAAAAAACGTTTGATTTCCTGCGTAACAGCGGCCATTTGCATGGTGATGGCGATATCCATGTATCGTTGGGGAACTATAACTTCAACTGGGGAGGCGACGGTAAAGATCTTGGCGCTTATCTGGGAGATAACAACAACTTCTGGGGTGGTCGTGGCGATGATGTCTATTACTCGCTAGGGACTTCCAATATTTTTTCAGGTGGTGAAGGCAATGATCTTGGCATCCTGATGGGACGTGAAAACTGGATGTTTGGCGGTAATGGTGACGATACCGCAGTGGTGGCTGGGCGCATTAACCATGTCTCTATGGGGGAAGGCAATGATCAGGTGTTTGTCTTTGGTGAAGGCGGTTTTATTGATGCGGGTAACGGACAGGATTACGTCGTCACTTCCGGCAACTATAACCGGGTGGATAGTGGGGAAGGTCAGGATTATACGGTGATCATCGGCAATAATAATCAGGCCGAACTGGGAGGAGGCGACGATTTTGCCAGAGTATTTGGTAATGACAACCGGATCGATGGTTATTCCGGCAATGATGTGATTAAGCTGATGGGCTACCATGCGGTGATTAATGGTGGTGAAGGTGATGATCATCTGATAGCCGCGGCTATTTCAAAGTTCAGCCAGTTTTACGGCGGTGAAGGTCAGGATCTGCTGGTATTGGGCGGGTATCAGAACCATTTCCGGGGCGGTGCAGGAATGGATAGCTTTGTGATCGGCGAAGAAGTAATTGATAACCGAGTGAGCGATATTAACGCAGAAGATATGATTCTGTTTAACGGTGTTGACTGGAAAAATCTGTGGTTCCAGCGCAGCGGGTATGATTTGGTGCTGTCAGTGAATCGCCATACTCAGGACACCACCGCTCAGGGGAGATTTGAATTGGTGGGTTCGGTCACCTTTAATGATTACTTTAATGGCAATCGCGCCAAATTGGTGACTCGGATGAGTGATAAGGAGGCGTCAGGCGAACGTGAATTTACCGCACTGTCAGATCATGCGGTGGATTCTTTGATTCAGGCTATGAGTAGTTTTTCCCCGGCAGTGGGTGATAATGGTTTTATTGCGGGTCTGGACAGTCAGGCGAAAACGGTTATCGCAACGGCGTGGACCGATGTCACGATTGGTAAGGGGAAATTTGTTTAATCAGTTCTTTATAAATCAGTAAAAAGTTTTAATAAGGTGGCTCACAGAAAGGTGGGCCATTTTTGGAGTTTTCTATTCAGGAATTATTTCTGCGTTTTATTTGTTAATGATTTTACTAATTCTCGGTAGATTCACATAATAAGTGCAACATTGTTAACCTGGAAGTAAACACATTTGTATTCCCTTAAATAATTCATTCGGTGTTTCTCCCGTTCCTATATTATATGGAACCCGTGAGATTGGTGGGGCAATTATTTCAGCCAGGATATATACCGAAGATCAACAATGATCATACAGCAACATTTTGGGTTGTGTTGGTTGCTATACATTTTTTAGCCTAAAGATAAAGAATCTTTAATTCTTTATATATCAGACATATAGTTTCTAACTCATTGACTTTATTAGAGTTAACCTTGTCAGGGTTGCGCATTTAGAGGTACACTATATGTGTAGATTGCCAGTTTGGTATTTCGAAAAAGTCTTGGAGGTTTCTATGTTTTGCGAAGAAAAAGTAGCCCAAATGGCTGCCTACTTACTGTATAAGCGCGGCGGGCGCATGGCATATCTGAAGCTTATGAAGTTGCTTTATCTGGCAGATAGGGTATCTATGAATGACTATGGCTATCCTATCACTGGCGATCGAATGGTATCTATGCCTAGAGGGCCAGTTTTATCGCAAACCTTAAATTTAATTACTGGAGATTACGCCAGTGATGAATTTGGGTGGGGGGCATGGATTAAAAGTGAAAAGAATTATGAAATTTCACTCAAACGGAAAGGTATAACAAGGGATGATTTTGAATCTCTTTCTGATGCTGAATTAGAAGTTCTGGATGCCATTTGGGAACAATTCGGTCATATGAGCCGCTTTGATATTGTGGAGTATACCCATAAACATTGTACTGAGTGGCAAGATCCAGGCGGCAGTTCTTATCCTATTTCACCAAGTTCTGTTTTTATTGCTGTCGGTAAATCACCAGAAGTTGCTGAGAAATTGGCGCAAGAGTTAATAGAAAGGCAACAACTGGACTGTTTTCTTCAAGGATTGCGGTGATGCCGGGTGGGATTTTAAGGAAAGGAAGTTTACTTATCCCATCTGGATATACAGATCACTTATATATTATCTGCTGTGATCCAGTTTTTTACCCTAAAAAAACGAAGACATGTTTTTTGGCTGTAAATATTAGCTCTTTAAAACTGGACATACCGTATGATCGAACGTGTATATTGAATTGTGGCGATCATCCTTTATTTAAAAACAATATAAGTTTAAAATGTTATTTAATTACTGTTGCAAAACTTATTGAATTTAGGCTGAATAGATTCAGGGCGTTTTTTATCGTGAAAATCACAATATTAGTATCAAGCAGATACTTAATCATCGAAAGATTCTCTTTCACTTGTTACTTGATCAGGACGTCCAGGTAAAAAATCGTCAGTCACAGATTGATCAGACAGAAAAAAACTATCCCATGTGTTCTGTACGGGCGCAATAATTCGCTCCTTCCCTCTTGACCTAACAGTAACTTCTTTAACATTGTCAGGGAAACGGAGATCTGCGGGTAATCTCACATTCTGAGTTTGGTTGCTCATAAAAACTTTACTTCGATATATCATGACGCACCTCTTTCTTAACTTTCTGGTCCCGAATAGGAATTTATTTTTGCTGGCCTCTAAGGGACCTGTCAGCTCCGATCTTAGAACTCAGGTTAATATCCACTCATATTGCGATATTGTATTCTTCCTGCATAGATTGCCTTACGAACTCCGCAAATGGCTTCACATTCTTTCCTACCGAGGCTGATTCTAACGCTGATAGATACTGAGTTCTATTTTTGAGTTTAATCACCGTCCAAGGGTATCCTCCGATTACCAGCAAGAAATTCATTAAGAATCTGGCAGTGCGGCCATTACCATCGGGGAACGGATGAATATAACCCAGAAAAAGATGCCCTAAGATAGCCTTTACCACAAAGTGTTTCTCAGTAGCGATCAACTCTTTCAGTGCTTCCATACAGTCCATCAATTGCTCGCTGGAGGGCGGTACATGCATTGAAGTGCGGATATAGATCGGTCCTTTGCGAAATCCCGCCAAATCCAGTCTGTTGATAATTCCGGCATCTACACAGGGATTGAACAACGCAGTGAACCAGTCAGTCAAGCCAACGTCAATCAGGTAGTGGATGTCCAAGCCTTCCTTATCTTCATGTGCTTCACGCAGTAGATCTTTCACCTTGTTGAAGGCATCGTAATATCCTCTGGCAGCCATTGCATCCTTCTGCTCCTTGTCCCTTTGGATGGTATCCGGCGACCAGTCACCTTTAGACAGACGCTCGATTAATTCTGGCGTAACCTTGTAACCCTCGATGGATAGTGAGTTGTAGGCATCGCTTATGTAGAGGTTGCTCATCATGGCGTGTGTTTCTTCGATTGAGCACTCAAAGAAGTCAAAAGGTGGTGGAAAGTCATCAAATACCTCGACGACTGCTTGTCTCATCTCCTGCCACAAGAGCCTCACACGAACTGCGCTTGGGGATTCTCCCCGACTACCGCCTACTATCATCGGAATATGGTCAAATGGGTTAACCTGCTTAATACCTTCAAAACCGGCTCCTTCCATGATGGTTTGTAGTTTCCGGCTTTCGGCCCTCATCTTTAGCTGCTGGTAGGCACCAATTAATCTGTTCCCTGAGGCAACATTCTTGGTTGTCAGTACTGCTTCTGAAAGCAGACTCAGATCAGCATTCCTGAGTGCTAGCTGAATGCTTATAGGGTTGGCTCTGAAAGTTTGTGGGCCAGTTTCAACGAGTGCGCTTTCCAACGAATGAACATTTATACCGTTTACTTTGACAGTCTTACAGGGAACCCTTCCCTTGATGATCACCATACTCATGTTGTTAGGTAGGTTAAGTGTGCGAGGCGTCGTGTCTGAGGTGTAGACAATTATCTGGTTTGGTAAGGCATTGTTTGCTGTATGTAAATCAAGAGAGGATTCGGGACTTAGCCAGTAATCATCTCCGAAGATACTTTCGACGTACTGTCCAACGAAAGACCAGATGGATTCATACCAAAGTACTGAATCACCCGCTTTTTCAGTCGTGAGATCTGCATCCAGGAGATACCACCCCCTGATGATTTGCTTGAAATAGCCTTTATTGATCAGAAGCGTGCGTTGTTTATCAGTGATTGACTTAGAGCTCAGCACGTTGCCCACGGCCGCATCGCTTGCAGCTCTCAGCGCTTCTGCCAACCTTTCGTTTCCAGTTTTTGCCATGTCTTTCTTCCAGCAGATGTTCAAGTATTAGCTAATACGGGAATGCAATATTAGCTATTACGATATTGAATTACTAGCTTTTACGAACTTACATTATTAGCTTTTACACTCAAATACAGTGAATCTAAGTCCTAACTAAGTCTTGCCAACTGATTGCTGATGGTCAACATGCTGCAAAGGCTAAACAGATCGTTTGGGATTTTTTATAACTCCGCATATCGCTCAAGCCGGATTGTACTCTTTCAAAGTGCTCGACTATTTGCAAAGCTATTCTTTACTAAAAAGTTATTAATTTTTTTATTTAATGTTAAAGATCGCATTTTTGTAAACAAAAGAGGCGCTATTATGCATTAGTGAAATCGCTTAACGACGGGTAAAGATAAGTTCTATTTGTTTGTATAACGATGAAGCTTGTCATTCAATTTTAATAATTACTATTCATTTAGAGGTCTTTATGGGCAGTACAGGAAGTGTCAGTGCATGGGATGAGGCGTTATTAATTGCCGCTATTCAATATCCTGTTCCTATAATTAAGGGACCGGAAGATATTCAGGTTCAAGTACAGCAGATTTGTAAAACAATGGATTCAACTAAAGCCGGTTATCCTGATTTGGATCTTATTGTATTTCCTGAATATTCCGCTCAGGGATTAAATACCAAGATCTGGACCTATGATGAAATGCTATTATCATTAGATGGTCCAGAAGTGGATTGTTTTCGTCAGGCTTGTATTCGCAATGATATTTGGGGCGTGTTTTCAGTCATGGAACGTAATGAAGATTCGTCACAGCCACCTTATAATGCCGCGATTATTATTAACAGTAACGGTGAGATTGTATTACATTACCGTAAATTGCAGCCTTGGGTGCCGATTGAACCTTGGATGCCAGGTAATTTGGGAATGCCGGTTTGTGAGGGGCCAAAAGGTGCGAAGCTGGCGGTGTGTGTTTGTCACGATGGTATGTTTCCTGAATTGGCGCGAGAAGCTGCCTATAAAGGCTGTAATGTTTTTATCCGCATTTCTGGTTATTCTACCCAAGTTAACGATCAATGGATTTGGACGAATCGAACTAATGCCTGGCAGAACTTAATGTATACCGTATCGGTTAACCTGGCAGGCTATGATGAGGTTTTTTATTATTTCGGTGAAGGTACAATTTGTAATTATGACGGTAACGTTATCCAGCAAGGCCAGCGTAATCCGTGGGAAATTGTTACCGCTGAACTGTTCCCGCGTCTGGCAGATAAGGCTCGTGAGAATTGGGCGCTAGAGAACAGTATTTTTAATCTCGGTTGCCGAGGTTATGTTGGTAAACCGGGTGGAGAGAGAGCTAATTATTTGACTTGGGTGCGCGATTTGGCAAACGGTGAATATAAACTGCCTTGGGATGAAAATATCCGTATTCGTGATGGTTGGAAATATTATCCAGAAGGTGTGAAATTGGGGCCATTACCGAAAATTGATGAATAACTGAGAGGTTGAATGATCCAGCACCGCAAGGTCATTGCGGTGTTGTTATTTTTCCATTCTGTGCAAAAAGCATATGATATTTATAAAAATATTAATTTGTAACTAACTGTGTTTAAAAGAAAAACATCGTTGTGGAAGTATTGTGTCTGGGGTTGAATGTATTTCTGATGTTTTGTGAAAAATATTGACTATTCTGATGACGGGTATATAATGTTTTTTTACATTATATTCTATATTTATTGATTTTAATCATTTTTTTACCATTAAAAATATTATAAATCTCTTATCGGCTATTATTTAAATAATAGAAGTGTTTGTTAATTGATTATATCAAAGGTTTATTATTTAATTACTAAATAAGTTAATGTTATATGTGATTATTTAAAATTGATTTGGTTTTTCTAAGTGTAAATTGGATATATAAAGTCTGAGTTTAATTTAATTAAGATATATACGATAATATTTTTAATTTTGAAGCGATTATTCTAAAATCGTATTGGAAATTTAGAGAAAAAACGATTTATGCTTTGGTATTGATTGTGATGTAAGGCAACTTAAATGTTTATATTGACAGGTGTTAGTAAACTAAACGATGTAAAAATGAAAGCTTATTCTCACTCTAATATTGCTTACTATCTGATAAATCACATTAAATAAAAACTCCCCTAAAATATGCTATCTAATAATCAATGTGCTATGGCATCAAGGGTGATATTAGCTATATTATTATCGAATAATATATCAATGGATTAATTTTAAATTGAAATTATTTTTTCATGGAGTTAAATGTAATCAATATTTATATTGATTATGGCGTTTTATTATTATGAAATAGAATATGGTGAAATTGATTTTAATCTGAATTTATATTTTAAAGAAATTAAATATACAGGTTATTTTTGCAAATGTTTAATAAATTGTATTTTACAAGGCGTTTTATTAACTCGTTGTTTGAAGAGGAGTACTTATTTTGCAATGAGTTATCGAAGTAAATTCATATCTATAGTCGTCGATAAGTTCGTTTTTAGTCATGGGATTCATTGTCAATTAATCGAAGAAATTTATCTAAGAGGGGAGGGACGAAATAGAACTCCTGCTTATAGTTAATTTGATGAGCCATTTGCTCCGTTGTCAGAAATGGTTATTAACGCAGAATTAGAATCAAGTAGTTATTTACATTTGTGCCAGAGAGAAAGTGTTGCCTAAGTATCTTAATTGATGCTCAGCATGCCCGTATTTATTCCTCCCAAGATTAAGTGGGATAAAGGTAAGAGAAAACATTTTGATGGCTGCCGGGAATGACAGTTCTCAAATATCTAACAGATTCATTGAGGTAGTAAATAGATGAAAGATAGCATGGCTAAAAAGGAAAATATCTTTGACGCTGGATTAGTGTCGATATTGTCAGAAAAGGTGAGTAACGACTTATCTGTTTGCCAGCCTAATTTGTTGTCAGAGGCTGAACGTACCTTGTTGCTGGAAACCTGGAATGCCACTGAAACCGTGTATCCTGACCAGTTATGTATTCATCAGTTGTTTGAACAGCAAGTGGAACAAACCCCGACAGCGACAGCACTAATTGCGGGGGATAAAGTTTTGAGTTACGCGGAATTGAATGCCTGTGCTAACCGACTGACTTATCAACTGATTGAACAGGGGATTCAACCAGGTAACCACGTTGCAATTCTGTTAGAGCGTTCTATTGAGCTGGTGGTGGCACAGTTAGCTATTCTCAAGGCGGGGGCGGTTTACATACCTATTGATCCCAGAGTGCCGGATGAGCGGAAAAGCTGGTTGATAAACGATTGTTCAGCCAAATTACTGCTCACTAATATGCAGGTTGATATTTTCAATGACTTGACCGTGCCACTATTTCATCTCTCTAGTGAAACAGATATCAGCAAGGAAGCAGATTGTTTCAATCTTGATTTACTGTGCTCCAGCATCGCGCCAGCATATATTATGTACACCTCCGGCTCGACTGGTACCCCAAAAGGGGTAATAGTGCCTCATCGTGCGGTAGTCCGGCTGGTTATCAATAATGACTATGCTGAAATTGGACCTGATGACCGGGTTGCCTTCGCGGCTAACCCGGCTTTCGATGCCAGTACCTTTGAAGTATGGGCACCTTTGCTTAATGGTGGGGCACTGGTGGTTATCGATCACATCACTTTGCTGACACCGTTGGAGTTTGTACAGGTTTTAGGCCGTTATCACATTAATATCTTATGGTTAAGTGTTGGCCTGTTTAACCGGCTGGCGACGGAACTCTCCCCGGTTCTGCCGCGGATGAAAAACTTGATTGTCGGTGGAGATGTTCTCGATCCTCATGTGATCGCTCAGGTTTTGCGTAATAACCCGCCTCGGCAGTTATTGAATGCTTATGGACCGACTGAGGGTACCACTTTTACCACGACATACCGAATTGAGACATTACTCCCGGTAACGACCAATATTCCTATTGGTCGGCCAATTGCGAACACGCGGGTTTACTTACTAGATGAGCAGGGGAAGCTCGTGCCATCAGGGATAATGGGTGAGATTTATATCGGTGGCGATGGAGTGGCTTGCGGCTATCTCAATCGTCCTGAATTGACGGCTGAACGTTTTCTGGTGGATCCCTTTAGTGATGCATTGAATGCACGAATGTACCGAACCGGCGATTTAGCTCGTTACCTGCCGGATGGTAATTTGGAATTCCTTGGCCGTAACGATCAACAGGTCAAAATTCGTGGTTTTCGCATTGAGCTAGGAGAAATTGAAGCCCGATTGACTGAGTTTCCTGCGGTACGAGAATCGGCGGTGCTGGCGTTGAATGACGGGCAAGATAAGCGTCTGGTTGCCTACGTGGTGGCACCAGCAGATGAGGGATTGGTTAATAATTTACATAACTATTTGAGTGCTGTTTTACCTGACTACATGGTACCGGCGGCCTTTGTGCGTTTGGATGTGTTCCCGCTAACCCCGAACGGCAAACTGGATCGTCAGGCGTTACCGGGATTGGGGGAAGAGGCTTTTGCTCGCCAGATTTATGCAGCGCCGCAAGGGAAGATGGAAACTTTGTTGGCGAGCCTCTGGTGTGAGTTATTAGATATTGAACAGATTAGCCGCTATGACAGTTTCTTTGCACTGGGCGGTCATTCACTGCTTGGCATGCGCATGATTGAACGTCTGCGTGGCCTTGGGCTAACACTGGCTGCACGCGATCTATTCCAATCTCCAGTATTGTCGGAACTGACCCAAACACTGGGACAGCATCAGGCTGTAGTGGTGCCGCCGAATGTCATTATGCCGACGACTACAATACTGACGCCAGCAATGTTGCCACTGATTGATTGCACTCAGTCTGAAATTGATCATATTGTCGGACAGGTACCGGGCGGGATGACCAATATTCAGGATATCTATGCGTTGTCACCGTTGCAGGACGGTATCTTGTTTCACCATTTGTTGGTAAAAGATGGTGACCCTTATTTGCTGGCTTATCCGATGATTTTTGCTGACCGTGCTCTGTTAGAGCGCTATTTGGCAGCAATGCAACAAGTGATTGATCGCCACGATATTTTGCGTACTGCTTTTCTTTGGCAAGGGTTGTCTGTTCCAGCGCAAGTGGTTTGGCGTCGGGTGTCGTTGTCAGTGACTGAATTGACGTTGAACCCCGCTGATGGTCCTGTCAGTGAGCAGTTAAAGCAGCGTTTTGACCCACGAAGGTATCGTCTCGACCTAAATCAGGCCCCGCTGTTGCGCTTTATTGTCGCACAGGAGAGTGATGGCCGCTGGATCGCGCTGCAATTAATGCATCATCTGATTGGCGACCATACGACGCTGGAAGTGATGAACGGTGAAGTTCGGGCCTATCTTGACGGACAGGGTGACAACTTACCCGCACCAGTACCTTTTCGTAATCTGGTGGCTCAGGCCCGGTTGGGCGTCAGTCAGGAAGCACATACCCGCTTCTTTACCGAGATGCTGGCAGAAGTGGATGAGCCGACATTGCCCTTCAGTTTGGCGGAGGTACATGACGATGGTTCACGGATGAGTCAATCAAATCGGATGTTACCGGCCACGTTGAATGATCGCCTGCGTTGTCAGGCGAGACGTCTGGGGGTGAGTCTGGCGGCCTTGTGTCATCTGGCTTGGGCACAAGTGTTATCCCAGACCAGCGGTCAAGAGAAAGTGGTATTTGGCACCGTACTGTTTGGGCGTATGGCTGTGGGAGAAGGTGCTGACAGTGGTATGGGGCTGTTTATTAATACTTTGCCGCTGCGGTTGGATATCGATAATACCCCGGTACGAGATAGTGTACAGGCAACGCATGCCCGGTTGGCTGAGCTGCTGGAACATGAATACGCTTCGCTGGCGTTGGCTCAGCGTTGCAGTAGCGTTCCGGGGGAAATACCGTTGTTTAGTGCGTTGCTGAACTACCGGCATAATGTGCAGTCGCTAACCTTAGATAACGTGATAAACGGTATTGAATTTCTTGGCGAGCAGGAACGCACCAATTATCCGTTTGTTTTGTCGGTGGAAGATTTTGGCGATGCTCTGGGGCTGACGGCTCAAATCGTCCAACCGATTGAGCCAGATAGAATATGCGATTATATGCAACAGGCACTGGAGAGTCTGGTGGAAGCGTTAGAGCATCGCCCGGAAATCGCGGTACGGACGCTGGGCATTCTGCCGGATAGTGAACGTACTTTGTTGCTAACAACCTGGAATGCGACGGAAACCACCTATCCCGACCAGTTATGTATTCATCAATTGTTTGAACAACAGGTGCAGAAAACGCCAGAAGCTACAGTGCTAATAGCAGAAGATAAGATCCTTAGTTATGTAGAATTGAATGCCTGTGCTAATCGATTAGCCCGCCAGTTAATCGAACAGGGCGTGCAGCCCGATGATAATGTTGCGATCCTGCTAGAACGATCGGTGGAGTTGGTGGTAGCGCAATTGGCTATTCTCAAGATCGGCGCTGTTTATGTCCCTATCGATCCTAAGGTACCGGATGAGCGGAAAAATTGGCTGATAAACGATTGTTCAGCTCAATTATTACTGACTGATGTACAGACTGATATCGCGATTAGCCTGACGGTACCGTTATACCGTCTTTCCGCTGAGATAAATATCCGTGGGAAAGTGGATGATGGCAATCTTAACTTACCCCGTTCCAGCACGGGTTCTGCCTATATTATGTATACCTCCGGTTCGACCGGGATGCCAAAAGGGGTGATAGTACCGCATCGTGCGGTAGTCCGGCTGGTTATCAATAATGGCTATGCTGAAATTGGACCTGATGACCGGGTTGCTTTCGCGGCTAATCCGGCTTTCGATGCCAGTACTTTTGAAGTTTGGGCACCATTGCTCAATGGCGGCACGCTGGTGATTATCGACCATGCAACGTTACTGACACCAGCGGATTTTGTCCGGGCTTTGCAGATTTATCGTATTACGGTGCTGTGGCTAAGTGTCGGGTTGTTTAACCAACTGGCGACGGCTTTGTCCCCCGTGTTGTCTCAGATAAAAACCCTAATTACTGGGGGAGAAGTTCCCGAACCCCGGGTGATTGCTCAGGTTTTGTACAATAATCCACCGCAACATTTATTACAGGCTTACGGTCCGAGTGAAGGCACCACTTTTACTACAATATATCGTATTGCTGAGTTAGCGCCGGGCGAGGGCAAGATCCCCATTGGTCGGCCAATTGCAAACACGCGTCTCTATCTGTTGAACGCTTGCGCTCAACCGGTACCGTTGGGGGCGATCGGTGAGATTTATGTCGGCGGTGATGGGGTGGCCTGCGGTTATCTTAACCGCCCTGAACTGACGGCAGAACGTTTTCTGCTTGATCCATTCAGTGATGAAGTGGGGGCCAGGATGTACCGGACCGGGGATTTGGCGCGTTACTTGCCGGATGGCAATCTGGTCTTCGTTGGCCGTAACGATCAGCAGGTCAAAATCCGGGGTTTCCGCATTGAACCGGAAGAAATCGAAGCCCGGTTAACAGAACACGTAGCGGTGCGTGAAGCCGCTGTACTGGCTTTGGGGGATGGTCAGGACAAACGTCTGGTGGCTTATGTCGTCGCGGAAGCAGATGAAGCGTTGGCGAACAGTTTACGTATCTATTTGAGCGCTATTTTGCCTGATTATATGGTGCCGACGGCTTTTGTTCGTCTGGATACCTTCCCTCTGACCCCTAACGGCAAGCGAGATCTCCGGGGGTTGCTGGTACCGGGAGAAGAAGCTTTTGCCCGTCAGATCTATGAAACGCCACAAGGGGAGATGGAAACGGCGCTGGCAGCTATCTGGTGCGAGTTGCTTGGTATTGAGCGAATAAGCCGACATGACAATTTTTTTGCCTTGGGTGGTCATTCTCTGTTGGCGGTACGGATGATCAACCGGGTAGCCACTTTAGGTATTGAATTGTCGTTGACTACGTTATTTAAATCACCCTCTTTAACTGCCTTTGCCGAAGCGATAAGCGTCCGGTTTGATGAAAAGCATAACAGTAGATTAGCGGAGATTGTGCCGATATCCCGTCAGGGCAAGTTGCCATTGTCATTGGCTCAACAGCGTCTGTGGGTTATGGCTCAGTTTGAGGGGGTGAGTGAAACCTACCACATCCCGATGATCCTGCGCTTACATGGTCAGCTAAATATCTCTGTCTGGCAGCAGGCGCTCAATACGCTGTTTGCCCGTCATGAAGCATTACGTTCGGTATTCGTGGCTGTTAACGGTCAGCCGCAGGTTGAATTGTTACCCGTGGCATTTGGCTTGCCGATAAAACATTATGATCTGCGTAAAGCGTCTGATGTGGAAACAGAGCTTGAATTTCTGTGTGCTCAGGAAGCTAAGACACCGTTTGATCTTGCCCGTGGTCCATTAATTCGTTCTGCTTTAGTGCAACTGGTTAATGATGATTACGTTTTCTTACTGACTCAGCATCATATTATTTCCGATGGCTGGTCCTTAGAGGTGCTGAAGTCAGAATTGAGCGTTATTTACTCAGCTTGCCTAAACCAACAGCCGGAGCTGTTGCCGCCTTTAGCCATTCAATATCCAGATTACGCCGCCTGGCAGCGTCAGTGGCTATCGGCTGAACGGATACAAGCTCAATCTGATTATTGGCGTGGTGTACTGGCTGACGCGCCGGTATTGCTGGATTTGCCTACTGATCGTCCTCGCCCGCCTGAACAGTCATTTGCCGGGAATTTCTGGCCTGTTAAGTTGGATGAGGCATTAACTCAATCTCTTAAGCGCTTAAGTAAGCAGCAGGGCACCACACTATTTATGACCTTGCTGGCAGCTTGGGCCACGGTTTTATCGCGTTTGTCAGGACAGGAAGAGTTGGTTATCGGTACGCCGAGTGCGGGGCGCAATCGGCGAGAGGTGGAATCGCTGATCGGTTTCTTTGTTAATACGCTAGCTTTACGTATCGATTTGTCAGGTCAGCCCAATGTGATTGAGTTGCTGGCGCGTGTGCGACAAACCGCCTTGGCGGCGCAGGAGCATCAGGATCTGCCGTTTGAACAGGTGGTGGAAATCGTGCAACCGCCACGCAGATTGGCTCATACGCCGTTGTTTCAGGTGATGTTTGCCTGGCAGAACAATACGCATACTGACTGGGTATTGCCGGAGCTGGCCGTTTCACCTGTTGATCCTCTCCTTGATACGGCCAAATTTGATCTCGAACTGAACCTGTCCGAGGTGAATGGTCGGATTGTGGGTTATCTGAATTATGCTACCGCCCTGTTTGATCAACCAACCATTGAACGGTATGTGGGGTATTTGCACACAGTATTGCGAGAGATGGCCGCTGATTGTCAGCAATCCGTTGGTGGAATTGATATCTTAGCGCCGACGGAGCGTCAACTGTTACTGGAAACTTGGAATGCCACTGAAACTGTGTACCCTGATCAGTTATGTATCCATCAATTGTTTGAACAACAGGTGGAACAAACCCCGGCGGCTATGGCGTTGATAGCAGGAGATAAGTTTCTCAGCTATGCGGAATTAAATTGCTATGCTAACTGGCTGGCTTATCAGCTCGTTGAACAAGGTATCCAACCGGATGATCACGTAGCGATCTTGTTAGAACGATCTATTGAACTGGTCGTGGCCCAGTTGGCTATCCTCAAAGCCGGTGCCGTTTACGTGCCGATCGATCCCAAGGTGCCGGATGAGCGGAAAAACTGGCTGATAAACGACTGTTCAGCCAAATTGTTGCTCACTAATGCACAGTCTGATATTCCGGTTGGTTTAGCAGTGCCGTTATTTCTCCTCTCCAGTGAGACCGGTGCGAAGAGAGAAGAGGAGGCGTGCAACCCTAACTTATCGCATGTCAGCACTAAACCCGCGTATATTATGTACACCTCCGGTTCAACTGGGACGCCAAAGGGAGTGGTCGTACCACATCGTGCCGTGGTTCGGTTAGTTATCAATAATGGCTATGCCGAAATCGGGCAGGATGATCGGGTTGCTTTTACCGCTAATCCCGCTTTTGATGCTGGCACGTTTGAAGTTTGGGCACCTTTGCTTAATGGTGGCGCATTGGTGGTTGTCGATCATGCCACGTTGCTGATGCCGCAGGCGTTGATACGGACTTTACGGGTTCAGCGAATCACGGTTCTGTGGTTGACTATTGGACTGTTTAACCGATTGGCGGCAGCGTTATCTTCGATTTTTCCACAGATTAGAGTGCTGATTTTCGGGGGAGATATCCCCGATCCACAGGTGATTGCTCAGGTGCTAGATAATCACCCGCCACAACAATTGTTACAAGCTTATGGTCCCAGTGAAGGCACCACTTTTACCACCATGTATCGTATTGTGGCGTTACCGCAAGGAACGACGAGGGTTCCCATTGGGCGTCCGATAGCTAACACGCGGGTTTACTTACTGGATAAGCAGAAGCAGCCTGTGCCCTTAGGAATGACCGGTGAGATTTATGTTGGTGGCGATGGTGTGGCTTGTGGTTATCTCAATCGTCCTGAATTGACCGCTGAACACTTTCTGGTTGATCCCTTTAGCGATAAACCGGGTGCGCGTATGTACCGAACCGGGGATTTGGCTCGCTACCTGCCGGACGGTAACTTGGAATTCCTTGGCCGTAATGATCAGCAGGTAAAAATTCGCGGTTTCCGCATTGAGTTGGGAGAAATTGAGGCCCGATTGACTGAGTTTCCTGTGGTACGTGAGGCGGCGGTGCTGGCGTTGAGTGACGGGCAAGAGAAGCGCTTGGTTGCCTATGTGGCGGCGGAAGTGAGTGAGGGATTGGTTAATAATCTGCGTAGCTACTTAAGTACCGTTTTACCTGACTATATGGTCCCGGCGGCCTTTGTGCGTCTGGATGTTTTCCCGCTAACCCCAAATGGCAAACTGGATCGTCGGGCGCTGCCAGTACCGGGCGAAGAGGCTTTTGCTCGTCAAATTTACCAAGCGCCGCAAGGGGAGACAGAAATCACATTGGCGGCTATCTGGAGTAAGTTGCTAGGGATTGAACAGATTAGCCGACATGACAATTTCTTTGCCTTAGGTGGTCATTCGCTGCTTGCTGTACGGTTGGTTGAACATCTGCGTAGCGTGGGTTTAACGCTGACGGTGCGGGATTTATTTAAGTATTCTGTGCTCGCCGAACTTGCTAAAACGTTGGGGCAATATCGGGCTGTGGCGGTACCGCCTAATGTCATTACGTCGGCGATTACAACACTGACGCCGGCGATGTTGCCGTTGATTGATCTCACTCAGCCTGAGATTGATCATATTGTCGGACAAGTTCCCGGCGGGATTGCCAATATTCAGGATATCTATGCCCTATCACCGTTGCAGGACGGTATCTTATTCCATCATCTGTTGGCAAATGAAGGCGATCCGTATCTGTTAGCCAGCCAGATAGTCTTTGCTGAACGGTCGTTATTAGACCGCTATTTAGCGGCGGTGCAATGGCTGGTTAATCGTCATGATATCCTGCGTACCGCTTTTCTCTGGCAAGGATTGTCAGTTTCGGCTCAGGTAGTTTGGCGTCAGGCGTCGTTGCCAGTGACTGAATTGACACTGAATCCGGCGGACGGGGCAATCAGTGACCAGTTAAACCAGCGTTTTGACCCACGTCGGTATCGTCTCGATCTAAATCAAGCTCCGTTGCTACGTTTTGTTGTGGCAAAGGAACCTGATGGTCGCTGGATCGCACTGCAATTAATGCATCACCTCATTGGTGACCATACTACTCTGGAAGTGATGAACAGCGAAGTGCAAGCATATCTTGCCGGACAGGAGGATAGCCTGTCTGGACCGGTACCTTTCCGCAATTTAGTGGCTCAGGCTCGGCTAGGCGTAAATCAAGAAGCACACGACCGCTTTTTTACCGAGATGTTGGCAGAGGTGGATGAACCGACATTGCCCTTCGGGTTGACGGAAGTACGTGATGATGGTTCACAGGTGGTCCAATCACACCGGATGTTGACGGCCACGTTGAATGATCGTTTGCGTCGTCAGGCGAGACGTTTGGGCGTGAGTTTGGCGGCATTGTGTCATCTGGCTTGGGCACAGGTGTTATCTCAGACCAGTGGTCAAGAGAAAGTTGTGTTTGGCACCGTGTTGTTTGGGCGTATGCAGGGAGGGGAAGGCGCTGATAACGGCATGGGGCTATTTATCAATACCTTGCCGCTGCGGTTGGATATCGATGGTACTTCAGTGTGGGAGAGTGTACAAACAGCACATGCCCGGCTTGCTGAATTACTGGAGCATGAACATGCGTCACTGGCACTGGCTCAGCGTTGCAGTGGTGTGCAGGGCGAAACGCCACTTTTTAGTGCGTTGCTGAACTATCGGCATAATGCGCAACCGATAACCTTAGATAATGTGACAAGCGGCATTGAATTTCTTGACGCACAGGAACGGACTAACTATCCGTTTGTCTTGTCTGTGGAGGATTTTGGTGATGCTCTGGGGCTGACAGCGCAAATCGTTCAGCCATTTGATGCGAAGCGGGTGTGCGGCTATATGCAGCAGGCGTTGGAAAGTCTGGTGGCCGCACTAGAGCATACCCCGGACATCGCGGTGCGGATGCTGGATATTCTGCCGGATACTGAACGCACATTGTTGTTAAAAACCTGGAACGCGACTGAAATAGCGTATCCTGATCAGCTATGTATTCATCAATTATTTGAACAACAGGTAGAAAAATCCCCGCAGGCCATTGCGCTAATAGCAGGAGATAAGCAGCTAAGTTACGCAGAATTGAATGTTGGTGCTAATCAGTTGGCTCATCAGTTAATCGAACAGGGGATTCAGGCTGATGATAATGTTGCCATCTTGTTAGAACGATCGGTAGAACTAGTAATGGCACAATTGGCTATTCTCAAGGTTGGTGCCGTTTATGTGCCTGTCGATCCCAAAGTGCCGGATGAGCGGAAAAATTGGCTGATAAACGACTGTTCAGCCCAATTGTTGCTGACTGATGCACGGGCTGATATCCCGGTTGGTTTGACTGTGCCGCTATTCCGCCTTGCCAGAGAAAGTGGTATGACTAGAGAAGAAGGTTGTTTTAACCCTCATTTGCCCCGCTCCAGTGCCGGAGCCGCGTATATCATGTATACCTCTGGTTCGACCGGTACGCCCAAAGGGGTGATCGTGCCACATCGGGCGGTAGTCCGGCTGGTTATCAATAACGGCTATGCCGAAATTGGGCCGGATGATCGGTTGACTTTTACTGCTAACCCGGCTTTTGATGCCAGTACTTTTGAAGTCTGGGCACCATTGTTAAATGGTGGCACGTTGGTGGTTATTGACCAGGTAACTTTACTGACGCCAACGGATTTTGTCCGAGCTTTACAGACTTATGGCATTACTATCCTATGGATAAGTGTCGGGCTGCTTAACCGGATGGCAACGGCGTTGTCCCCTGTGTTGCCTCAAATAAAGACACTGATTACCGGCGCAGAGGTCCCCGATCCACAGGTGATTGCTCAGGTTATGCGCAGCAGTCCGTTACAGCAATTATTGCAGGCTTACGGCCCAAGTGAAGGAGCCACTTTTACTACAACATATCGTATTACCGAGTTGGTACCGGGCGAAGCCAAGATCCCTATTGGTCGGCCAATTGCTAATACACGTCTTTATCTGTTGAACGCTTATGGTCAACCGGTACCGTTGGGGGCGATCGGTGAGATTTATGTCGGCGGAGATGGGATTGCCAGTGGGTATTTTAATCGTCCTGAACTGACGGTAGAACGTTTCCTGATAGATCCGTTCAGTGATGAATCAGGGGCGCGGATGTACCGAACCGGGGATTTGGCTCGTTACTTGCCGGATGGCAATTTGATCTTCGTTGGTCGTAACGATCAGCAGGTAAAAATTCGAGGTTTTCGCATTGAACCGGGAGAAATCGAGGCTCGGTTAACAGAACACGTTGCGGTGCGAGAAGCATTGGTACTGGCGTTAAATGATGGACAGGATAAACGGCTGGTCGCCTATGTGGTAGCTGAGCCGGATGATGAACTTGTGACAAGTTTGCGGGAACATTTGAGTGCCATTTTACCTGATTATATGGTACCGGCGGCTTTTGTCCGTCTGGATGCCTTCCCACTAACACCTAATGACAAGCGAGATCTCCGGGCGTTACCGATACCGGGGGAGGAAGCTTTTGCCCATCAGATTTATGAAGCGCCACAAGGGGAGATGGAAACCGCATTGGCGACTATCTGGCGTGAGTTACTTGGCGTTGAACGGATAAGCCGACATGACAATTTCTTTGCCTTGGGGGGACATTCGCTGTTGGCGGTACGGATGATCAACCGGATAGCTGCTTTCGGTATCGAACTGCCGCTGACAACGTTGTTTAAATCGCCTTCTTTGGCTGCCTTTGCCGAGGCAATGAGTGCTCGCTTTGATGAACAGCACAGTAGATTACCGATGATTATGTCGTCGGAGATTGTGTTGCCGGAAATTGTGCCGATATCTCGTCAGGGCAAATTGCCGTTGTCATTGGCGCAACAGCGATTGTGGGTTCTGGCTCAGTTTGAGGGGGTGAGTGAAACCTACCACATTCCGGTGATATTGCGTTTACATGGTCAGCTAAATATCTCTGCCTGGCAGCAGGCGCTCAATATGCTGTTTGCCCGTCATGAAGCGTTACGCTCGGTATTCATTGCTGTTAACGGTCAGCCGCAGGTTGAATTGTTACCGGCGGAATTTGGCTTGCCGATAAAACATTATGATCTGCGTAAAGCGTCTGGTGGGGAAACAGAGCTGGCATTTCTGTGTGCTAAGGAAGCCAAGACGCCGTTTGATCTTGCCCGTGGTCCATTGATTCGTCCTGCTTTGGTACAGCTAGCTAATGATGATTACCTCTTCTTACTGATTCTGCATCATATTGTTTCTGATGGCTGGTCTTTTGGGATTTTGAAATCAGAATTGAGCGCCCTTTATTCAGCTTGCCTGAACCAACAGCCAGATCCATTACCACCCTTAGCTATTCAATATCCTGATTATGCCGCCTGGCAACGTCAGTGGCTATCGGCTGAGCGGGTAGGAGCTCAATCCGACTATTGGCGTACCATACTGGCTGATGCGCCGGTATTACTGGATTTACCCACTGACCGGCCACGTCCGGCTGAACAGTCGTTTGCCGGGAATCTGTTGCCGATAAATTTGGATGCAGAATTAACGCAATCCCTCAAACGTTTAAGTGAACAGCAAGGCGTCACGCTATTTATGACCTTGCTGGCAGCTTGGGCTACAGTCCTGTCGCGTTTATCAGGACAGGAGGATTTGGTTATTGGTACGCCAAGCGCAGGGCGCGGTCGTCAAGAGGTGGAATCGCTGATCGGTTTCTTTGTTAATACGCTGGCCTTGCGTATCGACTTGTCAGGTGAGCCAAATATGATTGAGTTGCTGGCGCGTGTGCGGCAAACCGCACTGACAGCGCAGGAGCATCAGGATCTGCCGTTTGAACAGGTAGTGGAAATTGCGCAACCGCCGCGCAGGTTGGCGCATACGCCCCTGTTTCAGGTGATGTTTGCCTGGCAAAACGATGGACATGCTGAATGGACATTACCGGGGCTGGTCGTATCACCTGTCGATCAGGCTTTTGATGTGGTCAAATTTGATCTGGAGCTGAACTTGTCTGAGGTGGATGGCCGGATTGTCGGTTATCTGAATTATGCAATGGTTCTGTTTGATCAACCAACCATTGCGCGACATGTCAGGTATCTGCATCAGATACTACAAGCGATGGTCGCTGATCCTCATCAGTCAGTTGCCAGAATAGATATTTTGACAGCGGCGGAGCGCAAACTATTGCTGGAAACTTGGAATGCCACCGAAGCACCGTATTTTGATTCGTTATGTATTCACCAGTTGTTTGAGCAACAGGTAGAGAAAAAGCCAGAAGCTACAGCGCTGGTGTATGGAAAGCAGGCTCTTAGTTATGCTGAATTAAATATTTGTGCTAACCGATTGGCACACCAACTTATTGCTCTGGGCGTCGCGCCAGATCAACGGGTGGCGATTTGCGTAGCGAGCTCACCGGCGCGGATAGTGGCGCTGTTGGCCGTGTTAAAAGCGGGGGGAGCTTATGTGCCGCTGGACCCGGCCTATCCGGGTGAACGTCTGGTCCATATATTGACTGATGCTGCACCTGCTATTTTACTGGCGGATGATGCCGGACGGGCGGCATTGGGTGAAAAAACATTGGCAGGACTGACCATACTTGATCCGAATTTATTACCGGACCAGTTGAATAATAACCCTCTGGTGCCTTTATTAACCTCGCGGCATCTGGCGTATGTGATTTACACCTCCGGTTCAACTGGTACGCCGAAAGGGGTGATGATTGAACATCGTGGATTGGTTAACCTTATTCAGGAAAAAATCATTCAGTTTGATATTCATTCCGCTAGTCGGATGTTGCAGTTTGCTTCATTCAGCTTTGATGCCAGTGTTTGGGAAATGATGATGGCGCTATGCGGCGGTGCCACTCTGGATATTCCCGATGATGCTGTTCGTCAGGAGCCACACCGTCTTTGGCATTATCTGCAAGAGCAGTCAGTGACGCATGCCTGTTTGACCCCGGCCTTGCTGCGGGACGGGACTGATTTGCCGACAATAACGATAAAACCCACATTAATACTGGGCGGTGAAGCGCCCAGCGCGGCGTTGCTTAAGGCGCTGTGCGGCAAGGCTACGGTATTCAATGCTTATGGCCCGACAGAAATCACGGTTTGTGCCACTAGCTGGCGTTGTCCGCCAGATTATCGGGATGAATGGGTTCCTATTGGTCGCCCAACAGCCAACATTCGTATCTACCTGTTGGACGCCTACGGCCAGCCGGTGCCATTGGGGGCAATAGGGGAATTGTACCTTGGTGGGATTGGTATCGCTCATGGCTATCTTAATCGCCCGGAATTAACCACCGCATGTTTCTTAGCTGATCCATTTAGCGATAAACCGGAAGCACGAATGTACCGAACCGGGGATTTGGCTCGCTATTTGCCAGATGGCAATCTGGTTTTTGTTGGCCGCAATGATCAACAGGTTAAGATCCGAGGCTTTCGGATTGAACCGGGGGAAATCGAAACTCGATTGATTGAACATTCAGCAGTGAATGAGGCGCTGGTATTGGTGCAAGGCGACGATCAGGACAAACGGCTGATTGCCTATGTGGTGGCACAAGCCGGTGACGGATTGGTTAATAATCTGCGCACCTATTTGAGTGCTGTTTTGCCTGATTACATGGTACCGGCGGCCTTTGTGCGTCTGGAGGCTTTTCCGTTAACGCCTAACGGTAAGTTGGATCGTCGGGCGTTACCTGCGCCGGGGGCGGAAGCTTTTGCCCGTCAGATTTATGCGGCACCACAGGGAGAAACCGAAATCTTACTGGCGGCTATCTGGCGTGAATTGTTGGCTATTGAACAAATCAGCCGACACGATAGCTTCTTTGCTTTGGGCGGTCATTCGTTGCTGGCGGTGCGAATGGTTGAACGTCTGCGTAACTTGGGGTTAACGCTGGCGGTGCGTGATCTGTTCCAATCTCCGGTACTGTCTGAACTGGCGCAAACATTGAAGCTGAATCGGGCCAAAAAAGCGCCGGTCAACGTCATTACACCGGATACCACCGTATTAACGCCGGAGATGTTGCCGTTGATTGATCTCACTCAGTCTGAAATTGATCATACCGTCGAGCAGATACCGGGAGGTATGGCGAATATTCAGGATATCTATGCGTTGTCACCGTTACAGGATGGGATACTGTTCCACCATTTGCTGGCAGACGAAGGTGATCCTTATCTGTTAGCCGGTCAAATGGCCTTTACTGATCGGAAGCTGTTAGATCGTTATCTGGCGTCGGTTCAACAGGTAATTAACCGTCATGACATCCTGCGGACCGCCTTTATCTGGCAAGGATTATCCGTACCGGCACAGGTTGTCTGCCGTCAGGTGCGGTTGTCGGTAACAGAGTTGACATTAGATCCGGCTGATGGACCGATTAGCGACCAGTTAGCACAACGTTTTAACCCACGCCAATATCGTCTCAATTTGGGGCAGGCACCGTTATTGCGGTTTGTGGTAGCACAGGAGAGTGATAACCGTTGGATTGTGTTGCAACTGATGCATCATTTGATTGGCGACCATACCGCGCTGGATGTGATGAATCACGAAGTTCAGGCATACCTTGACGGTCAGGAAAGCAGTTTGCCCGCCCCGGCACCCTTCCGTAATCTGGTGGCGCAGTCCCGGTTAGGGATGAGTCAGGCAGAACATAGCCGTTTCTTTACTGACATGTTGGCTGAGATCGATGAACCAACATTACCGTTTGGGTTGGCGGAAGTTCGCCATGATGGTTCGCAGATGACCGAATCGCATCGGATGCTGCCCCCTGAGTTAAATGACAGTTTACGTAGTCAGGCGCGGCGGTTGGGTGTCAGTCTGGCGGCACTGTGTCATTTGGCCTGGGCGCAGGTGTTGTCGCGTACCAGCGGACAGCGGCAGGTGGTCTTTGGCACCGTATTGTTTGGGCGTATGGCGGCGGGCGAAGGGGCTGAAAATGGCATGGGGCTGTTTATCAATACGTTGCCGCTACGTTTGGATATGGATGATACCCCGGTACGAGACAGTGTACAGGCAGCACATCACCGGCTGGCGGGATTATTGGAACACGAATATGCCTCGTTGGCGCTGGCCCAACGTTGTAGTGGCGTACAGGGAGGAACGCCCCTGTTTAGTACTTTGCTGAACTATCGGCACAATGTGCCGTTGGCGACGTCGAATGAAATCATGAGCGGCGTCGAATTCCTCGGTGCGCAGGAGCGGACTAACTATCCGTTTACGCTGTCGGTGGAGGATTTTAGCGATGCACTGGGGCTGACCGCGCAAATCGTCCAGCCATTTGATGCCGGGCGGGTATGTGGTTATATGCAACAGGCGCTGGAAAGTCTGGCGGCAGCGCTTGAACACGCTCCAGAAACGCCGGTTCGGCAGTTGGAGATTTTACCGATAGCCGAAAGGAAGTTGCTACTGGAAATCGGTAATGGCCCGCAAATGGCCTATTCCGACCTGTTGTGCATTCATCACCTGTTTGAACAGCAAGTGGCGAAAAGCCCTGAGGCTACGGCACTGGCCTGTGAAGAGCAAACCTGTAGCTATGCAGAGCTGAATGCGTGTGCTAACCGACTGGCTCATCAGTTAATTGAACTCGGCGTAGAGCCTGATCAACGGGTGGTGATTTGTGTCACGTGTTCACTGTCAAGAGTGGTGGCGCTACTGGCGGTGCTGAAAGCGGGTGGCGCTTATGTTCCCTTAGATCCGGCCTATGCCAGTGATCGGCTGGCTTATATGCTTAACGATGCGGCACCGTCAGTGGTACTGGCGGATAATGCGGGCCGTATCGCGTTAGGCGAACCTGCTCTTACGGCGTTAACGGTACTTGATCCCACAATTTTGCCTGATCAGCCGGACAGCAATCCACATGTCCCGATGCTGACCTCACGACATTTGGCGTATGTGATTTACACCTCTGGTTCCACTGGTACGCCGAAAGGGGTGATGGTTGAACATCACGGCTTGGTCAATCTGATTCAAGAAAAAATCATCCAGTTTGATATACGTGCTGATAGCCGGATGTTGCAATTTGCCTCATTTGGTTTCGATGCCAGTGTCTGGGAAATCATGATGGCGCTGTGTGGGGGCGCTATGTTGGACATTGCTGTTGATACGGTTCGTCAGGACCCGCTGCGCCTTTGGCGTTATCTGGAAGAACGGCGAGTAACCCACGCCTGTTTGCCCCCGGCTCTGCTACGGGATGGGGCCGATTTACCGGCGATAACGATAAAACCCACCTTGATATTGGGTGGAGAAGCGCCCAGTGCAGTGTTGCTTAAGACGCTGTACAACAAGGCAACGCTGTTTAATGCTTATGGTCCGACGGAAATTACCGTTTGCGCTACTTGTTGGCATTGCTCGCCAAATTATCGGCATGAATTAGTTTCCATTGGCCGCCCAACAGCTAACACTCTGGTATATCTGTTGGATGCTAACGGCCAGCCAGTGCCATTTGGGGGCGTGGGAGAATTGCACATTGGTGGTGCCGGTGTCGCGCGAGGCTATCTCAACCGCTCTGATTTGACCGCTGAACGTTTTCTTACCGATCCATTTAGTGATGTGGTGGGAGCACGGATGTACCGAACCGGGGATTTAGTCCGCTATTTGCTGGATGGCAATCTGGTGTTTGTCGGCCGTAACGATCAACAGATTAAAATCCGTGGCTTCCGCATTGAACCGGGTGAAATTGAAGCTCGGTTGACGGAATACCCTGATGTGCGAGAAGCGGTGGTGCTGGCGCTTGGTGATGGGCAGGATAAACGTCTGGTGGCTTATGTGGCGGCACCTGCGGATAACGGGCTGGCTAGCCGATTACATCGTCATTTAAGAGCTTTGTTACCTGACTATATGATGCCAACAGCTTTTGTGCGTTTGGATAACTTCCCACTGACAGCTCGTGGCAAACTGGATCGTCGGGCGCTACCGGCACCGGATGAAGAGGCTTTTGCGCGCCAGCGTTATGCAGTACCACGAGGAGAAATTGAGATTATTCTGGCGGCTATCTGGCGAGAATTACTGGGGGTTGAGCAGATTGGCCGAAACGATAGTTTCTTCGCGCTAGGGGGGCATTCATTGCTTGCCATGCGGATGCTCAACCGTGTTGCTGATTATGGTTTGATTTGTACATTGAATGATCTGTTTCAATTCCCGGTGCTGGCGGAGCTGGCGGCAAAAATGACATCAGATCCATCGTCTCAACCAAACGGCGCGGTATCGGTGCGGCCTGATGGAACGGGAGTGCCACTGTTCTTTGTTCCGAGTGGGATGGGGGATTATTCCTATGTTTTCGGGTTGGCTCAGTATATTCAGTCAGACTACCCGATTTATGCATTGCCTTGGCCGTCCATCAATGCAGAGCTGATGTTGACAATGGAACAACAGGCCACAAGGATGATCACCTTGATGAAAGCTGTTCAGCCAGCAGGTCCGTATCAGATATGTGGTTACTCTTCTGGTGGCATATTGGCTTATGCCATTGCTCAGCAACTATTAAATGCTGGTGAGACAGTCAATTTCTTGGGGCTGATTGATACGCCTGCGCCTCACTATTCCGGGCAGCAGACAATGCCGCTAAAGCTTCAGTTTTTTACTGAGCTGGCGAGGCAGGTAGAGGAAGCGAATATTAAAGAGGTGGCGGCATTGCACCTGCGAATTGGTGAACTGAGTTTGGTGCAGTTTATTGAAGCGGCACAGGAATTGGCGTTATACCCGGCAAATTTGCCGCCTGATTTGATCGCGAAACGGTGGCAACAGATAGAAAATTATGCGCAAATCGTCAGAAATTATCAGCCGCAAGTATTGGCGATAACGTTATATCAGTTCTATGCAATGGAGCCTTCTCCACCGGTTCCCGTTGTGATTGATACTGAATTCTCTCCTTTAAGTGTGGAACCGTCATTAGGTTGGGCACGGATAATGCCTGATTCTTCACTGCGGTTAGTGCCAATTTCAGGTAATCACTTTAGCTTGTTAGAGGATCTGCGGGATAAGACCATGTTAATTCAGGCTTTAAATAGGGCATTAACGGTGAGTGGTAAGTAAGGGTTTAATATACCCGTCATCTTTCAAGTTGCCTCTTTGTTGGCTGCACTCGCTCACCCCGGTCACATAGTTCTCTATGCTCCCGGGGATTCATTCCCTTGCCGTCGCGACGCATCTTGAAATCCATAGGATATAGATCTGTTTCCACGTGATAATCCGACATAATGGTATTTGTCGGATTTTTTCTGTGTATTGAAAAAATGTTTTTATCTGTCTTGAACGGCGATTTATGAAGCCATCTGATGATATGACTCATCCCATTCTTCGTTCTTTCTGCCGAAGAGAGTGAGCGTGTTGCACGATTGATTCGTGTGTTTGATGCCGTAGTACAACTTTTTGGCGGAAATAAGCATGAAGCATGGACATTAATGCCCAGTTTAATGTGAACTGGGCATTTTTTTAACGTCAGGATAGATGGCAGGTTTACATTAAATAGAATCGATATTAATTATTTCAAATGATTATTATTTTAAATATATATTATATTTGTGAAATTAATATTATTCGTGAAAATATATTTTTGGTATTTTAATAAAGAAAAAATAAATAATTGATCATAATTAGTGAAACGTTATATCTTATGCGAAAGAAATAGGTTTTCTGGGTTAAATATTGATTTTGAATTTTGTTTTATTTGATAGGTTTATTTGAAAATATTTGTCTATACATCAGTTTAGGTATTTTCTGATTTTAAAGTTTTATTGTGTGCTTTTTATGAATAAATTGTCTTTTGAGTAAAAGTATGTCTAAAAGATTCATACAAATTCTCTCTAATCTACATGTCGGCAGGGAAGCTGCTTACCTTATATTCCGTGTGATAAGAATAAAATTGCCGGATGAATAAACAGGATGAATAAAATAGTGGTGGAGTAGTATTTTCCTGCATTGAGTATTTTAAATAAAGCTTAATCGTTGAACCGGAATATCTGTTTTTTCTAAATGGTCATATCCTGTGATCACCGCTTTAACGTTGCTAACAATTTGTTTTTAAGTCTCTTTTTATCATGGAAAGGCTAAAGGATTTGTATTGTCAAAAAAATGAGATGTTCAACCTAACCATTATATCCGTCGAGTACGGTTTTAACTTCTATACCCGTTATCTTTCAAGTTGCCTCTTTGTTGGCTGCACTCGCTCACCCCGGTCACATAGTTTTCTATGCTCCCGGGGATTCACTCCCTTGCCGTCGCGATGCATCTTGAAATCCATAGGGTATATTAAATTAAGGGATTGTTTATGGGGAAATCATCAAGCAGGAGTGCGGAATATTTTTTTACCGGGAATTATTTCGCTGATGACAATGATAATGACATTGATGCCATTGGATTTGGTGGCTACATTTATGCCCGTGGAGGAAATGATCATATTACGTTGGGATCGATTGCTGCCAAAGTCTATACCGGCACAGGTAATGACACGGTTGTCGGTGGTGCGGCATATTTATCTGTTGAGGATTCCACAGGTAATCTGACAGTAAAAGGTGGTGCGGGTTACGCTGATATTGATAAAAATGGTGATGGTAATGTTTCATTTTCTGGCGCTGCGGGTAGCGTTGTTATGGATCACACAGGTCATCACGGTGATTTGGACTTTACCGGTGCGGCTATTTATAACGAAATGAACCGTGACGGTCTAACGGGTGATATGAGCTTCAATGGCTCTGGCGGCTACAATAAATTATGGCACGGAACTAATCAGGGCAATTTATTCTTTGATGGTGCTGGAGCGGGTAATAAAATTGACCGCACCTGGTATGACAATTACAACGGAAGCCGTGGCGATGTCACATTTAATGGTGCAGGTGCGGCAAATAGTATTAGCTCGCGGACAGAGTTCGGTAATATTGTTTTCGAAGGTGCCGGGGTTGATAATCACATTGTACGTAAAGGTAAAGAAGGTGATATTACCTTGATTGGTGCCGGGGCATCGAACCGAATTAAACGTATTCGCCAAAAGGAAGATGTTTACGTACAAACCCGTGGTGATATTTCTTTCGAAGGTGTCGGTGGTTATAACAGAATTTACTCTAATATTGCACATGGTAATATCAATTTCTCCGGTGCCGGAGCCTACAACCAAATATCAAGAATCGGTGTGAATAACAGTTTTCGTGATGAGGCGCTGGAATATTCAAAGGCTAAAGATATTGTATTAACGACAGCAACAATGGGCGGAACCTGGATTCAAGAAGCCCGACAAGTGACAGGTATTAAATCAACTGCTGAATCTGATACTTATCTTTTTGCCTTTGCTGACGAAATGTATACAAAAATCAGCAAAATTCAGCTCCAAAATGATCCCGAAACCGGTAAGCTCAATTATTACGCCACTTCCTGGTATAAGGAGGGTAATCACCTTAATGGTCTCGCTTCAACGGAGATCTCTTCCGGTAATGGATTTGTCAATATCAACATCAATGATGCTTATCGTCTTTTTAATTTAATGATTGAACATCATCAGCCGGTGACTATTCATGCCGTTGAAGAGGGGGTATCTGAAAACGAGTGGATTATTTATGCGAGTGGGACCACGATCAAAGCGGAAGATATCACCCTCTCTGATGCAAAGATGGGAGGGCATACGATCTTTTCCAATTGTCAGAAGTTTGATGTTTCCGCGGTGAGATCGAAACGTCAACCGAATACTTATGTGTATGCTAAATATTTGGAATCGTACACGAGAGTGGTGGTGGTTGAACTGGGAAATGATCCTATCACGCAGGAACTCAAATACCTTGTCAATGCGTGGTGCAAAGTGGGTGATCATACCAGTAATCTAGCTGATGAAGATATTTCATCCGCAAACGGTTACTACTCGGTGAGTGCTGGTAGCTGCGTGTTAAGTCAGCTTCAATATAGCCTTAATGCAACGATGCGGTGTGGTTCTGATCGGTTAGCACATACCGAAGAATACCGTCAGCAAGCACTGGTGAACTCATCTACTAACAGTGGTGACAGCTCCGGTGATATTCAATTCAATGGCGCTGGCGGCGGAAATGTTATTACCTCCAGTGTCACCTATGGCAATGTCAATTTTGAAGGCGCGGGTGCCGCGAACGTCATTGTGAAAAAGGGGGAAGAGGGCAAGTTGACATTTCGTGGCACAGGTCTGGCAAATGTCGTTGTTCATCAAAGTCAGCGTGGAGATATGGATATTCACGCTGGTGGTGCGATAAATGTTTTCGTCCGTATCGGAGATGGACAATATTTGGCTCATCTTCTGGCGGTTGGCAATATTTCAATCCACAGAGGTAATGGCAACAGCCAGATTTTCATGTTAGGTGGCTACAACACGCACACGCAGATAGGCAATGGTAGAGCGAGCTGGTTAGGTGCGGGGGGCTTTAATGTCATGACTCAAAAAGGAAATGGCAATGTCTCCTCGGCATTAGTGGGCGGTGCCAATGTGCTGACTAAGCTCGGTGCCGGTGATTTGGTTTCCGGTATGCTCGGTGGGGCTAACATTATTACGCATATCAGTGATGATGCTGAAATGTCGAATACCAGGGCGGTTGCGTTGGGTGGCGCTAATGTTCTTTCCAAGAAAGGGCGGGGCGATGTGTTGGCAGTGATGGGCGGTGGTGCAAACATTCTGACCCACATTGGTAACGGGAATACGACAGGTGTGATGCTCGGTGGTGCCAATATCTTGACCAAAATTGGAGATGGCGATACTACTGGCACTCTGTTTGGTATAGGTAATGTACTTACCCATGTCGGTGGTGGTCGGACTTTGGGGATGATGGGGGCAGCAGGCAATATCTTTACTAGAGTTGGGGATGGCGCTGCGATTGCAGCCATGATCGGTGCAGGTAACCTCTTTACTCATGTTGGTCACGGTGATGTATGGGCGTTGATGGGGGGCGCAGTAAACATCTTTACTAAAGTGGGTGATGGTGATGCGTTGGCGCTGATGATAGCCGCAGGCGACGTATTTACCCACATTGGTGATGGGGGAAGTGTTGCCCTGATGCTGGCAAAAGGCAATGTTGCGACTAAAGTGGGTAATGGTATGACGTTGGCCGCAATGATTGGTGGTGCCAATATCTTTACCCATATGGGAGATGGCAATACCTTTGCTGCCATGATCGGTGGTGCCAATGTGTTGACCAAGATCGGTAATGATCTGACAACTGCCTTGATGGTGGGTGAAGCTAATATCTATTCCCATGTGGGTAATGGCCCCAGCATTGGCTTGTTTGCCGGTGAGCTGAACGTGATGACTAAAATCGGTGATGGTACAACGTTGGCGGCAATGTTTGGTCAGGCCAATATCATGACCCATGTCGGCAATGGCTTAACCGGTGTTTTGGCGCTAGGAGAAGCAAATATTGTCACCAAAACCGGTAATGATTTTATGGGGGTTGTTGCAGGGGCGAAAGCTAACGTTATTACTCATATAGGCAACTCGATGACCGCTGGCGTACTGCTTGGTGAAAGCAATATTCTGACCAAAGTTGGGGAGGGGACGACCGTCGGCTTGCTGGTGTCGAATGTGGGGAATGTTATGACCCATGTTGGTCATGGTACAACGGTAGGATTTGCTAAAGGTAAAGCCAATATCATTACCAAAGTGGGGAATGGTACCGGTATTAATGCGGTTTGGGGGGAGGCCAATATCCTGACGCAAAAGGGGCATGGTGACCGTTATAACTTCGCGAAAGGTAGAGCGAACATCATAACCAAAGTGGGTGATGGACAAGAAGTGACGATCGTTCAGGGTGACGCCAATATTATCACTCATGTTGGTCATGGTAATGATTACACTGGCGCTTGGGGTAAAGCTAACGTCATTACCAAGGTCGGTGATGGGCGCAATGTGGTGCTTGCCAAAGGTGAGGCTAACATTGTGACTCAGGTGGGTAACGGTGACAGCTTTAATGGCTTGTGGAGTGAAGGAAATATTGTCACCAAAGTGGGTGATGGCATGCAGGTTACCGCGGCAAAAGGCAAAGCGAATATCACCACCACTGTGGGAAATGGCTTAAATGTAACGGCGACGCATGGTGACCTGAATGTGAATACCAAAGTGGGTGAGGGTGTTTCCGTTAACGTGGCATGGGGTAATGCCAATGTTAATACTAAGGTTGGAAATGGCCTGAATATTGCGGTGATGAAAGGTAAAAATAACGCCAATATTCATGTTGGTGATGGTCTGGGGATGAATGCCTCTTATGCACACAATAATGTGGCGATTAAGATTGGTAATGGTGATTTCTATAGTTTCTCCGTTGCAGAAAGCAATACGCAAAGCAACAAACTCGCTTCCTTCTTTGAACATATTAGACAGACAGCGTTAGGTGTAGGGGGCAGTCAGGCGATCAACTATCTGGTTCAAGGTGCTGAGGCTAATACGTCTGGGATGCACAAAGGCAGAGGGGCAATTAATTTAGCCGAAGTTTCTGCTATTGATGGTTTTAAGATGGATGAAATTGTTCCGGTAAGTTCAGATTTAAGCCGTCGTCTGAGTGGTTCTGTAACAGCGGTCGAAACGCTTGAGCTCGAAAATATCCATAATTCATTGAATATTAACGAAAGCAATGATCCGGAACAGGAAGCCAATCTGATCATCAATGGTAATTTTGAACAAGGTAATTACGGCTGGCTGGCAACTAATGGTATTGAAGCCTATCACTCAGCCGGTGCTTATGGTCTTGATAAAGAGAGATATGGAGAACGAGTCAGTGAACTTGATGTGGATGGAAACACTACGATTTATCAGGATCTACAAAACTTGTTCGAGGGGGAAATTATTTCACTGAGTTTTGATTTTGCCAATCGTCATAATGCTTATCTTACCAACAACGGCATGGATGTTTTCTGGAACGGTGAACGGGTATTCTCAACTTCTGGAGATGTCGCTGGATGGCAAAACAAAACGCTGGAGCTGATAGCAAAAACGGGTAGTAACCGAATTGAATTTAAAGGCACAGGTTTAAATGATGGCGTAGGTTATGTTCTCGATAATATTGTTGCGAAATCTGAGATCTCACGACCAGCCAAGGATGTTATCGAACACGCAAAACAGGATAAAGCGGCGCAAAATGCGTTAAACGATAAAGATAAAGCCGAAGAAGATCGCTGTATCTTAGAACAAGAAAAAGAGAAGCAACTGGCAGCAATTGCAGGTGCACGGTCTCAATTGGAATCAACGGATCAGGCTGCGCTAAACACCAATGGGCAAGCGCAGCGTGACGCGATAAAAGAAGAATCACAAGCAGTAACAGATGAACTGCTCTCCATGACTCAAGGTCTGGATGCACTGAATGACTCTGATAATTACCACGGTAAATCAGGCACCCAATGGCGTAAGCAATTTGCTACCGGATTATTGAACAATGTTCAACGTAAATGGGAGCACACTGAATCTACCGCACAGAAAGAGTTAGTTAATGTTCAGCAAAATGTGACCAGTAACCAACAGAAAGTAAAAAAAGCGATTGCCCAATCAGAGGCAGGTGTAGCGAAAAGTGAGCAGCATCGTATTGGTGTGCAACAAGATGTAATAGACGCTTATGAAAAAGCAAAATTGAGAAAGAAAGAGGCACTGTTACAACAACAGCGAGCAGAAAAAGCCAAAAATGATGCTAACGTTGCTTATCAGGAGGCGGAGAATCGAGGCAGACAGGACATTGCTGTGGCTGAGAATAAAATAGTTCAGGCACAAACCGATGCGAAGAGCGTGAAGCAGAGTGACAATGTTAAGCCACAGCGAATGGGCGCACTTGGCAGTGGTTTGTCTGGAGAGGCTTACCAGTCCACGGCTATGGTTGAAACCAGCAGCCATGTTAGACCTGAGTTTGCCGTACAGGCAGATGGGAGATTTAGTGCAGGGTTGATAGAAGAAAATCTGTCCGTACTGAAAGATGCAGAAAACATGATTAATCGGCTCCGGATTAATAGTCAATCTCCGTTGGATAAAAATCCACTGGCAGCATCCTCTCAACATCGAGGAGCAATAAAAGGAGATGTTTTACAAAAAATTGATAATAAAATTTTTGATCTTATCGCGCATGGGAAAGAGTTGGAGGCTTATTCATTCCATTTTAGCCAGGATGGTAATGTGTTGGAAAAAATCAGTAAAATCATCCCGGAAATTGGCAGTGTTCTTCTGACGAAAGGAGATACCGCTGAGTCTAAAAAGCTCATGAAAGGATTGTGTTTTGCTTTATCTGCCCGTTACTTAATGGAAGAACGAGTACATGGCTCAGGGGGTGGTAAAGCTTATATGATGTGGTTGAAGGACACTGTTAAAGCCTACAACGACAAATCAGTCAATAAGAAAACTGATATCAACGCCATTGAATCTGCTTTGCTAACCCAATATCGCCGTCAAAATATTGGGCTGGTTATTGAAGATTTATTATCGATGCAGTACAGCCAATTTATGGATGACTCTACTCTTGAAGCCTATAAAAAAGCGAATGCTGCCTATGGCGGCAAATTGAAAACTAATGGATTGGCCGGGTCGAATATTAGTAATGCACTGAATTACTCTGTTGAAGGCTATGAATCCGTCATGGATAAGCTGCGTCATGTGAGAAAGTCGATTTACATATCATTCATGTCTGAAGAACATGCCATGTCTGTTGTAGTGCATAAAAAACTCAATCAAACAGTTTGGTCATTTTATGATCCTAATTATGGTGGTAAATCGTTTGCTAACTATAACGATTTCCGTCGTTTTATGGATATGTTTCATAAAGGGTTTATAACGAGTTATAAATTTCAGGCAAGTAAAGAGCCAAGCCAAAGCTTTTATATTCACTTTAATAAGTTTGAAGAGGGAACCATTGCGAGATATGACGGCGTTTGGAAAACGTCACGTGATGGTGAACAAAACTACGTATTGCGTGCATTGAAAGAGCAAGGCAAGGTATTTAACTTAGGTCCAAACGTCACTGGGCGTGTAGTTGATTACCGAAAAGATGATATCACCCTGGAAATAACGGCTAAGCAAGGTAAACAAACGAAGAAGGTTCTGGTTGACGTTGAGAGCAATAACTTTAATCAGGCTGCCAACTTTGTGCAGTCGAATATCGATAAAGTCCTCTCTTATCCAGCAGCAAATCGACTGATACTTAAAGTACCGGTTGATGGTGATGTGGCGAGCACGTCGCTGGAAAAATTGTCATCAAGTGACATCATCAAAAACAAAAATGCAGGGGAATGGGAGCAGGTAGCTGTCACACCACAAGCCGATGAGCGTACAACTCGTTTTAGTCATCAGGTCATTATTCAAATGGAGGATGATCCGGTCGTTGCCAAAGCCGCCGCTAATCTGGCCGGTAAGCACCCGGATTCCAGTGTGGTTGTGCAACTCGATGCTGACGGTAAATATCGTGTCGTTTATGGCGATTCTGCCAGATTATCCGGCAAGTTACGTTGGCAAATTGTCGGTCATGGCCGTGATACGTCGGAGCAAAATAACATTCGTCTGAGTGGTTACACTGCCGATGAGCTTGCTGTGAGGCTAAAGCAGTTCAGTCACGACCTTAAACCGGCGGGTAAACCTTACCATATCAGCATCGTAGGTTGTTCTTTGATAAGTGATGATAATCGGGACGGTTTTGCCCGGCACTTTATCACAGAGTTAGATAAGCAAGGTATTCGCAGTCATGTTTCTGCTCGCCGTAGCGAAGTAGCGATTGATGCAACAGGCCGTAAATTTACCCGTGATGCCAATAACCAATGGGTTAATAACTTACCTGATAACAAAATTGTATTCGAATGGAATAAACAGGGTGAATTGACGACCAGTACAGAAAGGGTTGTTCGCGGTATTACTGAAAGTGACATCACCCTTTCCAGGGTGGGATACTCTGGGGCTGATGCGGTGGCAAGAGGGGCAGTAGCAGATTATCGTCGTCCTTTTACTGTGCCAAAGAAACGTGAAAATACCGTTCAAATTAACTCCAACGATAAATCGAATAATCAGCTTAGCTATTCCGGCAACATTCAGGTTAATGTGGGTGAAGGGGAGTTTACAGCGCTTAATTGGGGAACATCAAATGTCGGTATTAAAGTGGGTAGCGGTGGTTTTAAATCACTGGCCTTCGGTGACAATAATGTGATGGTTCATATCGGAGACGGAGACAGCAAACACAGCTTCGATATCAATGGCTACCAAGCGTTTGAAGGGGCGCAGATGTTTTTCGGTAATCGTAACGTCAGCTTCAATCAGGGCAGCAGTAATGACTTAATTGTGATGATGGATAAATCCATTCCAACACCGCCACTGGTTAATCCGTTTGATGGTGTGGCACATGTCGGTGGAGTACTACAAAGTATTTCCCTCGCTGGTAAAGAACAGGATTGGTTAATCGCGCAAGATCAGCAGTGGACCATCACCGGTGCGAACAAGTTTGTGCAGGATATGTCCGGTCTGGATCAGACCAGTAGTGTGAACTACAAAACGTTGGTTGAACTGGATTTACAGCATGAACGTAGCAGCCGCGGTTTGAAGCGAGATATTGAAGCCACATTGAATAAAAAATATCACCAATGGCTAACCAGCAATGTTACTGGTATGGACACAATGAGTCGCGCAAATAAATTCCGTCAGGTTAATGAGAAGTTGGCTTTTAATTTTGCCGTCGGTGGTCAAGGGGCAGATATTCAGGTAACAGCCGGTAACTGGAATTTCATGTTTGGTGATCATATCCAGTCGATTATGGATACCAACCTAGGTTCGTTGTTTGGTCTGCTGACTCAGCAATATTCAGCAACAGGTATGGCAAAGACCACTTTTACTTATCATCCGCAAGATTTACCGCGTCAGCTTAAGAATAAGCTGCTTGGCCGATTAGCAAATGTAAATGCCGATACTACCTTAGCGGACATATTCGGTGTGAATCACACCGCAGAGGGCCAAATTGTTTCCCGTACAGGGGAACCGATTGATGGCGAAGCGACTCTGCAAGAGATGCTGGCAGTGATTGCAGAATTTAGCGGGGACCAACTGAAAGCTTTTACAAATCCGGAGAAGTTGCTTGATGGTTTAAAAGCGGGCATCGATATGGGCGAGGATGGCATCAGATCGTTTGCGCAAAGTCATGGCCTGCAACAGAAAGCCTCTGATGAACACCGTAAACTGGAATCTCCAGTGAACATCGATGGAAAGCGTACTCAGGCCGATGATAAAGCAAAATCTGCATTTGGCTTTAACTCACTGAATCTGCCTAATCTGTTTGCGACGATGTTCAGTCAAGATAAGCAAACAGAAATGAAGTCCTTAGTTACACATTTGAAAGAAAACCTGACGGCTGATTTGCTTAATATGGAGGAAAAAACGTTTGATTTCCTGCGTAATAGCGGTCATTTGCATGATGATGGCGATATCCATATATCGTTGGGAAACTATAACTTCAACTGGGGTGGTGACGGTAAAGATCTCGGTGCTTATCTGGGAGATAACAACAACTTCTGGGGTGGTCGCGGTGATGATGTTTATTATTCAATTGGTACTTCCAACATCTTTACCGGCGGTGAGGGAGATGATCTGGGTGTCTTGATGGGACGTGAAAACTGGATGTTTGGCGGTAATGGCGATGATACCGCAGTAGTGGCTGGGCGCATTAACCATGTGTTTATGGGGGAAGGCAATGACCAGGCATTTGTCTTTGGTGAAGGCGGTTTTATTGATGCTGGTAACGGACAGGATTACATCGTCGCCTCCGGCAACTATAACCGAGTGGATAGCGGTGAAGCTCAGGATTATGTTGTCGCCATCGGCAATAGTAATCAAGTTGAATTGGGTGAAGGCAATGACTTTGCCAGAATATTTGGTAATGACAACCGGATCGATGGCTATTCCGGTAACGATGCAATAAAACTGATGGGCTACCATGCGGTAATCAATGGTGGAGAAGGTGATGATCACTTGATAGCTGCGGCGATTTCAAAGTTCAGTGAATTTGATGGCGGCGAAGGTCAGGATCTGCTGGTGTTAGGCGGGTACCAGAACCGCTTCCAGGGTGGCTCGGGGGCGGACAGTTTTATGGTTAGCGGAGAGGTGATTGATACGTCAGTCAATGATATCGGCGCAGAAGACATGATATTGCTTAATGACGTTGACTGGCGAAACCTGTGGTTGCAGCGCAGCGGATATGATTTGGTGCTGTCAGTGAAGCGCCAAACTCGGGACAATAGCGCTCAGGGGTTATTTGAATCAGTAGGTTCGATTACCTTTGATGATTACTTTAATGGCAATCGCGCCAAATTGGTGACTCAGATAGGTGATAAGAACGCATTAGGGGAGCGTGAATTTACGGCACTGTCAGATAATGTGGTGGATTCTTTGATCCAGACAATGAGTGGTTTTGCTCCGACAGCCGGTGATAATGGTTTTATTGAAGGGCTGGAAAGTTGGGCGAAAGTGACCATCGCAACGGCGTGGGCAGATGTCACGATTGGTAAGGGGAAATTTGCCTAATTAAGTTCATGATAATCAAGTGGCTCAAGATAAGTGAGCCACTTTTATCGCTAATCAACCGGTTTCCTACATTAATTGCGTATCGGTATTAAGAAAACGATGAATTGCCTTTAAAACTGCGTCTGGTTTTTCTGCATGAACCCAGTGGCCGCAACCGGCGACTACCCAAGCTTTAGCCTGTGGAAATTGTCTGGCGATATCGTTCCGATACTCTTCTTGAATATAAGGGGAGAGGCCGCCACGAATAAACAAAGCGGGATGAGGCCATGTAGGGATTTCTTGCCAGCCACTGATCTTTTCATACTGGTCAATTAATACCGGTAAATTGAATTTCCATTCCCCTTGATGGAATGATTTCAGTAAGAACTGAATGACACCTTCTTCCTGAATATTTTCTCGCATAATTTTAGTGGCGTCTTGACGGGTTTTAACTCCGGCTTCTGTCACTTGGTTCAGTGCGGTAAAAATTTGGTCATGACGGCGAACTTGATAGGCGACGGGTGCTATATCAATAAGAACAATTTTTTCTATCCGTTCTGGTGCCAGTGCGGTCATTGCCATTGCGATCTTACCACCCATTGAATGACCAATAATAATGGCGGCCTGAATTTGCAGATGATCCAACAGGGAAATAACATCTTGTGCCATATCGTGGTAATCCATATTATTTGCCCGTGGGGATAAACCGTGATTGCGTACATCGATTTGAATGACGGGATAGTATTGCTGCAAATCACGGGCCAAAACCCCGAGATTATTGAGATCACCGAATAATCCGTGGATTAATACCACAGGGGTCGAAGAGCGCGGATTTTCCGGTATCTGCATATGGTAATTTAGCGGGTGGTCTAATTTCATAATGAGAATTGTTTTCTTTCAGGTATTGATGTCATACCGTGTATATTGTTGCTTAAATTATAAAAAAGCAACCAGGCTATACAATTATAGTTAATAATTTCTTATAATTATATTGTTATCAAAATATTCATGTATCGAAAACTTGTTAGTTTTTTCAAGGTAATACTTAATGGATTGAAAAATAAACGTTCTTCAAGTAGATAGTATTTTTAAATGGAAAGTTTTAAATAATTTATGAGATGATCATTGGTTCAATCATCTTAGTGAGGTATTGATTGTGTGTTTGTGTGATCTATATCTTAAAAAATTGTGTGTTAATTTTAACTTTTTGTGAAAAAATGATGAAAATTTACTTTATATTTTATTAAATAAAGGTATAAAGTACATTTAGCAACAACAACACCGTTCTAATAAGAATAAATAGAATCTGATTTATACTATGGATTAGGGAATTAAGAAGTGAAGAAAAATTTACTAAAGAGTCTTTATTTTCAAGTTTTGGTTGCAATAACCATCGGTATACTTTTGGGACATTTCTACCCACAGCTTGGTGCGGAAATGAAGCCATTAGGTGATGGATTTGTTAAATTAATCAAAATGGTTATTGCTCCTGTTATTTTCTGTACCGTTGTGACTGGTATCGCAGGTATGGAAAGTATGAAAGCTGTTGGTAAAACAGGTGCTATTGCATTGGTATATTTTGAAATAGTTAGCACAATTGCTTTGATTATTGGGCTAATTGTTGTCAATGTCATGCAGCCTGGCGCAGGGATGAATATTGATCCCTCTACGCTAGATGTTAAAGCGGTATCCTTATATGCGGAAAAGGCGGCTGAGCAAGGGATAGTCGCATTTTTACTTGATGTTATTCCGGCTAGTGTCATCGGGGCATTTGCTAGTGGTAATATTTTGCAGGTCTTATTATTTGCCGTGTTATTTGGTTTTGCACTTCATCGTTTAGGAGAGAAAGGGAAACCAATCTTTAATATTATTGATGGTTTTTCTCATGTTATTTTCGGTATTATCAATATGATAATGCGATTAGCTCCTTTGGGGGCTTTTGGTGCAATGGCATTTACCATCGGGAAATATGGTATTGGTACATTGGTACAATTAGGACAATTAATAGTTTGCTTTTATATCACTTGTATTCTTTTTGTGGTATTTGTTTTAGGAACAATTGCTAAAGCCACAGGGTTTAGTATATTCCGATTCATTAATTACATTAAAGAAGAATTATTAATCGTATTGGGAACATCGTCTTCTGAATCTGCATTGCCACGTATGTTAGATAAAATGGAGAAAGCGGGATGCCAGAAATCTGTTGTTGGTTTGGTGATACCGACGGGATATTCATTTAATCTGGATGGGACCTCTATTTACCTGACAATGGCTGCGGTATTTATTGCTCAAGCAACGAATACTCATATGGATATAGTGCATCAAATAACGCTATTAGTTGTATTGCTTTTATCCTCTAAAGGTGCCGCTGGTGTAACAGGTAGTGGGTTTATTGTATTAGCTGCGACAATTTCTGCGGTTGGGCATTTACCACTAGCGGGGCTGGCATTAATACTGGGAATAGATCGTTTCATGTCAGAAGCAAGAGCGTTAACGAATCTAATTGGTAATGGCGTTGCAACGATTGTGGTAGCGAAACGTTGTCGTCAGCTTGATGAAGGCAAATTAAACGAAGTGTTAAATGCCAAATAAGTAACTCTTTAGGTTTTTACCTATTCGATGACCAATTAGTAAAATAATGTCGGCTTTTAACCGGCATTATTTTCAATTAATGAAGACCAGCAGCAATCCATATTATTCTCCTTCTGATATGCATACGTAACTTACTTTCATTTTATTGATAATATCGAGTTATAATGTAATTTAAAAAAAAGATTCTATATAAATGATTTCATATTATTCATGATAAAACATATATAATTATTTTAAGATGACATTTTATTTTCATTATTTGATATTTTTAAGAAATAGAAAATTACTTGTTTATTGATAATTATGCCAAGATAAATACAGTATAATTAATTATATTAAAATAGTAATGTATTGAATAGGCGGTATTTTACATTACTTCTATCCCCTAGGGATAAATAACATTTAAATTAATCTTGTATTCTGTCATAATGAGCCAATGATAGTAAAAATACTCATTTGTGATTATGTTGATATATCTTTGTTAGGCTGTTTTTATAACTGTAATAATTAAATAATGTTTCGTAATTCTGCTACACATGGTCTTCTTCAACCCATTGTTATACATAGAATTATGAGTGGTATAAGATGTAGCGCTATTTTGGAATCTTATTTAGCATTTTAAATTCATATATGAAAGATAAGTTCTAACAAGAATATAAATTTGTTTCCTTCCTTATCTGTAAAGCGCCATTATTTAAATAAGAATATGGAGATATCTTTTGTTGTCCGTAAATAAATAATTAAGAATATCTTACCTGATTATAACGATTTGTCATTTTCACCAATAACAACTTTAAATAATGGATTTGGTATTGGCTAGCGGTTTTCATTAACAACATGAGAAGCAGGTGAATAATGAATAAGACAGGTATTTACTGTTGACAACATACAAGGATACGCATATCTTTACTTTTTATATTTAGTAAAGAGGTGTTTGCATGCCAATAGTTAGCCAAAAAAGGCAGGTGACATTACCGCTTGAGCAATGTTTGATAGCTGGCATTCAGCCAGGTGATGAGTATGAGAGTTTTGTCAGTCGAAAAGGGGTCATTTCAATTGTTACAAAGCGCAAAGGTGCCGCGAAGGGGATATTGAAGGGTATTTTGGCCGATAACCAAGTGAGTGAAGAAGAATCACTTGAGAGTGGCATGCACAGATGATTGCGGTAGACACAAACGTCTTACTTAGGTATCTGCTGCAAGATGATGCGAACCAATCTCAAAAGGCCAATGCACTCTTTGAAGGTAATCAAAAAATCTTGATCACAGATGTAGTCTTAGTTGAGACAATTTGGACATTGAGGGGCAAGCGTTACTTGTTACCTAAAGAGTCTCTGATAAAAGTGTTGCACAGACTCATTGAAGAGCCCAATGTTGTCTTCGAAGATGGTCACGCGCTCTGGTGTGCATTGGATGACTATATCAATGCAAAACCGATTAAATGCGGCGGCAAGACTAAGCAGGCCGACTTTGCGGATGCATTGACAGTGAATAAGTTTCAGCGGTATGGAATAAAAAACAAAGAGTCGGTTTCACCGCTTTATACATTTGATAAAGCTGCATTGGAGATTGACGGTACAGAAGAGCCTTAGAAGAAAAAGATTATGGTGGGGTTACGATCTTTAAATTATCTTGAAACTGTCGTCTATAGGCTAACACCTGTCGTTTAAGCCAAAAATAATCGATTGAAAGCTCCAGACTAAAAATAAGCCTCATTAATTATATGATGGTTTTTTTTATGCTTAACGTGATCCGACGCACATACGAACATCTTCTACGACAAAGGTGGATAAGGGCTGTTTTTAAAGAAATTCTGTTAGCGGAAGGTTGTGTTTATTAGCATTAGAGTGGCGTCCCCTGCTGGAATCGAACCAGCAATTAGCCCTTAGGAGGGGCTTGTTATATCCATTTAACTAAGGGGACATAGCTTTATTATAACGGCTTTTCATTCATAATATAAGGCGTTATAAACTGTTTGCCTATTTAGTGATCGCTTGAATTGAGTACCATTCAAGTTGGATTGTCAGTAATATTTACATTATTGATGATTATCGGCGAGTCGTGCAAAAACTGATCTGCCGGATCTAGAAGGTTATTACTTGGAGAGATGTATGAAGTACCGTTCGGGCGGAATCGCTCTTGCCGCCGCATTACTAGTGGGATGCGCTAATTCATCTAATACTGCTGAACAGGGGCGTTCAGACCCACTGGAAGGTTTTAACCGTACAATGTTCAACTTTAATTATGATGTTCTTGACCCTTATGTTTTACGTCCAGTCGCGGTAGTGTGGCGCGATTATGTGCCGATGCCTGCTCGAAATGGTTTGGGTAATTTTCTGAGTAATCTCGAAGAGCCGGCTAGTATGGTAAACAGTTTCTTGCGTGGTAATCCATATCAGGGAATGAAACATTTTAATCGTTTTTTCCTGAACACCATTTTGGGTATGGGGGGGCTGATTGATGTTGCAACGATGGCAAACCCCAAATTGGCAAAAGAAGAGCCAAAACGCTTTGGGAGTACTCTGGGCTATCATAAGGTGGGGTATGGCCCTTATGTTGTATTACCGGGCTATGGCAATTTCACCCTACGTGATGAAGGGGGAAACTGGGCGGATATGACTTATCCAATGCTGAGTTATCTGACTATTTGGATGTCAGCCGGCAAGTGGGCATTTGAAGGGATTGAAACCCGTGCTCGTTTACTGGATTCTGATGGCTTGTTGAAGAACTCGTCAGATCCCTATTTGATGATGCGTGAGGCTTACTTCCAGAGCCATGATTTTATGGCAAGCGGCGGTAAACTTGAAGCCACGAAAAATCCAAATGCTGAAGCATTACAGGATGATTTAGATAGTATTGATGATTGATAACCCCTTATTGGGTTTTTAACCGCGTAGATAAAAAAGGATAGCAATGTCGCTATCCTTTTTTAGAGTGGCATATTATTAGAATGCGTAGTTGAAGTTCACACCGTACAACCAAGCAGTGCCTTTAGCTTCGAATTCATATGCGTTAGGCAACGCTTCAGACAATTTCTCTTTAACGGTGACTTTCTGACCATGCATATATGAAACGCCTACATCAACGGAAGCATCTTTGTTAAATGCGTAGGTTGCACCCGCACTCAGCCAGAAACGATCTTGATCCGGAATAGAGATAGAACGGTTTTCTGCCGGAACCGGGCTGTCATCAAAGGCGATACCTGTACGGAATGTCCAGTTGTCGTCGTGATAATAAGTTGTACCTAAAGCAATACGGTAGGCATCTTTGAAACCTTCATGTTTACTAAACAGAACTGAACCGTCTTTTTTTCTGGTCCCTTTCAGTTCATCGAACTCACTCCAGCCTGCATATGCCAGGCTATAGTGGATAGCCCATTTAGGCGCTACACGGTTATAACCTGAAATTTCCCAGATATCCGGCAAATTGAGATCCAATTTACCGCCAACGGTTTGGCCTCCAGTAGCAGGTAAATGCACTCCTGCTTGTTGCAGCTTTTGACCTAGCGCAACAGGTATGTCATTTTTATAGTCACCGTCTTTAAACTTAATTTTAACTTTAGAGCGGTAAGTCAGGCTGTAACGGTTATTTTCATCCACTTCATACATGATGCCTGCGTTCCAGCCATAGCCCCAATCTTTACCTTCCAGATTAGCAACCTCATCTGTTGGTTTCACGAGACCTTTTGGCATCCTGGGGTGTTGATCAAGCATGTATGACAGAGCGCCCGCATGACGGACAATTTTTGCATCCGCATAAACCGCGTTCAGCCCTAAACCAAAGCTAAAGTGATTATTCAGTTTATAAGCACCGCTTAAGTTGAAGTTCAGCGTTGTCAGGTCAGTTTTACCGCCGATGGGGCCTGCTTCATAGTTATTGCTAAAATCGGTTGCCAAGCCGAAGTTGGTGGTGACCGAAGTGCCAACAAACCATTGATCATCGATTGGCATAATGAAATGTAGGTTAGGTATCCAAGCAGTAGGCGCGATATTTTTAGCGTTAGTACTTTTGCCCGTTACTGGGGATTTACCGCTAATATCAACATCTGGGTTGATATAGATAGCGCCAATGGAAAATGATGGGCGATCAAACAGTGTCATTGCTGCTGGGTTACGACTTCCTACCGATGCGTTATCAGCAACAACGCCTTCCCCGGAAAAAGCGCGGCCCAAAGCCGAAGTAGAAAATTCATTTAACTGGAAACCAGCAGCGCCAGCATTCGATGAAATTATTGCCACTGCAACCGCTAATGCTGAACGGGTGAACAGGTTTTTCTGGTTCATAACCAAAACCCTCTTGTTTATTATTTAACTATGCCACTTATCTTAGCAAGGAGCGCAGGATTGTAGGGTCGGTTTGTCTCGCTGACAAATCAGACCAGTCGTGAAGTATAGGTCTGATAACAGTTGGTGTTGCAAGAATGTTTTCAAAATATTACCAAGTTGATATCAAAAACGCGACTCAGTTAACAAAAAAATGATTTTTGATATTAATAAAAACGTTTAAAAATGATTTTTTAAGATCAAATTTCGGCAAATAAATATTCTTTAGGGGTAGGGCGAGTTTCCCGGTAGTTGAGAGGGATAAGATATTAAAATTTATTATGAATATTTTAGTAATGAAATTATGGCTGGTGTAATAGACCAGTGTCGCAAAAAAAGCTTGAGAACATGCTCGAATAAGTATTGAAACCATTTAGCCATTAAATAAATTAAAGTTGCGCTTCCTCTCATTTTTGATTTATTCAGGTTTGCTATTTATAAACATTACGCTAACAATGATCTATCAGGTCAGACCTGTCCAGATTGGTTGAAAAGTTTTTTCAGTAATTTGATTCAGTTAACGATAATCTTTCAGGAGCCGTTATGAGTCGTCCTTTAACAAAAGTGACACAGCAAGGTGATCGTATCGCCATTGTCAGTGGGCTACGTATTCCATTTGCTAAACAGGCAACATCGTATCACGGCATACCGGCTGTGGATTTGGGTAAATTAGTTGTCAGTGAACTCGTGACTAGGAGTGGTTTACTCCCTGAAAAGATTGACCAACTGGTGTTTGGGCAAGTAGTGCAAATGCCTGAAGCGCCAAATATTGCCCGTGAGATCGTTCTCGGTACTGGGTTAAGTGTGAGTACTGATGCTTACAGTGTATCCCGTGCGTGTGCTACTAGTTTCCAGGCGATTGCCAATGTGGCTGAAAGTATTATGGCTGGCACAGTGAATATTGGGATTGCTGGCGGGGCAGATTCCTCGTCTGTATTGCCGATTGGTGTGACTAAATCCCTGGCTCGTACGCTGGTGGATATGAATAAGGCTAAAACGCTATCGCAACGCCTTAAGCTACTTAGCCGCCTTAAATTTCGCGATTTGTTGCCTGTATCTCCGGCGGTAGCGGAGTATTCGACAGGTCTGCGTATGGGAGATACCGCGGAACAGATGGCGAAGACTTACCGTATCAGTCGGGAAGATCAGGATGCGTTAGCACATCGCTCCCATATTCTGGCAGCGAAAGCTTGGGAGCAGGGATTGTTAGCTGATGAAGTTATGACAGCCCATTTCCCACCGTACCGTGAAGCATTGCTTGAAGATAATAATGTTCGTAAAAATTCTGTATTGACCTCTTATGCGAAGCTGCGTCCGGCATTTGACCGTAAGTACGGCACGGTCACTGCTGCAAATAGTACGCCGCTGACGGATGGTGCGGCGGCAGTCATATTGATGCGTGAATCAGTGGCTAAGGCATTGGGAACAAAACCGCTTGGTTATCTGCGTAGTTATGCATTCTCAGCCATTGATGTTTGGCAAGATATGTTATTAGGGCCGTCATACGCCACGCCAATAGCGCTCGATCGTGCAGGTATTACACTGAAAGATCTGACTTTAATCGATATGCATGAAGCTTTTGCAGCTCAGACACTGGCAAACCTGAAAATGTTTGCCAGTGATGAATTTGCTCGTAATAAATTAGGGCGTGCTCAGGCAATTGGTGAAGTCGATATGGACAAATTTAATGTTTTAGGTGGTTCAATCGCTTATGGGCACCCATTCGCCGCGACAGGAGCTCGTATGGTGACGCAAGTATTGAATGAGTTGCGTCGTCGTGGCGGTGGGTTTGGGTTGACAACCGCTTGTGCTGCTGGCGGGTTGGGCACAGCTATGGTATTGGAGGTGGAATAATGACTCAGGCTCAACATGATGCTGCACCCATCACTATGGATACAAACCAAACTGCTTCTGTTTTCAATTTTGATGTCAGGCCAGATAAGATCGGCGTTATCACCATTAATGTGCCGGGAGAAAAGGTCAATACTCTGAAAGCAGAATTTGTTGATCAGTTTCTGAATGTTTTCAAACAAGCTCAGCAATCTTCTGGTCTTAAAGGATTAATATTAATTTCCGGTAAGCCGGATACGTTTATTGCCGGTGCCGATATTTCTATGATTGCCGGATGTAAGACTAAAGAAGATGCGCGAGATTTGGCTGAAAAGGGTCAGAAGCTATTTTCTCAGATAGCTAATTATCCCTTGCCTGTCGTAGCCGCAATTCATGGTGCTTGCTTGGGGGGCGGTCTGGAATTGGCGCTTGCATGTCATTGGCGTGTCTGTTCACTGGATGATAAAACTCGTCTTGGATTACCTGAAGTTCAACTTGGGTTATTACCCGGTTCCGGTGGTACTCAGCGGTTGCCAAGGCTTATTGGTGTCAGTTCAGCGTTGGATATCATTTTGACAGGCAAACAGCTACGAGCGAAACAAGCATTACGGCTCGGATTGGTGGATGATGCTGTGCCGTTGGATATTCTGCTGGACATTGCTATCGAAAAAGTCAAAAAGGGTATTCCTGTGCGTAAGCCTTTGCCGTGGCAACAACGGTTATTAGTTGGCCCCTTGGGAAGATACTTTTTGTTTAATATCGTTCGTAAAAAGACACTGGCGAAAACTCGTGGGCATTATCCTGCACCTGAACGAATTATTGATGTTGTCAAAGAAGGTCTTGAGAAAGGCATGAGCCAGGGTTTACGGGCTGAGGCGGTAGCATTTGGTGAACTGGCAATGACACGGGAATCTGCTGCTTTACGTAATCTGTTTTTTGCTGCAACTTCGTTGAAAAATGAAACGGGTTCATCAGAGAAACCGGCGGAAATCAAGCGCGTTGGTATATTAGGTGGTGGCTTGATGGGCGGAGGCGTTGCCAATGTAACAGCCACCCGTGGCGCACTACCAGTGCGGATTAAAGATATTAATGAAAAGGGCATTAGTCAGGTATTGAAATATACTTGGGATTTGTTGTCCAAGCGGGTGAAGCAAAAACGACTACGCCCAGCAGAACGTGCTCAACAAATGATGCTGATTTCGGGAACGACGGATTATCGTGGTTTCGCACAAACCGATATTGTTGTTGAAGCCGTGTTCGAGGATTTGTCACTAAAGCAGCAAATGGTGGCAGAAATTGAAACGAATGCTAAACCGGACACCATATTTGCATCTAATACCTCTTCACTACCTATCCATCAGATTGCTGAAAAAGCCCAACGACCAGAACAGGTTATTGGTCTGCATTATTTTAGTCCGGTGGATAAGATGCCGTTGGTGGAGGTTATTCCACATCAAGGGACTAGTGAGAAAACGATTGCTACAGCCGTTGCTTTGGCGAAGAAACAGGGTAAAACCGCTATCGTGGTAGGTGATAAAGCCGGATTTTATGTAAACCGGATTCTTGTCCCTTATATTAGTGAAGCCGCTCATTGTCTGGTAGCAGGAGAACCTATTGACCATATCGATGGAGCTCTGGTTAATTTTGGTTTTCCGGTAGGGCCGATTAATTTGTTGGATGAAGTAGGTATTGATGTTGGCACCAAAATCATGCCGATTCTGGTAGAACAACTAGGTCCACGTTTTGCTGCGCCTGAATCTCTCGATGCTGTACTGAAAGATGGTCGCAAGGGTAGGAAAAATGGGCGTGGTTTCTATTTGTATGCATCAGAGGCCAGAAAATTCTGGCAGTTTGGTAAGAAAGGCAAAAAAGTTGATAGCTCAATTTATACCTTGCTGAATATAACACCTGAGTCGCATATGCTCTCGTCAGAAATTGCTCAACGTTGTGTGATGCTAATGCTTAATGAAGCTGTTCGTTGTTTGGATGAAGGTATTATCAGAAGTCCGCGTGATGGTGATATTGGGGCGGTATTTGGCATTGGTTTTCCGCCATTCTTTGGTGGTCCGTTCCGTTATATTGATAGCCTTGGTTGTGCCAGAGTAGTGGAGATTCTGCGTAGGCTGGAAAGCCAGTATGGAGACAGATTTGTACCTTGCGAGTGTTTAGTGAAAATGGCTGAACAGAATAAAAGTTTTTATCCATAGTTGCCTGTACTCTATTGATGAAAAAATAGATTCTGGTGTCGTTGGGGCTCCGGAATCATATTGAGTATTTTTGAATAAAAAAGATCTCTTTATATACCCTATGGATTTCAAGATGCATCGCGACGGCAAGGGAGCGAATCCCCGAGAGCATAGAGAACTATGTGACCGGGGTGAGTGCAGCTAACAAAGAGGCAACTTGAAAGATAACGGGTATAATTGAGATTACTGATAGTTATTAGCAGCAAGATAACTGCACTTACTCATTCATACGGTGGACTATGCAAATTTTTATTATGCGTCATGGTGACGCAGCTTTAGATGCAATTAGTGATGCTGCCCGGCAACTTACTCCTCGCGGTTGTGATGAATCGCAAAAAATGGCTTGCTGGTTAGCACAGCAAAAGCATCAGATTGATCTCGTATTAGTCAGTCCTTATATTCGCGCTGAACAGACGTTACAAGTTGTTCGTAAATCCTTACCTTTACCAGATAGTGAAGAAGTGTTGTTGGGATTAACTCCATCAGGTGATGCTGCTACAGTGAGTAGTTATCTTCAGTTTCTTGCTGAGCAAGGACATAACGCTGTTTTAGTTGTCTCCCATTTACCCTTAGTCAGCTACTTAGTTGCTGAGCTATGTCCGGCAGAAACACCACCGATGTTTGCAACTTCTGCAATGATATGTGTAGATTTAAACAGCCAGACTGGCAAAGGGACTCTTGTCTGGCAGGTTAGCCCATCACAATTGGCAGAAAAAGCTTAATAATTCAGCGACGTATAGGTTCAAGGCTCATCAAGTTCGATAAGCATTAATAGTGCGGCGTTACCTCCCCATTCCTTTGGCGCTTGATGGAAGGCTATGATATCCGGGTGTTGAGCTAACCACAGAGGTGTTTGCTGTTTGAGAATGTGTTTTCCGTGGCCGTGCATGATGCAGGCACAATAGACATGTTCACGACGGCAAGCGGCGATCAATGCTCCAATTTCCTGTTTGGCTTGCGTTTGAGTTAGTCCGTGTAAATCAAGAAACAGTTCTGGTGAATAGTCACCTCGACGTAATTTCTTCAATTCATAATGGCTTGTATCTCCCCTTACATAACGGGTAGGACCCTCGGTATCGAGGTTAGGCTGAAATTCATCAGAAAAATAGTAGCTGGCATCAATTTGCTCTTGCTGAACTCGTTCAGGGGCAATATAGCTGGTTTTTTTTCTTTTGGGAGAATGTAAGACGGTATCCTGGTTTATGCGTTTGGTGCCTGCTACCGATTGTTGAAATAAGTGAATTTCTTCCTCATTCAGGGAGTATTTATTTTTCATCATTGCTCAGTTAATTAAACCATTTTGTGACAAGTGTACTGCATCTTTTTAACTATTAAACCTAATTATGCTTAATAAAACCTGATTTTACCGAGTTTGTGGTTTAAAAATGCTGATAAGAAGGTATATCTAGGTAGTTAACAAAATCATTTGACAATGACAGTTGGTTGGAAAATAAATGTATATACAACTAACCCTGATTTATACCCTATGGATTTCAAGATACATCGCGACAGCGAGCAAGTGCAGTCAACAAAGAGGTAACTTGAAAGATGACGGGTATATCAGATACAGACCAATACAGGATGCTGATCATGGCGATACAACTGCGTGATACTGATATTATCTGGCGTAATGCAAGACTGGCAACAATGGACCCTGCTGTCAATGCAGCTTACGGATTATTAAAAGAATATGATCTTCTGGTACGTGATGACAAAATTTTAGCTATTTTGCCCACCGCAACATTACAGACAAGTCGTTGTCAGGTAATTGATGTCCAGCAACGCCTGATTACCCCTGGTTTAATCGATTGTCACACCCATTTAGTGTTTGGTGGTAATCGGGCTTATGAGTGGGAGCAGCGTTTAAATGGTATGTCCTATGCTGAACTTAGTGCTCAAGGAGGGGGGATTAATGCGACAGTTTCTGCGACTCGGGCCAGTTCTCATGAACAACTTGAACGTTCCGCGCAACAGCGTCTTGCTGCATTTATGGCTGAAGGCGTAACTACTATTGAGATTAAATCGGGTTATGGATTAGATCTGGAAAATGAAGAAAAATTGCTACAGGTTACGCAAAACTTGGCGCGAAATAATTCGATAGAAATTAGCCCTACATTGCTCGCTGCTCATACTTGTCCACCTGAATATAAGCATAATCCTGACGTTTATATAGATCTGATTTGCAAAGATATCCTTCCGCAACTCTGGCAAAAAGGGCTGTTTGAGGCAGTGGATGTTTTTTGTGAGAGTGTAGGATTTAATCTGGCTCAAACTGAGCGGCTCTTTAAGGAAGCACAACGTTGGAACATTCCAGTAAAAGGTCATGTGGAGCAGTTATCTCATTTAGGCGGAAGTGAACTGGTCGCTCGCTATCATGGCCTTTCTGTGGATCATATTGAATATTTAGATCAGGCGGGAGTTGAGGCGCTCAGTCGCAGTGGTACGGTAGCGGTTTTGCTTCCTGGTGCGTTCTACTTTTTGCAGGAAACACAGCGCCCACCTATTGATTTATTGCGGCAATTTAATGTGCCGATAGCCGTATCTACCGATTTTAATCCTGGAACCAGCCCATTTGCTTCTTTGCGAATGGCCATGAATATGGCATGTGTCCAATTTGGATTGACTCCTGAAGAGGTATGGTTAGGTGTAACTCGGCATGCGGCTCGTGCATTGGGCAGAGAACAGAGTCACGGACAATTGCGTGCAGGGGCTTACGCTGATTTTGTTGTTTGGGATGCGGAAAATCCCGTTGATATTTTCTATGAGCTTGGTCATAACCCTTTGAATACCAGAGTTTTTCGTGGCGTTATGACTCATTCCAGCATATAACAGATAAGGAGCAGTAAATGAATTTATGGCATGCTACTTCGCCGACTATTTGGCAGGGACGAAATGATTTGGCAGAAGCGGATAATGCACTACGGCTTTTTCAAACAATTAAACTATCTCCGTATTTTACGCCGGAAGAATTTTCTCACTATATTGCTCTATTAGGGTTTGAATGTGATGAAGGTGTAAAACGCAATCAAGGACGGCCTGGTGCCAATCAAGGCCCTGATTATTTGCGGCAGTCGTTGGCAAATATGGCTAGTCATAAAGGGCATGATCGATTGGTGGACTTGGGAAGTATTCGTGCTAATCCCAATCAATTGAGTGAGGCGCAACAAGCCTTATCTGATGCCGTTACCCAATGCCAACATCAGAATGTACGTACTCTGGTATTGGGTGGTGGACATGAAACGGCTTTTGCTCATGGTGTTGGAATTTATGATGCTTTTCCACATCAACGTGTTGGTATTATTAACTTTGATGCTCACCTCGATTTACGGCGGTCGCCGCAACCCACTTCTGGTACACCATTTCGTCAACTTGCTGAATATTGTCAGCAACATCAACGCCTGTTTCACTATACTTGCATTGGCGCAAGTTTGGCGTCTAATACTCAGGCATTGGTGGATGAGGCAAACTGTTTGAATGCCACGATTATCTGGGATGATCAATGTCGTGAAACTATGCTGGACAAGGTGCAACAGCAGATACAAGATATACTCCAGCAAGTTGATTTGATTTACATGACGATCGATTTGGATGTATTACCTGCTTGTCAGATGCCCGCAGTCTCTGCGCCAGCCGCATTAGGATTGCCATTGGAGCGTCTTCTGCAATTAATTCAGCCAATTTGTCAGAGTGGTAAACTACAGGCGGCTGATTTGGTTGAACTCAATCCAATATTTGATATACAGGGCATAGGTGGAAAAGCAGCGGCACGTATTGCCTGGCAATTAGCACATTGGTGGTATTGATTATCTAAAATAACAGTACTATTGTGTTTTTTATTTTGGCAAAGATAGCCTGATAAAGTGAATGTAATTAATCACTTAACATTTTGACAGCATAAGGAATTTATTGTGACGACGCACTTATCAGGATCATTTGCCAAACCTGCGCCTCTGTATGCCAGAGTAAAACAATCCATTATTGAAAAAATTTATACTGGTGAATGGAAATCAAATGATCGAGTTCCCTCTGAAGCTGAATTGGTTAAACAATTTAACTGTAGCCGTATGACTGCTAACCGCGCGTTGCGTGAGTTAACTGCTGAAGGGCTATTAGTACGGCTGCAAGGCGTGGGATCGTTTGTCGCTGAACCGAAGGGGCAATCTGCGCTGTTCGAAATTCACAGCATTGCTGATGAGATTTCAGCTCGTTCTCATCAGCATCGCTGTAAAATCTTAAAATTATCAGAACTGAGTGCGGATGTGAAACAGGCCGCTGAATTGGATATTATCGTCGGTACGCCGATTTACCATTCGGTTATTATCCACTATGAAAACGATATTCCTGTTCAGATAGAAGATCGTTATGTCAATGCCCAAGCGGTTCCTGGCTATTTGCAGCAGGATTTTACCAAACTTACGCCACACGATTATTTGTCAATGATTGCCCCGCTAACGGAAGGTGAGCATATTGTGGAAGCTATTGCTGGCGATCCTCGATCCTGTAAGTTGTTGCAAATTGAGTTAGGGGCTCCTTGTTTATTAATTAGCCGTCGAACTTGGTCCACTCATTACACTGTCTCCAGTGCCAGGCTGCTATTTCCCGGTAATCGCTATAAATTAAAAGGGCGTTTTAGCTCATAGCGATATCCTTATTATTCATTATTGATTTTTTTCCGTATGAGCTGGTAAGGTTGCCATAGATCGTTACCTTCATAATGAATTAATGCGATTTCACGTATTTTATCCGTCCCATTTATGGCAACTGTATTGGTAAGGGCATTAAATAACGGGATGTCAGAGTCAGAATCACCATAGGCAACACACTCTTCCAAATTTAGCCCATATTCCTGTACGTACTTTTTTACTATCTGTAACTTACTTTCAGGCGTTAGTATCTGTTCTGGATCAACCGGTTCCCGAAAAGGTAAAGCAGGAAAATTTGATGCAACAACGATATCAACCCCAAATTTTCTTAAATGTTGGGCGAAGAAATCCGGTGATAGGGTAATGACCATAGATATTTCATCTTTGGTTCTGATATCGTCAAAAACCTCTTTTATTCCCCCAATCCACGGTGAGGCATGAAAAACTTCGGCAACGTCAGCGTATTGCAAGTTTGACCATAAAAGCTGTAATTCAGTGGCAAACTTTTTGGTATTTATATCTCCTTGAGAAAATTGTTTTTCCAGCAGATAAAGTTCTGTCAGGCAATTCATTGTACGGGCAATTTCCAGACTTGCTGTGGTTCCTCTGAGAAGGGTGCCATCCATATCAAAAATATGTAATATTTTCATAATAAACCTAGGTAATTTTTTTCGTGTTAGATCTATTTGTGATTGTAAACATATAGGGATTACCTATCTTAGTAATCCCCCGCTTATTCAGCTAGCTCACGGATTAGGCGGTTTCTACTGCCAAGGTCTTAAGAACCGCTGAGGCGGCATAGTGACCACTAATCATTGCAGCAACAATACCTCTGAAAATTCCACAAGCGTCGCCCGCAACCCATACAGGATAAGGGGAAGTCTCTAGGCTTAAATCGCCGTCAAGGCTGGGATACCAACCGACACCTTCTAGTGTAGGACCGACGATATGCGTATTCTCGTGATCGATTTCGGGAAATTTTTTGATAATATTACGCAATCCTTGCAACATCTTATCGAATAGCTCTTCTCCATAAATAGATATAAGTTGTGTAATTATGTGAGCATTTCCTGCTAATACATCTTGTACTTTGATTCTAAAGTAAGAATCTTCTTGCTTCATGGCGGAAACAACATTATTGAGTGTTCGGTCCGCGATATCTTCATCAAGGATACGTGTATTAAACCCAACATTAGATCGTCCTGTCGAAGGGCCGTCAGAATGACCGGAAACGGTCCATAAATCTTGGGTTTTTGTTAATACTGTTTCTCCATCCCGGCAAGCACAGAAAGTACGCCATTCAATAACGCCATCATCCGACCGAAATTTTAACTTCGGGTCGAGTTGCTTCATATTTTTAAAGAATGCCAAATCTTCTTGCTGTTCAATGCGGAACCCGACTTCTAGTCGGTTGAAAGATTGTTTTTCAACCAGATTAGCAATATCTAATGGGCCAAATCTTCCGCTAGCCAAAATGATTCGTCGGCATTCAATTTGATACGTATTAGCATTTTTGTCTCTTAAATTCATAATCAAAGAATCTTTTCCTCTGACATATTTATAAGACAGAAATTTAGTTTGTGTGATGATATCTGCATCTGCCGTTTGCACCATATCTTCAACAAGATTAATTCTATCTTCAAGAGACATATAATTAGAGGGATAATCTTTTAATACCCATTCCCCGGAACCTACTGTAAAGTCTTTGGGATTTGTTGGGAATGGTGGTGTGTCCAGGCCATATGTATTTAATGTGGTGCATGTCCATTCATATGCTTGCCGTAATTCCAGTTCATTTGGTAACTCCCAAAGTGCACTGGCAGAAGGAAAAAATGAGAATTTTCCGTCAGAAAACAGTCCTGCACCACCATGTCCTTCGGTAATCTCAACGAGATTATCTTTATCGCGTTCGTGAATAGCTTTGCCATTATCGATTAGTACGACTCGTAAACCTTTTCCTTTCAATTTCTGTACCGCAGCTAAACCTGCTGGGCCAGCGCCAATAATAGCGACATCATATACAGACATTTCTCTCCTCCATTCTTTAGTTAGAATCGATGTTCCTGGGAACATTTTCTATGAGTTGAGCATTGAATTGTTTGTTCGGTTTTACGGAGTACATCCCGTTTTTTACTAGAAATAGTACTCTATTCCGATTACCTTTATTAAATACGAAACTATTGGTATCGAAATTAGAGCGTCTAAACTTGCTTTTCTGGTGCTATTTGTCAATACCTAAATATGGTTATTTTTTGACATAAACGGAGGGATTTATGAGTGAGAATGAGCCACTATCCTCGTTAAGACGTGGGCATCCACGCGATAATGACACGACAAAAACCGTGTTGAGTGCTGCACTTGTTCTCGCTGAAAGTGGACGGATTGCAGATATTACTATTAATCATATTGCTTTGTATTCAGGCGTTGCGAAATCGACTATTTATCGTAGATGGCCGAATGTATCAGCGGTTTTAATGGATGCTTTCTTTGATGATATTGAGCCTCTAATTATTTATGACAAACAGATGCTGGTGATAGAATCCATGCGGGTTACCATTAAAAAACTTATTGAAGTATTGCAAAGTAAGCGCGGGTTGCTATTCAGGTAATGGTCTCTTTTTCTCCTATTACACCTGAATTTGTCGATAAGATTATTGATTGTGAGTTTGGTGGTTTGGCTAAGGATTGAATGTTCATTTCGACAGGAAATCTGATGGGGCCAGCAATGCCAGCCCTCGTTAATCATAATTAAGTTATATTGATCTTATCCTTAATTGATAGCGTGTTAATTATTTTTTCGCTGATAATAGAAACAGCTTCAATAATATTTTCGTGATAATAATCATTAAGCAATGTAATCACTAATGGATTGACTGTCCATTGGGAAATATTATTATCCGGTATTTTTATTATCAATTTACCTATAGCTAATTGAATTTCATCTGTATGATATGGCGTCATTTGGCCAGCTTTAAATAGGGTAATATTGGTATGGGCTAATTTCCCGCTTAAAGTGCAATTAGTCATTCGATGTTCAAATGGTATTGCTGCCAAAACTTTATTAATATAGGTATTACTTGCTCCCATTTCCCGCAATTTTACAACGATGGGACCATGTTCACTTGATATAGCTAAGTTGGCTCTGAACTCTTTTATCTCATCATTATTGATTACAGTATCTAACAAGAACAATTGAATTTCTTTTGCACCTAGTTGTTCTAATTGAAATGCAATTTCCATCGCTAATTGTCCACCTAATGACCACCCTAAGATGCGAATAGGTTGATTAATAGAAGTTTCAGTCAGAATTAACTCCCCATAAATTTGAGCTATTTGGTGTAGTGAATCTATCTGATTATCTGTACAGAGATTATAATTATCGATGCCTATGCAGTTATAGGTGCTAGATAAATTATTTGCCAGAGATTCATAGACTTCACTACCGGCATTAGCAGGATGAACCATAAACAGTTTATTTGTTGCCGTTGATTTTGGTGTTAATAAATTAAGCAAGCTGGATTTTGTATTGCCTGTTTCCAACCATTGGGATAATAGAGAAATGCATTTGTAGCTAAATAAAATATTTAAAGGAATATCAATCCCCATTTCATAGCGTATCGCTGTGGTTAGCTTAATTGCCATCAGGGAGTTGCCCCCGATGCGGAAGAAGTTATCATCAATGCCAATCCGCTCCAACCCCAAGACGGCCTGCCAAATGGTACACAGTTGGGTTTCCAACGCGTTGCGGGGCGCGACATAGCTGTCACGATCCCCCCAGACTGGCTCAGGCAGGGCGCAGCGATCCAGTTTGCCATTCAAGGTCAGGGGCACTGCTTCAATACGGGTAAAGCTGGCAGGCAGCATGTATTCCGGCAAGTTGGAAGAAAGATGTCCAGTCAGGCTGTCATCAGACAGTTCCCCCGCTGTCACCAGATACGCCACCAGTACTTTATGGCCGTTATGCTCATGGTCAATCACCACCGCCTGTTTGACCTGTGGGTGCAAAGCGAGGGCGGCTTCAATTTCGCTCAATTCGATGCGGTAACCGCGGATTTTGACCTGAAAATCATTGCGCCCCAGATATTCCAGATTGCCAT
>NZ_RCWC01000020.1 GCF_018448935.1 Photorhabdus noenieputensis | reverse complement strand
CTTATCGCAAACGCTATGGTCGCTATGAAAGAAGAGGCAAAATTAAAAACCGGGTCAGTATTGATGTTCGCCCGGAAATCGTTGATAAAAAAGAACGTATTGGCGACTGGGAAGGGGATACGATAATAGGGAAAGACAAAAAAAGCGCCTTATTAACCCTGGTTGACCGCAAAACGCTGTATACCCTTATTGTTAAACTTGATAGCAAGCAGGCATCAGAAGTCGCAAAAGCGGTAGTGAAAGTATTATACCCGTTAAAACAAAGGGTTAATACCATCACATTCGATAATGGTTTGGAGTTCGCAGAGCATGAAATCATGAGTAAAAAATTAGAAACCCAAATTTATTTTGCTCACCCTTACTCGCCCTGGGAAAGAGGGATAAATGAGAATATCAATGGACTCATCAGACAATACTTTCCAAAGGGAACTGATTTTAATGAAGTCTCTGATCAGGAAATAAATTTTGTGGTAAACCGATTAAATAATCGCCCCCGAAAAACCCGGGGAGGGAAAACCCCGAATGAATTATTTAAAGGAATACGAACATGTTTACTTCCGGATTAACGATGTTGCACTTATTATGTGAATCCAAGTATTATAAAGTTAAATCGGGCACATATGTACCCGAATATTCGTTACTATAATTTAACAATTGGACAGGTTTCACAGTTTGGTGTGGATATTTGCCCCTTATTAATAACTTGAGTTTCTCTGCCTGCTTGTTTATCCGTGGCAGTTAATGAACCATCGATAGTACTTTTAATATCATCAGCAGCAAGATCTCCCTGTATTAACAGCGTGAAATTGCCTTTACCCTGTAATTTCAACGGCACCCACCGCCATTGATGCAAAGTTGCTAAATCTGCATCTATTCCCCGGAAATCTAAAGTGAATGGCTTCTGTAACTGTTGATCTACTGTGCCTTTTATTTTCAATAATCCATCATCAACAGAAGCATCTAATTGGTCGAGGATCAGTTTATTTCCCTCTGTGTGTAATTTAAGGTAAGGACGACGTAATTCAACTTTGTTAAATGTTGCGCTGGTGGCATTCAGATTTGAAGAGCCACGCCAGATCCCCCATTTCCCTTCTTTCAGTAATTCCATATCATAGATATAACCACTGAGGGCGGTAAGCTGGAATGGGAAATCGGGGTTAATATCAATCAACAAGCTGTTGTTAATCGTCAACTCGTTAATGGAAAATCCGGATATCCATTCAGGCAATGATTTTTTCAGCAACTGATGCCAATTTTGTGGCAAGGTATAAATTAAACCGGCAACCGTTGCATTGGTGATGTTGAATTGCTTTGTTTGGTGATTCCATTGCCCTTTGACGTGGAATAATCCCTTTTCCCAACGGGAAGTGAGATTGGAAATAGTGAGTTCATTGCCGGCGAGAAGCAGGTGACCAATAACATCGGTGAAATGAAGATCATTTAGCGTAATATCCATGACGTTGAAATCAATGACGCCCTCTTTTGCCTGCCAGTGCCCGTTAATCAAACCGACATTTTTTACTGAGGCATCCAGATAGTTAGCAGACCAGTTTTTGCCCTCCAACTTAGCATTAGTCAGATTGAGATCTTTGATGCTGACCGCGGGTAATTTGTTTGCTTTTAGCAATAACTCTTCAAGTGTCATTGGCGTTTGCCAGCGAATATTGCTGATAAGTAAATTATCCCACTGCCAGCTACCATCAGGCTGACGTTGCCCATTACCCGATACCGAACCTTGTGCCAATGTTGCACCAAATGAACGGATAGTCAGGGCATTCTGCTGGTTATCTCCGCGCATAATGACTTTTTCCAGAGAAATATCATTGAAATTCAGTTTGTCAGCGCTGAATTGAAACTCCCCATTCCCTGCCAGCTTATTTGATTGTGGGTTCCAGGGGGTGATACCGCCGGTGATGTTTTGCCCTTGAATTTGCCAGTCTGTATTTTCTGACTGAATAGTCATCTGATTAAGTTGCAGAATATTGGCGCTAAAAGGTATGGATTGTGGCTGCCCTTTGATAGTTAATTGGCCCTGTTGCAATAACAGACGATGAAAATGACGCGGGGAAGTGAATTGCTGCCAGTTGAAATCGAATGCGACAACTTGAGCCGCTAAAATGAAAGTCTGTTGCTGATTGCTAATGACAATATTGGAGAATGCCAGAGTGCCCGGTTGTGACCAGTTATGTTCGATATTGCCGATTTGAACCTGATAACGGCTGTGATGACTCAGCCATTGACTAAGCTGATGTGCTCCCCAGTTTGTCTGTATCATGACATAAACAGTGATTACTGCCAGGATTAGCAGTAATAACAGAGTAACCAGCGATTTTCTTAACCATCTCATCATCAGACTCCAATTTAATCGGCTTATAGCTTCCTTTTATGCCGTAATTTTGGCGTTCACTCAAGAGATGGTGTATAAAAGTTATGAGCGAGGATAAATTATTATTTGTAACATTTGTATAATTTAACAATAGAAATACCAACAAGTCACGATGTTAGTTGTTATTTATAATGATTTCAGGGTATGTAAATGAGGGAAATAATGAATTGTTCTTTATCGTTTTATTCTATTAAAATAAACTTAAGAGATTAATCTTAGTTTAATTGTATTTTTGTTTTTCATGCCTAAGTTTTTATTATTAATAGCTTATCGAGTTTGTGTGAATTTGTTAATAATTGTATTGTGTGATTAATGTAATTATTAAATCTAGATTTTGTTGCATGACAATATAGCCAATGACATCCGAATGGATTAATGTATTAATGGATGGCTATAAATGGAATAATGATATTTTTTTTTCGTCATTCCTTTCTATTCCTTTCTCAGTTTGATTGATGCTTGAAAAAACACTGCATAGTTTATTTTCACCCATCTTCCGGCAAATAAAAAATGTAAGGAATCTTCTATGTCAGAAAACATGCAACAAAAATCGTCGAATGAGGGTAATATCCGCACAACCCGCCCACTTACAGGAAAGGAATTTCTGGATGGGCTAAACGATGGTCGGGAAGTCTGGGCTTATGGTGAACGCATTCACAATGTTGCCAACCATCCTGCATTTCAAAATCCAGCCCGCGCTATTGCGAAACTCTACGATGCTTTGCACGATCCGGCTCATCGTGATGTACTGACTACGGCTACAGATACGGGGAGTGTTGGTGTGACACATCCCTTTTTCCGTATACCGCACTCACAGCAGGATTTAATTGCTGATCGTGATGCTATCGCTGCGTGGGCTCGCATGAGTTATGGTTGGTTGGGTAGAAGCCCTGATTATAAGGCTTCGTTTCTTACCTCACTCGGCGTAAGACCGGATATTTATGGTGATTTTGCTGATAATGCAAGAAACTGGTATATCCGCTCACAGGAAAACGTATATTACTGGAATCACTCGATTATTAATCCGCCAATAGATCGTCATTTATCACCTGATGAAATTGGTGATATTTGTGTTCATGTTGAAAAAGAGTGTGATGATGGATTAATTGTTAGCGGCGCTAAAGTTGTTGCCACGGGATCGGCGATGTGCCATTACAACTTTATTGGTCATTACGGCTTACCAATAAAGAAACGGGAATTTGCGTTGGTCTTTACTGTGCCGATGAATTCGCCAGGAGTGAAATTAATTTGTCGTCCTTCTTACTCAATGGCGGCTGATAAAATGGGCAGTCCTTTTGATTATCCGCTCTCGTCCCGATTTGATGAGAACGATACGATAATGATTCTGGATAAAGTAAAGGTTCCTTGGGAAAACGTATTTATCTATGGGGATATAGACAAAGTTTCGTTATTTTTTGCTGAGTCGGGTTTTTTTCATCGGGCGATGTTGCATGGTTTGACCCGATTGGCGGTTAAACTTGATTTTATTTCTGGATTGCTTCTTAAGGGCGTTGAAGCCACAGGTACGAAGGATTTTCGCGGCGTGCAAACACGGGTTGGCGAAGTCTTGTCATGGCGTAATCTGTTTTGGGCGCTTAGTGATGCAATGATTAAATCTCCAGAGCCTTGGGGTGAAGATGCCCTATTGCCTCGGTATGAGTATGGGATAGCTTATCGTTGGTTTATGACGCAAGGTTACCCGCGGGTAAAAGAAATTATTGAACAGGATTTGGGCAGTGCCTTGATTTATATTAACTCTCATGCCCGCGATTTTTCCAACCCGGAGCTGTCTCCTTATCTTGATAAATACATGCGTGGCTCCAATGGTTACAGTGCAGTTGAGCGAGTCAAGCTCATGAAACTGATTTGGGACTCTGTTGGTACGGAATTCGCTAACAGGCATGAATTATATGAGCTCAATTATGCTGGCAACCATGAAGTTACCAGACTCGATGTGTTATGGGCTTCCCAAGCCTCGGGCTTAGTGGATCAATTGAAAGGCTTTGCTGAGCAGTGTATGAGTGAATACGATCTTGATGGTTGGGTTGGTAACGATTTTATTTGGCCTTCCAACTACTAGGAAATAACTCTAGGAGATAAATCATCATCACGCGCGATGATGAAATATACGTGCGTGATGAATTGATGTTGATTATATGTAACCTGATATCAGATTGTTAGAGAGATTATTTTTCCTGCGGAAACACGAGATTCAGAGTGATGGCTGTCAAACCGCCAGCAGCAATACCGGAAGAGAGTAACGTTTTCAGCCAATCAGGAGCGAACTGTAAAATTAACGGTTGTTGAGCAACGCCCATACCAACGGCTAAAGATAGCGCGATAATCATAATTGCCCGGCGGTTAAGTGCCTCTCTAGAAACGATACGGATACCCGACGCGGCAATCGTACCGAACATCACGATAGTGGCACCTCCCAATACCGGCTCAGGGATCTGTTGTACAAATCCTGCCACCGCAGGAAATAGACCTAATAGCATCAACATTAGCGCCACGGCATAACCTACACGGCGGCTGGCAACACCAGTTAGTTGGATAACCCCGTTATTCTGCCCAAAACAAGAATTTGGGAAAGTATTAAATACGGCAGAAAGCATAGAATTTAGGCCGTTAGCTAAAACACCACCTTTAATTCGCTTCATATATAGAGGACCGCTGACCGGTTGCTCGGAAACATCAGACGTTGCGGTAATATCACCGATGGTTTCCAACGAAGTTACCATGAAAATCAGCATCAACGGGATAAGCAGATTCCAGTCAAAAGAAAGACCATAATAGAGTGGTGCGGGAATTGTCATGAGTGAACCATTTTCCTGTACCGTTGCTGGCGGCAGCATACCCATTAGCCAGGCGGCAACATAACCGACCACCATTGCAATCACCAGAGAAGCGACACGCAGATAAGGATTACGCTGGCGGTTCAGCAAAACAATCACCACCAATACAACACCAGCCAGAAACAGATTCTCCGGAGAACCAAAAGTGTGATTTTCGATAGCAGAGAATCCACCGCCGATAGAGGTTAATCCAACCTGAATCAGAGACAAACCGATAATCATCACCACAACACCGGAAACCAATGGGGTGATAATTCTTCGGGCCAGATGCAATACGCGGGATAACAGAATTTCAGTAACGGATGCCACCATTAGAGTACCGAATAACGCTGCCATCATAGTAGGAATGTCGGCACCGCCGTTTTTTAATGCCAGCCCGCCCATGATCAGTGGGGAAACAAAGTTAAAACTGGTCCCTTGGATGGAAAGCAGACCAGAACCGACAGGCCCCCAAGTTCGGATCTGAATCAATGATGCTAACCCTGAAGCAAACAGAGACATACTGATAATCCGCTGCGTATCGTGAGCAGGCAACCCTAGCGCTTGGCAGATCAAGATTGCTGGCGTGATGACCGCGACAAACATTGCCAGTAAATGCTGACAGGCGGCAAACAACGTTTGTGGCAACGGCGGCCGATCTTCTAAGCGATAAATCAATTCACTAGCTGGTTTTTTCGGGGGTATTGTTTCAGCTTGTTCAGGGGATGAGGTGAGCATGGTGTGAAATTCCGGACTGACAAAGAGCGCATTTTAATGATCAATCGTGTAAAAGCAATCGTTTGCTTAAAAATCCTGTTAGCTGCTGTGATTCGCTCTGGTCACATTTTTATATGTTTTAACTTGTGTTTGTTGCAGATTTTTTTTCTAATCCAGCGTTGCCTGCTTTTGGCGTTTTCTAAAGGATGAGTATAACGTCGTAATAACTTACATAATTTTAACAATATAGCTGGGGTACATAGATGTATCATCTTGATGTTTATGGCACGCTCGTTGCGTCTGCATTAGTACTATTATTTGGACGCAAACTTGTACAATCAGTCCCATTTCTTGAAAAATACACCATTCCTGAACCTGTCGCGGGTGGCCTGTTAGTTGCTCTGATTCTTTTAGCGGTTAAACAAACAACAGGCTGGGAAATCAACTTTGATTTATCTCTTAAAGACCCTTTGATGTTAACTTTCTTCGCCACTATCGGCCTGAATGCCAATCTTGCCAGCCTTAGAGCGGGTGGTAAGGTCCTGTTTACATTTGTTTTCGTCGTTGTGGGTTTGTTACTGGTTCAGAACACAGTGGGTATCGCGCTAGCTGAACTGTTAGGTCTGGACCCATTAATGGGCCTGCTGGCGGGTTCTGTGACGCTGTCTGGTGGTCATGGTACCGGTGCCGCTTGGGGTAAACTGTTTAGTGAGCGTTATGGTTTTGAAAATGCAACAGAAGTGGCGATGGCCTGTGCGACTTTCGGTTTAGTACTGGGTGGTTTGATTGGTGGTCCGGTCGCTCGTTTCCTGGTGAGAAATACAAAAACTCCGGGTTTGAGGGGCGATGATACCGAAGTGCCGACAGCATTTGAAAAACCTTATACCGGGCGGATGATCACAGCACTGGTGATGCTGGAAACGATCGCATTAATCGCTATCTGCCTGATGGCAGGTAATTTTGTGTCTGAATTCCTGCAAGGTACATGGTTTGAATTACCGACGTTCGTCTGTGTGTTATTTATCGGGGTTATTCTCAGTAACAGTCTATCGGTGTTAGGTTTTTACCGAGTCTTTGACCGAGCGGTTTCTGTACTGGGTAATGTAAGTCTTTCCCTGTTCCTGGCAATGGCGTTAATGAGCCTGAAATTGTGGCAGATGGCATCGCTGGCATTACCCATGCTGGTTATTCTCACCATCCAGGCTATCGTGATGGCGCTGTATGCAATTTTTGTCACCTATCGGGTGATGGGTAAAAACTATGATGCAGCGGTTCTGGCGGCGGGTCACTGTGGTTTCGGTTTAGGAGCGACACCTACCGCCATTGCGAACATGCAGGCGATTACCGATCGCTTCGGGCCATCCCATGTAGCGTTTCTGGTGGTGCCGATGGTTGGGGCATTCTTTATCGATATCGTTAACGCGATTGTGATTAAACTCTATCTGTTGTTGCCGGTATTCCCGGCGGTGTAGACAAATTGGCAAGATACTGCGCCAGCTATGCAGTTGGTGCAGTATTGTTGTTGTGTTCTTTAGTCATTATTCGCAACTAGGCGGCTACCAAGGGCCGCGCGTGTTCCAATTTGTCAGCCAAAACCTCATTTCATTTTTCCGCTAAGCTATGTTTGTGAAATAATGAATAATTGACAGTATATGGAGCACCATTTACATGGTAAATAGTCAGACCGTTGACAAACCTTGTTAAAAATAACGGTGTCCGTGTGCTGCTTAACATCTGCAAAACTGCGCTCTATCGTCTCCTTTCGTCGTTTGTAAATCTTTTCTCCTCATGATTAATTCGCGGATAAATTCGAAATCAATGGCGGCATCGACTTGACGGACCAGATAATTTTTGGGGACCAGCTCGTCAAGCAGGAACGTTTCTGGTGAAATGGTCTTTTACTGTGTTTTACTTATAATTTAGCGCATTCAAATATAGTAAGAAGGATGAACAACGATGAAGCTTTTTAACGCTCTGGGGTTTCGTTGGGACAGATCTTTGGTTCCTCATATTGTTCCGATTCATTCTATTGAGCGGGTATGTTTCCGCTTTCATCGGATGCTACCGGAGTTTGTTTGGGATGCTAGCGTTCTTGAAGGCAATCCTTTTACTTTCCCCGAAGTGAAAACATTATTGGACGGTGTAACCGTCGGTGGTAGGAAGGTTTCTGATCAGGAGCAAGTACTGAATCTCGCAGAAAGTTCCAGATGCCTGTTATCTCTGGTGAAAAGAGGTCAATTTGAGTTGACCAAGGCTACGTTTACTGAACTTCATAGCATAGTTGCTCGCAATGAAGCTTTGGAATGGGGAACATTCCGTGGAGAAGGGCGGGAAACCAACTACACCCCAGATGTTAGTTTAGGTGAGTGTGGGCGGCATATTCCGTTACCTACCGTATCAGGCGCACCAGAATTGAACCGCATTTTTCAAGCCGGTGTGGCGGCATTGGATGAGTGTCAGTCTTTTGAAAAGGGAATCGCATTCTTCCTTTTTGGTGCGTTACAGCAATTTTTCTTTGACGGTAATAAACGTACTTCCCGTTTCATGATGAACGGTATTTTGATGTCAAACGGTATAGACGCCATCAGCGTGCCTGCGGCGAAAATACATGAGTTTAACGAAAAGATGGTCCGCTTCTACCTGAGCAAAGATGCCACTAAAATGATGGCGTTCCTAGTGGATTGTCACCCGGATGCAGAGCAAATTCGAGCGGCGAATAGATGAAATAATATTGGTAACCGGACAGGAGTAGTCATTCTGATAATAATACTTCTATCGCCTCTATCTATGTGACCGGGGTGAGTGCAGCCAACAAAGAGGCAACTTGAAAGATAGCGGGTATACCGTTAAACATTAAAGGATGGAAATAGTTCCTCAAATAACGACGGATCATTGGCATCTCTTTATTGTTTAAACGACATAATTATTATAAGAATAATGGTTTCCACAAAACATATCATAGGTGTTTTATATTTATCTTACTTCCTCATATTTATCCGAAAATCAACCAGCATTAAAAAATAATATCTAATTCATCGCTAACGTATTAATATAAATAATGTTTCATGATTCTGCCACACGCAACCTTACTAACCCATTGTTATACATGGAATTATGAATGGTATGAAATGTAGAGCTATTTTGGAATCTTATTTATAATAAGAGAAAAAATTTCAGTAATTATTAATTCGTACTAAATAATATATACCTTATAGATTTCAAGATGCATCGCGACGGCAAGGGAGTGAATCCCCGGGAGCATAGGCAACTTGAAAGATGACGGGTATAAAGTATTTTGGCCTTTAGCTAAGGATAACAACATGAAAGATAACACTTTATATGGCCCTATTGCACATCTTTACGAGAGCTTTTCAGATGCTACTGACCATATCAAAGTAGAAATCAGAACTATCTTCAATCTGGCAGGAGATATACACGGGAAATCAGTGTTAGATTTAGCCTGTGGATATGGTCTCTTTAGTCGAGAATACAGAAATCGTGGTGCGTCGAAAGTCATTGGAGTCGATATATCAGAAAACATGATAGCGATTGCGAAAAGCAAATCACAACAATACGGTGATGATATCGAATTTCACGTAAGAAATGTCTGCAAGATGGAGTCGGAGTCGTTTGGCAAGTTTGACATAGTTAATGCAGCCTGGTTATTCTGCCATGCAGAATCTCTTGAAGACCTTGAAACTATGTTCCGTGTCATTGCCGCTCATCTCAAGCCTTCCGGTAAATTAATTGCGTATACCTTTGAACCTGATTATCGATTAGAGAAAGGGAATTATGAGAATTATTGTATAAAAGTTTTGAGTGAAGAGCCGGTGAAAGACACCACTCTCGTGAAAGCTGAATTTCTTACCACACCACCTAGCCCTTTCACTATGTATCGTTGGAGTCGTGAACAATATCAAGCAGCGATCCAAAAGGCAGGGTTCAAACAATTTAAATGGCAAAAACCCATGCTGTTAGAAAGCGATATTGAGGCTCATCCCCCAGGTTTTTGGGATGATTATCAACGAAATTGCCTTGATACAGCTCTTGTTTGTCAGATTTAACCAGATAATCCCCAAGATCCATTCTCTTTCCTATACCAATCCCCCGGTGAAAATCGAGGGATTTTTTTGAATTTCCTTCGTCCGGCAAAACAACTTTTCCTGACCTCCAGCCGGGATTCAGGTTTCTGAGGAAAACGGCGCTCGGGTAACTCACTCAAGCATCTGATAAAAAAGTTTAGCTGCTTATTTTATTGCTGATTAAATAAAGCGTCCCACGTTTTATCTCTTCATTTATAGATGGTTATGTGGATCTTGCGTCTGATGCAACACCGCCAACACTTCAATACCAGTCGGAACTTCCCGGTAGTAAATAATGTGGCTCTCTACGGGGAAACTCAGCACACCAAAATAAAGATCCTCACTGCGATCACGACCGGGGGATGGATGACGATCAAGAATTTCCGTCATAGTCACACGTAACGAAGTTGAATAAGCTTCCGCGACATTCGCCCCCCATCGGCGCATAGAATAGAGTTTGATTGCACGAATATGCTCTCTGGCTTTCTTTGTAAACCGGACACTCATCCTTAAGCCTTACCCTCAAGTTCATCAACCGTCAACGGTGCAAATACATCATCAATACTATGCAATTCGCCACGATCAGCTTGTGCAATAGATTCAGCCAGAACGGCTTTTAAATTCTGTAACTTGAGCTGTGCGAACTGATCATACTCTTCAGGAGAGATAACCACGGCTACACGCTTACCATGCTTACTAATTTCTACAGGTTCACGCTGAACTTTCATAAGCAGATCACCAAACTGGTTCTTAGCTAGTTGTGCGGGAATAATTTCCATACATCACCTACCGTCTAAAATGGCTCGAATAGCTATTATAGCTAAAAATGCATGGAGCTACCAGTAATCAAAATAGCTAACCGCCAACCAAGATGACTTTTGGGCACCAACGGTTTGCCGGACTCTCTCACGCAACAAGGCATGCTGATATTTCATTTTTGCCTTTACCGATGAGGATCGTCTCAACAGCACAAATAAACGTCAATTTACTCGCGCCATTCTGTTCCGCAATGATTATCAGTCAGTTTCCGAGAAACTTCGTCATTCAGGATTTAAAGAACATAATGAATATGATTAGTTAATTTATTAAGTGTTATTTTGTTATTGCCGGTCATTAATCAATGGCTGAGAAAAATATAATAATTCAACCTATGGAATATTCACTTGAAATTTTATCACTCCCGCTCTCTACGAAATAGTTTTTAATGTAAATCCTAAAGAAAAGAAGTAACTCATTTCTTTATAAATAGAAAATATATTGCGCCCCTTTTGGTGATTTTTATTCTTTGCTTTACAGATAATACTTAGTAGATTAAGTTACATGTATGCGTATTAATAAAAATAGCAATAAGGATGTACATCCCCCCTAAATTCTGTTGCCCAAGTCTCATAATTTTAATTTTTACGCTTTATCGATAAAAAATAATCTAAAACCAACTACCAAAAAATCAATTTAGTATTAACCTATAATTGTCAGTCGATAATTTTTTCTATTATCTTCTTCATCAAAGAATAGCTAGTAGTAAATTGCAGTAGAAATTCAGCTTAACCCGCAAGGGATAGGTTTTATGGCATAGATTCCCCTGTAGGTAAGAAGGTTAATCCGATATCACCATCATTAGGAGAATAATATGAATCAAAATAACGAACCCTCACCAAACATGGATGCCGAAGGTAATCCTATCAAGCAATATTGGCAACCGGACCGAAATAGCTCCTCTGAGAATAATACTTCCATCGTCTCTAATAACGAGTCAACCGCCATGTTATTGCCAAGTGGCAGAGTGATGACTTGGGGAAATGATTATAGTAGCCAAATCCCGCCTGACATTGCCGAATTGCAGGATATCGTCAGTATCAGTGCAACAAGTGAGGCTTTCGCGGCTCTGCGGAAAAACCGTAGCGTGGTTGCTTGGGGGAACGAGGATAAAGGTGGTCAAATCCCACCAGAAATTGCCAAATTACAGGATATTGTCAGCTTGAAGGCAACAGATTCTGCTTTTGCGGCCCTGCGGGTAAACGGTAGCGTGGTCGCTTGGGGCGATGAGAATTTCGGTGGTCAGGTTCCAACAGAAATCGCCAAATTGCAGGATATTGTTAGCTTGAGTACAACAGGCTCCGCTTTCGCGGCTCTACGGGAAAACAGTAGCGTCGTCGCGTGGGGAGATGAGTATTCTGGCGGTAAGGTACCGCCTGAAATTGCAGAGCGGCAAGATATTGTCAGCCTGAGTTCAACAGTAAACGCATTTGCAGCCTTGCGGGCAAATCGCAGCGTGGTCGCCTGGGGACTTGAGAATTGGGGCGGGCAGGTTTCGCCAGAAATTGCCCAATTGCAGGATGTTGTCAGCCTGAGTGCAACAGATTCTGCTTTCGTCGCCCTGCGGTCGAACCGCAGTGTAGTCGCCTGGGGCTTCAAAAATTCGGGCGACCAGGTTCCGCCTGAAATTGCTAACTTGCAGGATATTGTCAGTATCAGCGCAACAGGAACTGCATTTGCAGCCCTACGGGCAAATCACAGTGTCGTCGCGTGGGGAAGCAAATATTCGGGTGGCAGTGTTTCGCCCGAAATTGCCAAATTACAGGATATCGTCAGTCTGAGCACAACATATGGTGCTTTCGCGGCCTTGCGGGCAAACCGCAGTGTAGTTGTTTGGGGAGGCAATGGTATTTCAGCCCCGCCCGAAATTGCCGAATTGCAAGATATTGTCAGTATCAGTGCGACAGAAACCGCGTTTGCCGCCCTACGGGCAAATGGTAGCGTAGTCGCTTGGGGATATGGCAGTTATCAAGGCAACCAAATTCCATCCGGGATAGCCCGATTACAAGATATCGTCAGCCTGAGTGCGTCAAAAAACTCATTCGCCGTATTGCGGGCTAATGGTCGGAAAGTAGCCTGGGGTTCTGCTTACGACAATAACGTGCATCATGAATATGAAAATTAACTACCACATTATCATGTGGTTACGATACAGACCCTTGTGGATAAGGTAAATCCAATATGACCTTATTTAGGAGAACAAAATGAACCAAAATGACGATTTCTCACTAAACGGGGATACCCGCAGTAGTTCTATAAATCAATACCGGCAATCCGGCATAAATAGTAACTTTGATGACAATATCCCCATCGTTTCTGACGGGGCCAGTGCTATGTTATTGCCAAATGGCAGAGTGATCGCCTGGGGAGATGAAAATTATGGTGGCCGAATACCGCCAGAAATTGCTCAATTGCAGGATATTGTCAGTCTGAGTACAACAGGCTTTGCTTTCGCGGCCTTGCGGGCAAATCGTAGCGTAGTTGCCTGGGGACTTAAAGATAAGGGCGGCCAGGTTCCGCCAGAAGTTGCTAAATTACAGGATATTGTCAGCCTAAGTGCAACAGGAGGTGCTTTCACAGCCCTGAGGGTAAACCGCAGTGTAGTCGCTTGGGGGGCTTCGGACTATGGCGGCCAAATCCCGCCAGAAGTTGCTAAATTACAGGATATTGTCAGTCTAAGCACAACAGATTCTGCATTCGCGGCTTTGCGGGCAAATCGTAGTGTAGTCGTCTGGGGGGATAGCTCTTTTGGAGGTGAAATCCCTCCCGAAATTGCCAAATTACAGGATATTGTCAGCATCAGCGCAGGAAGCCTTGCATTTGCAGCCCTGCGGACAAACCGTAGCGTGGTCACCTGGGGATTAGGAAGTGCCGGCGGTCAGGTCCCCCCAGAAATTGCCAGACTACAGGATATTGTCAGCCTGAGAGCAGGTGCTGATGCTTTCGCGGCCCTTCGGGCCAACGGTAGTGTAGTTAGCTGGGGACTTAAAAATTGGGGCGGCCAAGTCCCTCCAGACATTGCCAAATTACGAGATGTTGTCTGCCTGACTGGCGCAGATATTGCTTTCGCTGCCCTAAGGGCAAACCGTAGTGTAGTCGTCTGGGGGGGTAGTTCTTTTGGAGGTGAAATCCCGCCTAACATTGCCAAATTGCAGGATATCGTCAGTATCAGTGCAACAAGTGAGGCTTTCGCGGCTCTGCGGACAAACCGTAGCGTGGTCACTTGGGGGAACGGGGATAAAGGTGGTCAAATTCCACCCGAAATTGCCCAATTACAGGATATTGTCAGCCTGAGAGCAGGTGCTGATGCTTTCGCGGCCCTTCGGGCCAACGGTAGCGTGGTCGCTTGGGGGAGAAGAAGTTTAAACATCCAGGTCCCCCCCGGAATAGCCCGATTACAAGATATCGTCAGCCTGAGCGTATCGGGAGGTTCATTCTCAGTCCTGCGGGCGAATGGAGAAAGATTAGCCTGGGATGTTGGTAACTATAATATAGTACACAGTGAATATGATGATTAATCCATTGTTATTATAAATCACTAAAAAACACTAAAACCAAGGCTGGGCTATAATATTCCGGCTTAGCCTATTGTTTATTTAATTTGAAATATTAGCTCTCCCGCTCTTGGTGATTTTTATTATTTGCTTTGCTATTAATGCTTGGTAAATTAAGTTACATGTTCACGTATTAATAAGAATAGCCATAAAAATGTACATCTTTATTAAATTATTCTGCTCAAATCTCATAATTTTAAATTTTACTCATTATCGATAAAAATAATCTAAAACCAACCACCAAAAAACAATTTAATATTAACCTATAGGTATCAGGCGATAATTTTTTCTACTATCTTATTTATCAAATATTGGGACTAAGCACCTAGTCTGGAAATGCTGGCAGAGGAAGTTGATAAAACAACTGATTAATTATAAAGAGGCTGGAGATATCTTTATCAATCAAGCAGAAAAACAAGCATTAGGGGAAAAAGCAGCAATCCGTTGAATATAAATAGTTCAGGAATGGAGATTCCATTCCTGATTATGGTGATTTAATTTTGTCTAACACTCAATTAAATCGGATGACAAGCTCTCATTTATTTCTCTTGATGAGATATATTGGTGCCGCTATCTTGTACATAATCATCAAAAATGATAATAAAACTGTTATTAGAAGCAGGATATGATTTTTCAATACCTCTCTGTATTACTGACAATATAAAACCATGTGTATCGGAGAGATCCCACACCTTGACATTTTCACAATCAAGAGCTAAATATTCCTCTCTACCTTCCTCTCCACATTTATTAACCGAAACTTTAACCGGTTCAGTTGAGAGATTTTTAACATAAATCATAAATCCTCCACTATATCAATAATAAATATTTTCATTTAACTCAATGGCATATGAACATAAATTAAGAGAACTAGATAAATAATAAAATTTTTTAGTTAGATTGTATCGAATATAAATAATTTATCTCTTCTCCGTTATTTTCAATCTTGTTATTGTAAATAATTAAGTAGCCATCTGATTTTATTGAATACAACTCTGGAATATTATCTTCGCGTACTACTGACATTAAAAAACCGCGCTTATCTGATCTATCCCATTGAACTACTTCTTCTGGATTAATTTCAATATATTCGTCATTACCTTCTTCACTACTCCATTTACTAATTGCGACTTTAACCACATTATCTGAAAGATTTTTGACATAAATCATATTAACTTCTCCATTATATCAACGTAGATTTATTTAGTTCTAATTTAAAAACATCCTAATATGTACCATAATGAAATATAAGTATAGGATAAAAAAGACCAACAAAACTATTATTTGTGTGACCTCCATCAAGGTTTTATACTTCGAGAAGAAAATATTTAAAATTACATTCATTGAATTAATAGAAACATTTACTATTTAAACTTAGTAACTCAATATTACATTGATGTAAATATAATAATTACCCTTGAATTCATATCATAGGTTTACATCTATTTCCGTTTTAACCTTTGAGCATAACGTTGCGCTAATACCGCATATGCCATCAACGGAATTTGATGAAAAATGGCGGAACCGCCTGTCACCCCAATTATATTTTCTAGGGATATATTTTAACGCTGGTGCTAATTTAGGAATAATTGTGGTTCTATTTTCCATTCCTTTGGCAATAATACATTAACAATTTAATAGAATAATTAAAAGAAAGCTCTATAGCAGAGCATCTTAATTATTGGATAAAACCAAATATCCATATTTTTGGCAGCTTTGAGAAACGGCAAGTCCGTTCCGACATGTTCTCAATCACGCATTACCATAATGTACCCGTTCTGGTAGCCAGCGTTCAATTAAGGCACGGGCATGTTCAGGATAGTGTTGGTGAATATGCCGGGCAATGCGTTGAACTTCCGGCAACATTCCCTGATCTCTTAGCAAATCAGCTACCTTAAATTCCGCATTCCCAGTTTGGCGTGTTCCTAATAGCTCCCCGGGGCCGCGAATTTCCAGATCTTTCTGCGCGATAACAAAACCATCGTTACTGTCTCTAAGCACTTGCAGGCGAATTCTGGCGGTACTGCTCAGCGGCGTTTTGTAAAGTAAAACACAATGAGAAGCGATAGCCCCACGGCCAACTCGTCCGCGTAACTGATGAAGTTGTGCCAAGCCGAGCCGTTCCGGGTTATCAATAACCATCAAACTGGCATTCGGCACATCCACGCCCACTTCAATAACCGTTGTTGCAACCAGAAGCTGTAATTCGCCACGCTTGAAAGCCTCCATCACTGCCTGCTTTTCTGCGGCTTTCATGCGGCCATGCACCAGCCCGACTTTCAGTTCCGGTAAAGCAAGAGTAAGTTCTTCACTGGTGGCTTGCGCAGCTTGAGCTTCCAGCACATCGGAATCTTCAATCAGCGTACAAACCCAATAGGCTTGTCTATTTTCATCAAGGCAGGCGTTTCTGATCCGTTTGATAATTTCTTCACGGCGCGTATCCGGGATTGCAACGGTCGTTACCGGCGTTCTCCCCGGTGGTAATTCATCAATAATAGAAGTATCGAGATCTGCATAAGCGGTCATGGCTAAGGTACGGGGAATCGGGGTGGCCGTCATAATCAATTGGTGAGGATGAAAACCCTGTTCACGTCCCTTTTCCCATAAAGCCAGACGTTGATGCACACCAAACCGATGTTGCTCATCAATAATCACCAGCGCCAGACCGGAAAACTTCACTTGTTCCTGAAACATGGCATGCGTACCGACAATCATGGCGACTTGGCCGTTGGCAATGGCTTCTTGTTGCTTCTGACGCGCTTTCCCCTTTTGCTTACCCGCTAGCCAGCCGACTTGGATACCCAACGGTTCCAGCCATTGCCGAAAGGTATTTGCATGCTGTTCTGCCAGTAGTTCAGTCGGCGCCATCAAGGCGACCTGTTTACCATGCGCAATGGCACGCAACGCAGCCAATGCGGCAACCAGCGTTTTTCCTGAACCTACATCGCCCTGAATCAGTCGCATCATGGGAACATCTTTTGCCAGATCCTGTTCAATTTCCGAGACAACCCGTTGTTGCGCATGAGTTGGAGAAAATGGCAGGCGATTAAGGAATTGCGGTTTTAACTTGTCCTCAGTCGGCAATGATTGAGCGTGATAGCGTTGTACGCCAGCTCTGACGGCTAACATACTCAAATGGTGAGCTAAAAGTTCTTCCAGAACCAGACGGCGATAAGCTGGGTGCCTGCCGGTTTCCAGATCCGCCAGCGCAATATCTGGTGTTGGGCGGTGCAGAATATGCAGTGCTTGCGGCAGACTAATCATGGAGCGGCTAAGCTCTTCCGGTAAAAGTTCATTGATTGTGCAGGTATCCAACAATTTCAGCGCTTGATCAATGAGATTACGCAGCGTCGCCTGACGAACACCTTCTGTTGTCGGGTAAATCGGTGTTAATGTCTCTTGAAGCTGTACATTTCCAGTATGATTTTGAATCTTATACTCAGGATGAATCATTTCGGCACCCTGACTGCCTCTTCTGATTTCACCGTAGACAACAACCTGTTTCCCTTTCGCCAGATTGTTTCTCATTGCCGCCGAAAAGTTAAAAAAGCGCAGTGTGAGCACGCCGGTGCCATCACTAATTTTGCAGATCAGGGTTCGGCGGCGACTAACAGTAACATCGGTACGCAGGATTTCACCTGCGATGGTGGCGGAAATACCCGGCAAAAGATCATTAATAGTGTAAAGGCGTGTCTGGTCTTCATAACGCAGAGGGAAATGCAGCAGAAGATCCTGCAAATTAACCAGCCCTATTTTTGCTAATTTGGCGGCCTGACTTGCCCCGACGCCACGCAGGGAAGTCAGAGGGATGGTATCAAGCAATGGGCCTCTCATAAGGTTTCTTTTATCTCCATTAATTGCATGGCAGTCCATCAGGTTTCACGGGTCACGGCCTGAGCCTGTTTACCATCCATAATAATACAGACGAGTTTAACGTAATCAATGGAATATTTCCCTCTGTAACTGGTTGAAAACCATATCAATACCTTAAGCGTAAGCCGCTATAACGAAAAAGACGATTTGTAACGACAGGTTCTTGTAGCCTGTTTTGAATAATCTGCCCTGTCAGTCAAATGTAAACTAACGTGTTTGCGAGGTGAAAAAATAATCAAAAAAGGTGTTTAAATTTTGCCCCATATCTGTATAACCTCTTGTAGCCTCGGTGAACAATAGGCCATCGTTTTGGGTAGCGGTGTCTATTTTATCCTAGCTTATATCTGTTCTAAGCGGGATATAGCCGGGTTGTGCTATCAATATATTTTGGAGAAATAATCATGGGCCAAAGAAAATATCTGACTCAATCAGAAGTAGAAAGCATGTTGGAAATGGCGAAAGTTGGGCCTAATCCAGAACGGAATTACTGTCTGGTGTATATGAGTTATATCCACGGTTTTCGTGTTAGCGAAGCCAGGCATTTGCGGTTATCTGACATGGAGTTAAAAGAAAAATGTTTATATATCAGGCGATTAAAAGGCGGGTTTTGTACTAACCATCCCCTTTTACAGCGTGAAGTTAAGGCGATTAAGGCATGGCTTAAAGTGCGCAAAACTTTTCAGGGTGCTGATAGTGATTGGTTATTTCTATCGCGTTGTGGGAAACCACTGACTCGCCAGCGCATCTATCAGATTATCAACCAGTTAGGGCAACGGGCGAATATCGCGGTAGAGCCTCATCCACATATGTTGCGTCATGCCTGCGGTTTTGCCCTTGCAGATCGAGGAATCGACACCCGGCTAATACAAGACTATCTTGGACATAAAAACATTCGCCATACGGTACGTTATACCGCGAGTAATGTTGAACGTTTTCAAGGAGTTTGGGGCGTAAAAGGTAGGCGTTAAGGTACGACAGTTAGGACCATTTTGACTATCAAAATATGATCGCCTAGAAATTGTACTAAAAGTTTTCTAATAAAAAAAGAGATAGATTTGTATATATTTGTAAAACTCAATAATCCTACCACAGAAACATTCCAATAATCCACTCTTTTTATTACAACATGCAAAAACACTGCCATTTTGTTGTCACTTTAGCAAAATTGTTGTTCTTTATTTTTGGATATATAAAGATGATATCCTTAAAATTTGCAAAATATTGCATATTAACTCTGTATGGCGCTGTTTTTATACGGAAAAATGGCTGTATTTTGATAGTCAAAATGGTCCTAATTGACAAATTTTTGTACAGCTAGATGCCTCTGTTTATCAAAACGTGATGCGCGAGCTTGAATCGGACTTTAGTTAGGTAGTTAAAAGAGATTAATGAAATGAAAAAGATATTAAAGATAAGCGTCGTGGCGGCGTTGGTTATGGGGGCAGCTTCGGCTGCTTTGGCAGATGGAGAGGAAAATAAAGGGGGGCATAATGCCACAGTAACTATTACTGGTGCTGTCTCGGATGTGACATGTGACATTACCAGTGGTGTAAAAAACGGTGAAGTGAGTTTGGGTAACCATAAGCCAAGTGAATTCCAGCCTGGTGAGGGTAAATTTACGGGCATGAATGTTGTTGAGGGATATAAAACTTTTACTGTTGGTGTCAATGGCTGTGATGGTACCGTTGCGGCAAAAAAATCACTTAAGCTGTTGGTGTCAGGGACTACGATAGCAGCAAGCACTGACATATTTAATGAGGGGCAGGATAATGCGGATGGGCAAACTCCAAATGCGGGTGTTGCATTAACCTATAAGATTGATGGTTCTGGTGATGAAACGGAAAAGCTTCTTAAGAAAGACAGCCGTATCGTATTAGCTTCATCAGAGGAGACAAATCCTAAACCGGTGGCAAACTTTAATGGCAAGTCTGTAGTCTTTAAAGCTTATATGGCGTCAGTGGCTAAAGAGCCATCTACTCAGCGAATTCATGCCCCTCTTACTTTTTCCATAGCGTATGAATGATTGTTGATTCAATAACCAGCCTGAGGAGCCTTTCTTCAGGCTTCTTTGATTGCAAATTCTGGATGATTGAAACGGTGCTTTATAAACCGCTATTGGCTGAGTGAAAAGAGAAAAATGATGATCAATAAACTCCGACTTCCTAACATCATAGTAAAAAGCCTTGTATTAGGTGCATTTTTATTCGCGTCACAAAGTCAGGCCGAAGGCGGATTTGGCATTGATGCTACACGCATTATTTTCTTACAGGATAAAGCTGCAACAACGGTATCGGTACGCAATACAACAACTAATATCCCTTACTTGGTGACGACTAAGATTACTCGCACCGTTGACGGCAAGGGTAAAGCGCCTTTTTACGTCTCTCCTCCTTTATTCCGTTTGGACCCTAAGGGAACCAATGTTCTGCGCATCTTAGGCGATACCAGTAAGCTGCCGACTGACAGAGAAAGCGTCTTTTATTTTAATGCTTCTGCTATTCCCGGTAGTAATAATCCTCCGGGCCAGCGTTCTGAAAGCGCACAAATTGGCGGCGGGATAACTTATGCCATCGGCAATACCATCAAACTATTTTATCGGCCAACGGGATTGGTGGGAACGCCGGAGCAGGCATACAAAGCGCTGCGCTTTACCCATGCTTCCGGGGGCGTTCAAGTTAGCAACAATTCGCCTTATCACATCAGCTTTACCCAGATCAAAGTTGATGGCGTACCGGTGAAGTTTTCTGAAAGTCATCCACAAATGCTGGCTCCTTTCAGTAACCATGTTTATCCCGCTCAAAATAATCAGAACAAAAAGAAAGTGGAATGGGCGGTGATTAGCGATCTCGGCGGTGGAGAGAACTTCAATGGTGAAATTCAGTAAAGCCGGTATCTCAAGGGCTCAGTATCTACGCAGGTACCTGAATTACATCGGTATGGGAGGAATTCTGTGGCTCTCTTCTGGCCCCTTATGGGCAGCGAATTCTGCCAACGTCACATTTAAGGCCGACATTGCCTACGGGACGTGTGATATCGCTGTGGATAACAATAATATCGATTTGGGCAGAGTGCAATTTGCCAGCTTGGTATCAGGGAACGCCTACGGGGAAACCAATCTCACTCTGAGAAATTGCTCAGATGTGATCGATGCAGACAGGGTTGCTCCTGCGATTACCATTACCGGAGAGCATTTTGGTACGAGTGATAAGACGCTATTTCGTAGTCAAAACAGCGAAGATTCGGTTTCAAAGGCAGTGGGCGTCACAGTGCGCTTGAAGAAGCTGAATGGAACGGAATGGTCCTCAAATATAGCGGATAGTGAACCATTTTATCTGGCGGATAAAGGCACAGTCATAAATGCTCAAACTCCTTCTGTGCCGGTGAGGTTTTCACTGGTATGCGCCCCGGCAACAGGGGAGACGGTAATGGTCTGCAAAAAGCCAGGAAGAATCTATGCCAACGTGAATTTTACATTTGATTATCGTTGAGTTTGCAGTGCGATTCATTAAACAGAATAGCTGTAAACGAGAGAGTTTTAAGGTGGACCAAAGTGACAAGGCGAGAAAAAAACAGAGTGGATGACCAACCCGCTTTTCTGAGTAATGGCGGTTGCTCGATGTTGCGTATGGTGATGCTCCGGCTTTGTTGGGGGATGTTAGTTTTGCTGTTCTTGGCAGGCGGCGTCATGGCTGAATCTGAAGATCCTAAAGCCCCCCCAGCGACGAGATCGAGTGGGATAGACGTAGATCTGTTCATAACTGTCGTGCCTGAACCTTGTGACGTAGGGATCAGTGGTAGTGATATCAATGGTTCGGAGCTGAATTTCGGCTCGCTGCCAGCGGCGGAGTTCAGTCAGGCTGGGCATATATCAAACCCCAGAAGATTTAATCTGGAATTAACCAATTGTGGTGATCCGGATGTTTCACCGAACGGACCTGTTATCACTGTGTCAGGAAACACCATCGACGCTGAACAAGGTTTAGTATTCCGTGATCCTGTCTCTGGTTCCGATGATAACGCCTCTGAGGGGTTGGGGTTTATTGTTCATTTAGGAGATGAAGGGAAAATAGGTTGGGATGATTTGGTAATAAATAATCATGAGAATCGCCTTGATTCGCTATTTTTTGATGATGGTCGTGCACAGCTTCCGGTAACAGTAGCGGTTGCGCGTGGAAAAGATAGTAAGGTTATTCGACCTGGCTCATTAATTGCGCGAGTCGCGTTTACCTATTCTTATCCCTGAGATGCGGTTGATCACAGAAGATAAGAATGGGGACCAATGAGGGGAAGAGAGTTAGATGAAAGCGAAAAATAACACTCTTATAAAGCGTGAGTTAATAACATGTCACAGCAGAACGAAATATTCGTTACTCATCATGGTACTGATTGGATGGCTCATCGCTTGTGTGCCTTTGTCGGTTCAGGCGGATGGTAAGAATGCTGAGATCACAATTAAAGGCAATCTGTTGCCTCCGACCTGTGCGTTGAGTGTGAATGGTAAGTACGGCGGCGCTGATGGTTATGACGTTACTATGCCTCAGGTCTATGCGAGTCAACTGAAAAATAGCAAATATGTGGAAAGTTCAGCCTTAGACCTGGTGTTTGAGCTCAGTCACTGTAGTCCAGGCCAATCGCCAACGTTGTACATATGGAGTAGTAATTTTGTCACACAAGATCCGGAACTGTTCATGCCTGTAAATAATACTACCAAGGGAGTGGGGATTAGGTTACGGGACCTTGGCAACCAGCAGTTTGTAAAGGTGGAGCCTAGCAATAAGCCGTTTCAGGTGCCGCTACCGTCCGCAGAAGATGGAACAACGAGGACGTTCAGGGCTTATGTGGGTGGTTTAGGCGATAAAAATAATCCAGTAACGTGTAAAACCGAGAGTAACGAGCCCAATGTGTTATGCGGAGGAGAAGCGCAAGTGACCATACATTTTGAGTTTTCGTATGAGCACTTGAAGTAGATAACGTTATAAGTCAGGTGTATTTGAGGAATAGTGTCTGAAATGAAGTGGGATATATGAAAAAGCTGATAGTTATCGGGATGCTGGGGATATGGGCGGTTATGGCGTCGTCATCAGCGCACGCAGGTCTGATGTTGAGGAAGACACGCATTATTTATCAGCAGAGTGACAAGGTGCAAAGCATCTCACTGCAAAATTCAGGCGAAGAGGTCTATCTGGTACAAGCTGCCGTGACTTCGTGGGATAACCCAAATACCCGTTCATCGGAGTTTACGGTGCTGCCCCCGTTGTTCCGTATGGAGGGCAATAGCTTGAATGTGATGCGCCTTGTACGTACCGGTGGTGATTTCCCAGCTGATCGTGAGTCTCTGTTTCGTTTTCGGATTAATGCGATCCCGGCGAAGAAAACAACTGATGGCAGTAAGGAAAATAGCAACGGGAAACAAGATGAGATTGGCGCGTCGCTATCTATCTCGTTGGGTATGAATATTAAACTTATCTACCGGCCAGATAAGCTGCCGATGACACCGGAACAGGCCCGTGGTCGGCTGACGTTTACACAATCAGGTAATAGTGTGGTAGTGACCAACCCAACACCGTATTACCAGACTTTTGCTCAACTGAAACTTGACGGCAAGGCAGTAGATTTTGATAAAGCCCCGTCAATATTGGTGCCTTTCGGCCAGACGACTTTTCCCCTGGCTGGCAAAGCTGGCAGTAAGGTGGAATGGTCGATGATTACCGATATTGGCGGGGTGAGTAAGCTACAGAACGGTACGTTACAGGCTGGCTGAGTATATTTTGAGATTGGAAGAGCATCACATGGCGGAGCGTAAGGTTTCAATAAAGCAGAGAGTGACGTCTGTGTTATGCGCTCTGGCAATGGTATCACCGGTTTTACCACTGAGGGCGGAAGAGAGTCTGGACGGAGTGTTATATATCAATGATGCCCGGGTGATTTACTTTGAATCATTCAGCAATGGTGTTCCTTCGACATTCATTAATAACAGCGACAGCAATTATCTGATTCAGTCAACGGTACGGGAATTGGACCCTGCCACCGGTTTACCATTGGATGCTAAGGCACCATTTATCGTGATTCCGCCTATTGCCAAGGTGGATGCACATGAACGGCAGGTGTTGAAAATCCTGCGTACCGGCGGAGATTTTCCGAAGGATCGAGAATCTCTGTTCTTTCTGAATGTGCGTATGTTGTCTTCTGAGAAACCATCATCGGTATCTAAGGGGTTCTCCGGCAAGGTGAAAATGACGGCGGCGCTGGCGGTGAAGGTGTTCTATCGTCCCGAGGGGTTGCCAAAAGAGGGCGTTGCCGGTGCGGTGAAACAATTAAGCGCATCAGTAAAAGAGAGTGTTGTGACGCTGACTAATCCGTCGCCGTTTTGGATAACGTTGCAGGCTTTACAGGTGAATTCGTTTGCCGTACCGGATCAGGATTTATTTAGAATGGTGCCGCCATTTGGTCAGCAGAGCTGGTCACTGCCGGTGGGCAAAATGTCCCTTGGTAATAATGTCACGGTATCGTGGCGTGCTATTGGTGAATTTGGGTTAAGCACCGATGAAGAGAGTCGATCTATTACTGTATTTGGCAGTGGCTAATAGCAATATGGTTAATAGCAATTGTGGTTAATAGCAATATTGCAGATACCGACAGAGTAGATATGAGTTGAATATATTTAAATAAGAGATGGCGATTTTAACAATGAAAATGTTAATTCCGGTGATAAGTTGTCGTTTAGAGCGACCGCCTATTTATCATCGTGTAAATCAAAGTATTTTTATTTCTCTGGTGCTATCAAAGTGCCCGGTGAAATTGCGCCTTTCTCTGGTTTTCTGTCGGATGGTGCTGGCGTTTCTGACTGGATGGAGTGCTCAGGCGCTAGCGCGTGACTATTTTGACCCGGCCTTATTGGACTTTGGTTCGAATTCAGGGCAAGCGGTGGATTTATCACAGTTTGAAACCGCCGGAGGTCAGGCACCGGGGACTTATCGTGTTGATATTTACGTGAATGGCACTTTTTTTGATTCACGGGATATTACGTTCCAGCGTCATGGCGACAGCGAGCTGGTCCCGGTGCTTACTCCAGATTTGTTAGATACCGCCGGTGTCAATATCAGCGACACGCCGGCACTGAAAACCTTGCCGGCGGATAAGCCGATAGAGAATCCGTTAGGTAAATATATTCCTCAGGCTACGGCCCGCCTGAACTTTTCCCAGATGCGGTTAAATTTGAGTATACCCCAAATAGCGATGAAGCCTGCAACCAATGGTCAGGTTGATCCGAAGTTATGGCAAGAGGGCATCCCGGCTTTCATATTGAACTACAACATTAATGGCAGCCAGAATCAACGCTCGCAATTTGGTAATAAACAGACTAATCAGAGTCTGTTCGGTAGCTTCAACTCTGGATTGAATCTCGGGGCCTGGCGTCTTCGTAACACGGCGACTTATTCTTATAGTACCCAAACTTATAACCGGTATGACTCACTCAATGACGCCATGAAAAAAACCACTCAATCCCGGCAACGATGGAACTTCCTGCAAACCTATTTGCAGCGGGATGTGGTGGCGTTACGCAGTGATCTGACGATAGGGGATACTTCGACCGGCAGTGTGGCGGGGCAGGTATTTGATGGTTTCCCCTATCGTGGGATTGGGCTGGCCACCAGCGATTCGATGATACCGGGTAGGCAGAGTGGTTTTGCGCCGATTATCAGTGGGATAGCTAAATCGAATGCTCAGGTGACGGTGACACAGAATGGCAGTGTGATTTATCAAACTAATGTCGCGCCAGGGCCATTTCGTATCACAGATTTGGTGGGGAGCAGTACCGGCGGGGATTTACAGGTAACGATAACCGAGGCTGATGGTACTCATCATGGGTTCAGTCAGGCTTATTCTAGCCTGCCGATGATGTTGCGGCAGGGGCAATTCAAGTACGAAGCGGCGGCAGGGCGCTATCACACTAGTGGGTATAGTAGCGGCGGGCGTAAGCCAGTGTTTGGCATGGTCTCAATGATTTATGGTCTGCCCGGCAACGTCACATTATATGGTGGGGGTTTGGTAGCACAATCGTACCAGTCCGCGGCGCTGGGGACCGGGCTTTCCCTTGGTATGATGGGAGCGTTATCTGCGGATATCACCACTTCTCGGGCGCGGTTGAAAAATATGGCGGATATTCAGCGCGGAGAATCTTACCGGGCTAAGTATTCGAAAAGTATGCTGACCTCCGGCACGACGGTGGATTTAACCGCATACCGCTATTCCACCCGTAATTACCTCAGTTTTTCCGATGTTAATACCCAAGGTTACAGTGTTTGGGGGGAGCTTCCCTCTTGGATGTCTCAGCGACGTCGTAGCAGTTGGCAAATGAGATTGAGCCAGTCATTGCCGGGTAACTATTCCCTGTGGCTCAGTGGTCAGCGGGATAACTACTGGGGCAGTTCTAAAACTAACACCACCCTGTCGATGGGATTGAATGGTTCTTTCTACCGTGTGGGCTGGGGGCTTAATTACAGCATCGATCGCATACGCGGCAACGGCGACTGGCCTGAGAACCGACAAGTTTCGTTGAACGTCAACATTCCTCTGAGTCTGTTTGGCTCCTATGCGGCTCTGAACAATGCGTATGCCAACTATAGCTTATTCCACGATAGCACGGGGCGCAGCAGTAACCAGTTAGGTTTGGGCGGTTCATTGCTGGATGACAATAGTCTGTCCTGGAGTGTATCGCAAAGTCAGGCTAATAAAGGGCAGGGAAATAGCGGGTCAGTATCAATGGGATACAGTGGTTCCCTTGGGCAGGCTAACCTGGGATACAACTACGATTCATCGGGAGGGCGAGGTGTGAACTACGGGATTAGTGGCGGATTGATCGCCCATCAGCATGGCGTCACGTTGGCATCGCGTATTGGTGATGCGGCGGTATTAGTGCGGACATCGGGGGTTGGCGGTATTCGTGTGATGAACTCCAGCTCGATTTCGACTAATCGTTGGGGATATGCGGTTGTGCCTTATGCCCAGACGTACAGCCGTAATAGTATCAGTTTAGATCCGTCATCGTTGCCGGAAGGGGCTGATATGGCACAGGGTAGCAAGAACGTATTCCCGACCAAAGGGGCGGTTGTGATGGTGGATTACCCTGTACGTATCGGGCAGCAATTGCTGATGAATTTGCTCTATCACGGTAAGCCAGTACCGTTTGGGGCAATGGCGGGGCTTAAAGGGGATACAGCAACAAATCTGGCGGCGATCGTCGGGGAAGGAGGACAGGTGTACCTAAGTGGCATGCCTCCCAACGGGGTACTCAAAGTGAAGTGGGGCAGCGCACCAGACAGTCAGTGCGAGGTGGTGTTTAACCTAGGGCCACCGCCGGTAAAAGCGAAGCAAGATAAGAGCTGGAGCCCAATGAGGCAGTTGAACGAAACCTGCCGTTAAGATGGGGCAAGGTTAAGATGAGGTGGTGTTGTGGGTCTGCACAGATAACCTGATGTGGAGAACCATCGTTATTAGAGGAAGAGGAACCGCTGAAAGGTGGATGTAATCTGGCCGGGATGGGGGGAGATCAACGAATGAAAATTTCTAATATGGCAACTGGGAAGTTACTCCCGGTTGGGCAGCCGATGAATACGAAGAAGATGTTTATTAACAAGCTAAAACAGGATATTGGTTGGATGGTGGTTCGTTGTCGTGAGTGGCCGATATGGGCGGCAATGATATGCCTATCCGTAAGTACCTTCTCTTCTCCCTCAGTGTTTGCTGATCAGTTTCGAAATTGGAACGCTGATGCAGCCTTGAAAGCCTTGGGGCCTGAGCGGACGGTAAAGCGGAGTGATGGAGTAATCAATTATCCGGCAGAGGGTAAAGCGACTTTAGATCTGTTTCAAATTCATAGTATGAGGGATATGGTGCCTCGTACAACTTCGTATGATCAGGAAGATCTGGATAAGGTCCGGTTCCAGCTCAGAGCACGTGGGGAAATCTTTAAAGTCCCGAGACTAGTCTCAGGCAGTTACGAATGTACAATTATGGCCAAAACTAAATATTCTAAATGGCTTCCAGATGATGAACCTTCAAAAGGAACAGCTATTCAACACCTTACGGTGAATCTTGATAAGCCATATCCCAATGAAAATCTTTCCGAATCAGTACAGCTCCAGCCGGAACACCCTAATAATCAAGGTGATTGGGATCGAGCACATGAAAGAATAAGTGACCTCTATTTTGATGTGTCTTGCCGAGGGGTAAATTTTTCATGGCAGCGAAATCCTGATGAAAAAGTCGAATTCAATCGTGACGATAACTCACCAATTTTGAGTGTCCTAATTGATGGAGAAGAGCTTATGTCGTGGTCCAAACCAACTCTTCCGCCTATCAAAGACCCGGTGACAGTACTGGAGCCGCCGGTTTGCGGTTTAAATGCTGGCGACCCTCATGCTGTTGTGTGGGTAGCGGATATGGGAGAGGTTCTCCGGTCGCTTGGGCCATATCCGGCACAGCTCCCAATAGATGGATTCAGCAGCGGGTATAGTGCAGGGTTTCGTATGAACATTACATGCACGGTGAGCGATAAGAGCAGTGCCGGAGGAGTGGCCACTTTGCAGTTTTCCGCCCCACAGCTAGCTGATAATAATGAAAGTATCGTAGTACCTGGCTTCGATGACGCGTTGAGAATAAAAGTGACTCCGAACGAGATAGGTGGGAATACTAAGCTGGCGGCGTCAAACGCGATGGATAGGCCAGTAAAATTTGGTCCTCCAACTAACCCGGCGGATGTTCTGTACTTTACTGTGGGTGATACGCCAAACACCTATTTATCTGAAAACAAATTTTATGTGGAACTTTGGCAAGTAAAGAAGTTAGATCCTAGTACTTCTGGTGAATTTCAGGCCACCATGAACGCAACGTTAGTCGTACGATAACGCCTACGATGGCAGGGTATTTAAATATGGCATGGTGGCTTTAGCCGCCTAAGTGCTTCATCTCAATAAATCACACTATTTCATTTCTCATGTGGTAACAGATCGACCAGTTAGTCACCAGGGGAGAGTAAAATGACAATCAATGTTAATGATTCAATGGCGCTTCAAATGAGCGGCAGTCAGGCTGATTTGCTCGGAAGTCAGACTATTACTGGCAAGCAAAGTAATCATGGGGATTTTCGTCTGCCTGTCTGTTTGTCTCATTTGAATGATACACCGTTGTACATGGCGGTCGCGTATTGGGGATTATTGAAGGGTCGCGGATTTACCAAAAGTGAAATCAGTCAGGTGTTTCGGGTGTCAGAACGCCGGGCAAGGGATGTGATGAATTATATCTACAATGAGCGGCGTGATGTGATTTCCTGTGAAAAAGTCTTTTTTCGTGAAAAACATGGCAGTCGGCGTCTGATGTTGATTGTTACGGCAGTGGTTAAACCTATGCCCCAGAGGAACCCGATACTGGTAACAAAAACAGTGAAGTCGGCGCGTTCCCTGACATCATCACGGATTCATCATATGCGCACTTGGTTTTTGCAACGCGCTTGCGGTCCGTTTATTTCTTAAAGGGTATGACACAGGTGGTTGTCTGGCGGGATGTGATGGAGGATGAGTTTTTATCGATTCTGTGGGTAGTGCCTTATGGGATGCTGATAAGCCGAGTGGTATTGGTTATCAGCATCGTACTGTTTACTGTCTGTGGGTTGCTATTGGGCAACAAAGTTCGCTACTCTCGCTATCCCCGTATGCTGTTGGCGTATTGGTGCAGGACGTGGATTTTGCCACTATTGTTTATTGCTATTGGGCTGGTGTTAATGTTTGGTGTGGATGGTGAGGGATGGTTAGGCCGCATACTCGATAAGCTTGATTCAGTATTGATGGGTCTATTCCTTGAACATCAGCATGATGTGTCGCCAGCGCTCTATCCGGCGACGTCATTCGATAGTGGTCTCTTGTGGGGTGGCGGTGGATAGCGCTGTTGGCTGTTCACCTGCGGATCTGCGCGGGCTGCCCGGTGTAGAAAACAATAATCAAAACAGTACCTAAAAAGAATTTATCCGGTTTAGTTTCTGTTACGGCTGACTCGCATCACATCCGGCATGATGCGGATTTTGCGCATAATATTCGCTAACTGGATGCGGTCCTTGGTGGTCAGCCGGATAAAAGCGCAGTAAACACGCCCATCTTTCTCTTCTGTATTCATGCTCTGAATATTGGAGTTTGCCGCGTTAATCGCGGCCGTCAGATTTGCCAGCGCCCCTTGATGGTTAAACATATCCACTTTTATTTCAGCAATAAAATCACTGTTGACTTCTTTATCCCACTCTACCGCCATAAATTTCTCCGGCTCTTTCTGATAGCCGCGAATATTACGACAGGATTCATGGTGGATAACCAACCCTTTGCCGGGGCTGATATGGGCGATAATCGGGTCGCCGGGGATGGGACGGCAGCATTTGGCAAAAGTAATGAGCACACCGTCAGCGCCTTTGATCGGTAATTTACGCGCTCTGTTGTTATTACTACTGGTGCTTGCACTGCTCTCCTGTGCGCCTAGCAGGTTGCGGGCGACGACGATACTCATGGTATTGCCAAGTCCGATTTCAGCCAGCAGATCCTCTATTGTCGCGAGTTTCATTCTCGTCAACTCTTTATTGATATTTTCCTGTGGAATATCAACCAGCTTTTTCCCACTGCCCAGCGCGTGATTTAGCAGGCGGCGACCTAGCCCAATCGAATCTTCCCGCTTAAGGTTTTTTAGCAATTGGCGAATTTTGGCGCGCGCTTTTGAACTAACGACAAAGTTCAGCCAGGCTGCGTTTGGCCGAGCGCCCGGCGCGGTAATAATCTCAACCGTCTGGCCGTTGGTCAGCGATTGAGAGAGTGGATATGGCTGGCGATCAACTCGCGAACCAACACAGGCATGACCAATATCGGTGTGTACGGCGTAAGCAAAGTCAACCGGGGTAGCGCCTGCGGGGAGTTCCACAATGCGCCCTTTCGGGGTAAAAACATAAATCTCATCAGGAAACAGATCAGATTTAACGCTTTCTATAAATTCAAAAGAGTTGCCGGCACTTTGCTGTAATTCCAGCAGACTCTGCATCCAGCGTTGTGCGCGAACTTGCGCGGCGGTACTGGATTCCCCTTGTTCTTTGTAAGCCCAGTGTGCCGCAACGCCCATTTCAGCCATTTGATCCATATCTTCGGTGCGAATCTGGACTTCAACCGGTACACCGTGAGGGCCAATCAGGGAAGTATGCAAGGATTGATAGCCGTTGGCTTTAGGGATAGCAATGTAATCTTTGACTCTGCCTGGACGGGGTTTATACAGGCTGTGCATCTGCCCCAAAACTCGATAACAGATATCAACATTGTTAACGATGACCCGAAAAGCATAGATATCCATAATGGAATGGAAGCGCTGCTCTTTGAGGTGCATTTTCCGGTAGATAGAATAGAGATGTTTTTCCCTGCCGCTGACTTTGCACTTAATATTGGCTTCGGCCAGTCTGCCGGCAATTTCAGACAGAATTTTCTGGATCATCTCTTTACGGTTGCCACGGGCCGCTTTTACCACCTCTTTGATAACCCGGTAGCGGTTAGGGTGGAGAGCTTCAAACCCCAGTTCTTCTAACTCGGTTTTCAGGTGGTGAATACCCAGACGATGCGCTAAGGGGCTGTAAATCTCTAACGTTTCCCGGGCGATACGACGGCGCTTATCTGGACGTAACGCTCCGAGAGTACGCATATTATGGGTACGGTCTGCTAGTTTGATCAAAATGACGCGAATATCTTGCACCATCGCCATGATCATTTTGCGGAAGTTTTCCGCCTGCGCCTCTTTTTTATCGCGGAAATTGAGCTTATCAAGCTTGGAAACTCCCTCGACTAACCCGGCGACCACCGGGCCGAAAGGTTGGGCGATATCCTGAAAGGTGGCGGGCGTGTCTTCAATAACATCATGCAACAAAGCGGCCATCAGTGTTTCATGGTCGAGACGCATTTCGGCCAGAATACAGGCAACCGCGACAGGGTGCGTAATGTAGGGTTCGCCACTGGTGCGGGTTTGCCCGTCATGGGCATCCCGCGCAACAGTGTAAGCCTGCTTGAGGAGTTCAATTTGACTCCCAGGCAGATATTTTTGGATAAGCAGATTCAGGCTTTCGAACAGATACAAGGCAGACCTACCGTAGATTAACGACGACTTTCCGCGATAGCGGAAACCGCCTGCATCTCTGCGGCTTCCTGCTCTTGTTGTTCCTGGCGCTCACGGACATCCAGGATCTTACCGTTAATCAGCCCCTCTTCCACTTCACGCAGAGCGATAACCGTCACTTTATCGTTCTCTTCCGCCACCAGCGGGTCTTTACCGCCTGTTTGCAGTTGACGCGCTCGACGAGCGGCGACCAACACTAGGTCAAAACGGTTACCAATTTTTTCTACAGCGTCTTGAACAGTTACGCGTGCCATATGTGTGCGACTCCACAGGTAAAGAAATGACTGGGCATAATACTGAAATTGGGTTCAGTCTGCCAATAATTTGCTGATTAAAGCATCATGCCGTTGTGCCTGGCGCTCCCGATGCAGGCGTTCTGAACGGATGATGGTGTGCAGATCGGCCAATGCAGTATTGAAATCATCATTAACGATTAAATAATCATACTCGTTATAGTGAACCATTTCTGCAACGGCCTGCTCCATACGTTTTTCAATAACGTCTTCACTGTCCTGCCCTCGGCCACGCAGACGGCGACAAAGCTCTTCCTTCGACGGCGGCAGGATAAAAATGCTGCGGGCAGATGGCATTTGTTTGCGGATCTGCTGTGCTCCTTGCCAATCGATATCAAGAAAAACATCAACCCCACTGGCAAGGGTTTCTTCAATCACTTTCCGGGATGTACCGTAATAATTATCAAAAACACGAGCATGTTCCAGAAATTCATTATTATCGATCATCTGGCGAAAGGCTTCTTCGGTGATAAAAAAATAGTGTTCACCATGATTCTCACCGGGGCGCATTGCACGTGTGGTATGGGAGACAGAAACCTGAGTATCATACAAAGGTTGAGTTTTTAATAAAGCCTGAATCAGACTTGATTTACCCGCCCCGCTTGGCGCAGAGACAATATATAACGTGCCTTGGATCATGATGGTGTCTTGGTTGATTGGATAACAATAACAATGAAGCAGAATAAAATTCTTTTACAGTATACACGTACCTGCTTATATGTGTCGCGTTGCCGATGCATTTCTGCCGAAATTTTGTTGGCGAAGAATTGCTAATGGGTATTTTGTATCGTTAGGGGGAGTTCTTTGCTTAGAATTTTGCTCTATGAGTTATCACAACTGTTGTTAAATGAAACAAAAATGTTGTATTTATTGTTTTATGTGCCATGATTGCTTGGTCGAGAAGGAGACATGAATGAAATACAGTGAGTTCCGCCGATGGCTAATTTCTCAAGGGGTTCTAATCGAGAAGGCTAGGGGTGGAGGAAGCCACCGAAAGGTATCTATAAATGGTAAATCGTTGGTTTTCCCCGATCATGGCTCCAAAGAGATCCCTGAACCATTGAGGAAGAAAATAATGAAGGATCTGGGGCTTTAAGTTCCGGTTATCTATCTTAAAGAGAGGTATTATGTTTAATTATCCGATAAAACTAGAATATGACGAAGAGACAGGAAGCTATGTGGCTAGTTGTCGTGATCTTCCCTTATTCAACTCAGTAGGTGACTCAGTTGATGAAGCTCTTCTCGAATCTATTGATGGGTTGGTTACGGCTATTGCTATAGAAATTGACAAACGTCGGCCTATATCTGAAGCATCCCTGTTGGAGGCAGGTGAATATGTTGTCAGTCTCCCTATTCTCGTCGCAATGAAAGTGGCATTGCATAATGCAATGATAGAGACAGGAACACGCAAAGCCGATCTTGCTCGACGATTAGGGCAAAAGGGGCCACAGATTGATCGGCTTCTTGATGTTGAACATTCATCAAAGGTTGAAGTTGTTGAATTGGCTTTGCATCAGTTAAATAGAAAGTTAGATATAGCGGTTAATACTACATTACATCATTAAATAAAATATCACATAAATTGAGATATTTTGCGAATGAAAGTAATCGAAAGAGTAACATGAACAAGTAAGCGGATAATATGATTAAGTGTGAATGAATTAGAAAATCGGTATAATAACTGGAATTAAATATTATGATATTTCAGATTAATGGCAGATAAGATGAATTATAACTCAGTATAATTATCTGTATTGATTGGATATTCAACCGGGGATTGCTCCCCGGCTGTTTTATTAATGATCTTTATTGATTATTGCTATCTGCTTTTCTCTTCCAGGGGGGGTTATCTTGGGAGACTGGCTTCTTCGAGTTAGCACTTTCCGCACTAGTAGGTCTCAGGACGGCCGGGTCTTTAAACTTATCATTTGGATTATCGTCTGGTGGCGTCCAGAAAGCGACATTATGAATCCAATGGCAGTTGTCTTGCATCTCAATTGACGGCACTCCATTTTCCCACTCACTTTCCCACTCAAATTTCTCTTCGGGTTTACGTTCCCATGAAAATCCGGCTCCACGGCAGGTTGCTGTGTAAACCAGGTCTGTTATGCTGGATTCCATAACGTTTTGGTCTCCCTGGAACCTGTGGATCTTATGATTTACAACGGCAGCATCCGTATAAAGGTCTACTGTGGCTTTGCCGGGCGCGCCATCTTTACGTTTGGCAACCATCTTGCAGTAATACTTACCTGTGATCACATGTGGAACCCTGAAGATTCTGTTTTGTGCTCTAACCCAAAACATGCCGTCTTTTAACATCAAATCTCCGGTCGGCGTTGGAAACTCATGATCGACTACTGTTGGAAAGGCAAGCGTTAAGTTAGTGGCCCCCCTTGCTGGGTAATGAACCGGCTTACCTTGGTTGTCTTTCCCATTGATGACTGGTTGGCCGAGAGCTTTGAATATGTATTCTGCTCTCCAAGGGGGAGTAGCAGGGTATATTGGGTCTGGTGTTGGTTGTTTACTGGGGCATTCAGGCGCGGCTAATACCGAGGTGGAAAAAAGCGCCCCGATAGACGCGCACATTACCCATGCCGACCAGCGGCGATTTCGGCCAATATTCTGCTTTACTCTGTTGATGAACGTTTTTTCAGTATTCATCGGAGACTCTGACGGGGATTGTTCCCCGATTGGCATGTTAAAAATTTTCATTCTCTGCGATAACCCTGTCCCGGCCAGATTGCATTGGCCTTTTAAGGGTCCTCCTTCTTTAAATGATTATTTTCTGCATCGGGTTACCCGTGCAGGCCGTTATTACAGATTGCATTCATATAAGGGTATTGCTGGAACTTATGTTTGAGGCGAAATCGTCTTGATTCATATTACGCTCCTAAATTTAAGGTTGTATTGGATTGACCTTTTTTACCCACAGGGGAGCCTATACCGTAAATCTGAATCCCTTGTGGATTACGCTGATTTTCTATTGCGACTAACAAGACATAAATAAGTTTAGCAACTCTTTAAAAAAAAGATAATAGAAAAAGCAAAAGATTAAAAAAATGTGATAACGAAAAGTTATCAGTTGATAACTGTAGGTTAACGCTAAAGTTGATTGTTGGTGGTGGTTGCTAAGATTGTTTTTCACAAATAAATGATAAGAGTGAAAATAATGAGATTTAAATAGAAGAATTTAATGGGGATTTACATCTTTATGGCTATTATTACGTGAACGAGTAACTTAATTAACTAATAACCTATTGCCGAGTCGAAAATAAGATGTTGTTAAGTTATTTTCGTAATTTACGTTCTATATGATTTATAAAGTATCAGTTATTTTGGGGTTTTTAATATTTATTTTTAAAACGGTTGCGTAAAGTTATTGTTTTTTTAATCTTTATTTGGCAGTTGATTTTGCTAATAACAGCGGGCGGGTGGGATGATATTTTAAATGGAATAAGCGATGGGCTGAACCGAGTGTTATGGCTCAGCCTTGGTTTTAGTAACAATTATTGCGTGCTCAACTGGGAATTACTCCCCGGCTGTTTTGTTGACGATTTTTATTTATTGCTGCTATCCGTACCAGTAGGTCTCATGACGGCAGGGTCTTTAAACCGATCATTCGGATTGTCGCTTGGTGGTGTCCAGAAAGCAACATCATGAGCCCAATTGCACAGGTCTTGCATTTTAATTGACAGTGCTGGGTTGTCCCATACACTTTCCCATTCAAATTTCTCTTCGGGTTTACGTTCCCATGAAAATCCAGTCCCTTTGCAGGCCGCTGTGTAAATCAGGTCTGTCACGCTAGATTGCAGAACGTTTTTGTCTCCCTGGAACCTGTGGATGATCTGATTTGCAACGACAGCATCCGTATAAAGGTCTACTGTGGCTTTGCCGGGCGCGCCATCTTTACGCTTGGCAGTCATCTTACAGTAATACTTACCTGTGATCACATGCGGAACCTTGAAGATTCCGTTTGGTGCTTTAACCCAAAACAGGCTCTCTTTTAACTTTAAATCTCCGGTCGGCGTTGGAAACTCATGATTGACTACTGGCGGAAAGACATTCGGTAAGTTAGTGTACCCACTTGCTCTTGTTGGGTAATGAACCGGCTGACCTTTGTTGTCTTTCCCATTGATGATTGGCTGCCCGAGGGCTCTGAATATGAGTTCTGCGTTCCAGGGCGGGCTAGCAGGGTATACTGGGTCTGGTGTTGGTTGTTTACTGGGGCATTCAGGCGCGGCTAATACCGAAGTGGAAAAAAGCGCCCCGATGGACACGCACATTATCCATACCGGCCACCGTCGATTTCGGCCAACATTCTGCTTGACGCTGTTGATGAACGTTTTTTCAGTATTCATCGGATGCTCTGACGGGGATTGTTCCCCGATTGGCATGTTAAAAATTTTCATTCTCTGTGATAACCCTGTCCCGGCCAGATTGCATTGGCCTTTTAAGGGCCCTCCTTCTTTAAATGATTATTTTCTGCATCGGGTTACCCGCGCAGGCCGTTATTACAGATTGCATTTATATAAGAGTATTGCTGGAACTTATGTTTGAGGAGAAATCGTCTTGATTCATATTGTGCTCCTAAATTTAAGGTTGTATTGGATTGACCTTTTTTACCCACAGGGGAGCTATACCGCAAAACTGAATCCCTTGCAGATTACGCTGATTTTCTATTGCGACTAACAAGACATAAATAAGTTTAGCAACTCTTTAAGAAAAAGATAATAGAAAAACAAAAAATTAACAGAATGTGATAATAAAAGATTATCAGTCTATAACTATTGGTTAACTCTAAAGTTGATTGTTGGTGGCTTTTCATAGGTAAATGATAAGAGTGATAGTAATGAGATTTAGACAGAAGGATTTAGAGGGGATATACATCTTTATGGCTATTATTACTTGAATGAGTAACTTAATTAACTAACAATTAATTGTCAGGCAGGAAATAAAAAATTGTTAAGTTGTTGTCGTAATTTTTGCTCTACATAGTTTATAAATAATTAGTTGTTTTGAGATTTTTAATATTTATTTTTCAAACTATTTCGTAAAGTTATTGTCTTTTGAACTTTATTTGTCAGTTGATATTGGTAATAACAGCGGGCGAATGAGTTGATATTTCAAATGGAATAAACGATAGGCTGAACCGAGGTATTGTGGTTCAGCCTTGGTTTTCGTGTTTTTTAGTGATTCATAATACCAATCGGCTAATCATCATATTCGCTATGTACTATATTGTCACCCAGATCCAAAAGGTCCCAGGCTAATCTTTGGCCATTCGCCCGTAAAACGGTGAATGCGCTGCTGGATGCACTTAGGCTGATGATATCTTGTAGTTGGGTTATTCCAGGTGGTATCTGGATATTAAGCTCTTTGAACCCCCAAGCGACCACGCTACGATTTGCTCGTAGAGCTGCGAAAGCATAATTACCTCGATTCACGGAATCATCAATATCAGTAGTTTTCAAGCTGACGATATCCTTTAATTTAGCAATCTCGGGTGGGACACTAATAAGACCCCAGGAGACCACACTGCGGTCTGCCCGTAGAGCTATAAATGTGTTCCTTGATGAGTATAGGCTGACGATATCTTTTAATACGGCAATTTCGGGTGGAACCTGACCACCAGAGCCCGGGTCCCCCCAGGCGACGACACTGCGATCGGTACGCAAAGCGGCGAAAGCACCATTTGTTGCACTTAAGCTGACAATATCTCGTAATGCGGCAATTTCTGGTGGGACTTGGCCGCCATAGTTTTGATGCCCCCAAGCGACCACGCTACGGTTTGCCCGCAGGGCGGCTACAGCATAGGTTGTTACATCCAGGTGGATAATATCCTGCCATTTTGCAATTTCAGGAGGTATGGGATACCCGGGCCAAGTGACTACGCTGAGATCTGCTCGCCGGGCGATAAAAATATTATTTATTGAACTTAGACTAATAATATCCTCTAACTTTTTAATGTCTGGCGGGACCGGGACTTTTCCCCAAGCGACCACCCTACCGTTTGCCCTAAGGGCGGTAAAGGTATCATTTGTAAAGCTATATTGTGCAACTACTTTGTACTTGCCACGGTTGTCATCTCCGCAATAGGCTTGATTACGGTCTGGCCACCAGGCTGCACAGACACTATCCGAAATGTTATGTATTGAACTTATGCTTATAATGTCCTTTAATTCAGCAATTTCTGCTGGTAATTTGCCGCCATATTTCTGATCTCCCCAAGCGACTACACTACCGTCTGCCCGTAGGGCAGCGAAAGCATAATTTGTTGAACTCAGGCTGACAATATCCTGTAATTTGGCAATTTCTGGCGGTATAGAGCCGCCATACTTCTCATCTCCCCAAGCGACCACGCTACGGTCTGCCCGCAGGGCTGCGAATGCATAGCCTGTTGAACTCAGGCTGACGATATCTTGTAATTTGGCAATTTCTGACGGTATAGAGCCGCCACCGCTCTCATCTCCCCAGGCGACCATTCTGCCATTGGTTAATAACATGGCGGTTGCGGTGTAAGTGGAGGTGATGGAGACCTTGTTGTCTTTCCCATTGATTATTGGTTGCCCGAGAGATTTGAATATGTATTCTGCGTCCCCTAGGTCTGGTGTTGGTTTACTGGGGTATTCAGTAGCAGCCAATACTGAGGTGAAAAAAAGCGCCCCTATAGATACGCACATTACCCATGCCGACCACCGGCGATTTCGGCTAACATTCTGCTTCACTCTATTGATGAACGTTTTTTCAGTATTCATCGGATGCTCTGGCGGGGATTGTTCCCCGGTTGGCATATTAAAAATTTTCATTCTCTGTGATAACCCTGTCCCGGCCAGATTACATTGGCCTTTTAAGGGCACTCCTTTTTTAAATGATTATTTTCTGCATCGGGTTACCCGTGCAGGCCGTTATTACAGGTTGCATTCATATAAGAGTATTGCTGGAACTCATGTTTGAGGAGAAATCGTTTTGATGCATATTACCCTCCTAATGATGGTGATATCGGATTGACCTTTTTACCTACATTACCCACATGGGAATCTATGCCATAAAACTTATCCTTTGCGGGTTAAGCTGATTTAATACTAGCCATTCGTTGATGAGTAAGATAATAGAGAGAGGTTATCGGCTAATAACTATAGGTTAATACTAAATTGATTTTTTGGTAGTTGGTTTTGGATTATTTTTTATCGATAAGTGATGAAGGTTAAAATTATGAGGCTTGAACGACGGAATTTAGAGGAAATGTACATCTTTATGGCTATTGATTAATACATGAATATGTAACTTACTTTACTAAGTATTAATTGTAAAAAAAGAGTAAAAATTACCAGAGTGGTTGCCGTAATATTCGTTCTGCTCTGTTTATGAAATTGCCGGTTATTTTGAGGTTTTTACTATTTGTTTTTCAAACTGTTTTGGGGAGTTATTTCATGTTGATATTTATTTGAAAATTGATTTTGGTCATTTGTCTGCAAGACTGTAATTTAGCTAGAGCCATTGGCTTTCATTCTAGCTTCATTATTATATCCCCTTACATAGAGCTGTTTTCTTGGCGGTAAATAGTGTTTTAGCCTCCCCATAAGGAACGTTGGGGCGGGGATCGTCGATGGCGGCCTGCACCTGCTTACGGAACCATGCATTATAGGTAGCAGATTCATGTACCCGTTTCAGTGCTTCCGCACAGTCTGGTCGATTTAGTGTGGAGTCATCAATTTTTTCTGTGACCATAAATGTCTTCTTGGTTATTTATATGCAAATATTTAGAGTAGCATATGCATTTAATTATTAATTGCAATGCAAGAAATAGTTAAAATACCCGAAGATGCTTTTCTATATCGTTTGGATTAAATTGTTTTAAAACCAAAATGCAGTTCACAATTGCAAGCTTTGGCGTAGTTCAATAGTGTTTTAAGTGTTGGGTTTCCGTTTCCTTTTTCAAGCCTGGAAATATTCGCTTCTTTTGTTCCCATACGCTGTGCAACTTGGTTTTGCGTTAGACCAGCAGCATGCCGCATGCGTAATAGAGTATTAATTAGCTCGAATTCTGGTTCTAGCGCATCATACTCAGCTTTTACATCTGGGTTAGCTAATGCTTTGGATTTTAGAGACTTTAAGCTACTCATTTTGTAACCTCTTTCATTCGTTCATAAGCGAGATCAAGATCCTTTTTAGATATCTTCTGGTTTTTCTTAATAAATGCATGAAGGACAATGATGTTTGAATCTTGTAGATAGCAAAACAATCCGCGTCCAATACCTTCTTGTGCTTTGGCTCGAATCTTGAATAGACCTTTTCCCATTGACTTAGTGCGCGGCTCTCCAAGATTAGCACCATATTCTTCAATGAGTTCAAGCAGTTTTAGCATACGAGCCTGAATTCTGGGTGGCATATTGAGGATCGCATCCTCGACACCATCATAGAGCTCAATGTTCCAGTTCATATTAAATATCGATCCTCTAACTTATCTTATATGATAAGTTTGTGAGGTGTCAAACCTCTGTTTTCGATGAAAACTACAAGTGGCGGAGATTGTTGATAGCAGTCCTGAATCAGATATTAAATACATCAGGTTTTCACCATGATATCCACGCTATGCAATATATAAAAAAGTTCGCTGTCTGGGATTTCAGGAAGTTATTCCTTCGAACCGCTTCGCAAAGTTATTATTTCTGCCTTGGACAGCATCTCTTTATCCTCTATTTTGCCGTTATGCATGGATAGCCAGGGAGCAACGGATGCTTAATTTATTGATATTATTTCTGTTTATTGTTTTCAGTACATCGATAGTTGCGGCTGAGACATTGAAGACAGAGAAAGATTGTCCTGCATGGTCGCAGGATAAATTGCAACGTGAAACACAAAGCTTGATGCAACAGATGGCTCGATGGGATCAACTTTATCGTCAGAAAGGGATCAGCGAGATCGATGATGAAGTTTATGATCAATTAATGGCGGAGCTAATTCATTGGCAACTCTGCCTGAAACAAGCACCTCATTCAGATTTTCCTGTGGCAGTTTTTCCCGATAATAAGCTGGCTCATCCGGTTGCTCATACTGGATTAAGTAAACTGAAAGACGAACGGGAAATTAACCGATGGTTGCACGGCAGATTACCTGTCTGGTTACAGCCAAAGATTGATGGTGTGGCGGTAACATTGGTGTACCAGCAAGGGAAATTAGTTTCATTAATCAGCCGAGGTAATGGCTCTGAAGGCATAGATTGGACAGCGAAAAGCCAATATATCGCCGATATTCCCCAAGAGATAGAAAATGCACCGCCTTATATGGTACCGCCTTATATGGTATTGCAAGGGGAGCTTTTTCTACATAAGGACGGGCATATACAGCAATCTTCTGGTAGTGATGGCGCTCGTAATCGTGTTGCGGGTTTAATGATGCGCAAAGAACATTCGCCAGAATTAAAGCAAGTCGGTGTGTTTATCTGGAGCTGGCCGGATGGGCCTGTTGATATGGAAAATAAATTGCGAAAACTGGCGAGTATGGGCTTTCCATTAGCGCTGCGCTACAGCCATAAAATAGAGAAGCCAGAACAGGTACAGAAACTGCGGATGCATTATTTTGAACAACCTATGCCTTTTGCCACAGATGGTGTCGTGCTGAAACAGGAAATTGAACCTAAGGGGAATCAATGGCGGTCTGGCTCCAACAGTTGGGCTGTGGCATGGAAACACCCTTTACGCCATCAGGTCACACAAGTCAGGGAAGTGAGTTTTACTATTGGCAGAACGGGCAAAATCTCCGTTGTGCTTGGGCTGGATAAGGTAAAACTGGATGACCGACAAGTCAGCCGAGTCAATATTGGTTCTGTTCGTCGCTGGCAACAGTTGGATGTGTTACCGGGGGATCGGGTGACTCTCACGCTGGCAGGTCATGGTATTCCGAAATTAGCTCAGGTGGTGTGGCGGATCAAAGAGCGTCAGAATATTCAACCGCCAGATAAGCAGCGTTATCATGTGCTGAGTTGCCTGACGTTAACCGCGGGTTGCGAACAACAGTTTAATGCGCGACTAAAATGGCTTGGTGAAAGTTTGCAAATGACAGGTGTCAGTAGCGGTAGTTGGGCAATGTTGACCGAACAGAAGCTGGTCACTGATTTGACCGGTTGGTTGGCGCTTTCAGTTCAACAAATTGCGGCCTTACCGGGAATTGGAGATAAACGGGCGCAGGCTATTTATTCACAATTCAGCAAGGCAAAAAATCAGCCTTTTTCCTATTGGATCAAAGGGATTGGAGTGCCTTATATGGATAAGCTATCTGACGATGTTGATCACTGGCAGCAATTGGAGCAGAAATTAGCCGGAGCACAGTTAAAACAGCAATTCACTCGCGGGCAATTGAAAAAGTTGTCTGATTTTGTCAATGACACGCAGATTAAAGCAATCGCAGAGAAACTGTCAGTGGCAGGAATCAAGGGGTTTGATCGGGAAAACGGGGTTGGGCCGAACCCCGTTGGTATGACTCAGTGATCAGAATGTTCATAATTAAAGACAGGTAAGCCAAGGCGGTAGCGAATAGCAACCAATCTTGCTGTCAGACCTGCGATTAGGGTAATCAGAACAATGCCATCCTGCGGTAATGGCGTGTGTTGTAACCCGATGTATAGCCAGGCGGCGGAAAAAGAGACACCGGCATAAATCTCTTTCTGGAAAACCAACGGAATGGTGTTACATAGCATATCGCGTAACACGCCACCGAAAACACCGGTGATAACCGCTGCGATGGAGGCGATTATTGGGCCATAGTTCATATCCAAGGCAATTTGTGCGCCGAGAATGGAGAAAACAATCAAGCCAATGGCATCAAGGATAAGAAACAGACGGCGTAAATGCTTCATCATGGGGGCAACCCAAGTGGTTATCACGGCGGCACAGGCAACGGTGACAATATATTCAGGGTGTTTAACCCAACCGAGAGGGTAATGCCCCAGAAGAATATCCCGCACGGAACCGCCACCAATGGCGGTGACAGAAGCAATAATAATCACGCCGAACATATCCATTTTACGGCGGCCCGCAGCTAAAGCTCCGGTCATCGCTTCGGCAGTGATACCAATGATATAAAGAACACTCAGTAACATAGATTATTCGATGTGCATAACGTAAAAAGGTAAGAGTAATGTCGAAGTGGTAAAGTCTCGACTGAAATTTTTTAGTTCCATCCATTTCGGATTAATATTATTTATCCGAAAAAACCTGATATAAGGATAATAAAATGGCCTTTCAGGAACGGCAAATCACGTTTGATAATCGTAGCCACCAGCTTACCAATATTAATGTCTGGACACCAGACAGCCAGTGGTTAGTTTATGATGTTCGTCCTCATGGCGCTTCTTTTACTGGTTTAACGATAGAAAAAATTCATGTACATAGTGGTAAAACAGAAATTATCTATCAGGCTAAAGAGGGGGCGCATGTTGGCGTGGTGACAGTCAGCCCAACAGAACCTGTCCGTTATGCGTTTATTCATGGGCCTGAATTTCCAGATGAGCAATGGCATTACGATTTTCATCACCGGCGAGGGGTGATTGTCAGTGAAGATTTACCGGGAAAAGCGGTCACCTTGGATGCGATGGATATTACTTCCCCTTATACACTGGGAGCACTGCGCGGTGGCAGTCACGTTCATGTATTCAGCCCGGATGGCAGTCGTTTGAGTTTTACTTATAACGACCATGTTATGCATGAGCTTGATCCAGCGTTGGATTTACGCAATATCGCTGTTGCTGTGCCCCTCAAATCAGTTAAACCACCTAAACACCATCCTCGTGAATATGATGGCAGCTATTTCTCCGTTGTCGTCAGTAGTACTACTTTTCAGCCGCAGCCGGGCAGTGATGAGATTAATCGTGCTTATGAAGAGTGTTGGATAGGTCAAGCAGGATATCGTAAAGCGGATGGAAATTGGCAGCGTTGGGCGCTGGCATTTATTGGCGATACTATTTCTGCAACAGGGGAAAAAGTACCGGAAGTCTATATCGTTGATCTGCCTGAACAGGATGCTGATTATGCCGTGGCAGGGGAAAAACCGTTGCAAGGTACGGAAACGACATTACCTGCACCGCCTGCTAATATCATGCAGCGTCGTCTGACATTGACCAGTCATAGGCGTTGGCCGGGGGTAGTGAATAATCCACGCCATTGGTTGCGGGCTTCACCGGATGGTGAGCAAATTGGTTTTCTGATGAAAGATGACAATGGCATTGTGCAACTGTGGACAATATCGCCAAATGGCGGTGAGCCTCGTCAAATAACGCAGAGCCATTGTGACATTCAGTCCGCTTTTAGTTGGGAAAACAGAGGGCAGTTTGTTGCTTTCATTTGTGATAACAGCGTGATGTTGTGTGATGTAAACAATGGTCAAATGCAGCGTTTAACGAAGCGTACAGAGAAAGCGCCTGCCGCGGATGCGGTTGTGATTTCACCGGATAACCATCATGTTGCCTTTATACGTGAAGTTAATGGCTATATGCAAATTTTCCTGGTGGAAACAGGACTGAAATAAGTATATTTGCCGCCAGTTCACTGCCTTTTCCTGCTGGTGGCAATAAATAAATCGAAACGGATTATCGATTAATTGTTTTTGGTTTGACTTTGTGCTTTTTCTATTTTTTCAATTCGCTCTTTTGGTGAATTTGCTGATTGATCTTCGTCAGATTTTATATAGTCATAAGGTAATAACAGAGTATCTAATAGCGCGGAAAAAGGTAGATCAATCGCGAGTAGTGGTTTTATTACCCAACCTGTATCTTGGTCTTTTAACATTTCAATGTCAGTTTTAGTTCCGGGATAATAACCGCGGCCAGGCCCTGAATGTGTCATGATGCTGGTACACCCGCTGATTAACAGCCATCCTAATGTGACGCAAAATAGAATTAGTTTATTACTCTTCATCGGTTCTATCGATCTCGTATGGCTAAGCCGCTGAAATAGTTCGCCCTTGAGTGAGTTTGTTGGGTGATCTTTATTTCCCCAAATTTCTCCAAATCCCTTAACGAAGGGTTTTGACATCAATCACTATAATCACGTCACGCAACGTTGACCATAGCATTGAGATCAAAAAGTCGTGAATTTTTTATGTAACAGGATTTTTTTCTGTTTTTTAATTAATAAAAAATAATGTGAGTTATTATAATGATTCGAATAGTCTATAAATTAAATAATTCTTAAGGCTGAAACGATGCGGCTAATGAGATCGTCTGAGATGATCACTATTCCAGATCACATAGTGATATCAATAGAAGTGCGCTTTTACTTTGACTGCCAGTAAACGCACAAAAACCCGCCTATTCAAGGCATTGGATTTAGAAATTTCTGGTTGAATAGAGGCTGCTTAAGGAGAGTAGGCAAACAAGGAGCGTTTCTTTCCCTTCTTATGCACAAAGCATTCTACAAATTCTGAAAATAATTATGTAAAGTCCTCGTTGTCATTTAGCTCCTGCATTTCCGAGCAGGAGCTTTTTTACTTTTTTTACTATTGATTTCAGATGATCTTAGGTGATTTCAGGCTGCTTGCTGATGTGCTAATTTAATTTCTTCCGCCAGAATCGCAATCCCTTTGGCAATACTTTCCGGATCAGGGACATAATTCATACGCATGCATTCATGAGTATGCGGCCAGTCTTGTTCCAGTCCGGGGAAGAAATAGTGACCTGGAACCATTAACACACCACGCTTTTTCAGTCTTTGATAAAGCATTTCTGTGGTTATCGGCAAATTTTTAAACCACAGCCACAGAAAAATGGCACCTTCTGGTTTATGGATAAGGCAAAGTTCTGTCGGCAGATAACGACGGATAATCTGAATCACGTCCTGAACCCGTTGTTGATAGAATGGGCGGATAATTTCTTGTGACAAACGAAGCAAGTCATTACGACGGATCATTTCCAATGCCATTGAGGGGCCCACACCGCCCGGCGCAAGGCTGATGATGCCATTCATATTACTGACGGCATTGATGATTTTCTCGTTAGCGATGATGATTCCGCAGCGTGAACCCGGCAAGCCTAATTTGGATAAACTCATGCACAGAATAATATTGGGATTCCACAATGGTGTAGCTTCACTAAAAATAATACCTGGGAATGGCACGCCATAAGCATTATCAATGAGTAATGGAATCTGGTGTTGTTGAGCCAGATAATCTAACCGTTGTAATTCTTCATCAGTGATAACGTTACCCGTTGGGTTGGTTGGGCGAGAAACACAGATCAGGCCAATATCTTCGGTAATATTTAGATGGTCAAAATCAACATGATATTTGAATTGGCCTTCTGGCAATAATTCAATATTGGGTTTATTGGCAACAAATAAGCCTTCATCTAGCCCTGAATCAGAATAACCAATATATTCCGGTGCTAGTGGAAATAGCACCTTGCGGACAGAGCCATCTTCTCCGCGTCCAGCCAGCAGGTTAAATAGATAGAAGAACGCACTTTGGCTGCCATTGGTCAGGGCAATATTTTGTGTACCAATCTCCCAACCCAATTTTTCGCGCAACATCTCTGCTAATGCTTGAATCAAGGTATCCTTTCCTTGAGGTCCATCATAGTTGCATAGCGTGTCAGTGAGTTGGCCGTTGGCGACCATCTCTGTCAGTAGTTGCTGAAAATAGTCATCCATTTCCGGGATATGTGCCGGGTTGCCACCGCCAAGCATAATTGCACCGGGCGTCCTCAACCCTTGATTAAGGTCATTCATCAGGCGGGTGATGCCTGCATCTTGTGTGAATTTGTTACCAAATTGAGAAAAAATCATAGCCACGTTCGTTGTCGGTGTGTTGTTAGGAATAAGAATAAGAGACATAACACCATACTCCGCGCACTATTGGGGTGCAATCTGGAAAGTTATGACTATTAGTTATTTAATATTGCGTTTAATTTAGCATTTAAAATAAAGAACTGAATGTTTGGTTAATATCCAGCTTTATTATTCATTTTAATCTTAAGTGCGATAGTAATTCACTGAATTTATTTTCTACATAAACAGTTTATTATATGGTCATTGACCAAACCGGTAGCTTGCATAAATGCATAGCAAGTGGTGCTGCCAATGAATTTGAATCCCCTCTTTTTCAGCGCTTGCGATAACGCCTCTGAAATCTCTGTTTTTACCGGTACCTCAGTGATCGTTTCCCACTGATTAATAATGGGGTTGTCATCGACGAAGCGCCAGATAAAAGTGCTGAATTCCTCTCCTTGCTGCTGCATCTTAAGATAGGCTCGTGCATTGTTAATAATAGCGTTAATTTTGGTGCGGTTACGGATAATAGTGGGATCAAGCATCAGCCGTTCTACATCGTTTTCATCCATGACAGCAATTTTGGCCGGATCAAACTGATGAAAACATTTACGATAACCTTCGCGTTTTTTCAGAATAGTCAGCCATGATAGCCCAGATTGTTGCCCTTCCAGGCAGATCATTTCAAACAACTTTTGGCTATCTTTTAGCGGCTTTCCCCATTCATTGTCATGATAAGCCAGATATTCCGGATCAGAGGTAACCCAATGGCAGCGTGTTAATTCCATACGTGTTAATTCCATAATCGTTATTTTCGGTATCAGTGGTTGGTCATTGACAGTACCTTAACTGTATAGATATACAAGTAAAATAACCAAATTGAGATTTTTTTATTTCAAGGCGAAATTAAGAGCGAATTCAGGGCTGTATATCTTAAAGTCAAAGGGTATACTGACCAGCTTCCTTTCAAATTCATATGTATCGCGTGCGGATCTAACATGCAAAAGTTTGATACCAAGACCTTTCAGGGGCTGATCCTGACATTACAGGATTATTGGGCGCGCCAGGGCTGTACCATTGTCCAACCACTGGACATGGAAGTCGGTGCGGGTACTTCTCATCCAATAACTTGCTTGCGTGCACTTGGCCCCGAGCCAATTGCCGCCGCTTATGTGCAACCTTCCCGTCGTCCGACAGATGGCCGTTATGGTGAAAACCCTAACCGTTTACAACATTACTATCAGTTTCAAGTCATTATTAAACCATCCCCAGACAATATTCAGGAGCTATATCTGGGCTCTCTGAAAGAGCTAGGATTAGATCCAACAGTTCATGACATCCGTTTTGTTGAAGATAACTGGGAAAACCCAACGTTAGGCGCTTGGGGATTGGGTTGGGAAGTGTGGCTTAACGGGATGGAAGTGACTCAGTTTACTTACTTCCAACAGGTAGGCGGCCTTGAGTGTAAGCCTGTCACTGGTGAGATTACTTACGGTCTTGAACGTCTGGCAATGTATATCCAAGGCGTAGACAGTGTTTACGATCTGGTTTGGAGCGATGGTCCTCTGGGTAGAACCACCTATGGCGATATTTACCACCAAAATGAAGTGGAACAATCCACCTATAACTTTGAACATGCGGATGTCGATTTCCTGTTTACCTGCTTCGAACAATATGAAAAAGAGGCTCAGGACCTGCTGGCGTTAGAAACGCCGCTACCGTTGCCAGCTTATGAACGTATTCTCAAAGCGGGCCATACATTCAACTTGCTGGATGCCCGTAAAGCTATCTCGGTGACTGAACGTCAGCGTTATATCCTGCGTATCCGTACCCTGACCAAAGCTGTTGCCGAAGCTTATTATGCCTCCCGCGAGGCGTTAGGCTTCCCTATGTGTAACAAGAATCAGAACTAAGAGGCTGTCATGACTCAACAGACTTTCCTGGTGGAAATCGGCACAGAAGAGTTGCCGCCGAAGGCTCTTCGTTCATTAGCTGAAGCATTTGCTGCTAATTTTGCGGCGGAATTGGATAACGCGAATTTGGCGTATGGTGAAGTGAGTTGGTTTGCCGCGCCGCGCCGTTTGGCACTGAAAGTTGCTAATCTGGATAAGGCTCAAGCTGATCGTGAAGTAGAAAAACGCGGTCCGGCGATTGCTCAAGCATTTGATGCTGAGGGTAAACCGACAAAAGCGGCGGAAGGTTGGGCTCGCGGTTGTGGTATCACGGCTGCTCAGGCTGAACGTTTAGTGACAGATAAAGGCGAATGGCTATTGTATCGCGCGCTGGTTAAGGGCCTCGGTGCAAAAGAGCTATTGGCGGGTATGGTCAATCAGGCGCTGAGTAAGTTGCCAATTCCTAAACTGATGCGTTGGAGCGATAAAGAGACTCAGTTTGTTCGACCGGTTCATACCGTTACCATGTTGTTTGGCGATGAACTGATTGAAGGCGAAATTCTGGGTATTAAATCCGCACGTGTTATTCGTGGTCACCACTTTATGGGTGAATCTGAGTTTACGATTGATGACGCGGAACAATATCCAGCGATTTTGCAGCAACGCGGTAAAGTGATTGCAGATTATACAATCCGTAAGGCACTCATTAAGCAAGATGTAGAACAGGCCGCGATTAAGTTGGGTGGCGTTGCTGATATCAGTGACAGCCTGCTGGAAGAAGTCACTTCATTGGTTGAATGGCCGGTTGTGCTGACGGCGAAATTTGAAGAGAAATTCCTTGCTGTGCCGTCAGAAGCGTTGGTTTACACCATGAAAGGTGACCAAAAATACTTCCCGGTTTACGATAGTGCCGGCAAGCTGATGGCGAACTTTATTTTTGTTGCCAACATTGAATCTTCTGATCCACAGCAAATCATTGACGGTAACGAAAAGGTGGTCCGTCCACGCTTGGCTGACGCGGAATTCTTCTTTAAGACGGATCGTAAACAGCGTCTGGAAGATAATTTACCTCGTCTGGAGACGGTTTTGTTCCAGAAACAACTTGGTACTTTGCGTGATAAAACGGATCGTATTCAGGCGTTGGCCGGTTGGATTGCAGAAAAAATCGGCGCTGATGTAAATCATGCTACCCGTGCTGGTTTATTGTCTAAATGTGACTTGATGACCAACATGGTATTTGAGTTCACTGATACACAAGGTGTGATGGGAATGCATTACGCCCGTCATGATGGTGAAGCAGAGGATGTTGCTCTGGCATTGAATGAGCAATATCAGCCGCGTTTTGCGGGGGACGAACTGCCTTCTACTGGCGTTTCTTGTGCGTTAGCGATTGCTGACAAAATGGATACTCTGGCGGGTATTTTTGGTATTGGTCAGCATCCGAAAGGCGATAAAGATCCGTTTGCGTTGCGTCGTGCTGCGTTGGGTGCTCTGCGTATTATCGTTGAGAAAAAACTGCCGCTGGATTTGCAGACACTGACAGAAGAAGCGGTTCGCCTGTATGGCGACAAGCTAACGAATAGCAAGGTTACGGATGATGTGGTGGAGTTTATGCTTGGCCGTTTCCGTGCTTGGTATCAGGAGCAAGGTTACGGCGTTGATACCATTCAGGCAGTATTAGCACGTCGTCCGACGCAGCCTGCTGATTTCGATGCTCGTGTTAAAGCGGTGACTCACTTCCGTACACTGGATGAAGCCGCAGCGTTAGCCGCAGCGAATAAGCGTGTTTCTAACATTCTGGCGAAATCAGAAGAGACATTGAACGAGAAGGTAGATGTTTCCGCGCTGAAAGCGCCAGAAGAGGTGAAACTAGCAACACATCTGGTGGCTTTACAGGATAAGCTGGCACCTTTATTTGCTCAAGGATGCTATCAGGAAGCGTTGGTTGAGTTGGCATCTTTGCGTGAAGCTGTCGATGCTTTCTTTGACAATGTGATGGTGATGGATGAAGACTTACAGGTGCGAATAAATCGCTTAACCCTGTTAAGTGAATTGCGTGACCTATTCCTGAGAGTTGCTGATATTTCGTTACTGCAATAGTAATCTGAAATAGTCAATTCCGGCTGTTGTGAAATGCGATAGCCGGAACTTAATACCTCTAACCTTGATTTTGTAGCTCATTCGAGCTACGTTTTATTTATAAATTAAAAGGGGGATTTATGGCTGCAAGTGCATTTGTTCGGGCAAGAATCGATGAGACATTAAAAGCAGAAGCTACCGAGGTTTTGGCTGGTATGGGGTTAACCATATCTGATCTAGTGCGTATCACCTTGACTAAAGTTGCGAAGGAAAAAGCATTACCGTTTGAAATGAGAGTACCTAATAAATTGACTGCCGAAACTTTGGCTAAGAGTGATCGTGGTGAAGACATTCATCAAGCAAAGGATGCTGACGATTTATTCGATCAGCTTGGTATCTGATGTGCCAGCCAAGATATTCAAGTCAATTTAAGCGTGATGTGAAATCCGCACAAAAACGTGGCAAGGATATGAACAAACTTAAGGTCCTAATGAGTTTGTTGATTGATAATAGACCATTGCCTGCTAACTATCAGGATCATCTTCTCCGTGGTGAATGGAAGGAGTTTCGTGATGCTCACATTGAGCCTGACTGGTTGTTGATTTACAAAGTAGTTGGTGATGTTGTTAGGTTTGAACGAACAGGAAGACATTCTGACCTATTTGATGAATAAACCTTTCTAGGTGCGCTGGGTAGCAGGTTAAAATAACTTAGTTAGGAAAAAGAAAGTCCAGATTTAGCTACAACATTATTTTTTTACCTAATGACGTATTTCTGTGAAATCCGTGAGAAAGTGCGACATAACTGAGTTTCAGTTGTTTTTATCAGCAACTAACCTATGATTATCAAAAAGGTATTGACGGCCTGTAGCGAGCGCAGTAAGATTCGGCTCGTTTTCGGCGAGTAGCGCAGCTTGGTAGCGCAACTGGTTTGGGACCAGTGGGTCGGAGGTTCGAATCCTCTCTCGCCGACCAATTTAGGGTTTGGGGCTGTCAATAAGCCGCGGACTTAAAGAAAATAGAAAAGCCTTACAGTGACTGCTGTAAGGCTTTTTGTCGTTTTTATGTTTACTCTAAAAGTTACAACCGTTTAGTGCATTGGCTTGCATAATCTGACAAGCACCGAAACTAGAGTGGATAACCTGCCAAATAAAGGTCTGAGTTCATACATCCTATTTCAAGGGATGCCTATCTCCGGCATCCCTTGAAATAGTATTGCAGATGGACATTCTGAACTGTTTCACACAAGTCTGATGTTTTTCTAGAATTGCCACATACTTACCATTATGTCGCTGTACCGTATAGGTGGCAGTGTTCCTCGTTACACCATAGTATGAACTTTACGTTCCTATTCCATCGCTCCCATAGTCATTTTCAGATCAGGCTACCATGTCTTGGAATGGAAGATATTTTTGGATCAAAACTCAGAAATGGCATCTCAAAAGAGCATTTTGAGCTCTTTCTCAAGGAATGTGAGTGGAGATTTAATACACCAGGTGTAAAAGACCAATTACATATTCTAAAACAAATAGTTAAAGGAAAAATATAATCGTTATCTAGGACAGCCCCTTAAAGAATGTTTTTTGATTTGGCTTTTTACAACTGAAGTAACCACACAAAATGAGTTATATCCCTCCCTGTAGTTTACCACAAGGTAAACTAATGCATTTAATCATAAAAAACGGTTTTTCTAGAGATTATTGTTTGAAAATCATAAATATAACTACTTGTTGAATTGTAAAAGTGATAACCTCACATGGAAGTTATTACAGTTTAATCATGATGGGGGAAATTATGAAAGATAAAACTATGAGTTTCTCTGTAAACAAGGAACTAGATGTTCATTCAAAAAGTTTTGATGCCTTCATATCGTATATGGAAAACAGCAACGATCTTTGGGTTATAAAAGACAAAGAATCTCGATTCGTCTATGCTAATGATGCTACGCTTTATTACAGTGGCCTTCCTAAGGGTTTTAACATAGAAGGTAGGCTTGATAGTGAATGTCCAGCACCATCGGCTGAGTTTGCAGATATTATACAAGCTAATGATAAAAACGTAATGACTAGTCAAAAAACCATTCCAGTACTAAACACTTTCATTTATGGCGGGAGAGAAAAAATTATCCAACCATTTCTAGCCCATATTACACCACTAATGAAGGATGGAAAATGTATTGGGGTTGTTGGACATGGTAGAAAACTTGAAATTTATTCCATGTATCATTTTGAAAACAATAGGCATCCCGACTCATTAACTTTTGGCACACCAACTGATTTATTTACTGATAGAGAGTTCGATATAGTATTTTTTGCTTTGCAATCACTAAGCGCCAAAGATATAGCTAAAAGATTAGGTATTTCATATAGAACGGTACAAAGTAGGCTACAAATAATTTATCAAAAAATGGGGATAAATTCATTAAGTCAGTTAAAAGAATATTGCAGGGGTAAAGGATATGATAACTATGCTCCTACTAGATTTATTAACCCTAACCCCTATATACCTCTGGCATAACAATGAGCAATATAGTTGTCGTCACTATTCGATTAGGGTTCTACTTAGCAGAACCCTACGTCTCAGAGCGTAGAAGTTCCTATACCCGTTATCTTTCAAGTTGCCTCTTTGTTGGCTGCACTCGCTCACCCCGGTCACATCGTTATCTATGCTCCCGGGGATTCACTCCCTTGCCGTCGCGATGCATCTTGAAATCCATAGGGTATATACATCTCTGTAGATGATTTTTGCACTTACGCACAAGTAAGACATTTGGATTCTCTCTACCGACGACAAGCTCATTTAAACTTTTATTAAAAACCATTATTTGGGTTTCTGGTTTAATTGGTATAAATTTTTAACGATCTTTTTGTCACTTTTAACGTTCGCTTTTTGTTAAATTTAATCATCATGGGATATTGTGTTTTACATTCAACTAACGTTAATCATACCCGTTTTTTATTTTTATTAATTCTGTTTTACACTATTTTTTATTGCATTATTTTCATGACTTGATTCGTAAAATAATAGCTAGAAAGCAATTAAATATGATCCTGTTCAGATAATATTTTTTGCGAGCTGATTTCTTTTCAATTCTTTGTTAATGATTAATTGACCCGATTGAATACAACTAACTGTCCTTCTGAAAAAGGTGCTTATTAAGTCAAATTTAACTTTTATTAAAAATAATAAAACAATGTTCTTTGAAGTTTAATTCTATTGTCAATAGAATTAAATAACGTTTCATAATTCTGCTACGCATGGCCTTCTTCAACTCATTGTTATACATAAAATTATGAGTAGTATAAGATGTAATACTATTTTGGAATCTTATTCAAAGGTGTTTTTTTGAGATTTATTTGGTTTTTTGCAACTGAATTAACCACACAAAATGAATTAGATCCCGCCGTATATTAGTGCATAATCATCTCTTGAATAATCTGGTCACAACGAGAAGTTTCACCGTGGACAGTAAATGATGATAAATTCTCGTGTAACAATACTGAATTTAGTGACTATATTTGATCGTTGGTTTCGTTAAAAAATTTATACATAATTTAATCTCGTAAAAATGTCAAAAATTATCGAAAGTCGGAGTGAGATAAACCGTATTTCGAGCCGATAAACGAATTGATATGAAATCAGTCTTTATCAAATTCTGGCTATTGTTGAAAAAGTGATAAGAAAGTCTGGTACAAAAATGCATCGTCGCCCTTGGGAACAGATAGCATTCTCTAATAAGAGGAGTGTTCAGATAACAACGCCTAAGGCTGTATTGTTAATTTTACATCAACATGCTTCGCCATATTATTCACGTGGCGACTTTATTTGATTATATTGACAGATATTTCATCGGTTTTTATTGATTAATTAAATAATTAAAAATAATTGCTCAATAAAATACATATATAAATTACGCTATTTAACTTAAATTTTATTTAATCGCTTTTACTCGTAATCCCGGTAGAAAAATTACATATATACTAATAATATCATAGTAAAAAATAACATTTAATTACTATTCGCGATATTTAATTTATCCATCTGAGAAATATCTCTCATTCATTAAATGACTTGTTTGAAAAAACATAAGAATGGTGTATGAATATTATATTCTATGAACATAAAATGGAATGTAAATATGAAATTAAATGACAGCGGTAACACAGTTTTACTTGAAATTAATAAGTTTAGAATAGACGGTAATCGAGTATTTTCAACGCGTGAATATCACTGGCAACTGTTATCTCTCTCTTTACAGGAATACCATTAGCAATGGTTAGATGGTATGCCTATTGTTTGGATGAGATAAATAATACTGTTGTACAGATCAGTTCTGAACATTTTGCAGTAAAAATGTATCTCAATAGTATTAAATCGGGTGATTGCTTCTTTATTATTGGTAATATGTTAAGTATAGGAAATATTGAGATTAAAGATGAATTTTCAATAATAAAATTGGTCAAATGTCGGAAATTTAATTTTTGGAATGAGAGAATCATAGGTGATATATGTCTTCATATAGTGGCGTAGTATATGGGGTTATTTTTTGCCTCATCAGTGCAGCATTTGATGTGTTTGTTGCGTATTTAACTCAATCGGTAAATTCAGCTATTGTTATCTTTTATTGCTTTATATCATCCACTTTGTTATTTATGGCGATAAGTATTTACAAAGGGTTTGATCAATTAATCGTGAAAGTCCGCAAGAACACCTTATTGGTGTTAATTATTAATGTCTCAATTTTACTAAACTGGGGAGGATTAATCATTGCGCTGCGTTTTCTTGAGCCTGCAATAGTGGGGGTTGCTTCGGTAGCTTGCGGCCCGGCGATAACCATCCTCCTCTCATCTTTTATCGATAAAGACGAGGCAAAAACAGAAAAATTGGAAGTTGTTATATCCTGGTTAGTTCTCATTGGGGTAGGCGTGATGCTGGTAAATTCATTTTTGGGAAATAGTGGATTATCATCAACTTCAATTCAGGATAGAATTATTGGTATTGTTAGCGTGATATGTGGTGCTGTAGGAACAGTGTTATACACTATTTTTTCTAAGAAATTATTCAAGGAGAAATGGCAAACATATGAGATATTGTCTGTTAGAAGTATTTTAATGGTAGTACTTTCATTTTTTTATGTTTCAATATCCGATGTTTCTCTTAGTTTAGATATCGAGATAATTCTTCCAATGTCGATTCTTGTCATAATTGGACATTTACTTCCAATCTATCTTGTATTGAAGACAATTAATGCCATTACCCCGCTTCATGTCTCTCTGTTATTTCTGTTACTACCTGTATTTACGATTCTTTTTCAATATCTTGATTCACGTATCGCGTTTTCTGTTGAAAGCCTGATCGCAGCTTCGGTTATAGTTTCTTTATTAATCATTCTTGGTGTGAGTAAGATAAAAAAGACAAATAGGGTATAATGGGATATAAAATGAGAAAGGTTGCTATTGTAGATGGTTTTTCTTCTGGTAAGTTTATGGTTAGAGCTTTATGAGAAGAAATATTATCTTTGGCATGTGGCCTATAAATCAGATTTATATGAAGGATTCGACTAATAATGTAATTTTTCAGAAAAACGGTCAGTTGCTATAGTAAGCATCTTTCTAGCTAAAGGAAAATGTACGATGAACTATAAATAGCTGACCGAAACAGAAAGATAGCCGATGTTCAACTTAAAAAAGGCCGGTTTTTAACAATGTTCTATTGTTGAATCACTTAATCGTTTGTGCCAGTAATCCCTGTGGAAAAATTACGTATATACTAATAATATCGTAGTAAAAAAATAACAATTAATTATTATTAATGATATTTAATGTATTTATTTTTATTCTCTGATTTTATTAATATCATGATAAATAAAGCTTAATTTATCCATTTGAGAAATATATCTCATTCATTAAATGACTTGTTTGAAAAAACATAGGAATGGTGTATGAATATTATCTTCTATGAATATCAAATGGAATGTAAATGTGAAATTAAATGACATAGGTAACACGATTTTACTCGAACTTGATCAGTTTAGAATAAACGGTAATCGAGTGTTTTCGAAGTGTGAATATCAAAATCCTACTGGTAGCCATAAAGATAGGACGTTTTTGCATATAGTTAATACGTTAGAAAAAGAAGGTAAGATACGACCAGGCATGACGTTGATTGACTGTTCGACAGGCAATGGAGGGGCGGCATTAGCATGGATAGGAAGAGAGAAAGGGTATAAGGTCAAAATATTTATGCCAGAAGGTATGACAGATGAGCGTAAAGAGCAGATAAGATTTTATGGTGCGGAAATTTATGAGACACCAAAGGAATTGTTTCTGAATGGGGCAGTTTCGGCAGCAAAAGATTGTGCTGAAAGCGAAGATAATGTCTTTTTTCTTGACCAGTCAGGTACAACATTAAATAAGGAAGCTTGGAATATATGTGGAGAGGAGATCGTTAAAGAATTAAAAGAAAATAATCTTATTCCTGATTATTTTATTTGCTCGATAGGTACAGGGGGAACTTTCTCAGGAATTGCAGAAATATTAAAAAGAGAATATAGCAATATAAAAACAATTGGTATTGAAGTAAACAGTTCTGCGCCATTATATGCACTGAGAAACGGCCTTCATTTTGAACATCATAATCATAATTTGATGGGGCTTGGTGCTGGTGTTCTCTCGGTCAATACTGTCCAAGAATTAATTGATGAGGTATATACAGTAGAGGGGGATGAAGCATGGAAAAGAATGAAAGAATTTATATTGAGCGATGATCTTGGTATAGGTCCTACCTGTGGTGCTAATTTACTAGTATGTGAGAGGATGCTGCAAAAAGTACATAATAAAGTATTCATTACGTTATTCTTTGATAGTGCATGGAAATATAAAAGTCGTTGGGATGGTATTTATCCTGAATATAAGGCAGATTAAAAATGTTATTAGAAGATGTTTATGAAAACGCAAGAGTTGTTAATTCGGGGAAAGCACTTACAACAGTTAATGAATTTACAGATCAACTACCCGCGTTGAGGCCCCAAGTTTTGATCGAAGTTGCTCATAGAATAATCCAATTAATGGATCTTAAAGTAGATAAAATTGTTACAGAAGAGGATAAAGGCGCTCCACTGGCAACAGCTATCTCTCTCTTTACAGGAATACCATTAGCAATGGCTAGATGGTATCCCTATGGTTTGGACGAGATGAATAATACTGTTGTACAGATCAGCTCTGAATATTTTGAAGGAAAAATGTATCTCAATGGAATAGAACCAGGTGATCGCGTCTCTATTATTGATGATACGTTAAGTACCGGAGGGGCAGTGATATCTCTTATAGAAGCCGTACAAAAGAGAGGGGGTGAGATTAAAGATGTTATCTGTGCGGTAGAGAAAATCCAGAATAATGGTAAAAATAAGGTGAAAGATAAAACTGGCATAGAGGTGAAAACGATTATTAAAATTTATCTTGATCACAAAAGTGTTAAGGTTATTGATTAATAACAAATATGAAGACAATAACGATTAAAGATGAATTTACAATAATAAGGGGAATTCAATGTCGGAAATTTACTTTTTGGAATAAAAGAGCAATAGGTGATATATGTCTTCATATAATGGCGTAGTATATGGGGTTATTTTTTGCCTCATCAGTGCAGCGTTTGATGTGTTTGTTGCGTATTTAACGCAATCGATAAATTCAGCTATTGTTATCTTTTATTGCTTTGTATCATCTACTTTGTTGTTTGTGACGATAAGTATTTGCAAAGGGATTAATCAATTAATCGTGAAGGTCCGCAAGAACACCTTATTGGTGTTAATTGTTAATGTCTCAATTTTACTAAATTGGGGAGGATTAATCATTGCATTGCGTTTTCTTGAGCCTGCAATAGTGGGTGTCGCTTCAGTAGCTTGCGGCCCTGCGATAACTATCCTCCTCTCATCTTTTATCGATAAAAGCGAGGCAAAAACAGAAAGATTGGAAGTTGTCATATCCTGGTTGGTTCTTATTGGCGTAGGTGTGATGCTGGTAAATTCGTTTTTAGGAAATAGTGGATTATCATCAACCTCAATTCAGGATCGGATTATTGGTATTGTTAGTGTGATACTCAGTGCGGTAGGAACAGTATTATACACTATTTTTTCTAAGAAATTATTCAAGGCAAAATGGCAAACATATGAGATATTGTCTGTTAGAAATATTTTAATGGTAGTAATTTCATTTTGCTATATTTCAATATCCGATGTTTCTCTTAGCTTGGATATTGAGATGATTCTTCCGATGTTGATTCTTGTTATAGTCGGACATTTACTTCCAATCTATCTCGTACAGAAAACAATTAATGCCATTACCCCGCTTCATGTCTCTTTGTTATTTTTATTAATACCTGTATTTACGATTCTTTTTCAATATCTTGATTCACGGATAGCTTTTTCTGTTGAAAGTCTGATTGCGGTTTCGGTTATCGTTTCTTTATTAACCATTCTTGGTGTAAGTAAGATAAAAAAGACAAATAGGGTATAATGGGGTATAAAATGAAAAAGGTTGCTATTGTAGATGGTTTTTCTTCTGGTAAATTTATGGCTAAAGAGCTTTATGAGAAGGGGTGTTATCTCTTGCATATTGCTTCGAAATCAGATTTACATAGTTATTATTATAAAGGATTTGATTATTCAATCTACCAAGAGCACCATATTCACGACACGATAGAGGATACAGTCAACTTCCTTGAAAAACAGGGAGTTGAATTTATTATTGCCGGGAGTGAAAGTGGTGTTTCGCTTGCTGATGAGCTTAATAATCATTTTGAATTGAATTATAAAAATGATTTTGCCAAGACATCTGCAAGGCGCAATAAATATGAGATGATTGATACACTAAAAAAATATGAAATTCCTGCGGCTGAGCAGGGCAAATTTTCAGATTGGCCTGCGGCGGAACAATGGATTAAAGCCTTTAATAACTTTCCTGTAGTACTTAAACCATTAGAGAGTGCGGGCTCTGATGGTGTTTATATTTGTAAAGATGTGCATTCTGCTAAGGAAGCTTTTCATAAAATACTGGGAAAATCCAATAAACTTAATCTCTGTAATCATCAGGTTTTAATACAAGAATTTCTTAACGGGACTGAATATGTCGTTAATATGGTATCGCTTAATCGTCATCAATTAGTTACCGAAGTAGTAAAATATAAGAAACGTAAACTTGATACGGGTAGTATAATCTATGATATTGATGACATTATTGATTCCTCTTATCCAGAATATAATGTTTTAGTAGAATATACGAGGAAAGTTGTCATTGCTTTAGGCATATTTAATGGTCCCAGTCATGCGGAAGTGATGTTAACGCCTGATGGTCCAAAACTTGTTGAAATTGCCGCGAGAATAGATGGAATATTACGACCGACGATAGCAAAATTAACAACAGGTTTAGGGCAAATTAGTGCTGCTGCCATATCTATTGTTGAACCGGAAAATTTCCATGAGGTTATACAAAGAGAAGCTTATATTCTTATTAATCATTCCTATAATGTATGTTTGATTAATCATCGTCCTGGTATATTTACTGCTAATGATTTTGTGGCAGAATTAAAGAAATTGCCCTCTTTTTGTGAAGCTATTTTTTATGCTGATGAAGATGATGAAATCGAAATAACTAAAGATGTTTTTAGCCAACCTGGAACCGTTTACTTAGTTCATAATGATAAGAATGTTATTCATAAGGATTACGAAAAAATTAGGATAATGGAAGAACTGGGTGGGTATTTGAAACCTGTTTAGAATTATATGTTATACCCTATGGATTTCAAGTTGCATCGCGACGGCAAGGGAGCGAATCCCCGGGAGCATAGATAACTATGTGACCGGGGTGAGAGAGTGCAGCCAACAAAGAGGCAGCTTGAAAGATGACGGGTATAGATAATAATGGTCGCTAACCGGAGATGCGTTATATCTTCCAGTAAAATTCTGGCTCTGGCGGCTATGATGGATAAAATCAGATTTAGTCGTTTAGATATCACCTAAATTTACCGAGAAACCATTAATGAAACCTAAGGTGATGGAAATAAAGCTGAAAATAATAAACAAAACCCAGACAGCGCAGTTTTTGACAGGAAATGCGGATTCTGGCTGTACACAACAACATCACAAATCGAGTGTAAGCAAAGGATTTAATCCACAGTTGTTCTCCCAACAGTGCTAAGTGTTTTCTTCGGCTGATTCATAACGGCACCATATGCATTGAACATCAAGGTGTCAGGTATTCCATCTAAAAATCGGGCACATAATTATGTACCCGTACTATATACTGGGATTAACGCCGTAGTTTGAGGGCTGGAATTGTACAACAGAAAGTAATAAATAGTAGCCCAAGTAAAATTAGGGAAAAATCCTCACGACTTGGGGCAATACTGTAAAGCACAGCGACAGTGGCTGTACCTAGCGATGCACCAAATAAGGTTCCGATTCTGGTAATTACGCTAGCATCGGGAATTTGAGTAGCAGGTAACTCATGATAAGCATGGGACATAGCTAACAATGTAAGTAAACCTATACCAGCACCTCTGAGCAGCATTGTTACTATGATGATTTCTGGATGAGATGGGATATTGTGTAGAAATAGCGGCACTGTGCCGAATATAGCCATTATTGTTCCAATCAGAGCTGTATTACTGACACCAAAACGTCCACTTAATGATTTAAGGTAAGAGCGTGAAAGAAGTGCGCCTACTCCGTGAGCGCCTATCCAAATGCTGGCAAGTAATTCACTTTGTTGAAAGCCATGTATAAACATAATTGGTAAAGCAAAAAGGCCGCCATAAAAACTAATACTTGAAAGAAGTAATAACCAAATGGATGCAGTAAAAGATCTTATTTTAAACGGTGCAAGTTGAATTAAAGCATCAGAGGTTTTATTTCGTGTATGGCGAACAAAAAGCAATATGAATATTAGGCTTGCAAGTAAGATCCCAGCCATAATTAACCAATGGAGGGTGCTCATTGTATTTGCTTTTGTCAGTAATGACAGACTGTAAATCATGAACAATAGCGATGGCGTTAGCAGTAAAAATCCCATTAGATCAAAACGTATAGATTCCGATTTATCATTTTTGGTGATATACACGGCGCTAAGCGCAATGGCTACTATCCCAATGGGCACATTGATAAAGAAGATTAAGCGCCAATCACCAATATGTAATAAATAGCCTGCAACGATAGGCCCGGCGATAGGCGCAATAACTGTGGGTACAGCAATGGTTGCCATAGCCCCTTTCAAGTTTTGCTTGCCAACTGCATTAACCAATACTGTTTGCATTACAGGCATCAGAATACCGGCACCTATGCCCTGTATGACTCTACTGGCTAAAAGAAAATCAATGTGAGAGGCAAAACCGCAAAATAACGAACCTAACGTAAAAACGGCCAGACCGGTTAGCCAAAGGTTCTTGGCTCCCACTCGGCGTGTCGCCCAAGCACAAATCGTGACTGTGACTGTCGCACTCAAGGTATACAGTGTTGAAACCCACTGTAACTGCGCAACTGAAGTCGAAAGACTGACTGTCAGAGATGGAATGGCAACGCCAATGATTGTTGCATCTAATAGCGGTAAACAAATCCCGATAACAAGACATGTGATAACCCAGCGTTGGTATCGATTTAAAGATGTTGGCTGCTCAGAATAACTATTTTTGGTCATGATATATCTCCGCCGCCAATAAAGTTTTTCTTGCCTGAACGCGAATGGGTAAGACAGCTATTGGTAAACATACCGATTGTTACCTTAGCTGATTTTAAAGCGGCTTGCTTTAGTGGTATTTTCTCTAGTTCGGGATTAAGTGTCATTATTTCAAGAGATGCCCGCTTTTGGCGTCCCTTTGAGCAGTACTTCAGATGAATCTTTTGAGCTATTTCACACAAATTTAAGGTGACAGAGTTCCTCGTTACACCATCACATGAACTTTATGTTCCTATTCCATCTTTTCCACAGTGATTTTTAGCTTAGGGCAACATCTATCTCGCGCAGAAAACAATGAAACTTTTTTATATCTCTTCACTATATTGCTAATACCAGTATTTACGATTATGAAAAAATTACTTTCTTTCTATGAAGCTGTTTATTGTGTTGATAAAGGTGATGAGGTCGAAATAACTAAAGATGTCTTTAGCCAACCTAGCATTAATAGCGACTTGATAATGGCAATGGTCACTAATTTATTGATCAATCATTAATGAAACCAAAAGTGATGAAAAGTAAATAAAGCTAGTAACAGATTTTTGTATTTATTTATGTTATTAATGTTACTCTTATTGGATTAACTTTTCAGGTACCGATTTTATTTGGCACACAGCATTTTATACCAGTTATCATCTTTTCTTGTGAAATAATCGTTTACTAATTAATCAAACAACCACAAATTTTGCGCCTAGGTGAATAGTGATTAATACTATCACTATGTGTTTTTTATGGTCTTTTTGTCTATAAAATGTGCGCATTGTCATGTTTTTGTGCTAACTATGTTAATTATTGGTTTCCTTTGTGTTTTCCTGTTGTTTATGACATCTGTTGAGATCTTATTGACGCAAGAGACAACAGTTGTTTAATTGATAAGCTGAAAATAATAAACAAAACCTAAACAGCGCAGTTTCGGACAGGAAGTGCAGATTCTGGCTGTACACAACAACATCACAAATGGAGTGCAAGAAATGACTACTTTCTCTAAAAGAGCGAAGTTATTGAAGCTAGGGGTCAGCTTAGTTGCATTGGCAGTAACCGCCAGCGTTCAGGCAAAAACATTGGTTTACTGTTCCGAAGGCTCACCGGAAGGCTTTAATCCACAATTATTCACTGCCGGTACAAGCTATGACGCCAGCTCTGTACCACTGTATAACCGTTTGGTTGAGTTCAAAGCCGGTACCACCGAAATCATACCGGGATTGGCGGAGAGATGGGATATTAGTGATGATGGCAAGACATATACTTTCCATCTGCGCAAAGGCGTTAAATGGCACGAAAATAAAGAGTTTAAACCCACTCGTGATTTTAATGCTGACGATGTGCTCTACTCTTTCATGCGTCAAAAAGATAAAAATCACCCATACCATAAAGTCTCAGGCGGTAGTTATGAGTATTTCATTGGTATGGGCATGAGTGAGATGATCGATAAGATTGTAAAAGTTGACGATTATACTGTCCGGTTTGAACTGACCCGTCCAGAAGCCCCGTTCCTGGCTGATATAGGGATGGATTTCGCCTCTATTATGTCCGCAGAATATGCAGATAAGATGATGAAAGCTGGTACGCCGGAAAATGTCGATCTGAATCCAATCGGCACGGGTCCATTCCAGTTGCTTCAATATCAGAAAGATTCTCGTATCCTGTATAAAGCGTTCAAATCCTACTGGGGTGATAAAGCGAAAGTGGATCGGTTGGTCTTCTCTATTACTCCTGATGCATCTGTTCGTTATGCAAAACTACAGAAAAATGAATGTCAGATCATGCCATATCCAAATCCAGCGGATATTGCCCGCATGAAGAAGGATAAAGATATTGTCTTGTTAGAACAGCCGGGGTTGAATGTTGGTTATGTTTCGTTCAATGTCACCAAAAAACCATTGGATAATCTTAAAGTTCGTCAGGCGTTGACGATGGCGGTCAATAAAGACGCTATCGTTGAGGCGGTTTATCAGGGCGCGGGCCAAAAAGCGAAGAACCTGATTCCACCGACGATATGGGGTTACAACGATAACATTAAAGATTATCCATATGATCCGGAAAAGGCGAAACAGTTACTAAAAGAAGCGGGTTTGGCAGGTGGTTTTACTATCGATCTGTGGGCAATGCCAGTACAGCGGCCGTATAACCCAAATGCTCGTCGTATGGCTGAAATGATCCAGGCTGACTGGGAGAAAATTGGTGTGAAAGCCAAAATTGTCAGTTATGAATGGGGCGAATATCTGAAACGAGCTAAAGACGGCGAGCATCAAGTTGTGATGATGGGTTGGACCGGGGACAATGGCGATCCAGATAACTTCTTCGCAACCCTATTTAGCTGTGCGGCCAAAGAGCGAGGCTCCAACTACTCTAAATGGTGCTACAAGCCATTTGAAGACATCATTCAGCCAGCGCGTGTCGCTTCTGATCACGCCAAACGTGTCGAGCTTTACAAACAAGCACAGGTTGTGATGCACGAGCAGGTCCCGGCGCTGATTATCGCTCATTCCGTTGTTTATGAACCCATCCGTAAAGAAGTTAAAGGTTATGTCGTTGAGCCATTGGGTAATAAACACCGCTTCGATACCGTGTCTCTCGAATAATCCTGTTTTTGCTTTGTTGTGATACGCCATCTTACTGATTTTTAAACGAAGATGGCGGTTTTCTCCAGATGGTTATGACCGGTGGAAAACTAACAAAAAAGTAGAGGCAAGGTGTTGATTACGTTGTGAGCCAAAAGATTGTAAGCCAAAAGGGGGAAAGTCCTCCCCCTTATCAAGCCAAACGGCCTGAGAGCTGTAACCGGCATTTAAAAAAAGAGAGTTTGGGATATGTTGCAGTTCATACTCCGACGTCTGGGGTTGGTAATCCCAACGTTTATTGGCATTACTTTACTGACTTTTGCTTTTGTCCATATGATCCCCGGCGATCCGGTGACCATTATGGCCGGGGAACGTGGAATATCTGCTGAGCGCTATGCCCAGCTAATGGCCGAAATGGGGTTGGATAAACCACTTTGGCAGCAATACTTTCATTATGTAAGTAATGTGTTACATGGTGATCTTGGTATCTCCATGAAAAGTCGTATCTCGGTGTGGGAAGAGTTTGTTCCCCGTTTCCAGGCAACGCTGGAACTGGGGATATGCGCCATGCTGTTCGCTATCGCTGTTGGTATTCCCGTTGGCGTTCTCGCGGCGGTAAAGCGTGGTTCTGTTTTTGATCATACGGCGATAGGACTTTCCCTAACCGGATACTCCATGCCGATCTTTTGGTGGGGGATCATGTTGATCATGCTGGTTTCTGTCCAGTTGGATCTGACGCCGGTATCCGGGCGGATAAGCGACAGTGTTTTCCTTGATGACAGTTATCCACTCACCGGTTTTATGCTAATCGACACGCTATTCTGGGGTGAAGCCGGTGATTTTAAAGATGCGGTGATGCATATCATTTTGCCCGCCGTTGTCTTGGGAACGATTCCACTGGCAGTGATTGTCCGTATGACCCGCTCTTCGATGTTGGAAGTATTAGGTGAAGATTATATCCGTACTGCACGTGCTAAAGGTTTGAGTCGTATGCGTGTGATTGTGGTCCATGCGCTTCGCAATGCATTGCTGCCGGTTGTCACTGTTATCGGCTTGCAGGTCGGCATTATGCTGGCGGGGGCGATCCTGACTGAAACTATTTTTTCTTGGCCGGGGCTTGGACGCTGGCTGATCGATGCACTTCAACGTCGGGATTATCCGGTGGTGCAGGGAGGCGTATTACTGGTGGCGATCATGATCATCTTGGTTAATTTGATCGTTGACTTGCTATACGGCGTCGTTAACCCGCGTATCCGGCATAAGAAATAGGGAGCACATTATGTCTCAAGTGACTGAGCCTGCAAACAGTGCGCCTAAGATTATGACGCCGATGCAGGAGTTCTGGTATTACTTTAAGCGCAATAAAGGGGCCGTTGCTGGCTTGGTTTATATTGTGCTGATGTTGTTGGTTGCTCTGTTGGCGGGGGTGCTTGCCCCACACGGCGCGGCTGAACAGTTCCGCGATTCTTTGCTGACGCCGCCGGCATGGCAGGAAGGGGGAAGTTGGCAGTTTATTCTGGGTACTGATGATGTTGGGCGTGATTTACTTTCACGTCTGATGTACGGCGCTCGGCTTTCATTGCTGGTAGGTTGTCTGGTGGTGGTGTTATCCCTGTTGATGGGGGTTTTTCTGGGGGTGCTGGCGGGTTATTTCGGTGGTGTGGTGGATATTATCATCATGCGTATCGTGGATATTATGCTGGCATTGCCAAGCCTGTTGCTTGCTTTGGTGCTCGTGGCGATCTTTGGGCCATCCATTGTCAATGCTTCGTTGGCGTTGACTTTTGTCTCTCTGCCACATTACATCCGTTTAACTCGTGCTGCGGTATTAGTCGAAGTTAATCGTGACTATGTGACGGCTTCGCAGGTGGCGGGGGCGGGTTCCATGCGTCAGATGTTTATCAATATTCTGCCTAATTGCTTGGCTCCGCTGATTGTGCAGGCTTCTCTGGGTTTTTCCAATGCCATTCTTGATATGGCTGCTTTGGGTTTTCTGGGGATGGGGGCGCAGCCACCCACGCCGGAATGGGGAACAATGCTGTCTGATGTATTGCAGTTTGCACAAAGCGCTTGGTGGGTAGTGACGTTCCCTGGGATAGCGATTCTGCTGACAGTGTTGGCGTTTAACCTGATGGGTGATGGTTTGCGTGATGCACTTGATCCTAAACTCAAGCAGTAGTGAGGTGGCGAAATGGCACTGTTAAATGTAGAAAAATTATCGGTTCACTTCGGTGACGAAGAAGCACCATTCCGCGCCGTTGACCGCATCAGTTACCGAGTTGAGCAAGGGCAGGTTGTCGGGATTGTCGGAGAATCTGGCTCGGGTAAATCGGTCAGTTCATTGGCTGTGATGGGATTGATTGATTATCCTGGCAAGGTAATGGCTGACAAACTGGAATTTAACCAGCGTGATTTGACCAAAATTTCTGAACAGGAACGCCGCCAATTAGTTGGTGCGGAAGTGGCGATGATCTTCCAAGATCCGATGACCAGCTTGAATCCCTGTTATACCGTTGGGTTTCAGATTATGGAGGCGCTGAAAGTGCATCAAGGTGGCAATCGTCGTACCCGTCGCCAGCGAGCGATTGATCTGTTGACCTTGGTTGGTATCCCTGATCCTGCATCACGTCTGGATGTGTATCCGCATCAGTTATCAGGTGGTATGAGCCAACGAGTGATGATCGCAATGGCGATTGCCTGCCGACCAAAATTACTGATTGCTGATGAACCGACAACCGCTTTGGATGTCACCATTCAGGCGCAGGTTATTGAACTGTTGTTGGAGTTACAACAGCGGGAAAATATGGCACTAATATTAATCACCCATGACTTAGCATTAGTGGCAGAAGCTGCTCATCATATTATCGTAATGTATGCCGGGCAGGTTGTGGAATCCGCCAAGGCATCGGAGATCTTCCGAGCACCGCGTCATCCGTATACTCAGGCGTTACTCCGGGCATTACCTGAATTTGCCACGGATAAATCTCGCCTTGCCTCTTTACCGGGAGTTGTGCCGGGGAAATATGACCGGCCTATCGGGTGTTTACTGAATCCACGTTGCCCCTATGCAAATGACCATTGTCGTCAGGTGGAGCCGGAATTAAGAACAGTGGGGGAACGTCAGGTGAAATGCCATATACCGTTGGATGATGCGGGGAGGCCGACAGCATGAGTGAGTATCTCTATCCGGCGCAGCAAATATCCGCTGTGCCGTTATTAAAAGCGACAGATCTAAAAAAATATTACCCAATTAAGGGAGGGTTATTTTCACCTGCTAGAACGGTAAAAGCGCTGGATGGCGTCTCTTTCGAACTGGAAAAGGGAAAAACGCTGGCAGTTGTTGGTGAATCAGGGTGTGGTAAATCTACGTTGGGGCGATTGCTGACGATGATTGAAAAACCAACTGACGGAGAGCTCTATTATCAGGGACAAGATCTGCTGGTACCCAATAAAGATGCTGAAAAGCTACGCCGTCAGAAAATCCAGATTGTGTTTCAAAATCCTTATGGTTCACTTAATCCGCGTAAGAAAGTTGGTCAGATTCTGGAGGAACCTTTGCGGATCAACACCAAGTTGAGCGCACAGGAACGTAAAGAAAAAGTGTTGCAGATGATGGAAAAAGTGGGGCTAAAAACCGAACACTACAGCCGTTATCCACACATGTTCTCTGGTGGTCAACGCCAACGGATTGCGATTGCCCGTGGTCTGATGTTAGACCCGGATGTGGTGATTGCGGATGAACCGGTTTCGGCATTGGATGTCTCGGTGCGGGCGCAGGTATTGAATCTGATGATGGATTTGCAGCAAGAGTTGGGGCTCTCTTATGTCTTTATTTCCCATGACTTATCGGTGGTTGAACATATCGCTGATGAAGTAATGGTGATGTATCTTGGTCGTTGTGTGGAAAAAGGCAGTAAAGAGATGATTTTTAGTCATCCACGTCACCCCTATACACAGGCGTTATTATCAGCAACGCCAAGGTTGAACCCTGAATTACGCCGTGAACGGATAAAATTGACAGGCGAATTGCCAAGCCCGATGAATCCACCACCCGGTTGTGCATTTGCCGCGCGTTGCCGCCGGGCACTTAGTGTTTGTACTCAGTTTCAGCCAAAACTGAATCAATATGGTAATCAATTAATCGCTTGTTTTGCAGTTGATCAGGATGAAAATGTTGCAGTGGAATAATTGGTTGGCAATTATTCAATAAAACATCTTTGGTGATATTGGGTTAGCCAGTATCACCATTTAAATATTTACTTATATTTCTGATAGCTACTAAAGGCAATTATTTCAGGAAAATAACGACTTGGATAAGTGAAACAGGGGCGTTAGCGATAAAATCAAGTATACTCAACTCCATTGATCACGTGTTATAACTGCGATATCCACAGGCATTGGTTTAAGTGAAAATGAAATTGCGCGTCAAACGTTCGTTAACCATTAAACAGATGGCCGCAGTGACCGGCGTCACGCTGGTGACCATTGCTATTTTTATTACGATTCAATTGTGTCATTTTATACAGCAACGTAAAGATGATTATATCAGCCAGCTTAATAATGCGGCAGTTCAGGTACAGGCACCTTTAACGGAAGCACTACTTAATTCCGATCTGAGTAAAGCAAAAGAGTTGCTGATAGGGTTGCGTACTGTAGGTATTTTAGGGCGGGCAGATGTGGTGTTGCCGGAGGATATCCGGGTGATACGATTGAGTTTTGCTACCCATCGCCCAATCCCTGAACTGGCCAAACGTGTTTTTGGTATCCCTGTGGAAGTGAGTATTCCTCTTCATGTTTATGGTTCAGTATCGACAGATACTAAACCGCTAGGGCATCTAATTCTGCAAGTGGATTCCAACCGAGTATATCGTTTTGCTATTAATACGTTGGCACTGATGCTGACAACTTATTTATTACTGGCCCTTATCCTTACGGTGTCAATAAGCTGGTGTATCAACCGGATTATTGTGCACCCATTACGAGACATTGCGCGGGATCTTAATAACGATCAACCATCAGAGCCAATGGCTTGCCCTAAATACCATCAGGATGATGAACTGGGTCTGCTAATCAGGGGATATAATCGTCAATTTGATAAGCATAAACCTCCGTCATCATGAAACCATTCATGGCGGTTTGAGGTCTAATCCTCTTTATAATCCTGACAGGATTTCGCCTGCTAAAATTCAGGTTTTTGCTTTTTCTACCGTTATTATTGGTCGAAGGGAACATATTCTGTCATCAATGGTTAAACCTTCGAAGGCTAAAACCAAGGATAGACATCTATAGGGGTTCACATGCAGGGTACGAAGATTCGTTATGTTATTGGTGGGATAATGCTGGCAGTTGCGGGCCAGACGCAGGCAGAAGCCTTGCAGCCTGACCCTGCCTGGAAACAAGGTAAACTGGAAAACGGTTTTAACTGGCAAATTTTGCAGACACCACAACGTCCTAACGACAGAATACAGTTGCGCCTGGTCGTGAAAACAGGGTCACTGGCGGAGAAAACCCAACAAGCGGGTTATACCTGGTTGATTCCGAAAGTCGTGCTCTTTAGTAGCAAAAGTTTATCTTCCACCAAATTAGAGCAGTTATGGAACAGTGCTATTGATCCAAAATACCCACTGCCTCCAGCTATTGTTTCATATGATTTCACACTTTATAGCTTGAGCTTGCCACATAATCGGCCTGAACTACTAAAAGACGCATTGAACTGGTTGGCTGATGCAGCGGGCAAAGCGGTATTTACACCTGAGACACTGCAACATGCCATGAAAATGGCTGGTGCATCCGTCGCAACCTATCCACCCGATATACAAGATCCTGTGTGGCGTAGACGTTTGAAAGGTTCAACGCTGTTAGGGCACGATCCGGCGCAAAATGCGTCTCGACCTATTGATTTGGAGAAGCTTAAGCAGTTTTACCGGCAGTGGTATACCCCTGACATGATGACGTTATACGTTGCGGGTCATGTGGATAGCCGTACTCTGCCGGAAAATATCAGCCAAGCGTTTTCATCATTGAAAGGTAAACGCCATACTCCGGCCACTATTGCAGCGTTGTCACCAATGAAACCGGAGACCATCGGGGTTATCAGCGATAAAAAGAAAGAAGATACTTTATCCTTGATTTGGGATCTCAATTGGCAGCCAATTAATGATTCACATGTGCTAAATCACTATTGGATCAGTGATATTACCCGCGAGGCGCTTTATCGCTATTTGCAACTTGGGCTGGAAAGGAAAAATGATAAAGCGTTGAAATTGGGGCTGGATTGTAAAGTCCAGTATCATCGTGCGAGTTGCGCCCTGAATCTCAACACGGCAGCCGGTAATCTAAAACCGGCAATGGAATATCTGGCGGCTGAGTTGGCCACGCTACGCGATAAAGGATTGCCGAAGGGGCAATTTGATGAGCTATATACGCAAAAGCAAGCTCAACTTAGCCAGTTATTTGCCATGTATGGTCATACCAGCACGGATATTCTGATTAATCAGCGCCTTTTGTCCCAACAGAGCAATGTGGTGGATATCGCCCCTGAGCAGTATCAGCGTTTGAGACAAGCATTTTTAGCTTCCTTGACCCCTGAAATGCTTAATCGTGAATTGAAGCAGATCCTGTCACAAGAGGTGGCATTTATTCTGATTCAACCGAAAGGGGAAGCGGAGATGGATGTTGACCAGTTAAGAAACAGCTTTAATCAGATTATGTCGCTGACACCACATGAGGATAAGGTTGATATTCCGGCACAACCACCGATACCTAAGCCTGAGGAAAAAGCGTCTTAAAGCAACAAAAAGGGCGGACAATACCGCCCTTCATCATTGGGGACTACTTTTTAGCCTCAGCTCTAAGTTCAGTCACATTCTGACCGCCGATTCCCCAATTATCAGTATCGACTTCATCAATAATGACAAAAGTGGTCGCCGGATTTTTTCCTAATACATCGACCAGTAACTGAGTGGCTCCTTCAATTAATTGCTTCTTTTGTTCTGCTGTAGCACCTTCACGAGTAATTCTGATATTAACAAACGGCATAAACAGCTCCTTTTCATTGGGTTATTATTAGCAGATCGCTCTGCCAGGGCATATTTATTCGGTATTTTTATAATTATTATCCGCGGTGGCTATCCAGGCAGCGCAGAATAGCGTTAAGCGGGCAAAGAGATAGAAAAATGTCATCAGGCCGATAACAGAACCAAATGCGGCACCAGAGGGAGAATTGGCGAGGCGCGGCAATGTCATGGTCATAATATACTTGATCACTTCAAAACCTATTGCTGCCATCAATGTTCCTTTCAATAGCGCTTTGCGTTCTGGCTGGTGGCGAGGCAGCACCCAAAATAGCCATAGGAAAAGCAGATAATTAGCTGAAATAGAAATGGCTAATCCAATCAAGAACCAGGATGGACGCAGCCATTCAATGCCATCTAACCCTAACATATTGACGATGGTTGCTTGGGCAGAACCTGCGATAGAGGTCAATGATAGCGTGATGACCAGCGCTAATAATAGCCCAATCAGAGAAATAGAATCACGAAGATATTTAAAATAGATTTTCTCGTTATCTTCCTGATTTCTTACCCAGACAGGGTGGAATTGGGCAAGAATGGCTTGACGTAAATTACTGACCCAATTCACACCGGAATACAGCGCAATTGCCAAACCGGTTAATCCCACGGTAGTACGTTGTTTAATTGCTGTATCGACACTATTTTTCAGCGTATTGGCAAGAGTCGGATCACTAATACTGTTGGCGATACCGTTAATCAGTTTTGCCAGCAAATCGGGATTAGAGGCCAGAATAAAACCGGCAATGGCGAAAGAGAGCATCAGAATTGGGATAAGTGATAAGAAGGAAAAATACGTTATTGCGGCACCAAACTGATTACCCATCCGATCATTAAAACGCAGCGTTGCACGGATAAAGTGAGCGATAATAGGAATAGTGCGGATATAATTTCCTACTCTGACCGTCAGAGAAATCGCTTTTTTACCGTGATGAATTCCCTTCTCCAAAGGTGTTCTGGACAACCGTTTTGGCTGATGTTGGGTTGTTTCCTGTTTTTTTGTACGCTTTGGCATGTATAGCCTCAAATAGTTACCTTGCTTGAATATGAGTAATCTCATCATGCCATGTTTCTACGAGATGATTCCGTTGTCAAATCTAGGTCACTTGTCAAAGTGATATGCCACCAGCCCAACGAGGAAAGATTTTCCAGGCGATAGTCTTGGGTGAAATTTAATCTTCCATTTATTAATGTCATTGATATAATATTGACCAATGAAATAATAACTCAGGAGGTAATTAGTATGGCCGTGTACCCGGATGGCAGTAATAATATGTGTGGAAGAGATGCTTTTAAAATTGATGGCGATAATAGGAAACATCTTGGAACAGGCTCTGACGGTTGTATTGTTCTTAATTTATCCATCAGGAAACAAATATGGGTCAGTGGCGATCACGATTTAACGGTAGAATAATATTACTATCGGTAGTTGTATTATCATTTTCAATATCTGCTATTGCCGCAGGGCCTGATTGTTCAGATATAAATGGATGGGCAACTCAGCTTACTGCGAATAGTTTGAATGACTTTGGTATTGATAGACATAGTATCGATTTCGATAAAACGCAAACATCATTAATTCTTTCTGAGAGATTAAATAAAAGTGAAGTGGCTATTATTCTACAACGTGAAATAGCTAAGGCTGAAAGGGAAAAAGTACTGATTGATAAACATGAGTTTGATGATGTTTATTTATCTCAGCCGATTTATAGGCAAATGTATCATGTAACATTTACCAACAAATCTAGGGATAAACTCAGTTTCATAACAACGACTTTAGCTTCAGATGATGAATGTTCTATCGGTATAGAAAATATTTATCAAATTTCAAAGGAAATAAAAGAATATTGATGCTAACTTTATTTAAAAGCCGCTTTCATTGTGGCGGCTTATTATCTAACAATTCAAAGTATAAAGCGTACTTGTATTGAGTTAATACCCTTATTCATGCATAGTGAGTACTCTCTGATTAAATATTTTCATGATTAGGTATATTGATATGCTGATAATCATCAGTGAAAACACTTTTAGTGAAAAATTATATATAATAATGCTGGATAAATATGAGATTGGTATCCACATTAATGTTGAAACAGATATTAAGATAATTGAAATTAATACTTTACGTGAAGTTTTTATCTTTTCGTTAGAGTCAGGGCGGGATTTCACTTTGTATTTAATTTAATCAAAGATAAGTTGACTACGAAATTCCGCTGACCATATTGCTCTTCGACGTTTAGCCGCCTGACTATCCTTTATACTGGTATTTTGTTTAATTACATTTAATGCAATTCGATTAAAAAGAGCCATTTGTGCTGCTCCATCAGGATCTTTAAGCGAGATAGCATCTTCCCTAAAAGTCACGTCCAAAACCCAGTGCAGCTCATTTTCCACCGACCAGTGTTTTCTTATTGCCGTAGCTGCCAGTTCTGCATCTAAAGGGAGTGAACTGACATACCAGCGTGAATCACGGTGGGGGGGCTGACCTTTCACTTTTCGTTCACTGACTATTTCAATAATCGATTGTATTGAAGGCCATTTTGTCTGAAGTTCTTCCGGCAACCCGGCACGAATTTGCATAACGTGGCGGTACTCTTCTCGCCCATGACCTTTGGTTTTCTCTGTAAATTCAAAAAGTTCATTACTTTCATAATGCGCAGCAAAATGTGATTTAACAAACTCAGAAAGTTTTTTTTGATTACTTTTGACACCCACAATAAAATCGCCGCCCCGTTGAGTAATTAACTCAAGGGTTTCTTTCTGACAATGCAGGGCATCCATTGTGACTATCGCTCCATCAAGTGCCAATAATTCAATCAGTTGTCTTGCAATCGGACCTTCTTTGCCTTTACTTTCAGCTGCCCGGTGATATAGGGCAACACCGGATTCCACATCATAAGCACTGACCACATGCAGAGCTTCAAATAGGGTTCCTTTGCAAGTCCCTCTCATTGTTTTTCCATCAATAGCGATAAGACTTTTTCCTGCCTTGGTCCGGCGCTGGTTGATCCAGCCATAAAAGGCTTCAACCAGTGCATCTTGTTCTATCATTTTGATAATATTAGCAATACAGTGACGACGAGGAATGCCATGAGTAAAGCGCGTATATTGTTTAAGCCACTCAATTTGTATCTCCCCAAATTCCTGAATGGATTTCCAGCCAGAAGCCCCACATAACACGGCAGCAAAAGCCAAAAAAATCACATCCATTAATTCATGTTTTTTATTGATGTCAGAACGGGGGTCGTCTATCTTGCTGATAAAGCTGAAAATATTCATTGTTATAATCACTATTTTAATAGAATAGAGTGATCTTAGCGTTTTAATGAGGGAGATGGCCATAAGAAGTGATCACGGGTTTTTATTTAATCTTAATAACCTTACTAAAAATGTGAGATCTCACCCTATCGTTAGAGTAATTAGTATCCTCTGATTGATATCTGCTTATTAATATATTAAATTCTCTACTTATCTTAATAGACAGACTTATTAACGTAATGACTAGCATTATTGCCATCGCGTAATCCACATATCTAAACAATGGATTATTGAACTTAAATGCAATCATAAAAATAATATATGTAGTGAATATATTTGAACAAATAGTTTCCTTTCTAAATATTCCATTTATTCCAGTCTGTGATTTATAGTATTTTTTAAGTTCTAATTTTCTCTTGTAAATTCTAAACAAAATTATATTCCCAAGTCATTTGTTAATTTTTTAACAATATGAAAAAGAATTAACATTGTCAATTGGAACTATTGAAACATTCAATATACGTAGCAATAAAAAGATCCCTCATTTGAAGGATCTTTTATAAAAGAACAAATTAATCAGATTTACGATTAATTATTTCGCCATTAGTTGTACTACTTTCGGTTTCATTGCTATAAGTTTTCACCAAAGGTATTTTGCCGGACAATACACCTTCCTGAACTGCTTTAACAATTCCGCTAACAGAATCAGGTAATGCAACGTTACCGCCTTTACTATTGTCATAACTAGTAACAGATTGTTGTTCCACATTTTGGGTATTAAGAATGACATTGCCTTTCTCGCTACCAATCTGCCCACCAATCAGATGAGTATTTCCTTTTACATCTAAATTAACCCCTTGATTACCGGAAATAACCGATTGTTCGCCGACATTTTCTCGATCTTTAATATCGACATTGCTTTTAAGTTTACCTGTAACCCCATTAATGCCTTTAATATTATTAAGACTATCAAACGCAGAGGTTAATCTTTCCTGCCATCCTTTCGGTTGTGGCTCTTCGGTTGGGTTTTTAGCTGGATCATCTTTCAATATCTCATCTTTCGACACATCGTCTTTAGACGAATCATCCTTAGTTGACTCGTCTTTAGGGATATCGTCACTTTTTACTTTGGATTCTTTGGTGTAATTCATGCCAGCATCAACACCGACATTTAACCCATGTTCAGTATCCTTACGGCTTTCAACTCGTAGATCACCACCAATACTGCCTGTTACCTGAGCCGCCTCTATTCGTGCTCCGGCCACGGTCGTATCACCGCCGCTGTTGATGACGACATTTTCACCTTTGATATGGCTATTACGTTGGGTTGTTGCTTGCAGGCGATCAATCCCTACTTTGACTTCCCCGCCAAAGTTCTGTTTTGTGGTAGTGGTTGTACTGTCATCTTCCGCTTTCTTGAGCGAACTTGCATTACCTCCACTGCCTTTCAGGTTAAATTCCCAACCATCGTTGTTAATGCGATCCTGAGCAGATACCAGTTCAACATTACCTTGTTTAGCATTCAGGTCGATTTGCTTGCCGGTCACTTCTGCACCTTTCAACGTCAAATTATTGCCCGCACTTAGGTTGATGCCTTGTTTACCGCCAATTTCACTGACCTGAGCTGTGGTACTATTTTTGCTATCTGTGTTGTAACCGCCGCCAAGACCAATATGAACATTCTTACCCTCTGGCGAGTTCCCCCCTTTAGCAGATGCTTCTCCGTTATAACCGGTTGTTGTTTTCGTCATGCTATTGGTAGCATTATCAAAACGGATATCACCTTTAGCATCTATATTAGCTTTGCCAGACCCAGCATTCAGAGATGTGCCTTGATATTCAGCATCCCTTTCGACGCGAATATTAATGTCATCCGCAGCGGTAATCCGGCTGGTTACTGCTTCGGTTGTCGTGGTATGGCTGCTTTGTATGCCGCCTTTGCCTTTACCATTACCGGAAATATCTTCACCGGTAGTGGTATAAACACGTAAGTCAGCATTGCCGCGGGTTTCACTGTGACTGCTTTCGTGGTGATTCTGTGCTGCTTCACTGTTATGGCTACCGGCAGTCAGTAGAACGTTACCCTTATCAGCACGATATTGAGTGCCCTGATCATACAGTTCGCCATTGGTTTTGATGACAACATTGCCGGCCTGAACAGAGGTCACGACTGCTTCGGACTTTTTATCTGTGGTCTGGCTGCTACCGCCGTTGGCACCAATATCTGCCCCGAAATTGGGTATGCCTTTTTTGGTTAAAGTGCCATCCAGCGCAGATTTACCGGGTTCTTTGACCAATTTCTCCATTGGACGGGTGACCGCGCTATAATCGACATTGACACCAATATCCGCGCCAACTTGTAGTTTGTGGTTGGCATTTGATGTCGTATTCGATACGGCCAGATTGCTGACTTTGCCTGCTTCTGCGGTATAAGTGCCATTGACTTCATGCTTCGTGCCTTCCTGAACCAATTCACCGTTGGTTTTAATGTTCAAATTACCTGCGATTTGAGAGCCGGAAACAACGGCGGTCGTACTGGTATGATTGTTGTTGTTACCTTCATAACTACCATGAATGCCGGAGCCGACTTTATCGATTCCTCCAGTAAGATAGGCACCAACGTATTTTTTACTCTGAGATTTCTGTTCGGATTTTTTATTATCCGCGGCTAACAGATGAACATTCGCGCCGGTAATCTTAGCATCACCTGTAGTCGTCACCAGATTGGAACCGCGCAGGGTGACATCTTTATCCGCATCGATAGTAATGCTACCTCCACTCAACGTGGAAGCTTGCTGTGTTATCGTCTGATTTTTTTGGCCGTTACTGGTATGTTCAATGCCTATTCCGGCACGATACTGTTTATCCCCCTTTGGTTGGAAGTGGATTTGCGGCTCCAGAGAGGTGCTTTGTTTATCAACCTGTTTCTGTTCGCCATAAGAGAGCACGTTGATATTGCCGGATGTGTTCAGGCTAAGCGCGCCGGTACTTTGCACCTGACTGCCAATAATATTGATATCTTCATCACCGAGTAGTTTGAGATCCGCTTCTGAAACCAACTCGCTGCCATGAGATTTCTGTTGCTGGCTATTGGTTCTTTTTGAACTATTAGTGATGTTAAGTACGGTGCCTGTTCGCTCATCAACTTTGTGATTGATATGACTGACCGCATTATCGATGGTTACTTCACCACTATTAGCATGTACAAAGGCACCTTGAGTCGCTTTTACTTTACTGCCGGTAATCGCTATACCTTCATGACCTGATAGCAATAAACGTCCATTCGCCGTCAGTTCAGACGCATGGCTAGTTTCTTTTAACTCACTATTGTCTTTATTCTTGCCGCCACCGATACCGCCCCAGTACCTTTTATCATCACGTACAGCACTGCTGTTAGCCGTTTTCTGAACATCGATTTGCAGTTGTTTACCGGCTTCCAGTGTCAAATTTTGACCTGCATGGACTTTCGCCCCCAAAATCTCGGCTTGATTTCCTGCTTTAATATCAAGATTACTACCTGCTTGTAATTCACTGGCAATCAAGCGCTCGGTCTGCTTACTCTCTTCCCAACTTCCGGTCTGCAATTTAGCCGTTTGATTTTTTTTATAACCTTTTTCTAGTGATGTTTCTATTTCAGTTAAACCGGCAATCTGTACATCTTTTTTCGCTGTAATGGCCAGCTTATCGTTGGCCTTTATTTGGCTGCCACGGATCTTAACATCGCCTTCAACGGCATTTAAATTCACATTCTGCCGGGCGGTTATCGTATTCCTTGCCTGATGCAGTTTTTCACTTTCCCGAGTCACCTCATTGCGCCGGGAATAACTCCATTGGTTATCAATATTTTTAGTGGATTGCTTTAACTGCTGCCCATCTAAAGTCAGATTAGCGCCACTTAGATTAACATCATCACCCACGATATCTGTGGCTGTAATCCGGTTATTACTCTTGGCGACCAATGAGATATTTTTGCCTGCGAGTTGAGTGCGAGCAAGTGACTGGCTACTTTTACTATCATTAGCATAAGAACCGCTGAAATAGCTTTGGTAATTATTACTACCATCACGGCTATATGCTGATTCGCTGACTTTACCTTTTGCCTCAATATTATTGCCTGTGAGATCGATATTTCCGCCTTGCAGATGCGCCGCTTCTAAATTGAGATTGCCGTGGGAATTAACCATAATCTCATCACTAGCAGTGAGAGAACCTTGCAAATTAACTCCACTGCCTTTTGCGGTATTAAGTAGACGGATACGACCGGCTTGCATACTACCGAGATAATAGCTATCCAGCACACTGGTTAACTCTTGCTGAGAATCAAGGATCTCTCCTGTGGCTGAGGTTTTATTTTCACCACTGATCGCATTAATCTCTTTTTGAGCAGTGACTGGGCCCCGGCTGTCAATTTTGGGTGCGATAAGATCAAGAATTGCATTAGCGATTAAACCATCCGATTTAATTTTCAGACTATTCTGATTATTAAACATATTAAAACCTTGCAAATCACCTTGTTCTACCAATGGATTACCCACAACCAGAGAAGCGCGGTTAGTATTGATAAAACCACATCCATTACAGGTGATGCCGTTTGGGTTTGCCAGTACATAATCTGCTGCTATGCCAAACACCTCCTGTTGACCTAATAACAAGGAAGGGTTCCTGCTGATAACTTCATTCAGAATCAGGCTAGCGGCTTGACCATTTAAATTAGGGTTAGCGGCGAGCTGACCGGCTAATTGTGATTGCCCCTCCTCCAGCGCGTTATTTAGCACGACGCCCATCTGACCGACGTTGTAATCCAGATATTGGTTATGTGACAGCCCGGAAGAAGAGGGTGTTACGATATTTACAACCGTTGCTTTACCTTCGGCCGCGAAAATATCGGGATGGTGTGCTGAATCGCCACCACCAACGATTTCACTGGCAAAACTGGTAGAACAAGAGACAAGAATGATTGCCATAGAAGCGGCAAGCTTGCCGGTAGGGGATAACCTGAATTTTTTGTTTTTCATACATTAAGTCTCTATATATTTAGTTATATTACTGTGTGTACAGCGTTGGGTACTGCTTAAAACCATCAAAAGGAGTAAGAAAAACGGACTAGCACCTGAATGGGTTCATCAGATGCTTGGCGATTGGAAAGTAGCTTTCCTCGGCTGGTTTCTATATCGAATACCATGCGCTGGTATTTCAGCGTGACGCCAGAACTGATTCCGGCACTGCTTTGCCAGCCTTGTGGGCTGCGATATCCCTGAACCCGGCCGGTATCAATGCCGATACGCATTGATAATGTGCTGTTGGCGAGGGGAAATGTCCGGGATAACGTATTTTGCAGATACCAGCCGTTATCCCCGGATAGCGTATTTTTGCTAAATCCCCGGACTGCATTCCGATCAGTGATATTTAGCCATTCGACGCCGGGCAGACCTCGCCGGTTGTATTGTCCATAAAACAGGTTATTGAGCTGATAAGGCGAGTTGAACAGCATAAAACGCTGATGCAGATTGACCATCAACTTGCCTTTGGTGAACTGTTTATCGAGATAAGCGGTTCCGGTTTGTGCTCCAAACCAGGGCAAACCCTGTTCAACACTCAGATTGAGCGTGATTAATCCGGTTGGAATGATATGTAAATGATTAACACCGAGCTCAAAGACACTCAATGTTTGGCTACTGACGCCAATCTTGGCATTGTCGATGTAATTATTGTAATTCTTGTAAGTTAATTGCCCGCTGACACTATTAATCTGAGATTGATTACGATAGAAGGCAAAATCGGAACGCATGCCGATTTGCTGAGTATCACCATAAATCTTTATGGTTCTCATTTGTAAATGGGGGCGGCTGGCATATTGGGAATAACTACCAAACCCACTGAATGTTGCTGCGCCATAGGGCACTGAATAAAGCAGAGTATAAGCACGGCTATACCGGTTTGATGGGCTATCTAACGTACTACTGGCATTCAGACTGATGAAATCGGATAAACCAAATGGACTATCAAAACTGGCATTTGTGCGGACCAGCCATTTCCCAGTACTCTTTTGTCCATAATTATCAGTTTTGATATTCAATAACCAAGGCTTACTGCGCTGATTATGCAGTTTAATCACTGAACCACCATTCACCGTTCCCGGTAAAATATCCAGGGTGGTTTTATTGGACTGTAGCCGGTTAGCCTGATCTAAACCTTGATCGAGTTGTGTGATATTGAGTGGTTGTTTTTCCAGACCGGGAAATAACATACTACTATTCACCCAGCGATCACCGCCTTCGATTTTTTCAATAAACCCTTCGATAACATTTATCCCTAACTCTCCATCGATATTAGGCGCAATAAACTGAATACGGGCGGTGATGTAGCCTTTACTGATATAAAGATGAGTCAGTTCGTGGCTGAGCCGATTGATATCATGACTGCTGATACACGTCGGGGACAAAGCGCTGAGCGTACTTAAATCCCGAATCGAGAGCAGAGATATCCCTTTAAGGTAAACACCGGTTAACGGCAGACATTGCTTAGATTCCGGCAATATTGGCGCAGGAGTTGACTCAGGAACGGTATTAGCCTGCTGCTTTAATTGCTGATATCGGCGTTGTTCTATCAGTTGGTTAATTTCTCTGGAACTATCTTGCAGAGTTCTTCTAGCCTCAGTCATTGGCAGATTATCATTTACCTCTGCCGGTGAAGCGATTATCTGAAAGGAAATACAACCCAATACTAAAATAGATATTCTTTTTATCATTCATTCACCGATAAGGATGATATTTTATTCCATAAAACATAAATATAGGATGATAGCCTGATAGTAATGACACACATATTGGCTAATTTATTCGTTATTAAAGCACACTCCTGGTTATATCTTGCTCTGATTAACGAGTGGCGTTTCTTTTATATCTCGATTTTCTATTAGAAATTTTAATTAGTTGGTTATTCGGATAATAATGAGTTAATAAGAGCAATGATTTTATTGCTTATTAATGAATTAACTTAAGTGGAATAAGTAACAGGCAATGAGTTTTTTAAAGAATAGCGTGGGTTGTACTAGGAAGATTTTTAAAGAAAGGAAAGCTTAACCTAATCAAGTAATAATAAGCTAAATTTTAATTCACTGTTATTTAGCCGGATAGACGATAATGTCAGATGTAATAGTTCCTGTAAGTTATTTTAGCTAAAGAAATAAATAATAGAGAGAAAGTCATTTGAGCCGATAACAGAATAATTGTCGGAAGATTGGTGAATTTATGGATGGGAATGAAATTTACTGATAATGTTGGAAAATTTCTCTTTATAAGGTAATAGTTATAGGTATTTAGGTAAAGTTGATAAAGGAAAAATAAAAATACTGGAAAACTATTTAAATAATTTCCCAGTAGAAAATGACAAGATACAAATGATTAGTTATTAGTTACTTCAACATATGGATCATATCGATAATAGCCTAGGAGCTTTTTGCCATCATAAGCAGCAAAGAACCATGTATATTGTTCTACGCCGGGTCTATGAGCGGTTGCTTGGAAATAGCTATCTTGTGATTCAACGAAAATTACCTTAGGTGCATCTTCATCTGCATTAACGCCTGAAGGGACCATTGGAATTTTTTTGCCCATAGGGTTCTGTGACCATATTTGTGATGGGACAGAGATGACATCTTCTCCTTTACTAAGCTTTTGGAATTTATACAGTATAATTGTATAGTCGAAATTATTAGATACAGTTGTCGCCCTCCATCTAATATTTGCATTAATGGGAACAGTGACACGGGCACCAGATGAACTCGCCACTTTTAGTCCAAACTCTGGAGTATAATTAGCGATATATACATGCTGACGGATAATTGTTGGATTTGTAGGGTCCAGAGAACTTGTAAGATGATTATTGCGAAGATATTCAATTATTGACTCAATATCAATAACAAAGGTCACATCAGCTGTAACAGAGTTTCTGGCTGTAACAGTATCATTTTTACCCTGAATGATTTCACTCATTATAACACCTCTTTACATATTTAAACTATTTATTAGTAATCGAAAGATTATTTTGTTTACTCATTATTATTATAATAACTTTCTTTTTATATAATTAACTATTAAAGTTGAAACAGCTACTGGTATAAATCATAGTTTATACGGGAAAATTACTCATACATTTATCAGGTATTACTTCATATTGCCCAATATATTAGTTAATTTATTGTTGTGAAAAATAAAACATAAAAACTTAAGATTAAAATATAAAATAATCACTTATATTGATTTGAAAATAGTTTAATGTTCTTCATATGGCTGTAATATGTTTTTATATATATTATTTTACCTGATTATGAAAATTTCAATCCTATTGATATAATTTCTTTTGTTTACGAATAAATACATTGTGGCTTATCAAATCTTGCTTTTGTATAACAGTAAATAATTGCTTTCTTTATTAAGTTTAAATTTAATCGCTATAATAAACACTAGGATTCACTATTAATTTTAAAGAGGGCATTGGGAGATTATTGAATTTATGGAGGGTAATAAAATTTACTTATATATTGGAATATTTTCTTTATAAATTAATAATGTCATTTAATTTTATTGTTATATGAGTCGATGTCTGTTACAGATATTTAGTGAAAATTAAAAATACTGGAAAATTATTTTAATAATTTCCCAGTAGAAAATGACAGTATATACCCTATGGATTTCAAGACGCATCGCGACGGCAAGAGAGCGAATCCCCAGCAGCATAGGTAACTATGTGACCGGGGTGACCGAGTGCCGCCAACAAAGAGGCAACTTGAAAGATGAAGGGTATACAAGTATTTAGCTATTAGTTACTTCAATATATGGATCGTATCGGAAATATCCTAAGAGATTTCTACCGTCATAAGCGGCAAACCACCATGTATATTGTTCGGAGCCTCTATTCAGAGCGATCGCTTGAAAATAACTATCGTTAAGTTCAATAAAATCTAGTTTAGGTGCGTCCTCATTAGCATTTACTCCGGAAGGAATTACTGGAACTTCTTTACCTCCAGGGCGCTGTGACCATATTTGTGATGGGTGCGATATGATATCGTGGCCTGAGCTTAGCTTCTGGAATTTATATAATACAATAGAATAGTCGAAATTATTAGATACAGTTGTCGCCCTCCATCTAATATTTGAACTAATGGGAACTGTTATATTGGCACCAGATGAAGAAGTCACTTTCAGTCCATCCTTTGGAGTATAAGTGGCTATATATACTCCAGAGTTGATTGTTGTTGGATGGAGGGGGTCCATAGATATTGCCGGATGTCCTTGCATAACGGATTGACGAATTTTCTCAACATCAATAACAAAGGTAACGTCAGCTGTAACAGTATTGCCAGATAAAATCGTATTGCTCATTATATCTCCTCTTTATATTTTAAATTTAATTATTTTGAATTTGTTATTCTCTAATGATCTTTCGGATTAATAATTAACTATTAAGGTTGAAACAGCTACTAGTATAAATCATAGTTTATATGGGAAAATTACTCATACTTTTATTAGGTATTGCTTCATATAGTTCAATATTTTAGTTGATTTTTTGTTGCAAAGGATAAAACATAAGAATTTTATATTAAGATGTTAAATAATAACTTATATTTTCTTAAAAGTAGTTTAAAATTCTTAATGTGGCTATAATATATTTTTATATATATTATTTTTCATGATTATTAAAATTTCAATCCTATTGATATAATTTCTTTCGTTTACAAATAATACATTGTGGCTTATCAAATCTTGCTTTTGTATAACAGTAAATAATTATTTTCTTTATTAAATGTAAATTCTGCTACTATAATAAATATTAGGATTCACTATCAATATTCTTAATTTTCAAGAGGACATTGAATGAATATTAATCGACCATACGCCTTACCCTATAATTTTCATAAATTAGATGTAGACCCCCATTTTGTAGCTGAAATTTGTGAGCTTATTAACAAAATTTCGGGATTTAGTTTGTTCTCCCTTTTATTAAAGGCGCGTTTTCCTATCTCTAACCGAGAAGTGTATTTCTTTAATAATTATAATGAATCTTGGAGAACCATTTATATAGAAAAAAAGTATTGGATGATTGATCCCGTTTTAAATTTCCGACCTGTTCCACCTTCTTTTTCAAAAATATGGGACTTGGATTTTTTTTCCAAATCCAATGGGCAAGAGCTTTGGTATGTTAATCAGAAATATGGGTTTCGCTCTGGGATCACGTTTGGTCTTCCTGCATTTTCAGGAACGGATGGAATATTTTCTGTTGCAGGAAAAGATGGGCCTATTGATAACGAGACAATGTATAAATGCAGTGGAGAAATTTTAGCAGTATATATTAGGATAATCAGATATTTAACATCACACACAAAGTATTTGCAATCGTTTTATATAGATGAAACTTCATTTTCAAATAGAGAATTAGAAGTATTAAGATATACCGCAGATGGGATGACATCAAGTGAAATTGCATCAACCATTTGTGTCACTAAAAGTACAGTTGATTTTCACCTAATGAATATCGTCAAAAAACTGGATTGTAAGAATAAATTCCAGGCAATAGCTAAAGCTGCATTACTTGGCTATATATAACTAATATCAATTTGCAATTATCAGATGATTATATTTTTTAGCCTCAACCAAATACACGTCTACTTTGGCAGAATAGTAATTATTACGGACTTGCCCTTAAGCAAGTCCGTACGAAGTTGTTGAATCAATTCAATTACTAATACCTAACTATTTCTTCGCCTGTTGACTAAACAGATACTCTTCATCCATAACTCCTTTGTTGTTCCAGTGCCCAAGTGTTACCATCGAGGATTGACCACCTGTAGGTTTACCATCCTTAGGTTTCCTACTAACGAATCCTATTACCGCGGTCCATACCCCATCATTTGTACCAAACCGTACCGGGTGCTCTGTGATCTGGATATCAGGGGATGTACTCACCTTCAGCTTGTCAATATGCGCTTGAAGGCCCTGAGTAATACTACCATCAGGATAGTGAACAATAATGTTCTCGGCATGGCTCTTCTGTAGCTCATTCCATTTTTGGTTTGTATAGACACGAAAATCAAGGTCGTCAAAGTTAGCCAAATTCTTTGCTAGAACTCGGGGAATATTGACTTTAGGTATTGGTTCACCTACTTTCGTGCCGGGCCAACTATTCTTCACCACAAATGCCGACGCGCTGGTAGTGAATACTAAAAGCGTGAATAACGATAACCAGTTGTGATTTTTCATGGTTTTTCCTCTTCGTTAGTGTTAAAGGAAATAAAAGGTTGTTTTGTAAAGAGTTAATTAATTGTTGCGCTCCTTTCATTGGATAGATTAAAAATGACTTGAGCTTGCTTGACCTTAGATTAGATGAATAAGAACCATCCAAAACAACGCAACTTAGAAAGGTGTGTGTAACTAAGCTGACTCACATGTACCGGATGAATATCGTATAAAAAGTCATCAAGCACTCCTGATGCTACGCCTAATAAAAAACCATGTAAATAGTCACTAACGAAATTATTATCGAATAAACCAATTGCCGCCGGTTAACCATTCCTTCCACATCAAAATCGATTTCCATCAATTTCAGGTAGATAGGTTATACGTTGAAGCGCTGGCCGGCGCTGGTGTGTTATCTGGATGATGGCCGGGTGCCGATAGACAACAACCGGGCGGAGAATGCGGTCAGGGGTGTGGCGGGACAGGGTAAAGCTGCTGCCGTTGTTGTCATCGGGGCTTTTTCTGCCAGTGCCGCCAGCAGGCCGGGTTCCCAGTCGGCGAGCGACAGGTGTTGTCCTGCCTGGCGCAGGTGGCGGTAATGTTGTTGTGCCAGCGCGCTCATGCCCGCCTGCT
>NZ_RCWC01000019.1 GCF_018448935.1 Photorhabdus noenieputensis | reverse complement strand
AAAGGGAAGCTTCGCGGCGACGTTTGAGCAAACCATGTTCAATTAACTGTTGATGCCAGAGAGGAATAAATTTTTGGCAAAAGTCATCGACGCAGCAGTAAAGTTCTTCTAAATTAAACATGCCTGAAGATCTCCACGATTTTGTTTTCTTTGACAAAAACTTTGATCGTGCCTCAGGCACTTAGTTCCCTTCTTAAGCAAACCTCAGGTTATATAGTCAGTCTTAGGGACTATCCCGACGCCATCATACGGTTTAGGCCACTTTTCCCCCTGATTTAGCAGCCTTTTTCTTCGCCGGCTTTTCCCACCCTGTTAAAGAACATATCAACTCGCCCCGACGGGCATTTTGCCGATTTTAGCTCACTTTTTCCCTGATGTCAGTGCCGGGTTTCGGCCCGCTTTGCCTGCCAGAACCGGGTTTTATTGGGAACCCGTGGCGGCGGTGCAGCTTGTCTGCGCCGCTGACGCGGGTTGGCCGGGTGCGGGCGGGCCAGGCCCGCAGGTGACGCTTTTTAACAGGGAAGCCCCCCCCTGGGGCTGAGGGATCCCCACAAATCGGCGCTAATAAACCAGCACCATATTGCGGTAGACCCTTGTTAAGTGGTTAAGAGCATCATTCAGTGATATTCGCTTTAAAATCAGTAGGGAATGTCGTAAGACATTCTCCGCTAACGTCAGATATGAGATGACCCGCCGTGATTTGATACTGTTGACCTGATATCTCAAATGTAATCCCTTATTCTCCGCGTGATAACCAATAAGCCACAGGACGATTGTGCTCAGTGTTGCCAGTAGGCTCAGTACCCACATTCTACCCGCAGAGCGACTGTGGCTGGCACGAAGACCAAATCCGAAACGCTCACTTTTTTCATCGCGGAAGTTTTGCTCTTACACCTGGGTTGACTCCACGCTGACATGGCCTAACATGACCTGTATCCAGCGCAGGTCCGCGCCGTTCTCCAGCATCTGCGTCGCCATCGCATGCCGAAACAGGTGGCAAGTGCCTTTTTTCTCAATGCCGGCGGCACGGATATAACCGCTCACGGCATGGGTGATACCGTTCGGCTGCAACCCGTCGAGACCGTCCATTGCTACGAACAGCGACTGGATGTCCGGGGTGACCAGCAGTTGCGGGCGAATCTGCTGCTGATAGAACTGGAGCCAGTTTAAGGCCCGTTCGCCGAGGGGCAATACCCGGTCTTTATTCCCCTTGCCCTGCCGGATGGTTACGGTTTTGCGTGACCCGTCAATGCTGTAGATATCGAGCCGGGCCGCTTCACTGCATCGTATCCCTGTTGACCAGAGCAGCTCCATCAGGGCCCGGTCGCGCGCCCTGCAACGTATTCGGGTCAGGCAGCGACAGGATATGCTCGATTTCATCAATGCTCAGGATATACCGCGGCAGGCGTTTTTCTTCCCGCAGCAACTCAATGTCCGCTGCCGGGTTCGCCAGTATCAGGTTCTGTTTCGTCAGCCATTTGAACCACACCTGTAACGGCTGCAACTGCGTGTGTTGGGTGCGGATGCTCAGCGGCTCTCCGTTGGTCTTGCGGTACTGGTACAGGTAGCGCTGGTAACGCTCCAGTATCGGCCGCGTGATATCCGAGGCATAGTACAGGCCCCGGTCCGTGGCCCACAGGATAAAGTGATAGGTGTGATGGGTCTGTACTTTCAGCGTGGTTTCCGACCAGTTCCGCTCCTGCCGCCATGCCAAGAAGCGCAGCAGCAGCGCATACAGGCTTTTCGGGTCATGCGCCGGCCCCACCATGAGACTGATAATTAACCACAAAGGCGAACATTCAGACTAACCAACTGTAATTACGCAAAAAAATAGCAACAAACTAACATTAATGAAACGTATTATATGTAGCATTAAGCATATTCATCTGAGTTTTACATGTCGAAAAAACAAAACTATTATAAATATAATTAACAAAAATAATAAATTAAGCAATTTACTAAGTATTTTTCAGAGTATTCTGACGGGAAGAGATGAAGTTGCTATTGACCCGAAACACAAACAACCTTATTCAATCCGCATTCCTGCTGTGGTACTAGCGGTAAACAATAACGCAATGAGTTTCAGTGATCGCAGTAGTAGCGTGTCACGGCGTCGGGTGATTTTCAATTCTTCGGAAGTTGTGCCGGAAAATGAGCGTGATCCACTCCTACGGGATAAAATAGCGGCGGAATTGCCAGTGATTATCCGGCATCTACTTCATCGGTTTGGTGGCAAGGTGTTTACTGGCAGAGCAGCAGAAGTCTGCGGAAGAGCTGGATATCAAACGCGGTACAGATTCATTAATAGGTCTTTGTAGTTATCTGGTGGATTCTCATGAAACTGATGGCCTGTTAATCAGCAATGCGGAGAGTGTTCCGTTCAATCCCCAAAATACCTTTATCATGCCGACCTTACTTATATGAAAGGCAATAACCTTAATAAACCCATTCCCGTAACCCATTTTGGTATGGATATCCCGGGCGTATTGGCTGAATACAGACCGCACTACCTGCGAAAGAAAAGCGAACAGGGCATTCACAGCAACCTGAGTCTGAATATTGAAACCGCCAATTAGCCCAGTAAATTAGAAAAGACAAGCGCAGCGCATCAGTGGCATTTTAAACCAGTCAAAGGGATTATCGTGCCATTGAGAGAATATTAGTCGTGACTTGAGCTAATCCTCACTTTTTTGGTCACATCAAGTCAGAACATTGAGTAATGCGAGATAATCTGCGGATATGTATAGTCAAATGGTAATATATTACAGTTGACTCACTCTTTTTAATTTTTCCAACGTTGTACTTTCACTGAGAATACCAAATAAATATCCCAGTAACATCATCTTGAGCAATATGACCGGATCGATAGGCGGTCGGCCATTATTGTGGCAATACACCAGGGTGGCTAATTCGCGGATAAATTCAAAATCAATGGCGGAATCGATTTTATGGACCAAATGATTTTTGATCATCAGCGCGGCAAGCTCCGTTTGGTGAACGAGACTTAATTAAAACAAAGTACCAGATAAAAAAACCAGTATTTTGTCAATAACCCGAAACATTTAAAAATGTTTCACTGAAGTTAATTATTATTATGTGATATATATTGTCTGTAATCATATGGAGTGATAGCCTTAGCAACTCTCACTAAATATAAAGCTAATGAGAAGCTTGTTACTCTACAATTTATTCTTCCGTTTTTCTGCAAGGTTATTAGTTTTCCTTATAATAGAGTACTACTTGTGCATAAAATATCCTTACTATCAAATAGATTATGTGCTGTATACACAGGTTTGATTTTAGAAAATGGAGTGTTTTAAAAGGTATTTAAATGAATTTAACTGATTTTTCATTAAATGATAAGAACCAACCTTTATATCAACAAATCTATCAGCGTTTTGTACAAAGTATCCAGCAAGGAGTTTTAATACCAGGCCAACGGGTGCCTTCTATCCGAACATTGGCCAGTGAATTACAATTATCACGTAGCACTGTCGAATTAGCTTATGGGATACTGGTTGAAACTGGTTATTTAGAGGCTAGAGGTTCTGCTGGGACCATTGTCTCAATACGGTTAGAAAAACTTCAAACCTCGAAGCCAGCAACAGGAAGAGTATTCATCCAAGAGGACGCTAGCGTTTCACTTTTTACATCAGGAACAGAGGATCTTCCACGTCCGTATCAGTTAGGATTACCAGCACTAGATCTATTCCCCAGAAAAGTTTGGGCAAACCTCAATACTCGCCATCTTAGATCGCAAAATCATTTTTTGTCGCTCCCACAACCTGCTGGTTATCCTCCTTTGCGTGAGGCGATTGCCTCCTATCTTCAGGTATCACGAGGTTTAAGCTGCGTACCACAACAAGTTTTTATTACAGCAGGATACAAGGGAGCACTGAACCTTATTGGACGTACTTTAATACAGCCACTGGATCAAATCTGGATCGAAGATCCATGTTTTCCGCCCAGCCGCCAGCTTCTGACTAACATGGGAGCCGAACTGATTCCTGTACCAGTGGATCAGGATGGTTTGTGTGTTAAAATTGGTAAAGAACTAGCTCCAAAAGCTCGTTTTGCACTGGTCACTCCGGCTAGTCAAAGTCCTCTGGGTGTCTCACTATCACTGGAACGTCGGGTAGAACTACTTTCTTGGGCTAAAGAGAACAATGCCTTTATTATTGAAGATGATTACGACAGTGAATATCGCTACGATGGATGCAAACTCCCTGTTCTAGCCAGTGCAGGTTCTTCAGACAATGTGTTATATATTGGTACGTTCAGTAAAATTTTGAGTCCTTCACTACGACTGGGTTACTTGGTGGTTCCCATGGAACTATTGTCATGCTTTAACTCAGCCTGTCAGACTTGGCAAGATGGTAGTCCGCTTTTGAATCAAGTGGTACTCTCTGATTTTATGAAAGAGAATCACTTATCCCGTCATCTGCGCAAAACTAGAGCAGCTTATGCAATTCGCCGGAAAATGGTGATTGATAGTCTGCGTAGTGTGTTCGGTGATCGGATGTATTTTGATATGCCAGCCTGTGGTCTACATTTGTTGGCTCGTCTGCATCATTCAGAAAATGATGTGGAACTAGTAAGACGAGCCAAACAATATGACATCAGCATTGGAGCCTTATCAGCCCGCGCTCACCAAAATGATTGTGGAAAAGGACTACTGCTGGGCTTCGCTAATGTCACCTGCTACGAACAGGCGATGAAACAAGCTCAAAGCCTCGCTCGACTTTTTGACTGACACAACAGTGCTGCAGTGCTCTGTCAATCTGGCACCACTGCGGTATCGACGTTTGCTAACCATCTGCTGTGCGGTAGAGACTTTGAAGAACTGCGACATGCCGAGCTCTGAAGCACCAAACATATCGGTAAACCTCGCCAGAGGAGATAAGCGCAACAGTTGACGAATATGTGCTTCATGTGCAGTATCACCTGTGTTGTAGTAACGACACACCGATTGCAAATAATCATCCGGCAAATCCAGCCCAGCAAATGAGGCGTAGGTTTGTGAGAATGCAGTAACAATCGTGGGTTGGAAGTCAGCTATCAGTGCAGCAACAGCCTCACCCGTCTGGGTGGCCAACGCCAGAGTCGGCAGTTGCAACATAGTTGCAGTCATTAGATAGCTGATTCCGGCAGCATGGGTCGGAGGCATAGCGGTCGCCAGTTTGTCATGCTCCTGTTCCATAAAACCGCGCAACCGTTTGCGCTTACCATCAAAAAACTGTGCATGACCAAATAGTACTGCCTTCGGAATACCGGTGGTACCGGAGCTATGGCATACCATCACGATCGATTCATCTTGAATAGCCACTGGCCAGATATCACACTGTAATGCAGGTAGGTTTTCAGTCTGATTTTCCTTAAACACTGCTCGCAGAGAGGATAAATTCTTTAGAACGCTGTCAGCGCAGTTCAGGTTCCAGCGCACTTCCGTTTCGTAGTCGTACACCAAAATATCGAAATGGTTACGCTGCACATATAACGCAGCGATATTAGAACGTAAGTGACCGTTAATCAGCACCGCCACACATCCTATACTGTTTAACGCCAAGAAATGTAAAAAAGAGGGAATACCGTCACCTAGATATAAACATACATGCTGCCCAGCCGTTAGCCCATGACGAGTATACCAAGCAGCTAGATCGCCAACCTGCTGAAGCAAGCTATCTAGGGAAAAGGAGTGATATGCCATGCCACGTGGACCAACAAATGGCTTTTCCAGAAACAGGAAGTCATCTCTACTACCGCCATAAGCAGCATGTGCTCTGAACAAGAAATTTCCGGCACCCAACGTGTGATCATTAAACAGGACTTCCCAGACCTGCTTCTTTTTCAGGTAATTCATACAGATAATATCTACTCTAGCTTTATCACCACAACTATGATTCGGCGATGGTGATTGAGGGTTTATTGTCATGATCATCAGGGGCTGATGATTCTGTTATAGTAGACAGTAAGTTAAACTTGGATCGTGCCTGAAACCGCTAGGTAATAGGTGGTTCAATAGATCCAAGTATAATCAATGTGACAAACTAAGCATTAACAGCCTTTTATGGCTGCTACTGGCGCATACCTACAGCAAGTCGATTCATCCCGTTCATCAGAGCGATCGCAAAAGTGAGATCAGAGATTTCTTTGTCAGAGAAATGCTCTTTCACAGGTAGATAGTCGTTATCATCAGCGTGTGTATTAACCACATAAGTCAGTGATTCAGCCCACGCGAGAGCCGCCTTTTCACGGGAAGTAAATTGGGAGCTGACACGCCAACCTGCAAGTTCTGCCAAACGACGCTCAGACTCACCACGTTCACGTAATGCTTTGGTATGCATATTCAAACAGAATGAACAGCCATTAATTTGTGATACACGCAGATAGACTAGTTCGATAATTGGTAAACCTAATGGACTGCCTTCCAATCCTTGTTTTACCTGACGGAATCCCTGCAACAGATCTGAGGAAAGTTCATAGTAAGCAAGACGTAAAACAGACATAATTAATACTCCTAAAAATTAACTAAGTTAGAAGAAATGGTATATAACGTTTTGTCTGAATATCAGAATTTCTACAATTGTTCTTTAGTACTTCCTAAGTAAAGGAACATTGCACAAGCTGCGCAGGTTAATACACTAAAATTTAGCATTAATTTCGGGCTATGAAATGTTGCCATACTTATTGCAAAAATCAGTAATAAGACCGTAGTCATTAATGCAGTTAATTTGGGCTTAATTCCTCTTGGATTCACATAATAAGTGCAACATCGTTAATCCGGAAGTAAACATGTTCGTATTCCTTTAAATAATTCATTCGGGGTTTTCCCTCCCCGGGTTTTTCGGGGGCGATTATTTAATCGGTTTACCACAAAATTTATTTCCTTAGCTGAGACTTGATTAAAATCAATTCTCTTTGGAAAGTATTGTCTAATTAACCCATTGATATTCTAATTGTTCCCTATTTCCCAAGGCAAATAAGGGTAGAAAAAGTATATTTGTGTTTCTAATTTTTTACCAATGATTTCATGATCTGCAAACTCCAAACCATAATACTGATCCGATTTTTAATTTTGCCTCTTTTTTCATTATGTTTGGATCTCTTGATTTCTCTTCAATTCTCTGCTGATGGTCGACGGGCTTCGCTTAAGTGACTCAGCCATCATATGATAAAAACTATGCTATCAGAACTTGACCATCAGGACGGTAGCTTATTAGTCGAATCCGCCCCCTGTTAAAAATTGAAAAGTATTGTAATTGAATTAATGAAAACATTTAAGGGATAAAAATGTAATTATGAACCATGACATCAGGGCGGGGTTACATTTTATCTAAAAAACAACCACAGGTGTTCGTACGTAAAATCTGGATTGTTTTCTGGAAACAAGAAAGCATATTTTTCACGTAGGATACCTTTTTTGGACAAAAAACAATCCTCTTAAAGTAAAATCCCGCTCTGATCACAACATACAGTAAAATGATAATGGCGAATTCGACTTGATAATCCACTAAACGTCCTCTTATCACAATTCAAAAAACTCGCTAATTTGAACTCACTGCTCACCATAATAAGATGGTCACATAGCCGTCATAAACGGCTAAAAAACTTCCGTAGCCTGAAAGGAAGAGCAAAATTGCGGTACATCCGTACACTTTTGGAATCAGATATCCTCAAACATATAAACCACCGTTTGGCGATGAAAGTTACCCGGTTATGTTCTACGCCAGTTTATCACCCATGTTGAGCAGTAACCCTCCACGTTCACAATAACAACTTTGCCCTGCACGATTTTTATCCATGTTTTGAGTAACGCACTATAAACGCCTCGAAAACTACGCGGAGTAACCAATGACACTCGCTTCCACAAGCATTATTCTGCCTTAGCTAACTTATTCCGTTTCTTTATTAACCCACTACCATGATGAACTCTTGCGTTATGTTTAGCAGATTTAGAGCCTTGAGCTAAGAACACTTCAAAGAAAAACCTGAAAACCTTTCTTAATAAAGTCATGTCAGTCATAGAAAAACATAAAATAGTCACAGTGAATGTGCTGATAAGCAAACTCAATCCGATTATCAGGGGATGGGGGTAATTATTATTGTCCTATTGTTGCCAAAGAAACGTTTAGCTATGTGGATTACCAAATCTGGAAGAAGATTTGGCAATGGTGTGAGCGTAGCCCCCCGACAAAGTAAACGGTGGATACACAGCAAGTATTTTAGGTCATCCGAAATGAGAAACTAGATATTTCTCAGTGACGGCCCAAAAGGGAGGAAATACCAACTCATTAACCTGAGAGATATTCCAATCCAACGTCACATCTAAAGTCAAATCCGAATTTAACCCTTATGATCCCCAATGAGAAAGTTATTTTGAGCACAGACTGGACAATATCTGAAAAAACACGCAAAAGGGCAGGAATAAAATAATAACAATATAGAACATATCCAATGTGTGGTTAGCGTTTCACACCTGAAACGGGACGGAATCTTCATCACAAACCTAAAAAAGTATTGGGAGAAGGCGACGAGCTAATTAACTTAATGTTGTTATACCCTATGGATTTCAAGTTACATCGCGACGGCAAGGGAGCGAATCCCCGGGAGCATAGATAACTATGTAACCGGGGTGAGTGCAGCCAACAAAGAAGCAGCTTGAAAGATGACGGGTATATATCCGAACTGCCATCGACAGTTACACTGTGGTGAAACCGTGTTGTTTATTGATTGCTCAGCTATTCTTATTATTAATCAAAATAGAGCTAGTTATAAAAGATTGCATCAGTTCAAAAAAACTCCCTATCTTGTGACAAGGAGTTTATGTAGAAAAAATAAGTTCAGCCAACAGCGAGAATATTCTGTTTTATCCGACTAACATTCTTCTCTCTGGATCAGCATCGATATACAACATCAACCCACGCTCTAGCAAATACGCAATCTTACTATTCTGGGAATACCTTTCAGTACCACCTTGCAATAACTTGACCGCAAGCCTTCGATGGATTTGATTATGATCTGCTGCTACAGAAGGAATGATTCGACCAGAGCCCAGAGACAGGAAGGGATTTACACCCTTCCTGTGGTTTCTCCTGCTAACTCAAGACAGTGAAGTTATCGGTACCGCCTGCCAGTTTGACGGCTTTGCGGCAGGTTCTCGTGAACGCCATCTTCCCGCCCAACTTAGCTATGCTAGCACCTTCGCGTCCGTGACCGAGGCGACAATATCCACCAGCATCACCAACTACTAAATGACCCAAGACAGATCGAACAAACCAACTTTGGCTGCTCCTATTCTGGCAAAACCCTTGACCAAGTGATTAACACTAATCACCGACGAGGAACCTTCCAGCTCAATTTGCAAATGCTGGTGCGTCACCGCCTGTTTACCGAACACCTTACGCATCACCAAGGCCGTGCCATTAGCCGAGTCAGTCAACATCAAGTCATCCTCGTGGCGGCTAACGAGGATTTTTTCCACATCAACCACCGACATGATCAAGCGGTCTAGAACCTGGCCCGGGTCATCGTTGTCAATAACGACCGTGCGATAATGCGACCACATCATCTGGCTGAGGCGATAGGTATCGCTACCGGCACTACCATGCAACACCACGCTGTCGACACCGGCGATCAGCAGTGGTATCAGATCGCCCTTGCCTCCCCCCTGAAGCAACAACGACGAACCAATGCGCTCGACACCGGCGTAATGGTTCAGCTTCTGCGCACCGCCATCCTTGACTTGGTACAACACCTGGTCTGTTGGGCTGTACACGTATGCGCCCTTCTTCCCAGCAGCAATTCCGATAAAACGCAGGTTTTCCGTAGCAGGAATGCCACCTCTGGAGAACACCTGACCACTACCGATATCGAACCAGCCTTGTATGCCATCGCCTTGCAAGGTCAGCACGCCTTTAGCTCGCCATTGGCCGACAACCTCAGCAAGTGCCTGTGACAAACGGGTGAGGTTGCCCTGTTGCCACTCTTTGTCGACAGCAACCAACTGCAATTTGCCGTCATTGGTTCGCAACAAGATCTCACCTTTGACGGTAGTCAGGCGTAGCCCGGCATCAACTTGTTCCGCCGCCTTGAAGTGCAGTTCAGGTTCCAACTCGCTGGCTGCGGGAAGCTGCGCGGAAACTTCAAGCACCTCATCGGTACCAAATGCAGCAGCCAACGCATCGGCAGTCATAGGCGGCTGACGATACAACTTGCCGCTGGCGGGTTCGAACAGTCGCGCACCGGAGCCATCCGCTTCAAAACCTAAGAACTGCGGATGTTTGTCTTGCAGGGGGGCCGAAGCGACGACTACCTGACCGTTGTGGTACCACACTGGCAATAGGCTCTTGCCGTCGATACCTTTAACCCCGAACACCGCCAGGGTAGCTCCGCCGTCGGTGACACTGGCCAAGTCCTGCCACCAGTGGGTACACCCCTTAAGCCAATGCTCGTTAACCGCTGCGTAACTAAGCTGTCCCTGTGTATCAAGCAGGGCCACACGTCCATCCTCGGTCATCACGACCAAGTGATCGTTCAAATTAATCACGTTAGCCAGTGCAGGTGTGGTAACCCGCAATGCACTCGGCTGGTTGGCGTTAAGTACCGCCTGCCCTGGCCCTTCCTGGCGGAACAGTGTCTTCTGCTCCTTACTGTAGAAGAAAAATACTTCCTTGCCGCCAGGCTGCGGCATGCTCCCCGCCAACACCAGATCGGCCGGGATCTGCCAGGCACTGCGGGTCTGCTCGTGTGCTTCGAAGTGCAAGGTCTGATCCGCTGGTGGTGCCAGATTCGGCTTGATTAACGTACCGTCGCTGGTGCGTATCCAATAGCGGTGCGGCACACCAGCCGCATCCACACCAAACACCGTGACCAGCGCCGCACTGGTCGGCTGGATCAGCCGTGCCCCCAATGTATACATTAGTGTCCCGCGCTGAGTACTATTGCTCTTGTAGCCCTGGAGTATAACCTCAAGCTCATCACCATGCCGATCAGTGCGTGCCGAACGCTGAAGCAACTCATCATCACCCACCGCACTCACCAACTCCATTCGGTCACCGAGTATCCGATAGCTCAACTCAGCCTCCCTCTCTTTTAGCCGATAACGGCGCGCTAGGTAGACTGCATCTCCCTCCTGCCATAACCGACTGATCTTGCCCGCATTATTGTTAAACCAAGGCTCAAACTGCGCGTCGACCTGTCCAGTGGCGATGTCTACCCGCCACGCCACCGCATTGTCGGCGTCGTAGAAATAGGCATAATTGCCTATCACCGCACCCAATTGAGCATGCTTAGCCTGTTCATTGGTGGTATCGGTGAACAGCATCCGTTCTTTGGTTACATCGTAGAACGCTCGGCCGACACCTCGCCCGTTGTGGCTGTAGTTCTCCACCACCACGTACTGTCCATGTAGCTGATGCGCCTTGGCAAGTTCACTTAGGTGCTGCTCGATGCTATGGCCCGGCACCTGCCACTTGCTCGCATCTTCGCTCACCACCTGGGCTGTCAGGTTAGCGAAATCAACTTTGCGCACATCACCTTTGCCGTTGACTATCAATACCTGCTCATTCAGGGCAGGAATGAGTTCTACCACAACCCCGCCGACCACCAACTGGTTCTTCGACACGCGGATGTTGTCACTAGCAAGCAAGCTGCTGTCGATGATCCACGTACTAGCAACATCGCTCATAAGCTTAACCCGGGTACCTTCATTGAGGCCGATCAGGTATTCGCCACCCGCCCCCTTGATCTCATAGCGCAGAAAGCCGTGCAGCTCCTTAGGCAGTTCGGGGACCACGAGTTGCCGGTTGCGCTGATCGAGCATCACTTCAATCAGGGTGTCAACGTACTCATGATGAATCCTGCGGATTGTTTGCTCCCCCGGAAAGATGTAGAAGTCGTAGTCGAACCGCTTGTCTTCCTCAAGCCTGCGGATCACGTCGAAGCCAGCATCGTGGCGAGTTGTGGCACCGGGAAGCAACATGTATTCGTAGTTGATGTAGGACTTGGGTGTGCCCGGCAAGATCACAACGTTGCTGTCGCCGTGTTCAAGAGGTCGGGAGACATCCTTATAACCAATGCCGCTGCGTACCTCGATCGCCTGACCACGGTCGTGGACCATTCGCGGAAAGTCACCGACCCAGAAGAAGTAATTGATTTCCCCCGAACCGGTAGAACCCGAATGGGTGCGATAAATGTACTGACTGTCGAAGTCAATTTGATTTTTGCGCAGATCTACAGTTTTGATCACCGCACCAGCCAAAGGCACCAGCACCTGTTTCTCGTTGTCATATCGATAGCCATTGCCTTTGTACGCTTTGTCGACCATATCAAAGTAATGGCCCACCGCCTTGGCATCCTCGGCCACCGCACCAAAGGCCTGCGCCAGTGCGGTAAAGCCCACCGCCAGCCCGCCAAGGATCACTCCGGCCCCACCGAGTACCGCCCCGGCTGTCGAAGCACCGATCAACCCAGCCCCCACTCCGGCTGCGCCGGTGACAAAACTGGCCGAGTCGAACGCTAACTGGGTACCAAATACGGCTTTCTGCACATCATTCTCAGCGTGGGCCAGCTCATAAGCATCCAAACCGACCATGACTCCGCCAAACAACACACCGGCACCTTCGTTGACGGTATGGCCCAGATTCGAAGCAAAGTCCTTTAACGAGGTTTCGGCGGCTACCACTTCGCCGCGCAGCGCCGTACGCACCAGTTCAGTGACCTTAGCTACGTCCTGCACACCACTGTGAGCCATCTGGACAAAGTTGAGGTAACTGTGAACCTTGAGCGCAGTGGCCAAATCAGGCGAAACCACTCCGCTTGCAGCATTGTGGCGGCTCTTGTCAGAAAACCACTGGATCAGTGTCTGGACCGCGAATCCGGCATTCAACCCATCCACAGGTGCGGCCTCGCCAACCCCACCGCGAGGCCGCATTCGACCATGCTCCAGAGTAAAGTGTTCGTTTAACACACTCATGTGCTCATCAACGAAGCGCCGGAATTCGATAAAGGTGCTATCGTCAGTAGCTAACCTGCGGATTTGCTCGGGTTGGTCACGGTTGATGAACTGGACCTGATAGCGACCTTCCCCCAAATCTTCCGTTGTGGCGATGATCGGTAGCCAACGGCTGTCCAGTTGGTGCTCTTGCGCCAGCCGGGTACTAGCGGCTTCGAACCGTGCGCCCCATTGCTCAGCATCAAAGGTCCTCAACGCGGTGCCCAGTCGTAAGTCCTCCATGACCCGTCCTTGTACACTCACCGCCTGCTCGACCTGGTGCCGCTGCCCGATGACACTGGACAGTTCCTCGAATCGGGTCAAGTCGGCTACGTTCAGGCCATTACCCACAGGCACCTCAGCCATCTTGGCGGTATCGATCTCAATCAGGTTGAAGGTCGGCACCAACTTGCTGCCGAACGAGCCATAGTGCACGGCCAGTCTACGCCCCACTAAGTGTTGCTCCATAGCCCTAGACAGACTTCTGGTGTTGTCGAAAGCAAAGATCCCGACGTTCGGGTCATAGAAGTAGTAGCGACGGCCTTCGGTCGTGGCAGCGCTCCCTACCATCATCGAATGATTCTGGGTATTGAGCGCGAACATCGAGGTTCCGGTCGTTTCAGCCAGCCGCGATACCACTTCGGACAATCCGAACTGCCCCAGCTCCTTGGAAGCCTGAACAGCTTCAATATTGGAGTGTAGCCTGATCAGGCTGTTCCTGAGCAGCATGGAACTGCCTGCCTGCGGGTCAGCAGCGGCGAAGAACAGCTTTTGCACCAGACTGTTGATGCCGGACTCGCCGCGACTGGCCAATGCCACAGCCATAGCCCTGACCAAAGGGTAGCAACGGCCACCGGATCGGTCACCGACCAACGACAGATAAAAGTCCTGTGGTACCAAGTGGTCGAAAATACTACCAGCGTCATGGAAATCCTCACTGAATACCGCAGTCTGCCGCAGCACCTTCTCGATGTACTCAGCCCGACTAGCTTCTGTGATGCGACCGCTCAAGGCACCCCGTTGTTCAGGGGTGAGTTTTCCCTCAAGAAATAGACGCTTCATCTCCAAGGCCGACATTTTGTCATCTACCCCGGGGATCTCAATCTCACGGAAGTTACGTAAGCCATCGCTGAACCCAGTGCCTGATGCCCCACGCTGATAGGACTCAGAGATAGCGTAACGTTCACCCACGCTATTGGTGCGCTGCTTACCCCCGCCTTGAATGGCTGTATCATCGATTCGTACCACCGCAGCGCTGCCGTTTTTGGCCTTGATCTGCTGCCAGAGCCAGCTTTGTTCGACAAAGCCCGCTTCACGCAGAACCGTATCGTATTGCGCCTTGTAGTATTCCAGAGTGATATTGAGCTGCTTTATCTGTTGGTCAATTAAGTCGCGCCGAATGGTATTGCGTCGGTTTTCATAGAGTTTGTTTCGCTTGTCCACCAATTGCTTGGTATCAGCGTTGAGCCTGTCATAAACCTCAGCGCACAGCTTGGCCCATGCAGCAATCGCCGGATGATCAAGAGAAAACTCACCCTCTGTGTATACACCCTCGGTGATCCCTTCGACTGACACCCCGAACTGGGCAGCTACTTTCTTTAGTCGTTGGTGAACTTGCTCACGGTAAGTGGCAAATTGAGCCTCATTTCGTTCAACCACTTGACTGTCCGCCACCTGGATCGAGAGCGGCTCCTTGTCATCACGCGACCTTAGCCGGAGCATCTGGCCGTCTCGCTGATACTCCTGACGCTGGAACACCAACTGCCATTCGTTATTAATGTACTGCATGTATGCCGCAGCGAGACCTTCGGTAGTGGCAGTTACCTGGTAATCTTTGTAGTCCACTGCCATCACCACGTTGTCGTATAGCAGCGAACTGTTGATTCGACCATCGTGGTAGACCCGATAGGTATTGGCATCGAGACTAGTCACCACCAGCGAGCCGCCCGACATAGTACCGGTGAACAGAAAACTCCCCGCAGCCGCCTGCTTGGGAATGTCCACATAGGCGGGTACCGCATTGGCTTGGTTCGGGCCGTTGTAGCCGAGGAAGTACGCCGACACACTGCTTGAGGATATGTCATTAGCGCTTTTCTCCGTGTATTCGAGTTCATACAAGCCTGACCCAATCTTCACCAACTGGACGCTCCCCTCTGCCGGTAGGCGTCCTGACCTGATCAGCGCCTCAGCACTGATGGTGTGGGTTTTGGCAAACAATGTAGAATCAGTGGCAAACTGATGGATATCTGCGCTGCCTTGACGGGGCTCAAACCCATCAACTACAGACGCTAGCCCGGCCTTGAGTTCGAGATCCTTCACCGCCTGCCCCAACAGTGCCGGCCTTGGACCAATGCGAGTAAAGCGCGGTGGATAGAACTCGTCAACCGCCGGCAAACCCTGATTGATGATCGGCAAGACTCGCGCCATCACTCCGTCATATAACTTACCCAGCAACGCCTTCTTGCTGCCTTCGGCACGATATTTGTCGAACATCCGCAACATCTCCTTGCCGATACTGTCCGCCCCCTCAGGTTCATAACGCGCAGCGACATAGAAGGTTTCGAAGAACGAATGATAGCCGTTACGTATCATGAAGGCCGCATTGGCCATCTGGAATTGCCAGTACTGCTTGACGCTCAACACGCCACCGAACAATTCCGGCAAGGCATTGCTGACCGTCTGGGTGGTCCCGGAAATCCCCCCCACGAACGGAGTGTCTAGGTCATTCATATAACGTGTGGCGTCATTCTTGGGGTCCGGACGGAACTGGTTGTAGCTGCGGTACTTATCATCTTTGATTAGGTACGAATCATCGTGATGCACTTGTTCCTCAGAGCTGGTATTGAGGATCAGATACGGGTCAGGCTGATTCAACCGGTTATTGATCATAACTTTGCTGGCACCCAGTTCAACGTGAGGATTAACCGGGACTGCGGCTTTGGAAAAGCTATCGGCTACCGGGCGCAAGGCATGGAACAAAATCTGTTTGCGCAGGCTCCTGCCTTCATTACTCAACAGCGCCGCCTCAACCACCGAACGCAGTTGCGCATCGGCATTCTCAAGGCCCTGAGGACCTGTCAACAACAGGGTGAGCAACTTGCCATCCAGCGAACGTTCAACCTCTGCCTGATCGAAAACATGTACTTTCGGGTTACTTGGATGCTGTGTTGCATTAGCGCTGGCGACCCGCTGGATTTCCGCTTCGATGGCCCGAGTACGCCATTGTTCGTACAGCGGTGCCAGTAGCTCCTTGGCCTGAGCGATGTCACTTTGCACATAGCCATTTTGCAGGACCTTGACCACAGCCGGGTTTTTCACCAATCTCGTCGCCAGCCCAAACAGTAACGGGTCATTATTGCTGCTCTGCCAAACCGAAGCGGCGAACGCCTGTTCCCACAGCACCTTGTTCAAATTATTACCCTTAATATCGCGCATGTTGTTACGGGGGTACTCCGGCACCAACACTCCTGCGGGGGTGATGTGATTACGTTCAAGCAAACGTACTAGCTGCTGCACGAACACGGTGCGCTCGCTGCTGCCTTCAAACAGGCGACTGACCTTCGTACCACCGCCACGCAGTTGCTCCAGCTTCTCGAAAAATGCAGCATTGTATTGATACAGTGTGTCAGTCTGTGCCTTGCTTAAATGACTGCTACTAACCTTGTCGCCGTCAACGCTCATCACGCCAAAAGGCGTCGCGGACAGATAATCATTACCCTGAGGCATTTCCAGCAAGTACTGGCGACCGGCAAAACCGACCGAACGTTCCAGCTCATGGATATTGACGAAAAGTCCATCACGATCCGGATGGTAACTGCTCCGGCGAAACCCCTCCAGGCCGATAGTCTGGAAGCTCGCGATATCCGCATTCTGGTTGATCAGGTCACTCAAGGCGCTTGCTAATGGCACCTCACGGGTAATGGTCGTATTCGGAGCCTGACCGGACACCTGAATCCCGATCTGGTTCGGTACTTTGCGGTCAACGCTGGTCAGCAGCATCTTGCGACCGTTACTCAGCAACTGCGCCTTGAAGCCTCCGCGCAAGGTGCTTTCTGAAACCAAGTAGTTGGCGAAGTACTTCTCGACGAATTCGGTTTTGACCAGCACCGAGCGAATTGGCGTATACGTCGGCGAGCGAAAAGATGGCGGCTCACTCTTGAGTCGGTATTGTTGTTGCCAGGCCAGTGAGCGGGCTGCGGTACCGAAGGAGAAATTGAGTACCCCGTCCGTCGGCACCACCAGCCGACCGTTCTCCAGGAAAAAGTCCTTGAAGCGGCCATCGGTGCTGGCATTAACTAGCGCGACATTCATGCGGATGTAACCAGGCCGCTCCTCCATCATCAGCAATGAAATATTTACCGGCAGATCATCGGAGGCCTGAGGCACCTTGGTCAACGCACCGAGAGCCGAAGCCTCTTCCGTAGAGGATGCCTTGAGCAAGGCGTTATAGCGGGCATTGACGTCCTTATAGGCTTGTAGCTCGGAAAACAGCGTCACGTATTTTTGGCTGAACGTGGAATCAGCCACTTGTATGGTCAGTTGCTGTTCCAGACGTTTGATCTCGGTATCCAACTTAGCCTGCTTGTCCGCCGCATTTTCTCTCAGTGTCGTCACGTTCAGAGGCTTGGAGCCGTCGGGGTTGAGCATGACCAAAGCCTTACGCCAAGTGCTGTCAAAGTGCGTTATGGCCGTCTGCTGGCGGCGGTATAACAGGATGTCGCGGTCCAGTTGCTGCTTGTAGGCATTGATAGCCGGTGTGCCAGGCACATTATTCATCTGCTGCCGTCTTTCCTGTAGCGTCTGCAACTGGTCGCCGACAGAAACGGGGTTGTCCTGCATCTGAAAATGTTGAGCAGCCAGCACACTCAGAGTGCTCTGCTGCATTTCCTGTAACCGCTCGTCTACCTGCCTGATGTAGTCGGTACGCTCATCAGGACTCATGTTGAACCATTCGGTCTGACGACCCGCAGCCTCAATCTGTCCATCGATCAGGGTATTGAGCAGGTTAGTGAAATCTTTGGATATAGAAACCATTGCAGTGATCCTTTGTCTATTTTTATACGATAAGGTCAAAGGCAAATGTCATTTTATGCCCCTTATTTTTCGCTATATTGCAAATCTCATTAATAGTAACTTTTGATTATAATCACCCATCTATATATCTAAATATCAATTATTGATAATTTTAATTATTTATTAATATGATTATTTCTATACAAACATATTTTTAAATCATATTATTTAGTTCTTTATAATACCTTGAGTAAATAATGACGAAATTTAGGGAGGGAAGTTATTTATTAGTGGATTTTTATATCTAACTTTTACGTTATAGAGTGATATTTAAAAGTACTACTGCAACTATTAAGCAACCCAAATTAATATAATATTTTACGATTAAACGATTAGATATTTGTGTTTAAATAAAGTGCTTCTTTACCGCCAAAGGTATTATTTCCATCACCTAAAAAAATATCTAACACTAAAGAATTCATATAGAAATGGGAAATTCAGGCAACAACAAGGGCAATTAATATTCCTCTCTTTTCAGCTCAACATCGATATATAGCGTCAAAAAAACTGGATTGCTAATATTGAATATATATAGGCAATATCAGAGAAAAAATTAAAAGAGACAGATTTAGCTGAAATAGGAGGGGAAGGAGTTTTACCACTATCACAAATCACATATATCACAGACTATGTGGTGACTTGAAAAGTAAAACACCTTATGAAACTTTGATTGAAAAAATGAGAGCTTAAAAATATTCTGTCAGGGAAATCAAACTGAGTATACGCGAACTCATTGGTGACTATAAGGGGGGAATGCATTACGGCAGGGATTGAACAGCTAAGGGAAGTGCATTTGAGCCACGAAGAAGTGCTGGTCTATCATGGGTATTCGCCACGGTAAATAAGAACAAAGCCGGAAGATCACGGAGATCTTTCGGCCTTTTGATGTTTATTCTCTACTCAGAAGTAATTCCTTCCACTTCTCAAGATAACCTCTAAATTCTTCTATGGTTGCAATCTGTAGGCTTTCTTCTGTGTATTCGTTAAAAATTTCAACGCCATCCGGTTTGATGGTAACAGTATGGGCGTTACCTGTACCTTTCCACTCTGGGATGTGTTCACTTTTTACAGAGTCACATGCAGAAATATATGCATTAACACCATATAAACTACTTTGAACATCATCTTCTAAAAATGATGATATAAGATGATATTCCATTTCAGTTTTAACACGGCAATGACCGCGCTCATCAATAAAATATTTCATTTTTACCCTTACCTTAAAGGACTGGAAACGCAGTATTTATATTTCCATTACGATCTAAATAGCCACCAATTGTTACACCACTTGGCGATACCCCTTCCCATTTTCCATTTGGTTGTATAGTAGCATTCTTATGAGCTCCTCTAATTTCTGACATTATTTGCTGGCTACTCCATGATTGAGGGAAAAATGTCGATTCAGGGCCTTTCTGCACCCATTGTCCAGTTTGAGGGTTAAATACTTCTATCTTTCCACGATAGATACCTTGAGCATTTGGTGGCACAGTGATCGCAGTAATATGGCTTTTCCTTGGTAACCAATCCCCGCTTCATGGTGAAAACCAACTGCATTTCCTCTTCGGTTTATTTCACCATGAAAAACATGTTCAACATTAATTTTTGACAATATACCCATTTCATCATGAGCATGATGAATCAGCATTGAGGCGGTTTCAAGGTCACCATATTCAGTGAGCTTTTCTTCTGTTTTCAGTATATCACCAGCTCCTGGTATCGAGCCTGTACATTACTACTATCAGCCATTTTAATATCTCATCTTTAAAAATTAATTAGCTATTCCACTTCATTGTAATTTCTAACTCACCAGTACGTTCATCTACACCTTGCTTTTCCTCGACAAAACCATTTCTTTTATAAAAATCTCTCGCCAGTTTATTTTTTGAATAAACGTTAAGAACTAAATCACTTCTTTTATCGAAGGCATCGGATAGTAATTTCTTTCCAATTCCTTTACCTTGAAAATCAGGATGAACAAATATTGACGCCAGAATATTATCAACTAAACTGATAAACCCAACAATTTCATCATCATATTTGGCAACTACAGTTTCAGCGCTAGGAATATATATATTCATCATATCCTCCTTACATGAGTGCCAAAAACTCTCACTCACAAAATTATGACACTTAATTGAAGAAAGATACCAAATATCCACAACTTTTCTTATCTCTTCTGCATCACCATTCCACTCTTTTAAGACAACGTTTTTAATAGATTGTGAAGTCATTATTATTTATCTCCATATTTACTAATGAATAAAACTGGCTATTTTCTTCATTTTTCCACGACGTTCCGCTAACTGATCTCGGCTTGACATAGATTCTTCTTTATTAAGCAGATTTATTTCCTGTTTTTCACCTGACTCAATATACCCGTCATCTTTCAAGTTGCCTCTTTGTTGGCTGCACTCATCCCGGTCACATAGTTTGCTATGCTCACGGGGATTCGCTCTCTTGCTGTCGCGACGCTTCTTTAAATCCATAGGGTATATATATGAACGTGAGAAATAAACAGCAAAAGCAGCACTTATCCGCAAAGTGCTAAACAGGCGGCCTGGAAATTCACCGCCCATGAAATGACAACTGTACAAAATTTTAAACAAGGTCTTCTTGGGGATGAGATAACATTGATGCAGTAGATACACGCGCGTTAAGGTCATTGCTTACGATTACCGAAAATTCATCGATCTCCATCAACAAAGGCTCATATCGCAGCCACCCCAAGGTACAATCGAATAGCGCTTCCAGTCGTACCACAAATTCAATCGCATCGCGTGCAGGGATCTCTAGTCGTCCACGCTCGATTAATTCTTCCGCGCTATCACCTGTCGTGTCGCAGGCAACTTTGATAATCAATCGCCGAATGTAATTCTCTGATACTGACATGATTTCCCCTTGAACAGTCATACGCAAACCTCTGTATTTATAGCTCGAATAATAGCAATAGGATCAACTTCCGCTAGTTTAAAACGGCCTTTCACCTCTGCTGCGGTGTAAGTTAGAGCACGTTGAATATAGGTTTCAATTTCCTCAGTTATGCCATAAGGTACCAGCCCAAGCTGTTTGACGAATTGTTGGCATTGGCTGTCAGAGAGTAAATCGGCATGATAAGCGAGCAGGTATTCCTTACAGCGTTTAAACTTACTTTGCCAGACCGCAATTTCATCTGCGATTGTAGCGACAGAGTTTACATTCACAGCAATTTCAGGAACATGGTGTAACACCAAATCGCGCAAAGCGACATTTTCCGGCTCTGCAATTAGCTGTTGCAATGTGAGAGTCAAGTCACGACGATGCAACAGACTTACGCCTATTCGCTCAGCGGCAACCGGTGATAGCGGCACTTGTACCATTCGCATTAGTGTCTGTTCCGGCCACATCGCTGAAAGCAGCAATCCCAGTTGTCCGGCTGTGGTATGAAAGATCTCCCACTGATTCTGGTCAGCATCTGCTCTCTCCAACTTTTCAACTATACAATGAAAGGCTTTCCAGGCACCTTCAAAACCGGCAATGCAAGCTCCAATTACCTCATCACGCACAGACTGGTTCAAACAGAGTGCTGCTAGCGTTGTGGCAAAGGGCAATGAATAGACTGTGATACGTTGAATAGAAAAATCAACCACTGCGCGATAAGCGGCATAAGCGCGAAACAGCTCAGGCCAAGGAGAATGACCAACCATTTCATACACATGTGAAACTTCATCGTTAGGAATATACGAGAAATCGTAAGCTGTATCGAACAGCACCCGTAGCCAGAGCACCAATTGATGGAGATCCTCAGCTTGCCAACGTGCTCCATCAGTACGCCGCATGCGCAAGAAAAGTGTCCAAGTGCCTAACTGACAGACTCGATTCAGTGATACTCGCCATATAGGTTGCCATTCGACGATACGCAATGCCAAGGCTTCGAATACATGTAAACGGCCAATGTCCTCTTGCGAAGCGTTTGGCAGTTCGGCAAATTCAACGATTAACTCCTGCTCATAGAAGAGGAAACTGGCTTTATGTACCACAAAGGGTAATGAAATCTCTAGAACGTTCCGTGTTAACCTCAACAGACAAGAGCGTGCATCACCAAAGCCATCCGCGATATTTATCAGTTTGCGTAAAGGTGCGGGCAATTCAGAACCTGTTCCAGCTCGGAAGCGGACCAGCATCCATTGGTGTAAGAGATTGTGTAGTTGATGAGCATTTTCTATAGGCAGTTGATCAGGCGCCATATTGCCGGCAATAGGCATTAAAACTTGCCAGCGTAAGAAGTCGTCGCCCAAACATTCCGCAACGTTTTCTTTTAACCCGAGCAAAAAATTATCTGGTATGGGTTGATAGCGAGCACGCTCTATCCATCTTAAGAAAGAGCGTAATGCAGCCTTTTCCGTGACAAAAAGAGTCGATAGTCGGGCAAATGCGATCCAACCACTCAGCAGATCCAGATAACGCTGATATGTGATGGGATCACGCCGATCAACCACATCGGTTAATACCGCCTTAAGCACTAGATCATAAGTATTCACCAGATCAATGCGACAAAGGCCCTGCAATGTCGGTAAGTTTGCTTTATGAAGAGTCTCCATGAGGCTGGCGGTAGCTTGCAGTAAATCGGCTGCTTCACTAGCTCCAGCTAATGCAGCGGCAGGCTTAAAACATTTCAGCGGAGTCAAAAACGCCAGATAGGCAGCAAACGCTTTTGGGGCGCATACCAAGCTAGCGAGCGCAGTCGGCGCTAGTTGGCCGTGATATATTATCTCTAATAGAGAGGCCGGAGAAAGCGTGGACTCTGCCGCACCAACCAGAGAATGTACGATATTTAACCGCTCAGTATCTTCATAAATGGGCAGAATTTCTGTATCTGCAAGTACGTGGAGTATACATTCTAGCAATAGGCGTGCGTCGCTATACGGTGCGGTTATTGCAGCATCGACCAATGACGTTAATTGGACGGACGGCAATTTTTCAATCCATGCTTCGGTTTTAATTAATTGCATAATTAGGCGCAGATCATTGAGTTGGATGAACCTATCTGCAAGTGTTGGAATAGCTTTGCATAAGCGCGGTAACGCAGATTGCGGATTATTTTTGGCGCTGAGGGCACAGAGATAATCTGCCGTTGCATCCGTTGTCTGCCAATCCGAGGGGAAACACTCAGTCGCTCTCTCTCCTGCCTGTGCGAGGAGCCAACCTGTTAAACTAGGACTGCGAACAGCATTACCATTTTGCAGCCAAGCGTCTGTTGGGAAAATCGTACGCTGTTTAAGTATGGTATAGCTCTTTTCCGCTAACACCGGTAAGCCAGTCAATGTATTTTGCAGAATATCGGTAACACGCTGAGATGTAAGCTCGGTTATTGACAGAGATTCACTGTCGTCAAACACACGTTGTACTGAGGCAGGCAAATTAACCGATTCGGCGGTTTCCGTTTTCAGTTCGATAAACGGCTTTTGTGCACTAAAGTAGGCCAATTCCCCCATACTATCAATGACTACCCAAGGAACAGCGGGTATATCCGTCAGTTGTGCAAGGAAAACCGGCAGATTTTGTTGGCGGAACATGATGCCAGCGTGTTCACTAGCCACCCCATATTCAACGAAGACAGCGGTAAGCGCCGCTTGCACAGATGGGGAGAGACGCAGGTAACGGGACCAGGCATCATCCAATGTCGATGCAGAAAGGAAGCTGCCTAAAGAAGGAGCCGAAGGAGGCAGTAGTGCTGTCACCGGTACTGTTTGCATACAACGCACCAGCTCGGTTCGTACTTCGGCAGTTAATCGTTGAACACGACGTTCAAGCGTGTAACCGGGTGCCGGGCGCACCTGCACTAACCAAAGTTTATCTACATGTACCTGACGTAATTGTGTTCCATACCACAAAGGAGCGGTTAATGTCGGCCAATGATAGGCGACTGAGTTTACCCTTGATCCGGGCGATTGTGCCGCCGCAAAGCCAAAACCAAACGCCAGTTCTCCCCGGACGCCATCAGAAGCGGCCAAGGTCAGTCCAGTGGCTGATACCAAGCCATGATCGGTTTCCAACACCCACTCAGTATCCAACGCAATTTCAGAAAAATGTTGATGCAACTGCCTGATAATTTTATACAAACGATGACATGCATCGGCTGTCAGATAGGGTGCCTGTAAAGGTTCCACCTGGAATGGAACACCTTCAATCAACCGCTGAACAAAACAGGTGATTGGCTGTGGCTGATAATCAGGATTGATTAGCCGTTGTTGTGCGATAGCCTGAGATGCAAATCCACTGAAAGTAACCTCACCAACAGTGTCAGCAAAATCCGCGGTATGACGACAAATTACACTCACGTAACCACCCGCATTGGCGAAAATTGTACCATCTTCCAGACCTGAGCTACGAACAATCCAGGGAGGCGGGCCACATACTTCCCCTACTTGTTTTATCCAATCGTGATGCTCCGTAATATATTGGCTGTAGATGGTGCGTAGCAGCTCAGCATCAGCCTGTGGAGAAACCGCGGTGATAGCAAACGCTTCATCGGCAGGAAGAGCCAACAAAGGGGGAATAAGAGCCGAAAAATCGACGTGCCCGGCGAGCTGTTGTAATCGTTCACATTTTGCAGTCATAGGTTTTATTTTCTTACCGTTAGAATCAAAATCCCAAGTGAGTTTTCGCGTTGGATAAGTACGAGTCGCGACTTTCATACCAACCCTAATGCTCTATCTGATATCTCTATTATTGGTATCAGGTTTTTTTAGGTAAGTTTTTGCATTTTACGGTAGATCAAAACAGTTAAATCAAAAGATAATTCTCTTAAATGCTCTACTATTTTGGTGCGGTTATTTAGAGTGCTTCCTGAAAAATAGCGATATAACGCCCATGTCTAAACACAGCAAAACGAATATAAGAGAGCCAGCTATATCTCTCTGATAAGCAATTCCGTATTTCCTCCTAATCAACACTGAAAATATAAAAAAAGAATATTTCGTCACAAAAAAGCTTTAAAAATATTATAAAGAAATATTTTAGACCTCCCTGTCAGTTAGCGAATATTTATACGGAGATTTATCAAATTAATCGTCCGAACAAAGCGAGCACGTTTCTTTCATTGATAACCTTTAAATGCCTATGTCAACGGAAGAGGGCGATCCTGGATAACGGTTTTCATGACGAGGGTAGATATTAGGCGCTGAACGCCGGGCATGCTAGACAACCGTTCGTCATAGAGCTTCTGGAAAGCTGGCAGATCATGCGTAACGACGTGCATGAGATAGTCAGGATCACCGAAAAGCCTTTGCGCCAAGATAATCTGCGGTATTTCCGTAACGGCGTCTTCAAATGACCTGATTGCCAACCTGTCCCCTTCACGCAAGGTTACGAACACAATCGCGGAAAAGTTAAAACCAAGGCTGCTAGGATCAAGATGAGCACGATAGCCTCTGATAATCCCCGATTGTTCCAGTGACCGAACCCGGCGATGACATGGTGAAAGGCTGAGACCTACCCGTTCAGCAAGGTCAGTCACAGAAAGACGACCGTCCGCCTGTAGTTCAGCAAGAATCTTGCGATCAATCTTATCCATTTGGAAGGATCTCTCTTTTATCCGTATCAAAATAACCAAAGTTGGAAGCACATTTTAACGATAGAAGGATATTCTTTCCACTGATGTAAACAGCCCGGATGTACTTATATTTTTCATCAAAATGGTAATCCGGAAATGGGAATAATAAAGGTGGAAATAATATGCGTATTTACTCATGTTGCAGGAATCTTTCAGACTGGAAGACACTACAACTTGTGACTGTAGAAGCTGTAACCCTGCAATCTGATTGGGGAATAAAACTATGGAGTTAAGTCTGTTTGCCGCATTCTGGGTTGTCTCCGTTTTGTTTATCATCACTCCGGGAGCAGACTGGGCTTACGCTATCTCTGCGGGTATGCACGGTCGTGTAGTACTTCCTGCGGTCATGGGATTACTGTGTGGGCACCTCATTGCGACAGTTGTTGTGGCAGCCGGTGTAGGAGCACTAGTTGCTGGTACACCAGTCGCTATGACAGTGTTAACAGTAGCCGGAGCGGGTTACCTGCTGTGGCTTGGCATTAACATGATCCGTCATCCTTCCGTACCTACAGACAGCGATGAGCGGGAGATAGGTTCCAAGTCCCAATGGGCGATAAAGGGACTCTGTGTCAGTGGCCTGAACCCGAAAGTCTTCCTGCTATTCCTGGCACTGTTGCCGCAGTTCACCGATCCGACAGCCGACTGGCCGATCCCGGTACAAATTATGGCACTGGGTCTGCTTCACATTTTAAGTTGTGGTGTAATTTATCTGATAGTCGGGTATGGTTCCCGGGCAATCCTAAAAACCCGCCCACAGGCCGCGCACATTGTCGGCCAGGTATCCGGCACCATAATGATTATCATCGCGGCACTCTTATTGGCAGAACAATTCCTCTGAGAATGTAACAAATGTCTGATATCACAATCAAATAACTCTAAGATGACCTGTTGTAGTGCCGCAATTCTTCACCTTCTCACTGGCAACGGCCAAGCAGCACAGCATTTGGACTCTGTACACAAAAGTAAAATTGGGAGAAGAAATAGAGAACCATTGTGGAATGAAAACACGAGAAAAATTGTCGATATCACTGAAAAGTTCAACTAATTTGTGCATACCTGTTCCTGACTTAGATCGTCTTTTTCTTGGTCGAAAGTTCTGATCTTGGAACAGGCACTTAATTTAATTTTTTATCCAGAATTCAAGTTATTTACAAGCTCATGCAATAATTGCCATCAATTTTTTCAACCTTTTTAATCATGCTTAGCGCCCAAACCCTTGGGTACGGATCAACTGATTCATTACTTTTAGATCGACCAATAGATCGTCGATATCGTTATCTAGTAGACGCTGGTGCATTTCGCTAAATACTACACTCATTTCCTGTATCCCTTGATAAGTTAGGGATTTCACCTCTTCGAATTGCGCACTATCAGCGTTTTGCTCTTCTAACAAAACACAACGTTCCAATGCCTTGACAATCATTGGCAAATAACGGTTAAGAAATAACTTACCGGGAGTGACATCCCTGGCATCTGCCTGCATACAGCCAATGATCGCCTGCGTTTTCTCCTCAATCAGGCTAACCAGTTCCTGCATCTCATACGCCACACCAGACTTATAACGCTTGATCTGAGCCAATTGCTCATAGTATTCAGCAAACTCTGCCCGTGTCTCATCTTGCCGACGCTGCTCCTCTGCCTGTTGACGAGCAACCATCTGTTGTTGCTGTTGCAGCGCTTTCTGCCGTCGAAAATTATTCCAAGGCTCCATCAACACCGTTACCAGCACGACAACAAAAAATACGACACCAAACCAAACAGGAATCGCATGGGCATCAATTCTAAACAACGCGGCAATAGTACTCGCTATTATCAGTAATAACGGGAACTTGCTTACCTCTAGTTTACGTTGTCTGATAATCGTGATGAACAAAGCCGCTAACCCGCCAAACAACGGGGCAACGGCCCACAGCCCCGCCAGCGGACTCAACACCACCACTAACCAACCGGCCAAAGTCGCCGGCCTATATGGACGTGACGGATAGAGAGCCAGCAATCCGATATAGACTGATACCACCACTATGGTGGAAATATGACCACCACCCGCAGGCAAGGCCAAAAAAGGCCAAGGAGTATACAAAACAATACAAGCCAGTATAAAAGCGAGGATAAAGACTTTGATATGAAACAGTACACGTGACAGAGACCGCTTGATGCTACCGAACAGGGACACTACTTCCTGTTCCTGATACTGTTCCGCATCACGGTCAGACGATGATTGAGGTGTAGGCATAGGGTATTTTACTCTTCTTAATATCTATTACTGTCAGGAAAGCATCTAATGAGATGACTAATATTGTGCATTAGCCGCCGCAGTTAAACGCTGACGTAAATTACCTTCCATTGAGGAGAGTTCTTTCTCAATCTCAGTCCGCTTAATGCGCGCTTCTGACGCAATGCGCATTGTATCCTCAATCGTATTGACTAAACGGCTCTGCACATCACGCAAGGTTTCAATGTCAACGATAGAGCGTTCCACTTCAGTAGCCGTTGCAATGCTGCTTTGTTGCAGGATTTCAGCATTTTTGCGTAATAATTCGTTGGTCGTATCGGCCACCTCTTTTTGCAATTTAGCCGCTCTACTCTGAGCTTTCAGTGACAGATTGAGTACCATCTGACTTTTCCAGATTGGCAATGTAGAAAGGATGCTACTCTGGATCTTTTCCGCCAGTTGCTGGTTATTATTTTGTACAATCCGGATCTGCGGTGCTGTCTGTATAGCAATGGTTTTTGACAGTTCCAGGTCGTGAAGACGGCGTTCAAAGCGATTAATATTTTCCAGCAGATCTTTAACACTCTGCGCATCCATCATATCTTGAGACATTTCAGCCTTTCTCTGTAATGAGGGCAACTCCACCGTTTTAATCTGTTGCAACTTCTGTTTGCCCGCTTCAACATAGAGCGATATCTCTTTATAGAAACCTAGATTGCGATCATAGAGTTGATCTAACACAGTGATATCACGCAGCAAGTTAAGCATTGCACTATCCAGATGAGTGGCGATGGTATCGACCTGTTGTGTTAGCGTCTTTTGATCAATCATAGTGCGTTCAGCTTTCTTAAAAATCCCGCCGATCAACGGTAATTTTCTCAGAAAGCGACTACTTTTCTCTTCCGGGGACAACGCATCATGTTCACGAATAAACATAACCAAATCCGAGAGTTTTTGGCCTACCTCATCAGCTTCTTTGGTTTTTACATTCTCCAATAACGTATCAGCAAAACGGGCAATCCCTCCCATAGACTGAGCACCATAGCTGATCACCGCCGCAGGTTGCGAAATATCGATCTTTTCTATTAGCGTGTTGATGTGCTCCTGATCAATCAGAACAGTTGACTCATTGAGAGCCATTTCACGACCAAATGATGGGATAGGTGTAACTTTAGTACTCATAACATAATCCTGTTAGCTGAATTTGTATGGAAAATAAGAAGTTATTATATGGCGTCTAAGAGGTGTTTAAAACAAGTTCTATTTTCTGACCCGCCTGTAGATATTAAACATCGGCGCAATAATACTTGCATAAACCCACATTGTAAGCTAATTAGGCAACCTTAATTGTACCGAATACGTAACGCTCCCTAACCAGACAGGAATTATTCGACAACGATACTTTTGTCAAGCTCATCTAATGAACAGATTTCAGCGAATTTCCTTCATTAACGTAGAAGAAAAAATTAAATTATTCAATTCGAATTACTATCGGTATTATTGCAATAATTACTCCTAATCTGGTTTTGGATTATATACCCGTTATCTTTCAATATGCATCGCGGCGGCAAGAGAGTAAATCCCCGGGAGCATAGATAACTATGTGACCGGGGTGAGTGAGTGCAGCCAACAAAGAAGCAACTTGAAAGATGACGGGTATATCGAGATCATTACGTGGACAAAGAAATTCCACCTTAAATTGAGGTTGAAATCATGAAAAATTTGTTTGTTATTATATTACTTCTCTCTGTAATAACCGGGTGCTCCGGTAAAAACATCCCAAACAGACAAACACAAGCAGAAGAGGGATTGAAATTTGCATTTTCATCCGGTGGCAATTTTATCTTAACTCACGTTTGTACCGATAAAATCAATTATTTAGGGCCAGATGAAGGCGGTAATGACCAGATAGAAATAGCGATAAAAAACGATAAACAATGCTTTCCTCATTTTGATGCTTTAATCAATAAAAATATCGGCACTCAAATGACAGTATCATTTAAAGGTACTCATCTTGTCACGGCGACTATTCAAACTCCTTTAAGTCCTTCATTCAGAATGGGGGTAAAAGATAAAGAGCAAGCCATGAGTATTATGAGCGTATTAAAAAATTAAATTGTTTTTGATATTAAAGTAACCGCATTCCACCCGGAAATCTCCGCCCAATATTGGACGGAGATTTCTAATAATGTTGACTACAAAGAGACAAGCCGTCGTGCGGCTCCCACAGCGCTGGTTCCATAGTCTATCGCATTGGCGATCCCGGTTGTGGTCAAGACTCTGCCTCTGATCTGATTACCAATCATGCCAGCAACATGATCTATACCACTACCCGCAGCACTTAGCGCTCTGGAGATCCAACTGTCTCTTCCCATCACTCTGTGCAGGCCAGTTCCAATGCCACCGGCAAGCCCACCGAGAACACTAAATATCGGCTCAAAGAAAGGTCTGGCGACGCTGAAATGCACTAATTGTCTGGCTAAACCAGCAGCATATGGGCTGACAGCCCGGCCTAAGAGCCTACCCAAAAATCCGCCACCTATTATTCTGTTGATCGCCATTTCGGCCCCCAAACCAGCGGCATAACCCACGGCGTAATTGGCTAAATGTCCGGCAGGGTTGCTGGCGACATCTAAACCAAAACCAATCCAAGAACCATAATAGGTGCCAATACCGGCATGAATCCCTGCTCTGGTACTCCCTTGTGTACCAGTAATCATCCCACCAGCCGCCCCACCCGCCGCTGCCGCAACTTCATGGGTAAGAGTGGCGGAAGTCCCCAACATGGTATCAATGGTACCTACCGCACTCCCGGCCCCAATAGCGCCACCTATCCCACGGTCAGCATTATTTATCCATGATCCCACCGCGCCCGTTACCGCCCCGGCGGCTGATGCAACACCTACACCTTGTGCTCGCGCACCATAAGCCGCGGCTGAACTCGCCCCAGCAGCAACGCCCGCCGCTGACTGTACTAACGTCGATTTCCCCTGTACGAGTCGAGCGAGTAATGCCCCACCTTTTTCCAGCAGGCTACCCACGTTATACCCCATCAACGCCCCAATCCCTGCGCCTACGGCCGCAACCCCCAGAATGACGGGGAGAGCCGCGCCAGCCGTACCCGCAATGGCAGCCGCAAGACCGCCAATCGCAAGCCCGCCGGCAATGGCTCTGCCAATTTTTTGTCCCCGTCTCATTGACGCGGACATTCCCTCATCAGGTTTACGAAACAGAAATGAAGCAAACCAAAATGTATTCCGATTACGGTTCGGAGACGGCGCTAATCCGTCATGGTCAGTCAATGTGATGGGATTATTCCTCACCATCCGGTATAAATTCAGCCCATCCACGGTTCCCGCCGGATCAGCACTCAACCAGCGGCCCACCCAAGGCTGATAATAGCGATAACCGTAATAATACAACCCGGTGGCATCCCGCTCTTTACCGGAGTAACGAATAAATTTGTAGCTGGCTTCTGTTTGATTTTTCGCTGCCCATACCGCCGTGCCGCCATACGGATAATACTCTTCCTGACTGAGAATCTGCCCTTCGCTATCCAGTTCAAGCTGGCTGGAGCCGAGCAGATTATCGTAGCTATAGCGCACCTGATTGTTGTCGATATCTGCCGGTTTACCGCTCTCCCAGTGCAATACCCTTACCTGTGCGCGGCCCGCTTCACCTACCGTCATCACCTGCAAACTTTCGGTTGTTTTATCTGCCACTCCAGTTGTACGCAGCTCTAATCCCGGCAGATAAGTCACCCGTTGTACTTGAGTACTGTTGCCCGTCTGCTGTTCACTCACTTTTAGCAGCCGCATTCCATCACTGCTATAACGATACCATTCACTGTCACTGCTATTTTCGCGGCTCACCGGTGTTACTCGTTGCAATTCACCACGAATATTCCAATCCAGATTTTGCCCCGGTATTAACGTCTTCTGATGACCGCCGGAATCAAATAGCGCATCCACTTGGGTTGGATCTGTCGTTAATATACTCAATACCGTCCGGTTACTGCGGTTTGAAACGGTGATATCTGTGGTGTAACTATGTTGAGTCGCGGGTGAACCGTGTCGGATTTGAACCAAATTACCGCCACGGTCATAACTATAAGTACGCAGGTAATTGGTATAAGTGTTGTCGTCGGCAGGAACAGGCATAGCGGGCGAGGGAAGTTGGTTGCTTTGCTGGCCAATATTAGCCATTTCACGCCCTGTTGCGCTAATAAGCTGATACAGAGAATCATAAACATAGCGATTTTCCGGCTCCACTTTCTGATTACGCCAAAAGCGGGTGGCTTCGGCATCATTATGGATACTGACGACATTCCCCACCGGATCATACTTATAGCGGAGATCCTGCAATACTCTCGCTCCTGATTGACTCTCTTCGGTACGGCGGGTAGTGATACCCATCAAACGTTGAGTTTCCGGTTCATAACTGTACTCGGTAATCACGCCGTTACCGTGCTCTTCACGCAATTTATGACCTGCGGCTGACCAACTCAGGGACTTAACAATCACCTGTTCACGCTGGCCTTTCACCGTCAACCAACTGCCTTTTAACTGACCGGCAATGTCATAAGCCAGACGCTGGATATTGCCTTTCGCATCGGTTTGGGTCAGTAAAGCCCCGATGGCATTGGTTGTACTGTGTGTCGTATAGATCTCACTCGCCAGCATCCCCTGCCAGACAGTTTCGTCGTCACCGCTCCAGTTAGCCTCCTGCCCCTCAGCCAGCAATTGGTGAGATTGGGATAACATGGCACCCGCCAGTGACTGACTCATCAACCGGGTAACGCCCGCCGTGTCATAGTGGCGGATACACAAACCGGAGAGGTTATACTCTTTCTCTGCGATTGTATTCTCAGCCCAGATAAAGCGCTCTGTCACTTGAGAAATCTCTTGGCCGGAAACTTGCTCACTCACAGATAACAAGCGACCAGGCAAGGTATTACCTTCATAGCGACGGGTCTGACGAACACCTGTCGCATTCATCGTCATTACCGGACGACCTTCAATATCATTCAATGCCACAGTACGACCAGCATCGACACTCTCTGTCCGCAAGGCATGACCGGCCAGATCATACTGCCAGACAAAATTAGGCTTCACCGAGTTATCAGCCTGCTTTGCATCATACAAGCGTGGGTCAATACTGTGGTTCAGGTGTCCACGGGCATCATACTGGTGACGAGTGACGCGGGTGTCAGCATCCCCCCCGATCACAACACGGTGAAAACCGATATCGCGAATGGACAGGCCGCGATTATCTAACACGCTGACTGTTGGGGTTTGAGTATAAAGAACAGTATCAGGCGTACTCATATCATATTCCTTTTATTTTGTTTTAAAGCTTCCCTTCCAATGAAATGGAGAAAGATCGCAAGATTGATTTTAGATATGACAGATCCTTTCCCACTCTGGCAACCAGAGTGGGAAGTCTTAGTTAAAAGTTAATTTAAAAGAGTGTCTTCTTGACTTGGTTTGCGAAGCTGGCACCGCCGTCGCAGGCGGTATAATGCACCTGCACCAGTACATCATCCATATTCGCCAACAGTGCGGCCTGCATCTCATCCGCCTTCAATGTGTTGCCATCAATATGCTCATCCACCGAACGCGGGAAGGTAAGCGTCCATTTGGAGACCGCACCCGTACCCTCAAACGATAGATAGCGCTCATCTTCCAAACGCAGCTCAAAGCTACCGGCATCATTAATGCCAGAAGAGAGCGCCACCTGCTGGCTGGCCCGCAGGTTAGTGACAATATGCGTCGCATCACCCTGTTTACCTGTCGGATCATTGAGACGTTTAACACCATTGATATCTGCTGCTAACAATGTACTGCTGCTAGTCTGAGTGAGCGTTGCTTTCACGTTTTGATACGGCCCGATCAACGTCGGCAACGTCACTGACACAGTTTTAATCTGGCGCAAATAGTGTCCCGGATAGTCGTTGTCAAACAGCTTTTCGCTTAATGTAAAGTCAACTTTGCCCTCAGTTTTTAACTTACCAAAACCATCATCACCCAATAGGCTTTTGAGCGACACAGTACGGATCACATTAAGACGGCGTTCGTGACGAGCCAAATAGGCCGCTTCCATCTGATGCAAATTGAGTTGCAGAGTTTCTCCCACTTGCAGACCACGATAATGGTCATTCCAAGTACCGGTCTGGATAAAAGTGGTAGCGTAATCACCCAATTCATACTGCCAGCAAGCTTGAGCAGAGAGGCAGAGAGCAACCACGGCATCATACGCCTGATAGTACAACGCGGATAATTGACCACTCAGCCACTGGTACAGAGTCGCCTGGGTGAAACGAGTCGTTAGGTAAGTCAGCATGGTCCGAATTTGCACCTGCTGCGCCTTAGCCTGTTGCAGGGAAGTCTGAGCCGCTTTCTCGCGCACCGCCAACGCATCCAACTGTTTCTGTAATGCATCGACCTCAGACTGTGCCTGTTGGTACTGGATTTGCCACTCTTCACGACGGCGGCGGTAATTCTCCGTGGTTGCCAGACGCTCGGCCACCACGCTGGTAGCTTGACCGGCAGCCATCAATCCGATAGCAATCGCTTCCGTTACCCCTTCATAGCGCGAGCCACCATCCGCAAAACCAAAGATATTCGGGAGCACTTTCAGTGCGCCACTAGCCGTTTGTACGCCAGTGGAGGAAGATATCAGGGATTGTGCTGACGTTTGGGTGTCCATCACCAGTTGTTCCGCACTGGAGATATTGTTTTGATACAAGGTGTAATAATGGTCATGACGCTGTTGCGCCGTCGCCTGACTAGCCAACAGCGCCAGACGATCCGCCACCAATCCATCCAACGCCTGTTGTTGCAACGTGATGGCATAGCTGGACATATCCAACAGTTGCTGTTGCGCCAACTCTTCTTGACCGGCCCGTTCGCTACGTTCCAACAAGCTAAGCAAGTTCTGACCAAAACCGGTCAACGTACCCACGGCGCTGTAAGCCCGCGGCAACATAGCACTGAAACGGTATGGCGGCACCGTCAATCTGGTGCCACTGACGCCATTCACCAAAGTGCCAGACTGAGCGCGCTGAGCCAACAATGCTACCGGATCAGCCGGCGCAGCATACAGCGGCAGAGAAAGCGGCTTGCCATCAACGGTCAGGTTATGACGTAAATTGTATAGCCGTGCATCCAACGTATCCCAGTGGGACAACATCAAGACATTGAGCGGTTCATTAAAGTAGCCATTATCTGCCAGTTTCAAGTAGCTAATGTTATTGCCCGGTAATGCGGGTAACGCAGTATTACTGTTAGCCAATTGGTGCTCAAAATCACGTAACGCTGTTTTTTGCCCGGCAGCCAAGGTATCGAGGGTTTGCGGTGTCCAGGTGCTGCTCAGCGACACATCCGGCCGAGGCCCTAACAATTCAGCGGCCAGATTGTAATAGACACGGGCCTGAGTCAGACCATCACGGGTCAACTGGCGATACCACATATCGCCCTGAGCAATCAGGTTGCTGACATAGGCGATAAACACCGCTTTCTGGTATATCACCGGATTGGCATAAGCCTGAGTATCGGGATCAATTGGATCGTCCAAATGACGTGACAACTCGCTGTTTACTTTAACCAATGGAACCAACGGACGTACATTCCAGTAAGCTGGAGCACTGTGTGGTTTGTTTTTCATCGCCGGGTCAAAGATGTAATGCAAACTTTTTTGTGCCGGCGAAAATTGCTGTTCGCTGGCAAAACGTGTAGCAACCAGAAACGGCAGGTGAAAGAATAATTCCCAGAAATAGAGACCATTTGAGCCATTAAAGTCCATTGGTTCACTCTTGCCATCAGTGACCAGATCGGCCTCCAGCGAAGGATCTGCCTGCAAGGTGTAATCCAGCAAACTATCCAGCCCCAAATTGGCTTTCTCAATTAAGGTACGTACAAAGGTGGTGTTAAGACGGGTTTTCGCAGGTAATGATGAGGTCCAGAAGTCTAAATATTGCACCAGACCACGCTTGCTATCGTAACGGGAAATCAATCGAGGAATGGCATCCGGAGCCTTACTATCCTGCAACGCGACATAGACATTGAACCACTTACTAACCCAAGAATAAGCTCCTTTTTTTCCTGATGGCCGGTCATAATGATCCCACACAACATTCAAACAAACCTGTAGGTAGTTTTTATCCGGATCAGTGGAAAAATCCGCTTCGGATAAAGTATAGGTTGTAGAATAGGTCGCACCGCTGGCAAGTTCGAAAGTTTGGCTACCATAATGTCTGAATAGGTTACGGTTATCCGCAGTATCAACATTGATTTCCTGATAGAATTTGCGGTTATCGGCGATCTTACTGAAGTTTTTGACATAAGATAGCGTAAAATAAGCCCCATTCGAATAGAATAATGGTATAAGCTTATCAGATCTAATGGCATAATTAGTTACATCAAAACCATCAGAAAGGCGCGTCCCATCGGGAATAATGAGTTCCCAACTTTGAGGAGTTTCCCCCTTCCAAGCGATATTATAACTACCATCTGTAGTAATATATTTACGATTATCATCCCAAGAGATAGCATATGAACTCCAAGAATCATTGACAGGAGCACACCACCAATACGTCCCCGCTGACAAATCCCCAGTTTTACCAAACCAATCCGGATTGTAATGAAGCTCCGCATTTTCAAAGGTATAATAATCTCCATCATGGTAATTGATATAAAAATGGCCTCCAGATGCCGTTTGATACGTTAGTCCATAACCAGTCCCAGAATTTCTCTCCTGATCATCATCTCCAAATGTATGACGATTAACAAAATCCCCATTGGTTGTGGTTTGGATATGAAGTGTCAGACCATCTTGGTCGATATATACATAAGCCCCGGTAGTACCCTGTTTCAAGTCATCAACTTTACCTACCCAACCCGTATTTTCAGGATCTTCTGTTGAACCTGCAATAACCTTAGTAATCACATATTTTTTATCGTATACCGCAAATTGTAGACAGTTCTGATCATTTGTTTCATCACGGTAAGTGCTGAACAAAAAGTTCTTACTTAACGGCTTGAGAATATGGCGATTAAAGGCTGAATCACAATACAAGTAGCCATACATAGTAGGGCGATTCTGATATGGGTTTCCCGTAAAATTGCGTACAAACACTCCCAACATCAAGCGGCCATACGGGTTACTGTCCGTTTCCTCCGTCGGGTCAATACTAAAATCAGTGGTAGCCAGCAAATTCACATCTCGTAGTGCAATGTCATTTTCATCAATCAACAAACTACTGCGTGATATATCCTGATCACCATCTTTATCTTTTTTTTGTCGCGTCATCAGCGTGGTAGTATTCGGCGCTGTCCAAGTATCATCATAGCGTTTATAACCAAACTTTATGCTGTAGGCATGGGTCTTACCGATATCTTTGCCGTCAGCCCCCTTTTGTACTGCCGGATCTCTTTCAACCCAAGCCACATATAGTCGATCGTTATAAAACACCGGACGTACTGTGTGCTCCAATACCGTATCACCAGACAGCGGCAAAGTAATTTCCTGCCAATCATTCCAACAATTCGGCGTCACTGGATTTCCCGCCGGATCTTGACGGTTTTTACTCAAATCCATCTGACGCCAGTAGTAGCGATATGGTTTAGTAGTAGTACGACCAATAAAGTAATAGATGGCTTGGTCAAATTTATCCTGATTAATATAACCACTGAGCACATACAGATTACTCACTGCCTCAAACTCATTGAGATACCCCAGAACCGCGTCCTGAACCCGATCCGGATCGAGCCGGTTCTGGTTTAACGTGGTCTCCAGCTCTGAGAAATAATGGCTTTTTTCCTGCCGGGTGATGGGGGAAATGTAGTTTTCGGCGTAATTTCGAACCTCTGCCCCCGCAGCCCAAATAGCATATTGGCTATCATTGTCACGCCATTCGTTAGCGGTAGAAGGCTCCATCGCTTGACGCCCCGGTTCAGAGCCGTTAACCAGACGAGTCATATATTGCTGTACGCTAGCAATCGCTTGAGCGACTCGACTGGTCTCAACTTCATCGGCCACTTCCGGGTCAATCAGCAAATATTCGTACAAATCTTCCACTGTCACCGGCTGACCACTGACGCCTTTCAGTGTTGGTGCCACAAAATTCATATAGCCGGTCACCAACGCATCACGCTGGGATTCATTCAGTTGCTTTTCCATTGTCGATAACATAATTACACCTGCCTTACTTAAATGGCGGTTTAGAAATAGCCTCATTGGGCCATACGGAAAAATCAAATCCACTCAGATAGTGAGCTTCTGCTATGCTCAGTGACTACCCTTGACATGGGATACGCCAGCCACCAGCGCCTGACCGGTGCTTTGCCAAAGGGGATAATCATTATCACGGCTCAGAGCGTAGCCTTGCTGTTGCTGTGTAACGCCAAGGCCAGTCTGGCTCTGTGCCTGTTGCAGACGCAGCAGCGTATCCAGTTGCGGTGTAGTTTTGGCAATTCCACCCAATACTGCCCAAGCGGCTTGCAACTCGTTAGCTTCCCAGCCCAATAGTGTTGCCAAAGTTTGAGCAGCATCCGCCTGACTCAACGATGCAGCAGTATTAGCTGTGCGTAAGTAGGCCAGTACATCATCCTCCGATCCACCACCGGCTTTACCCACCTGGAGCAGTAGATCGCTGTAACGGCTTAAGGTATAGAGCATCCACAAACTGATATCAGTCACTACTTCTACGGAAGCGCCAAAATAGGCTGGATAGTCCAACAAGGTTTGCACCATCACTGGACTCAATGTGAATTGTTGGGTTAACAAGGAACGGCGTACCACTTCACGTAATTGACGCAAATAGTCAGCGGGAATATCAGCCGCAGTCTTAACAGTATCCTTCAATGCCCAAGTCGCACTCAGCCACTGATAGGTTGTTTGCCCACTCCAGCGTAACAACAACGCAGGCAGTGACTGACTCACATTCAAAGTTTGCGCCAACAGACTGACGGCCACACCTTGCTGAGTTTGCTGCGCTTGATTCAGCGTATTCGTCAGAGTAGTGATTGCCCGCTTCTTATCTTCATCAGATAAGCTTTGTGTATTGACCACCGTTGCTATAACACTTTCTATGCCAGCATCGGTCACCAGACCAACCTTATCGATAAGCGGGCTATTACCTGCCGAGAGCAGAGCAAACCAGTCAATAGCGTGACCGTTGGTATCAACTAATGGCGCACCACTACGGGATAATAATGTTGCATCCACCAATGCACTGCCCAAGTTCTGCCACACCTGACGGATAAAATTCAATTGATCGTCAGTGCCTTGAGCGGTGAAGGTAGAACCACTACTCAACAGTAAAAGTAAGGTTTCAACGGGTAAATCGTGCTGTTGTTGCCATTGCGCAATCGCACTTAGCGCTTGCAGCAAACTCAGAATATCCGCCACCAGCGGGGAATCTTTTTGCGGTACCGTGATTGTCGGTTTTCCTGCCAATTGCTGCCAGACGATGCCTGTACCTGCATCTAATCGATCAGCCAAAGCACAGAAAGCTTCTGGGCTTATTTTCAATGTGCGCGCCAAATTAGCCAGACGGTAGAAAGCTGACACCACAAACAGATTACAGTTGAGTGTACTTTGTGTGACATTTCCCTGTTGACGGGCAATATTATCCGCCAATAACAGGAACTGACGATGATTGAGGCCCAGTGCCGTACTGATATGCTTAACACGCGCCCCATCTCCCCCGGTGGTTAATGTATAGACAAAATCCTGATTATCTATCACAAACGGTGTATCAAAAGTGCCGACGGAGTTAAACACTTGGTCTAAAAACGGCGTTGCCGGTGTAATGGCAAACGGGGTTACCACGCGCAGCCAGCCAGCAAATTGTTTGGCGCTAACACCGTACTTCGCTTGATAATGTTTGAACACGCCCAACATACGCAACGTATTGTCGTTCATCGACAGAGCAGTATTTCCTGCTTCCGCATCCATAGCAGAAGTCACCAACAGGTCAATATCCTCATAGGGCAGATTCAGCCATTTTTGCAGGCGCACAATGCGGTTAATACGGTCTAACTTGTCATCGGTCAGATTGTTAACTGTCAGAGCATAATGAGCCTCTTTTCCACTGCGACTCAGGGTAATCGCCTCCGGTTTACCGGCATGAATAAAGCGAGCGCCGTAAGCAAATGGCGTCGCTGTCGTGTCACTAGAACTCACATTATCAGACTTAACCACCGTAGAACCCCCAACCGTTGAACACAACATCAGTTCTACCTGGGGTACAGTCAAACTTGTTCGATCAGTCAGTATGGTCATGTCGCTGAAACTGTTCACCGTCAGCAAACTGTCACCATAATTTAGCTGATAGAAATCCTGACCGACGGTTTCCACCATGATTTTTTGCTGCTCTGGCGAAAACTGACTCGCCATGATTTGCAGTCGAGTCAAAGCACCGGCAGTCGCGTCGCTCAGTTTTCCTGCTGCTGTTGCCCAGAAGTTTTGCGGCAGATCCAGCGTCTGTGGCAAAGTGATATCTTGCAACGTGGTACCTAATACCGACTGAGCCGTCTGAATCTGCTGGTGACCATAATGATATGGCAAATTATTCGGGTAACGGGTGGTGGAGAGTTTGGCGTTTACCGCTTCCAGATCAGCCAAACTCAGTTTCTTCTGAATGGCTTTGGACAGAATTTCATTGACCAACTGTAATTGCGGTATCACCTCATTGATCGCTTTATCATTAATCAACAAAGCCCCGATATCAGGTCGGCGCTCCACCAGCGTATTCATAATGGCACTAGCACCACTCTTTTCCTGATCAAGGGCCAATTGATAAATATGAGTCAGATAAGCTACCGGCGCATCGTTGGCTTCTGGTGATCCACTAGGTGCTTTATCTTTCCAGCCAGTGTCTGCATCAAGAAACTGATTGGCGTAATCGGGACCTGACACAGAGAACGGGCTTCTCAAGCTAAACTGAACCGCTTCACTAAGAGAATTACGGCGAAAATGGTGTAATACCTGATGAGCATAGCCCACCGCCAGGTCATACATTTTTTCAGCACTGCGCCCCAGATCAGCACGATGCTCACGAATAAAACGCTCACGTGGCATACGTACCACATCAAACACTGAGGTATAACCAAGATCGGTCAATTTACCGGGCAAGTTGTGGATCTCTTCGGTGCGGGAAATCAGGGGACTGGCGAGTTGATTCATACGGACTCCTGAATTGAGGTTTATTATGAGAAACAGGTTTTTTCGCGCAAAAAAATAATCACCATCGTTATGTGTAAGAAAGGCACCAGAACAAACACACGCCTTTAGAACATCAGTTAGCCCGACCTTCCAAAGACGCCATACACAGTGATGATGTGTGATGAAAAATATAATAAATCACAAAACTTGCTTACATTAAAAAACAAAATACAGACAATAAAATAACTTTACCTTTATATAATTACTTATAATAAACATTTACTTATATTTATGATTTATTTACAAAATAATCAATACAATGGATATTCTTGGTCTATTTTTATTATTTTATTAACAATACAGTTTATTGAAAGGTAATGAGAAGTGAATTAAATCAAATTCCGCATATCCGAATAGCTAAAGCTCTAAATATAAAGTCTCTTTATTAATTACATTAATTACCAACGTACTTCTGAGGTAGGTAAAAAAGTCACTGAGTTAACCTGCTCACGTAAATCATAAGAGATCTGCATACTGATTTCGTCTGTAAAACGATATAAATCTTTCCAACCAAACTGCCTTTTCAAAATTTGCCTTGGCGGTATTGATTTAATCGGACTACCTAAGTTTTTTTTAATCCATTCCCTATCCATAGAATGCTTCAATGGTGATGGCAATTCATTTGGGAATATAAATGAAGCTTTATCGTCCCTAAGCAACCTTAAAGTAATTTCGTTTAATGTTTTACTACTCCGTTCAAACGATAAAAAAACTCCCTCTTTTACCATATCAATACCAATATTAAGTACCCCAAGGGGACCGCTTGGCTTACTTCTATAAGGAATTAGCCCTTCATCGAAGATTTCCTGATAGGTTTTCCCCAAACTATTAATTAGGGCTTCAACGTTGATAGTCATTATTTATATCACCTCCACTCTTGATTTAGCCAATTCACCTACGACTTTATTTTTCAAACTACCCGAAAATGAATTGGCTTTCAGAAAGAGCCTCTCATCTACATGTTGATTACCAACGAACTTCTGAAGTGGGTAAGAAAGTCAAAGATTCAACCTGTTCAGTAAGATCATAAGAAATCTGCATACTTGTAGGAATACGAAAATCAAGTAATGTATATAATTCTGTCCAACCAAACTGGCGCTTCATAACCATCTCGGGAGGATGAGATTTCTCAGGCTCACCAAACTGTTCATGAATCCATTTACGTGACATTTTAGGAATTAATGGTGATGGCAACTCACTAGGGAATAAATAAGCAGGTTTATTGTTAATTAAAGTTAATGTAATCTCCTTTAATTTTCTATCTTTTCTATAAAAAGACAAAAAAGCACCTTCTCTTACCATATCCAAGGATACCACTTCACAACCAGAGAAACCTGATGGCTTAGTTTTATAAGGAATTAGTCCCTCATTAAAAATTTCCTGATAAGTTTTACCTAAACGATTAATTAGAGCTTCAACGTTGATAGTCATTACTTATATAACCTCTGTTATTGGTTCAGCTAATTCATTGGAGATTTAACTTTTCAAACCATTCAAAAATGAATTAGCTTTTAAAAATAACCGCCCACCCTATTGTTGATTACCAACGTAATTCTGATGTGGATAAGAACGCAATTGACTCCACTTGTTCCAATAGATCGTAATCAATCTGCATACTGGTTGGTATCCGAAAATCCAGTAGCGTATACAGTTCCGTCCAACCAACATCTTTCTTGAGAAATTTTCTCGGCGGAAGAGCCTTTTCTGGCTTACCAAACTGCTCATGAACCCATCCCCTAGTCATTAAAGGCTTCAAGGGAGAAGGTAATTCATTAGGGAATTGGTATAAAGGTCTCTTCTGATCAAGCAGAAAAAGCTCTACAGCAAATAAAATCTTACCATCTCTTTTAAACGCTAAATGCATACCCTCTTTAGCCATATTCAGAGTAATATCTGGATCTCCAGGGTATCCTGTTGGTTTGGTTTTATAAGGGATTAGCCCTTCATCAAAAATTTCCTGATAGGTTTTCCCCAAGCTATTAATTAACGCTTCAACGTTGATAGTCATTATTCATATAACCTCTATTCTTGATTCAGCCAATTCATCTACGACTTTATTTTTCAAACTACCCGCAAATGAACTGGCCTTTAAAAATAATCTCCCATCTATTGTTGATTACCAACGCACTTCTGAGGTAGGTAAAAACGTTACCGATTTTACTCGTTCCATCATGTCATAAGAAATCTGCATACTGATTTCGTCTGTGAAACGATATAAATCTTTCTAACCAAATTGGTTTCTTAAAATTTGCCTTGGTGGTATTGACTTAATCGGATCACCTAAATTTTCTTTAACCCATACCCTATCCATAGAGTGCTTCAATGGTGATGGCAATTCATTTGGGAATATAAATGAAGCTTTATCGTCCCTAAGCAACCTTAAAGTAATTTCGTTTAATATTTTACTACTCTGTTCAAACGATAAAAAAATCCCCTCTTTCACCATATCAGTGCCAATACTAAGTACCCCAAGGGGACCGCTTGGTTTACTTCTATAAGGAATTAGCCCGTCATCAAAAATTTCCTGATAAGATTTTCCTAAGCTATTTATGAGTGCATCTATGTTGACTGTCATTATTCATACTCATGATCTATTATCTGGGATAAATTGTTTTTCAACCAACATATCGGTTGTCTGTCCTAAACTATTTATGATTGCAAGAACATCAATCATTATTTACCGACTGTTCAAATAACAGTGCATCCACACGAAGATCAGTTTGATAAAGGAAGCGAATTTCTGTATTTGGATACTGATCATTTAGTTTACGAGTATAGGCATCAAATCCGCCTATTAAGCCAATTACCGGAATTTTCTCCGGTCCACTACTGGAATCGGGTTCTCCCATAAATGCTCTGACTGTAACCTTATCCATTTGGTGAAGGAATGGAGCAGGCATATCACCACTATATGTACCAGTATCATCAAAAGTGTTGATTAATGTGAATTGAACAGAAATCAACACTTTTGATATAGCATCGAAAACTAAAGTAAGACCCGCCTCTGGTTCAACACTAAATCTGGAAGAGCCTTCGAAAGTAAACTCAAACTTTCCCGCTGGAATAAGTTTATTTTCAACTAACATATCTGCGGTTTTCCCCAAACTATTAATAATTGCAATAATATCCGTCATTATTCATACCACCCTTGCATTTTGTTAAGACGATGTAACTCTTCGTGTGCCTTATTCAGTTGCTCATCTGTATAACCCTCTTCCCGTAAGCCTGGAATCTGGGCGTCAAAATTACTGTCTACAGCAGCTTTCAGATCCATCGCATCTTTTATCTTTTTCTCTGGAGTATTCCGCCCACCATAGGTTTCGCTGTATTTTTGGTGGATTCGTTTCGGAATAGCTATAGCTACTCCTTTATCTAAGATAGCTTTGATCTTTTTCTCAACAATTTTACCTTGATATTTTTTAAGCAAATATTGTTCTAATGCCGTCTTAGACGGAATATGATCAATATCCATCCCATCCTTATAGCTGCGTCCAGCCAGATCACGATATTCTCCCACTTCCAGCGGTTTCACCGGCGGTTTACTCAGATACACATACACCGGCGGCATATTCGGAATGGGGAATACCAGAATATAATCGCGGAAATCCTTCTCTTCCGGCATTGGCAACGATTCAATATCGCTGCCCACTTTATCCGGGATCGGCAACACGGTTATTTGCGACGGAATAAACGGCTGTTCTTCATTCCCGGTATGGGCTGGAGCCTTGAATTCCTGTTCATTCGGCGTCCATAAAATCGTCGGCCGGGTTTCTCCCGGTTCCCAGAACTCGTAATTACCGGTGGTCCGATTCAGCGTCATCATGCGAACCGGCACTTTATCCAAACCGCCTTCCGGGCTGACGTGATACCCCTGAACCGTCATCCTGCCGCTTTTTTCATCTCTGATCCAGCGAAAACGTACACGAGTTGGTGCTTTTCCATACTGTTCCGCTATCTGTCTCAGGCGATACGGATCTAAGTAATCCTCCTCCCCCTGATTCAACGACGGTGAATAAAACAGCCCCATTAATCCAACCGTTACCGGATTCGGTGCCGCCAGCCAACGTCCAGCACTGATAGCGCCGCCACCAATGTAACGCATTACCAGCGTTTCCCCTTCCGCTACCGCGCTGCGGGCAGTGGCGGCCACGGCGGTAGCAGCCGCTTCGGCATTATCTTTTCCACTACGAAACCACCGCTTATACCACGGTAATTTTTTATCCCGCGGCTTATCCGGTTCTGGCGGCTGTTTCTCACCTTGCGGAGGCGGTTCAGGCTTTTGTGCCGTGGCTGGCGCAGGAGATGACGGCACCTGATATATCGCCATTCTGCCAAAGTTATTTGCCGATTCAGGCTCAGTTCCAGCGTCAGTACACCCTTTACCCCGCTGGCAGGACTTCGTAAACACCGGTATCGGCGGCGGAGGTGCCTGTGTTGCAGGCGGGCTTCCCACATCCTTTACCGGAGAAGAGAAATGCTGTTGCGCCATATTCGTGGGAGCGACAACCCGGTCAGCAGTCTTATCTTGCTTCTCATAGCTGTCCATCTCCGAATTGATAAACCGAGCGCGACAGGGGCAAGTACTCACACTATCCAATGTGCCAGCCAGCTTGCGCCCCATGTCAAACACATCGGATACACCACCGGCAATGATGTAAGTACCGGGATGTTTGCCACAGGTAACCTTATCCCCTTCACGAGCGGTCGCTCGCCCATTAAATGTCATGGTGTGGTCACCGGTAATAATCTGACCACCACAGGTTGTTTTATCACCAACGAGCAGGAAATACCCTATTGCCATTTATTCACTTCTCCAATGATTTACAACATGAAGAGTGAATCTAACTGAAATCATCACCATGCTTTTGCCACTTATGGATTAATAAATGAACAATGATGCAATGAATTTCACTTAGAAATATATAGGAATATTCTGAAAATTAGAGAAATAATGTCGATCAATGCTTGTAATTCACCATGTTTTTTAACAATATTGATACAATATTTAAACAAAATTTCGTTTCATGAATAAATTCAAGCAGCGGCGACGAGTTGGCAGAAGTACACAACAGATTTTTTCAAATCACGAGCAGATTATTAACCACTATCCGTTCAAAGTGCTGACCAAAAGACCAACACTTTGTCAATAATCTGCAAAACTATTCAAACTTTGACGGGCTTTACCAGATTACCTCTGACACTTGCAGGAAGGCTATGCGCTTGCACAAGCAAACATGCTTTGCTGGTGCAAACGACGAGCAAACTGACAATTTAAGGCTAACTCTTTCCTACTATGTCCCCGAACCAGCAAAGCTTCCCAATGGTGATGATGCCCGGGCACAAACCCGGTACAGGCAAATCCTGCTTGCTGCAAAATTTCCATTGCCTGGAGCGTCCCTTCCCCTACCGGCAATCTCACATATATCAGCTTGTGTGCCGGTAACTCCGCCACCTCTTTTACCCGCTCGGTTGTCTGCTTTTCTATCCACACTTCCAACCGACATCCATGATTGGTTATACGGATATCCGAATCAGCCAACGCCTCCGGTTGCAGAGGCTCTTGACCAAACACTTGAGTCACCGATGTCAACCACCTTTGCCAACCGGAGGGCCAGTGTACCTCTGGAAATGGCCAGCTTTGTAAAGGTAAACAACCCAGTACTATGCTTTCCGGGCGCGCCTGATCAAACGGTGATGTTACATAGTCCGGCAGTAACCCCGTGGTGTGAAACCCCAGATTTTGGGCCAGACGCTGACTATGGTTATGCGACGACACCTGTTTAATCGTGAGGATGCTTAACCCTATTTTCTTGGCCTGATCACACAAATATCGCCCTAGCGCGGTAGCGATACCCTGCCCACGCGCTTGTGGATGTACTGCGATCAACGCCAGTTCAGCGCTTAATGAACAGTGTTCATCCCGCCACAGTGCCGCATGCCCCAACACGTGTCCATCCTGTACCGCAACAGCGGAATACCACTGTTTTGCCGCGTTATAGCGGCCAAGCATGGTAGGTAAATAGACTTCCGGGTAAACATAATCTTCGCCGTAAACAACCCGAAATAACGCACTAATACCGGTAGAATCCTCTTCCCGGAATAATCGAACTAATGGTATTCCTGGATTCATGCTCATGCTGCCTTCTCTTCGGCACCATAACCGCGATGATCAACCACCCGCATCAATTTACCGGAACGTGGATGAGTAACCATATTTTCCAAAGTGCAGTAAGTGACTTCCACATGCAAAAATCCCTGATCACATAACTTTGCCATAGCGGGTTGTGCCGCCAACAATGCCTGATGCACTGATGTTGTCGATGACGCCAGTGATGAATCGCCCGCTAACAAGAGTTCTATCTTATCCATGCCACCTTGACGGCTCAGCAATAACTGCCAAGCCAGTATGCCCTCTTGCTGTTGCAGTAAACGCGCAATATGGTCAGGAAAAATGGACAGTGAAAAAACTCGCACTCGGTGAGCGCTGCCCGCTCGCCCCTGCAAAGCGAATTTGCGACGCGGCTGCCCTGGCGCTTCACACCAACAGGCCATGTCACCGGTAGGATAGCGGATAACCGGCATCAGACGCCGTTGCAAGTTGGTCACAACCAATAGGCCATTTTGGCCGGGCATCGTAATCGGCTGACCATTGGATTCGTCAATAATTTCAACAATAGTATCCGTATCAAAAACCCGATGTTCACCGTAGCAACAATCGGGAGACGCAGCGCCAATGAGACCCGCATCAACGCTGGCACAACCAACTGAACCAATACGCGCATTAGGAAATACCTGACTCAATAGTGTCAATTGCTCTGGAAACAGGCTCTCTCCGCCATACAACAGACGATCAATGCCGGGCATAAACTGGCCGCACTGCTGCAAGGTACTGGCAAAACGTAATAGCTGTGCCGTCACCCCAGCCAGAACATTAATCCCCAAGCTGACAATCGCATCGGCCAGCGCCCGATCATCAACTGACCAGGTAAACGGATACTCCACTACCGGCACTGGTGAATAGGACAAGGCACCGTGAATAAACAATAAACTGGTATACAAATCACCAGCCACAAACAGATTAGCAACGCGGTCACCGGGCTGTAATTGCTGCGCAAGCCCTTGACCAAATGCGCGTACAAAAGCACGCCATTCGCTACAACTGAATACCGACAATCGACCATCACTGGTAGAACCACCAGTTTTAAAAACATGACCGCCGTTAACAGGACCGGTTAATACCGGCCAGTTTTCCAGCGATTGCGATTGCTGCCAATAGTCATCAGGATTGATCAATGGCAGATCAGTTAGCGCCCAACCGGATCGAGGCAGATCACGATAAAGATCTTTAAAAAAAGGCGCATGATTGCGGGCGTATTCAACCAGATCGTGTAATGATAGTGTCATGATTTACCCAAAAAGTCGTATTATTGGTCTCGGAATCGGCTATCCAGCACCAGCGGCGTTTTGCCGCTTTGCGGGTGACGATGGAACTGTCCAACAGGTGTCGGGATAACTTCCAATTGCAGCAATCCACCACTGACAACCTGATTCAGCATCCTATGTTGCAACAAATGCATACGTACCTGCTCAGCATCCCCGTCGGCTAATATATGGATATAATCACAACCACTGGAGTTGTTCCCTACCAACCACTGCACCGGAAACGGCAGCCCGGCTGATAATTCGGTTGGGTTCAGAAAAATAGAACCCACCCTTATCAACACGCCATGACGGCCTCCCAGTTTAAACCGCGGCGTTGGTAATCCGCAGTCGCAGAGATCAGGCAGCCAATAACCTAAGTCACCTACATCATAACGCTGGACCACCTGCCCTTCCCTTGCCAAAGAGGTAAACACCAATCGACCGCTTTCCCCTGTCGGAACAGGCTGATCACTATCAAGAGCCAAGATTTCCAGCCATTGAATATCAGATAACAGATGGAACTCTCCCTCTTGGCAACAAGCACAAGCATGACCTAACGGACCGGCATCCACGGAACCGTAAATCGCCGAGCGAATTATCTGTACACCAAAACTGGACAGAAACCGACACCGCTCTTCGCCAATATGCTCACCGCCAGTAAAAATTTTGCGTATCCCACCATAGGCGCGCAACGCAGCCTCTTCACATTCAAACAATCGGTGTATCGTGCTTGACATTCCCGCCAGCGTATTGATTCCCTGAGTGACAATAAAGTGCCTGATTTGGCTAAAATCATCATCTATCGGGCCGCCCATCGGATAATGTGGCACGGATAATTTATCCAGCACAGTGAAGAAACTCATCAAACCGCCATACAAGTTACTGCCATAAAACAGATTCATTACCCGGTCTTGGGATGGGTCCAGACCAGCAGCGAACAAACCATCCGCCGCGGCTTGCATTTGACGGTGATAATCTCGATGGCTGAAACCCGCCAGCTTTGGCTCGCCGCTACTGCCGCCGCTACGGAAAAACACCTGTGCTTTTGCCGTCACGCCGCCGTTCTGAAACTTTGCTTTATCCATTACTGGAATCCCTGCCAGTTCCGGCGGATTGGCCGACCATTTATCTAATGCGACATGGCCCGGTAGTTGCTCAGGTTTTAAGCTGATGGAGACACGTCGCGCCAACCGAGTCAATGCATAAACACCATCATGGGGTTCACCCTCATAGCCATCATGCATCGTACCTGCCTGACATATCCGGCTAACACCGGCGGCTAACAGCTGACGACTCAACACCGGCAGCTCTTTTTCTTTAGCTATCAAAGCACAACTTTGCAAATAGGTGCGCCACGGCAACAAAATCTCGACCAATTGTGCACGTGGTGCCGGACGGACTTGTAAAGTACGGAACAGAGGTGATGGAGCAAGTTCTTGACGCTGTATCCAGGCTACTCGCCAACCATTGCCCTTTTCTACTGAGCCGCGGAGATCAGCAAAAGTGTGATCCAACTGTAAGAATGCCATCTGGCTGCTAATTTCCGCCGCTTCCTGTATGTCTGGCTGTAAGGCTGGCCATACTGACGCACGCCGTTCCAGCGCGGCGGCCACTGTACTAACCACCTGTCGTAAGACGGTCTCGTCAGTGCTATCTACCAACAAACACTGTGGACTGGAACACGCTTGTTGGTCAAAACGGCAAACATCATCAGCTAATGCATCGTAATCAGCATCACTGGCAACCATCGGGTCCAAATAAGCAAAACTGATACGATGTCCCCAATCTATCCAACGGCAACCGGGCCGTAATTGGCTACGAATAGCGGTCAGGGCGCTATTGCTACCCCAGGCGGATACGGCATCAGCACATGACAATAATTCTGATAATTGATCAGACGGCAAAGGCAATACAGAGATATAAGGTGCCAACGTGCCGCTCTGGTCATAACGCAGGAATTCAGCCAGTATCCGCGCATTAAGCCCGCGATCACTGCTACTAGGGCGTAACCAGTTGACATTACCCACTAACAAGCTCTCTAACGCGGCCATAAATGGCAGCAAAGGCGCGTTGGCTGGCGTAATATGCACCACTAATCCCAACGGCTGCCAAGTTTCAAAACGGGGTTGTGTATAGTCAAAACGACGCAGAGAAAAGGGTTGCTCTCCCAATTCGTGCCGCAATTTTGCCTCTAAAGAGTCGCGATGACAGAAGTGACGTAACGCGGCGATGGCGGCTGTATCCAGCTCAAGCCTGGCGGCAACCGTATCGAGATCATCAACAAAGCGCTCAGCACACGCCAATATCTGTTGTACACTTGGGGGACAAGCCAACGTCTCAGCTAAATTACTTTTCAGTTCCGCCAATACGGTAGCGGGTTCCAAGTCAGAGATAACCTTACCATTCACTAAATACATTTCAGGACTCCTTTATCAACTCAGAAGCGGCTATCGCACAACTGCGGCTTTTACTGGTACCAGCACGACCCAGTAACTCAAACCAATCGGTAGCTAATTCACAACCACATTCAGCGGCCGGATGCAGCACCGCTAAATCGCTCACCACAATACTGTGTGCCGGGCTGGAAGTGATGTAGGGTGATACCAGATGCAGAAAACCTGGCTTACCATAGGGTTGAACCGCCATGTTAGCCGTATCGCGGATATAGGTTCGGGCATAACTCGGCACATGAAAATGGTGATTTCGGCACTCAACATAAGGCACCGGATGTTCAACCGAGCCGTAACCATCCCGGCACCGCTCGTCAGGAATACCCAGTTGTTCCCCCAAACGCCGATACAGCAAGGATTTTGGAATAGCTTTATCAGCTTGGGTTTTCCAACCTCCACCTAAAAATACCAGTGACTCAGGATGCAACTGTACCGGCGGTAACCCCATTTCCTGCATCCGTTCCAATGTGAACCACAAGAATGCCGGAAAGCCCAAGATGCGCACTGGCAGCCCTTGTGCTGCAAACTCTTGTAAGGATCGGATCACGCCAAAAGGATCAAACTCATTGCTTTTTCCATTGTGGCGCAGTGCATAATAAGCTTGATTTACCGGTGCATACTGACACAGATATTGATCGGTATACGCGGTTCCCAAAGTAATCGTGCCGGCAGGTTCATAGCTTAGCAGCAAGTAATTGCAAGGCTGCTGTGGCGTATTCCAACCGTAATACTCGAAAATCCGCTCAACCATATATTGAGCGGCACCCATACTACGTGCATCGTAACGCATACGGCTCTTTTGGCCGGTTGTCCCAGAGGAGGTCAACTCCAATGCATTCCTACCAGTGGTACTGAGCAACAACTGGCGTTTAAAATAATTAGCGAAAATAGGCGGCAAACGCGACCAATCATCCAGCTTCTCTAGTCGTTCTATTTCCAGACCATTAGCCTTCAACCATAGAGAATAACCGGGAGTATTTTCACAGTGGTACAGCGTTAACTCACGCATGGCAGCATCAAATAGTTGGTCGCAAACACTATCGGCCCGATAAGGATGATCAAGCGCACAAAGGGCGTCAACATAAGCAAGAGAGGTCAAAAGTCATCTCCAAAAATTAAAGAAAAGGGTATGTACTCCCTTAAAATAATAGGCACGTTGTTTCAACCTTCGGCAAATAAAACCCGAAGAAAAAATAACGACATGTTGAATACAACTCCTTAACCAAATAAAAACAAGTCACAATTTTGTGAAAACTAACATTTAGTTTTGTTAATTCCTTGTAAATAAAAAATAAAAATATAAAAACTATGATTTAACAAAGGCTAATATAATAACCAACTTATATTCAACAACCTTATCAACGAGTTTAGTTATCACTATTTATGCATCAATAACCCAATAATAATTGGGAATTATTCATAAAATATGAATATATAATCAACATTCAACCTTTTAAAAACAAATAGAATACTAAGATCTCCACGATATTTATATAATTAGCATGGTAATCAATAATGCCACCTATTTATTTCCGTCAATTTTTTTAATTGATAAAGTTTACAATCCCGAAATAAAACCATTAAATTCAAAAAAATAGCCTTATTATTTTCAGCAAGTAAACTATTTCAGGCAAAACATTATATGGTCTATTTATATTCAATGATGAGAAATTTTCAGAATTATTCACAATATAATAAGAGACACAGATTGATGATCTAAATTTATATTATCGATATTTACAATACCTAAAAACAAGCAATTTCTGATATTACTAATACTCATCAATTTTTTTATCAACATAAAAACCCACTAAAAAATTAAAATAAAAAAACATATTTCTATACACACGATAGAAATTTGCTTTCATATAATTACTTTACTCATATTACTAATGATTCATGTTAATATTTCTTTATCAACCATTATATCCGTTATCTTTCAAGTTTGTTGGCTACACTCGCTCATCCCGGTCACATAGTTCTCTCTGCACCCAGGAATTCACTCCCTTGTCGTCGCGATGCATCTTGAAATCCATAGGGTATATAACTCCCGGTAAGAATAAAATATTTCAATAACAACTAAAATAAGAATTGCCAATAATCAATATTATATATAATGATATTCCAATAAAAAACTAAAAGTTTTTACTTTTACAAAATCAAAAATAAATGAAACATAAAACTATAATTTATATACTTACCCTGTTAATAATCCATAAAATATAACATTTATATTTATAATCACCATATTGGCTGATTTACTTTACAATTTCACCAAGAATTACAATAAAATATTATTTACATTGTAAAAATAACGATTGCAAATTAATTCCTTGTTTTAATTAATAATGCATTTCATGACTTTATATTAACTCATGCAATAATTTACATTATTTACTAAATTTGGTATTTTATATCACTGTAATAGATTAAATATAAATTCCATATAAACTAAAATCTGGACGACTCATTTTTATTAATTTCCTATTTAATAAATTCAAAAGAAAACAGATAACAATCACGGTAATTTATTTTATGCATAATAATATCTCAATGACAAATCACACTGTAAAAAAACATCAAAAATAATATAAAACACACAATCCAGATATTATCAAGTTTAATTCATATAATTTAATTAGAATTAAAGCCATATATTTATTTAAAGCATACAACAAAATCATTTTCCATGAAAAATATTATCAGTGAATTTAAGAATTTAATTAAGAATGCATCTTACGGTACCATAACAGGCACAATAGCTTTATTCCACCATAATACACAAGATGAAATTTAAGCCAGTGATTGTTGTTGGAATATGTGCCTGACACAATAATCTGATACATCCGATTAATCTGGTGCCATTATTGACGCCAGACTAACCACACCAAATTTCGTATATGGACGAACATCAAAAATTCTTTAGCCAATAAAATAACTCACACTTATAACAGATAACTTTACTTCCCGTTAACACTCTGCCAATACATAACTGTATGTTAAATAAGGATAGGTTACTTCTCCTTTATTGACAACTTCACCTATTGACAGAAAAAATAGCCATGATCGACAGCAAAAGATGCTGACACTGTTTTCTACAATACTTGTACTCCTCTACCTATACTTGTTACTGTTATCCGGTTGCAGCAGCACCTTTGAGCAATATGCTTCTGGATGAGGTCACTCCTGCTTATCTCCTGAAATCTCGCATACCACTGGTATATCAATTAGAAAGATTATCCTCGTTATGGAGAAGCTGAACTTAGCATTCGCTCGCTGCGATGCAGACAAAAAATTATTCAACGCCACAATTATTCAACGCCACAAAGAGGTAAATTATGAATAACTTTGCCCCCAAAACTTATCAACATACTCCCACTATCACTGTTCACGATAACCGAGGGCTGGATGTCCGTGAAATCCGTTATCACCGTACTACCACAGAAGAAAATAGTGACATCCGTATCACCCGTCATCAATATGATGCTCTTGGGTACCTGAACCAAAGCATTGATCCGCGCCTGTATGACGCCTGGCAGCAAGACCATACGGTGAAACCCAATTTTCGCTGGCAATATGATTTAACGGGCAACGTCTTGCGTACAGAGAGTGTCGATGCGGGCAATACTGTCACTCTTCATGATATTGAACACCGTCTTGTCCTGACTATAACTGCAACGGGTGTCAAGCAAACCCGGCAATATGAAGACAACGCCCTACCCGGTCGGCTATTATCCGTAACCGAACAAGAACCAAAGCTAGAGGCATACCATATCACCGAACGCCTCATCTGGGCTGGAAACACACCGGCAGAAAAAGACCAAAATCTTGCTGGCCAGTGTGTGCATCACTACGATACCGCAGGAGTGACCCAACTGAATCGTCTTTCCCTGACCGGAGCGGCTTTATCACAATCCCGTCAGTTACTGGCTGATGATCAAGAAGCGGATTGGTTCGGGGATGATAAAGAGATCTGGGATAAGAGATTAAGTAGTGATGTGTACACCACCGAAAGCAAAACGGATGCCACTGGCACTATGTTGACGCAAACCGATGCCAAAGGAAATATCCAGCGCCTTGCTTATGATGTGGCCGGACAATTGAAAGGGAGTTGGCTGACCGTGAAAGGCCAAAGTGAGCAGGTGATTATCAAATCTCTAACCTATTCAGCCGCAGGACAAAAACTACGCGAAGAGCACGGTAACGGTGTCATCACCGAATACACTTACGAGCCGGAAACTCAGCGACTAATTGGCATCACTACCCGTCGTTCAAACAATAGCAAGGCTTTACAAGACTTACGTTATGAATATGATCCGGTTGGTAACATAATCAGCCTTCGTAACGATGCAGAAGCAACCCGCTTCTGGCGCAATCAGAAAATAATGCCAGAGAATATCTATACCTACGATTCCCTGTATCAGCTTATTAGCGCAACAGGGCGCGAAATGGCGAATATCAGCCAGCAGAATCAAAAGCTCCCCTCTCCAGCACTTCCTTCCGATAACAACACTTACACTAGCTACACCCGTACTTATACCTATGACCGTAGTGGCAACCTGACCCAAATCCGGCACAGCTCGCCTGCGAGTCAAAACAATTACACCACAGACATAACTGTTTCTAACCGCAGCAACCGTGCGGTACTGAGTACCTTGACCATTGATCCAACCAAAGTGGATGCGTTGTTTCAGGCAGGCGGTCATCAGGAGATATTACTACCGGGACAAAACTTAAACTGGAATGCTCGCGGTGAACTACAACAGATGACGCCGGTAAAACGGGATAACCGCACCGACAGTGACAGCGACATAGAGTGGTATCGCTATGGCAACGATGGGATGCGGCTATTAAAAGTCAGTGAACAGCAAATGCAGAATATCCTTGAGCAACGACGAGTCGTTTACCTGTCAGGATTAGAACTACGTACAACACAAAACGGTGATACCACGAAGGAAGAGTTGGAGATCATTACCGTGGGTGAAGCCGGTCGCGCTCAAGTACGAATTCTGCATTGGGAAAGCGGCAAACCGGAAAATATCAACAATAATCAGGTACGTTACAGTTACGACAATCTTATTGGTTCCAGTCAACTTGAGCTGGATAGCGACGGGAAAATTATCAGTCAAGAAGAGTACTATCCATTTGGCGGCACAGCGCTATGGGCTGCAACAAACCAGACAGAAGCCAGTTACAAAACGATCCGGTATTCCGGTAAAGAGCGGGATGCCACCGGACTGTACTATTACGGCTATCGGTATTATCAGCCGTGGGTGGGAAGATGGCTAAGTGCGGACCCGGCCGGTACTATCGATGGCTTAAATCTCTACTGTATGGTGATGAATAACCCAATTACGCTTGCGGATAATATGGGGCTATCAAGTTTGGACTGGCTTGATCTAGCCATTCCGCAAAACAAACCTGATATTTCTCCACTTTTATATAAACAAAATCCAAGAGTTGAGCAGAGATATACATATTTCACCAGAAGCACCGATGAAATATTACAAGAAACAAAGAAAAATGAGGAAACGCTCAAACCTATGAAACCAAAAGATAGAGAAAAAAAATCCAGAGATATGAAGTATACAAATGCAAAATTAAAAGGATACGCCGCCCATGCCGGTATTATGGGTCATGGTACCAACAGAGAGCACGATACCTATAAAGATAAATTTTTAAACCTGAGTGGTAGCTTAAGTGCAAAAAACACCTTCCCTGGGGTGCAGCTTATCAGCGAAAAAGCGAAGCCCGGTTTCGAACAGTACCACCCCGATACACTTCAAACATCCAAACATTGGAGGCCAAATATCGATCTTGGCATCTATCGTGTTGCTAATGAAGGAGAATTTATTGCGGGTATACAAAAAGCGTATCAAGAATCAGGCACTGCATTACATCCACTGATTGAACAAAGGATCAAAGCACACATTAAGGAAAACAAGAACATTTTACCGAAAATGGCGGGTATTCCGGGCTTGCATGCGGAAGTACAAGCCTTAAATTATATGGTCACGGAACTTGCTAAAAGGGGAGAAAATATATCGAGTCATTTGAGTCAAGCCTACATATTCACACAACGACTCGTTGGTGCAACAAATCAAGACTTCCCGGCTTGTCATAACTGTTCTGGAATATTATCCGGCATAGAAAATGTCATGACAGGAAGAGTAGAAAATTACAGAAGAATGACACGCAGAAACTCCGTGGCGTAATAACTTGTACTAGAACTCAAACCTGATCTGACAACTGTCGAGAATGGATGTCAGATCAAGTTTCGACTCATACATATTAGTTCTTTAGTTATTAATTCGTTATATACCCGTTATCTTTCAAGTTGCCTCTTTGTTGGCTGTACTCACTCACCCCGGTCACATAATTCTCTATGCTCCCGGGGATTCGTTCCCTTGCCGTCGCGATGCATCTTGAAATCCATAGGATATATATCAGATTCTGATGATTTTTTTCAGATACTTATCTCCATTTTAATCAAACTTACCGAGAATAACGATTTGCATTAATTTAATATTCATGCAAAACATTCATGATGATATACTTTACATTCTGTATTTTTACACTACTATAAAAACATATGATATATAATTTCCGATTAATTCGGACAAATACAATTAATTTACAGACAATAAATTATCAAGAAATAAATTATCAAGAAATAAATTATCTAGAATAGTAATGAAATACTGTGATAATCAGATTAAAAAAGTCATTCAAACCTAAATAATATCAAATAAAAATATATTTATCGTGGTTCTATTCCTAGCGTAATTATTAATTAGGCTATTGCATTTATAGCAATAAAAATAGAAATATCAGAGAAACTATTGTTATTTATATAATAATCACCCATTTTATCCACTAATCAGGAGTTAGAGATGAAAGAGATTGAGGAAAAAGAAAAGGGTGAAATGCTTGAAATCAATAACCATTATTTTTTCGTTGTTAATCTTACCAATGAAAATTTAATCGGTGATGTGATTTGGAGCAGCTCAGGGAATACAAGTACCCTCAATGTTGATGGGTTACATCCAGCGACCGCTTCACTTATCCAAGAATTCTATCCAGAAAGTCGGAAAGGTGATTATTGGCAATGGACAGCGAAAGGAAGGAGATATCAATTAAATTGTTATGGTAACGATATCTATGTCGCTGTTGTCATTAGCAATTTTGGCATTAGTGTATTACCCACTAGCACCAGCCCGGATGCATGGAAATGGTAGCTTTTCTTCTACTTCATTATTTATGTAAGAAAAATGCATCATGTGGAAAATATCGATAGCACTCTTACATAAAGACACGCTCACAAGTCGATAAAACAAAGATCGTGATGGCATCACGATCTTTGTTCAATCGATTTAAAATCTTACCTCTAAAGAATTCTTGAACTTTATTATCCACAATCTCAAGCCCGCTCTATGTTGTTCATTGCCCCAGATTACCAAATTAAGTGATTTATCCTACCATTCACAATTGGCACTCTAGGGCGGCTTTTCCTAATAATCGCTCTTGTCTACTCGATCCTTTAAGGGTTCTCATCCCTAATTTTGAGCAAACAAAACCGAATTTTAGCAAACCTAATAAAATCACTAAACTTTTTAAGCCCTCAGTATAAATGAAAGCAGAAAGTTCAGATAATCATCAGAATCTACTCTATATTTGCAACTATATACTTAGTAGAAAGAACAATTAAACATGTATAGGATAAACACCCGTATAAATTACTCATCCGTAATCATTTATTTAGGATAAATTATTATCAGACAATCCTTCTTTCTCACTCCATTTTTTTAGTAATAATATTCTATCTTGTATATATCTTTCAGACAATACTTCCAGTTTTTCTATTTTTCCTACTTGTAATTTAAGAAAACTATTAGTGAACTCACACCAAGAAACTAACAAGAATTCATTATTGAAAAAGATCGACAGTGGACAGGCCGTCTTGACAGTATGTGTATTATTTAAATCAAGAAAAGTTATCACTATTTTTGATTTATGGTATATCGCTTTTCTGATATCAGATAACATTAAGTTATTATCTGTAACTTTGCTATAACCTTCTGTTTTTACAAACATTGGTGAATAATATAGCTGATCACGCTGTTCTTCTGGCAATACTGCGGCGATCTTAGATATAAAGCTATGGGCAGACTTAGCCAAAACAACATCATTCTGTTCAATAACCCATTTATTGCCCAAAACTAAAGCATCAATCTCATCCATCGTAAACATTAAAGGAGGCAACATGAAACCCGGTCGTAATATATAACCCAAACCTGGCTCACCTTCTATATTTGCCCCTTGACTGTTTAGTAAAGCAATATCTCGATAAAGCGTACGTAAGCTCACATTTAAATCACTAGCGAGTAATTTACCACTGACAGGGTACCTTCTCTGTCTCAAGTATTGCAATAATACTATAAGTCTTTCGGTTCTTGACATTTCCGAACTCCTCATTTTCAATAAAAATCAAATAGGATAAGGCTTTACTGAATAAATAATATTGAGTTACTAATCAGTTACCCAATATACCCGTCATCTTTCAAGTTGCCTCTTTGTTGGTTGCGCTCGCTCACCCTGGTCACATAGTTACCTATGCCCCTAGGGATTCGCTCCTTTGCCGTCGCGATACATCTTGAAATCCATAGGGTATAACTATTTATTCTTAATTATCTATCATGGAACAATGTCGAGATTTCTCTATAAAACCATCAATTCGAAATCCTATATTTAATATAGACCTCAATTGTCTGGATTGACGAAAATACTATTGCCGTCTTACATAATTACCAAACTCTGTCAAGAGTAAATGTTCGATGCATTACGCCGAAACAAAGTTGAAGTAAGTGTCGGGCATCGAACATAGAGCAAATATTTAAAAGTTTAATATACAGCTAATTAATACAAAAAAATAAAATTCACATTCAATAAGATAACTTATCATAAGTAAACTTACTATGTATTAATGATATAAGAAAACATAAATATTAAAGTCAATTTTCACACTGCCTATTAATGCCTCAGCAGGGAAAGTATGGTCTTATTTTATCCGAACATATCTCTTCGTAATGCCTGGGAAGATGTTTTGATTTTATTACTCATAGTAAAAGAGCAGTGGAGTTAAAAGACATACCCCAAATAGGTTTATACCCGTTGTCTTTCAAGTTGTCTCTTTGTTGGCTGCACTCGCTCACCCCGGTCACATAGTTATCTATGCTCCCAGGGATTCGTTCCCTTGCCGTCGCGATACATCTTGAAATCCATAGGGTATAACCTTAACTTCTGTTGAAAAAAATAAAACTTTTTAACGAAGATAATAATAAATCATTTATCTTCAATTTATTTCTAGTATCAGATTATTAATATCAAAGGGTAATATTACGCAAATACACTATTACACTTACTAAAAAAGTAAAATCAATACTGATATTCCCATTGACTAATAACCTTATGATTTAAGTTTTGATAATTATTTTACCGCCAGTGACAATAACCTTTGGTAATTTGATAAATCTGTATAAAATATTACAAACATGCCTAAAAACACCATAAAAATAGTTATTAATAAAAATGATTTTTAATAAAATAGCTACTCACAACCTAATGTAAACATTTAAACCCTAATTATTAACGCCTATCCCATTAAACTATTTTATTTACCATTCTTTATAAAAAGAGCGAAATCAAGACAATATTTAGACAAAATCGCTAATTTCTAAACTCAGTTAGCACATTACGAATGAGGGGAAATACAACTCATACTCATATACTATATATACGCAGCGACTCCTGCACACTATCTGTATTCACTATTAACTTACAAAATAATAGCCAAAAATAATAATATCTAATGGAATAGGCAGTTAATATAAAATAAGTTAGCCTTTTTTATAGCCATTAAGCCAAAATTGTTCACTAACCCAATCTGAAACTTGTATCATATATTCGTTTATTTTATTTAAGCAAACATGAGCCTCTGATTCATAACATAATAACTGATGATCATCGCCCCATAATTGATCTAACTTTTTCACTTTATCGATCGGAAATATATCATCTAATTCACCATGAACAGTAAAAACCTTGGTTTTACAAGGTAAAGAGACATCCAATTTAATTTCATCAAAAAGAGACTGCATACGACTATTATCTTGCATAAATGCAAACTGGAAATCTTCTTTAAGCCTTCTTGGCAACTTATCAAACTCTGCTATTTCAGGCCCACCGGATAAATTGACGATACAGCAAAATTTATCGCCAATTTTCTGCGCGACGCGGAGAGCAAAATAGCCACCAAAACTAATTCCTAAGAAACAGAGAAGATCACTATTAATTCTAGCATCATCCTCTAATAATTTAACTATTGATTCAACATATAACTCCATATCGATGGCTATTGGCGAGTTTCCAAGATTTATTCCCTGTCCTGGCCCATCAAATATAGCTACCGCCATATTTTTCATTAAGAAAAACTCGGCCAAAGATAATATTTCAATTTCAGTCATTGAATCCAATCCATTGGATAAAATAACACAAGGTAAAGGATGATTCTCTTCTTCTTTATACCCTTTAGGGAATATAAGGAAAAATGGCATATGAAATTTATCAACGACAATATATTGATGCTCAACTAGTAAGTCACTATATTTTATACTAGATAAAAAACATGAACGAATATACTCTCTGAGCTGTATCTTTCTGCTCCTATCACTGAAATACATAAATTCTGCCCAATGATAACAGGCAGCGGCACTCCTCAAAGCACGAACATGGCTGACTTCACTTTTAGCCGAGTTAGCGATACTAATATAGCTATCACCCACTTTTGACCAATTAATCATCCATTCATACCAAAATTCTTCTGAGGATAAGTCTAAGTTCTCCGGCTGAAAATGACTCAATGCCGCAACAACATCTCCCCAATGAACCTGGGGAGCATATTGAGAATTTAAGAAAAATAGTCTTGGCATAAAATAACCACAAGTAGCAAGAAGTTCTGGTGAAATTCTATTGGGTTTATTTTTATTATTCATCTTATTTTCCTTTAAGTTACTAAATACGAGCGTCTAACCACTCTTTGCAAGCAAAAACCATTTTCTTGCTATTTTCTGAAATAGCATTTTTTACTATCTCTCGTTGTTTTACTTTATCTTCCGTACCAAATTTAACTGCACATAACTCATGATTTAACTCAACATCATGACTAGAAACAATGTACGAACCACTCCCTTTACTCAATATCTTCCATGAGCCACTATGAGACTTTAATACTAAAGGAGGCTCTGGTTGGAAATATTCAATCAATAAATTATCCGCATCACAGAATCGTATACTACGGAAAGTCTCATTTCCATTTGGTGTTGATACTTCCATATTAAATTCTTGATGTTTATTATCATTATAAATAACTTTGACTGAATCACAATGCGGCAATATCTTGCTCCAGTCATCGATATTTAGAAATATATTGTAAACATCATCAAATTGGTGAGGGATATAATATCCTGCGGTGAAAGTCAATAAATTTGATTTTTTATGACTCTCTACCTGGCTCTTGATACTATCCATCTCCATTCGAGTATTATCATTGATAAATGAGAGAATAAAGGAATTAGCTTGGTCATGATTATCAATACCATCAACAATACCACTGACATCTTCCAATAAAGACCAGTTCCTTTGTACCGTTAGAATACAACGTTGATCATTGATAGGAATAATTTGCCATCTGCCATCCATTGTTTTCAATAATGGCATCGGTGTAGGCATAACATAATCAATCCGGTAAATAGCATCAAAATAATAGCGCTGCGTTTGCCAACTTACTGCTTTATTATTTTGTTTTGCTTTTATTTCAACCAATTCTTCATTACCTGATCTCTCTAAAACTTCTGCACCATCACAGAATGAAAAAATATCTGTCCAACAAGAGACATCTTTCACCAAATTATAAACCTGCTGTGCTGGTGCTTCACATATAACCGAGTGAGTACGATGTCCTGCTAATAATTTTTCCGATCCTTCTGCTGATTCGACGATATTTTTTATATTATTCAATTCTTTAACTGAATTGGTATCAATAGCTTTACTGATAAATTGATGCGCCTGCTCTATTGTTTCAACACCATCAATTAACCCGGCTATTTCAGACTCAAGATCATATAAATGCTCTAACAGCAGCACACATTGCTGAGAATTGATTTTAATCACGCGCCATGATGTTTCCATTTCTTTAACTAATGTCATTGGCGGATTCAATTTTGATTTTATACTGTATGTTTCTGGATAAAATTTACGATTTGATTCCCATTGCATTAATATACCGTTAATTAAAGCTTTAACTTCTATTTTTTCACCTTCTTTATCCCTAAAGAGAATTTTTACTTCCTGGCAAGGTTCAAACATTCCTGGCCATTTATCAGAATTAATAATAATTTGATATACATCTTCTATCTGAGCATTACAAATAACTGAATGTGATTCTACATAATTCATTATTGATTCCTCAATGTAAATAGTTTTTTAGGATCGATTGACTTAATTAACTCTGCTTTCAATATTTTATCATTATGGCTTTTTGGAAAAGATTCGTCAGTCACATAGAACCAATCCGGCCATTTTTCTCGACTGAGTTTACTACTTAAAAATGATGAAATAATATCTTCAATTTCAGGTAATGATTTCTTCGATATCTCGCCACTCATGCAGGCAACAGGTTGATCAATAGCAACACCATTTTCATGGAAAGAAAAACCAACAACCGTAGCGACATTCACATTGGGTATTCGGGATAAAATAGATTCAACTTCTTCAGGATAAATTCTATGTCCGTTAGCACTCATAAAAGTATTTTGCTTACGTCCTTTTAAGACTAAATAACCCTCTTCATCTATATAACCGAGATCACCGGTAACAAACCACTCATCAGGAGGCGTTATTTCTCCAGAAAGGACATCATAATATCCTTCCATAATACTTTCACCTCTTAATATAATTTCTCCGATATTATCAGACGAGCCAATAATAGGTTTAACCGCCACTTCCAATGTATTATCAATCTTACCAACACAATAAATTGAATTGAGATATCTTTTATCACGATGATCTTGCTCATCTACCCAACAGAAAGGACCATAAGTTTCACTTAACCCATATCCCTGCACCCATTCACAACTAATTAATTGACGCCCTTTTTCAAGTACGCTAGGGGGCATAGCCGCAGCACCATAAGCAACAACCTGTAAACAAGAGAGATCGATATTACGTTCCGCTGTCGATTTAACGAATAATTTCATTGATTCCGGGCGTAACATAATATGAGTGATTTTATTGCGAGAAAGATAATCAGGCCATCTCTCTACATTTCTATCTTCCGGTATAAAAAGTGTTGATTGATGTAATAATGAGCCGAAAGAAAAAATCACTCCCGTTGTATTATTCAACAAACCCGACATGAATATTTTAGCATCTTGAGTGAACTTTAATTTCTCTGTCACCGAATAAATTCGACGACATACTAACGATTCTGAAATACTAATGGCTTTCGGTTTACCTGTACTTCCACTGGTGAACAGGACAATAAAGTTAGCAATAGATTGTGGAGAATAAGTTATCATTGGGATTTCAGCGATATCATCACCCCCCCTGATCTTATGATCTGCAATATCAATCACATTAATATTGTTTTCTTTTAACTTCCCAACAAAATGTTTATCTTTTTTGAGATAAACAACAAAATCGTATTGCACTTCATTGGTAAAATTAATCCACTCATCGATTGTTGCCGATGATAAATTATAGGGCATTAATAAATGCAACCCCATAGCACTAGCCGCAGCCAAAAAGAAAATACCTAACTCATCATGTTCAAATATAACAATGACTTTATTACCTTTTTGAACTCCTCGACTAAGTAAATCATCAATTAAATGGGAAACAGAAGATATTACCTCTTTTCTTGTATAATGATAATCCTTAGTGACAATACAATCATGATGTAAGTTATCATGCTCTGAATGTAATAACATAGAGATGAGTTTCATTTCTGTTTCCCTTTAATTAGCAATTAATTTTTATCGTTTAAACTTGATGAGACGAAATCAAGAACGGCTCTTCCTGTTTCCCAATGACTGAATTGACTTTTCGTCGCGGAAATACCGAACTCTTTCTGAATCTCTTTTGCCAAGTCAGCTAATTCCGTGGAATCCATATCATAGGCATCAGCAAGGTTTGCATCCATATTGAAATCATCAATATTAACGTTAAGAAAAAGAGACAAAATTGTTTTTATTTTTACTTCTGGATTATTATTCATATATTTTTCCTCGCGTAATTAAATATTTTAGGAATTAAATAGCTGAAAAGCTCAACGCACATACATGACCTTGGTTACTGAGGCGCTGAATTATTATTTGGTTAGTGTTTGAAAACTCATTGATTTTATTAGATTGTTGTTCTCCATCCCCGCTATTTTCCGACAAGAATGATGATGCCAGGACTGAATCAATCACGCCACTGACTGAAAATTGATTATTCAAATAAGGCCTCAGATTTATAAATGATGTTTTTATCTCTTTATTTGAGAAAGCCTTACTCGTTATCTCTTTTTCATCATCATATATTCCATCCATAATAAATACAGCATTCTCATTATGGTTGAATAGTTCAGCAGTATATTCTAAGGTGTTATTTCTGGTATTTTTATCCGGTGCGAAATAATCAACAAAACCGGTTAATTCACACAATATCGAAGCGCCGCGTTCTAAAGCATGTTGTCTCTCTTCCAGCACCAGAAATGCAGCGCCTTCGGAAAAATCTTCTAGTCGTTTTTCGCCAAAAACCTCAGAGTGTTTCTGACTTGACGTTTTCTCCAGTAAATTTTTAACTAACGGGCTGGAAAGATGTTCTGACGCACCACATAACATCACTTCCGCAACACCATTAGAAATCGCTTCCGCTGCATAGCCTATTGCTTGCATCCCTGCCACATCGGAGGTAGAAAACGTTTTAGATTGCGCGCTAAAACCATAAAGCAGCGACAATTGCCCTTGAAGTGCCGCAGGGAACCATGCCGTGGCAACATAAGGCCCCATTCCCTTTATGCCTTCAACATGGAGCGCTTTAACTTCATCCTCAATATGTTGCCATCCACCAAAACAGTTTCCGACATATATTCCAACGCGATTAGGATCAAGCTTATCTACATCCAATCTACTCGCTCTTAATGCCATTTCAACGGCGACGATACCATAAGCCGAAAATTCATCAATTTTGCGTCTTAAACGGTTATTGATATATTTCGCGCCATCGAAATCACTCAATGTTCTTATTACAGAACTTGCGGTGGTATTATTTTTCGATTCTTGGCCCAATAATTTCTGAATGACTTTTGATTTTATGGCAGTGACATCATTGCCATCAGGATGTATTGCACCAACACCGGTAACGACAACTTTTCTACGCATTGTCTACTGCCCTCATAACAATAACACTGTGAATACCAGAAAAACCACTTGATAATTTTAACGCGGTCTTAATTGGATATGCGCAACCTTGATTAGGAATATAATCTAAATCACAATCAGGATCTGGCGTTTGATAATTAATTGTTGGGTGAACATACTGCTTTTCTATTTCCAGACATAACGCGACAGACTCGATCGCATTAGCGGCAGCTAAAGCATGACCTGTCATTGACTTTAATGAATTAATTGGAATACCGAATGCATTTTCTCCCAAAACAAACTTAATCGCATTTGATTCGTTAATATCATTTTGCGCTGTAGAACTACCATGAGCACTAATATAATTTACCGTTGATGGCGATACCTGGGCATCCTTCAATGCCATATCAATGCATCGTGCCATTGCCATTCCATCCGCAGGCAAGTCAGTCATATGATAAGCGTTATTGACGGATGCATACCCTGCTAATTCAGCATAGATATGAGCTCCACGCTGCTTAGCGTGTTCATAAGACTCTAAAATTAATATTCCACACCCTTCAGCAATCACAAATCCATCCCGCTCAAGGGAAAAAGGACAGGTTGCCGCTTGCTGATTTTCCAACTCTCTTGATGACAGCGCCCCTAAAGCTTCAAAAGAGCCGATAGAGAGTGGACAAAGTGGCGCTTCACTTGCACCAGCCAGCATAATATCCGCTCTGCCATAACGGATATGCTCCATCGCAATGCCTAATGCATCAAGTCCTGCCGCACATCCGGTTGATATATTACTGACGGACATGGATGCACCATATTTTTTCGCAACAGAAGTTGCCGCAGAGCTGAAATCAAAGCTGTCATAATCTTCTGATTTAATTAAATCAGGGTGAATATTCTCTTTGCCCCCGTTGGTGATTCTGAGTAAACACTCTTCCATTCCCGCAGCATCAGCAATCGCTGTTGCTATCGCAACACCAAAACGTCGGCCATCAATGTCTGAAGGTTTTAAATTTGCATCTTGCATCGCCATCTCAGAGGCATCTAACGCAAACTGGAGATATTTACGTTCACTTTTCAGAACAAACTCTTTGTTATTGCTATCGTTACCGTAAACTTTTCCTATTGCTCCGCTTTTAAAACCAAATTTTTCTCTTCCCCATTCATATTTACTCACTCCTGATTTACCATTATGAATATTGCTCCAAAATTCATTAACGCCAACACCTGTCGGTGCAACAACACCTAGCCCTGTCACCACAACTCTACGCGGTTGAGATTCATTTCTGTTATTTATTATCACAATAATTATCTCGATAGAAATAGAATAAACATTTACTCAGGTAAGCTTTATTAATATAAAAGCCACCCATTTTCATTTAAGAAAATCATTATCTGCAAGTAGTGATATTAAACTACTTTATTTATCTTTAAATTTACATTTACCATATATATATTTGATTTTTATCTCCTAGCCAAAATTCTTGAAAATAAGCACCAAACCATAATTCCATTTTAATATCCATTTGGTTATTTTACTGATTTTTCATCTATTTAAACTGCAAGAATAATATGAATATTTCAGGTTAAACCAAACTAAGTTAACTCCCTTCGATCTACATATGGATAGAGTAACTAAGTTTTTTCTTAATGACTCAATTTACTCTTAAAAAATCATCCAGAAAGTAGATGACAAATTTATTATTATAGAGCTGATATATTCACTCACAGTTCAATATAGCCAAAAAACATAGCAAAGATAATATATATTTTGCTAACTTATATATCGCTTTAATCATTGATACTTCTGATTAAATCGATGTATCTACTCTACCTCTAGTCATTAATTTATACTGAGCTATATCTTTGCGGATTCGATACAAGTAAATCATGCAATATACCATTCATACCTTAAGCACCTTTTTCTAAATATCTAAGGCATATTCAGGCATATTGGATATTAGATTTAATTGTATGATCTTGAAGTCTCTTTTCTGCTCATATTTCCCCCGTCTTACCATATAATTATATATTATTATTATAATATTGCGACCACTCGACTCCATGAAGCATCTGCTTTCTCTAGTTTTATTGGAAAACAGCACACTTTAAATCCATAAGGTTTAGGAATACTAGTTAAATTACAAAGCCGTTCTATCTGTAAATAAGGATGATCCCGTCCGATAAAATGAGATGGCCATAAGCAATCTTTATTCCCAGTTTTTTTATAATCGTTAATCATCTCGATGAATGGCCGATCAAAGCTAAATGCATCTGTCCCAATAATCTTTACCCCTTGCTCTACTAACCATTGAACAGCACTACTTTCAATCGCTCTATAGTGAGTAAAATAGGATTTTGCTCCCAGGAGTTTATCAGCTCCAGTATTGATAAGGACAATATCATTTTCTTTTATTTTATAATTAATTTTCTTTAATTGGTTTTCTACCGCCTGTTTATCAATTGACTGATTATCATGACTAAAATCAAGTAATACACCATGACTATAAAACCAATCCAAAGGAATATCAGTAATTGTTGCTGGTTGGTCTTGCCCTTCATGCCACCCATAGTGGTAGGGAGCATCAATATGCGTTCCGGTATGCGTGGTCAATTGATAATACATCAGTGATAATCCCATACCATCGGGAAAATCATTGTGATCAATGATCCACTTTTTACGTTTAAACCGTTTTACAAAGGCTCTTTTCCACCATGAATTGGTATGGAAATACAAATAACTCTCACCTAATTTATTGGCACCCTCTTTATGATCAACGACTCCCCTAGTTACTTTCTCAGGTTCCCAGAAATCACAATCTATAGGAACACTTAAGTCAATAATATTACTCATCTTTGTTCCTTATAATTTCGGAATAGTTTATTTCCTTGATATTTGGTGTATAAATCACCTTCTTTTGAGATAAAGCACAAACAAATTGCTGATGATGAATCAATAATGTGCTCGCCTCTAACTCTTTCATATCTTTAACAGAATCGGGATTATTAGCTAATAATTTCTCATGTAAAGTCGAAGCAAATAATTTAATATATGCTTCAAGTCTAACCCAATAATATAATAACATTAAATGATAATAATTCTGAAATCCGGGACTCACTCCTGATCGTTGTTTTAACATTACACCTTGCATATATTCCAGCTCTTTATCCTTAACAAAACATTCAATAATTTCTGAAAATTTTATCTTAGAAGGAGTGACTTCAATATCAACACCTATTTCCCTTGAACTAAAACCAATGGCACAATAGTTTCCTGACGCACTCAGTGAAAAATAATATTTGAAGTCTTGCTCCGTGGATATATAAGGTTTTCCGTTATCACTCGTTATGATTTCATAATCAGATAAATATTGACTTAAAACATAACGTAATGCAGCCCGTCTAAATATAAATCTTTTTCTTCTATCCGCTAAACAAATTTGGTTATGGCGAACTATATCAGAACGGTGAATTAACTGTTCAATAGACACTAAATCCATATCGTCGATTTTTATAATCCAAAGATCAAAAAAATCAGATGATAAAGAAATGCCGTCCATAATTAGTAATTACCTAATCCACCACACACATTAAGTGCTTGAGCGGTTACAGCCCCGGCGAGAGGAGATGCAAGATAAGCAACCATTTCCGCCACTTCATTAGGCTCAACATATCTTCCGATAGGAACACGCTCTTCTACTCTTCTTTTCGCCTCAGCGACATCAGTGCCCCAAATTTTGGCGTAATGTTCTCTGACACGCTCCGCCATCTCACTCTCAACAAACCCAGGACAAACTGCGTTAACCGTAACACCTGAACCATTACGTGCTAATTCAAGCCCCAAGGATTTAGTCAGGCCAACAACACCATGCTTAGAAGCAGAATAAGGCGTACCATGAATAACACCTTGTTTCCCACCGGTGGAGGCAATATTGATAATTCTGCCGCCGGATGACATTAATTTTCTTGTCAAAACTTCATGTATAACAAAATAAGTGCCATTTAAATTAACGTTTATGACATTTTGCCAGGTTTGTGGACTTATTTCGGCAGTAATACCGCCACCAGCAATACCAGCACAATTCACAAGTACCGTCAGTTTATTATCTTCAAGCTCCAGTTGGTCAAATGCTTTTTTAACATCTTCATGATTAGAGACATCACAAACTATTTTCTTGGCAAATTGACTACCATATTTATTGCGTAACTTGCCAATTGCGCTATCAAGACGCTCAGGAGTACGCGATAATAATATTGGTTCAAAGCCATCCTCAGATAATCTTTCTGTAATTGCGAAACCAATATCTCCTGTCGCGCCGGTAATAAAGGCATATTTCATCTGAACTATTCCTATTGTTATTTATACCCGTCATATTTCAAGTTGCCTCTTTGTTGGCTGCACTCGCTCACCCCAGTCACATAGTTACCTATGCTCCCGGAGATTCGCTCCCTTGCCGTCGAAATACATCTTGAAATCTATAGGGCATATATTATTGCTATTCACGAAAAAACTCGATTACCCCTAACAAGCATTATTCACAAATTAGTGACAGTTTTTGTCAGCATTTACGAAAAATATTAACCTTTTTACGTAAAAATCAATAATATATCGGTGTTATATTTACAATAACTTATAATACCAAAACTCTTTATCATGTCACTATACAAATTCATATTTTCTGACTAATCAGAGAGTAAAATAAATGATCAGCAATAATCATCTAATTAAAAAATGCTATAAAACAGCATGTTAAAAATTAAGCGTCGGGTTATTTTTTCATGGAGTAACAATCGATAGATGAGACAAAATACAATATAGGAAAACCTGAAAGCTTCTATTACCTATTTCTTAAACAGGCTGATACGCTCAATTAATCCTATTGTTGGCACAGTTTGATGACAGGACATATTCCAAGCACACACTCTTACCACCAGTATGTCAGACCGTTTAAAACTGGCGATATACCAACATTAATCACCGGCTGGCTTATGTGACAGTTTAATGTATGCCTGATTCTTCTATAGAATAGAACTTTTAGTTATATTAAATATAATCAATAAATATATTACATCAACGTTATTAAAAGGCATCAAATATAAAAATCATGACTTACAACTATCCTCTATTAGAATAGTTTAGATCTTAATTTTATAATAAATAATCTGCTTATTAATAATAAGTCTTACCAGATATTTATTATAGTATTTACGCGACTTTTATTATTTTATCTACCGCGACAGCCACCATACCGTCGTGATAACTAAATTCAAAATTCCAACCGAGCCGATTTAGCATATTGAATAATTTATCAACAGTGTGGTTTTCCAGCTTTCAATTAATGATCTCGCTAATTCTCGCTTGAGTCGTTCCCAAAAGCTCCGCCGCTTTTACCTGACTTAAACCGCGCTCCTGAATCATCTTACGGATGATCACCATTAATTGAGCGCGAATATGTTTATCATTTGCTTCGTTAGGATTATTGCAGGATGAAACATAAGGGTTTTTCGTTACTATAAATTCCATCATCTCTACCTTAATCAGTACCAGAGCCGAATAAGCAAGCTATATCAAGCAAGAATCCATATCAAATTTGATATAAACGCGATATCTATCCAAACACGGTACACTCATTCGTAAGGGCCAAGGAAACGCACCCCATTAAAGTGAATAAGATGGGACGGCGCATCTGCAACCCACACCTCACTCTCCCATGCAATTTCGCCAAGGTAGCGGCTCATAATACTTCGATTCGGAAAGGCAGTAACGTAGACCAAACCGGCGGTCGATCCGGCAAATAATTTGGCAAGCTCAGCGTGCCGCTTGCCATCAACTGGGCCATGACTAGTGACAGACTCAACCAACAACAACCAATTTTTCGCAGTGTAATGCAGTACCACGTCTGGCATCTTACCATGTGAATCTACATCAACACCCAACCCAGATAGCAGTACAGAGTCGAAGTAACCCCACTTGTCGCCAGTATCACCAGCGTAGACCAACACACTACCCGGCGCAAAGCGTGGGGCAAAATCCTCGATAATCGCCCGGATCAGCGTGCTATGCTCCCCGGGGCTGAGAGCAATTTTCCTCCCCGGAGCGATCTCAACAGGAATACGATTATGTTCACGCTCTTTGGCATAACGGGCGCTCAACGTTTCCCGCTCGGCCAAATAGGCTGTTAGATTGTCATACCACTCAGGCATACCAAAAGTTCGCAACAAAGCTAAAGTAGCAGGTTCAATCTGGTAAACCGCCTTGGGGCTGTTCACCGCTCGGGCGGGTTTATCTGGATTGTAAAGGGCAATACTCGCATGACAAAACTGATGCATAGTCTGACGGCGAAATGTCTCGCGGGTATTCGGCGCATATTCTTTGTTGTAGAACTCTCGCACCCAGTTCATGATGGGTGTGATGCCCAAAAGCGGGTTTTCCGCAGCAGCCCACGCCTTACCCGGCGTAAGGTTCAATAGGGCCAACAAACACAAAGCAGAACGTTCATTCTGCTGTGCACGCGGCAGCCCCAAGGAAGTGATGATCTGGCACGCAGCTTCGATATAGTCGTTTTTGTCGTTCATTAGATTAAGCTCTCTAATTTGGCATCAATCATAGTTTGCGTAAGTTCTCCTTGCTGAATGGCCCACTCGCCAAGTTCAATCAAAGTGTCGCGGCTCGGGTACTTCATCATCTTGAGGTCAGTTGCATTAACCTGAGTATGGCCGTTGAAACGTCGAAAATTTTCATCAACAGCCGTCGTGTTCAAGAACACGGCCAAACCACGGGCCAATCGTTCGGGTAAACCGTGCTTGTTCTCATGGAATAGGTTTAAGTGGTTCTCGAAGCCCAGTACGGGCGCGTCACCAAATGTATCCGGTTCAACCACATTCGCCATGATTCGACGCTTTTCCTCTTTGGACGAAAAACGCCGTACCACACAGTAAAAACCACTTGGGTAAAGCCATTTTTCAGTATCAGTGTTGCGTTCAATAGCGTTGGGCTTTTTCATACCTTCGATGGGCCATCGAGTAACGTTGCTACTGAAATGGCCGGGGTAGAGTAAAGGCACAGTCCCCGGCCCCGGCATGCTGTGCAGGTGCGCTTTCAGCCGGAAATCAACCACAGGCCCAGTAGATACCTTGATACCAAGGTCAGCCAGTGTGTAACGGATCGCCGAAGATAGCTCAAGGATGCTTTTCTCCGGCGACGTAGGCACATGGATAAATTGCCCGGGGTCATCCGGGAATATAATCCGATCAAATGGATACTCATGGGTAACAAGATCGGTGAAAGTGTCATCAGTCGAAGTTGATACCGTCACTGGCCCTGGCTGACCACCACACTCAAACCGGATGATGATGTTCTCTTGCAAAACCTCATCATCTTTGAATGCCTTGTTGCGCGATCCAAATAGGTGCATATGTCGGATAGCCGCACGCTCTAAAATGAAATGACGGAACGGGCGGTAATAGAGTCCATTACAGAAGCTGCGCGGGATGATCGCCACGATCTGCCCACCTTGCACCGTCTCAGACACAGCAAGCGCCACAAAGGCCGAATACAGGTTTACTGTCTCGATACCAACACGGCGCAAAGCCAGTCGATGCGCTGAATTACTGTTAATCTTTTTGTAAGGCGGATTGAGGATCGCATGTGTATAACCTTGCTCCTGTTGACCTTCGGTCGTTGCCAGTTCGATATAATCACCCACGATAATACGCGGCGTCACACAACTGTATCCCGCCAAGTGCTGCGCTAGATAGCCACACAAATTGCCATCAATCTCGTAAGCCGTCACCTCTGCGGACTCAAAATCAAAACCGCCCGTCACCCATCGTTCAAGGAAAGCGCACGATAATGTCCCCACCCCTGCGCCCGCATCTAACAGGCGGCAGGTACGCAGAGTGCTAGATGGAAAAAGGGATGCCATAAAACGGGCTACGTTAGCAGGAGTCATGAATTGACCAAGCTCAGCCTTGCGTTTCTTAGTAATCCGGGGAGCAATCTTACGGCGCACACGGTCTGCTGTGTCGAGTTGTTGGAGCATTATCGTATCTGGATAGTGAATTTCGTTCAGTGTAAATGATACGTCACTGAGCAACAATGAAATCTGATTTTACCTCATGTCCTCTGCACTGACTGTTTTAACAGCCATAAAAATAGATAAAACATCCCCTCTCCTTCATGAGCAGCATGTTAACCCGATTTTATTAATTTCTTACTTTCCACAAAGTTACCCTCCTACTTTCAGCAACAAATAATAGCGATTCAGCAATTGATTAAAACGGGTGTTAATTTGCATCAGTAATGCCAGCGATACGGTACCGCTCTTTTTTTGTTCCGCCAGTTGACGCAGCAACTCCTCTAATGGCGGAGTATTCGCCAACGGCTGCCGAATGCCAAACACCATAGACTTCAATTCAGAACCGGTGAGATAACGACCGCGTTTTTCATCCAATGCGTCAAGTCGTTCTGTCAGATGTTGCAGGCGTAATTGGGCTAGATGGTAATTTTCCAACTCCTGCATAGGCAGTGCCGCCGCCTCACGCTGGTGTAACCACTGATTTTGCATCTCCTGTACTGCCTCGCTGGCCGGCCACAATGTACGTAGCTGTTGTAATAGCTGAGAGCCATAATTCAAAGGCCAAAAGGCTGGCAAAGTGGTTAAATTTGTCAGTTGCGCACGACTCGCATCCAACGTTTTATCCTGTAACCGGCTCAATAGCGTCGCATTGTCCGATTGGTGTAATTCGGCTAGTTGAGCTGGCAGCAGTGTCTGCGGTAACGGGTAGGTCGTCGCCAGCAAAGCCTCAACCAACGGGGACGGTTGTCGCATCCTGTCCACCAGCCAACCGCCTGTCACCACCAACGCACAAAATGCAACCCCCGCCACAAAACCGTGCCAAGCTTTCCAGCGCGAAGCAGGCACAACCTGAGCGACTTTGACTTGCGGTTGCACCGATGAGATTGTCTCCTGTACCACATAAATCAGTTGCGGCGAAGAGGGTTCTTCGGGCAGCAAAATAGCCTTGCCCTCAACAGGCTGCGCAGAGGCAAGAGATACCGGTACCGCGCCCTTTTCCTGCTCCAGACACTCTAATCGCCGGGCGCTGTTGTGAAGCTGTACACGCAAGCTGTCAAGTTTACTGACATGTTTCAGCTCCAGACGTTGGAGCACTTCGCACAGTTGCTCAAGCACCTTTTCCACCCGGTAAATGAGCGGCAAGTCAATATAAGAGAAGACGCAAGTACGCAATATCTGCTGTAAACGCGCAACCAGCCAGGCGAAAATTTCAATCCGCGCATGCGTTGGTTGAGGCCAGAACTGCGCCCATTGATGGCTCACTAATCCATCAATCAATGCTAATCCTTCATCAATACCGGCTAATCCGGCGCGTTGAGCGCGGGCCAATGTGTACCAGGCGGCACTTTGTAGCTCTACGCCATTTAATCGAAACAACACCAGACAAAGTTGTTCAACTCTAGCCCAATCAACATCAGGTCGAGCCGGATGGTTCAATTTACCGATTTCTTCTTTCAGTGCGCTGAATTCCGGCAGTGCGCGTGGGTCATCCCCGGTATGTATCGTGTTACCGGACGATATTGTAGTCATAACAGTTATCCTTATCAGGCTATTTCAGCGTTAGCCTGATGAAACAGAGAGTTACTCTATATGGCCTTGTTGACGTAAATGGCGGATTAATACCTTCCCTTCCGGTACAAATTCCGTACTAAAACGCACTAATCCTATGTCTTTCAGCTCAGCGTTGATGTCATAACGCAGATGCCCCGGTTCAATTTGCGGTAGTAACGTGATATAGACTCGTTTCAAACGCGGCTCATAGGTCAACAACGTGTGTTCGATTGTGGCAATCAGATTCTGTGACGACGCAGGCAGCCCTTGCAAAATGACGTTGAAATCAGGCAGACCATAATCCGGCAAATGAGCCAGCGAGCCCGCACGACTGCTAAGGATACGCTGCATATTATCCATCACGGATAAAATCACTTGATTTCGTTCATCGATCTGCTTGAGATCCAGCCCACCGTTAAAGTTAAACATCAACATTTCGTAAAGCGAAGGTCTTAGATGTTTCATTGCTCACCCCTTCATCGCATTCAATGTCAGAGTGCCGCTACCCAACTCGATCGTGCGCGGTTTATCAGCATCCAATTCGTCACGTCTGATCACCAACCGCCAACCCTTATTGGCGGCATCCGGTGTGTGAAACAGCCCCACAATCCCAACAAATCGTGCCATTTTCTCCATCGGCATGTTCAATGACACACTCCCCTTCGGTGCCACTCTGATATCCCGCTGCGCCAGCCAATCCGCCTTAAGCGCTTCACTGTCGTCCTTCAACAGTTCCCCATAACTGGCGTGCTCAAATGCTTTATTGTCTTTAAGCTGATAAACACGTACTACCGTGCTCAATGGGATTTGCGCGTCGGTGGTGTTCAGCGCACTGCGTGCACTGAAATCTAAACGCAACGTTTTCACCTGCTTATGAAAAATGGATTGCGTAACGGCTGCCGTGCCATCAGTTACGGTCTGTGTCAGACCACATCCGACTAACCCTTGCGCCATCAGGCAGACTATGCCGCCCATCATGGCTGATTTAAAATTGATAGCTGCCATTCTCGGCCTCCCTATATTGATAACTCGGTAAAAGCCCTTGATAGCGCCCCAGATTAATTTTCACCATGCCAGAAACCGTTTGTGATCCCGGTTTCAATCCCAATACGCCTGTACGGCCTAACCGAACACGCTGTTTCCCTAACTGTGCTGACGGCAATACCCATTTGGGTAAGGTGAGCTGTAATCGCACGTTACAACGCCAGCCCAGATAAACACGTAGCAACACCAGCAGGTCGGTATGCAGTTCCCCTTGCGGTAACCACCCTTGAGCTTCATCGGTATCTTCGGTATAGAGATCAATCACCATTTGGCTGTTAACATCCGTCCCAACGTTGCCCAATACTGAACGTTGAGAAAGTTGAACCGGATGGTGACGACTTAAGCGAACCGGCTGGGTTAACCGCACTCGTCTGCGATCATGGGGAACCACCTGTACCTGCGTGAGAGGAGCCAACAGCTTGACCAGCGCCATCACGCCTTCCGCTATCCGGGTTGGCAACCGCATGATGCTGAGCAGTGCCAGAAAGCGAGAAGCTGGCGTGGCAATATGTTGCTGACTGCCGGCGATCCCCAAACCAATCAGCCCAAGCAAGCATTGTGATGTTTGATCTTGACCACTCGGTTCATAAGTCGCGGGATAGGAATATTTACGCCAGATACGGTAATACTGGGTCATCATTCGATGATTAAAAATATCCAGAAAGTCTGCGACGCCTTCATAGCCTTCACTCTGCTGGACAACATCATTCAGATAAGCCGTCGGCAGTGGCGAATCGACACCATACAAGCCGAGAAACGTCGTGCGTACTGTCGGTGGCAACTCCGGCTGTTGCTCATCCCACTCCACATTTTTCAGTTCACCGGCGGGAAAACCCATACCGGGATCAGGCCGGAAACGGATCGGATCATCACCGGGCGACATCGTACTGCCCAACGGCGGACGGCCATCCCGCATACTTTCCAGCAACTGACAAAAGCGATAAAAGTTAAAATCGTAAATATTCGGTGCCAGTTGCTGCATCAACCGGGAATACGCTGATTGTGATTTTCTTGCCATCGCAAACATCTCCCAGAAGGTTGAAGGATTAGTGTCAATTGGTTAAACAGATGAATATCGGTATATAGCGAGAAGAAACGGTTAAGCAGCTCACCGAACAAGAAAATATCGCCTTCGCCGGAAAAGCCATTGCTATTCAGCGTAATCTCAATATCAACGCCCCGGAGTAAGAAACCCTTTTCAAAACGTTCGATCAAAGCGTGTTTCACCCCAACAATGGCATCCAGACAGCGGCAGTTCATCTCATCATTTGTCCAGTTATAAAGCCCTAACGTGCCGCGCAGCACCTCTGGGTTATCCATCATGCTAAGAAAGCTAGAGCCGAGATGACTCAATATCCGCCAGTGGAAACGGTCGTTCGCCGGGGGATAACAGGGCAACGTTGGCGAACAGAGGTTGCTTACGCGCAGCGTGCCCGCGGCGGAGTGTAGTGTCTGTTCAAGTTGTGTATTACGTAATGCCTGACGAGGTAACTGGCCGTTGGTACCGGTAATACGCAGTGAAAGGGTTTCATCATCAATCTCTGGGTCAGTTTCAAACGATTCTCCACCGAGGATCAGCCAGGTATCGTGCAACCCCGAAGGACCTCGACATACACGAGTATGGAAATAACGCTCCGGTGCGGAACTTCGCATGATGCCGCCCCGATGGCGAAAGCTGCTAAACGGTACAAAACGCTGAGCATCACCTCGTCGGGAAGAGGAGACTTCATCCACCGAATAGATTTCGGTATGACCATCCTGAATACGCATCGGGCACAGTAGATACTCATTTTGCAGCCGCGAAATGTGCATCGGATCAGCTTCAACACGGAACAAATTGATTACCGGCACACAATGCAATCGGATATTTTCCGCTGAAAACTTCAATTCATAGGGCCACAGTTCACTGAGTACGATATCCAACTCAAACCAAGGCGTACCGGTCGGAATCTCTAACGAGTCCAAGCCATTGAGTGCCACAAACATAAATTTTTCACGGAAAGTAAAATATTCCAGTAACAACTGATAGCCACTGAACGCACTCTCCTGTTTCGGCCACAGAACATCATCATTATCGAATCCCATTGGGGAAAAAGAGCCATTCTCAAGATGAGAACGCTCTTCCTGACTAGGTAAACGCGTGTAAATGTGTTGAGTCTGTCGAGTCAACGCCAGATGTAAGGCAGAACTCACCGGACGGCCCGCTTTGAGATACAGAGGCAGCCGCGCTAAATCCACTTTATCCCATTCGGTCAACTGACCGCAGTCAAAACGCAAACGGATTACTGAACGGCCGTCGGCTTCATTTTGCAACGTCGCAGAGGTGATATGCAGCGGTGTAATCTGCACATCGCGGGTAGTCCGGTAATAGCAGCGGGTCTGGCTTGGTCCTACGGGCTGAGATATCACTTCAAACCCTTTAGCGATCACTTCACTTTTTGGCAACGTCTGATAATCAGGTGCCAATTCAACAATGGAAAGTGAAGGAATAGTGCGCAGATAATGCGGCCACAGCAGACTCACCAGCCCTTCCGTCAGTTCCGGTAAATCATCATCAAGTTTCTGACGCATCCGCCCCATCAGGAAAGCAAAGCCTTCAAGCAATCGCTCGACATAAGGATCAAGATCCCGATCGTCACTCAGATTCAGCATGGCGGCCCGATCCGGGTGAGCCTGCGCAAACTCTTTGCCAGCTTCACGCAGATAGTGCATTTCCGCCTCGTAATAGCGGAGAATTAAATCATCCATATCATCACTCTTAATGGTTGTTATAAAACGAAAAATAAAACACGTTGAGAAGGCGTACAGTTGCGCCTCCACCTGATAAGCAGAGTCAATTAGCCGCAAAGCACCGAAGCTCTGACCGGATCAATCGCCACCAATCCAGCCAGCAGAGCCTCCATCCGTTGCGCCATCCTCGCTTTATCATGTTCACTACGTTGGGCTTTCATGCGCAGCAACTTAAGCAGACACGCTTTCACCTCAAACATCAGTTCCGGCTCCCATTCGCCAAGATTGAATTGCTCATCGGCGTCAAGCTCAGTCAACAAATGCAGCGCCATTTCATTTTTGCCGTATTGCTCAGCCACCCGCGCCATCAGCAAGCGCTGTAACCAGCGGTGACGGGCCCCATTAATGCCGGGCAATTGCCCCAGCCAGCGCAACGCCGCATCAATGCCCTCGCTGTCCGCCAGTTGCAGCGCCTCCGCTTCCAGCGCCAAAACATCATCATCATGCCGAGGTTGCACCGGCAAATGCTCAAACTGCCAATCGGCCTGATTGTCATGAACCTGTTGGGCTATCCAACCGGTTGTCACCTCATCCGCAAAGGGCGTCCCATCGTTATAGGCCATACTCTCCAGCCCCGGCAGCCGCTCAAGCAGTATTCTCAGATCGTGTTTCATGATGTCCGCCCAACCTTCGTAAGGGCAGCCCAATCGGCTTAATGCCTGACAGAGATACCATTGCAAATCCAGCCAAAAATGATTCACCCCTTCCGCAAACATGCGCTCGGCCTGTTCCAATAACTCATGCCAGTTCTGTTGCCGGTAGAGCCGCTTTAACTGAGCGCGATATTCAGTGCGGGGAGGTACCAGGCGGGTACGCTCATCGGCATCCTGTGGTGGTAGCTGATGTACGGTATCCCAACGGACACTACGTATCAGCCGGGCAGAAGAGAGCCAGCCCTGAGGTTGATCACACAGATAACGAACCAGTTCACGCGCCTGATTCAGCAGATCACGCCCAGATTGCACCTGACGCCACGCGGGTGGCTTACCCGGCGCAGACGCCTTGCTCTGCCCCGCCGATGGCGGTACCGGAGCGGCGGTTTGTGGCACCACCGCACTCACGCCACCGGACTGAGCTAATCGGTTTTCCAGTGTTCTTGCCAGCCCGACGAAGCTTGGACGAGATTCTTCATCCCAAGAGGAAAATGATTGTTCCAGTAACACCAACGCGGCCAGAATGTGGTCAAAATCAGTCCGATTTACTTCTGGATAGCGTGATAAACTGTCCCGCATTTTTGCGCCTGTCAGCCACTCCAGCGCAGCTTTACGGCTGCCAGCCCGACTGGGCAACAGGGCTTCGCCAAAACGATCCGCCATTCCGGCCAATAGCGCCAACCCTTCCGCCAGACCGCGTTCCCCCTCACAATGCAGCCTGGCCCACACATAGTAGGTCGCCACGCGGACATCTTTGCATTTGGTGGTCAACAACTTTTCCGCCAGTTGACAAATCAGGGCGGTATCAATACCACTGAGTTTATTGACCTCCTCCCGCATACACTGAAAATCGTCTTCATAAACCGGATCATTACCTGTGGGCGCATCAGTACTAATGGGTAATAACCAGCTTTCCCACCGCGCCGCATTCTGCCGAGCTTCGGCAAGGGCATCACGTCCAACAAAACAACTCTCAATTAGCTGTTGCAGCATCTTTATATTCTCCTTTGACGCTGAATATCTCTGTCAGCCTCTGGAATTCTGCTCATGAATAAAGAGACAGAAATAACTTCACCATCGCTATTGAGCTGATTGCTCAAGCGAATAACACCTTTAAACATCATGATCCCTATATTATTAAGGATAAATTTTTCACATTTAGAACGTGATAATATTATGGTTCGGATTATCCAATGCGGCCTGTGAAAGCCGCTTGATGACTTTTATCAGATCGTCTCTTTCAACAAACTTCTTTGAAAATACAATATCGATTTTTTTATTTAAATTAACAGCAAGCAGCACACGATTTTCACGCTCTTCCACCCTATTAATACAGCCATAAGGCAAGAAAATCGTTTTACTCAACGCGGTTGGCGTTAATAAAAAGCCCCCTTCTGTCTCGGCAAAGAAATAACGACCCTCTGTTTTCCGATATGAGAGACAATGCATAGCCGTCATCATCACACAAATATTACTCGCACCCTTAATTGACATAATCAGCGTTATGCCACCCAAAATACACATCCTTTTCCAATACCTATCCCGAAAAAAATAGACCGTGGAATCAGGAGTGATATTACCTGCCTGATATTGATATTCATAGAATGGGGATAGTGCAACTCTTTGAATTGACAACAAACATCCAATGAAATAAACCGCGCCAAAGGGGAAAAAACAAGATGCAATAAACGAACTGATTTTCGCATACTTTGGCGCTTTGAGAATAACAAACAGATTAACCACCTCCAGCAAAATAATAATCAACATCAAGGCATTGAATATTGGTGATTTAGCAATAAGATATTGCTCTCTATAAGAAAATTCAAAATAACCAGCACTCACTACCTTTATAGCAACCAGTAAGACTAAATAGGTTAATACATTAATAGCCAAACCTATCCAAACCATTTTATAGATCTGATTCACAAAAAAACCTTAATTTACACAAAATTACATATCAATCGCATAAAAATAGATAAAACTTTACATTGGATAATTCGTTACTGAATTTTCCGAAAATAAGCAATCTCTTAATATCGCCACAACTCTTTATCGATAATCTTGGGAACTCACCATACATGCTCTCTTTAATTGTTTTTCACTGCTTTATTACTTGAATCAGTAATAGTAGTAATAGCTGGAGTAACAGCTCTTATCTGGCAAAATCCTCTGACTCTCCCTATTCAACTTTCCATCCGGGGAATTAGCTTTGATCTTCCTCAGCCTCTTTTTTGTGAATTTCTCAAGATTAATTTCCGTGGGATTAGGAAACCCCAATACAGTAAAAATTTCCTCAGCCAGCCTGAGTGTTGGTTTAGGATTCCTCATGCAATAAAAATAAACTAATGATGAAAGGATAATGGCTATCACACCAAAAGACAAAGACATATATTTTACACAATTCACCATATATTCAACAAAGTATTCCACCACATATTTTATAATGAACTCCCCATTTTCAAAAATCGCATCGATCGTGAATATAGGAAAAATAACCACAGAACCATACCAGACGACACGTATATTATATTTAGCATTTGAATGAATACCCTGTTTACAACGTGGCGTCATAGAAACCACTCTTAATGCGGGATGAGCAATCGCATAAACCATATAATGCCCCTCCTGCTCGGTTACCGCTAATTCAACATAATCCCCCACCTTTGCAGAGGTAAACCCAAGCCAGCCGTGGAAGGGAACGCCATTGATTTTTCCCCGGACAAAATCACAGACATCACTTATCCTAACGGTGGTTTGTGAATCAGTACCCGAGGTATTTCCCGCTATCGACACCCCTACTCCCCGATACAATTTCCGTTCATTCTGACAAGCAAAGGCGGCTGGAGCATATTCACGATCAGTAAAATAACCAATCACACACAGGGCCTCGAATTCTTCCAATACACCACTCACTTTGATTAACGGCTTACCCGGCGGCAATTCCGGTGGCGGCGGCTCTTTTGCTAATATCGCATCCAGCTCAGGGATTTTAGCTTGAAGATTCACTATTTCCTGTTCTGCTCTTTTTTTGCTATCGGGAAAATTGATGGCATGTTTTCGGTTTACATCAATATCAATATCAATGCCCTTTCTCTGCCTTTTGATTTCATCAAAATCAATAGCCTCTTTATAAGGACGATAGGTACTCATATGCCGTCCTTAATTGCTTCAACAAAACTTTTACTTTGTTCTTCATACAGTTGCTTCCTATTTTTAATTACTTAAATCAGTAATAGTAATAATAACTTATAAAACAATCTTTATCGGGTAAAACTCTTTCACCCTCTTTACCAGATTGCCCGTCCGGGGAATTAACCTTGATCTCCTTCAACCTCTTTTTTGTGAATTTCTCAAGATTAATTTCCGTAGGATTAGGGAAACCCAATACCGTGAAAATCTCCTCAGCCAGCCTAAATGTCGGTTTAGGTTTTCTCATACAAGAAAAATAGATTAACGGTGAAAGGACAATCGCCATCAAACCACAGAGTGAAGCGATACATTTTATATAACCAAGAATATCTTCTCCGTTTTGTTCATCAAAAAGGCTCGGTATCATAAATATAAAAAATAGCAGTAAAGCAAAATACCAAGTAGCGCGTATCTGATATTTGGCATTTGAATGAATCCCCTGCTTACAACGCGGCGTCATAGAAACAATCCTTAATCCGGGATGAGCAATGGCATAAACCACATAATGCCCTTCTTTCTCTGTTACCGCTAATTCAACATAATCACCCGCTTTGGCTACAGTAAACCCTAACCAGCCGTGGAATGGGATACCATTGATTTTCCCCCGCACAAAATCACAGACATCACGCTTCCGAACGTTAGTTGACGCATTAGACCCCGAAGTATTTCCCGCCAACGACATTAATAGCCCGCCATACAACTCCAATTCTTCCTGACGGGCAAAGGCAACCGGATCATATTCACGATCGGTAAAATAACCAATCACACACAGGGTTTCGAACTCTTCCAATACGCCGCTCACTTTAATTAATGGCTTACCCGGCGGTAATTCCGGTGATGGCGGCTTTTTTGCTAATATTGCATCCAGTTCAGGGATTTTGGCTTGAAGACTCACTATTTCTCGTTCCACTCTTTCTTTGCTATCGGGGAACTTGATAACGAGCTTTCGGTTTACATTAATATCAATATCAATGCCTTTTCTCCGACTTTTTATTTCATCAAAGTTAATAGCCTCTTTATAAGGACGATAGGTACTCATATGCCGTCCTTAATTGCATTAGCAAAACTGTTACGTTGTTCTTCACACAACTTATCTTTCTGTGATTCAGGGTAAATCCATTGCGTGGATTGCAAATTTTTCGCTGGCTCCAAACCAAAAACACAACTTCTGCACCATTTTTGTAAGTCATTATCAGAAAAATAGGTCACTAATGCTTCAACCACAAAAATTAACAGCATCGCCTCCCAAGTGCACAACCAAGCAAGAGTCTCCCACACTAAAAGCTTTGCTACCCCCTCAACAAATAAATTTTTAGAAGAAAGTAATGCTCTATCAATTAAAACTTCTAATAAACCATTTAATGCTTTTACTAATTGCATAAAATCATAAGCACTTTTAAGACAGTAAAGGCCAATAAACTGCCAGCGCCCTCTGCCATGCCATTCAGAATAAAGGTCACTGGCATCTACCCCCAGATTTAATGCAGAAGAGAGTGTTCCCGCACTCGCTCCAATAAACTTAATAGTATCGGTAGCAACCAAATCCTTTATTCCGTGCTTAACTATCGGTTCCACAATCTCCATCGCTGTATTCAGTGTGCTTAAAAACGCTGAGGTCACCTGCGCTTGACTCTTAACATCCCCTTTACTCTCTTGCAACTGATTGGAAAGCTCCAGAATATTGGAAGCCAAAACTAACCATTTAATCCGAGATTTTTTTAATACTGGCTCTCCTTCGGCGCTGTCTGCAAATACTTTAAATCGATCCTGATATTTATTACTTTTTTCTAACCGTGCCTCAGAACCCGGCTTCTTAAGCTGCTCCAACACCTGCTGCCGAAACGCATTACCGTCCTTAAGTTGTGATACCGACAGTTCAACCATCTGATCAAGCGGCACACCTGAAATCACCGATAACAGCGCTTTACTCAGCATTTCATTCATGCTGTCCAGCACTTTTCCTAAGCGAGTAAAATTCAAGAACCGATCCCCCAGCGTGACCAGTCGCCGGTCACAATGCAGCATGGCACGAGCAAAAGTACTGTTGGATTTTGGCGGCTTTTCCAGTGCTTCATTCGCTTTATCGTAGGCTTCAATCAGTTTCCCACTCAGATCTGACACCACTTTCATAAAATCAGAGGGTGCCGCCGGTTGATGGTTATCCTTATTCAGATTCATCTTCTGTAAAAACCCGTCCATCTCTTTCATCACTTCCGGGTTATTCAGCAATAACGAGCGCCAGACAATATTTTCCGGCGACAACGCGGAATATTCGTCAATTAAAGCATCTAAATAGGCACAACCGGTTTCGGTCACATTAAGCGAAGCGATGGCATAATCCACTGCCTCACGATAATTGAGATTGTCCTCCAGTTGGGTGGTATGAAAATCCTGACAACTGGTGATAAATCCGCTCTGTTTCAGCCAACTCACCCTTAACTGGGCCAGTTGTTCCAGCTCCTTCGCCACATCGGTGCAAAGATCGGCATAACATTGGTTAAATGCCTGTCGTTTAGCCAGATTCAGCTCCGCGGTATATTTCTTCCAATCACGGGCAACACCTTTCTTACCCGCTTTCTCCATGTCACGAGTAACATACTCTTTGAGCTGAGCCTTCTGCTGATCGGAAAAAGCCTTGAACTCTTCCTGCTTAGTGACTTCAAGCGCTTTATCAACCTGCCCTTGCACATCCGCGGCTTTCAATTTATACAGTTGATTTTCCACACCATTCAATGAACTGTCAGTCATAAACTCAATCGACAATTCATCCAGAAAGGTTTTATGCGCCCCGGCGATATCATCACTCCAGCCCGCTAATTCATGCGCTATTCCTATCGGATCATGCAACGCGATTAACACCGGCGATACCGGCGTGCCATCCGCAGCCCGCCCGCGTTTTTGCATCGCTCTGACCGTAATGTCCGCACATCCCGCTCGCTTGCTACTCCACGGATACAAGGTGCTCTTTGGCCTCAACGCACCGTGATAAACTTCGTAGTAGGGCGCTTCTTCTAATGTCCGGCTGATACGCAGCACTTTCCGGTTACAAGACAGAACATATTTGCCGGAATCATTGTCGCCCAGACAGTAATCGATGACCCCATTCAGGTTTTCTATCGTTGCCTGAGCAATCCCGACCCCTTCCGGCACCCCGCGCCACTGCCACGGTTTCACGCACTGCATCCGCTTTTCCCGCGCTTCGCGGTTGTTGTGATAATACTCGATGGTCTCCCTGCTCCACATTGAGGGAGAGAAAGCCAGCCAGGTCTCCTGACGCAAAGCAATATCCCTTAGCGTAATAAATTCCATATTAGCGCTCTGATGGGTCGGCGCATGACAATCTGCGGTTTTCTTGGGGAAAATACCAAAAGGGGCATTCAGATTTCTCCACAGTGCGCCATCCTCGCTGACGCTCCAGGTATCCCAGCTCTCCCGTTCACCTAATCCGGCATTCGCATAATAGACATACAAAAATCCCTGCCGTAAGGCACGCAGCGCATAATGGTAACCCGGCGCAGAAGGTTCTGGCGTTTCCGCCCACGCAGGCAAGGTTTCCGAAACATCATCCGGCACCACGGTATAACGCACCGGCAACAGCGCCGGTCCGGTGGACTCACACATCCAACATAATGATTGATTCATCACAAAATCTCCTGTTCTCCCGAGGGGAGGGAAGACAGGCACCGCAATCATACCGGTACCTGTTAGATTTAAAGTGGCTGACATAACCGCCAGCCCGTCAACCTATTACGCCTGATTGCGCTCATTCCACGCATCAGAGTGAATGATGTTGCCGTCTTTGTACGTCCAGGTGATTTTTTCGTAACGAAGCTCGACACGTTCCAGATGGTTGTGCTTCTCTTTGGTCGGATCTTTGATGTCATGCATCAACGGTGCTACTTTCACCACCTTCACGTTGTTCAGATGAGTGATGAAATAGACCTTCTCCTGACCGGCATCATCAATTTGGTACCATTTGAATTCCGCCGATTTCAGGGTCTGACCAGACGTCACCGCTTTATACAGATACGGGCTAGACGCATCGACCTCTTTAGTAAACACCAGCGGCGCATGCACGCGGGTGCCCGTCAGCTTGCCGGTATTGTTATCCGTCGGGATATGTAGCGCATGTTCCAGCGCCACCACCTCGATACTGCCCTCCCGGTTGTGTACATCCACCGAGCCTTTAATGTCGGCACCGCCGTCATCTTTCAACCATAAATACGCAGGGATTGCCATACCCATGACTCCTCTATTATTGAATGGGTAATGCCACCAATATCGGTGACGTGATTAAAACCCTAACCGAATACATTTTCGGTTTTCATCCCCGGTAAATTCGGGGAACAGTCAATAGATGCCGGTATTTCCTGACTCGGCAGTTAACCGGGAGAAGAATAATCATATAGCCTGACACATGCGTTCAAATTAATAGATCCAATAACGGCATAGACAGTTATTGAATAATTCATATCCTCCATGCGGGTGCATATTAAAATCAAGTCTTTTTTTATCAAATAGCACAAAATGTTTAATGATAACGGTAAAATTCATTATATCTAAACCAAACATAAACAGAATGTCATTTATTTGGATAAAAAGATCGCATTGATTAAAATAATATGATAGTGACTCACTATACAGATATTTACATTTCTCATCACCCTAACGTAAAAATACACTTTTACTTTATTTTCAATATGTTAATTAATTCGAAAAATACAACACCGGCATTATTTCATCCTCATCATGACTCAGATTCATTATCATCAATACGTTACCGACACGTAAAAAAGAATAATTCTCAGTTATATTATGCGAATGAGAATAGATTTCATTATTGAGAATAATGTCATCGACAATAGCTTCCCTGTTATTCAGGGCGACGATGGCCCTGCCTCATAATAAAGCATTAAATATAAATAAGAATATCATGATGATATGCTTATAAAGTATTGACTATCAGATGAATCATCAGACTCAGTGACATATTCCGGGGATAACCGGCAATATCACGCCATTGATCATCCCCGGTTTATGCCATCAAATAAGCACTTATTCTTCTTCGTTGTTATTTATCCCCGGCACACTGAGGCTATTTGCCTTATTCTCCACAAAAATCGTTTTCGGCAATCTAAACCCCCGCAGTTTCAATAACGCCAGCGGCCCTTTCCCGACTTCGGTCCGCAGTACCCAGGTCAGCGGCAACCCTTCCGGCGTGGTAAATGTCAGCCGGTAACGGCTTTCATCCAGCATCTTCACCTGAGCCGCCTCCAGCCAGCGCATCAATCCCCACGTCCCCGGATAGTCGCCATACAGCCGCGCCCCGCTATTCACCCCGGTCCAGGTCAGCGCCACCCCGGGATTATCCTCGTCCCCCGGCCAGCGTAAACGCTGCCAGCTCTCCCTCTGGTTAAAGTAACGCAACCGCTGACCGTCTATCGTCAGGTCCGTTTC
>NZ_RCWC01000018.1 GCF_018448935.1 Photorhabdus noenieputensis | reverse complement strand
CTGACATTAAGACAAATGACTGGCGACACCGATGCCGAACGGCTGTTTACCACCTCTCACGTGATACCGGGGATGTTTACCCGTCAGGCGTGGGAAGGCGGGATACAAAAAGCGATAGCGGAGGCGGCAGCCTCACGTAAGGAGGCGATTGACTGGGTACTGAGTGATAACCGTCAGACAGTCTCGGCGTCGGTATCCCCCGAAGAGCTGAAAGCCCGGCTGACCGCCCGTTACTTTACCGATTTCACCGGAGCGTGGCAGGATTTTCTCAACAGCCTGCGCTGGAACAAAACCCGTAGTCTGTCGGATGTCATCGACCAGCTAACGCTGATGGCGGATGGGCGTCAGTCTCCGTTGATTGCGTTGATGAACACGCTGGCCTATCAGGGCGAGACCGGGCAACAGGGGCCGACGTTATCGGATTCATTGGTGAAATCTGCCAAGACATTGTTGAATAAAAATCCGCCGCCAATGATTAACCAACAGACGGCTGGCGTGCACGGACCGATGGATGAAACTTTTGGACCGTTGCTGGCGCTGATGGGCGAAAACCGGGCGACCGGGGGAATCAAGACTGACAGCACGCTGAATTTACAAACTTTTCTCACGCGGGTAACCGAAGTGCGGCTGAAACTGCAACAGATGAACAACAGCGATGATCCGCCGGCAATGGCGAATGCGCTGGCTAAGACGGTATTTGAAGGGAAAAGCACCGATTTGACCGATACACAGGGTTATGGGCGTTTAATAGCCGCCAGCCTAGGGGGCCAATGGCGGAGTTTTGGTCAGACGCTGTTTATCGAGCCGTTAGCGCAGGCGTGGCAGGGGGTACTGAAACCGGCAGAGACGAATCTGAACACCCAGTGGCAGAGAGCGATAGTGGACAACTGGAATCGGGCATTTGCGGGCCGTTATCCGTTTGCCGGTGGCGACAGTGAAATCTCATTGCCGATGTTGGGGCAGTTTATCCGGTCAGATTCGGGGCGGATAGAGCAGTTTTTGACACGTCAGTTAGGCGGGATACTGCATAAAGCGGGTAACCAGTGGGTAGTGGATGAGGTGAATGGTCAGGGCGTGCAGATTAACCCGGATTTTCTAAAGGCGATAAATCAGCTCAGTCAGTTATCGGACCTGTTATTTGCCGATGGCAGTCAGGGATTGCGGTTTGAACTGCGGGCCAGAGCGGTACGGGATGTGGTGGAAACCGACCTGACGATAGATGGGCAGAAACTGCGTTATTTTAACCAGATGGAAAGCTGGCAGAGCTTTCGCTGGCCGGGAGAGACCTATAAACCGGGTGTGATGCTGACGTGGATTAGTGTTAATGCCGGAGCGAGGCTGTTTGGTGATTATCAGGGAAACTGGGGGCTAATTCGCTGGCTGGCACAGGCAAAAGTGGAGAGACTGGATGAAAGCCGTTATCGACTGATATTTACTGCCCCGGATGGATTACCGTTGACCTGGATTTTGCGTACAGAATTGGGCGAAGGGCCTCTGGCATTATTAAAACTGCGCGGATTTAAATTGCCGAAAAATATCTTTGTGGTGAAGCCGGGTAAGCATACGACAATATCAGCGGTAAATGACGATGATCTGATATTGGAATAATGCATGCTATTGAGAATAAATAAGAAAATAGCGTAATCGTTAACTGTTTTCGTTAACAGAAGAGCTGTTCATGATAAATATCACTACAGATATTCTAATGAAGATTTTTTCTATATAGATGAAAAGCCTGATGATACTTTTCTCATTGAAGAAGGAATGCTGCTATGGAGTAAATGAGGTTTAAAAGGGGGTGATGAGATTGAAACAGAGATAATCTATTGGATAGAATGAAAATAATAATTGTTCGCATGGGGACCTGATTATAACAGCGTATTCAGGTCTCCTTCATTTTATGGCAATCAATATAAGTTTATTTTTGTCAATAAATGGTTTGAAATACGTGAAAGTGATCCCCTTAATTTTCCTGCCGAGAGTGATGTTAGCGCAATAAAGACCGACATTGCTGTTATCATGCAAAAATTAAACATAATCGGTAACACTTTGTCTCAGAAACTCAGTGAAGAACAGATTTGATACCAAATTTACAGAAGTAGAGAGCAAATCTGATTCCAGATTCAAAGAGAGGGATAACGAACTCGATAGTGCCATATCTCGAATTGAATCATCTATTGAAAAAAGTTCCCTGTCTTTTGATGGAAACTTAAAGGGCATGCAATTAAGGATTATTCTTTGGATACTTGGCTTGCCGTCTCTGGCTTTCGCGCTTTACCATGCTTACCTTCTACTCTAAAATCATACATCAACCCGCCGAACAGACCTCGCGGGTTTTTCATTTCTACGCTGCGTAACTGCGGTTTTTTTATTGTGAGGTCACTCATTGGCTAAGTTAACAAAGCAAGAAATAAAGCAGATCAGTGCCCAGTATATCAGTTGTGATGCTTCAAATAATTTTCCATCCGAAGTTTCCTATTTAATGAAAAAGCATAAAGTCTCCAGGAACGCGATACGCATTGATGCACGTCATCCTTGCGGGAAAGATTGCATCTTTATAAAAAAAGACGGAGTGGAATTTTGGGGCGGTTACATTGATGATCAGTTTTATGAAGAAATGAATTCATAACTTGTTCTATATGGGTTTTTTATGGAGTTTTTGTATGCCAGTATCAATAGAATCAAGAGCCGGCGATTTATCCAAGGTGTTGTTAGTGACAGCAAATCACTTTTATTACAGCTTCGAATTGCTGTACCCGGAATAATGCATGCTATTGGAGATAAATGAAGAAATAGAGCATAATCGTTAACTGTTTTCGTTAATAGAATACTCAGTAAGGAAGGAATGCTGCTATGGGGTAAATGAGGTTTAAAAAGGAGTGATGAGATGAGGTTGAATCGGATATAATTTATTGAATAAAGTAAAAATAGGAATTTTTCTAGACTCGGCTGACTTTGAAATTGCTACCGATGCAGATAAAGCTGTTTTACTCGAATGGAAAAAGTACAGAGTATTGCTTACTCGTGTAGATGTGAATCAAGCGCCTGATGTGGAATGGCCGGAAGTGCCGAAAACTGCGAGTAAGATCACTACATTTACACAGTTTCAGTAAAATACTTATTCATTGAATTTGTTACACTATTCCCTATTTAATGAAAAATCAAGGGAGTTAATATATGAGATTTGGGAAGGGTTTGGTATTTATTTTATCAAGTTTATTGTACTCTTTTTCCGCAAATGCTGATATTTCGGAATATACAGAGAGAATTGAATGCAATAATAGTTATAATTCCTTTACTATCAGGAAGCTCAAACATTCTAGCGATATATATGGTTTAGTGTGTTATCAGTTGAAAGATATAACTTCCTGGGCTACTGATGATGGAATGAAAATTACAACATATGTTATCCCGGATACTAAAAAATTAGTCGCTATATTTACACTGGAAGAGGATAAGCCAAAAAATAGTGAGCCTAAAAGTAGCATTAGAGTAATTTATGTTGACGAAGGTGGAGCTATCGTTAAAAAAGATATTATCACACAGCGTTATACAAAAGACCCTAGAATGACTTTATCTAATATGAAAATTATAGATTATGAATACTACAGCAAAATTGTCTATTTTGAAGTTCCTGCCTGGGATGAAAATAATGCTATATATGCTTTTTCTATTCCGCCTGATAATAATTACGATAATGTGCGTGAAAAATATATTACAGATGGAAGTTTGACGTTTATAAATGTAACTAATTTTTCACACAATAATAACCACGGCAATGACATAGTTGTTAAAAGAGGAGTTATCAAAGAGGATGGAGAGCTTTCTTACGGTGAATATTGGGTTTCGTCAAAAGGCAAAACTATTTGTGAATTGGATACAGATTTAGAAGGCTGGAAAATTTATATGCTATGTAAAAATTAGTGTCTGGTGGGGTAAGCATGGTTGATAGCTCCATAATAGGGCTTTCTGGTTACCTTGACAATTTATTTTGGGAGCTAGTACTTTTCCTCTGTAATAGCTCCTTTATCTTTCAGTTTTGCGGGCTTATCTAACTGAATTGTTAGCTTTGAAGCATGAATAAATTGAGTAGGAGAATAATTAGCCCGCTTTGTTTTACTTATCTCATTTTCTCATTTTGGAGGTTAATATATGAATTCCTCATAAATAGAGGATATGGGAAGAGATGGGAAGAATAAGAAGAAAATAATTTAAAGATGTTAGATATGTATCTATGAATATATTTTTCATCCAAAAACATTGAATGAATTATTGTTACCAATTATACAAAAATAGTTAATATCATAATCAATAATAATACTGCATTATTATTTTTCTGAATTAGACTTTGATTAGTCCGAATTACAGGAGATTGTTTTTACAATAATTCAAGATGTTGATTATAAAATAACATTATTTAATTCTAGGGAGATATATGAGTTACAAGAATGATTTTAAGGCTTTTTCTATTAGTAATAATGCAAATGTCGTGAGTCAGAGATTATATGAAGAAAGTAAGGATTTACTGACTGGATTTCCACCAAATGATGTCCCATCTCACTTATTAAATAAGGTATTACGTCAGTCATCATCCATATCATCTGTTTTGGCTGATTTCATCTCGACACAATCTGGTGAGGATGTTCTTGATGATGGGGATATAGCTAAACTCACCGCACAATTAAATAGAGCTTTAGAACGAAAAACCATAACAAAAATTCCCGATGCTTCATTAACACAAAAGGGTGTTGTCCAACTCACGAATGTGATTGGCAATAGCGATACATTGGTGGTTACACAAAAGCTTGTTCGGGAAATAGTAAATTCATTGCGTGAAGATATTAATAGTAGTAAAGCTAATGATATACCCGTAGGTACTCCTATTCCTTGGCCGACTGCTATACCGCCGATTGGGTGGTTTCAATGTAATGGAGCGGTCTTTGATAAATCGAAATTTCCGAAGTTAGCCGAAGCCTACCCTGACGGTAAATTACCTGATTTAAGAGGCGAGTTTATTCGTGGCTGGGATGATAGACGTGGTGCTGATGTGGGGCGTGGGGTGTTGTCGTGGCAGGGTGATGCCATTAGAAATATCACAGCATCAGTAACAGGACGTACAGTAAATGTGTCAGGAAGAATATTTTCAGGCAAGGTATCTGGAGCATTTTCAACATCAGGTGAATACGGTGAATACAGTGCAGGGGATAGCCGGTCAATGAGTGCAGTAGGTGCACGTGATCGACTTGCAGAGTTATCGTTTGATGCATCTCGTACTGTGCCGACTGCGAATGAAAATCGTCCCCGCAACATTGCATTCAATTACATAGTGAGAGCAGCATAATAAGTCATAATATTTTCTTATTAAAGCGGCCCATAAATTGCTGAAATGAGCCGCAAATATAAAGTCATCACTATTTCTTAGCCAGAAAAGGGGCGGTATATAGGATAGTTGATATCCAAATGATTGCAGTGATAAACATGACAATCATCCTGGTGAAGCGCCAGTAAAATGGCTTTGGCGATGTAGCGATGGGAATAGGTAATCTGGTATTTTGCGGCTGATTATTATCTTGTTCGTTATCTTGAAATGGCAGGATAAAACGATAGCCTTGTCGGTATACAGTGTGTATGGCTTCATCTAGATCACAATAGCGTAACGTTCGGCGTAACTTACAGATTAATTGCAATAAATTGGTTTCTGCTACGCCATTTTTGCGTTCAGGCCAGACCAAAGGGATCAGTTGTTCCCGATTTAACGTATTCCCTTGGGAGGCATGTTCCCACAGTGCAAGTAGCAGGCGTTTCTCTTTCTCAGTAATGATAAATATATTTTTACCATGAATTATTTTGTTTGAGTCACAGTCTAAATAAACATCTCTAGTTATTTTCAACATAACGCATTCTCTGCCTCTGTTTAGTGTTTGTCTATTTGCTATAGCCAGGAGGGCTCAATTAGGCTTATGCCTGTTAGAACTTATATAGTTTTCCCATGAGTAATGCAAGAAAATAAATAATTTAAAATTTTTAATTTTATTTTTTATATGAGTTATTTTTTATTAATAAATAAAACTAATGATGATTAATTATTAGTTTTGTTTATATTGTGATGATAATGTCTCTATTATATGTGAACTGATGGGAAATTTATAAATATAGATAAAATATTTTTAGATATTATTTATGGTTTATAAGTTCCTTTTATAAAAATTAATGAATAGGTATCCACGAGCAATAATGCTGAGAATTGAGGGGTATTCTACTATTATGTATATTATGTAATTGAATTAACGGATATGCAATTGAATTAACAGATAAAAATCGATAAAAATAATTATTTTTTATTTTTAACTTCTATTTAGCGGTGTTTGAATGATTACTGTTCACTGTTCACTGTTCACTGTTCACTGTTCACTGTTCACTGTTCACTGTTCACTGTTCACTGTCCGGCATTAGGCATGATACCTAAGGGCGGTAGCGTACCTAAAATGAATGATTGTGTGTTCTAACCCGGTGATGAATTTAACTAAGGAAATAACAATGTCTACAACTGCCGATCAAATTGCTGTTCAATACCCCATTCCAACTTACCGTTTTGTCGTGACCGTTGGTGATGAGCAAATGTCTTTTCAAAATGTATCGGGATTAGATATTAGCTATGACACCATTGAATATCGTGATGGCATTGGTAATTGGTTACAAATGCCCGGTCAGCGTCAAAGACCAACCATTACCTTGAAGCGCGGTATTTTTAAAGGGCAATCAAAATTGTACGATTGGATTAATTCTATTTCGCTTAATCAGATAGAAAAGAAAGATATTTCTATTAGCCTCACCAATGAAACAGGTTCAGATTTGCTGATTACTTGGAATATTGCTAATGCTTTCCCAGAAAAACTAACCGCGCCCAGCTTTGATGCGACCAGTAATGAAGTTGCGGTGCAGGAAATAAGTTTGAAAGCCGATCGAGTGACTGTTGAATTCCATTAATACATTGTTTGTTGTCAGGACTGTTTGTTGTCAGGAATAGTCTGGCACGTTAATGCAGTGCTTTTTGAAGGCGAATATTATGACAATTAATACAACTTATCCGGGCGTCTATATTGAGGAAGATGCTTCATTAGCACTCTCTGTCCGTACAAGTGCAACGGCGGTCCCTGTTTTTGCGGCTGCAAATACTAATAAATTTTTATCCACAGAAGATCATGTCCGTATTAATAGTTGGCTGGACTATTTGACACGAAAAAGTGGACAATTTGATCCTGGTGATAAGCTTGATATTTCACTACGTGCCTATTTTATTAACGGCGGTGGATATTGTTATCTTGTTAAAAACGAAAAGTTAGAAAAACAAGTGCCAAAACTTGATGATGTCACATTGCTGGTTGCTGCTGGAGAAGATATTAGTGAGGTTACGGTAAAACTTTGTCTACCGGGCAAAGGTTTATTTGCCATTTTTGATGGCCCATTCACTCAAATAGATTTGAACCAAAACCCCGATGAAGTACTTAAGACTTATACCGCCACCGCCTATGGCGCAGTTTATTATCCGTGGCTGACCGCTGAATGGGGAGAAAAAGATGAAGAAGGGAAAAGGGCTAGTGTTGATATTCCACCCAGTGCAGTGATGGCCGGTATTTATGCCAGTGTCGATAACCATCGGGGTGTTTGGCAAGCACCGGCTAACGTTCCTATTCAAGGAGGATTACAACCTAAATATCCGGTGACTGATGATCTGCAAGGACAATATAACAAAGATAAAGCGTTGAATATGATCCGTACTTTTCCTAAAAGTAGCCCATTGGTTTGGGGAGCCAGAACACTTGAGGACAGTGATAATTGGCGTTATATCCCTGTTCGCCGTCTGTTTAACAGCGCGGAACGAGATATTAAAAATGCCATGAGTTTCGCGGTCTTTGAACCTAATAGCCAACCAACTTGGGAAGTTGTACGCCGAGCGATTAATAATTATCTCTATTCTCTTTGGCAACAAGGCGGATTGGTGGGCAATAAAGCCGAGCAAGCTTATTTTGTTCAAATTGGTAAAGGCATCACCATGACTGATGACAATATTAAACATGGTGAAATGATCGTTAAAGTGGGTATGGCGGCGGTTCGTCCAGCCGAATTTATTATCTTGCAGTTTACGCAGAACATCGGACAATAATTGGAGGCAGCATGCCAACAGTACCAACTTATCCTGGCGTCTATATTGAAGAAAATGCCTCACTGGCGCTTTCTGTCAGTCGAGGGAATACGGCAATCCCTGTTTTTATTGGGCGTTTTTCACCGAAAAAAACGAGTACGACGCCCAAAATAACACGTGTTAGTAGCTGGTTGGATTTCACTGACCAGTTTCATGTGGGTTGTGTTACGTCAATAGCGATTAAATCAACACCTCCATCTCTACCTACTCCTGCCGCTAAAAAATCTAGGAAAGTTGAAAAAGTTGAAGGTGATATATCAGCCGAAAATGAAAATGGAGAGGTTAATAACGATCCAGAAGAAAAAAAAGCTGATTACACTTACGAGGTGACAGTTAACCACACGACAAGCAGTGATGCTTTAAAGCTTTATTTTCAAAATGGTGGTGGACCTTGTTATATCCTACCGATTGCTGATTCGGAAGATACTAAAACTCTGGCTTTAATCCCTGAGTTAATTAAGCAGGCTTTAGAAATTACCTTGATCGTCAGCCCTGAACAGGATTCTGCTTACCAAAGCAAGATATATAAAAACCTGACATCTTCATTATTGAATGAGGGCTATTTCCTTATCGCTGATAATCAGGATAAAGCATTCGCTATCAGCACTAACGTATCCTCACAAACCGCAACGTATTATCCCGCAGTGAAAGTCTCACAACTTATACAAACGGAAGAGAGTCTTATAGATGTTTTAGGTTATAAGGATGCAAAAGCAAACAATGTTACCAATTTGACGGAACTCAAAGAGAAAAACCCGAATGTCTATAAGGAGGCTATTACTGCAATAAAGAATGTAAAAAAAACTATTCCCGCCAGTGCAATCATGGCCGGTGTCTATTGTGCCACTGATGCCAACCGTGGCGTTTGGAAAGCACCGGCTAATGTTGTGCTAAATGGGATTAGCGATGTGGATGAACGGCTCACTGACGATGATCAAAAAGAGATGAATCCGAAAGGCATTAATGCCATCCGCCATTTCAGCAACAAAGGTTTTGTCGTCTGGGGAGCACGTACCCTGAAAGATGATGACAACTGGCGCTATATTCCGGTACGGCGTTTATTTAATGCGGCGGAACGGGATATCAAACAGGCAATGCGATTTGCCGTCTTTGAACCCAATAGCCAACCAACTTGGGAGCGAGTACGGTCAGCCATTGACAATTATCTCCATCAACTCTGGCAACAAGGGGCACTGGTCGGCAGTCATCCCCAAGAAGCCTATTTTGTGCAAATTGGTCAAGGTATCACCATGTCCGAAAGTGATATTAGGAAAGGAAGAATGATCGTCAAGGTTGGCATGGCGGCGGTCCGTCCGGCTGAATTTATTATCCTGCAATTTACGCAAAAAGTAGCACAGTAACCGTACTGGGGCGCGGTTTGCCGCGCCTGTCCTGTAGAGGAAACGACAATGGAAATAATACAGCCGAGTGTGACAATCGCGGAGAACTTGATATCCCAGAAACCAGATGATGCATTTATTGGTATCCCCGTTTTTATTGGTCATATTCCAGAAAATTCGGGCAATGAAACCAGTGCGGGAAGTAGAACCATAGTCAAATTAAACAGCCTGACCGACTTTACTCTAAAATTTTGTGAGTCAGGATTAATGTACTACTCATTAATGTACTACTCCGTGCGCCACTTTTTTGAAAATGGCGGTCAACAAGCCTATGTGCTGCCGCTGACCTTTGATGAACCACTGAATGATTTTCAATCGTTGATCATCGCACTGCAACAGGATTGGCTTAAGCAGGCTATTGCCGCAGAGAGTGCTATCACTCTGATTATCGTCCCTGATATTGTCCGTTTTAATCAGACAGGAAAGCCCGGTGCTGACATTGATCTTTGGTTGCAGTTTTGGCAGTCGATACTCGAACTGTGTAAGAGCCGACGTGGCATCATGGGATTGTTGGATGCCCCGGATGATCCAGTACTGGCTGCTACATGTTTAACGCAGTTTTCCTCAAGTGATCGGCAATGGGGCGCGGTATATTGGCCGGGACTGAAAACCCCATACCAAGAGAATGGTAAACATATCATCCTTTCGCCAACCACGGCGGTGGCGGCGGTTATCCAGTGTAATGATAATCAGCAAGGTATCTGGACCGCGCCGGCCAACGTAGCTTTAGCTAAGGTAGTCAGCCCGGTACGATCCTTTATTGAAGCTGATGCGCTCTTTAATCAGAATGGCACTTCGTTGAATTTGATTCGCAGCTTCCCCGGTAAAGGGATTAAAGTCTGGGGATGCCGAACTTTGGACAACATTCCCGGTTCTCCCTGGCGTTATATCCAAACTCGCCGCTTGGTCTCCTATATCGAAGCACATATCACCCGATTAGGCCGGGCTTTTGTTTTCGAACCTAACAACGCTATCACCTGGATGAAACTTAAGGGCCAAACCTACAACTGGCTGCATCAATTATGGTTAAAAGGTGGACTGTTAGGTACTCAGGAGGAGCGAGCGTTTGACATATTACTCGGTGTTAACGAATCAATGAGTGAAGCGGATCTGCGGGCCGGGAAAATGGTCATGAAAATCAAACTGGCACTGCTCATTCCGGCGGAATTTATTGAGCTGAGTCTGACGTTTGATATGCACACCGGGACAATGGGATTAAATTAAACAGGGGCAAAATATGCACAATCTATACACCCCGTCAGTATCACACCGTTTTATCGCCAGTTTTCTGTTTAACAATATTCCCAGTCCACTTGATATTGCCTTTCAGCGTATATCGGGCCTTAGCCGTGAACTGCAAACCACCCAATACAGCCAGGGCGGGGAAAACGCCAGAAATGTTTGGCTGGCCGAGAAGATCCAGCACGGTAGTTTGGTACTGGAACGCGGTGTGATGACGGTGACGCCGCTTACTCTGATATTTGATCGTGTCTTGCGTGGAGAAAAAGCGGTTTATGCTGATGTGGTCATTATGTTGCTAAATGAAAATTTTTTACCGGTGGCAAGCTGGACCGTGAGTAACGCGTTACCGGTTCGTTGGTCTACCGGTGACTTTGATGCCAATAGCAATGCCGTTTTGGTCAATTCCCTGGAGTTACGTTATCAGGATATGCGCTGGTTAGGAGTGAAAGCATGACTGTAGAAATTAAAGAACTGATTATTCAGGCCAAAGTTACCGATTCTGCGGGCGATTTATCTTCCCCGCGAACATTAGCCCAAGAAGCGTTGGACGATGCTCGCCTGATTGAAAGGATTAAACGGGAGGTGCTAGAGGCATTACGTGAAGCAGGGGGCGATTATGAGCTTAATTGAACGTAGTCTGTCCAAACTGACGTTGACGGCTTATAAAGATCGGGAAGGTAAAATCTTGGTGGGCAGTTTACCGGTGATGTATAACCCCGATGCGATCCAGTTCAATTATCAAGCCAATTATAGAAACGATGAAAGCATTACCCATGCCCACCAAGGCAACCATTATGTGTCGTCTCAGCCCGCGGGCCTGTCATTAGATCTATTGTTTGACGCGTCTATGCCCGGCAACAATACGCCGATAGAAACCCAACTGGCGACGCTGAAAACTCTCTGTGCCGTTGATGCCGGTACCAACGTCCCTCATTTTCTTAAAATCAAATGGGGCAAAATGCGTTGGGAAAACAAAGGTTATTTTGCCTGCCGGGCCAGCGGTCTCAGCATTCATTACACTTTGTTTGACCGGGACGCCATGCCATTACGGGCAATTGCTACTTTATCGCTGGTGGCGGATGAGAGCTTTGTTATTCAGGCCACGGAGCAACAGCTAAAATCACCACCGGCTACTGCGGTTAGTGTAACCGATATGCTCTCTCTGCCATTGATTGCATTGGGTGCTGGCGCGGCTCTGGCGGGCGGTATCGATTATCTTTCGCTGGCTTGGCAAAACGATCTAGATAATCTTGATGATTTCACGCCGGGACAAACACTACAAGCACGGAGGAAAGAATGAAGATACCTCCGATCACGATTAAGATAGACGGAAAAACGCTCAATCAATTTACGGTTATCAGCCTGTCAGTCAATTATCCTATCAATGGCATTCCTGCGGCTAACGTCACTTTGGGTATTATCGGTGATACCAGCCATATTTTTGATGCCAAGGCGCAGGCTGAGTTGGCAAATTGTCGCCCGAATCATGAGCTTATTGTGCAGATACAAACAAAGGTGTTGTTCAAAGGGATCATCGTTCAGCAGACATTGAAGATTAAAGGTCAGGACAGTTTAATGATTCTGACAGCAAAGCATCCACTGCAAAAATTAACCCATAGTTTCCACTCTCAACTATTCAATAAGCAGAGTGATGAGGCAATTATCAAAAAGCTATTCAGCCAGGCCGGTGTATCTGTCACGATAAAACAAGCGCCTCAACTTAAAACGGTACATGAGCAAATGGTGCAATTTCGTTGCAATGATTGGACATTCTTAAAGAGCCGACTGAGTGTTACCAATACTTGGCTGATCCCCGGCCATGATGCCGTTACATTAGTCACGCCGGAATCACTTAATCGGTCAACCGTACACACCATTCGTCAGCGCGGCGACCTTCGGGACATTGTGCTGTTTGAAGCTAATCTGCGATGGGATAATCAGCGCAGCCCAAAAACAGTAAGTGTGCAGTCTTGGGACATTAACCAACAAAAGTTGTCTCAGGCGATTCAGGCAAAAAGTAGTGGGTTTGGGCATGGTCAACTTGCTACCGATACGCTGAAACCGCTGACCGATCAAGAGTGGCAATGGATTTTCAGCTCCCCATTGGATAATCAACAAACCAAACAGTTTACTCAGGGCATCATGGGCAACCGGCGAAACCATAATATATCCGGTAGTTTTGAGGTTGCAGGCAATGATCATTATCAGCCGGGTGATGTTTTGGCGTTAACTGGCTTCGGAGCGGGAATGGATGGTCAGGCGATTATCACTGGTGTCAGCCAGATCATTAACCAGCGGCAAGGTTGGCGCACCCGGTTAACGTTAGGCATGCAATCAGATGTAGAACAGCCGGTACCGCCGGTTAAAGAGTTGCATATCGGGATCGTAGAAAAATACCAACAGGATAGCCAATCACTAGACCGTATTCCGGTCAAAATACCGGCCTTAAGCTTAACCAACGGCACCCTTTTTGCCCGCTTAGGCAAACCTTACGCCAGTCATGAGAGTGGATTCTGCTTCTATCCAGAGCCGGGGGATGAAGTAATAATCGGCTTCTTTGAATGTGATCCTCGTTTTCCGGTGATATTAGGTGCCATGCATAATCCTAAAAACAAATCCCCATTAGAACCTGGTGAAAAAAATCAAATGAAAACGTTAGTAATTAAACAGGGAGAAAATCAGCAGGCATTAATCTTCGATAATAAAGACAATATGCTCGCATTTAATAGTGGAAAAAATACCTTATCTTTGCAACAGGATAAAGATATCACTATTAATTCTGCTAAAAATCTTATTACTCAGGCGCAGGAAATTAATATTCAGGCCGAAAAATCCCTATCAGCCGCTGGAAAATCTGGAGTTGATATTAAAGGGGCGAAAATTAATTTAACACAATAATAGGTTAAATAAGATGGCAGATAAAATATTAACCGATATTTATGGTCGGGGCTGGGCATTTCCGCCACAGTTTTCTTCTCAGACGGGAATTATCATGGCGGAAGGGGCAGAACATGTTCGCCAGAGTATGAAAGTGCTTTTTCTCACCGAACCCGGTGAGCGGATTATGCGTGAAGATTATGGTTGTGGTTTGCATGATTATCTGTTTGAAAATATCACTGATGAATTAATGGCGCGTATTCAAACGCGTATTGAAGAGCGAGTATTACGTTATGAACCTCGCGCAGAAATTACTGAAATTCAAGTGAATCAAAAAATTGATTTGCCTAATAGCCTGCATGTTCAGGTGAGCTATGCCCTGAGAGGTAGCGAAATTAGCCAGCAAATTGAAGGTATTATTAAGATTGGTGAAGGAGAAGTGATCTTATGAGTAAACAACTGGTGGTTGATGGCGACACTTTGCTATTCGAACCCTTGTTCGGTAACCGGCAGGTCACTATTCTGGGGCCGGCAATCGTCCGGGGCAGTGGTCACACTAAGATCCAAGGCAAAAAAATCGTAATGGTGGGGGATGAAAAAAAGATACAGCTTCAAGCACAATATATTACCCCTAGCCATCCGGTGCCCGGCATGGGTATGGTCACTATTGCTCAATTGGATGTCGGCCAGCAGGTGAATTTTTGTCGTAGCCCTGCCACGGTCATTGTTGTCGGGCAGCAATTTATTGCCCGTTTTACCCCATCACAGCCGGCAAATAATCCATCGAGTGGCCCGGATATAACAGCACCCAGTATGGGTAAAGGTCGATTTATTGCCAGTCAATATGCTGTCAGTGCTGGATAAATAAGTTTTAATTTATTTTTAAATAGTAATGATCTCCTGAAAACATATTAAAGTTATATGCAAATAACGGGTGGTATAAATATGGGACAGACCGGATTAAATAATAAACTTACCGCTATTGTATCTGAGACGGATTTTAAACTTGATGAAAGAAGCACATTAGATATTTTAAACTGGCTTAAAGAATACACCGAAAAAATCCCTTTTGGTCAAGAAAAAGAGCAGTTTTGGAGTAGCTTCTATTTTATTCAGGAAAACACGCCGCAGCAATTAGCCAATATTTACCAAGAGGCGAATAGAGCAAATGGTACTTTACCCGCTCATCAGGCTTTTTTACTGGTTTTTTTAAAACTCTTAGAAACGACGAAAATATTATTCAATACTTTTCCGGCACGTCATCGTGATCTTTATTACCGGGAATTATTGGGTTTAAAACCGAGAAATGCTCAAGCGGATCGGGTGACGATAGGTATTACCTTGAATTCTGATCGTGTTGAATATCTTATTCCGAAAGGAACTCTCTTTGATGCCGGACATGATAGCGCTGGCAATCCATTACAATATGTATCCGAGTTGAATATATTGGCAAACCAAGGGGAATTGACTGACCTGTGTTGGTATCGAAAAGAGGGGAATAGCTGGAAATCGGCAATACCACTAAATCTTGCAGATAACATTGCATTCCCTGAAAACGGTATTCGGCTTTTTAGCCCAACGCCTGATGATGTTTCGGTTCTGTCCGGTTACTTAATTACTTCGCCTTTATTTGCGATGTCAGCAGGAGAGCGCACGATTAAAATCACATTAGCCAGCGAGTGGGATGGTGAACCTGAGCATATCACGGCTAATATCAGTGCAGAAAATCGTTGGCTTTCCTTGGCGGTAAAACTTGTCAACAAAACAACGCTTGAGCTCGGATTGTCCGCCAGTGATGCGCCGATAACTCCTCCTGATGCCTTGGATAATATGACGTTTGATGTACCGGTACTAAAACTAGGTACCAGACAGGGACCGATGCTGTCTAAGATTAAAGACATTGAAATCAGCATTAACGGCAATCGTAGTGTGTACTACGCCTCTGATGGTGGTATTGAACGAACGGATGCATCCAGTTTTCCCTTTGGTCAATCACCGCTGCTAGGCTCCGGTTTTAATCTGATTGCCCCTGAATGGTATGGCACTGAAAACGCAACGCTCACGATTACTCCCCAATGGGTTGGCTTGCCCAAAGAGGGTTTTAAAGAGTGGTATAAGGAGGTTAAGAAGGGTAAAGAGGGTGAAGAACTTAACCCTGTTTATAGGATTACTGCAAATGACGCATTCAAAATACAGGGCTATTTAATCACTCCTCAAGAAAGAAAGACACTCAATGCTACCCAACCGTTATTTGGTGGAACGGGTGCACCACAAGGACAAAGCCTAAAATTTACCTTGCCAACAATGAATTATCCCGTTGCAGACAGCTCATCTCCCAATGACTGGCCTGCCTCAATACGCATAGAACTGGCGGGACAGGATTTTATGCATACCCAATATTGGCAAGACCCTACCGGTAAGAATTTACCTTATACCCCACAAATCAGTGCGTTGCAGATTCAATTCAGCGCTAAAGCTAAACTTGAGCAATTTGCTGTTTACCCTCTGACTCCTTTTGGCCGGGGTGAGGCGGCAGCAGAGACGCCAGCATTCACCTATGAGGCATTCTATTTAGGCTTTACGGGGGTACTACCGGGGCAAACTTTATCTCTCTATTGGCACTTAGAAGGTGTTAAAGCGCTCGATTTATCTTGGTCTTACCTCGATAAGCGCAATACTTGGCGTAAATTGGATAAATTAGTTGACGATCAAACCGGTAACTTGTTCGACCGGGGTATCTGGCGCACCTTATTACCACAGGATGCTTCAAATCAGGCCGCTCTGATGCCGACAGGGCGGTACTGGTTGAAAGCCGAGATAGTTGGAAAGATAGATCCTCAAGATTACCCACGCATTAAAGGCTTGCTGTATAACGCCATCATCGCCACATTAGCCAACGCAGAAACTGTTGAGCCAGAGCATTTTATTAATGGATTGGTTGCTGACAGCATAAAACAGCCGGTGGCCACGATTGCTGCAATCAGCAGCATCACGCAACCTTGGGCTTCCTGGAATGGTCGTCCGCAAGAGAGTGAGCAAGCCTTCTTAAAACGAATTCCTGTCCGGTTGTCCCATCGTAATCGAGTGTTGAGTTGGGGGAACATGGTTACCTTATTAAAGGATCATTTTATTAGCCTATTTGATGTCAGATACCATTCGGGCAGTAAATTAACCACCATCCCGGCACCGGAAAAGCAACAACTGATAGTGATCCCGGATAACCGTTACAAGGATAACGATGATGCATTACGCCCAACACTAAACCCGGCGCGACTGAAAGAGATGGTCGAATGGTTAAGCCAATTAAGTAGCCCTTGGGCAACCATTGAAATCAACAATCCTACTTATGTTGATGTTAAAGTGGACTATCAAGTGACCTTCATCTCTGGCGTTAATTCCGACTACGGCTGCTATCAGCTACAACAGCAATTAAGCCGAATATATATGCCGTGGGCGGAGAATCCTGCTATCGGCGTGACAACCGGTAACTGCATTGACTATTACCAATTATTAGCCACCATCGAACAATCCCCTCTGGTAGAACGAGTCACTAATTTAAGCATAACCACCGCTAACCAAACTAAGGGTACCGTGGGTGCAAGTATTGAAGCTAACGATGACGAAGTGTTGATTTTAGTTTGGACAGATAAGTGTTCCTCAAGCCAAGGAGTTAACTAATGAATAATCAGGATGCTCTGTTTCCCATCGTCAAAGATGATATTGCCTTTGATACCTTACTTGCCCAAGCTAAGGCGGTGATTGAGCAATATTCTGGTCAATGTTGGAGTGATATGAGTGAGAATGATCCCGGTATCACCTTATTGGAGGCCTGTTGTTATAGTGCGTCTGATTTAGCTTATCGTCACTCATTACCACTGAAAGATCTGCTTACGCCCACCCCAGAGGAACAGACCACCGGAGAGGGTATTTTCCCGCAGGAGTTTGGTCCGCAACAGATGCTGACCTGTGGTCCAATTACACCAGCGGATTATCGTCGGGCGTTGCTGGATTTACACAGTGGCGATACGGTTGAGGGTTACTTTTTATTTAATGATGCACGGCTGATATGCGAACCTAAAGATCAACGCTACACATACTGGTATAGCAAAAAGAAACGTGAATACAGTTTCATGCAAGTCTCTGATTCAGAAAGTAAACAATTAACATTAAGAGGAAATTATTGGCTTTATTTGCTGCCTAGTCGGGAAACTCAGGCCGATAATAAGCTGGCTCAGGAGAAACTTAACGCTTTCCTGAAAGATAACCGTAATCTGGGGGAATGGGTGAGTCGGGTTATCTGGTTAAAACCTGTTGATTTGCCATTGAAGATTGATATTCAGCTTGATAATGATGTTAAAGATATCGCTGACGTATTTGCTCAAATTTATATGACAGCGGAACAAACGATAATTGAAAAACCGCTACGTTATACCACCCAAGCAATGAAAGAGATGGGTTACAGTAATGAAGAAATTTTTGATGGACCTTATTTACATCACGGTTGGATACCTAAATTACCGCTGATCAGAGATTACAACGGCACTATGGTATTAAACTTAAGCCATTTGGTTAACCAATTATTGTCTATCAAGGGAGTTCAAGGTATTACTCGACTGGAATTAGATAAAGATAATAAGGAAATTATTTCTCTGCTACCGCAAGATAATTGGTCTTGGGAAATTGCGAAAGGATATTATCCCAGATTATGGGGCGAAGATCCTTTAGCATTGATGACTTCATTAGACAGCCCATTGACTATTATCGCCAAAGGTGGTGTGAAAGTTACAGTTTCTAGCGAAGATATAGAGAAAAAGCTCATCACAGAACCGTTGATTAATACAAATCCAGAATTATTGAATTGGGGTAAACATCGTAAAGTGCGGGATTATTACCCGGCAAGCAATAAATTACCCGCTTGTTATGGATTGCAGACTAATAAACATAGCTTACAACAACTACAGTTACACCAATTTATGCTGCCTTTTGAACAACTGTTAGCTAATGGCTGTGCAGAACTTGCCCTCTTACCGAAATTACTGGCCTTTAAACAACGGGGAAACACGGTATACGGTGCACAATGGCCTTTTAAAGTTAATTCCGTTAGTCAGAACGTTCATCAGGCGATAATGCCTGACTTAATCAAGAAATTGAATGATGATGGGCAAATTGATAACGATGATGGCATCCATGAACGAAACTATGCAAAAGAGCTAGCTATCCTTGAATATCTGTTGAGTTATTTTGGTACTCATCGAGCGGCCAGACCACTTATTCTCAATCGACAGGATTTTCTATCCACTCAGCGCGGTTACTTGGCTCAACAACCAGAGCTGGCCTATCATCGTAATAATATTCGTATTGATAAAGTATCGGCGCTGCAAAAACGAATTGCCGCCCGGTTAGGCTTGGGAAGAAAATGTTTTAATGAACCGCCTGATTTGGCTGATCTGCCTTTCTATTTAATTGAGCATCGTCGGCTGTTACCGGTGAAACCTGATGAGGCATTCAACAGTGAACAAACACTTGATAATTTAGAAATTAAAAATCATCCTGATTCTAGAAGCTATCACTTAATTATTACTCAGCAAAGTGTAGCAGGGCAGTTATTGCATGGTCAGATAATTGATTTAATTATTAAAGGTGAGAGCGGATTCACATTACGGGGCCAAGTGATTACTGAGATTACAGAAAAATCATTTTATCTTGATACCCGTAACAGTGTTGCTCTGGAATACAATTTGGACAGAGTACAGCAGGCATTTATCGACAAAAAACTATGCTGGCAAAATAGCCCGGTATGGTTGGAAGATATGGATTATCAATTGGTTTATGCCGATGAGACAGATCAAATCGATGCCGAAGATGAACGCTGGATCACTTCCAGTCCCCAAAGCCATTTTCCAGCCATGATTAAAGAGGGTGATGAAATCACGCTAAAATATAAAATTACCCCTTATGAACCAGCCAAAAAAATAGTAGCTAGCGTGAATTCTCCATCTGACTATATGCTTAAAGCTGTGGTAAAGAAATTCGATCGTATTGAGGGTAAAATATTAATTAAACGAGATAAAGACAATGAGGCTGCTTTTCCACAAAAGGAAAATGCATGGCGTTATCGCTGGTATTTCTCTGGTGCAGAATACGCGCATACTGATCGTTTTTCATTTGTCGTCAGTGTAGTCATTAATCGTCAGTTAATTGAAAATAGCAAAGTTGATCCTCATAAATTGGAATCATGGGTAAAAACTGAGATTTTAGCTGAATTTCCGGCACATGTTTCCATGATTATCCATTGGTTGCCCTTAGAGCATTTCAGGAATTTTGCCAGCACCTATAAACGTTGGCAAAATAATGGTTCTGCTTTAGGGGATGAAGCATACCATATTTTAGAAATGTTGACTTTAGGACGTCTGCCTTCCCCATTAACGGGGACCGGGAATATGCGAATTGCCACTGAAAAGCAGAGAACTGAGGTGATTGGTGAATCTAAAACAGAATGGCATTTTGAATTTATTGAGAGTAACCAGTTACTATATGTACCGAAAATTCAGGAGGATATTAATCGTAATAAAGGGGATTAATATTGTATTACAATAAGAGATATTTATTGCACTATTAAATTCATGGTTTTTAATTATTACTATTTCATTATATATTCATAATTTTAGGATATTAACAATAGAATAGACTAATATATAAGGTGATAAAAATGGAAAAAAAGAACAATCTTTCTAATTCAGAGATTAATCCAGAAAATACCAATAATAAAACAGAAGTTCCCTCGGTGGATGATTTAAAAAAACGTTTTAAGGCTGGTAGTATTCCATTACAAACTGATTATGAACATTTAATTGATATGGCTGATATTGGCCGCAAAGCAACCGGGCAAGCTCCTCAACAAAATGGACCAGGAGTAGGATTGAAGTTGGATGATAATGGTACGCTTAATTTAAAGATAGGTACTATCTCCGATATCGATAATAACGGTTTTTCTCCATTAATGTTAAAAAATGATATTTTATCTGTAGACCTTGGCAGTGGTCTTATTAATGAAACTAATGGAATATCTGTTGGTAAAGGTAATGGTATTGCTGTAAATACAGATAATGTCGCTGTCAAGGCCGCTAATGGTATTAATGTTGATAGTAGTGGTGTTTCAGTTAAAGCGGGTAATGGTATTTCGGTTAGTGGAAATGGAGTAGAAGTTCAGGCCAAGAATAATGGCAGTATTTCTGTTGAGCCAGATGGTATAGCTGTTAAATGTTGGGATGGGGGGGGGATTGTGGTAACTGATAATACAGGTCTTTATTTAAAATTAGAGGGAGGAAATTCAAGTAATGCTTGGAGTGGTGTAAGTGGTTTGAGTCTGAGTAAAAATGGTGTAAAAGTCAAAGAGGGTAATGGTATTAATGTTGATGATAAGGGTGTTAGTGTGGATGTCAACGCAATTGCATCAAAACTCGCAGACCTAATTATTCCACCCGGAACAATTGTGCCATTTTATAGAGATAATTATAATAACCCTCCTCCGGGCTGGGTATGGTGTGATGGAAATAATGGTACGCCTGACTTAAATACTAATAGAAATGGACATGACTCAGAGGCATCTCTTAATTTAATTTCAGGGCATTTAAATAAAGAGACTAATTATTGGCAGTTAGCATATGGGAAACATGTAGCAACAAATATATATTACATGAGATACATTATGAAAAAATAAATTAATTAATCATAGTGATATATCCTATATAAAACCAAACTCACATTTATTATGTCAATTCATGACAGAGGAAATATTAATATGCCTTGGGAGCCAAATTTGTTCAACCGGATTACCATTACTATTGAAGCTAATAATCAACAAGTAACTAAAAAATTATTACATAGTTCTCTGCTTGATCAAGTCGGTGTACGTAAATTATTTAATTTATACTTTAATAAGCATGTTATTAATCAGGATGTTTATGTAGAGAAATTAACTCTGAATCTTGGTGAAATTAACTTAAACAATTTTAATTCTCTGTTTCCTATTAGGTTTAATGCTGAACTAAATAAAGCATTGGGACAATATCGAAAAAATAATAATGGAGAAACCATTACGGAAAATTCAATAATATCTAAAAATATCGGTAAATCCTCTTTATTACAGAGTGATTATTTATCTGATATCGAGGAATTTATCCAGTATTTATATCAAAAAGATATTAAATTAAATCATGAAAAGGCAATGGAGAGTAATAGGAGTATTGATGTTAATGCCAAAGTTTTAATTGATCAATTAATGCAAATAGAGAAAAATTTAGCATTATTATTAGCAAAAAGCTGCTTATCTGAGCACGGTTTACAACGGCTTTTAGCTATCAGTCAGCCGGCTTTATTAAGCGAAATTAATCACAAATTATCGGAGAATATAGATAGATCTCAGCATCAAGGAAAGGTAGTTTCCTCTTGGCAATTGGTATTGAATGCATTGGGATATATCCATCGGTATAATACTCAGGAAATACCCAAACCAGATATGAAAGTGATATCATATATCATGGCTGAATTTGATAACAGTATGCTTGATATTGTGCCTATTATTACTTTATTCCGCCAAAATATAGTCGCTGAAAATACCTTATTAAATGCATGGTTGAAGCTAATTTGGCAAATAGAATGGATTCCAAAACTGTGTAAAAAACACCTCTCTGTTCAGGAATATAAAAATTTAACAAATCGTTTTGGCTGTGAAACTCAGACTTTGAGAGAACAATCTTTACAGCAAACATCTCCGGTTAATTCAATGATTACTGAGTTATTACAGAAGTTATCTACAGAGCATTGGGAAAATTTACCACCATTAAGTCAGTATCAGCTTTCATCAATAATTTTTTCATTAATAGCTACAGCGATTAAAAAAGGAGAAATAAAAACAAAAAATATCATCCAATTATTGCAACATCCGGCGTTATATAACCAAACAGGTACAACTTGGTTAGCCCCATTATGGCAATTAGGTTTGGTTTCACAACTGTGTAAAAAATATCTCTCTGCTGAGGAGTATAACGAACTGTCGCAACGTTTTATGTCAAATAATGCCAATCAAGCATTAACTCCTCAAGATCAAACAATATTATCAATATCAAATAATTTACACGTTAAAGATAATGATTGTAATCAACTTCGGGATATTAACAGGCCATATCCTGAATCAGATTTAGTTTCTCCATATAAGGTAAGTAATGCTGGAATATTAATTCTATGGCCGATGTTACCCGCTTTATTTAATCAACTAGCTCTGCTTGAGGAGAAAAAATTTATTCATCATCAAGCTCAATTTAGGGCGGTTGATTTCTTGGATTATCTTATTTGGGGAGATGAAGAGAGACAAATAGAGAGAAAAATCTTAAATAAAGTTTTGTGTGGGTTAATGATTGATGAAGAGACGCAATCAATCCCTGTTGAGCCAGAAAAACAGTTGATAATAGAACAATGGTTGGATGCGATTATTGCTCAACTTCCGGGTTGGAAAAAACTGAGCCGTAATGATGTTCGCCAACTGTTTTTACAACGACCGGGTGAATTACTGATAGATGAACAGGAAATAAAAATTACGCTACAACATCAGCCGTTTGATCTGTTATTGGCCGACTGGCCGTGGCCGTTAAATATCGTCAAACTCCCTTGGTTAAATCGTCCTTTACAGATTGACTGGCAAAATATTTAAAAGGTCTATATGAACTCTTTAGTTAAAAATAACCACTATGCGGTGGCTGAATTACATTGGATTTATCCCCATTTGGAACGTATCGATCTGCTATTACAGCGCTACTATTATCATAAAAGGGAAAAATACGATTTATTACCGGAGAGTTTTTTACTTACTGAGGATAAGGTAGAGGAATATTTGGTACAGCCGCAGGGCTTTCCTCATTGGCTATTTGAGGAGGGTAATATTGTTGGTCATCCGAAAACCGAAGAACACTTTGCTTCTGATGCATTGTCTTTATTGGTTGAACGTTTTGAACTCACAGAATTTGAGCGCGATATCTTATTACTCGGTTTATTGCCGCATTTTGACAGCCGTTATCATGCATTATTTGCTGCTCTGCACGGTAATAGTAAAAAGCAGTGGCCTGGCTTTGCTTTAGCAATTGAATTATTTAGTCAACGCCACAGTGATTGGCAATTATTGCAAAACTGCTTTTTACCATCCGCACCATTAATTAGTAACCAACTCTTACGGCTCAATAACCACGAAGAATCTATTTGGTTACAAACGCAATTTTTAACCCACAGCGCCGTCTGGCATTTTTTATCAGGACAACAGCCAATTCTGCCGCCTCTAATAACTTGTGCTTATTGGCATTCTCCTACTTCGAACCTTTGGTATCCATCAACTCTTTATCATTCACTTGAGAAAATATTATTGAATGAAACTGATGAAATTCGCCCGCTGGTGGGACTTAGAGGAAAACAGGGCAGTGCCAGAGAATTAGCGGTCAGCAATATTATGGCGTTTCACAATATCAGTACTCTAATTTTGGATTTAGCTCGATTGCCGGAGGACGAGAACTCAACTGTAATAGCTAGTTTGCTGGCGGATGCAGTGAGAGAAGCACGATTACATAATGCTTGTTTATTAATTCGTCATTTTTCTTTACTTACAGATGAAAAGAAAACATTGAATAACCTATTATCCGTTTTACTGAATCAACCAAAATTACGAGTGGTTTGTTTAGTAGAGCCGGGAGACGCATTAGTATGGATTAAACATTTATCAATGGTGCAAATTGAGATGCCGGTAGCTACGCGGGTGGATAAAGAATCTATGTTGCAAGAATGTTTACCAGATAACGCTGCTCAGAGAGTTAATATTGTTCAATTGTGCCAGCGTTTCTCATTTACTGCGGAAACTTTACCGTTAATTCTTAAAGAAGCTTATCAATATCAAATATTACGACAACCGGGTGGTCAATTAGAAGAGATAGATTTACGTAAAGCATTAAGTTTCCGCGCTCAACAGAATTTAGGTAAACTGGCTCGACGAATAACGCCAAAACGTAATTTTAATGATTTAGTGGTTTCTGGTGAATTAGCTCAACAATTGAAAGAGATTATTGCAACGATTAATTACCGTGACCAGATTTTGGGTGCTGGCTTTCAGAAAAAATTAGGTTATGGTACTGGTATTAGTGCATTGTTTCATGGTGAATCGGGAACGGGTAAAACGATGGCCGCAGAAGTGATTGCCGGGCATCTTGGTGTTGATTTGATTAAAGTCGATCTTTCTACCGTGGTAAATAAATATATTGGCGAAACGGAAAAAAATATCGCCCGCATTTTCGATTTGGCTGAATCGGATTCCGGGGTACTGTTTTTTGATGAAGCCGATGCACTGTTTGGCAAGCGTAGTGAAACCAAAAATGCTCAAGACAGACATGCCAATATTGAAGTTTCTTATCTGTTACAACGGTTGGAGGATTATCCGGGGTTGGTGATTTTAGCGACTAATAATCGTAGCCACCTGGATAGCGCTTTTAATCGTCGTTTTACTTTTATTACCCATTTTACTTATCCTGACGAAATATTACGTAAAAAAATGTGGCAAACTATTTGGCCTGAACAACTGAAATTATCTGATGAAATTGATTTTGCACATTTGGCTAAACGAGCTGATTTGACTGGGGCTAATATCAGAAATATTGCCTTATTGGCATCAATATTAGCCGCAGACAATAATAGTAAAAAAATTGATAATCAACATATAGAGCGGGCAGTTACTCTCGAATTAAATAAGAGTGGCAGACTGATTTTTAAATAATTATCAAATTTGGAGTCGATATGAAAGATATTATTGGACCTAATAATGCAATTGTGGAAGTTAATAACGCACTAAAAGATATTCTATCTCAATATTTAAATAATATTGATATTCGTTTTGATTTGCCAGAAATAAATTCGATTCCATCGAAGCCGACAATAAGTGTATTTCTCTATGATGTACATGAAGATTTGCAATTACGCTCTGCTGAACCAAAGCGTTATAACCCTGTGACTAATTTATTGTTACCGGGATGGGTCAATATTAATTATAATTATTTAATTACTTACTGGCATTCGAATAAACCCTCAGTTGATGGTAGTAGCCCGGATAGTCAGCCTGATAATCAGGCGGCAAAAATAATGACCTCCGTTTTGAACGCATTGATTAATCATCGTCAATTACCCAAAATTCCTGGTGCCTACACCAGAGTCATTCCGCCGCAGGAAAATTTAAATAGCTTGGGTAATTTTTGGCAAGCTCTTGGTAATCGTCCAAGACTCTCTTTATTATATTCGGTTACCGCACCGGTAGAACTTCAAGATATTAAAAATACGATAGAGTCAGTTATGGAGGTTTCCCATTCTGTGAATCAAAAATTGAATCCTACTAGTTCACAAATAAGCCAAGCTCTGTTAGAGGAATTATGTATTGATTTAGGTGGTACAGAAGATGTGCGTTTTGCGCTGACTAAAGTGAATCTAACAATTAAACCAGTTTTATCGGTTGTAGACAGTAATGATCAGCCAGAAAATGAAAAAATTATTCTTGAGGTTTCAGGTATTACTTTTTCAACCTATTGTTCTAAAATAAAGGAGATCCTTTTAGCATGGCTAAACAGTCGTAAGGAGGTTGTTAAGATAAATGGCATAGGTATTATTGTTGATAAAGTAGATTCTAATAAATTAATTGGCATTGAAAAATAATCACTTAATTAATTACCCATAATAAGATGGCGGCCAATATAAGATAACGATATTTTTATTGATGGTTTTATATAAAATCATCTTGTTGTTTCTGATATTTTAATCTATATATTACTTACTTATAACCCTTGGGTGATGATATTATGCCAATCAGCAATTTTGCAAAAGAATCTGAAGCTCGTGCCGTAAAAGATAGAGCATGTAAAAATATAGAAACCGGTAATCATCTGGAAATAGGTATTTCTTCTGGCTTATCGAGATCAAAGGATACCTCAAAATTAAAAAAACATAATGTAAATGCCGTAAAATCGATAGATGATATTATTGCGCTACATAATGATCCAAAAGGAAATAAATTACTTTGGAATGATAATTGGCAAGATAAAATCACTGATCGGGATTTGGCAGCTATATTTAAGGCGATTGATGATATCGTTTCTGAATTAGGTGGTATTGAAATCTATCAAGAAATCGTTGGGGTAAATCCTTATGATCCTACTGAGCCAGTTTGTGGTTTATCCGCCCAAAATATTTTTAAATTAATGACTGAGGGGGAACATGCTATTGATCCAGTAAAAACGGCCCAGACAGGAAAAATAGATGGCAATGAATTTGCTGAAAGAGTTGATCAACTCAGTGGTGCAAAAAATTATGTTGCATTGGTTAATGATCATCGACTTGGGCATATGTTTTTAATTGATCTTCCATCCAATGATCAGGAAACAGTGGGATATATCTATCAATCAGATTTAGGAGAAGGGGCATTACCTCCGCTGAAAATAGCAGATTGGTTAAATTCCAGAGGAAAAGATGCCGTTAATCTTAATAAGTTAAAAAAATTATTAAGTCGTGAGTTTAATTTATTATCTGATGATGAAAAGAAAGAGTTAATTTCAGAGACATTTGATATACATAAAAATGTATCCAATGTCAAATTGGATAGAGTAAAAAGAGATAAAGGTGTGGATGTTTATTTGACCGAATACGATATTAATGATTTTTATGAAAATATTGAAGCATTAAAATCTAAACTTGATAATGATGATAGGAAATTTAGTAAACCAGAGTGAATTGTATTATTCAAATATTTATATTAGGATTTCGAAAATAATATTAGGTAAATCAAAATCTTAGATATATACCCAATGGATTTCAAGATGGATCACGACGGCAAAGGAGCGAATCCCCGGGAGCATAGGTAACTATGTGACCGGGGTGAGTGCAGCCAACAAAGAGGCAACTTGAATGATGACGGGTATAATAAATTTAACCAATACAGCGGACTTATTAATGCTAAAACATACTAATCCTCAAACAATACCCACACAACGTACTAGAAGTAGCACTATAAATAATGCTATGCAATCGCCATTATCAAGTTCTTCTGGTGGACATCTTGAGCTTTCAAATAATAAGAGTGAGCCTCGGGAAGGCTATAACAGCAGGCAAACCAAAGGATTGAAACAATTTCTTGCGGATAGAAGCCTGAATAAGGGATATATTTCCCCGTTGAGGAATAAAGGGTTATTAGTGGGGAGTGAAGAGGCTCCAATTAATGTGCCGGTTGTAGCCCATCGTTATGACAGTAAACGGGAACTTACACAGGCAATGCCTTTGAGAAATAAAGCTCCCCGTGAGGAAAATCCTTTTCATGATGTTGTGATGGGATTTCTTGGTGATCAGGTGACATCATCAGAATCGGGTTCAGGAGCGATAGGAGTACATTGGGGGAAAAATACGTTAGATCCCAATATTACCGGCATTAATGTGGTGAATGGCGCATCGGGAACCGTGGGGATAAGAATTGCTTTGAAGGATATTCAGCTTGGGCACCCGGTTATTGTCACGTCTGGAGCATTGAGTGGTTGTACTATGGTGTATGCCGTGAAGGATGGTTATTTTTTTGCTTATCATACAGGGCAGAGACCCGGTGATAATGAATGGAAAACAGGTCGGCAGGGCGTTGTTACTACCTATGAAAGCCATAAAGCCCTTTCGCCGGATAGCGAACCGATGACAGTTGGCGAACAGAATAACGATCTGGTGAATATATTTGCAAAGTATGATCAGAGTGTTATTACCTATATGGGCAAACCGGGTGTTGTGATTGATAATACGGCAGAAAATGTGGGTGTTTTTAATTATGATGAAAAGAAACCTGAAAAACCTGCTATTAGGGCTGGCTATAGTTATGCGCTGTTGGCTAGGGATGATAAAGGAAAGATGAATGTCAAAGTATTGTCGGAAGATGCTACTGTTTCACCTGGCAAGAAAGGCAATACTATTGAGGTCATTAATTCACTTAAAAAACGGTTGTTATAATATAGTAGGTTTGTTTAATAATTTTTTTATTTAAATCCAGCGATATTCTTTACTATCTGATTTGTCAGAAATTGATTGATTTATTTTGCAGATCGAAAAAAAGCATAGCAATATTGTTTGGCATAAAATAATAATATCAGGTATCACAAGTTCAGCCATTATAGAGAGCGTAGAAATGTTCAAGAATGATATTCGCGAAAAAGCAGTTAAATTTGGTAAAAGTAAAACTTCGGATGAAGGATTGTTGGACGCATTACATTTGGAATTACCTGATGTAAAAGCAGTTATGTCAGCTTATAAGAGACAGCTTCCTGAATTTGGCGATTTTAATAGAAAGACGCAATTAATCCTCAATTCTTCTGAGGAGTTTGGAAAGTTGAAATTTGCGAAACAGCGTAAATTCTCTAAACCGGGTTTAAAAAATGGTGGCGTTTCTGGTGGAAATTTTATTTATTCAAAAAAATCTTTGCAAGATTTCGCTGCTCATGCCGGATATGAGCATAATGGCGATTATGGCGATGAATTTGTCAATTTTAAGGATAATAATAGAAATTTAGCAGATGGAAGATTATTCCCGGGTATTCGCCTGATTAAACGTCCTAAATTATCAATAGTAAAAAATGAAGAAAAATGGAAAATGCAGCGAAGTGATGAGGCCGAAGCTTATAAAATCACTGATATTGATTCCTTTATTGCAGGGATAAGAGAGATGTATGGTAAGGAAAATCCTTTGCATCCAGTAATGGAGTCTTTAATCAGAAATCATATTATTAATAATCACTATATATTACCAACTATGGCCGGTATTGCTGGGTTGCATGCAGAAGTACAGGCATTGAATAATTTATTGACTTTAGAAGATGAAAGGGCAGGGAAAGCTATAGCTATAGGAAGCCGGAAAATAGGGGAATATATGCGGGACATGTTGAAATCATCTATTTTTACTCAGCGATTAACAACCAGACAAGCTGGAGATGATTTTGCTGCTTGTCATAACTGTTCGGGGATATTGTCATCGCCAGTGAATGTTATTACCGGTAAAGTAGGAAGTGCAGGCAGTAATTTTTCATCAACATTAGATCGATTTAAAACATCACAAGAGTCACCAATATAAAATAATCTCTATTTTATGCCTGAGTGTTTCACTTCTCAGGCATTTTACTTGTTTGTTATCGGTTAAATGGATATTCCCCCGGTTCGGCAGGTTGACCATTTATTATCTCTATTTATCCTGCGCTATTTGCCATCAATGAAAATGAGAGCGTGCTGATAAAAGCTATAATGAAAAGCAATTTTTTTCATAAGATAATCCTTGTATAATATTATGACAGAGATAAAATTCCATCATATACTATATCAATACGGCCTGACTGAATAACAATTATATTCATATTCACACCTCATTTGTAATTAGTGTAATTTTATTATTTAAAATCAAGAAAATAAACATTTGCTATTAAATAACTTGGTGTCTTATAATATGGATAAGGTTCTTTTAATATTATTAACAAGCAAGTGCGAGTAATCTTACACCTTATTGTTCAATTGGATTTAATTAAATGCATGATTTATTTTTTGGTAATTAAAAATATTATTGAAATTAATGGTGACAGGAAGAATAGAAAAATATTAAATATCTAAAATTATATTCCAATTTTATTGAATAATATTATGAAGATATATAATAATGGTATTATTTTATCGATCTGAAGGGTACTAACGCCCTTTTTTGTTGCACAATGAACTTGACTTATTTGATTTGTGTAACTATCATTAGTTACATTGTTGAGAGGAAGGAGGAGTACATGAGCAAAGCGGTGAAACAGACTCTAAAAGAATTGGGGTTGATATGAAATATTTAAAATATAAAGGTTATTTAGGTACAATTGAATTTGACCTGGAAAACGATACTCTTTTTGGTAAACTGGAATATATCCGCGATTTAGTGACTTATGAAGCCAAAACAATTGCAGAATTGGAAAATGAATTTAAAATCTCAATTGATTTGTATTTGCAAGACTGCAAGGAATTAAATAAAAACCCTGATGTGCCATACAAAGGGGTTTTTAATGTTAGAGTTAATCCAGAATTGCATAGAAAAATTGCAGAATTAGCACTTGAAGAAAATGTGACGGTTAATGCTTTCGTGAATCAAGCGCTAGAAAATGAGGTCAGTAAACATCATGTAGGGTCTTAATAACCTTATCGGATTAATGACAAAGGTCTAGCCATCGGCTTAGGTCTTTGATCTAATAGAGGCACTTATACTAAAAGATCCCACACCACAACAATACGATTAACATCAGCAGAACCCCACTTTTTGGATGGAGTTCGTCAGCAATCTGAATAGGGGGAATGTTTTTCAATCTGAGCTAAAATTTCGATAATTGATAAATGAAATTTTATAAAAGGTTGTATTGTGATCAATATATGAATTTAGTCTCTTAATTTTAAAGAGACTAAATGGTAATTTTGCTAATGGTTTGGTGTTTATAACACCAGATCCAGAATGATGACACCACATAAGCCAATCGCCCATGCAATAGTGGTTGGTATTGACCAAACGATCATTTGTTGTTTGGCATCTTTGATTCCCATCATGCGATTAACGACCCAGAATAGGCTGTCATTAAAATAACTGAAGAATAACGAGCCCATCGTTGCTGCTTGTGCGGCAACTAGCATGTTGATCCCCGGAATTTGACTAATAATTGGCGCAGAAATAGAAGCGGCAGTAATCATTGCCACCGTGCCGGAACCTTGAATTAAGCGAACCAGTGTTGCGATGATAAATGGAATCAGCACCGGTGTTAGTGGGAGATTGGCGAGATATTGCGCCAGAATGGTGCCGGTACCGCTTTCACGCAGTACCGCTCCTAACGCACCGCCTGCTCCTGTCACCAATAAAATAATACCGGCAGATTGTAAACCTTCTTCCAGACGATCAATCACTTCATGTTTATTGACTTTAGGCATCAAGGTATAAACCGCCAACAATACACTGATAGCTAAGGCAATAACTGGTGCACCAAGGAAATCAAATGTCTGGAAATAGAAGTGGTTTTCTTGTCCAGTAAAGGTTTTAGTGTTTAATAGCAGGCCATTAATGGCTTTAATGAAGATCAAAACGATAGGGACAATAATCGGCAACAGGGAGAGAAATAGGCTCGGTAGTGGTTTGTTCGTTTTCTCTTCCATGTAGCCTTGATGGATTGCTTGTAGATCTTGAGCTTCTTCTGTTTCATCAATGGGCCGGAATTCAGGATATTTTACTGCTAACCATTTGGCATAAAATACGATGCTAATAACGCAAGGTATCGCCAGAACCATACCGGTTAACATCATGGCACCGACATCTACACCGAAAATGCCGGCAACCCCCAGTGGACCCGGGGTGGGCGGCACAGCGAGATGGGTAATAACCAATCCGCCAGCCAGTGCCACGCCAAGTGTTAGAAGGTGACGTTTTCCCTTTTTCGCAAGTGCCTTTGCCAGTGGATAGAGAATAACAAAGGCAGAGTCAACGAAAATCGGAATACTGACAATATAACCGGTGATCGCTAATGCCCACTCTTCGCGTTTTTTACCTAACCATTTGATAAAGCTGTAGGCTATCTGTTCCGCGGCACCGGAAACTTCCAGCACCCGTCCCATCATGACCCCCAGACCGATAACGATTCCGATACTGCCTAGTGTGGAACCAAAACCTTTAGTCATGACATCGATGGTATTTGCTGCGGTTAAGCCACCAGAGAACCCGGCGATCGCCGCTGCGATGAGCATGGCTAATAAAGCATGAACACGGGTACGTAGCACCAGAAAGATCAATGTAAATACGGCTACACCCAGACCAATAATCGGAATGTAGTGTTCCATAATTAGCCTCCAGCTTGGGACAGGTTGTTGGTGATAAAAGCACGGATTGCGTCACTGAAAGTATTATCAGCATAAAAACCTAGTGATAAGCCACGGCTGATATCGAAATGACCCGGCCAACTGGCAACAATACGGTTAATGTTTTCGTCTGGTTCGAAGCGGATGAGTTCCACCGTTTTCTGCCCGGCAACTTCTGCCAGTGCATCAACCATCTCCTGAACTGTGATACTAATACCCGGTAAATTAACTGTGCGGGAAAGACCAAATTTTTCCGCCGGAATTTGAACCGCATGGATAAAGTTGCGGATCACGGTTTCAGGGCTGGAAAGCCATAAAGTAAGATCGCGGGAAACTGGGCAGATGCTGCTTGCCCCGTGTAGAGGTTCACGGATGATAGCACTGGCAAAAGAGGAAGCAGCTTTGTTTGGTTTCCCTGGGCGGATACTGATTGTCGGTAGACGGAGGACTCGGCCATCGATATATTCTTTGCGGGAGTAGTCGTTAATCATCAATTCACACATGGCTTTCTGTGCGCCATAGGATGATTGAGGATTAACCGCACATTGATCTGTAATGGTTGCGGGTAATTCTCCACCAAATACGGCCAGGGAGCTGGTGAAAATAAATTTTAATTTTGGATTTTTAGCCCGTGCAACATTTAATAAGTTGCGAGTAACATCAAAGTTAACTTGCAAGCCGAGATCAAAATCGCTTTCAGCGTGACTACTGACAATGGCGGCGAGATGGAATAATACCGTACTGTTTTCATCGATCAGCTTTTCCTCGGCCCCTGATTGAGTTAAATCCAGAGCCAGACACTGGACGCGGGGATCACTAACCGGTGATACAGGACATTGAATATCGGTCAATATAAGTTGGTCGAAATTTAATGTCTGATGGTTGTTTAGTAAAGCGCTGGCGAGTTGCTGGCCCAGAAAACCCGCTCCACCAGTGATTATTATTTTCATTGCGGCTCTCTTTGTTCAATAGCTTTGGGCTATTTGCTTATAGGCTTATAGTAGGGTTCTTATCCTTATACGCTGACGGTATGTAATATCAGATTATGTTCTCGTAATTGTTGCTGCACTTTCGGTGGAAGCTGACTGTCACAGACAATATCATCCAAACTTGAAAGCGGGCAGACACGAAACATGCCGTATTTGCCATATTTACTGCTATCAGACACTAAAACACGCCGACGGGAGATTTCCAATACTGCTTGTTTGACTAAAACTTTCTCTTCATGTGGCGTGGAGACACCATGCTCAAGATCCCATGAACTGGTGCTAATAAAGGCAATATCCACATTTAAGTTGCGAAGCAACATGGCGGCGGTAGGGCCAACACAGGAATGATTTCTCTTATCTACCTGTCCCCCGGTATGGAACAGATTTAATTGGGGTTTGTTCATCAGGTAGTGGATAATGGAAAAATCGTTCGTGATGATAGTGAGGTTAAAACGCTCAGCTAGAACCCGGGCAATTTCAAATGTGGTGGTGCCCGCATCAAGATAGACTACTTGCCCATCTTCAACCATAGATACTGCATATTGACCAATTTCCCGCTTGTGATGATGATTAAGTCGGGCTTTTTCATTCCAAGGCAATTCCTGACGTAAAACATCACTAAGTTGCACGCCGCCACTAATACTAACGACTTTTCCTTCCTCCTCCAGAGTGCGGATATCCCGCCGTACTGTCATATGTGAGACGTTCATCAGTTTAACCAGTGCACTGATGGAAATTGTCTGATATTCATGTACGTAGCGATAAATAAAGTCTTTACGCTCTGATGGGAGCATATTTTCTCCTGATTATTTCTGTACTTTGGTCAACCAATCCAGACCATCTTCCGTGTGGCCTGCGGGGTGATACTCACAGCCAAACCACCCTTGGTAACCCATTTCATCCAGTTTATTAAATAGCCACGGATAGTTCACTTCGCCGCTATCCGGTTCATGGCGTTCGGGTACGGAGGCAATCTGGATGTGACTGAATTTGCCCCATAGACGCTCAATGGTGCGTAGCAGATCCCCTTCCATAATCTGGCAGTGATAAAGATCTAGCTGGATAAAAACATTTTGACGGTCAATTTCTTTGAGTAATGTTTCAGCCTGATGTTGAGTTGTCAGAAAGTAACCTGGCATATCACGAATATTAATCGGTTCAATTAATACGTTGATGTCATGTTCTGCCATCATATCAGCGGCCTGTCGAATGTTTCTGATATAACACTCGCGTTGTTGTTCTGGCGTGAATTGTTCATGCAGTTTGCCTGCCATCGCATGAACTTGCTTGCAGTTCAGCGCCAGTGCATATTTCAGCGCGGTTTGTACACCCTCGGCAAATTCTTTTTCACGGCCAGGAATAGAGGCTATTCCTCTTTCTCCCGCTGCCCAGTTTCCGGCAGGCATGTTGAACAGAGCTTGGGTTAATTGATGCTGTTTTAAGAGGGCAGCAAGTTCTTCCGCTGCTGCTTCATAAGGAAACAGGTATTCAACGCCTTTAAATCCAGCTTTGGCTGCACGGGCAAAACGTTCTGTGAAAGGTACGTCGTTGAACATCATGCTCAAGTTTGCCGCAAATTTAGCCATAATGAATTCCTTGTTTGTTTACTCAGTTCTTGGGATAGCGAGTTTCAAGTTCTTGTACCTGCTCTTCATTTAATGTGGTGAAGCCATGTGGCAGTAACGTTAAATAGAGCCGGGCGGTATCTTCCAATTCCTCTGCATTGAAAAAAGCTTGCCGTAAAGTTTTGCCGCCGACAACAGGTCCGTGGTTCGATAGGAGGATTGCGTTGTGTTTTGCGGCCAGCTTCGCAATTTCCTCTCCGATTCTTTCATCTCCTGGTGGTAGATATTTGACCAGAGGCAGTTTTCCAACTCGCATCACATAGTAGGGTGTAATGGGAGGCAGGCAGTTACTTTTATCCAGATTGGATAGGCAGGAAAGGGCGGTTAGCCAAGGGGAATGTAGATGGACCACCGCATGGCATTCGGGGCGGTTGCGGTACATTGCCAGGTGCATGGAAACTTCTTTTGTGGGTTTGTCACCGGATAGCCAGTTACCCTCTGCATCCAGCTTACTCAGGCGGTCAGCTTGCAAATCGCCAAAGCTGGAGTTGGTCGGCGTGATGATAATCGTGCCATCTTCCTGTTTGGCGCTGATGTTACCTGCACCGCCACTGCTATAGCCCCGGTAGAACATTGAACAAGCCCATTCGACTAATTCTGTCCGTAGTGCGTGTTCACTCATGAAACACCTCCTGTACGTGCAGGAAGAAATCAATATTGCCGAAGTTACCTGATTTTAATGCCAGCCAATAATTGTGTTGTTGATCGTGTACCCAAGGTACGCCGGGGGCAATTGGTGCGCCAATACTGAATTGTTGGATGTCCAGACTTTGTACTATTTTACCGGCCGTTTCGCCGCCTGCGACAATGAAGGTATTGAATCCGAGCTGACGCAGTCCTTTTACAACGCTGGCGAAAGTGTTTTCTATTGCTTCACTGGCAGTAGCCGCACCATATTGTTGTTGGATTTTCTGTAATGTTTCTGGGGGTTGTGTGGCATATAGCATCGGGGCCAGGTGATGTTGGGATTGCTGAATAACCCACGCAACCAGTTTTTCGGCATATTGTGGATCTTTGATGCATGAATCAATGTTCAGGGCTTTGGTTGGGGCCAGTTTCTGGTACAAAGCAACTTGTTTGTTGGTCATGACGGAACAACTGCCGGAAAGGATCACGGGACGTCTATTCCCGGCGGGTGGAATTGCCCCTTCCAGTTGGCATGGCATCAATGGCTTACCGGTGTCTGTGCTGGCAAGGGCAGCACCAAGACCGGAACCACCAGTGATTAATTTCAGGTTTGACGCCGCTCTGGCAATAGGCAGCAGGTCATTCATGGCGAAGGTGTCTGTTACCGCGTAACGTATGTTTTGTTGTTGTAAATGATTTAGTCTGACGCGGATTGCCTGTTCTCCCTGATGTATACATGCCAGATCCACCAGATCTGCTTTCCCTTGAGCTTGTTGTTCCATCAGGCGCAGCAGATTGGCATCTGTCATTGGCGTCACGGGATGGTGCTGCATGCCGCTTTCATTAAGTAGTTGACCGTTGACGAATAGATGTCCATGTACAACTGTTCGTCCGTTAACTGGCAGGGCAGGGGAAATCAGCGTGATGTCTGTTTTCAGTTCATCCATCAGGGCATCAGTGACCGGCCCAATATTGCCTTTGCTGGTAGAGTCAAAAGTTGAGCAGTATTTGAAGTATATTTGCTGACAACCGGCTTTCTGACGTAACCAGCGGCAGGATTTCACCGCGTTATTGACGGCTTCGTCTATCGGGCATGAGCGGTTTTTCAGGCTGATAACAATAGCATCAATATTCTGTGGAATGTCAGTATTTTCATCAGGTGTATCCAGTAGCTGGACGACTCGCCAGCCGCTTTGCACCATAAAACCGGCGATATCGGTTGCGCCGGTAAAGTCATCGGCGATAACGCCCAATTTAATGGTCATTATTTTTTCTCCGGCAAAGTGATGCCTTTGAATGTTTTGATAACCGCGCTGTCATCCCATTGGCCGAAACCTTCGTTACTGGCAGCAAGAAACATTTGATGTGCAGTGGCTGATAATGGTAATGGGAATTTTAGATCCTTACCTGTTTCTAATGCTAATCCCAGATCTTTGACAAAAATATCCACAGAAGATTTGGCGGTGTAATCTCCTGTCAGAATATGGGGGACGCGGTTTTCAAACATCCAAGAGTTACCCGCAGCATGGGTGACAATATCGTACATCAATTCTAAGGAAATACCGGCCTTGGCTGCCAATGCCATACTTTCTGCGGCGGCTGCGATATGTATACCTGCAAGTAATTGATGGATTGTTTTGACGGTAGATCCTTGACCAATCTCATTTCCGACATGGTAAAGGCGTTCGGTGGTGGCATCAAATACGGATTTTAGTTTTTCAAATAATGCGGGTTCGCCAGAAGCCATGACAGTGAGTTGGCCTTGTTCAGCTTTCAGTGCGCCCCCTGAAATAGGTGCGTCTAGCATGTTGAGGTTGCATTGGCTAAGGCGATGAGCAAAATCTTTAGCTTGTTCTGCGGCAACGGTACTGTGAAGAACAATGGTCGTGCCGGTTTTTAGCTGGTTGACTAGCGGTATTTCGCCTTCGAACAGTATGCTTTCTATTTGAGCACCATTGACGACAACGAGTAAAATAGCATCCAGCTCTGATGCCCAGTTTGCTGCGTTGTTTGTTGCCACTTTAGCGCCCGCTTGCAGAAGCTGGTCACAGGCTTTTGGATTTAAATCAAATCCATATGTGGGAATACCCGCGCGTATTAATGCGCGGGCAATTCCCATACCCATAGCCCCCAATCCTATAATTCCTATTTTTTGTGTTGATTGGTTCATGATGGTTCCCTGGTGTTGTTGTTATAATTTGTTATTTTTTATCATTGTTTCACACACAATTTCACAAATACACGATAGTTATCACATTCGAATATCAGCTTTTTGAAAGTGGTTTTTGTTGTAATTATTTGATTTATATGGTTTGTTATTGGTTGTTGAGAAATGTTAAGTTTCACATAAAGGTGTGATGGGAAATATGATTGTGAATATATTTAGGTTTGGTAAGCGCTTTTTACTAAGTTCTTTTAAAGATGTTAGCTAGTCTCTGGAGCTGTTTAAGGATAGATAATTTAGGAGGGTTGCTGTAGGTTGTCTGTCTTCGGAGGAGTAAGGGTATATTGGGTGCTAAGAAGTATTTGTGGTGGTGGGGGAAGGATTCGAACCTTCGAAGTCTATGACGGCAGATTTACAGTCTGCTCCCTTTGGCCGCTCGGGAACCCCACCAAATTTTGAAATGTATCGCTGTTACTTACGGCGGACGGAATCATACCAAATGAACCGCTGCTGTAAAGTAGATATTTAAAAATAAGTAACTATATGCTGGTTTTCTATCCTTATTGATCCTGTTGTGAGCAAATAAGTCGTTTGTTTACTGGTGGCAGGGGAAGGATGACTCGTCACTGCGTTCCTCGCCCTTGCGGGCCAACGCGTCGCAAGCGCCGCATTGTTGTTTCGCTGCGCTCAACTCAAACCTAATTTAAATAGGGTTATTGAGGTTATTTTTTATTGATATTTGGAGTTATTGGGGTTGTGATTATTGCCAGATTAAACAGATAGGAGTTGATTTGAGAAGTACAGATTTAATCAAAGAAGTTGAGAAAAGGGGGGGGCTGGTAAGAATCAACGGGAGCCATCATCATTTTAAGCACCCTGGACGTAATGATTTGTTGACAATTCCGCATCCCAAACAGGAAATCAAAGTGGGATTGCTTAGGAAAATACAGAAGCAAGTGGGGCTATAAGCCTCCTTATCTGCATCTGCACTAATCAAATTTCTTAAAATTATTGGAGGAGTATAACGTGTTATATCCTATTGCGATTGAAATTGGTGATGAGAACCACGCTTACGGCGTGGTTGTGCCCGATATATCAGGTTGTTTCTCGGCGGGTGATTCAATGGAGGATACAATAAAAAACGCCAAGGAAGCTATCTCTGGGCATTTAGAGTTGTTGGCCGAAATGAACCAATTACCCCCTGAAGCAAAGCCATTGGATTACTGGATCAAAGATGAGGAATACTCAGGGTGGGCATGGGCTGTAATTGACATTGATGTTGAACCATATTTAGGTAAATCGACAAAATTCAATGTCACTCTGCCTGATTTGTTATCAAAGAAAATCGATGATCAAGTTAAAGCAAGCCCAAACCTGTACAAGAATCGTAGCCACTTTTTGCAAGTGGCTGCTTTGCATGAATTGCAAAATGGTATTTAGCAATAATTATGATCAATCAGCCTCATGTTTTTTTATGAGGCTTAATTTAACAGCGTTTAAATCTGTACTTGTATATACCCGTTATCTTTCAAGTTGCCTCTTTGTTGGCTGCACTCGCTCACCCCGGTCACATAGTTATCTATGCTCCCGGGGATTCTCTCCCTTGCCGCCGCGATGCAACTTGAAATCCATAGGGTATATGTACTGCTTACAGCGGCTGGATCACATTAAATAAATCGCCGCTGTAAAGCATGTGCTTGAAAAGAAGCTACTGTGTGCTGCTTTTGGACCCAATTAATTCAGTTTTAAAGGATTACAGTACGGTTGCCGTAAACAAAAACCCGCTGAGCAAGAACCCAATATAGAGCATGGCTCAGAGCATTTTTTTCAACATCCCGGCCCGCTCTCATCATATCTTCAGCAGTGTATGTATGGTCTATGTTAATGACCTTCTGAGTAATAATTGGACCTTCATCCAGATTATTATTCACATAGTGCGCTGTCGCTCCGATAATTTTTACCCCTCTCTCGTAAGCCTGATGGTAAGGACGCGCTCCGATAAATGCAGGTAAAAAGGAGTGGTGAATGTTAATAATCTGATTTGGATAATGCTGGACAAATTCTGGTGTCAGTACTCGCATGTATTTAGCTAATACCACGTAGTCAGGTTTGTATTGGTCAATCTGGGCAATCAGTTTTTCATCATGTTGTTCACGGGTTAAACCTTCATGACTAATTAAATGGAAAGGAATGCCAAACTGCTCAACCAACGATTGTAATGTTGCATGGTTGCCGATAACCGCAGCAATTTCAACATCAAGCCCATCATAAGCGCTTTTCATGAGCAAATCCCCAAGACAATGCGCTTCTTTTGTCACCATAATAACAATGCGACGACGCCCCGCACTATTTAATTCCCGTTGTGAACCCACCGGAAGCGCATCATCTAAATCAGCAAGAAATGTCTCATCATTGAAAATTCCTTCAAGCTCTGTACGCATAAAAAAGCGGCTAGTGCGATGATCGACGAATTCATTATTCTGAACTATATTCAGTTGGTGTTTGTAGCAAATATTAGTAATTTTGGCGATCAGTCCTTTGGCATCAGGGCAAATAGTGCGTAGAATTTTCTTTTGTATATGTTGATGTTGCATAGATGGGATTATCCTTAAATATTTTTCGTTTTCTGTTTGTGGACCTTAACCACAACATTTTTTGTATTTTTTACCTGAACCACATGGGCAGGGACTGTTACGGCCAATTTGAGGTTTTACACCATCAATAGGTTTTACACCATCAATATAGTACCAACGCTGGTCTATACGGAGAAAACGTGAACGCTCATGAATAAGTTGCTTATCTTGGGATTTCTGATCAAGAAAGCAAGCTGAAAATTCAACATAGGCTTCGTTATCATTTTTGCCTTTTTCAGTTGTAATGACATTTAGTCCAAGCCACTGAGTAACAAAAAAACTCTGTTCTATATCTAAACGCCACTTTTCAGCCTGGCAGTCAGGATGCCAACTGGTAATAAGATAATCGGCGTTGTGCTTTACATAGGCACTGTACCGAGAACGCATCAGTGATTCGGCGGTTGGGGCAAATTTTATGTTTTGAAGATAAGGGGAACAGCAATCCGCAAAATCTATTCCGCTACCACAAGGACATAGCTCTGTCAAAATAACTCCAATTGTAAAGGGTGAAATACCATTTTTATGGGTTTTCTATTGCAAAGAAACGTAAGAGAACAAATGATAGTCACTTAATTGAACTAATATGAGTGATAGTACCTAAGAAAAGGTGAAGGTCGCAATATTAAGGTAAGGGAGCGCATTTATGGAAAAGGCATTGGCAGGCAAAAAAATTCTGGTTGTGGAGGACGAACCTGTTTTTTGTTCTTTACTGGCAGGGTACTTGCGGACGTTGGGCGCTAAGGTATTAGTCGCATCTAATGGGGCTGTTGCACTACAGGTGCTAGGACGCGAAGCTCATATTGAACTTATTTTATGTGATTTGGATATGCCGGTTATGAATGGCATTGAATTTATTGCGAAATTGACGAATGAGGGTATTAGTATTCCAGTTATTATTATTTCAGCAACTAACAAGATGGCCGAAATTGATGAGGTGCTTCGTTTGGGGGCAAAAGATGTTTTATTAAAACCTGTTTCAGATCTTAATGAGATAAAAAAATCGGTGTTGGCCTATTTACATCCTACGGTCTTTGTGTCTGGTGCGATTGAACAGAATAACTTGAATAAAGATTGGTTAACCCTAAAGCATAATTCAGATGAAGCATTAAATATGCTTAAGCAGTTACAACCTCCAGTTTCTCAAGTGATTGCTCACTGTAAAGTCAATTATCGAAAATTAAATATAATTGATAAACCAGGATTGATTCTCGATATGGCAGCGTTATCTGACAATGAATTAGCTTTTTATTGTCTAGATATTAGTCGTTCAAAAGAGTATGGTGTGATTTCAGCATTATTACTTAGAGTCATATTTAACAGTCTGTTACAGGAGCATATCGTCCACCATTCCCGGCGTTTACCCAGTATGGCAGGTATTTTAAATAGAATTAATAACTTGTTAGAAGGTGCAGGGTTACAAGGGCAATTTCCATTGCTGCTTGGGTATTATCATACAATCAATAAAACGGTTCTGCTCACTTCCGCAGGGTTAAATGCCAGTATTAAGTCGGGTAATCGCCAAATCCAATTAGATAGTGGTGTTCCTCTTGGGACGTTGAGAACGATTTGTTCGAATCAAGTTTGTTCTCATAGTGCTGAATGGCAATGCCGGATTTGGAATACAAATAGTCAAATAAATCTGATGCTTTCTTCAATGTATTCTGGATGAATATTACCAGGGTGGAATTTTGTTTAAAATGGATTTTAAACATTAGGTCACGGTAATGTAATTAAATGGAATGGTGCTGTTTATCGGAGAGAGTTAGCTGGTATACTCCGCCTATTATGCTTGGAGTCTATCTAATCAGGCTATTTTATTCGCCGCTCTTTACTGCAAAGAGCGGATTTAGCGCTGCTCAGGTAAAAGTGATATCTTTTTGGGTAGTCAGAGGGGTAAACGGAAGCAGTGAACTCTGTGTATGCATCGGTTTCTGTGCACTGTTCGTGTGCGCGGTTTATTGACACAAAATGATCAGTAATACTGGTGCCTTATTAAAGAATCGGCACTGATTTTGTGATTTTGAGTTGACGACGGATTTGTTTCAGCCAAGAAACATCGGGAGAAAAATTAATGCCATCAGTAAACAAACTATTAGTAAACAAAATAGTAAAGAAAGCCGTTATTCCTGTAGCGGGCTTGGGGACGAGGATGCTACCTGCTACGAAAGCAATTCCTAAAGAGATGTTGCCCTTAGTGGATAAGCCTCTTATTCAGTATGTCGTTAATGAATGTATTGCCGCTGGCATTAATGAAATTATCTTGGTGACTCATTCATCAAAAAATTCAATTGAAAATCATTTTGATACCAGTTTTGAGTTAGAAGCTATCCTAGAGAAAAGGGTGAAACGTCAGTTATTGGACGAAGTTCAATCTATTTGTCCAAGTCATGTCACTATCATGCAAACTCGTCAGGGAATTGCTAAAGGATTAGGGCACGCGGTGTTGTGTGCCAAGCCTTTAATTGGTGATGAACCTTTTGCTGTGATACTCCCTGATGTTATTCTTGATGAATTTAGTGCAGATCTGACTAAATATAATCTGAGCGAAATGTTGGTTCGGTATAATGAAACAGGTACCAGCCAAATATTAGTAGAACCTGTGCCTCATGAAGATGTTTCTAGTTATGGTATTGTCGATTGCCAGGGAGAAAATCTGCAACCCGGTGACAGTAAACCAATTAAGCGCGTGGTTGAGAAACCTAAACCGAAAGAAGCACCATCAAACCTTTCTATTGTTGGCCGTTATGTGTTGTCCGAGAAAATTTGGCCATTATTAGCAAAAACAGCGCCAGGTGCCGGTGATGAAATTCAACTTACTGATGCAATTGCTATGTTAATAGAAAAGGAGTCCGTGGAAGCCTATCACTTGCAAGGTGTAAGCCATGATTGCGGCAACAAACTTGGTTATATGCAGGCATTTGTCCGGTATGGTATGAAACATCATGCCTTGGGCAAAGAGTTTACTGATTGGTTAGTAGCTTTACAGGATCGGGTTAAAGAATAATTTTACGGAAATTTGGGTATCATATGAAAGTTACGGTATTTGGTATTGGTTATGTTGGCTTGGTTCAGGCGGCGGTTTTAGCAGAAGTCGGTCATGATGTTCTTTGTATTGATATAGATGCAAATAAAGTTGAACATTTGAAAAATGGTCAAATTCCCATTTTTGAACCTGGCTTAGCTCCGCTGGTTAAAAAAAATTATGAAGAAGGCCGCCTGAATTTTAGTACGGATGCAAAGGCCGGTGTTGCGCACGGTAAATTACAATTTATTGCTGTCGGCACTCCTCCTGATGAAGATGGTTCAGCAGATTTAAAGTATGTGACAGCGGTTGCCCGTACTATTGCCGAATATATGGATAGCTATAAGGTTATTATTGATAAATCTACGGTTCCTGTTGGTACCGCAGATAAAGTTAATGCCGTTGTTAATGAGACTCTGCGTCAACGTAATATTGATATTCCATTTGATGTGGTTTCTAACCCTGAGTTCCTTAAAGAAGGTGCGGCTGTTGCAGATTGTATGCGTCCTGAGCGGATTATTATTGGGTGCGACAATGAAAGAGTTGTTGACCTGATGCATGAATTGTACGAACCATTTAATCGTAATCATGATCGTATGATTGTGATGGATATCCGTAGTGCAGAACTGACGAAGTATGCGGCTAACTGTATGTTGGCAACGAAAATCAGTTTTATGAATGAGATATCTAATTTAGCTGAAATGCTTGGTGCTGACATCGAGCATGTTCGTCAAGGAATTGGTTCTGATTCCCGTATTGGCTATCATTTTATCTATCCAGGCTGTGGTTATGGTGGCTCCTGTTTCCCAAAAGATGTGCAAGCGTTGATTCGTACCGCAGAGCAAATTGGTTATCAGCCTAAAATTCTTCGTGCTGTAGAGCAAGTGAATGAACTGCAAAAGCATAAATTGCCTTCTTTTGTAACGCGCCATTTCGGTGAAGATTTATCCGGTAAGACATTTTCTGTCTGGGGATTATCGTTCAAACCGAATACCGATGATATGCGAGAAGCGTCAAGCCGTGTTTTGATGGAAGCATTATGGCAGGCGGGAGCCAAAATACAGGCTTACGATCCTGAGGCGATGCAGGAAGCTCAGCGTATTTATGGTCAGCGCGATGATCTATTATTGATGGGGACCAAAGAAGCGGCGCTTAAGGGGGCCGATGCCTTGATCATTTGTACGGAATGGCAAAGTTTTCGTGCACCAGATTTTGATGCCATCAAAGCGTCTCTCAAAACGCCGGTTATCTTTGATGGCCGGAATCTCTATGATCCTGAACGCCTGCAATCCCGGGGTTTTACTTATTATGGGATTGGTCGTGGTGCATCCATTAATCCAGTTATCTGAGTAATACAATGAAATTCTTAGTCACAGGTGCTGCTGGTTTTATTGGCTTTCATGTTAGCCAGAGATTATTACAAATGGGGCATGAGGTTGTAGGTATCGACAACCTTAATGACTATTATGATGTGAGTCTCAAACAAGCACGGTTAGATCTATTATTTGATAAGCCAGGTTTTAAATTTGAAAAGCTGGATTTAGCTGACAGAATAGCCATTCCCGATCTTTTTTCTCGACACCAATTTCAGCGAGTTATCCACCTAGGAGCTCAGGCGGGTGTTCGCTATTCGTTGCAAAACCCAATGGCTTACATTGATTCGAATATAATAGGGCATATCAATATTCTGGAAGGTTGCCGTCACAATAATGTTGAGCATTTATTATATTCTTCTTCTAGTTCTGTTTATGGATTAAATAGAAAGCAACCGTTTTCTACAAACGATTCAGTTGATCATCCAGTTTCACTATATGCGGCAACGAAAAAGTCAGATGAATTAATGTCTCACAGTTACTCTCATCTTTATCAGTTGCCAACAACGGGCTTGCGTTTTTTTACCGTATATGGCCCGTGGGGACGTCCAGATATGGCTTTATTTAAGTTCACCAAGGCTATGTTATCAGGGCAGCCTATTGATGTTTATAACCACGGCAATATGGTTAGAGATTTTACTTATATAGATGATATCGTTGAATCAATAATCAGATTGCAGGACATCATTCCCGTACCAAATGAGAGCTGGACGGTTGAAGATGGACAAATATCTGCCAGCTCTGCCCCTTACTGTATTTATAATATTGGTAATGGTCAACCAACTAGACTAGGTGATTTTATTGAGGCAATAGAAGAATCATTAGGCATTCAGGCTAAGAAAAATTTTATGCCCATGCAAGATGGTGATGTTCTGTCTACCTGTGCTGACTCAAGTGACATTTTCCAAAAAATAGGGTTTGCACCAAATACACCTGTGAAGCAGGGTGTGAAGCAGTTTGTAGAGTGGTATTTGAGTTTCTATCATAAGTCTAAATAAGATAAGGAGCCATTGGCTCCTTTTCTATTGAATCAACGACAGTGACCAGAGGGAAGTAAATAGTTACGTCTGTTTGACTATTAATTTACCCAGGCATTGGCTAAACGAGTAACTAGCCTGCTTTATCGTAAAGAAATGATAGAAAAACGTGCAATCCGACTAAATCCTTCCCAAGGATACTTATACACGCTCATTCAATAGACATTAATTCTTTTGTTATCTAAGCTGTTTAATAATAAAAACACCCTTCTATTTTAAAAGGGTGTTTTTAATTAAATTAACTTTAAAAACAATGAATTAGAGTAAGAAACTTTCCAGGGTTCTTCCTTCTTCTTCAATTGCTTTTTTGATAACGGCAGGTGTACGTCCTTGGCCAGTCCAAGTTTTAGTTTCACCGTTTGTATCAACATATTGGTATTTAGCTGGACGAGCAGGACGTTTTGCTTTACCAGCAGATTTGCCGGCGCTCATTGTCTGAAGTAATTCGCTTGGATCAATTCCTTGGTCAAGAATCATTTTACGAACTTCTTCCAATTTACGTGTACGTTCTTCTAATTCAGCTTGTACCTGACTTTCTTCTTCACGACGCTCTTCAACAACGACGGTCAGTTTTTCAAGTATTTCATCCAAGAACTCAAGTTGGCATTCTCTTGCTTGAGCTCGTAAAGTACGGATGTTATTTAGGGTTTTTAAATCGCTCATTGTCCTGGTCTCAAATTATTAATGATGATGGCTGATGTGGATATAATAATAGAATGCTATTTTATTTTCTGCAATAGTCAATTTATCATATTCGGATAAAATGGCTCTTTTTTTTAAACGTAATTTCTTTACAAAAGTTATATAGCGCTTTTTATACAGCTATTTCGATTGTCATTCCCCAATAACATGTTCAGGGTACCTTTAACAAAGAGGTGACATGATAATCTCTCTAATTTATAAACCAGGTATATACTAAATCGGTAAGTAATTTTAACTGTTTCTTATCATACCCGCTAAAGCAGAATAATACTAAGTTAAAAAAAACTTATGACTAATCCATGAGTTATCGCTGATTTACCGTTACCATTTTCTGGAGGTAAATCACGCATATTATTAATTTGCATACGATATGCAACAAATCAACCTGGCTTTCATTTCTTAATTTAAACATGAACATTTGTCATTCAAATGCGCTTTATTACTCGGCTGGTGTGATGGAGGTCATGAATCATTAAGACATCACTAAGCTAAATATTTCGCTATACCAACCGGTGCGGCTCACTGGGATGGATAATCACGCCTAAAGTTTATGGTAAACTCATCTGACTATATGGCTTTATAAATTTTGTTAAGGGGTAGGGCTGATGGCTCAACTTTATTTTTATTACTCCGCAATGAATGCTGGGAAATCGACATCCCTGTTGCAATCGTCTTATAACTATAATGAAAGAGGGATGAGAACGCTGGTGTTTACCGCAGAAATTGACACCCGGTTTGAGAAGGGAAAAGTCAATTCTCGGATTGGATTATCTGCTGATGCGCTGTTGTTTAGTCAACAGACGGATATTGGTGAGTTGATCAGGAATGAAAATAAGCAGGCAAAAGTGCATTGTGTGCTGATTGATGAGTGCCATTTTCTCACGAAAGCACAGATTGAACAGCTATGTAAGGTGACTGATTATGATGATATTCCGGTTCTTTGTTATGGGCTGAGAACTGATTTTAGGGGCGAGCTTTTTAGCGGTAGCCAGTATCTTTTGGCGTGGGCTGATAAGTTAGTTGAATTGAAAACTATCTGTTACTGTGGACGCAAGGCAAACCGTACATTACGTTTGGATAGTGACGGTGTGGTCATTTATGATGGCGAGCAAGTTGATATCGGTGGCAATGAAAAATATGTTTCTGTTTGCCGTAAGCACTATATGGATGCTGTCAGTGAGGCGAGAAAAAGTAAAAGAAGCAACATGTAATGGATAGCTTTTCTATGAAGCGGTCAGATGTTCTGTTTGAGAGTTTGTATTAACAATAGGGCAGAGGTAAGTTAAAGGGCGCTGATATCAGCACCCTTAAGTGGTATTTAATCAGTTAATAAATTTGTTCTTACCGGCTTTCCTCTGTTGCAACAGTTTCTATGAATTCTCGCCCATAGTATGAATCCAACAGCAATTGTTTCAGCTCAGAAATCAGCGGGTAGCGTGGATTAGCGCCGGTACATTGGTCGTCGAAAGCATCTTCAGATAACTTATCAATTTTTGCCAGGAAGTCAGCCTCTTGAACGCCCGCTTCGCGGATAGATGTTGGAATACCTAGCTCAGATTTGAGCTGTTCTAGCCAGGCTAACAATTTTTCGATTTTGGTAACAGTGCGGTCACCTGTGGCGGATAATCCGAGGTGATCGGCAATTTCAGCGTAACGGCGGCGAGCCTGTGGGCGGTCATATTGGCTGAATGCAGTCTGTTTGGTTGGGTTATCGTTAGCGTTATAGCGAATAACGTTACAAATTAGCAGTGCGTTAGCCAGGCCATGAGGGATATGGAATTCAGAACCTAGTTTATGCGCCATTGAGTGACATACACCCAAGAAAGCGTTAGCAAATGCAATCCCTGCAATAGTGGCTGCATTATGGACCCGTTCACGGGCAACTGGGTTAGTGGCACCTTCGTGATAACTGGCAGGAAGGAACTCTTTTAGTAGTTTTAGCGCTTGCAGTGCTTGTCCGTCAGAATATTCGTTTGCTAAGACCGATACGTAAGCTTCCAGAGAATGGGTGATGGCATCCAGTCCACCGAAAGCACATAGTGATTTCGGCATATCCATTACAAGATTGGCATCAACGATAGCTATATTAGGAGTCAATTCATAATCAGCCAGCGGATATTTTTGGCCGGTTGCATCATCAGTAACAACTGCAAATGGTGTTACTTCAGAACCGGTACCGGAAGTTGTGGTAATGGCTACCATTTTCGCTTTAATCCCCATTTTGGGGAATCTATAGATGCGTTTACGGATATCCATAAATCGTAGAGCTAGCTCTTCGAAATGAGTTTCAGGATGTTCATACATCACCCACATAATTTTGGCCGCATCCATTGGGGAACCTCCCCCTAGGGCAATAATGATATCCGGTTTGAATGAGTGCATTTGTGCCGCACCTTTACGAACAGTGCTTAGAGTAGGATCTGCTTCAACTTCAAAGAAAACTTCTGTTTCTATCCCGTGGGATTTCAGCACATCAGTGACTTGATCAGCATAACCATGATTGAATAAAAAACGGTCTGTTACGATAAAGGCGCGTTTTGCACCGTCGGTTGCAACTTCTTCTAATGCCACAGGCAGAGAACCGCGACGGAAGTAAATTGATTTCGGAAGTTTATGCCACAGCATATTTTCTGCTCTTTTTGCCACGGTTTTGGTGTTGATGAGGTGTTTGGGTCCTACATTTTCAGAGATGGAATTACCTCCCCAAGAGCCACAACCTAGTGTCAGAGATGGAGCAAGTTTGAAGTTGTAGAGATCACCGATGCCTCCCTGAGAAGCCGGTGTATTCACTAAAATACGAGCTGTTTTCATTTTATCGCCGAAATACTTGATTCGCGCCGCCTGATTGTCCTGATCGGTATACAAGCAGGAAGTGTGACCAATTCCACCCATTTCAACTAATTTTTCTGCCTTTTCTACGGCATCTTCAAAGCTATTACCCCAGTACATAGCGAGCAATGGGGAGAGTTTTTCGTGAGCAAAAGGCTCAGTTTCATCAATCAAACTCACTTCGCCAATTAAGATCTTGGTCCTTTCAGGAACATTAATGCCTGCCATCTCGGCAATTTTTGTTGCAGGTTGACCAACAATCTCCGCATTTAGAGAACCGTTTTTTAGAATGATATTTTGAACAGCTTTCAGTTCCTCGCCTTGTAACAGATAACCGCCATGTGTAAAAAATCGTTTACGAACCTGTTCATAAACAGCATCCACCACAATAACAGACTGCTCTGAAGCACAGATGACGCCGTTGTCAAAGGTTTTGGACATCAGAATAGACGCAATAGCACGTTTAATATCAGCCGATTCATCAATGACAACTGGGGTGTTACCGGCACCGACGCCGATTGCGGGTTTACCAGAGCTGTATGCCGCTTTTACCATACCGGGACCACCGGTCGCCAGGATTAGATTGATGTCCTGGTGGTGCATCAATGCGTTGGAAAGTTCAACAGAGGGTTCATCAATCCAGCCAATAATATCTTTTGGCGCACCCGCCGCAACCGCAGCGAATAGAACTAATTCCGCTGCTTTGATTGTTGCTTTTTTAGCGCGAGGGTGTGGGGAGAGAATAATGCCGTTACGGGTTTTTAGGCTGATAAGGGCCTTAAAAATAGCGGTAGATGTTGGGTTGGTAGTTGGCACGATACCGCAGATTAAGCCAATAGGCTCAGCGATAGTGATGGTGCCGAATGTTTTGTCTTCAGACAAAATGCCGCAGGTTTTATCATCTTTATAAGCGTTATAGATATATTCGGAGGCAAAGTGGTTTTTGATTACTTTGTCTTCGACAATGCCCATACCGGATTCTGCTACGGCTAATTTTGCTAAAGGAATACGTGCGTCTGCTGCTGCAAGGGCCGCAGCGCGGAAGATTTTGTCAACTTGCTCCTGAGAAAAGTTAGCAAATTCACGTTGTGCTTTTTTTACCTTGGTAACCAATTTGTCCAGTTCAGTAATATGAGTTACAGCCATAAAGAAGTACTCCTGAAAATATTAAAAATCTTTTAATATCAATGAATAAGTATTTTTTAGACTATTTAGCTTGGTGATTTTTTGGTAGCTACAGGTTACCATTTGGTATTAAGTATATATTGATCTTAATCACATAAATTCCAAGCTGACTCCTTTCAGCTTAGGTCAGTGATAATTATTATGGGGGGAAATAGAGTTAAAAGATTGAATTTTTAATCTAATGAAAATATTGGGTTAACAGTTTGTTATATAAGATATTTTAAATTGGAAAATGCGTTACGATCGATGGAAAATGGGGCTTCGCCAGTATAAAGTGAAGAAAAAATTAAGTTTTCTATGATTCTTGGGTAAGCGGTCATGAGAGTATTTTTAATAACACAGCGTAACTCTGTAGAGGTTATTTGTGGGTGACTTACTGCTGGATTTTTCTGGTTACATTAAGTTTTTTGTTGGCTTGTTTGCACTGGTCAATCCTGTGGGTATTTTGCCGGTTTTTATTAGTATGACGCATTATCAAGCGCAGTCGGCTCGTAATAGAACCAATTTTATTGCCAATATTTCTGTTGCCATCATTTTATGGACAGCTTTGTTGTTGGGGGATTCGATACTGCGTATGTTTGGCATTTCCATTGACTCTTTTCGTATTGCTGGTGGGATTTTGGTGGTGACCATCGCGATGTCGATGATTAACGGTAAGCTCGGAGAGGACAAACAGAATAAGCAGGAAAAATCAGAAACCGCCATTAGAGAAAGTGTTGGGGTTGTGCCGCTGGCATTGCCGTTAATGGCAGGTCCCGGTGCAATCAGTTCTTGTATTGTTTGGAGTTCTCGTTATCAGGGATGGCAGAATTTTATTGGATTGGCGCTTACTAGTGCATTGTTCGCTTTTTGCTGCTGGTTATTATTTCGATCTGCACCTTTAGTCGTCAAATACCTTGGTCAAACGGGCATTAACGTTATCACTCGAATTATGGGGCTACTGTTGATGTCTTTGGGGATTGAACTGATTGTGACAGGGATCAAAGCACTATTCCCAGGATTGCTTTGATACGATTGACGATAAAAGATGTTAGTTTTCTTTCTGGTGAAATTACAAATTATAATATTCTTATCATTTTTATTATAAAGCTTATATCATAGGCTTTTCCTGCTTCTTTTGCCGGTACTCCCTGAATTTTATACAAATAACCCAATATTTTTCTAAATTATTCTTTTCTATTAGCTCTATGTGTAACTGGTTGCTTCCACCATTGTTTTGTGATGAATGTAGGTTTTTAATTTGCATTGATTGCAATTTGTTAAAATTATGTTTATTTTCATCTTTGGTCTAGATTTGTTTACTATTTTAGTTAAGTTTAAAGTTGGTAATTTCATGCATATCAATTAGTTATAATGGTTATTGGCGTGTTTTATCAATTAATGTAATAGGTCGCACTAAGTTGTTTGTAAGGATGATTTTTGCAATATGGGAGCGATATTTTAACGACTGATATGATAAGTCTGCTTTAATATTTAATCCGTTACTTTGGGCTAAATAATGTGAAGATCCCGGCTTTGATGGGATATGTGGAATGAGCAAGCCCATCAAACTGGAGGAAAAAAATGAAGATCAAACAATTAAAATTATATAAGTTTATTTCCTGTATATTTTTATTATCAGCGTTTCTTGTTACAGCCGTGTCTGCCGTTGAACTTCCAGATGGTGTGAAACTTGCGGATAAACAGCAAATTATTATTAATAATGGCACGGAAGTTGCTTCGCTTGATCCACATAAAGTTGAAGGTGTACCAGAAACCAACATTATTCTTAATCTCTTGGAAGGGCTAGTGAGTACCGGCCCTGAGGGAGAAATCGTGCCAGGTGTTGCGACCCGTTGGGAAAATCAGGATTACAAGGTATGGACGTTTTATCTGCGTGATAATGCTAAATGGAGTGATGGAGCGCCGGTCACTGCCCACGATTTTGTCTATAGTTGGCAGCGATTAGCTGATCCCAAAGTGGGTTCACCTTATGCCAGCTATCTTCAACATGCTTACGTTGAAAATGTTGGTGATGTTTTGAAGGGTAAAAAATCTCCTGATCAGTTAGGCGTAAAAGCGCTGGATGATCATCGTTTACAAGTTACTTTAACGCATCCCGTGCCTTATTTCGTCAGTATGCTCAGCCATACGGCAATGAAACCGGTGAAAAAGGATGTGGTTGAAAAATTAGGTAATAAATGGACGCTGCCAGAAAATTATGTCGGTAATGGGGCGTATTCGTTGAAAGAGTGGGTGGTCAATGAGCGGATAGTGCTCGAACGCAATCCTCGATATTGGAATAATGCAAAAACAGTTATTGGTCAAGCGACTCTCTTACCCCTTCAATCTGAAACCAGTGATATTAACCGCTATCGTAGTGGAGAGATAAATATCACCCACAGCGCCATTCCGCCGACTCTGTATCAGAAAATGAAAAAAGAACTCCCCGATCAGGTTCGTGTCAGTCCTTACCTTTGTACGTTTTATTACGAAATTAACAATAAAAAACCGCCGTTTACTGATGTCAGAGTCCGTGAAGCCGTCAAGTTAAGTCTCGACAGGGAGATTATTGCGGGGAAAATTATGGGGCAGGGGCAAATACCAGCTTATGGTTTTACGCCAACATTTATCGGTGGCGGCGATTTTGTTAAGCCAGAATGGGCTAACTGGACACAGGAGCAGCGTAATAAACGAGCGAGAGAATTGTTGGCTCAGGCCGGCTTTAATCAGACGAATCCATTGAAGTTCACATTGTTATACAACACCTCTGAGCAAAACAAACAGCAGGCTATTGCCGCCGCTTCCATGTGGAAAAAGAATCTGGGAGCGGATGTGATTTTGCAGAATCAGGAATGGAAAACTTCTCTTGAAAGCCGCCATCAGGGGAATTACGAGGTGACCAGAGCAACCTGGTGCGCGGATTACAATGAACCTACAGCGTTTTTAAACATGTTGCTGTCAGACAGCAGTAATAACACAACTTTCTATCAAAATAAAAATTTTGATAGCTATCTGGAGCAGGCATTAATCGCTAAGGACGCTATTGAGCGTAAGAAACTATACCAACAAGCTGAGTCTCAACTGGATAAAGACTCGGTGCTGATTCCCGTTTATTACCGGGTGAGTGTACGGCTTGTTAGCCCATCAGTGGGAGGGTTTTCAGGGAAAGACCCATTGGATTATATGGATATTAAGCGACTGTATATGAAAAAAATTAAACAGTAGCTTTATTCAAAAGAGTTACTGAGATCCTGCAAACAAAATCGTTCCTTTTGTATGCGGGTAGTAATCCACCCCTTATTTCTGGGCCGTCGGCTGATAACAAATCTGACGGTATAAAATTGGAGTAGAAAAAGATGATAAACACAACGAAAAAGAGACTACTTACTGTCAGCATCAGCGCTGCACTGAGTATGGTAATGGCAAGTCAGGTCTTTGCTGCAAAAGTGCCTGATGGTGTTCAATTAGCTGATAAACAGGTTTTAGTCCGTAATAACGGCTCTGAACCGCAATCGTTAGACCCGCATAAGATTGAAGGAGTACCAGAATCACATTTGGCACGCGATCTGTTTGAAGGTGTTGTCATCGTTGGTCCGAACGGCGAAATTTTACCGGGTTCGGCGGCCAGTTGGGAGAATAAAGACTTCACCGTCTGGACATTCCATATGCGTAAAGATTCCAAGTGGTCTAATGGTGATCCTGTCACGGCGCATGATTTTGTTTACAGTTGGCAACGTCTGGCCGATCCTAATACTGCTTCTCCCTATGAAAGTTACCTCCAGTATGCCCATTTCACCAATATTGATGACATCATCAGTGGTAAAAAGAAACCAGATACTCTGGGAGTAAAGGCGCTGGATGACTATACATTGCAGCTTACATTGAGCGAAGCGGTTCCTTATCTGCCAAAACTTTTGGCTCACTCTTCAATGGCTCCGGTGCATAAAGCTACGGTAGAAAAATATAGCGAAAAATGGACTCAGCCACAGAACTTTGTCGGTAATGGGGCTTATAAACTGAAAAATTGGGTAGTTAACGAACGTATTGTGATGGAGCGTAGCCCGACATATTGGGATAATAAAAATACCGTTATTGATCAGGTTACTTTCCTGCCAATTTCGTCAGAGGTCACGGATGTCAACCGCTATCGCAGTGGCGAAATTGATATGACTTATATCAATTTGCCGATTGAACTGTTCCAGAAACTGAAAAAGGAGATCCCGAATGAGTTGCATATTAGCCCAATTTTATGTACTTACTACTACGAAATTAATAACGACAAGCCCCCATTTAATGATCCTCGCGTTCGTACTGCACTGAAATTGTCTATGGACCGAGACATAGTGACCAATAAAGTAAAAGCACAGGGTGATATCCCTGCCTCCGGTTATACACCGCCAGTTACTGATGGTATGAAAGAGATGAAACCGGTGTGGTTTACTGGTTGGAGTCAGGAACAGCGCAACCAAGAAGCCAAAAAATTACTGGCTGAAGCAGGTTATAATAAAGATAATCCATTGAAATTTAACTTGCTTTATAACACCTCTGATCTGCATAAAAAAATTGCCATCGCGGTCGCTTCTGTTTGGAAGAAAAATTTAGGTGCTGATGTTCGTTTAGAAAACCAAGAGTGGAAAACTTTCCTTGATACTCGACATCAAGGGAATTATGACGTGGCCCGTGCTGGCTGGTGTGCCGATTACAACGAACCTTCTTCATTCCTGAATTCAATGCTTTCTTATAGTAGTAATAACACGGCTCATTATAAGAGTGATGAGTTTGATAAACTGATGAAAGAATCTCTGAAAGTAGCAACAGATGATGAACGTGCTGCTGTTTACCAGCAAGCAGAAGCGCAGTTAGATAAAGATTCTGCTATTGTCCCCCTTTATTACTATGTGAATACCCGGTTAGTGAAGCCCTATGTTGGTGGCTATACAGGGAAAGATCCTTTGGATAATTTACACACCAAAGATTTTTATATTATCAAACACTAATCGTTGTAAAGCAGCCCGGAAAGGGCTGCTTTAGTGTCAAATTATTTTAAGGCCAGGGTTAAGGGCCAACACATAGGAGCGGGCGATGCTTAAGTTTATTTTACGCCGTTGTTTAGAGGCGATCCCGACACTTTTTATTCTTATCACTATTTCGTTTTTCATGATGCGGTTGGCACCAGGCAGCCCATTTACCGGTGAGCGGAAATTGCCGCCAGAAGTGATGGCAAACATTGAAGCGAAATATCATTTGAATGACCCAATTTATAAACAATATTTTGATTACTTAATTCAACTCACTAAAGGAGATTTTGGGCCTTCTTTCAAATATAAGGACTACTCAGTTAACGATCTCGTAGCAACGGCATTTCCAGTATCGGCTAAATTAGGGGCTGCGGCATTTATCATGGCGGTTGTCTTGGGGATTAGCGCTGGGGTTATTGCTGCACTTAACCAAAATACAAAATGGGATTATACGGTGATGGGGTTCGCCATGACGGGGGTTGTTATCCCAGGTTTTGTCGTGGCACCGTTACTGGTGCTGGGGTTCGCTATTCATCTTAAATGGTTGCCGGGAGGAGGCTGGAATGGCGGTGCGCCCAAATATATGATTTTGCCGATGGTAGCACTCTCTTTGGCCTATATCGCCAGTATCTCCCGTATTACCCGTAGTTCGATGATAGAAGTGCTGCACTCTAACTTTATTCGTACTGCGCGAGCCAAAGGGTTGCCATTGCGCATCATTATTTTCCGCCATGCTTTAAAGCCCGCATTGTTACCGGTTATCTCTTATATGGGGCCTGCTTTTGTCGGCATTATTACCGGTTCGATGGTGATTGAAACAATCTTCGGGTTGCCGGGAATAGGGCAGTTGTTTGTTAATGGCGCATTGAACCGTGATTATTCGTTAGTGTTAAGTCTGACTATTTTAGTTGGTAGTTTGACTATTTTTTTCAATGCGATTGTTGATGTGTTGTACGCTGTTATCGATCCGAAGATTCGTTATTAAGACTGGAGCACGCAATGATAGTTAATAAACAAAACAGCGAAGCTCTGGAAAATTTTTCTGAGCAATTAGAAATTGAAGGGCGCAGTTTGTGGCAGGATGCACGACGCCGTTTTATTCACAACCGGGCAGCGATTGCCAGTTTGTGCCTGTTATCTTTGATTACCTTGTTTGTGATCTTAGCGCCGATGTTAGCTCAATTCACATATGACGATACTGATTGGGCCATGATGTCGATGCCACCTGATTCTGAGTCAGGTCACTATTTTGGTACAGATTCTTCTGGACGTGATTTGCTGGTGCGTGTTGCCATTGGAGGACGTATTTCGTTGATGGTTGGGATTGCAGCCGCTTTGGTGGCGGTAGTCGTCGGAACCTTATATGGATCATTATCTGGCTATTTGGGCGGAAAAATAGATTCAGTCATGATGCGTATGCTGGAAATTTTGAACTCATTTCCATTCATGTTCTTTGTGATCCTGCTAGTGACCTTCTTCGGACAGAATATTTTTCTGATCTTTGTCGCTATCGGTATGGTGTCATGGTTGGATATGGCGCGTATTGTCCGTGGTCAGACATTGAGCCTAAAACGTAAGGAATTTATTGAGGCGGCGCTGGTGTGTGGTGTATCAACCCGTCAGATTGTGCTGCGTCATATTGTCCCTAATGTATTGGGAGTGGTGGTGGTTTATGCATCTTTATTAGTGCCGAGTATGATTCTGTTTGAATCGTTTCTTAGCTTTCTGGGATTGGGAACTCAAGAACCGTTAAGTAGTTGGGGTGCATTATTAAGCGATGGTGCGAATTCGATGGAGGTTTCCCCGTGGTTGCTGTTGTTTCCTGCCGGTTTTCTGGTGGTGACACTGTTTTGTTTTAACTTTATCGGCGATGGCTTGCGTGATGCCCTCGATCCGAAAGATCGTTAAGGAGGTAACATGGACAGCGTTAAAAACCAGAAAAGTTCTGAGCCGTTGTTAATTGTTAAAGAATTGGACGTGACTTTTAGTACCCCAGATGGCGATGTTACAGCGGTGAACAAGCTAAATTTTGATTTACGCGCAGGGGAAACATTAGGAATTGTAGGGGAGTCCGGTTCTGGCAAATCACAAACTGCTTTCGCTTTGATGGGGCTACTTGCCAGAAACGGCAAAATTGGCGGTTCCGCTATTTTTAATGGCAGGGAAATTCTTAACCTGGAAGAAAAACAGCTTAACCGCATGAGAGCGGAAGAGATATCAATGATATTTCAGGACCCAATGACATCTCTCAATCCCTATATGCGTATCGGCGATCAACTTACAGAAGTTTTGATGTTGCATAAGCATATGAGTAAAAGTGAGGCATACCTTGAATCGATTCGGATGCTGGATGCCGTCAAAATGCCAGAAGCGCTTAAGCGAATGCGAATGTATCCGCATGAATTTTCTGGTGGAATGCGTCAGCGTGTGATGATCGCGATGGCGTTGTTATGTCGTCCAAAATTATTGATTGCTGACGAACCGACAACCGCACTTGATGTCACAGTTCAGGCTCAGATTATGACCCTACTGAATGAGCTGAAACGGGAATTTAATACCGCGATTATTATGATTACTCACGATTTGGGAGTAGTTGCCGGTATTTGTGACAAAGTGTTGGTAATGTACGCAGGGAGAACGATGGAATATGGCTCAGCTCGTGAAGTGTTTTATCAACCAACCCATCCTTATTCTATAGGTCTGCTTAGTGCTGTTCCTCGTCTTGATGGTGATGAAGCATCGTTGACGACTATTCCCGGAAATCCGCCTAATTTATTACGATTGCCGAAAGGGTGTCCGTTTCAGCCACGCTGTCAGTTTTCAGTAGGCCGTTGTGTAAATTGTGAACCGGGGTTAGAGACATTTGGCAACGGGCGTTTGCGAGCTTGCTTTAAGGCACCGGAGGAATTGGCATGAGCCAGATTGAAGAAAGACGTGTGCTGCTGGAAGTAGCAGATCTAAAAGTTTACTTTGATATCAAAGATGGCAAACAGTGGTTCTGGCAACCAACAAAATCCTTGAAAGCGGTTGATGGCGTTACATTAAGGTTATACGAAGGGGAAACTCTAGGTGTGGTTGGTGAATCCGGTTGCGGCAAATCGACTTTTGCTCGTGCAATTATCGGATTGGTCAAGTCTTCTGGTGGTTCAGTAACTTGGTTGGGAAAAAGCCTGCTGGATATGGATGATAAACAGTGGCGGGAGATTCGCAGTGATATCCAGATGATATTCCAAGACCCATTAGCATCCTTAAACCCGCGAATGACGATTGGCGATATTATCGCTGAGCCACTACGCACTTATCATCCAAAGATGAAAGAGCTGGAAATTAAAGAGCGGGTAAAAGCGATGATGATGAAAGTTGGATTACTGCCGAACCTGATTAATCGCTACCCGCATGAATTCTCTGGTGGTCAGTGTCAACGTATCGGGATTGCTCGTGCACTTATCCTTGAACCTAAGTTGGTGATTTGTGATGAGCCGGTATCTGCACTTGATGTATCCATTCAGGCTCAGGTAGTGAACCTATTGCAGGAATTACAACGGGAAATGGGGCTGTCGCTGATTTTTATCGCCCATGATTTGGCGGTGGTTAAGCACATATCTGACCGTGTACTCGTGATGTATTTAGGGCATGCGGTGGAATTGGGCACTTATGATGAGGTTTACCATAATCCACAGCACCCTTATACCAAAGCGTTGATGTCAGCAGTACCGGTGCCTGATCCAGATAAAGAACGAAATAAACACATTGAATTGTTGGAAGGTGAATTGCCGTCACCTATCAATCCGCCATCAGGATGTGTTTTCCGTACTCGTTGTCCAATGGCAGATCCTGAATGTGCTAAAACACGGCCATTGATGGAAGGGAGTTTCCGCCATGCCGTGTCTTGTTTGAAGGTTGATCCGTTGTAGTTAAGGTTGGCTATATAAGGTTGTGTAGTTAAGGCTGACTGTAGTTATCGAGGAATTTTGTAAGACATTAAATGTGAGAGTTACTTTTTGGGTTTTGTTCAGGATTCAGATTTGTATCAGAACCGGTAGCTCTCACTCTTTCCACAAAATATGGTAAATCGGGTGAGATTTTTCCCGGCAAATGAGGATACGGGCAAAAACATCGTTGATCTCAGCGTCTTCAGATTCTGCTAGCCCGATAATCACTTCGGCAAAAAAATCAGGATTCGGATAAAAATCCACGAGTCCAAGCCACTCATCAGAAGGGGGCAGTAATTCTGCACCGCCACGTATTTCGAATTGCAAGCTGAATAGCAGAATATCCGCGGGATCGAGGTTGGATGAAGCCAGTTCAAGAAAGATGTCATAGGCTTTCTCAAGGGTTTCATCTTCTGTCATTCGGTTATTGAGATCTAAATCCATAGTTTGTGAGGATCTGTTGTCCATATTGATTTATTCGTGGGTCATGATAAAGAATTAAAGCATGTTGCAGCGTTGATTGGTACCCCCGTCTTTACAAGACGAGGGTATTGGTCACAATAGCGGACTAAAAAAGTAACAAATGCGCTCAATAATCCGATGCCACAAAGGGCGTTGTTCCCACTCATTGGTTTCCAGCAATGTAGAATGAGCGATGTAATCGTATTGCACTAGCGTTAGATCATTACCAAAGTTTTCATCATCAATAACCACGGTAATTTCAAAATTTAGCCACAGGCTACGCATATCGAGATTAACTGAACCCACCATGCTGAGTTGGCCATCAACTAAAACGCTTTTGGTATGTAGCAAGCCATCTTCAAACTGATAAATCTTAACACCAGCATTTAACAATTCAGCAAAAAATGCGCGGCTTGCCCAACGAACTAAGAAGAAATTATTTCTACGTGGAACGATAATAATAACTTCAACCCCTCGTAAAGCTGCGGTGCAAATGGCGTTTATCAGGTCATCACTGGGAACAAAATAAGGAGTGGTTAAAATTAGTTGCTTACGGGCAGAGAAAATAGCCGTCATTAAAGATTGTTGAATCAATTCCTCTGGGAATCCGGGACCAGATGCAATAACCTGAGTTGTATGCCCACTGGCCTGTTCAAATGGCATGATATTGTTATCGGGTGATGGCGGAAAGATACGTTGACCTGTTTCCATTTCCCAGTCACAAGCGTAAATAACCCCCATAGTCGTGGTAACCGGCCCTTCCATTCGCACCATGATGTCGATCCATTGCCCAACGCCAGCATCTTGTTTAAAGAAGCGTGGATCTACCATATTCATACTGCCGGCATAAGAAATATAATCATCTATCAAGATAATTTTACGATGCTGGCGCAGATCCATGCGACGTAGAAATAGACGGAATATATTGACTTGCAAAGCCTCAACAAATTCAATTCCCGCCTGGCGCATGATATCCGGGTATTGGCTACGGCAATATAACCAGCTACCTGCTGAATCCACCATAATACGGCATCTGACTCCCCGGTGTGCTGCGGCCATAAGAGCATCAGTCACTTGTTCAACCAAGCCACCGGCTTGCCAGATGTAAAACACCATATCAATACTGTGTTTGGCATTCTCAATATCTTTGATAATGGTTTTTAGTGAATGGTCATAGGTTGTCAGTAGTTGGATCTTGTTACCTTTAACACCTGCAAGCCCTTGCCGTCGCTCGCAAAGCTGGAATAAAGGTGTCGCGACTTCGCTATTTTCCGTGGCGAATATATGCCGAGATTTACGCAGTTCTTCAAGCCAGACAGTTGTTGAAGGCCACATGGCTTTGGCTTGTTCAACTCTGCGTTTTCCCAAATGCAGCTCACCAAATGACAGGTAAGCGATGATTCCAACTAAGGGAAGGATATAGATAATCAGCAGCCAGGTCATAGCAGAAGTGACAGGTCGGCGTTTTATCAGAATGCGTAAGGTGATACTGGCAACAATCAGCCAATAAAAGAAAATAGCAAGCCAACTTAGGACGGAATAAAAGGTTGTCATATTCGGCAATCAATCCTGTTTTGTTCAGACATCTTTGGGGTGTTTAACACGGTTTCCTCAAGACACGGGATATAAACGATCTATTTAACCCGATGAATTTACCAAAAAATCAACAAATATACTGCAAGCATCATACTTGATATTGGTCATTTCGCATTATTGATATAAAAAGTACTATCCAGATACGCCTTGGATATCTTTTTTAAAGGCTTATAATGAGCGTGATATTTTTATAGGTATGACTTTATGAAACGTAGTCGAAATGAAGTAGGGCGGTGGCGGATGTTACGCCAGAATTCTAACCGTCGCCGCCGTTGGCTGGAAGGGCAATCAAGACGTAATTTGCGTATTTATTCACTACGTAAATTACGTGGTTATAAACAGCGTCGAGCTTTATTGTTTGTCCAGCATGGCGAATGGATACATTGAAAAAATAATATTTTTGGCCTTATATTCACGCTCACCTACAATCTTTATTGAATATGATTGCTATTTGCATTTAAACTAGCAGTCATTCGAGGATTGACTATTATGCTGCTAATCAAGAATTCCCTTATGCGCTGGATACGTTGGCCAATATTGTTATCAGTTTGCTTGCACATTTCTATAGCTGCTGCCCTTTTTTGTTCTGCAATACCGGAAAAACAGTCTGATGTTGCATTTATGTCTGTCGCTATGATTCAGTTAGCGGCTGAAGAAGCTCCTGTTTCGGAGCCGGCAGCACCTGAGCCTGAATCAGAGCCGGAGGAACCGGAGCCGGTAATTCCAAAGCCGGTAATTCCAAAACCAGAGGTGAAGAAACCGGAAGTGAAGAAGAAGGTTGTTAAAAAGCAATCTGAACCTGTTGAAAAGAGAGCTGAACAACCGGAAAAACCGCTGTTTAATCAGAATGCACTGGCTAACCGTACTGATAATAATCAGAATAAACCGGTGGTTAAACCGCAGAATGGGCCAAGGGCATTAAGTAAAGCGTTACCTGTCTACCCATCTAGGGCTTCGGCATTGGGTACCGAAGGCTATGTGAAAGTCAAATATGATATTGATGAAGATGGACGGGTAAGAAATATAGAAGTTATTGGCGCTAATCCACCCAATGTTTTTGAAAGGGAGGTGAAAAAAGCAATGAGAAAGTGGCGCTTTGAAAAAATACCTGCGGTTGGTTATATCACAACCGTCGAATTCAAAATTACGGGTATATCTCAATCCTGATTGTTGGGGAAATGGAAATAAAAAAGGAGCATTATTAACACGCTCCTTTTTCCATTAATAATTAGCCTTATTCGTTAGTGCTGCTAGCGAGTTGAAAGTGGGTTTTGCCTTCTGGCAATCGACGGGAGGTATTATCTTCATTAACCGCAACATAAGTGAATACCGCTTCGGTTGCACGATAGCGTTGACCGACGGGTTCAGAGGCGACTTTCTTCACCCAGACTTCGATATTGATGGTAATCGAACTGTTACCGGTTTTGAGGCAATATGCATAGCAGCAGACGACATCACCGACGGCGACAGGTTTCAGAAAAGTAATACCATCTACTCTGACAGTGACAACACGGCCTTCCGCAATTTCTTTTGCCAGAATTGCACCACCAATATCCATTTGTGACATTAACCATCCACCAAAAATATCTCCATTGGCGTTGGTATCAGCGGGCATAGCCAGTGTGCGGAGGACTAACTCTCCGTTAGGTAATTGTTGTTGTGTCATTGAAAACTTTACTTTATTTGATGAAAAAACAATACCTGCCTACAGACGATAGCAGGCAGGTATCCATTTGAATGGGGTTACTTCTGTTCGCGTGGCAGGTGACGGTAAATATATACTACACTGAGCACGGTGAAAACCAGAGTCAGGGCAGTCAGACCAAATACTTTAAAATTAACCCAGACATCTTGTGATAACCAGAATGCAACATAAATATTAGCCAGCGCACAGGCGGTAAAAAACAGCGCCCATGCCATATTGAGCTTGTTCCAAACAAAATCGGGTAAAATTAACTCTTTTCCTAGCATTTTCTGAATCAGCGGTTTTTTCATAAACCACTGGCTGCCTAGCAAGGCTAATGCAAATAATGCATAGATTACTGTAACTTTCCATTTGATAAATAGATCACTGTGGAAAGCTAAAGTTAGAGTACCGAAAACAGCCACCATGATAAAAGTGATTAGGGAGGATTTCTCTACTTTCCGGTAAATGACATAAGTAATAGCGACAGCTAAACCGGTGGCGGCGATCAACGCTCCAGAAGCGTAAAAAATGTCATACATTTTGTATACGACAAAAAAAACGACTAAAGGTAGAAAGTCTAAAAGTTGTTTCATAGTTTGAACCTATTGTAATTCCGGCGTTTAATTATCATCCGATTTTAGTCATTGAATGAACTAGCAGCAACAGTATGGCCTTATCTCTCAATAAAAAAGATTTTTATCGATCGGTTTCGCATAATTTTATCATAAAGAGCGGCGTAATTAACTTCCGGTTGTCAGTGGGCATATAACGCAGCATTATAACTAAAACCCGTTGAAAAATAAGAGGGCATAAACCAGATGCAGTGGAAAAAACTACAGCGTTGGATGCCAGGGTTGGGCAATTTTTCTCATTATCGCAAGGAATGGTTTAGTCATGATTTAAGAGCCGGGCTTTCTGTCGCCGCAGTTGCTCTGCCGGTTGCTATTGCTTACGCCGAATTGATGGGAATAAGTGCAATTATCGGTCTTTATGCATGTATTTTACCCATGTTTGCTTATGCATTATTTGGTACCTCAAGACAATTGATTGTCGGGCCAGATGCAGCAACGTGTGCCGTTATTGCCGCGGCTGTCGCGCCATTGGTGTTTGATAATGAAGATGTCCGCTGGCAGCTTACGATTGTAATGACCTTAATGACCGGAATATGGTGTGTTCTCGCCAGTCACTTCCGATTAGGCGCGTTTGCTGATTTTCTTTCCAAGCCGATCCTGAAAGGATTAATGAACGGTGTTGCATTGACAATCATTGTGGATCAGTTAGCTCAAGTCTTTGGTTTTGCTGGCGTTCCGGTGGGATTGATTGAACGAGTGATCGCATTACCTGTCAAGCTCATGAGTACCCATTTACCGACGTTAGCAATGTCTGTTGCTACGGTGTTGATTTTGCTCACTGTGCGTTTCTTGCGTCCGACTTGGCCGGGGCCTTTGTTGGCAATGGTATTGGCGACTTATGTAAGCTGGCAATTTAGTCTGGAAAAATATGGCATTCAGATTGTTGGTGGTGTCAGCGGTGGGGGATTACCTGTTGTGCCAATGCCCGATTTTCAGCCAGGCATTATGCGTGAGCTAGTTATTCCATCTTTGAACCTTGCTGTTATCAGTTTTGTCAGTTTTATGATGACGGCCCGTAGCTTTGCCAGTAAAAACGGTTATCAGATTGATGCAGATTGTGAACTTAGAGCTTTAGGCATTGCGAATATCGCTTCTGCTTTATCACAAGGATTTGCTGTCAGTGCTGCCAGTAGTCGTACTGCGGTTAATGATGCGATTGGTGGGAAAACGCAATTGGTTTCTGTTATCGCGGCGACCATTATTTTGCTGGTTTTGTTATTTATGACAAGTTTCCTGGCTTATATCCCGTTGTCATCGCTTGGTGTGGTGCTGATTTATTCGGCATCGTCACTGTTGGGCTTACGGCGGATCTGGTCACTGAGGAAAAGAAATCATCAGGCATTTACTTTATCACTATTTACATTAATTGCCGTGCTGGTGGTTGGCTTGATTAACGGTGTTGGTTTCGCCGTTCTGCTTGGTTTATTACAGTTTTTGCGGATTATATTCCGTCCGACAGATCAGCTCTTAGGGGTGAATGACCAAGGAATGATTCACTCAATTAATCATGGCAATGATATTAAACCCATAGATGGTGTGATGATGTATCGGTTTAATTCACCATTGACTTATTTCAATGTCAGCTATTTTAAAAAGCGGGTGTTACAGCATGTTGACAAGATTCAAAAACTTAACAAGATGCAAAAACGTCCGGGTTGGTTGGTTGTCGATGCGGCGGTGAGTTTTACCTACGATGATGTCAGCGTATTTGCCGCGATTGATGAGTTGATTAGTGAATTGAAAGTAAGAGATATCACGTTGGTACTCGCCGGGCGTCGGACAGAGCTTACCCGTTGGATAAAACAGAATAAACTGCGAAGTAGTGATGACGATCTGATTGTGGTACCTGATCTCTATTTTGCGGTACGAATGATCCAAAGTAAGCCTGAATGGTACTCTAATTACGCTAAAAGATAATAATTTACAGTTGTTTGCTAGTTTGAATTTTATTAAGCAAAGACATATGATTAGATCATAACAACAAGGAGGTTTTAGTAATGCAATCGGATTCAGGTTTGGACGTCTTGCTTGGGTTGATAAAGGTATTCCATATGAATTTACTTCTGCATATCAGTTAATTGAGGATTTCTTTACTAAAATTGATGAAATTATCGCTGAACGCGAAAAAAGAGGGTAATACGATGAAAGCACTCATTGGCGTGATGAATGAAGAACTTATATGCAAGCGCACATTGGCTATTATTAAGGGTGAATATGTTGTTCAACCTGATGAGCCTAAGATCTGGTTTACTTCCATGATTGCTCTTGCTCAAGTACTTAGCAGTGATAATATCGCGCTTCTGCGTCTTATTGATGAGCACAAACCAGAGACAATCGCAGAGCTGGCTAATCTATCAGGAAGGAAACCAAGCAACTTGTCAGTCACATTAAAGACACTTAGCCGACACGGTTTTGTCACGCTTGAAAAAAGCAATAAGAGTGTAAAACCAAAGGCACTGTTTACTGACTTTGAAATAAGAATTGAGCAGGGAATCAGTGAAAGGGTGATGTCATCTTGTGGGGCTAAAAATATAGCAGCTTGAAATAGTAAATTTAACACCATGTAAATGAATACAACGTAAACTTGTTTATAACTTTCAGCCTCATGGTTTTATCACTGTGAGGTCTGATTGAATGATTATTCAGCTATAATAGCGCGTTATTGAGATCAAACAATAAATGCGAGAAATAAAATAATCACATTGATAATTATAATTGAGGAAAATAGTTCTTAATTCCCGAACGTGTGATTATTGACCGTTGCTGTTCTATTAATTGAGATATCACCTGTCTTATTTTAAGATTTCTTGTTAAAAATCAATATGATTTAAGCATTAAGTATTTAATACCACGTTACATTTTGTTTTCCGATAATTATATTTTAACAAAGCAAAATCATTATTACTTGTACAATAACTATTTAGGACGTTCCAATGAAAAAGGCATTGATAGCCTCAGCAGTGGCAGTTGGTTTATCTGTATTCGCATTTGCAGCAAATGCCGGTGAGCACACGATTTCTGGTGGCTATGCTCAGAGTCATGTGAAGGTTTATGGTGAAAAGCTTGATGAAAACCCAAAAGGTTTTAACCTCAAATATCGTTACGAGCTGGATAATAATTTTGGTGTTATTGGTTCATTCACGATGACACATCAGGGTTATGATTACTATTATGGTAGTAGCAAGATTGGTACTGGTGATTTAGATTATTATTCTCTGATGGCGGGTCCTACATATCGCTTTAATGAGTACGTGAGTGTATACGGTCTGGTGGGTGCTGCACACGGAAAGGAAAAAGCAAAGGGTAATGCTGCTGTATTGGGCTATGACTTTGAATATAAAGAAAGTAAGACCTCTGCTGCTTATGGTTTAGGATTGCAATTTAACCCTATGCCAAATTGGGTTATTGATGCATCTTATGAATATTCAAAAATAAGTAACTACAAAGTAGGCACTTGGGTAATTGGTGCGGGTTATAGATTCTAAATAGTGTTTCCAGTGTAGTCGTTCCTTTAAAGGGAATTCAGTCCAACTTTTGTGATCTATGTAATCTCATTAAATGACTGAAGATAATAAATTAATGTTAGCACCAACTCTCTGTTAGCTTGTTAGATAGTTTATTCATCAAGGCTATCGAAATAATGAAGATAGAGAGTATGGATTTTCATCAGGGATTATTGAAACCGGATATATGTTTTTGACTACTTTTTGCCAGAAAATCTTATTTATAGGTTTGCATTGGTTTAGTGTCCATATATCTATTTAGTTGAAATTGCTAGTCCATGTTTAGCCATGTAATCTGAAGATTATTCCTTTATTAGTTATCACTATTATTCTAGACAAAATTCCCTGTTGTAAGACAGGGAATTTTTTTGCTTTTATCTCAGTAGTGAAGTGATGAAATGCTAATAAGTATAAAAAATAGACGATTAAGATGGGAAGTGGTTATTACTTGATCTTGTTGAATGGAAACTTAACAAAAAACAGAATTGAGTTGTTTTATATTGATTTTTGATAAATAATCACGGCCCGCAATTGAGTTTTTTCTATATTTTATACAATAATTAGGGATTTTTAATGAAAAGAACATTGGTAGCTTCAGTGGTGGCAGCAGGTTTATCTGTGTTTGCATTTGCGGCAAATGCTGATGAACACACAATTTCTGGTGGCTATGCTCAGAGTCATGTGAAATTTGATGGTGAAAAGCTTGATGAAAACCCAAAAGGCTTTAACTTAAAATATCGCTACGAGCTGGATAATAATTGGGGTGTTATTGGTTCATTCACGCTGACACATCAGGGTTATGACTTCTACGATGATGGTGCCAAAGTTGGTACTGGTAATTTAGATTATTATTCTCTGATGGCGGGTCCTACATATCGTTTTAATGACTATGTTAGTGCATATGGTTTGATTGGTGCTGCGCATGGAAAGGCAAAGAGTGAATCTTTTGTTTCGGGTTATGAGCTTCTTGACCATAAAGGGAGTAAAACATCAGTGGCTTATGGTCTAGGATTACAGTTTAACCCTATGCCAAATTGGACTATTGATACATCCTATGAATATTCAAAACTGGATGACGCTAAAATAGGCACTTGGGTAGTTGGTGTTGGCTATCGGTTCTAACCGAAATTTGCTAATTGATATTTAATTAGCTCTCTTTTCTATAGAATTCCCTGTTGAAAAACAGGGAATTTTTTTGCATTTTAGATCAATCCAGATATAACAGCTTATTCTGTTTATCCCCATAGTGTTATCACTATGGGGTTTTGTTTTATATTGATTTTTGTTGTGGAGAGACAACCAGCATATACAACCGGAACAGGTAAATCAGCAAAATGGCTGAGATCAGGTTATTAAACACACCAAGAATAATCCCTGCCATCTCACTGTGAATGAATGTTAGACGGTCAATAATAAATACCAGCAACAGCCTTGCGGTCAGCCACAAAAGAATTGCCGGAACCAGCAGACGAATATTAGCAAATGCCAGTTTCCAGCTTATTTTTATAGCAGCAAAAACACCACAACGCTCGGCAGTCATAATAACTGGAGATAAAGCCAGTGCGATCGACAAAATAATGCCGGGTACTAGCATCAGCATCAAGCCCAATTGAATTAGCAGGGTGCAGATAAGCAGTAATAGAAACAGTTTCGGTAACTGGCTTGCTGATAAACCAATGGCCTGTAATGAAGAAATACGGTTTCCCTCTGAAACTGCCGCGACCAGCGTCAGTACACCACCGACCAGCAGCACGCTGCCAATCATACTTGAGAAAATGGTCCCGATTCCCGCCCGCATGATCATTGACTGTTGCTCTGGGGTCATTTGAGACACCAGTTCCTGAATACCGGCCTTGCCTGAAGTGGCAAACGTGAATTCTGCTTCTGTCAGCAACTTCATCTGTTCGCTGTCAGGAATAAACAGGTGCCCCAATAAGGTGGTAACCAGAGCCGCCAGAACGGCCAGGGTCAGGGTACTTAACAGTTGATTTTTGAAAAAGTTAAAACTGTCACGGTACAGGGTATTCGCCGTGATTGGCATGAAGACAGCTCCTATCAGGTTAAACAACAATACATAGGCGGTGATTGTACCTTGTTATGGGGAAACGTGGATAGTAGAAACGAGATGATACGGATAAATTAGTGGTTAACTGTGATTGTTGATGATAGAAAAAAGTTCTTTACATTATATTCTTAAGATAAAAATAAACATAAAATTAACCTTATTAAAACATAATGGAAATATTAATGATAAGGAAAGATAAAACATCGAAATGAATATATAAATAAAGGATTTCTAACTGATTAATAATAAGTAAACTTTGATTTGGATCAATTTAAAATAATTCCTAATTGAAATAATAATATTATAAATATGCGGTTTTACTGAAATTCTTTGAAAGATGTGATCTGTCTTGGATCATAAATTCTAATATATGAGTATATTTTAATTGACTTTAAATCACAGGAATGGGATGAATAATGAAAAAAATTTCTGCATTTGTATTAGCAGCGGCAACTTTAGCACCATCATTTGCTTTTGCTCATGAAGCAGGTGATTTTATTTTCCGCACAGGTACTGCAACAGTAAGACCTAATACGGGTTCTGATAATGTATTAGGGGTGGGTTCTTTGAGTGCGGATAATAATACCCAGATGGGTTTAACCTTCAGTTATATGATTACCGATAATATTGGTTTCGAATTACTGGCAGGGACACCCTTCCAGCATCGGGTAAGTTTACCGGGTGGTGTTGGTGATATTGCTAAAGTAAAACATCTACCGCCGACATTAATGGCGCAGTACTATTTCGGTTCTAAAGAAAGCAGTTTCCGCCCTTATGTTGGTGTTGGTTTGAACTATACCACTTTCTTTAACGAAAAATTCAATGGTAATTCGGCCGTTAAAGATAATAACTTACATAGTCTGGACTTGAAGGATTCCTGGGGTGTTGCCGGGCAGGTTGGTCTGGATTATGAGTTAGATCAGAATTGGATGTTGAACGCCTCTGTATGGTGGGTAAACATTGAAACGGATGTGAAATTTAAAGCAGGTGATCAGCAATATAAAATTGATACCCGGCTAGATCCGTGGGTATTTATGTTTGGGGTTGGTTATCACTTTTAATAAAAAAATGGGGCAGATTTTGCCCCATTTTTTGTATTAAAGTTGAGTGGCAGATTTCATTATTGATACAAATTCAGCCAGTTTTTTCATCATTATTTCTGGCTGAGAAAGATTTTCTTCGATAATTTTAACGACAGCAGATCCGGAAATGGCTCCCGCTGCGCCACTCGCTAATGTTTCTTTTACCTGCGTGGGTTCTGAAATCCCAAATCCCTGTAACGGTGGTGCCGCATGATATTCCCGTAGTTTATTGACCAAATGATTCAATGGTTTTTCACCTCGTCTTTCTGTACCGGTCACTCCTGCTCTTGATAATAGGTAGGTATATCCGCGGCCATAAGAAGCAATTTCACGTAATAGTTCATCTTCCGCGTTGGGTGGGCAAATAAAAATAGGGGCAATACCATGTTTCATGGCTGCGGTGCGGAATGGTCGTGATTCTGATATGGGGACATCTGCAACTAATATCGAATCAACCTCTGCATCTTTGCAACGGCGGTAGAACTCTTCTATTCCATGATGAAAAACCAGGTTGGCATACATTAATAAACCAATAGGAATATCAGGGTATTTTGTCCGAATTTTTGTTAATAGTTCAAAACAGAGCGAAGGAGTCACATTTGAGGAGAAAGCACGCAGATTAGCGTTCTGAATAGTTGGGCCGTCAGCCAGAGGATCAGAAAAGGGAATACTTAACTCAAGAGCGTCAGCACCACTTGCAATCAAAGTATCAATAATTTCCAGTGATAATTCCGGGTTTGGATCGCCTAGGGTGACAAAGGGGACAAAAGCACCTTGTTTACGACTTTCCAGTTGTTTAAATAGCTGCTCGTAACGTTCCATTAGATTTCCCTTCTGGATTTTAAAATATCGTGGACAGTAAATATGTCTTTATCACCGCGACCGGATAGGTTAACGATCAGTAATTGCTCTTTATCAGGAGCTTGATGGATCATTTTCAGAGCATAAGCCAGCGCATGAGAGGATTCGAGGGCTGGAATAATGCCTTCCTCACGGGAAAGGGTTTTGAATGCTGCTAATGCTTCATCATCGGTGATGGAAACATAATCAGCCCGTCCAATACTGTTCAGATAGGCATGTTGAGGGCCAACGGAAGGGAAATCCAGACCGGCGGAAATAGAATAAGATTCTTCAATCTGGCCTTCATCTGTCTGCATCATTGGCGATTTCATACCAAAATAGATGCCCAATTTGCCATGTTTCAGTGGAGCGCCATGTTTACCGGTTTCAATACCGAGCCCGGCAGGTTCAATACCAATCAGGCGGACCGAGGTTTCAGGAATGAATTCAGCAAACATGCCAATGGCATTAGAGCCTCCACCGACACAAGCTAACACGGCATCGGGCAGGCGTCCCTCTTTTGCCAGAATTTGGGATTTGGCTTCTTCGCCGATCATTCGTTGGAACTCTCGAACCATCGTCGGATAAGGATGTGGTCCAGCGGCAGTCCCTAATAAGTAGTGGGCTTTATCGTAGCTGCCAGACCAATCACGCAATGCTTCATTGCAGGCATCTTTTAAGGTAGCAGAGCCACTGTGGACCGGAATGACTTCGGCTCCCATCAGACGCATGCGAAAAACATTAGGGGATTGGCGCTCTACATCTTTAGCGCCCATATAAATGCGGCATTTCATATTTAAAAGTGCGCAGGTGAGGGCGGTTGCCACACCATGTTGACCAGCGCCAGTTTCCGCAATAATTTCGTTTTTGCCCATGCGTTTCGCCAATAATGCCTGACCAAGTACCTGATTGGTTTTATGAGCGCCGCCGTGTAATAGATCTTCACGTTTCAGATAAAGGCGGGTTTTGGTGCCTTTTGTCAGATTACGGCATAACGTTAATGCTGTTGGTCTGCCTGCATAATTTTTCAGTAGATCCTGAAATTCTTGCTGAAATTCGGGATCTTGTTGAGCCGCAATAAATGCGGCTTCTAACTGTTCAAGGGCTGGAATAAGGATCTGTGGTACAAATTGTCCACCGAAATCACCAAAATAGGGGTTAAGTTTACTCATTGTTCTAGTTGTCCATTTATATGAATCGGAAAATTGTTACTTACTGGTAACAGCGTAGAAGCTGAAACACTTTATTTAGTTTATGACTGCTTTTAATTCCGGGTGCGTTTTCGACGCCAGAATTAAAATCAAGTCCGCAACAGCCATATTTTGCTGCTTGTTGGCAATTTTCTTCATTTAACCCACCGGCTAGCATGACATTGGCGAGTAATTGCTTTTCAAGTAATTGCCAATCGAAACTTTGGCCGGTTCCACCTTTGCCGTTATCCAGTAAATAACGGTCAATATTTCCGGCTTGGACGTGAAATGCCTCTTTCGACATATCAACTGCTTTCCAGATTTGGCAATTTTCAGGCAGGGTTTTTCGCAGTTCAGCAATATAAATTTCACCTTCTGCGCCATGTAATTGCACCGCAGCTAGAGAAAGGGTACGGGCGGTATGACTGATGAATGCAGATGATTGATTTTGAAATACCCCTACATATTTGAGATTTGCTGCATTAATAATTTGTTGGGCCTGTTGGATATTAATCTTACGTGGTGAATGCTCAGCAAATATCAAACCACCATAAACAGCACCTGCCTGTAATGCTGCTTTAGCATCTTGTGGACGAGTTAACCCACAGACTTTATTTTCACCCAGAATCAGTTGACGTAATGCTAAGTCCAGATTGGATTGGGCCATCAAAGCACTGCCAATGAGAAAGCCATGAGTATAATGACTAAGATCACGAATTTGTTGATGCTGGTGGATGCCCGACTCGCTAATAACAATGGTTCCTTCCGGTAACTGTGGCGCAAGTTGTTTGGTACGGTTTAAATCGATAGAAAGATCTCTCAGATCACGGTTATTAATACCTATCACTTTAGCTTTTAGCGCAACCGCTCTGGCTCGCTCTTCCTCTGAGCTGACTTCCGTCAGTACGCCCATATTCAGACTATGGGCAAGTTCAGACAACGCAATATATTGCTGATCATCAAGAACAGAAAGCATCAATAAAATTGCATCGGCTTGATAATAACGGGCAAGATAAATTTGATAAGGATCGATAATAAAGTCTTTGCACAATATCGGCTGGTGAACGGTATCACTGACTAAACGAAGAAATTCATAGCTACCCTGAAAATATTTTTCATCAGTTAGTACCGAGATGGCGGCAGCATAAGGTTGATAAATTTTTGCTATTTGAGTGGGATCAAAATCCTGACGAATAACGCCTTTAGAAGGAGATGCCTTTTTACATTCCAGAATAAAAACCGTCTGTTGACTGCTTAGCGCTTGATAAAAATGACGATTGCTGGCAACAACGGCATCAATAAAACTTTCCAATGGTTGTTGCTGTTTGCGATTAATAAGGTATTCGGCTTTATCATTAACTATTTTCTGTAAAATAGTGGCTTGCATGATTAACTCCTTGTTGCAAGTGCTATGACTCGTTCATAAGCTCGGCCACTGTGAATGGCTTCGAGAGCTTGTTGGGTGTTATGACGTAAATTTTCCTGTCCATGAATTTTCATTAACAGGGCAACGTTAGCCGCAACGGCATCAGCATGAGCCTTCTTGCCTCGTCCTTGTAACAATAAACTGAGCATTTCACGATTATCCTCTGGTGAACCTCCTTTTAAAGCGGATATTGGATGATGTTGTAAACCAAAATCTTCAGCGTTTAATTGATAATGGATAATTTCTCCATCATTAAGTTCTGCAACTTGTGTTGGTGCATGCAGTGCGACTTCATCCATGCCACCGCTGTGAACAACCGCTGCCCGTTGATAGCCGAGAACCTGTAAAGTGCGGGCAATCGGCTCAACGAGCTCAGGGCTGTAAACGCCAATTAAAGCCAGTGGTGGACGGGCCGGGTTAATCAGAGGACCTAATATATTGAATAGCGTCCGGGTTTTCAGTTGTTGACGTACCGGCATCGCATGACGGAATCCAAGATGATACTGCGGTGCAAATAGGAAACAGATGCCGATTTCATCCAATGCGCTACGGGCGCATTCCGCGCTGATATCAAGGGCGATACCAAACGCTGCCAGCAAATCAGAAGAACCTGAACGACTGGAAACACTGCGATTACCATGTTTGGCGACTTTAATCTGGCAAGTCGCGGCGACAAAGGCACTGGCGGTTGAAATATTGATACTGTTTGTACCATCACCACCTGTTCCGACGATATCGCAGAACATGTAATCCGGCCGTGGAAATGGCAGGGCATTTGCCAGTAATGCTTGGGCTGCACCGGCGATCTCTTGGGGTTGTTCACCACGTAATTTCATGCTGATAAGTACAGCAGCGAGTAGTGATTCACTTAATTCTCCTTGAATAATGGCTGCAAATAGTTGCTGGCTTTCTTGCTGTGTCAGTGTCTGTGCATTAAACAATTTGTTGAAAATAACCTGCATTCTCATCTCCCTTTTAATTTAGTGCCCAGACCAGAGTTTGTTCAAGCAATTTAGCGCCCTGAGTTGTGAGAATCGATTCTGGATGAAATTGAAATCCACAAACCTTATGTTTATCGTGACGAACCGCCATAACAGTGTTGCCGCAATGGGCGGAAACAGTCAGTTCGGATGGAATTTTTCTACCTGCGAGAGAGTGATAACGTGCAACCGGTAGAGGGTTTTCCAGATTAGCGAACATAGCCTGATTATCATGTTCTGCCAGAGAAGCTTTGCCGTGTAGGATTTCATCAGCAGCAGAAATTTCTCCACCATAGGCTTCAATAATGGCTTGATGCCCAAGGCAGATGCCGATTACTGGAATTTTGCCGATAATTTTTTGCAGTAATTGAGGCATACAACCGGCGTCAGATGGTTTACCCGGCCCCGGTGAAAGCATCAATAACGGAGAAGAGAGCATTCTTAATCGCTGCATAATCATTTCAGTTGCAACAGTATTGCGATAAATAACAACCTGATGACCATGATTACGTAATTGATCGACGAGGTTATAGGTGAATGAATCCACATTGTCGAGTAGAAGAATATTTGCCATTAGAAAATCTCCTCTGCTTGATGAGCCTCAATAATTGCACGAATGACGGCTTTTGCTTTGTTACGAGTCTCTTCGGATTCTGCTAAAGGCTCGGAATCCAGCACAATACCTGCGCCAACCTGAATAGTCGCTATGCCATCTTCCACGTAGGCAGAGCGAATAACGATGCAATTATCCATATCTCCTTTACCGGTGAAATAACCGACAGCGCCACCATAACTGCCCCGGCGTTCACTTTCAGAGTGAGCGATAAGTTGCATTGCACGTACTTTCGGTGCCCCAGTAAGGGTACCCATATTCATACAAGCTTGATAAGCATGGAAGATGTCCAAATCATGGCGTAATGTTCCCACTACGCGGGAAACCAGATGCATAACAAAGGAGTAGCGATCGACTTTTGTCAGGTCAGCGACATAGCGGCTGCCCGGTTCACAAATGCGAGCCAGGTCATTACGGGCCAAATCAACCAACATTAAGTGCTCGGCTAATTCTTTATGATCTGTACGCATCTCCAGTTCGGTTCGGCTGTCCAGATCGGCATCTAGCTCGCCAGCAGCATTGCGCCCACGGGGACGGGTGCCGGCGATTGGGTAAATTTCAATCTGGCGATTGGATGCATCATATTTAAGTGCGCTTTCAGGAGAAGCGCCAAACAGACAGAAATCTTTGTCCTGCATGAAAAACATGTAAGGACTGGGATTGCGGTATTTAAGCTTCTGATAAGCATGAAGCGGTGCCGGGCAGGGTAGAAAGAAGCGTCTTGATGGCACCACCTGAAAAATATCTCCCTGACGGATGTATTGCTGCAACTGTGCCACCATTTCTGTATAGGCATTGTCATCCCGATTGTATGAAACTTTCATGGTTGGCAGAGAGATTTGTTTTACCGGCTCAATGGGTTCGGTAATGAGCGCCGCTAATGTTTTCAATCGTTGCTTAAGGCGTTGTTCTTCTGCTTGAGAATTGCTGAAAAGAGAGATTTGCAAACGTGCATTTTTATTCTGGTGGTCGATCACCAATAATGTTTCAGCGAGATAAAAACAGAAGTCAGGACAGCGTTGAACGGTTTTTATGGCTGGTAATGGCTCAAATCCGGCCACCAGGTCGTAGGAAAAAAGGCCGCCAACGAATATCGCTTCTGCGCTTGACGAATTGTGTGGTGATGACCCTTCCGCCAAAGAAAGCAGGGCACGCAGTGCATCAAATACGGATACGGCTTTCAGACGATTATCTTCATCTATATTGTGATTGATTGTCGGGAAGGTAACTTGAAGAGCATCATGTGTCATTTTAGATTGGATGTTACTGGAAAATTTGTTGGCCAAAATGGGTAATAAATTCCGGCCATTTTCTGTCAAAGCGTCGAAAGTAACCTGATTGCCGTTGGCACTGATACGTAAGGCACTATCGATAATCAGCAGACTTTTTAAATTTTTTTTGCTATTAATTTCCGCAGATTCCAGCAATAAAGTTGCTGGTCGCTCACCGCAGAGTTGGTTGAATAGTAGAGTAGGATCGGCTTGATAAGCAGTTTCCTGCTCAATTACTGTGATTTTTGGTTGTTTATCCGTCATTTTTTCGTCCTGTTAATGAGTTACGCATATAAAAAAACCCGCTTATTAGGCGGGTTTTGGTAATTTGGCACTGTTGATTTATGTGCGTGACCATACCGCCCTTATTGGGAAGTTATGCCACCAACGGATAGACGTCATAAATACAGCCATTTTCAGTGCCTCTTTAGTATTGATATAGGTAGTATACAAGGTAATATCAGTCTTACTCACTCGCGTACTAGTAAACTGGAACGAAATTGGTGTGTCAAGTATTTTTTGGCGTGTTTATTAATTTGTGCAATTAGAGGTAGAAATTTAGGCATTAAGTGGTACTCAAAAGAGTTGATGATCAAATTAAGTTGCCGTGCTGTTTCTCTAATCAAGGAGTCATCAACATACAAGTAGTTAATTTCCCACAAAATCTAGGTTGCGAAAATCTATTCAAAAGTCGTTTTTTAACCCTATTTTAATATTACTAGAGAAAGTTAAAGGTTAATTGGTGGGAATTTTAGTTACGGTGTAACAAAAAATAGTCAGCAACTATAAATTGGATATTAAATTTTAATAAAATTATTATTTTACTGTCATAAATAACTCATATTGTCATTTTATGATATAGCCATGATATTTAATAATATTAAATATATAAATCATGTTTTATGAAAAACAAAATTTAGCGAGAGCAAATTTTGGTTAAAAAGAAGAATTTACTGGGTTTTGTTTGAGTCAATAGGCAAAGGGAAAAAGAGATTGTCAATTTTTATATCTGTATATGAAAAAAAGAGGTTTAGCTAATATTACTGTGAGAAGTAGTATTCAGGGCTCTAACATATCGTGTTATTTAGAATTTAGATCTTTATAAGTTAAAGCTATGTAATCTTTTGTATCTAATAAGTTATAGGTATTCCAGAGGGAACGATTTGTAATCTGAGTACTTATTAGAGCTCTACTTAATTCTGGCATAGGTTGCCATGATTCAACTCTGTGATGTTTAAAACAATTGTACTATTAGTGGAGTAAGATATGAGTGAAAATAAACCAAAAGCAGATAGCCAATTGGTGTATGAAACTGATCCACATAAGGTTAAAGATTCGGAAGAAGGTGCGGCGCAAAAAACTTATCGGTTAAATGGTTTTAATCCTAAAACAACCGATGGAGCATTAACATATACACCAACAAGGCTTGCTAAAACTGTTTTTAATACTTACGAGGAGAAAGATGATTTTGGTGTTTTCTGTTATTTATCTGATTGGTCAATCTATGATGCGCGTTTGGTTGACACAGCAAGTGAAGATGATTTTAAAAAGAATGGCGGCAGAAGCGCTGATTTAATGCGCTTTAAAGGCGATAAAGAAAAAGGAAAGCCGTTTGGCAGAATTATTTTTAGCTTTGCAGGAATTATTGGCGATCCTGGGGAGAAGAGAGCAACTATCATTGCTGCTGCGGGTAAAAATGGATGGCAAATGGGGGATGCCGAACAAGATATTTTAGAGAATCACGAAGGCAAACCTATTCCAATTGATCCCTGGGCTGATGTTGCAGCCTATCTTAATTGTGGTTTTACTCAGTGGGCGGGCGATCCTGTAGACTTATATCAGCAAGGTAAAGCCCAAGGGGTATTAGGAGGGTTGCGTTTACTTAAAGAAGAAAATCCGGATCTGGAGATTTCTGTTAGCGTTGGCGGTTGGTCAATGAGTGGTGCTTTTTATGAAGTATGCCGTGATGAGAATCTTCGTAAGCGATTTGTTGAGGGTGTTAAAGATTTATACACCAGATTCCCCATGCTCACCCATATTGATCTTGACTGGGAATATCCTGGTTCTGCGGGGGAAAATAATCAATTTGATAAAGATGATTATAAGTACTTTGCTGAGCTTATTAAGGATTTAAAAGATGCAAATATCAGCAATTTGAAAGGAATTAGTATTGCCGCTTCTGCTGATATAGAAAAAATAAAAGCAGCGCATATTCCAGAATTGATCGCTGCTGGTGTTAATGAAATTAACTTAATGACTTATGATTTCTTCACATTAGGCGATAAAAAACTATCACATCATACTAATCTTTATCGCAATAATGATGACCAATATTCTAAGTATTCAGTCGATGATGCAGTTAACTATCTTATTTCTTTAAAAATTAATCCGAAATCAATCTATATTGGTTATTCGGGTTACACTCGTAATGCCAGAACTGCGGAGTTAGAGAGTAAGGATAATGAACAGCTAGTTGGTAAATATATTGATGGGGCATCCACAGTAGGGAGTTTCGAATACAGCGTAATTGAATGGACAGATGTTATCTATAACTATGTTGATTATGAAAATCAAATAGGTCGTAATGGCTATACGGTTTTCCATGATCCGGTGGCGAAAGCCGATTATCTTTATAATAAAGATCTCAAAGTATTTATGTCATTAGATACGCCTCGTTCAGTCAGAGAAAAAGGCCGCTATGTTAAAGAAAAGGGACTTGGTGGTTTATTTATTTGGAGCGGCGATCAGGATAATGGCTTATTAACCAATGCTGCCCATGAAGGGCTAGGTCGTAAAGCAATTAAAAAAGTTATTGAAATGGAACCGTTTTATTTCGAAGGTGAACTTCCTTCTTACGATAAACCGAAAGAGAAACAGTGTGAAGCATGTAAATTAAATTGAATTTATGCTTCAAAAAATCTCATTCCTTAAAGTGGTTATAGTCTCTATAACTGTTCTATTCAGGTGTTTCCGATTAATTAGGTTGGGAATAATATAATGGATAAATATAAAAGTATTTCTCGTGAAAAACAGGATATAACAAAAGTATCACCATTATTAGCTGCGGTGGCAGAAGTCAAATCGCCAAAATCGCCATCAGGTTATAGATTATTAAACGCAGTAGAGAAAGCAGATAATTCTACTGTCACGCTGGTCAATACACTTCAACGTCTGGGTTATCACTCAATTTTTGATATTGCTGAAGTATCAAAGCAGCGATTTATTAAACGCCATAATCAATCTTTATCAGGTCATGCAGAGGTAATTTTTGATAAAGCAGTGAGTGCAGCCAATCAATTGGTACAAAGTTATCGGCAAAGACAATTGAGGGATTACGATGGCGCATCATTAACAAAAGCGAGTTATCAGGCAAGATACTCTTCTTATATTAGTGACAATCCTGATGAGAAAGAGAAATTACCTGATTATAGCAACTTATTTCCTGAACCTTGGGATGATTTCTGTCAGCCAGACGCGATTGAGGCTCTTGATAGTCCGGTAAATTACCTGCTTGATCTTTATAAGTTTGTACAACAAATAGAGTTAGATGGTTCCAATAATGCCGTAGGGTTAGAGCAAAGGCGTGCTGATATTCCTGACTTATTACTTAATAGTGATAATCTTTACAAAGAGATTACGGCAATATCTATTGTGAATGATGTTTTGTCGAAAAGTGCCAGGGAATATATTGATCAGACAGGCCATGCAGAGAAACCGGTTAATCAGGTTTTGGGAGAGACTCGTTTTCCATTTACATTACCTTATAGTTTGCCTTCTCAACAGATCAATAAAGGTTTGGCCGAAAAAGAGACTGAATTAGGTACGATTATTCAGCAAGTGGATCAGCAATTTCCCTGGCATATTTTAACTGAAAAACGTGATCAGGCTTTGCTTGCCTATTCTCAATTAAGTAAGGAACAAATGACTTTACTGACAGAGAAAAGCCCGTTTGCACAAAACTTTTTGTCACGTGAGCAACTTATTAAGAGTTATTTCAGTACCAGTACAACAGAAGTATTACCTGAACGTGATGTTGCTAAACATGCTTATATTATTCATGCTGATGAAAATATCACTGGCCCGACATTGTTGAGTGATAATGTTGATAAAGCCTATGATGAGATTGTTATTACTTGCGAAAATAAAACTAAAGAGACGATCAAAGTTAAACTTCGTGGTGAAAATGTTCTGACCTACAATCGCATAAAAGCGAGGATGGAGCCTTTTGATAATTCATCACCATTTAGTCGGCAGTTAAAATTAACCTATGTAGAAAGTGATAATAGTGAAATTGGTAATTTAGATAATGGTCCTTTCTTTGGTGAAATGACAGTTTATGCGGCGATACCAAAAGAGAGCACAAATAATACTTCGGTAAATATTGAAGGTATTAGCTTCCTGACTATGACTTACCGTTTTGCTATTGCTAAACAAGGTACTGCACAATCAGAATTATTGCCAGAAGCAGAAAAATTTTTCCAGGATAACTATGGTGTTTCTGCGGATGAAAGTGTGAAATTAAAAGAGATTCTATCTTTTGGTCAACAAACAGGATCGAAAGTGACAGATCTCGAACACTTGTTTAGTAGCGGTGATTTCCGGCCTTTAGTTTCGCCAAATGTGATATTTTCTAATCCTATTTTCGATAGTGGACAAACATCGGAACACTTTCCTGCGCCTTATCACTATGGTGGAGTTTATATAAATGCGGGGCAATTAGATGCATTAAGCATTGTGAGAACGGATAATGGACGCGAAATAAATGCAGTTTCTGATTTCCGTTATGATCGAATGAACCGTTTTATTCGTTTACAACGCTGGTTAGAGTTACCTTATCATCAGCTTGATTTATTGATAATTTCAGCAATAAAAGCTGAACCGAAAAATAGTGATCTGGCTATTTCTAATAATACATTGAGAGCGTTAGGTCTATTCCGCCATTTATCGACAAAATATAAAGTATTACCGGAAACATTTGCTGGATGGATATATCAAATTACACCATTTACTATCAGCAATAATATTCCATTTTTTGATCAAATCTTTAATCAGTCTAAACTTTTTGATCAGCCTTTAATTCTGGATGGGAAAGAATTTAGTTATAAAGAAAATCAAGGGGAAGGTGCGAAAACAGTTAAACAATTGTGTGCTGGGTTAGCTATTTCTTTATCCACATTTCAAGTGATTGCACCTATCGTTGAGAAAGCCCTGAAACTCTCTTCTGGCAAATTGGTACGTAATCTTGATGTTGTGTCTAGTTTTTATCGCTTGGTCACTATTCCACGATTATTTGGTTTTTCTGCGGAAGATGGATTAATTCTGGCGGATATTTTGACAGGTGAAGAGGGATATTTGGCAGATATACCCACTTTTAGAGAAAAAGATGACATTCTCAGTGTTATTGCTCAAATGGAAATTTTGACTTCTTGGTTGGTTAAAACAAAACTGACACCGATCAAACTTTCCTTATTATTAGGTAAAACTCAGCTTCCAGTGGTGCCAACAAGTGGCATGTTAACCTTTTATAAGGGAATTTCCGATGGTTTGACTGATAATGTACGTTTACAAGAATCTGATTTTAATCGGCAAGAAATAAATAATATAGATTGGTGGAGCGTTCTGTCAGATGAAAATGGCGTTTTCGATAAGGATAACGGTTTAATCAAAGATATTCCATTAGTATGGGGAAAAACAGATGAAGAATCTCTAAGGAAAGAGATTGAAGATATTATAAAGGAGAAAGGGATAAGTCCAGATAATAATCAAATTAATATTGTTGTGCAGATCATATTGCAAGCTAAAACCGCACAAGAGAGTCTATTATCTAGCGCTATTGCGGGAGAATATGGAGTACCAAGAGATATTGTTCCATTACAACTGCGATGGTTAGGAAGTAATATCTATTCAGTACTGAAATTGGTATTTGATAATACGCCAGAAAAAGTTGAAGATATTAAAATAGAGTTTCTGGACTTGACCTATAGTCTGTTAGTTTATACTCAATTAATTAATGCATTGAGCATAAGTAATAATCTGTTGTTATTGCGCCTGACAAATCCTAAATGGCTTGGATTAAACATAAGTGAAACAACAGAAACATCATTATCATTAGATGAAATTTTCCTGCTGAATCGCTATCAGGATTTACTGGAAAATGCGAAACAAAACGAAGATAAGATTCAAGAATATTTTACTTTTGCTAACAGTGAAACTTCACCGAAAACAAAAGAAGAGGATGATGACAATTATAAATGTGCGCAATTACTGGCGGAGATTTTAGATTGGGACCCTGATGAAATTTCTCTTGCTTGTAAGAAAGGAGGATTAGATAAAGAACGAGCAATGACCTTATCTCAAATAGATTGGATACGACGATTGCAACAAATTTCTGTGGAAACCAATTTGTCCGTTGAGCCTTTATTAGGTGCTGGTGCACTTGATGTTAATTCAGATTTTGAAGCTTTCCAAAGTATCGGGGAAGCGGTAATGGCTGCATTAAAAGCGCAAGGAGATGATGAGAATGTCTAATTTAATTGAAGCAAAATTACAGGAAAATTTGCGTGATGCATTAGTTGATTATTATCTTGGTCAGATTGTTCCGCATGATACTGCTTTTCAATCCTTGCGTGAAAGAATTCAAGATGTTGATGACTTGTATGATTTTTTATTGTTAGATACTCAGGTTTCTTCTAAAGTAAAAACCGCCCGTGTCGCACATGTTACCCAATCGGTACAACAATATATTAACCGTATTGTTTTGAATTTAGAGTCAGGTTTATCGATGACTCAGGAAGAGGCAGACAATTGGCAGGAATTTGCTAATCGTTATGGTTATTGGGCGGCAAATCAACAATTGGCTATTTACCCGGAAGTTTATGTTGATCCCACACTACGTTTAACCAAAACGGAATTCTTCTTTCAACTTGAAAGCGCACTTAATCAAGGCAAACTCACCGATGATGTTGCTCAGAAAGCGATATTGGGATATTTGAATAACTTCGAAGAGGTCAGTAATTTAGAAGTTATTGCTGGCTACGAAGATGGTATTGATATTGCCGATGATAAAATCTATTTCATTGCTAAAACACGAACTCAACCTTACCGTTATTTTTGGCGAACTTTAGATGCTAAACAGCGTAATAATCAGACTGATGAACTCTATCCTACCGCCTGGAGTGAGTGGAAGCTGATTAATGTTCCGTTAGAAAATGCGTATAACGGTATTGTTCGTCCAATTATCTTAAATAACCGGTTATATATTAGTTGGTTTGAAGTTTCTGAAGAAAAACAAAGCAAAGATGAAATCATTAAATATCGTACCAAGCTTAATTTAGCTCATTTAGCGTTTGATGGTACTTGGGGTACCGGCACTACCGTTCGTGAAGATTTACTTGATCACTCCATGAAGGAGTTGATTGCGGTTCTCGATCGTACCGGAGATGTTGAACGCCTGGCTTTGGTCGCATTTGTTCGTATGCAGAGTACAGATAGTGATAAAAAAGCATACGATTATGATGAAGTCTTCACCTACGTTTGTGACAACTTATTAATGGAAGCAACGGATTTGCCCAAATCCACTTCAACACTATCTGATCTGGATGCATATGGCGCTGCTTTAGTTTGGTTCTATTTCCGCGAAACTGCGAATGGCGGGCCGGACGAATATAAGCAATTGGTGCTTTATCCCGTTAATAATAATATGAAGTGGCCGATAGCGGGGGAAAAAGAATTTGAAGGAAGTTTGGGTACAATAGACGATTTCAAACTGGATGCGACTTATGTTGACGGGACATTAAATATGTACCTTACGTCTACTTCAACATATAAATATGATTTTAGCAGAAGTAAAAATATCCTTTATTGTATTTGGCTGGAAGATAGCAAGGGTGAACGCTGTTGGCTTGATTATAAAGTGTTGACTCCAGAAAATTATGAACCAAAATTGAGTGTCACATTGAACCGTTGTGATAGAAATGATGTAACGGTTGTTACGGGTTTTAGCTTGCCATCAGAAACTGGAGATATTGCTGGTAAAATTAAAACTAAACTCAGTGTAGGTAAATTGCTTCGTGACAAAATCCAAATTAAACAGACTAAACAAACTCAGTATTTGCAATTTCCAAAAGAGCAGCAACCAGAGGAACCATTAGAAAGTTGGTATTCTGACAAGGCGATTCGTTTAAATACCCTTTTCGCAAAAGAGTTAATTAGTAAGGCGAGTCAAAAACTGGACAAAGTTCTCAGTTGGGATACGCAAAATATTCATGAAGAGCCGATTACCGGCAATGTTTCAAAACCTATCGACCTCAAAGGGGCGAATGGTATTTATTTCTGGGAGTTATTCTTCCATATGCCATTTATGGTGGCTTGGCGGTTTAATGTCGAACAGCGTTATGAAGAAGCCAGCCGCTGGATTAAATTTATTTTTAATCCTTTTGAAAGTAATGATGAACCGGCGTTGGAACAAGATAAGCCACGTTATTGGAATAGTCGTCCGATCATTGACGAACCAAAAAGATTACGTAGTCTGATAGAACCGGCTGATCCTGATGCAATTTCTGCCAGTGAACCTATTCATTATCGTAAGGCTATTTTTAACTTCTACGTTAAAAATGTTATCGATCAAGGTGATATGGAATATCGCAAGTTACAGCCTACTGCCCGAACGGTGGCACGCCTGAGCTATGCAACGGCAAGTTCATTATTAGGTGCGCGTCCTGATCTCCAATTAGCCAGTTCCTGGCAGCCAATAACTCTTGAGGATGCATCATATAAGAAGAGTAGCGCAATACGTGCATTGGAGATGATAAGTTATCCTTTGCCTTATGCCCCGGTGGTTCATGATAAAACTATTCGTGCGCTGGATAATGATCTCTTTATGAAACCTATTAATGAAGAGTTAACGGCCCTGTGGGATAAAATAGAAAATCGGATTTACAATTTACGGCATAATTTAACGCTGGATGGTAAAGAAATTTCTATGGATCTTTATGATTCGAAAATTTCTCCTCGTGGATTAATGAATCAGCGTTATCAGCGAGTTGTTGCTGCCAGAAATGCCAGCAGAATGAATTTCAGAGTACCAAATTATCGTTTTGAACCGATGTTGGCGCGGGCGAAATCGGGTGTCGATACGCTGATACAATTTGGTAGCACGTTGTTGAGCCTGTTGGAACGGAAAGATAATTTGAGTTTTGAATCATTCCAGATGGTTCAGAATAATGATCTCTACCGTTTTGCTGTTGACCTCCAGCAACAAGATATCAATATTAACCAAGCCAGTCTTGATGCGCTGCAAGTGAGTAAACAATCTGCTCAGGAACGGTACGAACACTATAAAAGCCTTTATGATGAAAATATTTCGTCAACGGAACAGCAGGTTATTGAATTACAGGCTCAGGCATCTTCTGCTCTGTTAGCTTCACAAGTATCAAGGACGGCTGCGGCGGCACTGGATTTAGTTCCCAATATTTATGGATTGGCAGTTGGGGGTTCACGTTGGGGGGCTGCTTTAAATGCTGTTGCTGAAATAGCAACTTTGAAACATCAGTCTGATAGTACTAAAGCTGATAGTCTCAGTGTTTCTGAATCTTATCGCCGTCGCCGACAAGAGTGGGAAGTGCAATATAAACAGGCTGAATGGGAAGTAAAGTCTGTTGATCAGCAAATTAATATTCAGCAGTTGCAAGTCAGCGCCGCACGTAAGCGTTTGGCACAAGTTGAAGCACAACAGCAACAATCTCAGGCATTGTTGGCGTATTTCTCCAGCCGTTTTACTAATGAAAGTTTATATACCTGGATGATTAGCCAGATCTCAAGCCTCTATTTACAGGTTTATGATGCTGTTTCTTCGTTGTGTTTATCCGCGCAAGCCTCTTTACAGTATGAACTTGGACTAGGCGAGCAGAATTTTATTGATGGCGCGAGCTGGAATGATCTCTATCAAGGGCTGTTGGTCGGTGAAAATCTGAAATTGGCGTTGCAACGTATGGAACGTACTTATGTTGAGCAAAATTCACGTAAATTGGAAATTATCAAAACGATTTCGCTTAAATCTTTATTGGGTGAGGAGTGGGATACAAAACTTCAAGCCTTGAAATCGCATAACCAAATTACGTTTAATTTGGATGAAACCAAACATTTTGTTCCAGATTATACTGGTTTATTTAATCGGCGGATTAAAGCGGTCTCAGTGACGCTGCCGATGTTAATTGGGCCTTATGAAGATATCTGCGCCAAATTAAGTTTGTCGGGGGTGAGCAGTTATACGACCAAAGCGGATCTGAAAACTGTTGAAAAAATGTTGAAAGAAGGAACTCGTGCGGAAACGCCTTATACGGTCCGCAGTATACAACCCAATCAACAAATCGCTTTATCTACGGGTATTAATGACAGTGGAATGTTCACGCTTAATTTCGATGATGAACGTTTCTTACCCTTTGAGGGAGTCGGGGTAGGATCGAGCTGGAATTTCCAATTTACCAATACATCACAGGATTTAGAAAGTTTGACCGACGTGATTCTTCATATTCGATATACCGCGCAAGAGGGGTCTGCATCATTTGGCTCTGCTGTTAAAGCATTATTGAAAAAGGAATACCCAGATTTGGCATGACGGGAATTAAGAATTAAATGAATCAGTCATCTGAATTTAAAATTCTTACTCGTTATCATTAACATTCAAATTAGCCTCTTCTATCCATGAGGAGGCTAAATATAAATCGCATTGGAGTTTATAAATGGTAAACAAATATACTTATACCTCATCGAAATCCATGTCCGACATAAGTGATATTATTGGTGAACCATTAACTGCATGGAAAAATCAGGCAGGCGGCCAAGTTTATAATGTTATTTTTAATAGTGGTGTTTATACCAATACCTATTGGGTTGAGCGCTGGCATATTCCTGATCCTGCGGCTAAAGAAGGAACACCGCATAATGCCTGGAAATATATTCGTCCAGCGACAGAGGAAGAGATAAAAGAGCACGGAAATCCTACCGATGGGCGCGTTGATCCGACGGAAGATATTCCTTCACCGGTTTTACAACCGGATGCTATTACAGAACAGACCTATCAAAGACCAGATGTTAATTTTAAACCTGATGGTTCAGCGGGCAACCTTTCTTATACTGCGACGCGTGTTTGTCATCCGATGTTTAATGAATATGAAAGCGATAAATCCAAACCAAAACTTTCTGCTTATATTACTGATTGGTGCCAATATGATGCACGTTTGGATGGTAAGGATGAAGAGGCTGGTGATCGGGGAAGAGGATTTGATTTAAGCACTATCAATGTGATCGCCTATGATAAATTGATATTCAGCTTCTTGGGTATTTACGGTGATACTGGTGTGAAAGGGGATAAGATCAAAGAAGTTGCTGATGGCTGGAATAGCCAGAGTGACATCAAAATTACGGAAGGCCATATTGTTCCTCTTGATCCTTATGGTGATTTAGGTACTGCCCGTAATGTAGGATTACCGAAAGAAAGCGCGAATACTGATATCGGTCCGGGAACATTCTTGCCTTATTATCAACAAAAGAGAGCTTCGGGTTTATTAGGTGGGTTACGTGAATTACAGAAAACGGCGCGTTTAGCGGGCCATAAACTTGAACTGGCTTTTAGTATTGGTGGCTGGAGTATGTCCGGTTATTTCTCCGTGATGGCGGCTGATGAGGCACTGCGTCGTGTTTTTGTTGACAGTATTGTTGATTTTTTTGCGCGCTTTCCTATGTTCAGTTGTGTTGATATTGACTGGGAATATCCTGGAAGCCCGGGTGAGGATGGTAATGTTATTAGTGATAAAGATGGAGAACATTACGCTCTGTTAATTAAAGAATTACGTGAATCTTTGGATAGCCGATTTGGGCGAGAAGATAGAAAAGAGATCTCCATTGCTTGTAGTGGTGTAAAAGCGAAATTAAAAACCTCCAATATTGCTGAATTAGTCAAAAATGGTCTGGATAATATTTATTTAATGAGTTACGACTATTTTGGTACCGGATGGGCACCTTATATCGGTCATCATACGAATCTCTATTCGCCAAAAGATCCTGATCCATCAGATGCGTCTGATTTATCCGCGGAAGTTGCTATCAATTACTTACATCAGGAGCTTGGCATACCTTTGGAGAAAATTCATTTAGGTTATGCTAACTATGGTCGTGCAGGCAAAGGGGCAAGTCTTGAAACGCGCGAATATAATAAAACTGGTGATGCGTTAGGAACAATGGAAAAAGGTTCACCTGAGTTCTTTGATATTGTTAATAATTATCTGGATAGCGAACATACTCTCGCTACCGGGAAAAATGGCTTTGTGCTAATGACGGATACCAATGCTGATGCCGATTTCTTGTTTAGTGAAAAAGGGGGGCACTTTATCTCACTAGATACCCCTCGCACGGTGAAACAGAAAGCGGAATATGTCGCTAAGAATAAACTGGGGGGCATCTTTTCTTGGTCAGGCGATCAGGATTGTGGTTTGTTGGCGAATGCCGCCAGAGAAGGAATGGGGTATATTGCAAAATCTAATGATGAGACCATCGATATGGGGCCACTCTATAATCCGGGTAAGCCCTATTATTTGAAATCTATTGGCGAAATGAAGAAAAACGTTGATTAATTCTTCTCTGTCAATAAAAAGGGATATTGCGTTTCTCATCCGTAAATTTCATCGTTCTTAAAATAATCTTATTCAGCCCGATATTTTAGGGCTGAATAGGGTTCTATTCTGTAAAATGTCACCGTTTATCGCTAAGCTGTACCTAAGCTATTTAATCAGAGAACGGAATAATGACAAATTCAACGACTGAATGGGTGACAATTTATGATCTGCACAGTCATACGACTGCATCGGATGGTTTACTTTCACCATCAGAGTTGGTTGAACGGGCAGTGGCAATGGGCGTTAATGTATTGGCAGTGACTGATCATGATACAACGGATGCTATTTTGCCCGCCAATGAACATATCAGCCAGCACAACTTGCCATTAAAATTGATATCAGGTGTTGAGATATCTACCCTGTGGCAAAATATGGAGATTCACATTGTTGGTTTAAACATTGATATTCAGTCAAATGCAATGGTCAAATTGCTCGGAAAGCAAGCTGAACTCAGAAAAGAGAGAGGAATTGAGATAGGCCGCAAATTGGCAAAGGTGGGGATTCCCGATGCTTGGTCGGGGGCTAATCGGTTAGCAAATGGTGGACAGGTGACACGAGGCCATTTTGCCCGTTATTTAATTGAAATAGGCAGAGAGCCAACAGTGGCGAAAATATTTAAAAAGTATCTGGCAAAAGGAAAAATCGGATACGTTCCACCTCAATGGTGTACAATCGAACAAGCTATTGATGCCATTCATCAATCAGGTGGTCAAGCAGTCATTGCTCATCCGGGACGATATGATTTATCGACCAAATGGTTGAAGCGTCTGATTGTCTGGTTTAAACAACATGGTGGTGATGCGATGGAAGTTGCACAGTGCCAGCAGGCACCTAACGAGCGGCAATATCTCGGTCAATTGTCGCGGGAATATGATTTGATGGCTTCGTTAGGTTCTGATTTTCACCAGCCTTGTTCATGGATAGAGTTAGGGCGTAAATTGTGGTTGCCCGGTGATGTGGTACCAATATGGCGTAACTGGTCACTGTAGGGGCTGCATAAAATTAAGAGGTAATTTATGAGCCAGTTTTTTTATATTCATCCTGATAATCCGCAGCCGCGTTTAATAGGGCAAAGTGTGGATGTACTTAAAAAGGGTGGGGTGGTTGTTTACCCAACTGATTCCGGTTATGCGATTGGCTGCCATCTGGAAGATAAAGATTCGATGACTCGGATATGCCGTATCCGCCAGTTAGAGAGTCATCATAATTTCACCTTAATGTGCCGGGATTTGTCAGAAATATCGACCTATGCTTATGTCGATAATTCAGCTTTTCGGCTGATTAAGAATAATACGCCAGGTAATTACACGTTTATTTTGCGTGCGACGAAAGAAGTACCTCGTCGTTTGATGAATGATAAGCGGAAAACCATTGGGTTACGTGTTCCATCCAATCCAATTGCCTTGGCGTTGCTTGAACAAGTGGGTGAGCCATTGATGTCCACTAGTCTGATTTTGCCGGGCAATGATTTTGCTGAATCTGATCCTGAAGAAATTAAAGATAATTTGGGAAAATTGGTTGATTTGATTATTCACGGGGGTTATTTAGGGCAACAACCTACAACCGTAATCGATTTAACTGAGGATACGCCGGTTGTCATACGAGAAGGGGCTGGCAATATCACGCCATTCTTATAAGCTACGCAGTAATTATTTTTAGAATCTATATAAAGCCTGTATATTATATGCAGGCTTTATATTTTTGATTTTTTAATTGAATCGAAATGGTTATTGTTATTTCGAATTATTAACACTGACTCAATAAAATAGAATTACCGTCTATTTAATAATTAAGTTGATTTTAATAACGTGATAAGGAAATATTTACCTCACCTAAGGTAAGTTTATTCATTCATTATAAAATCAAGGGATATTGAAAATGTCAGTTGTTAATTTCTCCGATAAACCAGTTGATGTCATTAATGTTCATACATGGCCAAAATCACCAGATAGGGATTTAATCGCATGTGGACGTGACGCATATGCTGAAAAATCCGTGCAAGAAGCATTGAGCGGAGATCCTGATAAAGCGGTAAAATTAAGTGAGTTAAATGGTATTCTGGCTACCTGTGAACCTTTTGACTTTAACGGTGTCACTTTATATGCAAAAGATCCGGTATTGGCTTTAATTAAAGCATTATCAGAGAAAAATGGTTATTTGTCGGATGATTCATATACTCCTGAGCAATGGCAAAATGGAGGAGTTGATAAGCATAGCCGTATTAAAGATTTTATTGAATCTCCCAGTATGTTTATTAAAGGGGTAGAGATGATCGATATGGGGCAGCTTTATCTTGGCAATTGCGGCTTTGTTAGCACTATTGGGGCAATTGCTTCCCATCCTGAAGGGCATAATTTGTTATTCTCTTCCATTTATCCGCCGGTTTATAATTCAACCGGCGTTTATTCGATCAGAATCATCAATCAATCTAAGATTGGTTATTTATTGATTGACGATGATCTGCCAAGAGTCAATTTTTCTGCTATGGAAGATAAAAATGAGTTTTGGTACTACCTGATTGAAAAAGCATTTGCAAAATTGCATGCAGGCTATGAGAATTTAGGCGGCGGTAATGAAATCTATTTTGGTATAGAATCGACTGCAAATACCGGTATTAATCAGGATAATCAGGATCGTATTTGGGATGAGAAATTTGTCGATATCTTCAAAGTAAAACATCATGTGACTTATCAAGGAACGGGTTCCTCTACGGATTTGGTATCAGGCCATGCTTATTTAATATTGGATGCTCAGCAATGGAATGATATTAAGTTAGTACGACTGCATAATCCGTGGAATGTCGTTAAATATAAAGGTCCATATTCTCCAGGCTCTGCTGAATGGGAAAATATTCCAGAAGACGTACAAAATGATATATTCCAGAATAGCCGGTTTGAGGGGAAATCATTCTGGATGCCATATGATCTCTATGTTAAGAATTTACCAAAAATAAGTGACATGTATCTCAGTGAAATTATTCCTGATTCATTGAAAAGTATTGCAAATCCCTCTCCAATTCAAGAGTGATAGGATACTGCTCCTTGCTAGGATTGACTTGTAATCTACTAATTTAATATTAGTGTTTGGTATTAATGGCAATTTAAATAAAAATCAATAAAATGGTGGCCTTAAATTTATAATTTATGGCCACTTTTATATTGTTAAAAATTATATCTTATTAATTGTTTGAGAATTGAAAGAATGAGTGAATTAAATAATTATAGAAATCTTACTATTCCTTGGGGTTAATGAATTTATTATATTGGGGGGAGTTAATCTTTTGAATAATTATAATCGCTTATATCTTTGGTTAATCGATAACACCGCTAATACCGGCAGATTCTACCGCTTCTTTGGCTATTAATGAACCTTTTTCCCAGGCAGGCAGCGAGTTATATAATAGCCCTAAATCGTTCTGATTTTCTGTCGTCACAAACTGGCTGATGCGATGGGCATCCTCAGCCGATAAGTTAAACATCCATCTTAAGCCACTAATCGCATCCGCTGTTTTTATCCCGCCGTCCATTTCAGCCTGATAGGTTAGTGTGCATAACCCACCGTTCCCGGCACAGGCAGACAACATTTCTGCCCGTTGCGCAGCTCTCAGTTTGTTGTATTTGTTCCAGATTGCTTCGGTAGGCGTTCCTTGCTTATTGGCTTCCTGGAGTTCTCTGGTCAGATTACTAGCTTGTTTACGCACATCTGGTGATTATTGGCAAAAGGCCGAAAGCCCACGTGATGTGGGCTTTCGGTTCATAATGGTTGGGATTATTATTTACTAGATGGATAAATGTAATTATCAGGGATCTTTGGCCAGCCATTCAGACCAAGCAATACTTCTACATCTTCAGTTATTGCTTCAAAGAAACTAGATAAACTCATTGAATGACTACGGATTCTCAATAAAGCTGCTTGTGCAGTCACTTCATCTCTATTTTCTGTCGCATTAGCTAGCAACTCAGCGGTATCACACAATAAAGTTAAATATCTTTTTAGTCTTTTATCTAAGTGGTCATTGTAGTTTACTGATAGGTTATCCGTATCTATCGTACCAATAGATTTTTGGTTGAGAATGAGCAAAAAGTCTTTTTTCATTCTATCAAGAGGAATATGGTCTATCATTTTGGCAATCTCCGTCCTTCAGTCATAGCTTTTTGAGTTTTAACTTCATTGTACGAACCATCTAAATTAAGAACAGATTTGAATTTTCCATTCTTATCAAATATTTCAATATGATTTTTATGCATACCATCAAGATAATATTTATCACCTTTAGCTATATGATCTCCGACCACATCTTTAGCTTGATAAACACTTTGGCCTTGATAGATTTGGCTGGTTTTACTTGAGTTATTCTTTATCTGACTTCCAAATCCGGGTTGTCTAAAAAATTCTCCCATATTACCAACAGCACCCTGATTCGGTTGATAAGGCTGTTTATTCTTCCCAACAATCGAAGCAACGGAAGCTTTACCGCCGATAGCACCGCCAATACCGGCAGATTCTACCGCTTCTTTAGCTATCAGTGCACCTTTTTCCCAAGCGGGCAGCGAGTTATACAACAGCCCTAAATCATTCTGGTTTTCTGTCGTCACAAACTGGCTGAGACGATGAGTATCTTCAGCCGATAAGCCAAACATCCATCTCAGACCACTGATGGCATCCGCTGTTTTTATCCCACCTTCCATTTCAGCCTGATAGGTCAGTGTGCATAACCCACCGTTCCCGGCACATTTACCAGGTAAACCAAAATTTTTCTTTACATCATTAGGAATTTCTTGTCTGTCTAATGGATTTTTTTGATCTCCAGTACTACCAGACCAATGCCATGTACCATTATTACTGTAAGAAAAGCGATGAACATTTTTTTCAGAATCAATGGAATATCTTTGCTTTTCTTTAGCTTTGTTAACTAATCTGTCCATTGGTAGTGAATTCTGCCTCTTAGTCAGATCTCCTGATTAAGAGGCAGTCACACTAATAGGAATATCTCTGAGTCAAATTTTTCTCAACTTACTTTAATTAAAGAAATTTCTTCATCTTTTAGCAAAGAATCAGGTATATGATTAAACATATATATTTCATCGCCTAAATTCATTACGCTAAATTGACCATAATTATAAAACACAAACATAAAACCGATGATATCTTGCTCAATTTCAGAATAAATGGTATTAATGTAAGAAAGAGGTTTCCCTATCAATCCATCAAATATTTTAAGATTAGATAGATCCATTACTATCTCTTTACCATATTCTCCTAAATCATTTTCACTAAGTTCACCTTCACATAAAACGATTGATGTCCCATTAGGGCCACAAAGTAGTTTCTTTGGCGAGTTATCGATTTCACAAAATTCAATAGATAACTCTTGGGGATGTTCAACATCCACTATGTCGTATATATGAATCAATCCATACACTGACTTAAGTGGTTTCCCTATGATTTGAGCTCCCCACTGATTGATTGCTTTAGTAACTAAATTCAACGTGGTTCTCCTTTCAGTGCATTTTTCACAGATGTATTATTGATACCATCCTTCATAATAGTAACAAATGTGCCATCTGGTTTAGTGACAACAACATCATTCCCCTTTATTTTAAATAATACATCTCCTCTCGTTCCATTAGCCCCTTGTCCGGCAAAAACACCAGGAATCGTTTTATCCGGGTCATTACCTATTTCGTTTATTTTGTTCAGAACCAACTTTCTATCCGCAGGATTTGATGGATTACCACCAAAATCTTTTACGTGCTTTCCTAGCTTTTTCCCTAATTGGGCATCATCAACTCTGAATACACTTCCAGCGCCAATACTGCCACTTGGGATTGATGTAGTGCTTGGTTTTGGTAATGCTTTTATTTCATCACTGGCTTTATTAATCAGTCTGGAAACTTCGCCAACATCGCCTTTTTGTAAGGCTTGTTCTGCGACTTTGATAGTTTTTCCGGCGGCATCACCTGCGCCGGGAATAATGGCTATCGCGGCGGCTAGATAATCTAATGCGCTTTTAGCCTCTACAAAACCTTTGATATCACCGATCACTGGGATGAAGTCAGTACCAAAGCTGATAGCTTCTCCCGCTTGTTTACACGCATCCGGCGACTGCTGACAAAAGGCGTTCTTTTTCTCCTCGTAAGCTTGTATTGTACCCAGTCTTTCTTTCTCTGCTGCGGATAGAAGATGTGCCAGCGCGTTATATACAATAACAATTTCCCCGGCATTAGCCCCACTGTTAGCCCCTTTGGCGCTGTTGGTTGCAATGGCACCTGCGACGCTGCCGATGATTTTGCCACCTGCCTGAATTTTCATGGGATCATTGAATGTTTTATCCAATGTTATCGCGGCCAGTTCTGCCGCTAATGCCCCAGCCGCCGCCCCTTTGGCATCACCGCCGCCAATTTCCGCAGCAAGGGCAGAAACCGCCGCATGGCTGATGGTTTTTCCGGGTAAACCTAACACCTGACCGTTAGCCCCAATCAACCCGGCACCTTCGGCGTTAATCTGGCTGCCAATATTGGCAAGTAATGCGGTGGTAAAATTGTCCTTAAAACTACCGCCATTGATGGCTGTACCAAGGCTGGAACTGATAATGGATTGACCGGCGATCCGTTGAGCCACTTTGCTCCAGTCGCCATTGCTCAGTTTAGGTAATGTCGCTTTTGCCGGGTCAATTTGAGCGCCATTGGCGGCTTTATCCCATCCCATCACGTTATCAAAACCCGCCAGTGCGCCACCAATCGCCATTGATGTGATGGTTGATTTAACCGTATCGCTGCTTCCCATCACTTTTAAAGCTTTAGATAAGTCACCTTGATTATCCACCAACGCTACCGCTGCCTGAGAAGCGAGTGCGGCCATGCCGGAAGCCGTCGCGCCGTAAGCCACTGAACTCATGGCGGCGGCAGTGCTGGCAGTAGCGCCCGCGGCCGTCGCGGCTGAACCCGCTGTACTTGCGGCTGATCCGGCAACAGAAACCGTTAATCCGGCCCCCGCTGTCGCAGCGGCGACTGCAATCGCGATAACCGCAGAGACCACCGGATTTAGATGCTGGCTTTTGTAATCCCAACTGTCATAGGCATCTTTGACTAAATTCCATTGAACGTCTTTACGTTCATTGAGTCCTTTCAGCCAGGCGGTTTCCGGCGTATTGCCGAATACTGATACCGCATTCTGTAACGATTGACCATTTTGGGCTTTGATATCCGCGCTAATCCCTTTGGCCGCCTCCACGGTAAATTTTCCGCCGATATGAATAGCAGGAAGCACCCATTTGTTTTCGGTATAGCCTTTATCGGTCTGCTTGATATAAAAGCCTTTGGAATAGGTAATTGTCTGCTCAAAGGTGCTGTTTTTGACCGCTTTAAAATTAACTTTACCGTGAGTGCTGGTCAGTTTGGCATTTTTATTGGTGGCGATTTTACTGGCTTCATAGGTGCTGTCATCCCGGCTTAACAGAT
>NZ_RCWC01000017.1 GCF_018448935.1 Photorhabdus noenieputensis | reverse complement strand
AAAGGGAAGCTTCGCGGCGACGTTTGAGCAAACCATGTTCAATTAACTGTTGATGCCAGAGAGGAATAAATTTTTGGCAAAAGTCATCGACGCAGCAGTAAAGTTCTTCTAAATTAAACATGCCTGAGGATCTCCACGATTTTGTTTTCTTTGACAAAAACTTTGATCGTGCCTCAGGCACTTAGTTCCCTTCTTAAGCAAACCTCAGGTTAAGTAATGAATAACCTGCTATTTGCCCGCTTGTTGTGGAGAAAGGGAAAACTAAAAGGAGTGAACTATACTGGTTACAGAACAGGTTCACTCACTACTTTAGGGATGTTGCAGTTAACGCCATATGCAAAACTACAGACTCATAGAGACTGTTATTTGTATTAGTGTCTAGCGATACTCCCACTTATATTTAAGCTCAATGAATTTGCTATCAGAACCTAAGCTGGCATCAGTTTTTTCCATTTTTTCAAGCCATTTCTCAAAATCATAAGGCCATTTCTTTACATCCTCAGGTAAAGTATTGGATAAAACCGCTATTGTTTCTTTAGGGAATTTTTTAACTATTTCTTCGTCTTTAATATAATACATCAAGGATTCACCATTGTTCGTGCATGTTAAGAAAGGCATAACAATATCTACTAACTCTGGAAACATAGTTTCTTGAGAAAATAAAATACGGGAAATATTTTCTGTTGTTTTTGGTGATTTTATTACCTTTTGACGAGGCCAAACATGGGTAAAAAATTGAATTATTAAAACTCGCCATTGTAAAAAAAATTTATTATCAGGTTCATCTTTTGAAGAAAGCCTCCATAGCAACCATAGGATTTTATGGCGTAATTTTTCATCACCATAAACAAGAGCATATCTAAATTCAGAATCGGAAATAAATTGCTTTGATTTTTCATACAATTCACTAGCCCAACCAAATAATAAAAAATTTGCTATTGAATTTGTTTGAAGTTCAGGGTGAAAAGACACGCTATCACGTAAAAAGCCTAGTAAAAATGGTTTCAAAGTATCATACAACTGAGAGCTTCCGGGGAAGGCTTCTCCCCAGAAATAGCCATTCCAGAATGCTTCTTTCTCGTCTGGCTCACTATTTTCAATAACATGCAACAAATTATTATTAGTCCACACTGGAATATGGTGATGAAACCAAATTAGTTGTTTGGCTAAATATACTAAGGCATATTTCCTGGAATCACCTGATAAAGCATTCAAACGTTCAATATGAGAAAGCCATTGTTGAGATAATTTATCTTCTAAATGGAAATTTTTTAGACGAGAGTCTTTAAACAATATATGTGCGATTGATGATATGGGAGAGTTTTCAGTTTCTCGAATCCAATCTCGCTGTTCTTTTTTAATTTCGATGGTAGTAATAGGAGCTGGCATTATCCCTATAGTATCAATAAGATGCTTTAATAATGTGTCATAGATGTCAATATCTATAGAAGCTAACTTTTCATTTATAGACGAAATCCAACATAAAACAGGATCAATAATTGAGACTAAATCTTTGTTAGAATAAGACATCATTTGTCTTGCAATAAAATAAATGAATTTTTTTTTATCATTTTTTCGCGATTCAGACGACAGGAACTTTTCCCATATTTCTTTAGGATACTCTTTTTTATCTTTAGCCCAATGTCTTAGTGCAGAAAAAGCCCTTAATGGATATTGCTGTGATAATCCTTTAAAAGGGTCGTTCTTCTTTGAAACGATCTGTTCAACACAATTAAATTCTAAGGCTTGCGGAATAATATCCCTTATAGGAATATACAATAATTCATTACAGTTAGATTCAATACTTATATATCCGCCTTTGGATTTCATAGAGGTAGTGGCATTATTTTCTAGCTCAATCTCCCATTCAGGAGATATATTCTGAAGTTCTCTAACTTGCTCTTTTATATCAATATAAAAGTTACAACCTTTATTTTTAAGCCAGAATATTCGATTTAGGATACTATCAGCTTGCCATTTATCGCCTAGATTACTATCTATCCATGTAGGAATGAGCCTACCTTTTAATAAGCGCTCAACAATTTCAATGCACTCATTCTCTCTTAATTCATCCCATCTATCTGCAAGTGTTAGCATCAGGTCTCTTTGATTATGTTCATTCCAAAATTCATCATCGCTTAATGCATTGATAAGTGGGTAAAAATCGGAAGAGGGGACGATTTCAGGCTTACATGCAATCCATATACGAATTTGTGAAAATATAGGATTATTTCTGGGCCAACTCAAGAATTCGTTTCTTGCTTCATACAGGTCTAGTTGAATTAACCTTTCATACAAATGTACGTATCGCAATACGTATCCTTCCAGTCCGACATCTCTTATACTTAAACCTAGTTCTATACTGCTATCCTCTCTAATTGGTGATAACAAACGCACTGAGTGAGGTGTCCTTTTCTCTGATTCTAACGAATGAGCGTATTCAATATTTTTCCTCAGTTCTGGAATCACTTTAATTAGTAAAGAATTTGGAATATTAATTGCATCAAAATGGTGTTTTTCTATATACCGTACATCTAATTGCAGAAATTCACGAAGCTCAGTTATCGTATTAATTGGAGGAAGAAGGCTATTTATTTTGTTAGATACAGCTAAATATGGGCGCGTCAGTTTTATATATTGACGGAACGTCACTTCATTCCAACCGTATGTTTTAATTTCGTGTGATAGACTATACCAGTGGAGATCTAAATCTTTATCTTCATATTGCCAAGACTCAATTAGGTATTGCCAGATTTTGCGAATTTCACTATCTATTTTATTCTCTTTAAGTTTCTGTAAAATGTAATGTTGGATAGCTGGTTCGAGATAATTTTGTTTCGTTGCCCACCATATGGCTGTCGGCTGATGAGCTACTTTTGCAAGCCAAGCACCAAGATACCATTGTCTACTAGATAACTTTGAGTTTCCATATTCAGATGTTGTTCTGAATGAAGCAAAATGTTTCTCGTTTAACTCTTTAACATCATCATGATGTGGTTGAAACGCATCCCATGCCTTTTTAGCTATTTCTATATCTTCATTATTCTTTTGATAAATATCAGGTGTTTTATCAAAGTCTAAACCGTATAAAGTGAAAGGTTCAGGGGAAGTGTTACATCTCAAAGGCCAGCGGTTATTAGAGTGTGTAGCAAGTCGTATATTACGATCAAAAACACATAACCATTCTGCAGAAGGTGGATTATCGACAAGTGCAAATTTTTCCATACCTTTTGAAGTAGATACAATATGAGCAACTTGTCCACGTTCGTGGGATAAGAGATTGGTTGGGCCACGTCGAGCCATCTCTATAGTTTCGCTATACCATTGCTCTACGTTCTGCGCTCTTTTCGCCCAAGCATCTAATGTCTTCCAAAGAGCGGCATGTTTATCTTCAGGACTATAAGCAATTGCTTGAACACCCTTATGTTCCCATAGTTTTCTTGCATCTTCTATGGTTCCAGATTGAAATGCATATACATTTTTTGCTTTTATCAGATTTTTATTAAGTCCTTCGAGCAAATATTGCATTGGGGGATCATTTGCAGAATAGCCAATAAATACAACTGTATATTTAGAAAAAATCTCTCGAATAAAGTTCGTTGCCCAACCATCGGAAAGATAGGCTCTTCCAAACTCTGAACCTGATAAAACAAAACCATTGCTTTCTGCACCAATGTAATCGGAATTAGATCTTCCATGAAGATATACCAGTCCATCAATTAATTCATTTTTGGATAAATCTGGTAAATTTGGAGGTAGAAAATACGGAATCTCTGTCAAGGAACACTCATTGAATAAGCGATCAAAGTTAGTTGTAATTAATTGCACTCGACCTTCGGATGTAGTGGCAAGGTCTAACAATGATTTATGTGCAGATGTGTCAACTATGTCCGATGGTTTCAGTACTTGAGCTACAGTTTTTTCAATTAAATTCGTTTCGAACTCTTGTTCTAATAAGCTAAATATCCGATCTGTTGAAATAAGGGTTGATGCATAAGAAGGTAATTCAACTTCATTTCCTTCCTTATCTTTTAATCCTTTATTCAAAAAATCATAAAGTTGACGAGCTCGGCTATCATTAGTCGTTCCGAGTAAATCAATAACTTTCTGTGCCAATTGAAAAAAACTAGGAAGCTTAGCTTTAGCAAGAGATACCCCTGCGCCACAAAAGAAAACTACGCGCCCTTGATCACGGGCAAGTAATAATTCATCAGGAATAAGTGGCCCATCTTGAATAAACCGCAATTTTCTCTCCTTATATTGCAAATAATTTCATTATACTTTTTTATCATTTACCTTGGAATAAGGCAAATTTTTTCCATCCCATGTTTGTGTTTCTGATGTTGTTCATAAAGCGTTAATATTTCTGAATCAGGAAATTGATAATAAATAACATTTCGTAATTATGCTACACATAGCCCTCTTCAACTCATTGTTATACATAGAATTATGAGCGGTATAAAATGTAGCGCTATTTTGGGATATTATTTATATACTCGTCATCTTTCAAGTTGCCTCTTTGTTGGCTGCATTCGCTCACCCCGGTCACATAGTTTGCTATGCTCCCGGGGATTCTCTCCCTTGCCGTCGCGATGCATCTTGAAATCCATAGGATATAATGGATTGATATCACTTTGATTAGATTGTTTAGCTATTTTCGGATGTTTTCCGGTGATTCTTTTGTTCATGTATCGTCTCTTTCCCTGTAGATAATATGATTTCATCATTGAATTGCTTTAATACCGCAGCAAAATCTGCGCGGACTTTATCCAGATCATCGGCTAAAGTATCAACGTCACTTTTCTGTGGGATAAGATCAAAGTAGTTTGTATTGGGCATAATATCGAATTTCGGTGAAATTGATCTTAATTTATGAAAATATTGTATGAAAATGTTCATTCTATTACCTGCATTATTAGTTATTTCTATTAGTTAAATGACTTATTAACAATGATATTTTATTGGGTTTTACTTGAAAAATCATACCTGATAAATATATTTATGCCATAGAGATATTGCGAGACGCTTCAAAAAAAGGACTGAAAATAATGGAATATAATTTCATTCAAGATAATGATTAATCGTTTATATAGAATCATTAATTAGTATGATTTACGACGAAAAGTATCAGAATATGCTATAGTGCTGGCTGGTTTTTGCTTATATTTTTTGGAATCTTATGTCTTATCAATGTCCTTTATGTCATCACTCTTTATTGCTCGCTCGACAGCAATGGCGCTGTGAGAATAATCATCAGTTTGATTGTGCTAAAGAAGGGTATGTTAATTTGATGCCCGTTCAGCATAAAAAATCCAAGGAGCCGGGGGATAGCCCGGAGATGATGCAATCAAGAAGAGCGTTTTTGGATTCAGGGCATTATCAACCATTACAACAACGGGTTTCGGAATTACTGGAAAAGTATCTGCCAGAAAATGCAGAGAGTTTGCTGGATATAGGATGCGGTGAAGGTTATTACACCGCTGCGATTGAAGCACAGTTAAGCAAGAGACGTAATCTTAGAATCTATGGGTTAGATGTTGCTAAGATCGCGGTTCGTTATGGCGCTAAGCGCTATCCTGCTGTCAGCTTTTGTGTTGCGTCGAGCCATCGTTTGCCATTTGCTGATAAGTCGCTTGCCGGGGTGTTAAGAATCTATGCGCCTTGTAAAGCGGAAGAGTTGGCGAGGGTGGTTAAGCCACAGGGAATTGTTTTGACAGTCACTCCTGGTCCTCGCCATCTTTATCAGCTCAAAGAGTTGATTTATCAAAATATTCATCTTCATCCATTGAAGGCAGAACCATTGGAAGGATTTGAATTGATAACCGAGGAATCGCTATCTTACCCAATGAAATTAGATGGCCTGCGAGCGTATCATTTATTACAGATGACACCATTTGCCTGGCGAGCAGCAGAAGCTGTGAAAAAAGGATTGGCAGATAGAACGCTGTTTGAATGTGAAACTGATTTTATATTGCGGGTCTATCAACGCTTTAGTTGATCAAGATTTCAGCCCAAAATATAGCGTTTAACAGGTATACCCTATGGACTTACGGGCATATACCCGTCATCTTTCAAGTTGCCTCTTTGTTGGCTGTACTCTCTCACCCCGGTCACATAGTTACCTATGCTCCCGGGGATTCGCTCCCTTGCCGTCGCGATGCATCTTGAAATCCATAGGGTATAAATATTTTGGGCTGGTGGCGTTATTTAGCGTACATAAATAATTCTAGATGTTCAAATAAGATATTGAAGCCAATTGCAATCAGAATTAGCCCACCAATAAGTTCAGCACGTTTGCCTAACCGTGGGCCAATATAACGGCCAATTAACATGCCCAATGTTGCCATAATCATTGTCATCAGTCCGATAGCCATCGCAGTATGCACGATATTGACTTCAAGGAACGCTAGCCCAATACCAATTGCCATTGCATCCAGGCTGGTGGCAATGGCTGTTGTTATCAACACTATTGAATTATGGCGGCAGGGTGACTCACACTTTTTTTCCTGCTTTGCTTTGAAACTCTCTGTAATCATTCTACAACCCAGAATGAATAACAGAGTGAAAGCAACCCAGTGATCCCACTCCATAATATATTGGCTGGCATAAAGCCCTAGAGACCAGCCAATCAATGGGGTACAGGCTTCTGCCAAACCAAATATTAAACCGGTACGGATTGCTTCACGAAAATGTGGTCTATGTAGTGCGGCCCCTTTACAAATTGAAGCAGCAAAGGCATCCATTGAAAGTGCTAAAGCTAGGATGAGGGTTGCGTACATATTCATTAATATAGCCTCGGTTGGGTGTTTCCATATACATATAACCCACCCCCAACCAATGATGGTGCTATATGCAATGGTCTTGCCAACCGAATTAATAGCTATCTCATTAGACTATTTCATTTGCTATTTTTAGCAACAATAATGCCTGTTAAGATAGCAATAAGGCTACCCGCACCACGTTTATTTTGTAACGAGCGTGTTGATACGGGCTTTTCAGAGAAATTAACTAAATCGTTTCTCTGAAACAGGCTACTCCCCATGACAATTTAAAAGATAGCACAATAATTCAAAAAGGGAAAATAATATTATTTTTAGGGTTAATCAATGATATTGATAATAATTATCATTATCTATTTTATGAGAAAAATAAAAGCCAGCGCATAGCTGACTATTTATTATTTATTTGCTAATTCATTATTATTACTTATCTATCTGTTTTCGATGAGAAATTTATAAATTCTTTCTAAATCATCAATTTGGCTTACTGATATATATAATTTTTTGTTTTCTAAACCAATAACCAGGATGCCATCTTCAGATAAATTCATGGTTTTTATCCTGCTATAGGAAATAAAGGTATTTGCATAGAAGAAGCCGTCATTTTTAAAAAATAATTTAGGCGAACGTATATAGGCGATATAAGTAGTCACCAGGATAGTAAACAGCAATAAATATGTGGTTAAACGGCTACCATAGGCGGTAATATTGTTATAAACAACAATAAGTATAAGGATAATAAAGATGAGTGCATCAATTTTGTGTTTTCTTTTTAGCTTTATTTGTAAGTAAGTTTTCCCTTTCAGTAAGTTAACCACGAATTCATCATAAACAGCAAAAGCTAGCATTAGTACGATTAAACCAGCTAATACTATATCATTAAGGCTCATTCCTTATCCTTGCATTGTTATACCCGTTATCTTTCAAGTTGCCTCTTTATTGGCCGCACTCACTCACCCCGGTTACATAGTTCTCTATGCTCCCGGGGATTCGCTCCCTTGCCGTCGCGATGCATCTCGAAATCCATAGGGTATATAAAAAAGAAAATATGGGGAGGAGTGCCTCCCCGAATGATATTGTACTAAAAGACCATTGTACTAGAGACCAAGGAAACCAAATCTGGCACCAATAATCCCCAAAATAAAGAAGCCAATAATGATCCACAGAGCGTTGACTTTATGCCGTAATAGCCACATACAGGCAAATGTCAGCAAGAGTGGTACCAAGCCCGGCATCAACTGATCGAGGATATTTTGAACCGTGGTTATTGTCGTTTCACCCGTCTGTTGGTTAGGAATTTCTGATACAACCAACGGGATATTGACTTTCGTCCATTTATTAACTAATGCCCCCATGACAAATAGACCAAGGATTGACGCTCCTTCCGTCATTTTTTGCAGGAAGCCACCCCCCATATCCTGAACGATATCGATCCCTTTCTTATAACCATAAGAGATACCTGAATAGAGAACTAATAAGCGTACAAGGTTGAATAAGAAGAAGAACAAGACAGGCCCAAGCCAGCTACCACTCATTGCGAGGCCCGCACCTAAAGCAGCAAATACTGGGCGAGCTGTCCCCCAGAAAATAGGGTCGCCAACACCGGCTAATGGTCCCATTAGACCAACTTTGATACCGTTGATTGCACCATCATCAATGGTTGCACCGTTAGCACGCTGTTCTTCCATTGCCAGAGTGACACCCAGTACCGGCGCAACGACATAAGGGTGAGTGTTGAAGAATTCAAGGTGGCGTTTAAGTGCCTGTTTACGCTCATCGGTATTTTCTGGATACAAACGACGAAGAGCTGGAACCATAGAGAAGCAGAAGCCCAGGGCCTGCATACGTTCAAAGTTCCATGAACCTTGAAACACGTTAGAACGGAGAAATACACCGCGGATATCACTGGGTGTCAGTTTTTTCTGGTCTGCTGTCTGAGCAGCCGTTTTTGTTGTATCTAACATTTGCTCATCCTTTTAATCTAATTCGTTATCAAGATCGTTATTGGCGTGTCCAGGGGCAGCAACTACCTGAGATTTGTTATACTTAGGGCTTAGCTGGATGTACAGCACGGCCATAACAATACCAATAATGCCTAATGCGACCAGGTTAAAATTAGTGAATGCCGCTGTGACGAAGCCGAGATAGAAGAAAGGCATTAGGTAGCCGGCACGCATCATGTTGATAACCATTGCGTAACCCACAACGACGATCATGCCTCCTGCGATGTTCAAGCCATCTGTCACCACTTTTGGAATAGAAGCAAGTAATTGCTGGACTTCGTTGGTGCCAACCGATAGTGCAACGATCAGGGCAGGGATGGCGATACGCATAGCCTGGAGCAGTAATGCGGATAGGTGGATAAAGCTAATCGCCCGCAAGCTGCCGCGTTCTGCCGCATTGTCAGCCGCATGCTGGAAAGCGACTGTGATGGTACGTACAATGATAGTCAGAACTTGTCCTGCTGCTGCCAGCGGAATGGCCAAGGCGATACCTTCACCGATATCACGACCACCGGCAATGACCAGAATCGTTGAGATGATTGATGCTAAGGCCGCATCCGGGGCAATTGCAGCACCGATATTCATCCAGCCAAGGGCGATCATCTCTAGCGTACCGCCGATAATGATACCGGTTGTCATATCACCGAGGATGATCCCGATTAAGGTGCAGGCCACGAGTGGGCGGTGGAATTGAAATTCATCAAGAATGGAATCCATTCCGACTATACAAGCTACGATGAATATCAATGTAATTTGAACAACGGTAATTTCCATTGTTTGTCTCCTGTAACCAAATTAAATTCGGTAAGAAATTTTTATCATTGAGTAAATTTTGTCATTGAGTAATAGCTAAATTGCTCTGATCTGGTTTTCGTTTTTAACCTTCTGGAGTAGATCCATCATTTGTAGACGGCTGTCACTGGCAACCTTACGGGCTTCGAGCTCAATGCCTCGTTCATCTAGTTTCTTGAAGGCTGCAATATCGGTTTCATCAACGGATATTGCGTTGTTAACTTGTGTTTTTCCCTGACGGAAAGCCATTCCTCCGATATTGACAGAAGTGATATCGACACCATCCTCGACTAAACGTAAAACATCTGTTGGGTTTGTAAACAGCAACATGACACGTTCATTGGCATATTTCGGGTTGTTATAAACGCGAACACATTTTGCAACATCGACAACGTGAGCACTGAGCCCTGGTGGAGCAACTTGTTTTAGCAAGGTGGTACGGACAGTATCAGCAGCAACTTCATCGCTGACGACAATGATCCGTTTGACATTGGTTTCTTTTGTCCAACGAGTCGCGACCTGACCATGAATGAGGCGGTCATCAATTCGAGCCAACGCAATTTTCATATGACCACCAGTCGATGGTGAAAATGAAGGTGCCGCAATGGGTGCTACAGGCTTGGCTGGTTCAGCTTTTTGAGGTTCTTCTGTTTTCAGGGCCCGAATGCCTTCTTTCCCTGTTTCCAGAGCAACAGAAACTAGTTCTGCCAGAGATGGGTCATCATCTCGACACATAAAGGTTTCAACCAACATTGGAACGTTAACACCGGTGATGATTTCATAATTCTCTTTATCTACGGCGATACGGCTAGCCGCGTTGAATGGACTCCCTCCCCATGTATCGACAAGAAACAGTACACCTTGCTCTGTATTAAGCGTTTCGAGTTTACTGTTGTATTTTTCAAATAAAGTATCGGCATTTTCACCAGGAACGAAGTCAATGTAAGAAACATTTTCTTGCTCTCCAATTAACATCTCTGCGGTACGAAGTAGTTGCTCAGCCGCAGCCCCGTGTGTGCCAATCATAATGGCTATACTCACTTGTTTTCCCCTCTGTTAACAATATATACCCGTTATCTTTCAAGTTGTCTCTTTGTTGGCTGCACTCACTCACCCCAGTCACATAGTTACCTATGCTCCCGGGGATTCGCTCCCTTGCCGTCGCGATCCATCTTGAAATCCATTGGGTATAAACGCAGGATTATTACAAAGTTACTGCAATAATTTTGATGAATCATTCCTCCAATAAAAATCTTATTTGTATGAACAGTGACCTTTTGTCAATATGATACCTAAATATTTGACTTGATTTAGACTTTATCTCTTATTGACTGAAAAAATCGGCTGTTAGATTAACATTAGAAATACCGGAGGAAAATTGCTGTCAGTCAGAAAAAATGAAATAGATAAAAATGTTAACCACAAAACAATTTAATAAGCTAAAAATTGTAAAATTAATTTATAATTATCTATAATTTGTTTATTGTTAGGCGTTTATTCTGTTTCCGGTAACATCTTATTAATTTAAAATCGAAAACATATTCATCTTTTTAGATCAAAAGATGATCATTTTAAGTTTTGGCTAAAAAATATCCCAACCATAAGGTAGGGATATTTTCATTACAGAAGCATTTATTGATTAAAAAACAGGTTATTTATTTGATTAATCACACTGAACTTTAATTGCCAAACCACCGCGGGATGTTTCACGATATTTAGCGTTCATGTCTTTACCTGTTTCGTACATGGTTTCAATAACTTTATCGAGAGAAACACGTGGTTCACTGGTACGGCGCAAAGCCATGCGTGCAGCATTGATTGCTTTTACTGAAGCAATGGCATTTCGTTCGATACAAGGTACTTGTACCTGGCCTGCTACTGGGTCACAGGTAAGGCCGAGGTTATGTTCCATACCGATTTCAGCCGCAACACAGACTTGTTCAGCGCTGCCGCCAAGCAGTTCAGCCAGGCCGGCTGCTGCCATTGAGCAGGCAACACCCACTTCCCCTTGGCAACCCACTTCAGCTCCAGATATTGATGCATTCATTTTATAGAGAATGCCAATCGCGCCGGAAGCCAGGAAATAGCGGATATAAAGCTCTGGCGTTACAGGTTCAATGCAATGGTTGTAATAAGCGAGTACGGCAGGAACAATGCCACAAGCGCCATTGGTTGGTGCGGTAACAACACGTCCACCCGCAGCATTTTCTTCATTGACTGCCAGGGCGAACATGTTCACCAAATCTACAACATTCATTGGATCATTAGACAGATTGTTTGATGAGGTCAGCATGCGATGTAGTGCCGCTGCTCGGCGTGGTACGCGCAGTGGGCCAGGTAAAACCCCTTCCGTGTTCAAACCGCGTTCAATACAAGCCTGCATGGTATCCCAGACATCGGCAAAATAGGCATTAATTTCTTCTTTGCTGTGGAGATCCAGTTCATTTTTCATCATTAAACCGGAAATAGATAATCCGGTTTTATTACAATTCATCAGTAATTCTTTTGCTGAATTGAATGGATATGAAACGGGTTTGGTATCCTGAGAGGGTTTGCCAAAGTGTTCTTCATCAACAATAAAACCACCACCAATCGAGTAGTAGGTTTTGCTATAAACTTTTTTATCCCCCGCGAATGCGTGAATTTGCATGCCGTTTTCATGTAATGACAGGTTATCACTACGGAAAACCATGCCGCTGTCACGCGGGAAATCGACTTCATGTAAACCGTTGGCCAGCTTAATACGCTGTGTTTGCTCTACATCACGAATAAAACCGGGGATCGAATCAATATCAACGGTGGCGGGTAAATTGCCTGCCAGGCCCATGATAATGGCGATATCCGTATGATGACCCTTGCCGGTTAATGAGAGTGAGCCGTAAACATCGACGGCTACACGCGTGATAGAAGGCATTAATCCCTGGTTTACCAGATCGTCGACAAACTGTTTGCCGGCTTTCATCGGGCCAACCGTATGAGAGCTAGATGGACCAATACCGACCTTAAACATGTCGAAAACGCTAATCACGCCAGACTCCTTAAAAAAGATAGAGATATAGTTATATATATTGAGGTACGCTACTTTACTGTGATTTAGTAGTGTTGATAAGGGAGTTTACAGTTTTTTTTGAATTATGATAGCAATAGTGATAAAGGTGGGCAAAAAAAATACAAATTAACTATCCTTAAATGATTTGGATCAAACCTGAACTTGTTGAGCTAATTGATGAATTATCGTCGCTGTTAATCCCCAGATGAGATGTTGCTGATACCAGTAAAAATAGATACGGTGTTGCTGACCGCGGCGATTCACATCAAGATAGTGGTAACTCGAAAGTGAAAGTGCTTCAGAGAGAGGAACTTCGAATATTTTGGAAACTTCTGTCGGGTTACTGTGGAGGGATAATCCGGGGGGCAATAATCCGACAATAGGCGTTACTAGATAGCCACTGATGCTATTTAAAGGGGCAAGTTGTCCCAGAACCTGAACTTTCTGATGAGGTATGTTAACTTCTTCTTCCGCTTCCCGTAGGGCTGTCGCGATTATTGATTTATCTTGAGGATCAGCAGCGCCTCCTGGAAAGGCTACTTGACCGGCATGTGATCGCAAAGTGGCGGAGCGTCGGGTCAATAATAACGTTGGTTTCGGTTTGCAGATTATCGGCAATAACACCGCAGCATGGCGGTTGTTATCTGAAAGCCGCTTAGGTGATGGTGGAAGTTGTAACTGAAATCTGTTAACGAAATCAGACAGCGATATCATATTACTTTTATTTTCCCTAGTTGAGGCAAAATACAATTCAACTTATCAAATGTTTCCTGATACTCTTTTTCGGCAATGCTGTCGGCAACGATCTCGCCACCAGCCCAACAATATATTTTCTCTTTCTCGGTTAAGAGGGTACGAATGGTGATATTGCTGTCCATTGTACCACAGAAACTAATATAGCCAATTGAACCACAATATCCATGTCGGCGGTGAGGTTCAAGTTCTTCGATTATCTCCATCGCTCTGATTTTAGGTGCTCCGGTAATAGAACCGCCGGGAAAACAGGCACGTAATAGATCTGTAGCATGTTGTTCATTTGGCAGTGTTGCGGTGATTGTGCTAACCAGATGATGAACGGCAGGAAATTGTTCAACCATAAATAATTCAGGAACTTTAACTGACCCCGGTGTGGCTACCCGGCCAATATCATTACGCAGTAAATCGACGATCATTAAATTTTCAGCCTGGTCTTTTTTCGAAGTCGCTAGTTTTTTAGCTTGCAGGGCGTCCTTCTCTGCATCACCTAAGCGCGGTAATGTTCCCTTAATCGGGCGAGTTTGAATTTGTTTATTTTCCAGGAGTAGAAAGCGTTCAGGAGAGATACTGATAACGCTGTTTTCCGGTAAACGAATAAAGGCTGAAAAAGGTGCGCGATTGCTCTCATTAAGTTTTATGAATGCTTGCCATTCATCTCCTTGGTAACCAGCGCAAAATCGTTGTGCCAGATTAACTTGATAACAATCGCCACTTAACAGATAGTGATGAATGCAGTTAATTTTCTCGTTGTATTGTTTGGCACTCATATTTGACTGCCATTCACTGGTCAGCGTAAAAGCTGTTTTTGGTGAAGTTTGGTGAGATGTCAGCCAGTTCAGGCGCGTATCAACATTACTATAACTGAATAAAATCACTTCTTTTTTATGATGATCAACAATCAGTGCCCAGTCATAAATACCTATCGCCATATCTGGAAACGATAGTTCATTTTTGGCTTGTGATGGTAATTCTTCAATATAACGCCCAAGATCATATCCCCATAGACCGAGTGCACCACCCTGAAATGGCAAATCGGGATCAAGTTTTGCTGTAATATTTAATTTCTCTAGCTGTCTTTTTAGCAGATAAAAGGGATCTTCCTCAGTAACATAGCTGTCACTATCTTCGTTTATTTCCGTTGATTTATTACGACTGAGTAACGTTATCCGTGGTTCTGCAACTAGAATATCAAACCGATTATGGGGATGGTCGGCAGAACCAGAATGGAGCAGCATTGCCCAAGGTTGGTTTGAAATCGGCGCGAAATAGTTGATGGCAGCGTCTGGTTGATAGGGTAATTGCCGTTTTTGTAGTGAAATACTCATTATGATGTTGGTTTAGCAGTTGTAATGTGAAAGTTAGTCTTGATTTTAATCCTTACAGATTAACATAGAAATCCATTCCTTACTTGAGTTAAAAATCGCTATACTCTTCGGCATAGATCACTTTATAGAGGTTATTATCATGTTTTCGGATATGCCAACTTTATCCCATCAGGAACAGCAGCTAGCAGTGGAAAAAATTCAGCAATTGATGGTTGAAGGAATGAGTAGTGGGGAAGCAATTGCGTTGGTTGCACAAGAAATTCGTGAACAGCATCGAGGAAAAGAACAGGTTAATGTAGTGTTTGATGATGAAAAATGAACATAATTAAATTATTTATTTAACAATAATCACACATTTATTTCACTTGGCATGTTAGGTTAGCTCCATATTTAATCTCTTACTTTGAGATATTAACGGGAGGTAGTATGAAAGCATGTCATATCATTAACAGAGTTGGCCTATCGGGTGCTGCACTTTTGCTCACTGTTTCATTCACAGTATCTGCTGTATCGGAGAACAAACGTGTTGATAAATTTATTTCTTGCGATAATTTAACCAAATCGCAAATCGCCGCTCAAGTAAAGCGTGATTTTTTGCAAAATCGTATTAACCATTGGTCTGAAGATAGAAAGCAGTTGGGAACTTCTAAACCAGTGGTGTGGATAAAGGCAGAGAATATTACTGGCGATCAAGATATATTAAAAATTCCGCTGACTGTTCGTGGTTCTAAGCGTGACAAAGATTATCGTGTTGTCGTTGATTGTCAGCAAAATACGATTAGTTATAGCGAATTGAAATAACATTTTCTGATAGTTATCTCTACCCGTCATTAGATGGATACCAGGTTTGGTGTTAGTCAGTAAAGGAAATGTTATGTCAGAATTGAGAAAATTATATCCAGCTTGTGAAGCTTATCGCTCGGGTTATTTGGATACAGGCGATGGCCATCAAATTTATTGGGAATTGTGCGGTAACCCTGTAGGTAAGCCCGCTGTATTTATTCATGGCGGGCCGGGTGGTGGTATTGCCTCTTATCACCGTCGGTTATTCGATCCGAAGAAATATCATGTCATGTTATTTGATCAGCGTGGTTGTGGGCGTTCAAAACCTCATGCCTGCTTGGAAAATAATACCACTTGGCACTTAGTTGAAGATATTGAGCGTTTACGTCAATTGATGGGGGTGGAGAAATGGCTGGTATTTGGTGGTTCGTGGGGTTCAACATTATCTTTAGTTTACGCCCAGACTCATCCTCAACGCGTTTCTGAATTAATTCTTCGGGGAATTTTCTTGCTGAGGCCACAAGAGTTGCACTGGTATTATCAGGATGGTGCTTCTAATTTCTTCCCTGACAAATGGCAACGAACAGTATCTATTTTATCGGAGGAAGAGCGAAAGGATGTGATTGGAGCCTATAATAAGCGGCTGACTAGTGATGACCTTCGGGTGCAATTAGAAGCTGCTCGTCTCTGGAGTTTGTGGGAAGGAGAGACGGTAACATTACTTCCTTCAAATAGTGTGGAGTGTTTTGCAGAAGATGAATTTGCTTTAGCATTTGCTCGGATTGAGAACCACTATTTTATCAATGATGGTTTTATGAATGAGGAGCAGCAACTGTTGAATAATATTGACGTTATACGGGATATTCCGGCTGTTATCATTCATGGCCGATATGATATGGCTTGCCGGGTGCAAAATGCTTGGGATTTGGCGCAGGCATGGCCGGAAGCGGAATTACATATCATTGAAGGAGCAGGACATTCATTTGATGAGCCGGGTATTTTACATCAGCTTATTAGTGCGACAGATAGGTTTGCCGATCAGTAATTGGATATAACCACCGGTTGTCCGGTGGTTATCCATCTCTTACTGAATGATCAGCGGCTTTTGGGTTCGTAGGGTAAACGGGAAAGTTGTTTGGATAATTGGCGATAATGCACTAAACGTTGTTGAAAATATTGCCGCAGATGCTCGGGTTGCTCTTGTTCAACCGTATCGGGAATTACTGGCATATTGTAACGTTCCTTAAAAGCTACGCCGGAGGCTGCCAAATCAACATTCACTTTATCCATATTCTCTGTGGAAAGCTCGGCCAGATTATGTTTCATAAGTGTCTCTTTCATTTACAAAGTGATATACCCGTTATCTTTCAAACTGCTTCTTTGTTGGCTGCACTCACTTGCCCTAGTCACATAGTTCTCTATGCTCCCAAGGATTCGCTCTCTTGCCGCCGCGATGCATCTTGAAATCCATAGGGTATAAAACTAATCTAGACAGGTTTTTCTGGCAAGGTCTGAATTGATTATTTTATAAATATAAATAATATTCATTATCATTAAATATAAAAATTCTTTGATGAAGATTATTTTGTAAATGTAATTCATTTTCATTTAAATATATTAAATGAGATTCATTTTCATTTTTTTATTGATAAATTTATTTATATTTCAATGTGATATATACATTTAATTTATTTTCTCTTATTGGGTTTTATTATTTTGATTTAATTGGCATAATACAGGTGAATTAATAACTGGAGTATCTATTATGTTAAACCAAGAAATGATTAGTAAATTAAATGAGCAAATGAATCTGGAGTTCTATTCTGCGAATTTATATCTGCAAATGAGTGCATGGTGCAGTGATCAAGGATTACCAGGTGCCGCTGCGTTTTTTAAATCACACTCTCAGGAAGAAATGCAGCATATGCATCGCTTGTTTGATTATCTAAGTGATACAGGTGCAATGCCACGTTTGGGACAAATTGATGCGCCTTCGGTCGATTATGAATCTATAACCCATGTACTCAATAGAACTTATGAACACGAGAAGTTTATTACTGCCGAAATTAATAAACTTGCTCATCTGGCGATAATCACGCAGGATTATTCTACTTTTAACTTTCTGCAATGGTATGTAGCAGAACAGCATGAAGAAGAGAAATTGTTTAAATCTATCCTTGATAAACTGGATATGGTAGGTGAGGATGGTAAGGCACTCTTCTTGTTAGATAAAGATCTGAAAGGCTTGGCTGCTGCAAATCCTGCCTAATGAAATGGAATTAATTAGCCGCAGTAGTCGCAATAACTTTAGGTATTTAAAGCCAATGCTGCGGTTTTCCTTTATTTTTGCGCGATAGTTCACAAGACGAAATTCTCATTGTAAGTTATCGCAGATAAAATAACTCTTTTGATATAAAATGATGACAATTTATAGAGATTCATTTGAAAATTAAGGAGTTATTGATGACCATTAGCACAATCCGCTCTTTTTGCCGAAAATTATCTGCTTTAATTGTTCTTTTTGTTGGCATATCTTGCCAGCAAGCTTTGGCCCATGCGCACTTAACAGAACAAATTCCGGCAGAAGATACTACCGTAGAAAATACACCGCAGATAATCACGCTAAGCTTTTCGGAAGGTATTGAACTGAATTTTAGTAAAGTAAAAGTGATTGGTCCGGAAAATAGGCCCATTAAAACCGGAAAATTGAAGCTTGATCCGGCAACTAACACAAAACTGATTCTTCCCATCGAAGATAAACTAACGACAGGGAGATATGATGTTAACTGGAGCGTGGTTTCTGTTGATGGGCATAAGACCAAAGGTGTCTATAGCTTTACAGTGAAATAATTATGTCTCTGGCGGCGCTGTATATTCTTTGTCGCTTCACCCATTTTGTGGCAGTTATGTTAATGTTTGGTTTTAGCGTATTTACTGCCATCTTGGTTCCTGAGCGTTTATCTGTTCTGATTGATGCGCGCCTTCGTTTAGGAATAATTATCAGTACCGTTGTGACATTAATAACAACAATTGGATGGTTGGCTATTCAAGCGGGAATAATGGGTGATGGCTGGCAGGATATTTATAATCTAGAAATCTGGTTGGCAGTACTGGGAACAACTTTTGGTAAAGTTTGGCAATGGCAAATACTGATTTCAATAGTTGCTACGGGGTTTTTGTTTATCAGTAAACAAAAAGCCAGAAATATTCTGATGTTAATCAGTTCTACAGTTTTACTCTCCTGCCATGCCTTTATAGGCCATTCGGTAATGCATGATGGGATAACCGGTGTTTTTTCTCAAGTTAATCAGGTAATTCACTTAGTAAGTGTTGGGTATTGGTTTGGTGGATTATGGCCCTTTTTGCTATGCCTGCAATTTTTACGGATACAAAATGAATTGGCTATAGGGTTGGATAAACAGATTATGATTTCTATGATGCGTTTTTCCAAGTATGGTCACGTTGCTGTAACCCTGATTATTATGACGGGCATCATAAGCAGCTTAATTTTGCTGCCGAACTGGCCGAAATACAGCGGCAGTGAATATCAATCCATGCTATGGCTGAAGATAGCATTAGTGGCGGGTATGGTGATGCTGGCATTAATTAACCGCTATATCTTGGTTCCTAAACTGAAGCAACCTGGCCGCTATCAATTGTTGATGATCAATAGTTGGGTTGAAATTATTCTTGGAGCATTAGTTTTATTATGTGTTGCTGTTTTTGCTACTTATCAACCGATTTGATTTTCTTAACTGACTAGTGCTATTGGTGTAGTCTATTCTTGACACTAAAATATAGTGAATATGGTAGAAGCTGGAGCGTATAGATAGTGATAGATAGTGTGAAAAGATCCATTTCGCTTGCTTTTATATCTACATTGGTAACTATTATGAAACATTTACTTTTAATACTTTCCTTGTTTTGTCTCTCTTTTCAAAATGTTGCCGCACCGATTGAAACGGTGAGTAAGCTACAATTTGGTGATAAATGGGCATTTACACGGGAAGAGGTGATGTTGGATTGCCGAACAAATAAGGCTCTGTTTGTGATTAATCCAAGTACGCTAGTGCAATACCCATTGAATGATATGGCTACAGAGATGATGAAGGTAGGGAAAGTAAATGCTAAGCCTTTGGATATTATTCTATTGGATGATAGCAAAAATCCGACTCAAAAAATGAGTATAGAACCATTCCAACAAGCAGCTTTAGCATTGTGCGATAAGAGATAATGTCATTGAGTTAAGCAATATACCCATTATCTTTCAAGTTGCCTCTTTGTTGGCTGCGCTCGCTCACCCCGGTCACATAGTTTGCTATGTGACCGGGGATTCACTCTCTTGCCGTCGCGATGCATCTTGAAATCCGTAGGGTATAGCGTCTATTTGGCTTAATGGAAGATGTTGTTTTTGATTATTTATTATCCAGAAAGTTGGTAAAATGCAAGTATGTCAGCTACGCTTTAAATTGTAAGTTGTTTTCCGTCTCAATGACACTTTTAGCGCACGGCTCTTAAGAGCCATTTTCCCTAGGCCGAGTAGAGGAGTCAACTCGGCCTTTTTTTGTCACAAGTTTCGTGGACATCAGACCACCCTCATCACCCATGCATGTTTTTGTCTATCATAATGCTTTCTGTAAAGCAGAATGTGTTTATCGTTTAGTAAGGCGGGAATACTTGTGTGTTCATCCCATCCATCCAACTGCATACAAAGTTCACGGTCGGAATTACAAGGAATACTAATGGTGATATCTTCCTCTTCAGAAGGTAAAGAGAGGATAGCATCGTCAATTTCGTAGCTAGAAATTCTTAATTTTGTCTGGTTCATGATCGCTCCTTAACTTTTAGATAACAGGTAAGACCAGTTTGTCCATCATTGAGGATAGATCAAATAGCTGAGATTTCCAGTAATAATATTTTCTATGTTGGATAATCGGTAGATGATATTGCTGTTATAATTATCTGTTCTAAAACTTACTATCGTCATATTGCTTTTTTTATCTTTGTCATTCTTTGACCTTTTATACATTCAGTAGGAAATATTTATTTGGTGTGGTAGTAAGGACTAAAAGTGTTAGTGATGGCGTGGTAGATGCAATAATTCTACGGATAAATTGTTTGAATGTTTTGTTTTTTACTACACAATTAGTTAACTCTCAAATGAAAGGGGCTAATGTGCGACACTGTTATCAGATAATTGATCTTTATAATTGTGAAAAAGCTCAATTTGATTTTATTGTATGAGGGTATAGAGATGCTGACAGTGAATCATATTTGTACTGGTTGCACCTCTGATAATGTTTTGGTGAGTAGTGTGATATCTCACAAGCCTTTACCAGTACTCAATAAATATAATTAAAGAATATCTTATTAAAGACAGTAAAAAATTTACGTCAGTGTGACAGACTGTTAACCTTATTGTTATGGGCATTGGATATTTTTTTGATATAAAAATAGAGATGCGTTTTGTGAATTTCATCGGATAGGTCAATTATGAATAAAAATGAGTTCTATCGGGAGCTTACGGGGGACTTAAAAGCTCTGTTGTCTGGTGAGTATGACTTAATAGCAACACTGGCTAATGCCAGTGCATTGTTGTATGAACGCTTGCATGATGTTAACTGGGTTGGCTTTTACTTGATTGATGGTGATACGTTGGTGTTAGGGCCATTTCAGGGAAAAGTTGCTTGTGTCAGAATACCTGTTGGCAAGGGGGTATGCGGAACGGCTGCACTGGAAAAGCGCACCCAGCGTGTTGATGATGTTCATGCGTTCCCCGGCCATATCGCTTGTGATGCTGCTAGCAACGCCGAAATTGTGTTGCCGTTAATCGTAAGCGATAGAATCATCGGTGTATTGGATATTGATAGTACGGTCTTTAATAGGTTCGACGAGAAAGACGAATTTGGCTTACAAGCCCTTATTGGTGGGCTTTGTGCTCATTTAGAACAGTGCGTTGTGCCTAAATATGTTGAATTGAATGTAACTTAACATATGGATAACGTGGCATTTATCAGCAACGCTATTATAATGACGCCAGTTCATGCCTATGCTGGTTGGCAAAACCGTTGTAATCAGGAAATTTCATGGAAAATCAACCTAAGTTGAATAGTAGTAAAGAGATTATTGCATTTTTAGCTGAGCGTTTCCCGCTCTGTTTCGTAGCAGAAGGTGAAGCTCGTCCTTTAAAGATCGGTATTTTTCAAGATATCGTTGAACGTATTCAGGACGAAGAGTGTTTAAGTAAAACACAACTGCGCTCCGCCTTACGTCTGTACACATCAAGTTGGCGCTATCTGTATGGTGTTAAAGAAGGTGCGCAGCGTGTTGACCTTGATGGTAATTCGTGCGGTGAACTGGAAGCGGAGCACATTGAGCACGCTCTCCAGCAACTGACTGAAGCCAAAGCACGGGTTCAGGCGCAGCGGGCAGAGCAAAGAGCTAAAAAACGTGAAGCTGAAAATGCGGCTGCTGGTGAAAAAAATGAACGGCCCATAGCCAAGAAACCAGCTCCTCGTCGCCGTGCTAACAATACTGAGGGGGAAAAACGGCAGCAACAGCCCCGCCAACAAAAGCGCCCTCAGCAAGCACGTAAGCCAGTTGCTAAACCTGCTCAACCTGCACCGACTCAGATTGTCGATGTTTCATCGCTGAAAATCGGTCAGGAAATTAAAGTAAGAGTGGGTAAAAGTTCAGTGGATGCTTCTGTGCTTGAAATCGCCAAAGATGGTGTACGAGTACAATTGCCTTCCGGTTTGGCAATGATTGTACGCGCAGAACATTTACAGTTCTGATACGGAGGCCAACCTGGGCATGAACAAATTCGTCAGACTGGCTTTTGTCTTAGGTGTTTCAATTTTTGGTACTTGTTATGCAAATACAAACAGTCCAGTGGCTGTTCCTGTTCGTATTGAACAACTACCTATATTGGAACAAGAACCTCAGCATTCAACAGTGAGCGAGCGGGTAACATCCCGCTTCACTCGTTCTCATTATCGCCAATTTGATTTAAACGGTGATTTTTCGGCAAAAATATTTGATCGCTACCTCAATATACTGGATTACAGCCATAACATATTATTAGCATCAGATATTGCTCAATATGCCGATAAGAAAAAGTTGTTAGGCAAGGAGTTGGAAAGTGGGAATCTGGAACTTCCATATGACTTGTTTAATTTGTTACAGAAACGTCGCTTTGAGCGTTATCAGTACGCTTTATCGCGTCTTGAACAGCCAATGAATTTTGATGGTAACGATACAATTGATGTTGATCGTTCCAAAGCCCCTTGGCCACAGAGTGTGGAAGAGCTAAATAAACTTTGGGATGCTAAAGTTAAGTATGATTGGCTCAACCTCAAACTCAGCGGTAAAGAGGACGATAAAATCAAAGAGATGCTCACCAAGCGCTATCAATCCGCGTTAAAACGTCTGACACAAAGTCAAAGTGAAGATGTTTTCCAATTGATTATGACTGCGTTTGCCCGTGAAATTGATCCTCATACCAATTATCTTTCACCTCGCAATACTGAACAGTTTAACTCAGAAATGAGTCTTTCCCTAGAAGGGATTGGTGCTGTTTTGCAAATAGATGATGACTACACAGTTATAAATTCTTTGGTTGCTGGTGGACCTGCCGCCAAAAGCAAAGCATTAAACGTGGGCGATAAGATTATTGGTGTTGCTCAGCCAGGTAAGGCTATGGTGGATATTATTGGCTGGCGTCTGGATGATGTGGTTGCGCTGATTAAAGGTCCTAAAGGGAGTAAAGTACGGCTTGAGGTTGTTTCTGATACCAAAGGGGCAAAACCACGTACTGTGACTTTAACTCGCGAGCAGATCCGTTTGGAAGACCGGGCTGTGAAGATGTCAGTTAAGACAATTGGTCAGGAAAAAGTGGGTGTTCTTGATATCCCCGGTTTTTATGTTGGTTTGACTGATAATGTTAAAACTCAATTACAAAAACTGATCAAACAGCATGTCAGTGCTATTGTCATTGATTTGCGTAGCAATGGTGGTGGTGCACTGACAGAGGCGGTTTCTTTATCAGGCTTGTTTCTCCCAAGTGGTCCGATTGTCCAAGTTAGAGATAACAATGGAAAAATCCGCCAGGATTCTGATACCGATGAAGTGGTGTACTATAAAGGGCCTTTAGTTGTTCTGGTAGACCATTTTAGTGCTTCTGCTTCTGAAATTTTTGCTGCGGCAATGCAGGATTATGGGCGAGCGTTGATTGTTGGTGAGCCGACTTTTGGTAAAGGTACCGTCCAGCAATATCGTTCTTTGAGTCGTATTTACGATCAAATGATGCGTCCTGATTGGCCATCACTGGGTTCTGTCCAATATACGATTCAGAAGTTCTATCGTGTGAATGGCGGTAGTACTCAGCGTAAAGGGGTGACTCCTGATATCGTCATGCCAACGGGGGTTGATCCGGCAGAAACGGGGGAAAGTTTCGAAGATAATGCTTTGCCTTGGGATGGCATTCCTCCTGCCCGTTATACAGGGTCTAAAATTATTGCTGCATTGGTTCCTCAATTGAATGCCGCTCACAATGCTCGTATTACAAATGATTCAGAATTCAAGTATATCAATGAGGATATTGCTCACTATAAAGCGATGAAAGAGCATAAAAATATGGTTTCTCTGAACTATGCACAAAGGGAGAAAGAGAATAAAGAGGCGGATGCTCTGAAGCTGAATCGTATAAATGATCGCTTTAAACGCGAGGGTAAAAAGCCGTTAATTTCACTGGATGATTTACCTAAAGATTATCAGGGGCCAGATCCCTATCTTGATGAGTCAGTGAAGATTGCACTTGATTTAGCACACCAACCTGCTGAGAAAATGTTAGCTAAATCTAAGTAAAATAATGGGTTCAAACCTGTCAATGATTAATGCCCAATACCGTTTGCTTGGGATGTTTTGAGTGAACGGTATGTACCCTATGGATTTCAAGATGCATCGCAACGGCAAGGGAGCGAATCCCCGGGAGCATAGATAACTATGTGACTGGGGTGAGTGAGCGTAGCCAACAAAGAGGCAACTTGAAAGATAACGGGTATATTAGGTTTTCAGTAATATGAACAACCTTTTTAAGGTGTTTTTTTCTTTTCAGGAAAGATGAATTGTTTCACATTTTCTCAGCATTACCGGGTATTGGAGTATTTTGTTTAACCAATTGGTGTTAGGCTAATGCGGGTTTTTTTATGATTTTGTAAAGTTGTGTTGATCTTGTCGCTTAACAGGTTAAAAGCCTTGAATATAGCAAGAACAGCCTTATTTATAGAGTAGTTCTGAAAGTGCATTTATGATTATTAATAAAGGAAGCCGGTTTTTATGATGCGAATTGTTTTGTTCCTCCTCACTAACCTCGCTGTTATGTTGGTGTTCGGGATAATACTTTCTTTGACAGGAATTCGGGGGAGTAGTGTACAAGGTCTGATAATTATGGCTGGCCTGTTCGGTTTCGGTGGAGCATTTGTTTCCCTATTGATGTCCAAATGGATGGCCCTGCGTTCAGTGGGTGGTCAGGTCATAGAACAGCCAGCAAATGAAGTTGAACATTGGTTAGTTGAAACTGTTCGCCGTCAAGCGGAACAGGTCAATATTGCCATGCCTCAGGTTGCGATTTATGCCGCGCCTGATATTAATGCATTCGCTACCGGAGCGCGTCGTAATGCTTCTCTGGTAGCTGTCAGCACCGGTCTATTGGACAACATGAGTAGGGCAGAAGCAGAAGCTGTTATTGCTCATGAGATTAGTCATATTGCTAATGGTGATATGGTTACGATGACCTTGCTGCAAGGGATAGTAAATACTTTCGTGATCTTTATTTCTCGTCTGTTGGCTCAGGCTGTGTCAAGTTTCCTGTCTGGCAACAGTGATGAGGAAGAGAGTAACTCTTCCGGCAATCCGATTGTTTACATGGTTGTTTCAATGGTGTTGGAAATAGTATTTGGTATTCTGGCAAGCATTATCACAATGTGGTTCTCACGTTATCGCGAATTCCATGCAGATGCAGGTTCTGCTAAGTTGGTCGGCCGTGAAAAAATGATTGCTGCTTTACAACGCCTGAAAACCAGTTATGAACCTCAGGAAGAAGGCAGTATGAAAGCGTTCTGTATTAATGGTAAATCAAAAACATTCAGTGAGCTGTTTATGTCTCACCCACCATTGGACAAACGTATTGAAGCGCTGCGTAGTGGACAATACCTGAATAAATAGTATTGTTAATAAAATAAAAAGCCGGGAAATCAACCCCGGCTTTTTTGTTTGCAACTTTTGAAGTTTTAAATTATAGCTGGCTTAATTCAACTTGTTCTTCCTGATCGAAGATAGTTTTATCAGTTTGCCCCATCAGTTGGCTGGTAATAGTACCAGCAGTCATTGAGCCACTTACATTCAGTGCTGTACGGCCCATATCAATGAGAGGCTCAACAGAAATCAATAAAGCAATCAATGTTACAGGTAATCCCATTGCGGGTAAGACAATCAGTGCGGCAAACGTAGCACCGCCACCTACACCGGCAACGCCAGCAGAGCTGATAGTGACAATGCCAACGAGTGTTGCAATCCACATCGGGTCAAGAGGGTTTATGCCCACTGTTGGAGCAACCATTGCCGCCAACATGGCGGGATAAATCCCGGCACAGCCATTCTGACCAATTGTTGCTCCGAAAGATGCTGAGAAACTGGCGATAGATTCTGGTACGCCAATACGGAGTGTCTGGGTTTCGACATTCAGCGGAATACTGGCTGCACTGGAACGGCTGGTGAATGCAAAGGTCAACACTGGCCAGGTTTTTTTGAGGAATCTAAGTGGATTGATGCCGATGAGAGAGAGTAGAAACCCATGAACAACAAATACTAGCGCTAGTGCAATGTAGGATGCAATGACAAAGGTTCCCAGTTTTGCAATTTCATGAATATTAGAGTTGGCGACAACTTTGGTCATCAAGGCCATAACACCATACGGCGTTAAGCGCATAACCAAACGGACCAGTTTCATTACCCATGCTTGTATAGTATCGATAGCGACTAATATGCGTTCACCCCTCTCATGATCATCTTTCAACATTTGCAGGGCTGCGATACCTAAGAAGGTTGCAAAAATGACAACGCTGATAACAGAAGTTGGATTAGCGCCGGTTAAATCTGCAAATGGATTTTTAGGAATAAAAGATAAAATCAATTGTGGTACAGATAAGTCGGAGACTTTGCTGACGTAGTTGTTTTCGATAGCAGACAGGCGGCTTGTTTCTTGAGGACCTTGAATCAGACCTTCAGCAGTCAGGCCGAACAGGTTGATAACCATGATACCGATAAGCGCTGCGATCATTGTAGTAAATAGTAACGCTCCAATGGTCAGAAAACTGATCTTTCCTAGAGAAGATGCTTTGTGTAATTTGGCAACTGCACTCAAAATAGAGGCAAATACCAGAGGCATAATGACCATTTGTAGAAGCTGTACGTAACCATTACCTACAATGTTGAACCATGATATGGATTCCTTCACGATGGTATTATCAGAGCCATAAACTAGTTGCAGTGCCAAGCCAAAAATAACGCCAATGGTAAGGCCCGCAAAAACCTTTTTCGACAAGTTCCATTGTCGTGAACTGGCTTTTGACAATAGCAAAAGCAGTGCTGCGAAGACGAGCACATTCGAAATGAGTGGTAAATTCATCCCCAAACTCCAGAATTCAATTTAGTTAAGTCATAAGTTGTATCGAATCGTGTAAGTTTGCAAACGAACACATTACAACAAGCAGTTGGGGAAGATAGTATCAGCTTAAATTATTCTCATTTATAACTATATAGAATTTGATATAACAAATATGACTTTTAAGATTTATTTTTAGTCAATTAGAACATTAGAAATAGAGATCTTTGATGCGATTGATATAGAAAAGTATAGAATATTCAATATGTTCTGGTAGAAAAACGGCAATGACAATTAATAGCGCAGAAATAAACCTTTCTGCTTTTTTATTTCCTTGTTTGCCAAGCACAGGTAGACAGAAACGTATTTTGATTGGCCATAATAACGGCACACCCGCAGGTGTTAACATATCTGCAATCAGATGGCTCAGATAGCCAACAATCATGGCATGAAAAAAATCAGTTGGGATTAGCCACTCTTCCGGTATTTTTAGCCAAAATAAAGTAATCCCTAATATGAGAGCAAGTAAGCTGTGAGTAAATCCTCTATGACCACAGAGTTTGGCAACGGGAATGGAGATAAATCTGAATAATCTACCCAAGGTTGAATTAGGGTGATCGATATCAGGTAACAAGGCAGTAAGCAACACCCCTGGTAGCATATGCAGCCAGTCTCCATTAGCTATCTCTGGTGTTATTTCTAGCTTGTGTGCCAAGACAATGCTGGCAACGGAAAATAAAAGATGCCCTTCTGCGGTCATAAATTCCTCTGACTAATAACTGTCTATCCATACAGTCGGCGAAGTATAGAGGGTTTTACGTGGGTAAGATAGAGGGTGAAAAGCAAAAATATCTTATTTAATAATATATGACGTTAATATCTAATTAGCTTTTTGTTTGACAGAATAAGACATAAGCGCCACGGCTATTATGTAAACAATTAAGAAACTGCCATCGGCACAAATGATGGCAGCTAAAGTTATAATCAGGTGATGTTCATTACAGTGAGTTGTTCGAGAGAATGCAGTTTAATATCTGCTAGAGCCCAACGTGGATCATCAAAGTGATGAGCGGATGGCACAACGATTGAACGCATTCTTGCAGCTTTTGTTGCTATCATTCCATTGAATGAATCTTCCAGAGCTACACAACTTATCGGAGCGACATCCAATTGTTCGGCAGCGCGCAAATAAACTTCAGGATTGGGTTTACTGTGAGGTAATTTGGCAGCAGAAACGACAGTATCAAAATAGTGATCAAGGCTGAACATTTCAAGCACTTGTTCCAACATATATTGTGGAGAGGCTGAGGCTAGGCCGATTTTCAGTCCTTGTTTGCGACAAAGGTTTAGAGCATATTCAACACCTGGGAGTAAAGGACGGTTTTCTTTTACCAAATCGATAACATGGTCGGTAATTCGCTGTTCCACGTCTGATTTTGATGCCCCTTGCCAGGGAGAAGCTTGGTACCAAAGCTCCACAACTTGGTCAATTCGTAGTCCAAGAGTATCTGGTAGTTTTTTTGCTAAAGAAAAATCCAAGCCTAACTCACTAAATACTTCTTTTTCTCCTTGGGTCCAATAGGGTTCAGAGTCAATCAGTAAACCGTCCATATCGAAAATGGCCGCTTTTATTGGTAAATGAAAAGACATTTAGTATCTCTCTGGTCAGACAGTTAGCGAAAGCTGATTGTAACAATCTCAATAGGTGAAATCTTTTCCTAAGCGGGAACATGGTAAGAAATCCTTAGTTAATTAAATATAAAGTTAAATTTGGTGATTGATGGGCTATGATTAGCCAAAAATAAAATCTGCTTATTGCTATGAGGGGTATCGATGACTTACCACAAAGCCGGATACATCGCTGTTATTAAGCGAGTTTTAGGTTGGGTGATTTTTATTCCGGCACTTTTATCGACTATTGTTTCTGTGATCAATCTTGCTTGGTTACATGGTATTAAAGGTGATGGTATCAACGCTGTTTTGGATGATTTACTGAAAATGATGGCTGAAATGGTGCGTTTTAATACCCCATTTCTGGATTTCTTCTGGAAAAATTCGCCAACACCTGATCATCTGGCTGCTTTTACTGGATCAACACTTGGTTTCCTGATTATCTATTTTCTTATTTTTTTCGGCCTTGCTATGAATGCATCAGGTCAACGTATGTACAGACAAGTAAAGTTTATACGCGAAAGCATTGAAGACCAGCTTATTATTGAAAAAGCCAAAGGCAATGATGGCCTGACGAGAGAACAGATTGAATTAAAAATTAAGCTTCCTCGTCATACACTGTTCAGTCAGATTTATATCTTATATATTTCACCGGTAATTATCGGTGCAATTTTTTATTTTCTATTGAAAATCTTAGGCTGGTAGATTCTCCGGTTGGCTATAGCTGCGGAATAAGGGTTTCGCAGCTTGATTAGCCACTTATTAGCTATTTTCAGTCAAAATATTATCAATAATATTTTGAACCGCAATAAGATTATCACCACCAAACAGATTACACCGGTTAAGCAAATAATAGAGCTGATACACAGGTTGCCGTTCAATAAAATTGGCGGGGAGTGGCCATACGCTCTGATAGCCATCGAAAATTTGCATGGGTAAATCAGGGTATAACGGTAGCATAGCGAAATCACATTCACGATCTCCCCAATAACAGGCTGGGTCGAAGGCAACGGCTTGATCATCCAGTGAAGCACAATTAGCTGGCCAGAGATCGCCATGTAAGAGAGAGGGTTGTGGCTGATGGTGTTGAAGTTTGTTACTTACAGCTTGGACGATAGTATCAATATCACCAAATATCATGTTTTTTTCTGCTGCGATTTGTAATTGCCAACCAACCCGTTTTTCCGCATAAAATTGGTGCCAACGTCGTTGCCAGTTATTGGGTTGTGGTGTCGTTGCCAGCATATTGTCAAAATCAAAGCCGAATTGAGGTTGCTCACTCCACTGATGAAGTTTTGCCAGTTGTTGACCGAAGCGATAGGCACTGTGAGGGTCAAAAGATTTTAAAGGCAGAAATTCAAGCAATAGAAAGCTATGGTCACGGGTGTTGCCAATACCATAAACAGTTGGAACACGGATAGTCTGGCTACGTGCCAGGAGTTCAAGCTGTTCTGATTCTGCTTTGAAGACAGGGAGCATTTCCCGCAGGTTTGATTTGACAAAAACTTGTTGTTTTCCATGTGTGACTCGCCAAGCTTGATGGATGTCCCCTCCGGCTAATTGAGTTTTATCGTGAATTTCAGCAACACCGAAATGTTCGTTTAACAAACGATTTATTGCCTGCCACATGGTTCACCTCTCTACGTCGTCAATTACTTTATGAACAATTATAGTCAGAGAAAATATATGATCAGGTAAAAAAGATGATTAACAGGGTTATATCTCAAAACAGATATAACCCTTTTTGTTATTGGTTGGGTTCGTTAGAGATTTGTAGAGCAGCTTGATACGTTTTACGTTTAGATTTTGTTCTTACAAGTTTTATCTGACTATAAGCCAGAGCTAGTGCAAAAAAGATAGCTTGAACAATAACGATGCATGGCCCTGTTGCACCATCAATGTGGAAACTGATCAGAGTACCCAGGACACAGGAACTGACCGATGCAATGATAGCGACGATTAACATTCGGTCAAAACTGCGGCATAACATGAAAGCGATAATGCCCGGTGATATCAACATTGCAATAACCAAAATCATTCCCACTGCTTGCAGAGAAGCGACGATGGTCATGGACAGCAGGCAAAGCAAACCGTAATGCAAAAGTTTAACCGGTAATCCTACTACGCGTGCTTGGTTCGGATCGAAGCAATAAAGCATGAAATCTTTGCGCTTTAGCAGTACTACCGCCATCGTGATACCGGTGATCCATAATGTTTGATTCAACTCGTCTTTAGTGATCCCTAGTATATTTCCGAACAGAATATGAGTCAGATGTTGATCGGTATCAATGCGGGCAAAAAGGACTAAACCAAAGGCAAACATGCCTGAAAAAACAATCCCCATGACAGTATCTTCTTTTATCCGGCTATGCTCTTTCAGATATCCTGTTGCAACAGCACAAAAGATACCGGAAAGGAATGCGCCAATAGCCAGCGGTATACCGGCGGCGAAAGCCAGCACAATACCGGGTAATACCGCGTGAGAAATGGCGTCGCCCATTAACGACCAGCCTTTAAGAACCAGATAACAGGAGAGCATTGCACATACTGCTCCTGTTACAATCGCGGCGAATATCGCCCGTTGCATAAATGGAAACATAAACGGCTCAGTGAGTAGCTGTATTAACTCATTCATGGTTGTGTCTCCTGAGCCAATGTTGAGGATTCTTTTCTGGCACGCATGCGTGAAGCGAATAGCCCATGTTTTGGTGCAAAGAGGAATGCTAGTAGGAAAATAATGGTTTGCAGCGTAACAATAACACCACCAGTAGCGCCGTTAAGGAAGAAACTTAGGTAAGCGCCAAATGCACTGGTCAGGGAACCAATAGCAACGGCAATGATCAGCAGGTGCTTAAAACGATCAGTTAATAAATAAGCTGTCGCGCCAGGGGTGACTACCATTGCAATCACCAGAATAGCGCCGACGGTTTGTAAGGCTGCGACAGTACAAGCACTCAACAAAGTAAAAAAAATAATTTTCATCCGCAAGGGAGATAAGCCGATAGACCGAGCATGCGTTTCATCAAAAAATACAACAAGTAAATCTTTCCAGATAAACATGAGCACGATAAATGAAATCGCAATAATGATTTCAACTTGGAGAACATCTTCATCAGCGATGCCAAGGATATTGCCGAAAATAATGGTTTGTACGTTAACGGATGTAGGATTGAGAGAAACGATTAATAAGCCAGCAGCAAAGAAAGTGGAGAAAATGAACCCGATGACCGCATCCTCACGTAACCGAGTGATATGACGAACCAAAGTCATAGATAGCGCTGCCAGCATTCCGGTAAAAAAAGCGCCACCTGCATAAGGCAGACCTAATGCGTAAGCACCAGCGACGCCAGGCACAACTGAGTGAGAGAGAGCATCTCCCATCAATGACCAGCCTTTTAACATCAGGTAGGAAGAAAGGAAGGCACAAACGGCACCGACGATGGCGCTAACCCAGATGGCTTTTACCATGTAATTATAGTGAAAGGGTTGCAGCAAAAGCTCTGTCATGATTGACGTTTCTCCTTATGCTGACTCTGCCTTGGCGGAACATGATGATCGTGACCATAAAATACGGCAGCGCGTTCATCATCAGTAATAACAGTCAAGGAGCGTGGATCATCATCATCATGTAATTCCGGGCCGGATAGATTAATATGACGAAGTACTCCACCAAAAGTCATCTCTAAATTTTTTTGGGTGAATGTTGTTTCTGTTGGGCCGCTTGCCAGAACAGTCCGGTTGATCAAGATAACATGATCGCAGAATTCAGGCACGCTACCAAGGTTATGTGTGGAAACGAGAACCAGATGGCCCTCATCACGTAAATCACACAACAGGTCAATGATGGCATTTTCCGTTTTTACATCAACACCAGTAAAAGGTTCATCCAGTAATAGAACTTTGCCTTCCTGAGCCAGAGCTCTTGCAAGAAAAACTCGTTTTTTCTGTCCGCCTGAGAGTTCGCCAATCTGCCGGTTGCGTAGGGCTGTTAAGCCGACGCGTTCAAGTGCTTTATCAACAGCTTGGTGATCTTTTTTACTTGGGATTCTCAGGAATCCCATTTTCCCATAGCGGCCCATCATAACGACATCAGAAACCAATACTGGAAAGTTCCAGTCAACTTCTTCTGTTTGAGGGACATAGGCAATGATATTTTTTTTCAAAGCATTTTTGACTGGCATATCACTCAGAGTTACTTTTCCCTGAGATGGGTTTACCAGCCCCATGATGGTCTTAAACAATGTGGATTTACCACTACCGTTAATGCCCACCAACGCACAAATAGTTCCACCGGTGATAGAAAAACTTGCATCATAAATAGCTGTGTGACCGTTGTTATAAGTCACAGTGGCGTCATCGACGACTAAATGAGGACGTTCAAACAGCATATTGCTATTCATTGATTAAATCCTTTTGCGATTGTATCTACAGTTTTATTCAGTAAATCAATATAAGTTGGTACTGGGCCGTCACTGCCTGAGAGTGAATCTACATAAAGAACGCCACCATAACGGGCATCTGTTTCTTTACTGACTTGTTTAGCGGGTTTATCTGAAATGGTACTTTCGCTAAACACCACGGGGATTTTATTTGCTCTTACAGTATCAATGACATGACGAACTTGCTGTGGTGAACCTTGTTCTTCCGCATTAATCGGCCATAGATAAACTTCCTTGAATTGGTAATCTTTAGCCAAATAGCTAAAAGCCCCTTCACTGGTGACTAACCAACGTTGATCCTGTGGAATACGGGAAAGACGTTCTCTCAATGGAGAATCCAGTTGCGCGATTTTCTCAGCATAGGCTTTGGCATTCCTATTATAGATTTCTGCATTTTCAGGATCGTATTTTACAAATGCTTGGCGGATATTCTCGATATAGACCAAAGCATTTGTGGGTGACATCCAGGCGTGAGGATTAGGATTCCCGTTGTAAGGCCCTTCACGGATAGGTAGTGGTTCAATGCCGTCAGTAATAACAACAGCAGGTACATCTTTAAGGTTTTCAAAGAAGCGTTCAAACCAGCGTTCTAGATTTAGCCCATTCCAAAGGATCAAATCAGCATGTTGAGATTTTATAATATCTTTGGGGGTAGGTTGGTAATCATGGATTTCGGCACCAGGTTTAGTAATTGATTCAACAATCGCTGCGTCACCTGCTACGTTTTGTGCGATATCTTGAATGATGGTAAAGGTCGTGACAACTTTAAATTGTTTGGCGGCGGATACCTGATGACTAAATAGAATTACGGATAAGAGAATCAACATAATTCCTAAGACAGGAGGAGAAAGTAACAGCAGAGAAAGTTTTTTCTTCATCAATTCAAACCTTACTTGTTATAAGTATATGATAACGATTATCAATATCATTTAAGTAAAGTCAAGATTATAAAATTTGGAAACAACGATTGTTGCGATAGCCATTCCATATGATATGAACATGAATACAGTGAAAAGTTAAGTAAAAATATTTTTAGATTGTAAACGAAATTGTATATGCTGCGCTTTAGTAAAATTTGATCCAGAGGATTATAGGGTGAAATTAAGACTGAGCTTTGTGGCACTGGTCGTGCTGTTAGTCGGTTGTGCTGAGAGAAATGCTCAACAAACAAATGTGGGTAAACAGTCCGGTCAGCAACGTATGCTTAGCAATATTGCCAACGGAGCTAGAATTTCTTCTTTCCCGCCAACGCCTTTTGACACATTTATTCAACAGGCATCCAATCGGTATGGTGTTGATGAAACGCTTATCAGAGCTATTATTCAAGTTGAATCCGGTTTTCGCCCTGATGCAGTCAGTAAATCGAATGCAATTGGTCTTATGCAAATTAAAGCATCGACCGCAGGGCGGGATGTATATCGACAGAAGGGGCGTTTTGGTCAACCGACAACTCGTGAGTTGAAAGATCCTAAAACCAATATCGATCTTGGCACTGCTTATATCAGTATCCTGAAAGAGCAACATCTGGCAGGTATTGATAACCCTGAGACCCTCTACTATGCCACTATTGTTGCCTACGTAAATGGTGCGGGTGCTCTTTTGCGTACTTTTAGTGCAGATCGTCAATTAGCCGTTAATAAAATAAACCGCATGACACCGGATGAGTTTTATCAGTATGTTCAGGATAATCATCCAGCACCTCAGGCTCCACGCTATTTATGGAAGGTAAAGAAGGCTTATCGTTCGTTAGTATTGGCAGATTGAGTTGCTGATAAAAATGATGATTCCATTTGTGACAGCCTCGCATTGGCGAGGATTTACAGCGGTTTTTGTTAAATTTAACTGTGAAAGGCTTGCCCTAAATCTGTAGTGGATTTTGGGAGATAAAATGATCCCTCCTTTAATACTGATTGTGGAGGAGGGGGTTTTAATATGTATGTTCACTGATGTTTACAAGTTAAAAGGTGTAAGACTTCATTTCAATTTACATCATGCGATGGTAAATTCTAATTGGAAATTATTTTCTTATGGGGTTAAAGGTAATTAATTTTTACATTAATTATAGTGATTTATTATCATGGAATAACATATGCTGAAATTAATTTTATCCTTAACTTATATTTTAAAGTAATTGAATATACGGAATGTTTTTGTAAATGTTTAATGAGTTGTATTTGATGCGGCATTTTACTTGTTCCTTGTTTTGTTTAAGTTGTTTATTTTTCAATAAGATATTGAGTGGATGTTGGTAGTTGTTGATGATTTTAGTCTAAGTTATGGCATTAATTGTCAATAAAAAGTGTTTATCCGAAAAATAAGAATGAAATAGAACAAATATTTACATTTCATGAGTGACCATTTGCCGTTATTAGGGAAATTATCACTACAGAATTGATAATAAATCATTTACATCCAATTCCAGAGAGAAAGCGTTGCCTGAGTATTTTCATTAATGTTTATCGAACCCATGTTCATGCCGACTGGGATAAGTGGGGCAAAAATAGAGAAACATTTGTAATGATTGCCAAGAATGATAGTTGCCAAATATCTAACAGATTTATTGAGATAGTAGATGAAAGATGGCATGACTAAAAAAGCAGGAAGTATCCTTAAAGACGACCTTCTCTTTCAGGGCCAGAAAATATATACCTTATGGATTTCAAGATGCGTCGCGACGGCAAGGGAGAGAATCGCCGGGAGCATAGATAACTATGTGACCAACTATGTGACCGGGGTGAGCGAGTGCAGCCAACAAAGGGCAACTTGAAAGATGACGGGTATAAAATTATTTTTTATAGTTTGCGCATTTGCATAAATAAGTGCAAATGATGGTACCGATGCTAAACATCGCCGTGACCTGAATGGTTGTTGGTGGTATATTTTCGCGATGTTTAGGTATTGAAGGTAGTCACTTTTTACATTGGGTGCCAATTTTAGTACCAAACTTTAATGGATTGACGAGATAATAATTTAAATCGTTATTTTAGTTGAATATCAAACTCCTTCAAGTGACCTTTCGTGTGGGTCACCACTGTAGATAAGGATTTTAAATGCCTGTTGTTACTCTTCCTGACGGTAGCCAACGCCAGTTTGACCATGCCGTTTCTGTAATGGATGTTGCCTGTGATATTGGTCCAGGTTTAGCGAAAGCATGTATTGCTGGCCGCGTAAATGGTGAGCTAGTGGATGCTTGTGAATTAATCGATTCAGATGCAAATCTTGCCATCATCACGAGTAAAGATGATGCGGGGCTGGAAATTATCCGCCACTCATGTGCTCATCTATTAGGCCATGCGATTAAACAATTATGGCCAGATACGAAAATGGCTATTGGTCCGATTATTGATAATGGTTTTTACTATGATGTTGATATTGGCCGCGCCCTGACGCAGGAAGATATTACGCTGCTTGAAAAGCGTATGTTGGAACTTGCCAAGAAAGACTATGACGTCATCAAGAAAAAAGTGAGCTGGCAAGAAGCTCGTGATACTTTCGTTGCTCGTGGCGAGGATTATAAAGTACAGATTTTGGATGAAAACATCAGTCGCGATGATCGTCCCGGTCTCTATAATCATGAAGAATATATTGACATGTGCCGTGGCCCACATGTGCCAAATATGCGTTTCTGCCATCATTTTAAATTGCAGAAAGTCGCAGGGGCATATTGGCGTGGTGATAGCAACAATAAAATGTTGCAACGGATATACGGTACTGCGTGGGCTGATAAGAAACAGCTCAATACTTATCTGCAACGCTTGGAAGAAGCGGCTAAACGTGACCATCGTAAGATTGGAAAACAATTAGATCTGTACCATATGCAGGAAGAAGCTCCTGGTATGGCATTCTGGCATAATGATGGTTGGACTATTTTCCGTGAGCTGGAAACTTTTGTTCGGACCAAACTGAAAGAATATCAATATCAGGAAGTTAAAGGTCCGTTTATGATGGACCGTGTTATGTGGGAAAGAACGGGTCACTGGGAAAACTACGGTGAGCATATGTTTACCACTTCTTCAGAGAACCGAGAATATTGCGTTAAACCGATGAACTGCCCAGGGCATATTCAGATTTTTAATCAAGGCTTAAAATCCTATCGTGATTTGCCGTTACGTATGGCTGAATTTGGTAGTTGTCACCGTAATGAACCATCAGGGGCATTACATGGTTTAATGCGTGTTCGTGGTTTTACTCAGGATGATGCTCATATCTTTTGTACGGAAGAGCAAATTCACCGGGAAGTTAGCAGTTGCATTAAGATGGTGTATGACGTTTACAGCACTTTTGGTTTTGAAAAAATCGTGGTTAAGCTGTCAACCCGCCCGGAAAAGCGCATTGGTACTGAGGAACAATGGAATCAAGCGGAAGAAGCTCTGGCGGCGGCGCTACAAGAAAATGGTGTTCAATTTGAATATCAGCCAGGTGAAGGAGCCTTCTACGGACCGAAAATTGAATTTACTTTGCATGATTGTTTGGATCGTGCGTGGCAATGTGGTACTGTGCAGCTCGACTTTTCACTACCAGGTCGTTTGAGTGCGTCCTACGTAGGTGAAAATAATGAACGTAAGGTTCCTGTAATGATTCACCGTGCGGTTCTGGGTTCACTGGAACGGTTTATCGGCATCCTAACAGAGGAGTATGCGGGTTTCTTCCCGACATGGATTGCTCCACAGCAGGTGGTAGTGATGAATATCACCGATAGCCAGGCTGATTATGTACAGGAATTAGTAAAAAAACTTCAAGATGCAGGCATTCGTGCAAAAGCAGACTTGAGAAACGAGAAGATTGGTTTTAAAATCCGTGAACACACTCTTCGTCGTGTTCCCTACATGCTTGTCTGTGGTGAAAAAGAGGTCGAATCAGGAAAAGTTTCTGTTCGTACCCGCCGTGGTAAAGATTTGGGTAGCATTGATGTTAATGAGTTCATCGAAACACTGCTTATAGAAATACGCAGTCGCAATCTTCATCAATTGGAGGAATAAGGTATTAAAGGCGGAAAAAGAATTCAAACAGCGCGTCCTAATCGCATTAATGGAGAGATTCGCGCTTCTGAAGTTCGTTTAACAGGTTTAGATGGCGAACAGATTGGCATTGTCAGTCTGAGGGAAGCTCTTGAAAAAGCTGAGGAAGCGGATGTTGATTTAGTTGAAATCAGCCCGAATGCCGAGCCGCCGGTTTGCCGTATTATGGACTACGGCAAGTTCCTCTATGAGAAGAGTAAGTCGATCAAAGAGCAGAAGAAAAAACAAAAAGTTATTCAGGTTAAGGAAATTAAATTCCGTCCTGGTACAGATGAAGGCGACTATCAGGTCAAACTACGCAACCTGATTCGCTTTCTGGAAGATGGCGATAAAGCCAAAATCACCCTGCGCTTCCGTGGGCGTGAAATGGCGCACCAACAGATTGGTGTCGAGATGCTTAACCGCATCCGTGACGATCTGGATGAACTGGCGGTAGTTGAATCCTTCCCTTCGAAGATTGAAGGCCGTCAGATGATAATGGTGCTCGCTCCTAAGAAGAAATAGTTAGGCAATCAAGTAATAAGCTCCAGTCGGTTCAGATGGTTGGGGCTTGTTCGCCTGACTAATTCGTTGTAATTCACAATGCGAAGTGGAAATTAAAATGCCAAAGATTAAAACAGTACGCGGCGCCGCTAAACGCTTTAAAAAAACTGCAAGTGGTGGTTTTAAGCGTAAGCGCGCTAACCTTCGTCACATTCTGACTAAGAAATCAACCAAGCGTAAACGTCATTTACGTCCAAAGGGCATGGTCTCCAAAGGTGATCTGGGCCTGGTTGTTGCTTGCCTGCCTTACGCATAAGCAATTTTTAGATTAGAACTCAGAGACGATAGGAGAAGTATATGGCTCGCGTAAAACGTGGTGTTGTCGCCCGTGCACGTCACAAGAAAATTTTAAAGCAAGCGAAAGGTTACTATGGTGCCCGTTCGCGCGTTTACCGTGTTGCCTTCCAGGCAGTAATCAAAGCAGGGCAGTACGCTTACCGTGACCGTCGTCAGCGTAAACGTCAGTTCCGTCAACTGTGGATTGCACGTATCAACGCTGCTGCACGTCAGAATGGCATTTCTTACAGCCGTTTCATTGATGGCCTGAAAAAGGCTTCTATTGAAATCGACCGTAAGATCCTGGCTGACATCGCTGTGTTTGACAAAGTGGCGTTTGCTGCTTTAGTTGAAAAAGCGAAGAGCGCTCTGGCATAAGTTAGGGTAGTAAAGAGGGAGCACGCTCCCTCTTTTACTTTGTTGTCACATGCGGCTTACGAAAATATCGCTGTCAAAAAGATTTTTATTCCGAGAGAACCAACATTATGTCCTTAGCTTTTTTTCGCATCTTTTTTTACTTTAGCACCTGAATTCAGGGGGCTATGCGCGTAAGAAAAGAAACGAAAAGTAGCGCCTGAGCCTCCGTCGTGGAGGCTTTTTTGTTTTTATGACAGTAAGAACAGAAATAGGTATATAAAGTCATTAACGATCATTACTAGCAGGCCGTTAGGCCGAAGGAAGAGGAAAACGATGCCACATCTCGCTGAATTGGTTGCAAAAGCAAGAGCAGCCATAGAAGATGCCCAGGATGTTGCTGCGTTGGATTTGGTGCGTGTTGAATATTTAGGCAAAAAAGGCCATTTAACTCTCCAAATGTCATCGCTGCGTGATCTGCCGGTCGAAGAACGCCCAGCAGCAGGGGCGGTTATTAATCAAGCTAAGCAGGAAGTCCTGGAAGCTCTGAATATTCGTAAAGAAAAACTGGAAACTGACCTTCTGAACTTCCGTTTAGCAGCAGAAAAGATTGATGTATCATTGCCGGGTCGCCGTATGGAAAATGGCGGGCTACATCCGGTTAACCGCACAATAGAGCGTATTGAAACTTTCTTTGGTGAATTAGGATTTTCTGTAGAATCAGGCCCTGAGATTGAAGATGATTATCATAATTTCGATGCGTTGAATATTCCTGCTCACCATCCTGCGCGTGCTGATCATGATACTTTCTGGTTTGATGCCAAACGTCTGTTGCGTACTCAGACTTCAGGTGTTCAGGTTAGAACTATGCACAGTCAACAGCCGCCAATTCGCGTCATTGCACCGGGTCGTGTATATCGTAATGACTACGACCAGACACACACACCTATGTTCCATCAAGTGGAAGGTTTGATTATTGATCGTGATATCAGTTTTACCAACCTGAAAGGAACATTGCACGATTTCCTGACTAACTTTTTTGAAGAAGATTTGCAGGTTCGTTTCCGACCTTCTTACTTTCCATTTACAGAACCTTCGGCGGAAGTTGATGTAATGGGTAAAAACGGCAAATGGCTGGAAGTGTTGGGTTGCGGTATGGTCCATCCTAATGTATTGCATAATGTTGGCCTTGATCCTGAAATTTACTCTGGTTTTGCTTTCGGCATGGGAGTGGAACGCTTAACAATGTTACGTTACGGTGTAACTGATTTGCGTGCGTTCTTCGAAAATGATCTGCGTTTTCTCAAACAGTTTAAATAAAGGCGGGAATATCTCATGAAATTCAGTGAACTCTGGTTACGCGAATGGGTAAATCCAGCCATTAGCAGTGAAACATTATCTGATCAAATTACCATGATAGGTCTGGAAGTTGATGGCGTTGAAGCTGTTGCCGGTCAATTTCATGGTGTGGTTGTCGGTGAAGTTGTTCAATGTGCCCAGCATCCAAATGCAGATAAGCTACGGGTAACAAAAGTGAATGTAGGCGGTGAACGGCTACTGGACATTGTCTGTGGTGCACCAAATTGCCGCTTGGGGTTGAAAGTTGCAGTAGCAACCGTAGGTGCTGTATTACCGGGTGATTTCAAAATCAAGGCGGCAAAACTGCGCGGTGAACCTTCTGAAGGGATGCTATGTTCTTTTTCTGAACTGGGTATTTCTGAGGATCACGACGGTATTATTGAATTGCCAATTGATGCTCCTTTAGGTGTTGATCTGCGTGAATATCTGGAGCTGGATGATAAAGTTATTGAAATTAGTATTACGCCTAATCGCGCTGATTGCCTAAGTATTATAGGGGTTGCGCGTGATGTGGCGGTTGCTAATAAAATGCCATTAACTGAACCACAAATTGAAGCAGTAAAACCGACAACAGATGCTGTTTTCCCTATTCGTGTTGAAGCAACAGAAGCTTGCCCACGTTACTTGGGACGGGTAATTAAAAACATTAATGTGAAAGCGGCAACACCACAGTGGATGCGTGAAAAATTACGTCGTGGTGGTATCCGTTCCATCGACCCGATTGTCGATGTGACTAACTATGTATTGCTTGAATTGGGCCAACCATTGCATGCGTTTGATTTGGAACGTCTGAATGGCTCAATCACTGTGCGTATGGCGAAGCAGGATGAAAAATTGCTGCTGCTGGATGGCACAGAAGCTAATCTTTCTACTGATACGCTAGTTATTTCTGATGAAAAACAAGCTGTTGCAATGGCAGGTATTTTTGGCGGTGAACATTCAGGTGTGAATGAAGAGACGCAAAATATTTTACTTGAGTGCGCATTTTTTGCCCCTTTAGCGATTGCTGGCCGTGCTCGTCGTTATGGTTTACACACTGATGCTTCTCACCGTTATGAACGTGGCGTTGATCCTCAGTTGCAACACAAAGCAATAGAGAGAGCGACTCAACTGTTGATTGATGTTTGTGGTGGTAAAGCCGGTCCGATTATTGATGTTACTGATGAATCTCAATTGCCACAGTCCGCGACAATCACATTACGTCGTGAAAAACTGGATCGGTTGATTGGTCACTATATACCTGATGAACAGGTTGGTGACATCCTGACCCGTTTAGGTTGCAAAGTCACTATTCAGGAAAATTGCTGGCAAGCGGTTGCGCCAAGCTGGCGTTTTGATATGGAGTTGGAAGCAGATCTGGTGGAAGAAGTTGCCCGTATCTACGGTTACAACAATATTCCAGATGTACCGATGCGTGCAGATCTTATCATGAAAAAACATCATGAAGCGGATCTTTCCCTGCAACGTATTAAAACGATGCTTGTTGATAGAGGTTATCAAGAAGCGATTACTTACAGCTTTGTTGATCCCAAAATTCAGGCGCTGTTACATCCACAGCAACAAGCGTTGATACTACCTAACCCAATTTCAGTAGATATGTCAGCAATGCGTTTATCTCTACTGACGGGTTTACTAACGACGGTGGTATATAACCAGAACCGCCAGCAAAACCGTGTACGCTTGTTTGAAGCTGGCTTGCGTTTTGTTCCTGATGAAAATGCGGAGCAGGGCATTCGTCAGGAGTTGATGTTAGGGGGAGTCATTACCGGTCATCGTTTTGAAGAACATTGGTCACTGGAAAAACAATCTATTGATTTCTTCGATATGAAAGGTGATTTGGAAGCTGTTCTGGAGTTAACCGGAAAATTATCTAAGATTTCTTTTAGGGCAGATGTAAATCCGGCGTTGCACCCAGGTCAAAGCGCCGCGATTTATTTGGAAAATGAATACATCGGATATATTGGTGTAGTTCACCCAGAATTGGAACGTAAACTTGACTTAAATGGTCGCACCGTGGTGTTCGAAGTACTCTGGAGCAAGCTGGCAAGCCGCGTGGTTCCTCATGCGAAAGAGATTTCCCGTTTCCCGTCAAACCGTCGTGATATTGCGATCGTGGTGCCTGAAAGTGTTGCTGTAGAAGATGTTCTGGCTGAGTGCAAGAAAGTTGGCGTAAATCATATAGTTGGCATAAACTTGTTTGACGTGTATTGTGGTAAAGGTGTAGCAGAGGGTCATAAGAGCCTTGCTATAAGTTTTATCTTGCAGGATACCGCGCGTACACTGGAAGAAGAAGAGATTGCTGCGACAATTAATAAATGTGTTGCAGTGCTGAAACAGCGATTCCAAGCATCCTTGAGGGACTGAACTTATGGCGCTTACTAAAGCTGAAATGTCAGAAAATCTGTTTGAGAAACTGGGAATTAGCAAACGTGATGCTAAAGATCTGGTTGAATTATTCTTTGAAGAAGTGCGTCGTTCTTTGGAGAATGGTGAGCAGGTAAAATTGTCTGGATTTGGCAACTTTGATTTACGGGATAAAAACCAACGTCCGGGGCGTAATCCTAAGACTGGTGAGGACATTCCGATTACAGCTCGCCGAGTAGTGACATTCCGTCCTGGTCAGAAGTTAAAAAGCAGGGTTGAGAAAGCCACGCCTAAAGAATAATCAAAAAGGCCGCATCAATAGCGGCCTTTTTCTTAAACGAATTCTCCCTCATGAGCTTGATTTACCATGCAGCCCACTTATTCCATCACTGAATTAGTGACTCGTCAGAAAAGGCGTGATTATCGCTTTCTGGCAATTCTCATTTGTTTATTTCTATTGGTTTTTTTTCTCTCACTCTGTGCCGGGGAAAATTGGATCTGGCCTGATGAATGGTTTTCTGAAACAGGTCAATTATTTGTGTGGCAGTTGCGTTTTCCGCGTGTATTAGCTGTAGTTGCTGTGGGTGCAAGCTTGACTGTGGCGGGTACCGTAATGCAGGCACTATTTGAAAATCCGTTGGCGGAACCTGGGCTATTGGGGGTCAGTAATGGTGCTAGCGTGGTAGTCGTGTTTCTGGTGTTGATGTTTCATGGTATTGCGCCATTCTGGTTATTAAGTATTAGCGCGGTGCTCGGAGCGCTGACTGTCACAATGATATTGCTGACTTTTTCAAGAAAGCGTTATCTGAATAATGCGCGTTTGTTGCTGGTGGGGGTTGCTTTTGGTGTCGTTTCTGGAGCGTTAATGACCTGGATGGTTTATTTTAGTACTAGCCTAGATTTGCGTCAGCTAATGTATTGGATGATGGGAAGTTTCAGTGGAATAGACTGGCGGCAGCAATGGTTGGTAGTCGCTTTGTTTCCTTTGATCATTTGGTTGAGCAGGCAAGGAAAAGTACTTAATTTTCTTTCACTGGGAGAAACACAGGCTCAACAGTTGGGTATCTCGCTTTATTATTGGCGTAATTTATTTGTATTTGCTGTTGGGTTATTGGTAGGGTTAAGTGTTGCACTTGCTGGAACAATCAGTTTTATTGGTTTGGTTATTCCACATATTTTGCGCCTATGCGGTCTGACAGATTATAAAATGCTATTGCCTGCCTGTGTTCTATCCGGCGGTTGTGGATTATTGCTGGCTGATTTGTTTTCCCGCCTTAGCTTAAATAATGCAGAAGTGCCGATTGGCGTTGTGACTGCAACATTGGGTGCGCCAGTATTCATTTGGTTATTATTGAGAGTCAGAGACTGGAATTAAGAAGGTGAATAATGTGCAAGTGACCAATCAGTTAATGGCTCTCAGCCAAGTATCAGTACGAAACCGATTAATGCCGCTGACAGCGTTGGTACAACAAGGTGAGCAGGTACATCTCATTGGGCCGAATGGTTCAGGAAAAAGTACATTACTGGCCTGTATGGCCGGTATTTTACCTTATAGTGGTGTAATCAATTTGCAGCAAAAGTGTCTTAGTCAATATAGTCACTGCCAATTAGCACGGCACAGAGCATGGCTTAGCCAACAAATTTCTTCTGTGCCAATAATGCCGGTTTTTCAATATCTGCAACTGCATTTAGCTGCGCATCTTGTTAATTGTGACGGCGTGTTGTCAGAACTTTGTTCCTTTTTTAAGTTGGGAAAGCTGCTGGAGACACCTGTAGGCAATCTATCTGGTGGTGAATGGCAAAGGGTGCGATTAACAGGGGTTTTTTTGCAAGTCTGGCCAGCAATCAATTCGGAAGGCAAATTATTGCTCTTGGATGAGCCTACGAATAATCTTGATATCACTCAGGTAGCAGCACTTGATCTGTTGATAAAGAAATTTTGTGCATTCGGTGGAACCGTAGTTATGAGTGGTCATGATCTAAATCATAGTTATGATAAAGCTGATCGGATCTGGTTGCTTGCTAATGGAGCATTGATTGCGAATGGAAAACCGGATGAGGTCATGAAAGAAAACACGCTCTCTCAAGTTTTTGCTGCTGATATCAAATGCATGCCAGAAAAGGCAGATAAATATTGGCAGGTTTTCTTACCTTAATTACAGCCCAGCCTGATGTGCCTACTGTGAATCTGTACGTATCGTGGATCTATAGTAATTTTCACTTAATTTGCTAAATCATACCTGTGTTTACGATTCGTTCAAATATAGTCATCTAATATATCGTTATATTATGAATGAATTGGATTGTGGTTTATGGGTAGCTTTCTTCCATTTTCTCGTCCTGCGATAGGTGATGAAGAGATTCAGGCAGTAGAGAAGGTTCTTCGTTCGGGTTGGATTACAACAGGCCCGCAAAATCATCAATTGGAACAGGACTTTTGCCGTATGTTTGGCTGCAAACATGCGGTTGCATTGGCCTCTGCAACGGCGGGTATGCATCTGACACTCATGGCACTGGGAATAGGCCCTGGTGACGAAGTGATTACACCGTCTCAAACTTGGGTTTCCACAATAAATATGATCTGTTTGCTTGGCGCTGAACCGATCATGATTGATGTTGATCGTCATACATTAATGGTCGATGCGCAGGTAGTGAAAAAGGCGATTACTTCCAGAACCAAAGCGATTATTCCGGTTCACTATGCCGGTGCGCCTTGTGATTTAGATGCATTGCGTGGGATTGCTCAGGAAGCGGATATTCCATTGATTGAAGACGCAGCTCATGCATTAGGAACCCGTTATAAGAGTGAATGGATTGGTGAGCATGGCACAGCGATTTTCTCTTTCCATGCCATAAAAAATGCCACTTGTGCGGAAGGTGGATTAATTGCTACGGATAATAATGAACTTGTTGAACGGATTCGATGTCTAAAGTTTCATGGACTAGGCATTGATGCTTTTGATCGTCAGATTCAAGGCAGGAGACCACAGGCGGAAGTTGTAGAACCGGGTTACAAATATAATTTATCTGATATTCATGCTGCGATTGCTGTTGTGCAATTAAGTAAATTGGAATCAATGAATATTCGCCGTCGGCAAATTGTTGCCCGTTATTCAGCGGCATTAAAAGATTCGCCTTTGCTGATGTTAAATGTGCCTGATTATGAGCATATGCATGCACATCATCTATTTATGGTGCGGGTTGATAAGGATGGTTGTGGTATTGATCGCGATACGTTAATGGAACGTTTAAAAGAGAAAAATATTGGCACAGGTTTGCATTTCAGGGCTGCGCATACACAAAAATATTATCGGGATCGGTATCCGAAATTGTCATTACCCGAATCAGAATGGAATTCAGCAACACTTTGTTCATTACCACTTTTTCCTGATATGAGTGATGACGATGTGGATTATGTTATTGATGTTTTACAAGAAATTATCTCGGAGCACAGATAAGTGTTATTTGAACAAATTAAAAAAGTTTCTGTTGTTATTCCGGTTTATAACGAAGAAGAAAGTTTGCCTCTTTTATTGGAAAGAACCTTAGCAGCTTGTAAACAATTGACTCAGGAATATGAGCTTATTCTTGTCGATGATGGCAGTAGTGATAAATCTGCGGAAATTCTGATTCAGGCCGCGGAACAACCTGAAAATCATATTATCGCAATTTTACTTAATCGTAATTATGGTCAGCATTCAGCGATTATGGCGGGGTTTAATCAGGTCAATGGTGATTTAATTATTACCCTCGATGCTGATTTGCAGAATCCGCCAGAAGAGATCCCCCGTCTTGTTAAAACGGCTGAACAAGGTTATGACGTTGTGGGTACTCGCCGGGCTAATCGGCAGGATTCTCTGTTCCGTAAAACAGCTTCAAAAATCATCAATGCGATGATTACTAAGGCAACAGGCCGTTCTATGGGAGATTATGGCTGTATGCTCCGTGCCTATCGTCGCCATATTGTTGAAGCCATGTTGCAGTGCCATGAGCGCAGCACCTTTATTCCTATTCTGGCAAACACGTTTGCCCGTCAAACCATTGAGATTGATGTTGCTCATGCAGAGCGTGAATTTGGCGATTCTAAATACAGCTTTATGAAGCTGATTAATCTGATGTATGACTTGCTGACCTGCCTGACAACCGCACCTTTGCGTTTACTGAGTGTAGTAGGCAGTGTGATTGCAGTTTCTGGTTTTTTGCTGGCTGTATTATTGGTGGTTTTACGTCTGATTTTCGGTGCCATATGGGCAGCAGAAGGGGTATTTACTCTATTTGCCATCCTTTTCATGTTTATTGGCGCACAGTTCGTCGCGATGGGCTTATTAGGTGAATACATAGGCCGTATCTATAACGATGTTCGTGCACGCCCGCGTTATTTTATTCAAAAAGTGGTCGGAAATAAAAAGACCAACGACAACCAGGAAGAGAGTACTAAATGAAAGCAATTGTATTTGCCTATCATGATATCGGCTGTGTCGGGATCAATGCTTTAATTAAAGCCGGTTTTGATATTCAGGCGGTATTTACCCATACAGATGATCCTAATGAAAACCATTTTTTCTCTTCTGTTGCCCGTTTAAGTGCAGATTTGGCGCTGCCGGTTTTTGCGCCAGAGAATGTTAACCATCCACTTTGGATTGAACGTATTCGGGAACTGAAACCTGATGTGATTTTCTCTTTTTATTACCGAGATATGTTGAGCGAAGATATTTTATCGCTGGCGAGCATAGGTGCATTTAATCTGCATGGTTCACTGTTGCCGAAATACCGTGGTCGTGCCCCGATTAACTGGGCGATTTTAAATGGTGAAGTGGAAACAGGTGTAACTCTGCATAAAATGGTGTTGAAACCTGATGCCGGGGATATTATCGCTCAACACAAGGTTGCTATTGCAGAGACAGATACCGCGTTGACTTTGCACGGTAAAATTCGTGAAGCAGCGGAAAAACTGCTTGATCAAGTATTACCCCAGATCAAAGCGGTAACTTATCCAGCCATACCTCAAGATGAAAGTCAGGCAACTTACTTTGGGCGTCGTACTGCTGAGGATGGTGAGATTGACTGGCGGAAATCAGCCACTGAAATTAACAATCTTGTCAGGGCAGTGACTGAGCCATATCCCGGGGCATTTACTTTCTTGGGTGAGCGTAAAATTACGATCTGGCGCGCCTCCCCATTGAATAAGACTCATGACAAACAGCCGGGAACGGTATTATCGGTAGATCCGTTAATTATTGCCTGTGGAGAAGGTGCATTAGAAATTGTTAATGGGCAGAGTGAATCAGGTTTGTATGTTCAGGGCCACCGCTTGGCGGTAGATATGAGCATTGTGACTGATGTCCGTGTTGGTCCAAAAGCAACCACTCAAATTAGCCACCGGAAACGTGTATTAATTCTCGGTGTAAATGGCTTTATCGGTAATCATTTGACAGAACGTCTATTACGTGATGGCAACTATGATATTTATGGTATGGATATCGGTTCTTCCGCCATTGAGCGTTTTATTGGTAATCCGCATTTTCACTTCATCGAAGGTGATGTCAATATCCATACTGAATGGATCGAATATCACATTAAAAAGTGTGATGTTGTTTTGCCATTGGTCGCCATTGCGACTCCAATTGAATATACCCGTAATCCGCTGCGTGTATTTGAATTGGATTTTGAAGAGAATCTAAAGATTGTTCGTTATTGCGTTAAATATAATAAACGAATTATTTTCCCATCCACATCAGAAGTTTATGGAATGTGTGATGATAAAGAATTTGATGAAGATGACTCTCGTCTGATTGTTGGCCCGATCAACAAACAGCGCTGGATCTATTCTGTATCCAAACAATTGTTAGATCGTGTTATTTGGGCATATGGTGAGAAAGAAGGGCTCAAATTCACCCTATTTCGCCCATTTAACTGGATGGGGCCACGTTTGGATAATTTGAATTCCGCGCGTATTGGCAGTTCCAGAGCGATCACACAATTAATATTGAACTTAGTTGAGGGTTCACCGATCAAACTAGTAGATGGTGGCGAACAGAAACGCTGCTTTACTGATATTAACGATGGTATTGAGGCGCTGTTCCGTATTATTGAAAACCGAGATGGGTTATGTGACGGTCAAATTATCAATATTGGTAATCCAACTAATGAAGCCAGTATTCGCCAATTGGCGGAAATATTACTTGATAGCTTTGAAAACCATGAATTGAGAGATCATTTTCCTCCGTTTGCTGGATTTAAAAAGATTGAAAGTGGCAGTTACTACGGTAAAGGTTATCAGGATGTTGAACACCGTAAACCAAGTATTAAAAACGCGGAACGGTTATTAGGTTGGAAGCCAACCATTGATATGAAGCAGACGATAAATGAAACACTGGATTTCTTCTTACGTGGCGCAGTGGAAGAATTAGGGAAAAATTAATGAAACAAGTTGGCTTGAGAGTTGATGTGGATACCTATCGAGGGACCGTTGAAGGGGTGCCGCAATTGCTCAAAATTTTGGCAAAACATCAGATTCAGGCCAGTTTTTTCTTTAGTGTTGGGCCGGATAATATGGGACGCCATTTGTGGCGTCTTTTACGGCCGAAATTCTTATGGAAAATGTTGAGGTCAAATGCAGCGTCTCTGTATGGTCTTGATATTTTACTGGCGGGAACGGCATGGCCGGGTAAGAAGATTGCTAAAGATTTAGGCTACTTGATGAAGCAAACACTGGATGCAGGCCATGAAGTGGGTTTGCATGCCTGGGATCATCAGCGTTGGCAGGCGAAAGTTGGCCGTTGGTCTGAAACTCAGTTAACAGAGCAGGTTAAACTGGGGGTGGATGCATTGGTACAGGCAATTGGTCAACGGGTAACTTGTTCTGCTGTTGCTGGTTGGCGAGCGGATGAACGCGTACTCGCGGTAAAGCAACAGTTTGGATTTGATTACAACAGCGATTGTCGGGGAACTCATCCATTCAGGCCCATTTTGCCTGATGGTACTCTGGGTACTGTGCAAATTCCGGTGACGTTGCCAACTTATGACGAAGTGATAGGAATTCAGGTCAAAGATGAAGATTTTAATCAATTTATCCTTGATAAGATAAAAAACAGCCAGGGAGTTCCGGTATATACCATCCATACGGAAGTTGAAGGGATGTCCAAGTCCACAGAATTTGCAACGCTGTTGGAAATGGTTCATCAGGAAAACATACAATTTTGTGCATTGAGTCATCTGCTGCCTGAAAATATACAGCGGCTTCCTGTCGGGAGAATTATTCGTTCCGAGTTTCCCGGCAGAGAAGGATGGTTAGGATGCCAACAAGAGGTTTAACTTATATATGTTAAATAACCGGGCGTGTAAAGTGGGGGCCTTTTTGATCGCTCTTTTTTTTGTCCTTACCTATTTATTGCCCCTTAATGGCCGCCTGCTATGGCAGCCTGATGAAACCCGTTATGCAGAAATTAGTCGAGAAATGCTGCAACGAGGTGATTGGATTGTTCCGTATTTGCTGGATATTCGTTATTTTGAAAAGCCTGTAGCGGGTTATTGGATTAATAATATTAGCCAGTGGATTTTTGGTGATAATAATTTTGCGGTCCGTTTTGGGTCGGTCTTCTGTATTTTTATCAGCACAATTTTATTATATCGACTTGCTATGATGATGTGGCATAACCGGCATATTGCTTTTGCCGCTAGCCTTATTTATATCTCAATGTTTCTGGTATTTGCCATCGGTACTTATAGCGTACTCGATCCGATGTTTTCTTTATGGGTAACGGCAGCTATGATGTGCAGCTTCTGGGCGCTAACAGCAGATTGTACCAGACAACGGATTATTGCATATTTGGTGCTTGGTTTGTGCTGCGGTATGGGCTTTATGACCAAAGGGTTTCTGGCATTGGCCGTTCCGGTCATTGCGGTGCTACCCATTGTTATTTATCAGAGACGGCTCCTGCAAATAGTCTACTTTGGCCCACTTGCTGTTATTTCAGCGATAGCAATTAGTTTACCGTGGGTGATTGCAATTGCCCAACGTGAGCCTGACTATTGGCACTATTTCTTCTGGATTGAGCATATTAAGCGTTTTTCTTCCGATGATGCACAGCATATTGCACCGTTCTGGTACTACATACCCATTTTGATCTTTGGTGTGATTCCGTGGTTGGGATTATTACCCGGGGCAGTGGTGAAAAGTTGGAAAGAAAGAAAATCCAATCCTGAAATGTTTTTTCTACTTTGCTGGTTTGTCGTGCCATTGTTATTTTTCAGTATTGCAAAGGGAAAATTGCCAACTTATATCCTGCCTTGTATGGCACCATTGGCAATGATGATGGCTAAATTTGGTGTCGATTGTGTAAAAGATGGCAAGATGAAATTGCTAAAGATCAATGGAATGATTAACGTATTTCTTGGTTTGCTGGCGGTAATGATTCTATTTGCTATGGAAGCAGTAACAGAACACTCTTTATATCAGCCATCAGAATGGTCTAAATGGGTTTTAGCGATTGTTGCTTTTGGTATTTGGGGAATTATTGGTTATCTATGTTTTGCGCTGAATGGGAAATATTGGTTATGGGCCGCATTTTGTTCCATTGTTGTCAGCTCAGTGATAGGTAATGCTTTGCCTGAGAATACTGTTAACTCCAAATTACCGCAGAGTTTTATTAAGTTACATCATCAGGAACTTGCAGATAGTCGCTATATTCTATCGGAAAGTGTTGGTCTTGCAACCACTGTAGCTTGGGAGATGAAGCGTAGCGATATTTATATGCTTGAGAATTGGGGAGAGCTGGAATATGGGTTGAATTATCCAGATAGCCGATATCGATATATCAGCTATAAAGATTTTCCGCAATGGTTAGAGAAAGCGCGTAAAGAAGGGCGGGTATCAGTACTCTTCCATTTATATAAAAATGAAAAATTACCTGATTTGCCAAAGGCAGATCAAATTAGTCGCAATTATCGCTTTGCTATTTTGGTTTACGAGAAGCGACCATGATAAATTTTGCTTTATTGTTGCTGGTTAGCTTACTGACATGTGCTGGCCAGCTATGTCAGAAACAGGCTGTGATATGTTGGCAGAGTGATGTTTATCAGCGGGCATCTGTATTGAAATGGTTGATAGGAGCGGTGATTCTGTTGGCTATAGGAATGTTATTTTGGCTCCGTTTATTGCAGATATTGCCGTTAGGCATTGCTTATCCAATGTTGAGTATAAATTTTATTATGGTCACTTTGGCGGGGAAATTTTTCTATCAGGAAAAAGCAGGCAGAAAACATTGGAGTGGGGTTGTGTTTATCATGTTGGGAATTTTGCTGATGAGCTTGAATGAATGAAAGGTTATATTTGGGGATTAGTTAGCGTATTACTGGTGACAATAGCCCAGTTATTACTGAAATGGGGTGTTGTCAATTTACCAACATTGAATCTTGGTTTGCATTGGTTTGATGTTGAGTGGCTATGGAGTTATCGTCATTCTCTGATGATGGTAATGGCTGGTCTGGCTGGATATCTATTATCTATGCTGTGCTGGCTATTTACGCTAAAATATTTGCCATTAAATAAATCCTATCCGTTAATAAGCTTAAGTTATGTATTTGTCTATTTAATGGCGGCTTTATTGCCTTGGTTTAATGAAACCATCACATTATTGAAAACCGCGGGTGTGATTTTTATCTTGTATGGTATTTGGTTGATTAGCCGCCCAGAATGAAGCATAAAATAAATATTTAACTGATTTATTTAAAGTACAGCCTTGTTTTTTTATTGAGTGCCGGATAGAGTTAGCTTGTTTTGCTGATCTTATGAGGGGGGGATAATGATAATAAGAATAAAAATAAAAGAGTTGCTCTTGTTGCTCAGCCTATTACTTATTGGTTGTTCCAGTCACTCCCCCAGGACCCCGGCTCCAGCGTTAAAAACGGCGCTTTCTGATCCAATCATGGTGATTACTCAGCTTAAGGAGCAGCTTAATCAATGGCGTGGTACACCGTATCATTATGGTGGAATGGATCGTCGGGGGGTAGATTGTTCTGGTTTTGTTTACCGTACTTTCAGTGACCGGTTTGATATTCAATTACCTCGTACCACCGGTGGGCAAATAAAATTAGGGACTCGTATTGATAAAAGCGATTTAATGCCGGGTGATTTGGTCTTTTTCAGAACAGGTAGTGGCGAACATGGGTTACATGTTGGCATTTATGATGTCAATAACCAGTTTATACATGCATCAACCCATAAAGGTGTTACTCGTTCATCTATGAATAATGTTTACTGGAAAAAGGCTTTTTGGCAAGCCCGTAGAATTTAAATACGCTTTTATCAGTGATCTGTAAAGATTACTCTTATTAAGATAGCCGTTGTATTTAAATTTCAGTAATTAATAACATTAATTTCAATTTAATCAATTGAATTTTAATCATCGGAAATAATAATAATTTTATGACAATAAATAAATTATCTATATTATATTTAACCTGATCAGGGAATACCTGATTTTGATTTAAGGTATATTATTTAAAAATAAAAAAGTTAAAAAACAAATAACCAGTTCCTTAGATATTAGGGAACTGGTTAAAATATCTATTATGGTATTATCTGGTTGTTATTTTTATTGCGGCACTATTTGAGCTTGTAGTAATATTTGCCCCTTTTGTTGCATGAATTACTGGATTAACGGGTTTATTATCGATAACTACATTTTTAAATGTAGCAATATATTCTTTGTGAACTTTAATATTTCTTTCTGGTGTTCCACGAAACACAGCGATTGTAGATAATATTTTCCAGTTACTTACAGAGCTGACATTAGTATTTTTTATTTCCGAAATTAGTCTACTGGCATAACCATTATTGGAGATTCCCCAATATGTCGCCCTTGTTGCACCATTTAGATTTTTATATATTGTGAGTTGTACTTCACTACCAGGTTTAAAACCATTTTTATAAGTAAAGTTATCTTTTCCTTCAATATATTGAACAGCGTCTTGTCCACGGCGTCCTACTTTCATATATGGCTTCCAAACATTATAGATAGCACTATATTGGAAGCCAATATCTGATTCTACTTGACCAGAAAAACCAGAGTATACATATAGCGTTCCCCCTGATGCTTTAAACGAAGAACCTTGTTTAATTTCTGGCAGGGTTATTTTTGTGGTGAGAATAGACCCTTTACTATTAAGAATTGCTCTTCCTCCGATACCACCTTTAATAGTTTCTTCACGAAGAGATGATATATTTGAAAGAGATTGTGTTTCGGCTGCTTTAACCTCAGATGCGTTAATTATTGATAAAGTATTAATTGCAATTATACTGGCTAAAGTGATTTTAGAGAATTTCTTACTTGAGGTCACAATATTTCCTCTCATGGATAATTTATCTTTAAATTTAATCATGTTATTTTCCTCATTAATGTATTTTGGAATTTAGTTATCAATGTGAATAATATTGATAGAAATGTATTAATTTGAATCCATAATTTTTTATCAGATAACCATATATTTCAGTAAGTTTTTATTCAGGAGTAAAATATCATTAATCCCAAATTAAACAAAAAACATTTTTATTTTATTTTGTGATAAAAAAGGCTTAAATATTATTTATCAAACTGACTCGTTTTTATGAGTTATATTTTTGTTTGCTTGATTACACAGGCAAGTGTATTTTTTAAGATGAAATATAAATAACTTGCCTGTGAAGTGAGATATTTAAAATAGTTTTATATTCTTGGACCATAAATATGATGATTAACTGGGTGACTTTTTATCTGCCAGAAATTAATTATATTTTATCGAAGAGAACAGACTTAATAATTTAAATCATTTTAAGAGGAAAACTGATGACAGATAAACAAGCTTATTCACCTGAAATAAAATATTCTCCGTGGGCACCTAATGATGCGCCGCTATTTATCATACTTGGGCAATCAAATAGTTATGGTCATGGAACACAATTACCACAAGATGAAGAAATAACCCAAGGTTTAAAAAACGTATTCACATTATCTCTATCAGAAGCTTATAGCGTTGACTTTCCCGCAATCAACTGGATGGGGCTGACTAGCTTTGGTGATGCTAATATTGGTGCTCCTGTCGGTTTATCTCGTGGCAATCAGGATCACTCAGTCAATGCCGCTAACCGTTTTGCCAAACTCTGGCAAGGCCATATTAACCGAGGTAATGCACTTAATTTGCCTGATCTTTATGTCATTTTAATGGGGTGGGGCGGCCAGGGCATGTATCTGGATAATCCGCCGGATAACCGTTGGGCACCTGAGCGAGATCCCTGCGATGTGGAATCGCTCTATCCGCGCGCAATCAGAACGTTGCGTATGGCCGTCGAATCACTGCATAAGCTAGGTAAAAATCCTCGCATTTTGGCTGTCCATTGGAACCAGTGGGAAGCAGAAACCGAAAGTTTATTGGCGGCACAGGCATCAGAGCGGAATTTTACCCACATCATTACTGGTATCAGTGATGCTTTGGGTTCTCGCAGTATACCGTGGAGATTGTATTATCCACTTTCGGTTGCATTTGATCCCATCAACACCAGCTATGTGCTTGAGGCAATCAATAATGTTATCGCTGATGATCCCAAATATCGAACGTTGATTGATGCACGGAATTCTCCAGACTATACCGGAAAGGCGACTGAGTTTGGTGTTTTCCTGCCTGATAGTCTTCATTATGATGGTAAAACCCAGACATGGTTTGCTCAACGGGAATGGGAATTGATTTTATCTGGTTATACAGGGGTTCAATTACCGCAGGATTAATTATCTGAGGGAGACTAAGATGGCGGCTGAGGCTGTCGTCATCTATTATCAGGCAGAAAATAATACATTCTTGGATGTTCATATTGTGCCTTTTCGACATACATATTAATGAGCGTCTATTTTTTATGCCATAATGGCACTATGTTTATATGGATTAAAAATGCAGATGAAATCATGGTTACTAATACAGAACGTAAAGAGACTTGTTTAGTTGCAAGAAATTCCACAGAGATTCAAGAGAGCATACAAATAGCGGCTGAACGAACTGAAACCTTACATCTTTCGATGGAGGAGGCTGATGCTTTGTTGGCAGCTTTGGAAAATCCGCCAAAAGCAAACTCTAAACTACTTAAAGCTGCGAAGCACTATAAGGATATGGTGAATGTCCGTAATCATTGAAGAAGTCATCTAGCAACTTTCTTAGATCCTACAATATTCAAAGTAAATCAAAATTGCCGCCTAAATATTAGCGGCAATCTTTGGAGAGTTATTGAAATGTTATTGCCAACTGACAGTAATTTCTCCGGTTTGACCTGCTATTGGCATAACATTACCGTTTCCAACCTTTAAGGCGAAAAGGAATTGCTGTGTCGGACTTCTATTATTAAATGCGGCTGTTGACATTCTTCGCGTGCGTGATATATCTACGCAACTGCTGGTATCTCCCTGACAAAGATAAACCGATAAATTCTGAGGCCATCCAACAACGTTCCAAGTCCAAGATACATTGGTAATCTTTCCTGTTGCAGGAGGAGAACCGACAATAGGAACGTTAACAGTTTCTAAGAAATTTTTGGAATACAGTGTGGGCAAAACAACCGAAGAGTGATAGCTGCCACTTGCCGCAGCTACTGTCTGTGAGAACATAGTTAACAATAAAGCGCTACCAATACCAAAGATTTTTTTTAATTTCATAGCCATTACCCCAATATCTGATAATTTTCTATTGCGAGAACTTGGATATACATTTTGATCTCGCGCTCTGTATCTCCTGAATTTTTATAAAAGCATATACGCAATGCCAAAGTAGGCAGGAGTAATTTGGGTGGATTAACCCCAAAATGCAATGGATGATTTGAAATTATGTTAAGTAAATCTAATATATTTTCACTGTTCGATGTTTGTTCTTGTTACTTAGGCCGTAATCTTTTACAAGAAGATCTTCTCATGATATAAAACCTGCTAAACAACCAAGTGGAGTCAGTGATACGTTTAATGGATGTCAAACGCGATGAATAAATCAGACATGACAATCATAACTTCCCCATGCCAGGAAGCCCTGATTTACATGGAAAATATTTGTCGATCTTATCGTATGGGGGAAAAATACTACCCAGTACTTGATAAAATATCATGCACTATCATGCGCGGGCAAAGTTGTGCAATTGTCGGCGCTTCCGGCTCGGGTAAAAGTACTCTACTTAATATTCTTGGTTTACTGGATCAACCCACTTCTGGTTATTTTCAGTTTAGTGGCGTTAATATAACAAATGTTACTCCTAATGAACGGGCGAGAATAAGAAATCAAGAAATTGGTTTCGTATTCCAGAGTTTCAATTTACTTCCCAAAATGCAGGCGTTGGATAATGTGGCGCTGCCATTGTTATATCGTGGATATTCTCGTTCTCTAGCTCGGCAGGAGGCGAAATACCAGCTTGAGTTGGTTGGTTTGGTTGATCGTATTTATCATCGTCCGGCTGATCTCTCCGGGGGACAGCGGCAACGTGTTGCTATTGCCAGGGCTTTGGTCGGTAAACCTTCTCTGATTCTGGCGGATGAACCGACAGGCAATCTCGATAGTGCTACAGCGAGTGATATTATGGCACTTCTTCTGTCATTGAACCGTGAGCAAGGCGTTACACTCGTCATGGTTACGCATGATGAAGCCATAGCCAAAAATATGCAGCGCTGCCTCTATGTTAATGACGGGCGGCTTTCCGAAACTGATTTGTGGCTGGGTAGCACCGATGCTTAATCTGAATTCTGGTCGCTACGGTTTTTCCTTCACGCAAGCACTGCGAGAATCACTGGGTAGCCTGCGTCTGCTAGGAAGACGCTCTTTGCTTGCTTTACTTGGTATTGCAGTCGGATGTGCTTCGGTCATTGCACTTTTAAACATCGGTCATAACGCTGTTAATGAAGCTATCAGCACTTTTAAAAGTATGGGAAGCAATATTTTGGTTGCTCATTTTGCTTTCACTCCAGGTGTCGATGTCAAACCCGCACCCTCTACGCTGGATACTCAGGCGTTGACTCGTACAATACCGACTATCACACATGCTGCGCCCATCACGTTACACTCAACCCGTATACGCTTCCAAGGGCAAGGGATAGATACAAATATTACCGGTACATCCTCTGATCTGGCTGCGGTGCTGGATTTACAGATTGAGCAGGGACGTTTTCTATCGGACTATGATCGTCAAACGACCTATGCCGTGCTTGGAGCGGATATTGCCAAACAATTAAAAGTAGCCAATCAACCTATTCGAGTAGGTAGTCAATTGCAAATTGGGGAATATCTGTTTGAAGTGATAGGAGTTCTCGCTGCTCAGGGGCCGAACCCTCTACTTCCCGGCTCTATTGATCATTCCATCATACTGCCCATTGAAGCAATGCGACGGTTGCGGCCTGCGCCAGAAATTGGCAGCGTCATTGCCAGAGCACGTGACACAACAACGCTAAGCAGTGACGCGGTGTCGTTACGTGACTACCTTGTCTCATTATCAAAAGGTCGTCGTGTCGAAGTTGATATCCCGAAACAATTGCTTGATGGATTGACGCGTCAGGCAAGAACATTTTCCTATTTGCTTGCGGGTTTAGGGGGAATTTCGTTGCTGGTGGGAGGTGTGGGCGTGATGAATGTCATGCTGATGAATGTTTCGGAACGCAGGCGTGAAATTGGTGTTCGTATGGCTTTGGGAGCTAGGCCTGTTGATATTGGTATACTGTTTATGTTGGAGGCGGCCATTCTAGCCATTGCCGGTGCAATGGTTGGTTCATTGTTGGGGGTTGCGGCAGGGTACCTATTTGTAAAATTTTCCGGTTGGGTATTTACGTTATCCTTATTCTCTTTGCCTCTGGGTATCGCCAGTTCATTAGTGATCGGTCTGTTTTTTGGTATCAATCCAGCATTAACGGCTGCCAGATTACAACCTGTAGAGGCACTGCGTGATGATTAGCCAAGTTTTTCAACGTGCTATTGGCATCATCATTGCCTTGATAGTCGCTGTGTCTGTCAAACAGTCTTTAGCGGAGCAGTTGAATCCATCACAGGCAACCATGCCTGCAACGAAGACAATTTCGCTTAATCAGCAAACTATTGGTCTGACACTCAGTGATGCAATCTATTTAGGGTTACGAAACAATCGCTCGATTCGTAGTGCTTATTTGGATCGGATTGCACAGAAATTCGATTTACGCGTTGCTGAGGATCGTTTTACGCCAAAATTGTTGATTAACAGCCGTTATATCGCAGCCCGTAATCAAAGCGATCGTTATCGCCAAAGCGAGATTACACCTACATCTACGCTGCTTGGAGAATATGGCACTCGATTCAGCTTGTCTTGGACGAATCGGACGACATGGGCAGACAACGCGGGTCGTAGCCGTAATGATGGTGTTTCATTCTCAGTTATTCAGCCTCTGCTGCGTGGTGCTGGCAAAGATGTGGCTACAGCGCCTGTGCGCCTTGCTCAATTGATGGAGCAGACAAATCGTTTGAACCTAAAAGCGACGGTATCCCAGACTATCACGCAAATTATTATGGCTTACCGTGAATTGTTGCGTGCTCAAGAACAATTACAAATCGCACGTGATGCTCTTGAACGTTCGCGTCAATTGCTGGAAGTTAACAAAGCTATGATCTCCGCAGGCAGAATGGCTGCTTTTGAGATTGTCCAGACGGAGGCTGATGTTGCAATGCAGGAACTGGCTGCGGAGGAAGCAGCTAATCAATTGGATACCAGTCGTTTAGAACTGCTGCGGTTGCTTGCTTTAGACTTACAAACTCAGGTGAAAGCTACTGATAGATTGGAAGCTAAACGCATAGATATTCACTTGCTCCAAGCGCAACATTTAGCCCAAGAGCAGCAACCATCGTATCTCACTCAATTGATTACTGCGGAACAGGCTGCAATTAACCTGACTGTTGCCCGCAACGAACGTTTATGGGATGTCTCTTTGGTTGGTGGAGCCAGCCAGGTACGAGATCGAACAGGGTCAAATAGTTCCCGTAATTGGGAAAATTACGCCGGTGTTCAGGTAGAGATACCCATTGGTGATTTGAGTCAGCGTCAGGCGGAAGTGCGGGCGCGGGTTGATGTTCAGAACCAAGATATTCGTCTTGCAGAGGTAAAACAGTCATTGGAACGTAATGTGGGTAATGCGGTGCGCGATATTGGTACACGTTGGCGTCAATATGAGATCGCACAGCGTGCCAGGGATCTATCCTTGCGCAAGTTAGAAATTGAGCGTGAAAAATTGACGGTGGGCCGCTCCAGTAACTTTCAAGTATTGAGCTTTGAAACCGATTTGCGTAATGCCGAGAATGTTCGTCTCAATGCGTTGATCACCTATTTAAATGCGCAAGCGGAGTTGGACGAAACATTGGGTACCACGCTAGGGAGTTGGGATATTGCACTTAACGACTAAGATCAGGGGACTTGCCCGTTTCGGATATAAAACTCGTTGGCTCGTGACACTTGCCGTTGCATTAGTCATTGGGTCTGCGGTTGCTTATGTTTTCCTTTCTTCTTCAACTGATACATCATCACCGCAACGATGGGTGCATGTTGAACCGCAACTACTGGAAAATCGTCTTGGGTTAGTTGGTCGTATTCAGGCTGCAACCAGTTTGACGATTGCCGCGCCATTTGATGGCGTTATTGCTGAAGTGATGGTAACTGAAGGCCAGCGCGTTAAGCGTGGGCAACCGCTATTGAGCCTTGACACGACACAGTTGGACATTCAATTGCGGCAGGCGCTCACAGAACTGTTGAAAGCCCAAAAAGCCGTACAAGATTTGGTGGGGTGGGAGAACAGTCCTGATGTCGCTAGGGTACGTAGAACTTTAACGAATGCCCAGTTAAGTTTGAGTGATACCGAACGCAAGTTAATCGATACCCGGGCTTTGTTCGAACGCGGCATTGTTCCCCGTATGGAGGTTGATACACTGGAGCAGCAGGTCAAAGTTCAACAGCTCGATCTTGCCGCCGCTAAGGTGGAACTGAGTGTTGCCCTCGATAAAGGCACAGGGGAGAATCGCCAGATTGCTGATATGGAATTAGCTAATGCCCAATCGCGTTATCAGGCGCTTCAGGTTCAGCAAGCCCAACGTGAATTGATTTCTCCTTTTGATGGCATTGTTATTCGCCCTCAGGTACCGGAATCGGATAAGGGGGTATTTATTCAAAAGGGGACACGTGTCACTCAGGGAACACCTCTGTTAGGGGTAATCAATTTGGAGCAAATTCAGGCGGTAGCTCGCATTGAAGAGGCCGACCTTCATCAAGTGTATGAAGGAATGCCGGTTGAGATCACCGGTGATGGTTTTGCCGGGCTATCTCTACGGGGGCAAATTAAGACAATTGGTGTACAGGGGAATTCAAAGGAAATGCAGGGAGCGGGTGTAACCTATGATCTATTAGTGGCGATTGATCCTCTTACTCCCGAACAGCGGCAGCGTATCCGGCTGAGTATGAGTGCGAAACTGGCTATTGTCACCTATCGTAATGAACGTGGATTGGCTGTGCCAGCCGAAGCATTACATACCGGCTCTGATGGACGAACTTTCGTCACCTATCGTCGTGAATTAAACGCACAGACACAGCAAATTGTAGTGACACCGGGGCATGCCGTTCCTCAAGGTGTAGAAGTGAGCGGATTGGAGTCTGGTTATATTGAAGTTCTTGAGCAAAAATAACGGATTTAACCTCATTGATCAGATAATCTAATTTGGGTGTAATATTTCGTTGCGAAAGTTTATATATTGGAAGTTCATTTGTCACAATATTTAAATTTTTGAATCTGCAATTAATGGTCTTTCGTTAAGTAAAGTAAGATCTCGACCATAGCTGTCAATCAAAATGTGAACATGAGGAGGGGTTTTACCTATTTCAAAAAGTGCTTAGATATTACTGATGGTGCACTATTTAAATAAATTCTGCAAAAAAGTAGTCTATATTGTAGAAACATAAAGTGAAAATTTACTTTATGAGGTTGAGCATATATTGTACGTAAAAATAAATTATAGAAAAGAAAGTTGTATTAAAACGCAGTAAGCCATCCTAAACAACATAAAGGAGAGTATCTAACATGTTAGTACGTAAATCGTTGTTGGCCCTGTTTGCAACTACTTCCCTAACTGCTGCGGGTATCGCTTATGCAGGTCCGCCTGTAACAGTTACATTTAAGCATCTTGGTGCGTCTGGTAGCGAGAATGCTGTTTATACCATCATTACTAATAATGAATCCGGTACCTATGTCAATGCAACACCTAAACCTAGTGCAAGTGTAGTGCCAGGAGGAGTCAATAGTTATCAGGTTCAAAGCCCGCTTTCGCCTGACGTAAACTATGCAATGGTGCGATATAAGATAGGGTTTAAAACCTGCGAATTTATGACCACTTTTGTGAACGGATATGTTAATGGCGTTAAAATTCCAAAATGGAATAAAGGTGCAACGCCGAGTGGAGGTGCTATTTGTAATGCAACCATCACTTCTACTAATATTGCGACCTATGCATGGTCAGTTGAATTTACTATGAAGTAGTGAACAGTGAGTCAGATTACTCTATGTTATAGGAGATAGATCTGGCTCATCTTGTTTTTTAGCATTTTTCCTGATGTGGTGACTGTTATTCAATTGGCTATTGTGATTTTTAATGGCCGATCTGATTTCAATGTGAAATAGAATTCCCTCGTTGTCTATTGTATCGGCCATATAATCGCAGATATTACTTTGCTTTGAAGTAAACATTTCATGGCTAATTCTGTTTAGTGAACTGATATTTAATTAAATACTGTATGCATAGTAGGATCTCGCTCTATACCCGTTATCTTTCAAGTTGCCTCTTTGTTAGCTGCACTCACCTCGGTCACATAGTTACCTATGCTACCGGGGATTCGCTCCCTTACCGTCGCGTTGCATCTTGAAACCAATAGGGTATATAGCTATGTGAATTTTAGATTACCTATCAGTTATATTTTTTATCTTGAATTTTATGTTGATCATATAATTACGAGCCACTATTATTAGGAGTATTTTTTCTTTATTGTATGTTTAGTGTAAATAACATAATGTATGGGCCATGTAGCACTAGGTTAAAAATAAAAAAACATACGGCAATTTAATTTGTTATTATAAATTAATATTGAATGCTTATTTTTTTTAGTTTTAATTTTCTTTGGTATTTTATTGACGCACTATTGGTTCTGCACTATTTTTAAAGTTGGAAAGTGTATTTATTTTTTATAAGTTTATGGATTATGATGATTGAATATGGATGTTCAGTAAATTAGTTAAGTTTTTTAGTTTAATATAAATCTCTATATTTATAACTTGGTGTGAATTTAACCTTGTAAGGAATAATATATTATGATTGATCAAAATAATTCTAATAATATAGTTGCACCTAATGTAACGATTTCTGATGTAACCGTGTCCGCCATTCAAATTGCTCCAGAGATAGCCAGAAACAATGTTCATATAATAATTGTTGATGACAAAGGTGCTTCACGGGATTTTCTTTTGGATAATTCTGATGGTGGTTATCAAGGGAGTGGCAGTTTAATAGCTTTGATTCTTGCACATCTTAATTCAAAAAAAGTCACTATTAGAACTACCGGATATGAATATAATAAACATGGATATATCAACGGCGTATTAATTAAGGAGGATAAAGGAGGCGGTGGTACAGGTGGTGGCACAGGTGGTGGCACAGGTGGTGGCACAGGTGGTGGCACAGGCGGTGGTACAGGTGGTGGTACAGGTGGTGGCACAGGTGGTGGCACAGGTGGTGGTACAGGTGGTGGTACAGGCGGCGGTACAGGCGGCGGTACAGGCGGATGATAAAGGGCGGTAAATATTAGGGATGATTGGAGTGAGAGAATTCCTATAGAAAATATTATTCGCTATTATTTACGTTAAAGGTATTAAAAGCCTATCCCATTAAATTATTTTATTTACCATTTTAAACTTGAGCAGTATTCAAACTGTTCGCAGAATAATGTCCATTGGGATAAATAGTGAGTTGGAATTAATTTCGAATAAAAACCCTGATATTTAACTTCAGGGTTTTTACTTATTAATAACTGAACATACACTGAACTTTAAGAAAAGGCACTTATAAATATATGGTTTTTTTAATTTTATTTTTTTGGTTATTAATTAGTGTTAAATAAGGCATTCGAATTAACACTATTTGTCAGTAAGTAATGATTTTCCGTTAATATGAATGGGCGAAAAATAAGTGAAATGGTGTTTTTATATTTCTGACTGGTTTTCTTAATGTTTTTTTATCTGTCTGTTGACAATAAAACATTATCCGCTGGTTAAATAAGAAGATATTTCACATTATGATTGTGATTTATATAAAAATATTTTTATTTTTAAATTATATTAATCTATTTATTTGTCGCGGATTAATAAAGCCGAATGGATTTTATTGTCATTTAATAAAGTTATTATCTGAAATAACTTATTCTAGTATATGTGGTAATGCCTCTAACAGACTTATAGAAATTTATCCTCCATTTCTAGTAAATAAAGTGGAGATAGCTAATAGCTAGCTGGAAAATCCTTATTTTGTTTTTTGAACAATTGGGACGTTAGTGAATTCAGCTAGCATAAAAGTTAAATGGTCAATAAAATATTGACCATTAGGGAATACTATTAATAAGGTTATTAGGAACTCGGTTATTGCCTATGACCTAAGAAGTACTTTAATTCAGGTAGATTACCATTTTCTCTGAATCTGGCAGGCGTGGTATTAAAGTGTTTTTTGAAGATCCGGGTAAATGTTGCCTGAGAACTAAAACCATACTGTAAGGCGATATCAAGGATTGGTAGGTTTTCTTCACGCAGAGATCTTGCTGCTTCATGTAAACGCCGTTTGCGAACATATTCACCTAGGGTATAGCCTTTCACTTCTTTAAACACTCTTTGTAGATGCCACTTTGAATAACCGCTTCTGTCAGCAATGGTCGCTATTTTTATACCTTCGTTGAGTTGAAGCTGAGTTTCGAGCCATCTGACAATATCATTTACTACACTTTCTGACATTTTCACCTCCCACTAATGGTGGGCTAGTTGCTAAAGCATTAGACTTCGTTAGTTATTTTCATAATGATAATAACGATGGTTACTAATGTGTGTATTTTAAAATAAATTCGGGATATCTATAGGCAAAAAGTGCTATTTATAATTGATAATTATTATCATTTATGCAAATTTCCTTTGTTTTAACAATAAGTAGCATCAAATGATCTTCACTAATTTATTTAAAACAGTATCATCGTTCGTCATTTAATTTAATGGAGGTTGTAATGCAATCGGACTTGACTTTTTTAACTAAAAAATTGGCATTTTTTGTTCTTTATGCTCTGATTTTAACTATGGTCATAGGATTGCTCTTTATTGATGTTATCTATTTGCAGAATGCGGTGAAGGAGAACTCATTAACTGAAATTTCTCAGGAGAGTATACTGTTTATTATTTCTGCTGTATTTCTGTTGGAAGCAAAGAAGAATAGTCAATTGCGTCCCGCGTTAGTCTTAATATCAGGTTTTTTTGCGTGTTTATTGATAAGAGAATTGGATTCTATTTTCGATGAAATATTTCATGGTGCCTGGGCATGGATTGCTATTCCATTAGCGCTAATTTGTATTTTTTACGCTGCTTATAAAGGCAGAGATACGTTGGTTGGGCTTGCTCATTTTACGCGCCACCAAAGTTACGGCATGATGGTTGCAGGTATCTTGTGTGTACTCGTTTTTTCCCGTTTGTTTGGTATGGGAGAATTATGGAAAGGTTTGATGCTCGAAAATTTTGATCGAACAGCAAAAAACATGGTTGAAGAGGGGTGTGAACTTCTGGGTTATTGCTTGTGTTTGATTGCAACTTTTTGGTATCTGCCTGATGCAATAAAATTTCGTAAGTAAAGAGTAAGACAGGCAAGAGATTGAAATAATTTGCCTGTCAGATTTGCTGTTATTGTCTTAAATAAATCTGAGGTTGCTGAGTTTCAGGATGGCGGGTAATGCCAAGATCTGCTTGATACCATTTTCTCAGAGTATGATCATTCAGTACCTCTTCTGGTGTGCCCGCAGCGACAAGTTTCCCTTTATGTAGCAAAAAGATTTTATCTGCATAGAGAGCAGCAAGATTCAAGTCATGTAGAACACAGCACATAGCCATAGGTTGCTCCCGTGTCAGTCGGTAAAGCAGACGCAAAGTATGTTGCTGGTGGTAAAGATCCAGGGCTGATGTGGGTTCGTCAAGAAACAAACAGCATTCTATTGGTGTTGGATACCAAAGTTGCGCAAGGACGCGAGCGAGTTGTACTCTTTGCTGTTCACCACCGGAGAGTTGCCGGTAGTCACGGTGACGTAACTCTTGGCAATCCGTTTGCTCAATAACGGTATCAATTGCTGTCTGTTTATGATGGATACCATGAGGAGAACGCCCCATCGCGACCACTTCTTCCACACTAAAAGGGAATGAGAGTGAGTTATGTTGACGCATGACGGCACGAGTGCGGGCTAGTTGTTCCGCCGGCCATTGCTCAATGGGTATTCCATGTAAATAACATTGTCCATGTTCAGGTTTTATATATCCCGTTAATAGTCGCAATAATGTGGATTTCCCCGCGCCATTTGGCCCAATGATGGCGACAATCTCACCTTTATTTACCGAGAGAGAAACATTATCAATTATTTTCTGGTTGCCAATTGAATAGCTTAAATTCTCTGCTTGCAGAGAAATATTATTTTTTATGACATCCATTATGTGCGGCTCCCCGGTTGTTTGAGTATCAACCATAGAAAATATGGACCGCCGATTAAACCAGTGATGAGGCCAACCGGCATTTCTGCCGGGGAGACCAATGTTCTTGCCAATGTATCCGCGGTAAGCAAAAGAGAAGCTCCGCCTAATGCAGCACCGGGAAGCAGCCAATTATGATCACCACCAAATCGCATTCTGATCAAATGCGGGACAACTAACCCAATAAATCCAATAACACCACTTAATGCAACGGCGCTGCCAATAAGCAGAGCGCTGAGTAGTAATAATTGGAATTTAGTGCGTTGGACATTGATACCAAGATAGTGGGCTTCTTCATCTCCTAATTGCAGCAAATTCAGTTTACGGGCCTGGCTGAAAGTTAGGATAGTCGCGGGAACAATTAAAGAAGCTGTAATTGCCAACGTTGGCCACTCTATCTGGCTGAGTGAACCCATCATCCATAAGGAGAATTGTCGTAGCTGTTGATCGTCACTGATATAGCTCAGGACGCCAATAGCAGACATACAAAGGGCATTGATAGCAATCCCGGCGAGTAATAAGCGGGCCAGATTTCCGTAGTTATATTTATTGAGTGAAAAAATCAGTAACGAAATTAGCAGGCTGCCAATAAAAGCAGCGATAATATGTCCGTACACAGCAATTACAGATGGCAGGCTAACGGGCAGAACAATTGCCATTGCAACCATCAGTGCGGCTCCACTGCTAATACCTAGCAGGCTAGGATCAGCCAGTGGATTGCGAAATAATCCTTGCATTACAGCGCCGGAAGCTGCTAAAGCACAACCAACCAGTATGGCTAATAACACCCTTGGTAATCTGATATTTAGCCAGATTTGCCACTGGGGATCACTAATGGATGATTCCCATAATGTCTTAAAAGATAATGATAATGCGCCAATATTGGCAGAGCCGATAGCCAACCCAGACAATAATAAACAAAGAAACGCCAAACCCAATCCCGGAGACTTCATACGGCTCATTGAGTTTTCTCCGCCGCCTGCCTGAGTTGTTTCATTACTGAAGGAGTTTCGAGGCCAAAGCCGAGTAGCCCCATATCATCTACAATTAAAACCTGTTGTTTCTGTCCGGCAGGGGTATGTTTCAATCCGGGTAATTGCCAGATTTTATCCAAACCGCCCATTGATTTAACGCCATCTTCCGTCACTAATAACAGATCTGGTGCGCTGGCAATAACGCCTTCTTGGGAAAGTGGACGATAATTGTTGAAACCTTGCATGGCATTAGTGGCTCCAACAGCGCGAATCATTTTATCCGCTGCGGTTTTTTGCCCGGCGGCCATTGGCATGATACCCCCGTGACTCATTACAAACAGAATACGAGTGGGCAATGTCGTTGTCGGTATTTCTGCCAGCGCTTTTTGATATTGCTGAATCAGTTGTTCACCACGTTCAGCCTGATTGACCGCCTTAGCGACGGTCTTAATTTTTTCAGGAACGGCTTCTAACGCTGCTTTTCCGGTTATCTGAATCACTTCTACACCAGAATCCTGGAGTTGCTTGAGCGCCAGTGAAGGTTTTGCCAACTCGCTGGTTAGAACCAGTGTCGGATTCATAGAAAGAATACCTTCAGGGTTGAGCATTCTCATATAGCCGACATCGGGTAAGGTAAGCAACTCGGTTGGTTTCTGGCTGGTGCTGTCTCTGGCGACAACTCTTCCGCCTTCACCAAGTGCAAAAACAATTTCAGATACATCGCCACCGATAGTGACGATCCGTTCAGTGGAGAAAACACTGAACGATGATACCGCAAGGACAAATGTCAGAAGCCATTGTTTCATGCTATACACTCTTCCTGTTTTGATTGCAGTTTTGGCAGAGCAGCCACTTGCTCACGCCACTGAGTTTGTTCAGGAGTGTCTTCTGTACGCTGACCAAACAGTTGAGCAATCTGATTGCCATTAGCATCAAATAGCTCAAGGCTAGTGACAAAACCATCCTCTGTTGGTTTACGAGTTACCCAGCTTTCAGCGATGGCACTCTCTATTAAATGTAGTGTGAAATTGCGGTTAAAGATATTAATCCATTTCTGATCTGAGTTTTCTTCCTGATATGGCATCAGACGTTCCAGTTTTCCGGTGAAAATTTGTACGCAACCGCGGTTGCTGACAAAGATCATGATTTCATTCTGATCGTTATAAGCGGTGTTGATAAGCTCATTCAGCGCAGAATTTTCTACCTTGTAAGCCAGATCATCCTGTACCGCATTGAAGACTTGCTGACGGCTCAGATTATGGCGTTTAAGTAATGTGAAGAATTGATGAACGTTAGTCATTGCTCGCCACTCTTCATCAAGCTGGGCTTTCAGTTCATTTGTTATGGTCGAATAGGGGGTTTCTTCTATAGGCTTGATGACCAGCGCAGGGTTGTCTTCTGTTTGATATTTTTCGATCAGCGTTTCCCAGGCTGCCATATCAGTATTGTTTGTTGCATAAACTTTATGCAATGCATCACCCTGATGATCAAAAAATTGGATGCTGTGGCGCATACCATTTTTTGCGGGTTCAACCAGATAAAATACACTACTCCAATGTTCAAAGAATATTCTTAAGTCAAGTTCACGAGGGTTCAGGACTAGCCCTGCATGGCTGCTGAAACGTGTATTTTCATACCGGCCAATTTGTTCATGAACAGCAAAATCGTTGCGAGTGATCGCTTTAATTTCGCCGACAATGGATAATTCTTCCAGTAAAGTTGGCGCGTCAACATTAAGGCGTTTGGCATCGATACCAACGCGGCTATGCAATAATTCACCTTCACTGACATTCAGATAGGCAGCCAAGTCACGGGCATATTTGGCTTTATTATCAGCTTTGGCTTGCAAGTAACGTTCATAAAGTGACGAATTCACAATTTAACTCCTTGAAATATATTTATTTAATTACCACTGGTAACTGACTAACAGTTTGGCATTGCGGCCATCCTGAGGTGTTCCTTGTGGCGAGTAGTATTCTTTATCAAAAGCGTTGCCCAAAACTGCCGTGGTAGTCACACCTTTTAGCATTCCTTCACCTTGATAGCTGACATAGAAATCATTAACGCCATAGCCGGCTTGTTGTTTAGGATCTCTACCTCTGGCATCTTTACCTTTGAAATTAGTATGCTTGGTGAATTGACCTACCCAGCCGACAGAGAAACCGGTCTGTGCAACAGGGATATCCAAGATGCTGGTGATAGTATCTGGGCTAAGGTTATCTAGAGAATCACCGCTTTGTTCATCTTTACCTTCTGTACGGTTGTAAGCCAGTTCCCAAGAGAACAGATTGGATTCATAGTTTATGGAAGCATCCCATCCCCAGATCTTGGCGCTAGATATATTGACAGATGTTGTATTCCTTCCTCGGTTGACTACATCTGACTTAATATAATTTTTAGCTTTAGTATCAAAATAACTCGCTTTGAATTTTAGTTCGTCATTATCTGCCAGCAGATTATCGAAACGTAAACCAAAACCAGACTCCCACGTTTCATTAGCTTCTGGGCGGAGATTTGGATTGGGAATCCAGAAATTTCCGGGATAGTGCATGGAATCGTTATACATTTCTCCCATTGTCGGTGCACGGAAAGCTTGAGCGTAAGAGGTAAACAGCATCGACCAGTCAGTTGGCGTGATACTGATGGCACCTTTGGAAGACCATTTATCTGCGTTGACAGCCTTATCTTTAGAATTGGTTCCTTTATAGTTGTCATAGCGAGTGCCCGCGATAATAGAGACTGGCAGGTCGCGCAGAGTTATTTCATCTTGTAACCAACCGGAATAAAAGCGGATATCAGCGTCAGGGAAGCTATCTGTATTACCGTTTGGAGTCTGTTTCTGTTTGTAAGTTTCACCACCGTAGGTAAATTGGTGCGCCAGCGGGCTGTCTGTCCACAGACGGGAGCGGTTTTCCAATTTTATGCCATAGGTTTTTTGCTTACGGCCTTCGAACCCCTTTTTCTTAGTACGAGCATCAATAGTGATATCGGAATAATAGAGGTCGGTTTTGGCATTTAACCAATCATATTCCGCTGGATTTAATTGGTAGCTAAGTTGAGCATCACGTTGAGTTGTCGTGCGGTCAGTCCAAGTACTAGGATCTTTATTTTTTCCGGTGAGTGTTTGTGGATTTTTAGGTTGATTAGCTTCATTACGGTAGTAGCGTAATTGACTGCTCAGGGACTGGTTGTCATCAATTTTCCAACTGCCTTTTGCCATCAGGTTACTGATAAATTCATCATTATCGCCAACTACGCCACCACCGTGACGGATGTTGCCTGAATCACGGGTACTGAAAGCAAATACGCCATCCAGGGATTCTGATTTTGCGAAAGTTGCACCACCAAAGCCCATACTATGGTCACCCGTTGCACCGCGAGCAAACACGCGGAATCCGTGATCTTGACCCGCTTGCAGAAGATCTGCGGCATCAACGGTTTGATAAGCGATAACACCGCCTAAGGCACCGCTGCCGTAGAGTAGGGCAGAAGGGCCGCGTACAACTTCGACTTGTTTAATGAGTGCCGGGTCTAGGAACGTACCATTGATATGACCAGTGTCGGTACCTTGGCGAATCCCGTCAATCAATGTCAAAACACCTTTTGGACCGTAACCACGCAAACTGACATCTTGCCCATTAGCACGATTTGTACCGGCTATGCTAATGCCGGGTATTTTTCTGATGAGGTCGTTAGCATTACCTGCTGTCTGACTTTGTGGTGACTGATTATTTATCACCGTTACCATCATGGGAGCTTCGAAACTATCCCGTTCATTACCTGTTGCATAAACAGTTATCACATCGCGGGATGATTTATCACTGTCGGAATCGGGCGATTTTGTTGCTGCGTGAGTAGCCGAAATACTACTGATAATCGCTAAGCTTAATGCTGATAGTTTAAGTGTTGATCTTGCAGATTGAGACATCAGACGGAATCTCCATAATAATATTTAATGAGTTATGGATATAGCTGGCTGCCCCGATACGCGATCTGGGTGGCTGGCTGAGTTATTATTTTATTTAGTTAGTATCAGCTTACCGGCTTTAGTTTGGCGTAATTGGTAGAATTCTCCTTGGTGACGAATTCTGGTAATTCCTAGCTCACCTAATAGTTGTTTGCTGTCAATGTAGCCAATTTCTACAATTTCAGCAGGATAGGCGTTGTATTGTTTTTCAAGCGCAATGCAAGAATGTTGGTGACACATTTTAGTCATAAAACCACTTTGCGAATACTAACTATTATCATAGTGAGAATTATTATCGTTATATGAAGAGGTGACTTCAAGCAATATTTTTGGTGGTCATGATCAATACATTAATGCAAGTTAATTAATTTGTTATTAGTTAGCCTTTTATGAATGAAAAAGGCTAACTCAGAATAAGGAGTTAGAAACGGTAACTGACTGCTTCGGCGAGAATGTCAATAAGTTGTTCTGTATCTTGCCAGTTTAGACAAGGATCTGTGATCGATTGACCATAATTTAGCGGTTCCCCTTGAATGATTTTCTGGGTGCCTTCAACCAGAAAACTTTCAACCATCACACCGACAATAGCGGTAGAACCTTCTTGAATCTGTTGGCCCACCTCTTTTGCTATAGTCAGTTGGCGTTTATGTATTTTCTGACAATTACCATGACTGAAATCGACAACTAAATGTTCTGGTAAATTAAATTCACGTAGCTGGGCACAAGCCAGAGCGATATCTTCGGCACTGTAATTAGGCTGTTTGCCTCCACGCATAATAATGTGGCCGTATGGGTTGCCTTCGGTTTGATAGATGGTCATCTGACCGCGCTTATCTGGCGAGAGAAATGTGTGATGAACACTGGCTGCGCGGATTGCATCTATGGCGATACGGATGTTGCCATCCGTGCCATTTTTAAAGCCAACTGGACAGGAGAGGGCGGATGCCATTTCACGGTGAATCTGGCTCTCTGTTGTTCGGGCTCCGATAGCGCCCCAACTGATCAGGTCAGCAATATATTGGCCGGTCACCATATCTAGAAATTCGGTTGCCGTGGGTAAACCCAACTCATTGACGTCAACCAATAATTTCCGAGCTAAAGTAATACCCCGATTTACCTGGCAAGAGCCGTCGAGATAGGGATCTGAAATTAAACCTTTCCAGCCTACCACCGTGCGTGGTTTCTCAAAATAGGTGCGCATAATAATTTCCAGTCTGTGCTGGTATTTTGTACGCAATCTATTCAATCGCTGAGCATAATCCAAAGCAGCATCAATATCATGAATAGAACAAGGACCGATGATTACCATAAGCCGTGGATCATTCCCGCAGAGAATATCGGCAATACGTTTCCGTGACGCTGTCACATTGTTGGCGATTTTTTCGGATACGGGAAATTGAATTGCAAGAGTTTGAGGTGTGACCAAACTATCAACACGGTGAGTCCTTAAACCATCTGTTTTGTACATATATTTTCTCAAAGTTCGTTTCACATTAGCAGGCATATCTATAGGTAATTGAAATTACAATAAACGAAAACGACTAAGTTAAACAAATGATATAATTAATCATATGATAAATTTTTTTCCATTATTCCTATTGATATATTTTTAAAACATTCGGCGGTTTAGCTTCATCATATCGATTATTTTGGTCGAGATTTCTTCAACAGAATAATTGGTGGTGTTAAGATAATTAATCTTATTTTTACGGAATAAAGCTTCAACTTCGGAAATTTCTATTCTACATTGCCTTAATGATGCATAACGGCTGTTTTCTCGACGTTCTTCCCTAATCGCCGCCAGCCGTTCAGGGCTTATAGTTAAACCGAATAACTTATGTTGAAATTGTTTTAATGTCGCAGGTAATTGTAAATTGTCCATATCATCCGCAGTGAAAGGATAATTTGCAGCCTGAATACCAAATTGCATGGCTAAATAGAGGCTGGTGGGGGTTTTCCCGCAGCGGGATACGCCCAGTAGGATAACCTGTGCTTGGTCAAGATTACGTAAAGAGATGCCATCATCATGTGCCAGGGCATAATCAATAGCGGCTATGCGCGCATCGTACTGACTGAGATTCTTCTCAGTCAGACCGTGGGTGCGATTAAGTTCGGGTTTGGGTTCCAATCCGGTTTCTTGCTGTAATGGGGCGACCAGTGTTTGTACAATATCCTGACAAAATCCTTCGCTGCTGGTAATAATATTTTTCACTCCAGAAGAGATAATGGAATAGAAAACTAAAGGTCTTATGCGCGTATCCTGATATATCTGGTTTATTTGTTGCTTTATTTCTTTTGCGCGAGTTTCACTGGCAACAAAAGGGAGAGTATAAGAAGTTATTTTGATGGGAAATTGTGATAAGACAGCATGGCCTAATACTTCCGCGGTAATTGCCGTGCCATCTGAAATAAAGAAAACGGTGCGTTCAACATTCTCAACGCCTTCAACATTATTGCGTTCCGCTGATGTTTTTAATCTGAATTCTGCCATGATATTTATAGTGACCTTTTATTGTTTAGTTGAATAAAACCGGATATCGATTTTCTGCAAAGTATACCTAAGAAAAAAATAATGTGTTGGGTTGATCGATTCACCTTTCTATGTGTGCGAAAACATTGTGTTAATCTAATTATGGCTGCTCTATGCAGCGCCAATTTTCCGATTTGTACCCAAATGCTAAAAGGATTGTTTTAATGCCCAATAATGACCTCACCCCGCGTAATGTGCTTTGGTATAACCAATTAGGTATGCATGATATTGACCGGGTTGGTGGTAAAAACGCCTCCCTGGGAGAAATGATCACTCACCTGTCAGAATTGGGGGTTTCTGTCCCGAATGGTTTTGCTACGACAGCACAGGCATTTAATGATTTCTTGGAACAAAGTGGCGTCAATCAGCGTATTTATGACTTGTTGGATGAAACGGATGTTGATGATATTAATCAACTGTCTAAAGCTGGCGCAAAAATTCGCCAATGGGTGATTGATACGCCATTTACGCCACAATTGGAAAAAGATATTCAGGATGCTTATCAACAGTTGTCTGAAGGAGAGCCAGAAGCCTCTTTTGCTGTACGTTCTTCGGCAACGGCTGAAGATATGCCTGATGCCTCTTTCGCCGGGCAGCAGGAAACTTTTCTAAACGTGCAAGGCATTGATGCTGTGATGGTTGCCATCAAGCATGTGTTTGCTTCATTGTTTAATGATCGCGCTATTTCCTATCGTGTCCATCAGGGATATGACCATCGAGGCGTTGCACTATCTGCGGGTGTACAACGTATGGTGCGTTCTGATCTCGCCTCTTCTGGTGTGATGTTCACTATTGATACTGAATCAGGGTTTGATCAGGTTGTTTTTATTACCTCTGCTTACGGATTGGGTGAGATGGTTGTTCAGGGCGCAGTGAACCCGGATGAGTTCTATGTTCATAAGTCAACCCTGAATAAGGGAAAACCGGCAATTGTGCGGCGTAACCTGGGTTCTAAAAAACTGCATATGATCTATGCTGACAATAAAGAACATGGTAAGCAGGTACGTATCGAAGATGTACCTGCATCACAACGCAATCGTTTCTCTTTAGCTGATGAAGAAGTTGAGGCATTAGCGCGTCAAGCATTATTAATTGAAAAACATTATGGCCGACCAATGGATATTGAATGGGCTAAAGATGGTCATAACGGCAAGTTGTACATTGTTCAAGCGCGTCCTGAGACTGTCCGCTCAAACCAGCAGGTTATGGAGCGTTACCAACTGAATGAACAAGGTCAAGTCTTGGTGGAAGGGCGTGCCATAGGTCATCGTATTGGTGCAGGTCGAGTAAAAGTTATTCACAACCTGAATGAAATGGACCGCATCCAACCGGGTGATGTTCTGGTCACTGATATGACCGATCCCGATTGGGAGCCTATTATGAAAAAAGCCGCTGCAATTGTGACTAACCGAGGTGGACGGACCTGTCATGCCGCGATTATTGCCCGGGAATTGGGCATTCCCGCAGTTGTTGGATGCGGTGATGCAACGGAACGTTTGCAAGAGAATCAGCCGGTAACAGTTTCCTGCGCGGAAGGTGATACGGGTTTTGTTTATCAGAATCAACTGGACTTTACTGTACAAAGTTCTCAGGTCGATCAGTTACCGGAGCTTGATGTAAAAATTATGCTAAACGTCGGCAACCCAGATCGTGCATTTGATTTTGCCCGATTGCCGAATGACGGTGTAGGTCTTGCTCGTTTGGAGTTCATTATTAATCGGATGATTGGTGTACACCCCCGCGCATTACTGGAGTTTGATCAACAAACTCCGGAGTTACAGCAAGAGATAAGATCGCTGATGGCCGGTTATGATAATCCGGTTGAATTCTATATTGGACGCTTGACCGAGGGGATCGCGACTCTGGCGGCTGCGTTCTGGCCGAAACGGGTTATTGTGCGTTTGTCTGACTTTAAATCCAATGAATATGCCAATTTGGTTGGCGGTGAGATTTATGAGCCTGATGAAGAGAACCCCATGCTAGGTTTCCGTGGCGCAGGGCGTTATGTTTCTGACAGTTTCCGTCGCTGTTTTGCCTTGGAGTGCGAAGCGGTTAAACGTGTACGTAATGATATGGGGTTGACCAACGTCGAAATTATGATCCCGTTCGTACGTACGGTAGCTCAGGCTGAAGCGGTTATTGCTGAACTGGCATCCCAAGGGTTGAAGCGCGGTGAAAATGGCTTAAAAGTCATTATGATGTGCGAGATTCCGTCCAACGCAATTCTGGCAGAACAGTTCCTTGAACATTTTGATGGCTTCTCTATTGGTTCTAATGATATGACTCAATTGACTCTTGGTTTGGATCGGGATTCTGGCGTGGTATCTGAACTCTTTGATGAACGTAATGATGCGGTCAAGGCCATGCTTTCATTAGCTATTCAGGCAGCCAAACGTCAAAACAAATATGTGGGAATTTGTGGTCAAGGGCCTTCAGACCATCAGGATTTCGCTCACTGGTTGATGAAAGAGGGTATTGATAGCTTGTCATTAAATCCAGATACCGTGGTAAAAACTTGGTTAGGATTAGCGAAAGTGAGTTAATTGAGAATAGTACGCAATTGAAATTAAAGGCCCGTCAAAATAATGGCGGGTTTTTTCACAGTTAAGGTTGCTGATTACAGTTTCTGTGGAAGTAAAAGTAACAAAAAAAAAGCCTATCATGGGCGTGATAGGCAAGGACTACACACAGCAATATAGGAGTTTCTAACAAGTAGAACCATCAAAAGGAGAAATAAACGTCTCGTTCATAGCCCGTTTATATTAATTTAGTTATGTGGTTTATTCATTAAGAATTGTCCTAATTTCCGTATTATTTACGGCTAAAATGAGCCAAATTTAACTAAATTTTAACAATTTTTTCACAATAATTATATTTAATGAATAAGCACCGAAAAAGAGTGGTAAGTTTTATAAGATTATGCTTTAGCGAAAGAGCTAATTCTCTTTCGCTATGTAAGTCAGAATTAATTATCATACAAATTATTCTGAAAATTCTTGTTCCAGATATTTTTCCGTTTCAGCTAAATCATTTTCAGGTTCTGGGACTTCGTTCATCCATGCGATTAATAAACGATAAGCAACTGCTAATACAACGGGGCCGATAAATAAGCCAATCATGCCAAATGAGAGTATCCCACCAATAACACCTATTAATATCAGCGCCATAGGTAAATCTGCGCCCAGACGAATTAAAAATGGGCGAAGAAATCCATCCATTGTTGTTACGATGCAGCTCCAGACCAGTAGTACGGTTCCCCAAGTTGTATCACCTGTCCAATAAAGCCAGGCGACAGCAGGGACTAAAATCAGTAATGGTCCAAGCTGAGCGACACAGCAGACAAACATAAGTACTGTCAGCAACGTAGCATAAGGAATACCTGAAACAGCCAGGCCGAGACCACCGATAATGGCTTGAACCAGCGCGGTAACGACTACGCCGAGCGCTACGGCACGGATAGATTGTGCTGCCAACAGGATGGCGGCATCTCCGCGTTTCTTTGCCAGGCGAATGGCAAAATGGCGAATACTTAGCGCTACCTGTTCGCCTTTCAGATATAAGAGTACGCTGAATAGCACCATCAGACCGAGATGGAAGACGAAGCGCCCGGCATTTGCTGCTTGAGTAAAGAACCAGGTTGCTGCTTCTCCAATATAAGGCTGGACTTTAGCTATCAGGACATTTCCACCACCAGTTATGAGCGAGTTCCAACCGCTGTAAAGTTTATCGCCAACCAGAGGAATACTATTCAGCCAGGTCATTGGCGGTATCTGAAAATGGGAAGGGGATTTAGCCCACTGGATTAATGGCGCGCTGTTTTCCAATAAGCTGCTGACCAGTAATGCGACAGGGATCACAAACAATAGAATTAACAGTAGCGTCATGATGGAGACGGCAATCCAGCGTTTACCCCATAAACTGTTCTGTAGTTTTTCTAATAATGGCCAGGTGGCGATAACAACCATGCCAGCCCAGACAAAACCGAAGATAAAAGGCTTTATCACCCAAAAACTGGTAACAATTAACAGTGATAGGAAAATTAAAGTAAATAATAGCTTTGGCAGGTCATAATGCGGTTGAGATTTGTCCATAAGTTAATTTCTCTCAGGGATTTAGTGGCGCTAAAGATAATGAATAAATAGGATGTTATCTACAGGTTACTCAAAATAGGTGAATATTATGGTAAGGTAAACGCTTGCCTTCTCAGACAAATCAGTTAACGGTGGTAAATGGTTACGGCTGATTAAGGCATTGATTCAAAGATAGTATAAATGGAGCAATGTGGACACTCATTTTAAAAGGGTCAAAACGATAATGATCCCACGCATATCACAAGCACCGCACGTCAGTGAGGTCGCGCAGAAGTTCTTGGCTACATTAAAGGAACAAGGATTCACCGGAGATGTTGCAAGCAGTTATGCCGATCGCCTGACGATGGCGACAGATAACAGTATCTATCAACTCTTACCACAGGCTGTCGTTTTCCCTCGATCCAGTGCCGATGTGGTTTTACTGGCTCGTGTCGCCGGTGAAAAAGAATATCAGAATTTGACATTTACTCCCCGCGGTGGCGGTACAGGCACAAACGGTCAGGCGCTTAATGATGGTGTGGTGGTGGATATGTCCCGCTATATGAATCGTATCCTTGAGATTAACCCGGAGCAAGGCTGGGTCAGAGTTGAAGCGGGTGTGATTAAAGACCAACTAAACCAATATTTACGTCCATATGGTTATTTCTTTTCGCCAGAGCTTTCAACCAGTAACCGTGCAACATTGGGCGGCATGATTAATACCGACGCATCCGGTCAAGGTTCATTAGTCTATGGTAAAACTTCTGATCATGTTCTTAGCCTGCGGGCAGTTCTATTAGGGGGGGAATTACTTGACACTCGTGTTATGGACATCGCCCAAGCGGAATCGATTGCGCAAGAAGATTCGGTTACTGGTCGCATTTATAACACGGTGCTTAGCCGTTGCCGTGAACAGCGTGAACTTATTGTTGAAAAATTCCCTAAACTTAATCGCTTTCTGACCGGTTATGATTTGCGTCATGTTTTCAGTGACGATATGCAGAAATTTGACTTGGGGCGTATTTTAACTGGTTCAGAAGGAACACTCGCTTTTATTACTGAAGCGGTTTTGGATATTACTCCGCTGCCGAAAGTCAGGCGATTGGTGAATGTGAAATATGATTCATTTGATTCTGCACTGCGTAATGCCCCTTTTATGGTGGAGGCAAAGGCGTTATCGGTTGAAACCGTAGATTCCAAGGTGCTGAATTTGGCGCGTGAGGATATCGTCTGGCATTCAGTTAAGGAATTGATCACTGATATTCCTAACAAAGATATGCAGGGGCTGAATATTGTTGAATTCAGCGGCGATGATCAACCTTTGATAGACCGGCAAGTAGAAACACTTTGTCAGCGCCTTGATGAGCTGATGGATAGCAAGCAAGCAGGGGTTATTGGTTATCAAATTTGTCGAGAATTAGCTGATATTGAGCGTATTTATGCAATGCGCAAGAAAGCGGTTGGCCTGTTGGGTAACAGTAAAGGTGCGGCGAAACCCATTCCTTTTGTGGAAGATACGTGTGTGCCGCCACAGCATCTTGCTGATTATATTGTTGAATTCCGGCAGCTATTGGATAGTCACCAGCTCAATTATGGGATGTTTGGCCATGTGGATGCGGGGGTGCTGCACGTTCGGCCCGCGCTGGATATGTGTGATCCTCAGCAAGAAATACTGATGAAACAGATTTCTGATGAAATTGTCAATCTTACGGCACGTTATGGTGGTTTGCTGTGGGGAGAACATGGTAAAGGATTTCGTGCTGAATACAGCCCGGCGTTTTTTGGTAGCATCTTGTATGAAGAATTACGCCGGATTAAGGCTGCCTTTGATCCGGATAACCGCTTGAATCCGGGTAAAATTTGTCCGCCGATGGGGATTGATGCCCCTATGATGAAAGTCGATGCTGTTAAACGAGGAACGTATGACCGGACAATTCCGGTAAATGTCAGGAATACATTCCGTGGCGCTATGGAGTGTAATGGGAATGGGCTCTGTTTTAATTTCGATGTAAAAAGCCCGATGTGTCCATCGATGAAAGTGACTCAGCAACGTATTCATTCGCCGAAAGGACGTGCGACACTCGTGCGTGAATGGCTGCGCCTTTTGTCTGAACAGGGTGTGGATCTAACGTTACTGAAACAGGGATTAGCGCAAAAACGCCCAAGTTTGCGTGGGTTGATTGAAAAGACTCGCAATAGCTGGCAGGCATGGCGTGGGGAGTATGACTTTTCTCACGAAGTGAAAGAGGCAATGTCTGGTTGTCTGGCATGTAAAGCTTGCTCAACACAGTGCCCAATTAAAATTGATGTTCCGTCATTTCGTGCACGTTTTCTTGAGTTATATCACGGTCGCTATTTTCGCCCTTTACGTGATCATATTGTGGCGAGTGCGGAAAGTAGTACGCCATTAATGGCTAAGGTTCCTCGGGTCTTTAATTTCTTCCTGAAACAGCCGTGGATGCAAGAATTGAGTCGCCGGACTATTGGCATGGTGGATTTACCCTTGTTATCCAGCCCGACATTACACCAACAATTGGCGGGTCATTATGCGCTTTCGACCACGCTGGAACAGCTTGAAAAAATGGATCAAGTTCATCGTAACGAACATGTGTTGATTGTTCAGGACCCGTTCACTAGCTATTACGACGCTAAGGTTGTGGCCGATTTTGCCTATTTGGTAGAAAAATTGGGATATAAACCGGTATTGCTGCCATTTTCGCCAAACGGTAAAGCACAACATATCAAAGGGTTCTTATCTCGCTTTGCTAAAACGGCCAAAAAAACGTCAGATTTTCTGAGCCGAGTGGCTGAGTTGGGTATTCCTATGGTCGGTGTCGATCCAGCGCTGGTACTGTGCTACCGGGACGAATATAAAGAAATCCTGGGAGAACAGCGTGGGAAGTTTGAGGTTCAGCTTGTTCATGAATGGTTGATTAATACCTTACCAGAGAAAAGTAACCATGAAGAAAAATCAGGTGATAAATGGTATCTATTTGGACATTGTACTGAAGTGACTATGCTACCGGGCAGTAGTCAACAATGGGGAAAAATTTTCCATCGGTTGGGTAGCAAGCTGGATAATATCAGTGTAGGCTGCTGTGGCATGGCTGGAACCTATGGTCATGAAAACAAAAATATAGAACACTCTATTGGTATCTATAAATTATCCTGGCAACCTGCCTTGCAGAAATTACCATTGGAGCGTTGTCTAAGCTCCGGTTATTCCTGCCGCAGTCAGGTTAAGCGGATAGAAGGGCAAGTACTTAAGCATCCGTTGCAAGCTTTATTGGAGATAATCCCATGATTTGGAAACGTGATATTGGACTGGATAGCCTAAATCAAGTAAATAGCCAATGTATGATGGGCCATCTGGGCATAAAAATCACGCATATCGGTGATGACTATATTGAAGGCACAATGCCGGTTGATCATCGCACCCGTCAACCATTTGGTTTATTGCATGGCGGGGCATCTGTTGTGCTGGCAGAATCACTCGGTTCTTTAGCTGGGTATCTCTGTTCCGAAGGTGAGAAAAAAGTTGTTGGGCTGGAAATCAATGCTAACCATATTCGGTCGGTTCGTAGTGGTGAAGTGAAAGGCGTGTGTAAACCTCTTCATATTGGCCGCAATCACCAGGTGTGGCGAATTGATATTTTTGATGAGCGGCAGCATTTGTGCTGTACCTCTCGGTTAACCACATCAGTTTTGCCTGGATAAAATATAAAACAAAAATGAAAGTAGGTTATTGTATGGATAAATAACCTACTATTTAAGTGAAAAGGTTATTTTTCACAGTAATTGAATTTAATTGTGATAATCTTTAAGAAGTATATATATTTATGAAGCTTATCAATATTTTTATAATATTATGGGTTTTTTGAGTTTCTTATGTATATTCGATGAATTTAAATTTTGAATTATATTAAGGATATTAATATTGAAATAGATAAATAACTAATTGAACAATTTTACTTAAATTTGTAAATGCCGATATATCAATTAATGCTAAAATTTCAGTGGTTCTAATTACTGTTTAATTCCACTGAAATATGAAGGGTGCCTGAGAACTAAGCTATAACAACATCTAAAAGGGCGGGAGTAAAAGCCTCCCGCCTAAGGTTGCCTTACCTGTCTCTGGATTCGTAAGCCATGATTGCCGCAACCTCGGTATTACCTCGTTTAATATGGAGTTTACAGAGTGAACCTCTTGTTATCCATGTGAACAAGAGTAATGTCACACAAATAACGATCAAACTAAATATTACGATTTTTTGCGGCTTCATAGCCTTCTCTCCTTGCTTTTTGTCAGGTAAGAGGCTAGCCTTATGTTGTTGGACATAGGAGTAGCCTCATTTCGATTTATAGTCGGATGGGGCTTTTCTCTTTCTGCCTGAAACATAATTTTTGCTTGGAATATCATGCTCAAGACAGAAAGTCTCAAGCACCCGGAGGCAGTATACTTTTATTCATATGAGATGCAAGATCTTGAAAATATTTATTATGGTCAAGTAATACCTTCAAATTAAATTAGCCAGCTAGTGAAGCTATTAATAAAAATATAGAGGGATGTTGAAAATGGAATATATAGATAAAATGGCATTCTTAATGCGTTTAATTAATTATATTGATTAAATAGAATCCCTCATTCCGGGGATAGAGCCATTTTCCTGTATATCTGAAAGCTCGCATCAATAGTATTTCTGATTAACTTTTTGTGCTTTTGTCTTGCGTTAATCAGTATATATCCTCTTACTCTTGGCTAACCACATCAGGTTTTCTTGGATAAAATATAAAATATAAAATATAAAATATAAAAATAGAAGTGGGTTATTGATGTGGAATAACCTGATATTTAAGTGAAAAATTTATTTTTTACGGTAATTGAATTGAGTTGCAATAACATTTAAGAAGTATAGATATTTATGGAGTTTATCGATATTTTTATAATATTATGGGTTGTTTGAGTTAATTGCGTAATTATATTAAAAAATTAATATTGAAATAGGAAAAAATCTAATTGCAAATATTTATTCAAATCTGTAAACACCAGTATATATCAATTAATGTTAAAATTTCAGTGATTTTAATTATTGTTTAATTCCACTGAAATATGAAGGGTGCCTGAGAACTAAGCCATAACAACATCTAAAAGGGCGGGAGTAAAAGCCTCCCGCCTAAGGTTGCCTTACCTGTCGCTGGATTCGTAAGCCATGATTGCCGCAACCTCGGTATTACCTCGTTTGATATGGAGTTTACAGAGTGAACCTCTTGTTATCCATGTGAACAGAAGTAATGTCACACAAATAACGATCAAACTAAATATTACGATTTTTTGTGGCTTCATCGCCTTCTCTCCTTGCTTTTTGTCAGGGAAGAGGCTAGCCTTATGTTGTTCAGCATTAGGAGTAGCCTCATTTCGATTTATAGTCGGATGGGGCTTTTCTCTTTCTGCTTGAAACATAATTCTTGCTTAGAACATAATGCTCAAGACAGAAAGTCTCAAGCACCCGGAGGCAGTATACTTTTATTCATCTAAGATGCAAGATATTGAAAATATTTATTATAGTCACGTAATACCTTCTAATTAAATTAACCAGCCAGTATAGCTATTAATAAAGAAAGGAAGGAATGTTGATGATGGAATATATAGATAAAATGGTTTCTTAATGCATTTGATTAATTGAGTTGATTAAATAGAAAATATATAATAACAACCTCTATTTTACATCTCCGGTTAACGATGTTGCACTTATTATGTGAATCCAAGAATGCCAGAGTTTCAGTAGCTTTAATTTATGCTTAATGCCGCTTAAATATGAAGGGTGCCTGAGAACCAAGTCATAACAACATCTAAAAGGGCGGGAGTAAAAACCTCCCGCCTAAGGTTGCCTTACCTGTCGCTGGATTCGTAAGCCATGATTGCCGCAACCTCTGTATTACCTCGTTTGATATGGAGTTTACAGATTGAACCCCTTGTTATCCACGTGAATATGAGTAATGTCACACAAATAATGATCAAACTAAATATTGCGATTTTTTGCGGCTTCATCACCTTCTCTCCTTGCTTTTTATCAGGTAAGAGGCAAGAGGCTAGCCTTACGTTGCTAGGCATAGGGATAGCCTCATTTCGATTTATAGTCGGATGGGGCTTTTCTCTTTCTGCCTGAAACATAATGCTTAAGACAGAAAGTCTCAAGCACCCGGAGGCAGTATACTTTTATTCATATAAGATGCAAGATCTTGAAAATATTTATTATTGTCATGTAATACCTTCGAATTAAATTAACCAGCTAGTAAAGCTATTAATAAAGAAAGGAAGGGATATTGATGATGGAATATATAGATGAAATTGTTTCTTAATGCGCTTGATTAATTGTCTCGATTAAATAGAAATGCTATTTCTATATATTATGATCATAATGACAATCTCTATTTTGCATCTTCGGCTAACTATGTCAATTTTATCTGGTTGGCTGCTATTTTCATACTGGGAAAGGAACTACTCTCCCGTATATCTGAAAGTTCACATCAAATAGTGTTTCTGATGAACTTTTTGTGCTTTTATTTTACGCTAATAAGTAAAAGATAGCACAATTGATCAAACTAATAATTTATAGATAAAACAGTAAATTAAAGAGATACCTTCATATGAAATGAACATAAATTATCGTATTCGAATAAAATTTAACCTTGTTAAGGTATATCCTCTTAAAACAAATGGTTGAAGTGATAAAGGTTATCATTACCATTATACGGGAGGAGAGCACTCCGATAACGGCGGCAAGAATAGCTATAGAATAAATGTGAGGTCAACTATGACAAGCAGTGTTGAAACCTTTTCTCTGAATGAAACCGCATGGCAAGGAATCACCATCACCGCGAGAGCCGCAGCGCAGATCTTAAAGTTGATGCAGCAAGACCCACAAAGCAAAGGGTTATATCTGGGGGTTAAGCAATCGGGATGTGCCGGCTTTGGCTATGTGTTTGAGATGGTTAGTGATCCCGCACCTGATGATCTGAGGTATGAAAATGAAGGCGCGTGTCTATATGTCCCTCTGAAAGCAATGCCATTTATTGATGGTACTGAAGTGGATTTCGTTCGTGAAGGTTTAAATCAGATATTTAAATTCAATAATCCAAAAGCACAACATGCCTGTGGGTGTGGTGAAAGCTTTGGTATATAAGTGTACCAATATATGTCTCAGAGCAATGTAGAAATCAGTGATGATGTGCAGACTTGGCTCAGCGATCATCGCTATAAAGAAGGCTTCTTCACTCAGGTAGCGACGGATGAATTGGCTAAAGGTTTGAGTGAAGAAGTTGTGCGGGCTATTTCCGCAAAACGCAATGAGCCAGAATGGATGCTTGAATTTCGGCTGGAGGCTTATCGCCATTGGCTAGGAATGGAAGAACCTCATTGGTTGAAAGCCAATTATCCCAATCTTGATTATCAGGATTACAGTTATTACTCAGCACCTTCATGTGGTGCTTGTGATGATAGTTGCGATTCACAATCTGGTGTTGTTCAAGGAACTGGAGCGGAGCAAGCTAATAGCTATTTAACCGCGGAAATTGAAGAAGCATTTGATAAGTTGGGTGTTCCTGTACGGGAAGGTGAAGCTGTTGCGGTAGATGCTATTTTTGACTCCGTTTCTGTTTCAACGACCTATCGGGATAAATTAGCGAAAGAGGGGATTATTTTCTGCTCATTTAGTGAAGCGATACAGGAATATCCCGGATTGGTCCGTAAATACCTCGGCAGTGTGGTTGCAAGCCACGATAATTTTTTTGCCGCGTTGAATGCCGCAGTGGCTTCTGATGGTACTTTTGTTTATGTGCCAAAAGGTGTTCGATGCCCAATGGAACTGTCCACCTATTTCCGTATCAACGCGGCGAAAACGGGACAATTTGAGCGCACTATCCTGATCGCTGATGAAGGTAGCTATGTCAGCTATATAGAAGGATGCTCTGCGCCGGTGCGTGATAGCTATCAACTTCATGCCGCGGTTGTCGAAGTGATTATCCATAAAGATGCCGAAGTGAAATATTCCACGGTACAGAACTGGTTCTCAGGGGGTGACAATACAGGGGGAATTCTCAACTTTGTCACTAAAAGAGCGTTATGTGAAGGCGAAAATGCCAAAATGTCTTGGACTCAATCGGAAACCGGTTCCGCAATTACCTGGAAATATCCCAGTGTGATCCTGAAAGGGGATAATTCGATTGGTGAATTTTTCTCCGTGGCTCTGACTAACGGCACTCAACAGGCAGATACCGGTACCAAGATGATCCACATCGGCCGTAACACTAAATCGACCATTATTTCAAAGGGCATTTCTGCTGGCTGTAGTCAGAATAGTTATCGTGGGTTGGTCAAAATATTGCCGGGAGCAGAAAACGCTCGTAACTATACCCAATGTGACTCCATGTTGATTGGTACTGAGTGTGGTGCGCATACATTCCCTTATGTAGAAGTTCAAAATAATACGGCGCAACTGGAGCATGAAGCGACAACCTCCCGCATTGGTGAAGATCAATTGTTCTATTGCTTGCAACGAGGCATCAGTGAAGATGATGCGATTTCCATGATTGTTAATGGATTCTGTAAGGATGTGTTCTCTGAACTTCCCCTTGAATTTGCCGTTGAAGCACAAAAATTGCTGGCGATCAGTCTTGAACACAGCGTTGGATGAGTTTTCCCGGTTTCCCTTTTTTATGACAGAACGTTAGGTCGTTCGAAGGCATGTAATATGTTAAGTATTAAAAAGTTACGAGTCAGTGTTGAAGGTAATGAAATCTTAAAAGGATTAAATCTTGAAGTTAAACCGGGTGAAATTCATGCCATTATGGGGCCAAATGGTTCCGGTAAAAGTACATTATCAGCAACGTTAGCCGGCCGTGAAGAGTATGAAATTGATGATGGCGAAATCACCTTTAAAGGCAAAAATTTACTTGGATTTGAGCCAGAAGAGCGAGCCAGGGAGGGGATTTTCCTGGCTTTTCAATATCCGGTAGAAATTCCGGGTGTCAGTAATCAATTTTTCCTGCAAACCGCAGTGAACGCTGTCCGTCAGTATCGCCATCAGGAGCCGCTAGATCGCTTTGATTTTGCCGATTTTATCGAAGAAAAAATTGAATTGTTGGATATGCCGCCGGATTTGCTGACACGTTCAGTCAATGTCGGTTTTTCCGGTGGTGAGAAAAAACGTAATGATATTCTGCAAATGGCCGCGCTAGAGCCGACACTTTGTATTCTGGATGAGACAGATTCAGGGCTGGATATTGATGCCTTGAAAATTGTGGCTAATGGTGTGAACTCCTTACGTGCTCCAAACCGCTCGTTCATTATTGTGACCCATTACCAACGTATTTTGGATTACGTGAAACCTGATTTTGTGCATGTACTTTATCAGGGGAGAATTATTAAATCCGGTGATTTCAGTTTGGCGAAAAAGTTGGAGGAGCAAGGTTATGGCTGGCTTATTGACCAACAGTGAAAAAGCTGAAAAAGTGCGGCAGGTTGCAGAACGTAACCAGCAAGCATTAGCACGTTTTGCAAATTTATATCGTTGCCGTCATGGTGAGGATTCATCTCATGCCAGTTTGCATTGGCAACGAGTCACTCAAACCGGCTTTCCCCAATTCAGACATGAAGATTGGCGTTATACTCCGCTGGATAAGTTGTTAAATCAGCAATACAGCAGCAAAACTTGGGAATTGACAGTAGCGCAATGTGAACAACTGGCGATTCCGATAGATTGTTGGCGCGTTGTTATGGTGGATGGTTGTTTTTCACCTTTACTCAGTTCCTACGAATTTGGACCCTATCAACTAAATTTACTGGATAACAAAAGTGGGCTGCCGGTACCGATACAAAGTGAGATTTTTCTGCATCTGACAGAGAGCTTGTCCCAACAACCTTTGGTTATTACGCTAAAGGCTGGACAAGTGGCAGAAAAGCCGCTGTACCTGCTGAATATAACCAGTGGTCACAGTAGTGAAGTATTGAATAGCAGTCATTATCGCTACCACATTGCCGTAGGCACGAATGCGAGTGCCAGCGTGATTGAACATTTCGTCAGTATTGATAAACAGCAACCTCATATGACAGGAAGCCGATTGACTGCGGAAGTGGGGGATAATGCCCATTTCGCCCATATAAAACTGGGGGTTGAGAACAGTGCAAGTTACCACTTTGCACATAACGATATTGTGATTGGTCGTGATGCTCAAGTAAAAAGCACCAGTTTTTTACTAGGTTCTGGGCTTGGCCGACACAATACCAGTGTTAAGTTGAATGGCGAAGGGGCCAATCTGTCGTTGAACAGCTTACTGTTGCCGCAAGGAAAAGAGGTCGCCGATACTCGTACTTATTTGGAACATAATAAGGGGTATTGTGAAAGCCGTCAGTTGCATAAAACCATTGTGATGGATCAGAGCAAAGCGGTATTTAACGGCATGATTAAAGTAGCGCCTCATGCATTGAAAACTGACGGACAAATGACCAATAACAATTTGTTGTTAGGTAAACAGGCAGAAGTAGATACCAAACCTCAACTGGAAATTTACGCTGATGATGTGAAATGCAGTCATGGTGCGACCGTTGGTCGGATAGATGAAGAACAACTGTTTTATCTGCAATCACGTGGTATCAACCGACGTGATGCAGAGCATATGATGGTATTTGCTTTTGCTGCTGAGCTGACTGAATCTATTGAAGATGAATCCCTGAAAGCCGTTGTGATGAAACACATTAAGCACCGTTTAGCGAGAGTGGAAAAATGACTTTTTCTGTAAAAAAGGTACGGCAAGATTTTCCGGTGTTAGCTCAACAGGTTAATGGACATCCATTGGTTTATCTTGATAGTGCTGCTAGTGCTCAGAAGCCGGTTTCGGTTATTGAACGAGAAAGTGAATTTTGTTTGCACCAGTATGCGGCAGTTCATCGGGGAATTCATACCCTGAGTTCCGCGGCTACTCGGATGGTTGAAAATGTGCGCTACCAGATGGCGCAATTTATTCATGCTCAAAGTAATGAAGAGATTGTGTTCGTCAAAGGTACGACAGAAGGGATTAATCTGATTGCTAACAGTTATGGCCGCAAATTTATCAATAATGGCGATAATATTGTTATTACTGAAATGGAACATCACGCCAATATCGTTCCGTGGTATATGCTGTCAGAACAGATTGGATTTGAAATTAGAATATGGCCATTGAATGAGAATGGCGAATTGGATCAAGCAATTTTAGCCTCTCTGATTGATTCACGTACTAAATTGCTTTCTTTTACTCATCTTTCTAATGTGCTTGGCACCGTGAATCCTGTACGTCAAATCATAAAACAGGCAAGAAAACTGGCTGATGAGCAGGGGAGCCGGTTACATATTCTGGTCGATGGCGCTCAGGCCATTATGCATAAGAAAGTTGATGTGCAGGATCTGGATTGTGATTTCTATGTTTTTTCCAGCCACAAATTATATGGTCCAACAGGCATCGGTGTGCTTTATGGGCGTAAATCTTTGCTGGATGCTATGCCTCCTTGGGAAGGGGGTGGCGCGATAATAAAACAGGTTAGCCTGCAAAAGGGGATAACCTATGCAGAACCACCGTGGCGATTTGAAGCGGGAACCCCAAATATTACGGGAATTATTGGGCTTGGTGCTGCTGTCGATTATGTCACTTCACTTGGGCTGGATGAAATTCAGCAACATGAACAGGCACTGATGGATTATGCAATAGCACGGCTGAAAGAGGTCAGAACCCTGAAATTGTATGGCCCTGAGCAGCGTCAGGGGGTTATTGCGTTCAACCTTGGTCAGCACCATGCTTATGATGTGGGGAGTTTCCTTGATCAATATGGAATAGCGATCCGTACCGGACATCATTGTGTCCTTCCTTTAATGGAGCATTATCACGTTTCCAGTATGTGTAGGGCATCATTGGCGATTTATACTACGCAAGAAGATATTGATGCGCTTGTTGTTGCGTTGCAGCGAATAGAGCAGTTACTGGGTTGAGCTGGTATAGATCAAAAGAGTGATAAGGAAAAAGTCATGGCAAGTTTGCCCGACACAAATAAGTTATTACGTAATTTTTCCCGTTGTCAGAACTGGGAAGAAAGATATCTCTATATGATTGAACTGGGGGCGAGGTTGCCTCCTCTTACTGACGAACAGCGCCAATCTGAGAATTTAATCGCAGGTTGCCAGAGTCAGGTGTGGATACTGCTGAGAATGAATCACCAAAATAAAGTGGAATTTATTGGTGACAGTGATGCCGCTATTGTTAAAGGATTGGTTGCGATTGTCTTTATTCTGTTTCAGGATAAAACACCCCAGGAGATTCTGGATTTGGATGTGACTGAATATTTTGGAAAATTATCTTTGGAGCAACATCTTACACCCTCACGCACGCAGGGGCTGCATGCGATGATATGTGCCATCCGAAATAGGGCAAGTAAAATGGTTTGAATACCAGTCTTACGCGTTTTACTGATAACATATACGGCTGATAAGGCTTCAACCTTTTAACACTTATACCCTATGGATTTCAAGATGCATCGCGACGGCAAGGGAGCGAATCCCCGGGAGCATAGAGAACTATGTGACCGGGGTGAGCGAGTGCAGCCAACAAAGAGGCAACTTGAAAGATGACGGGTATAAATTTATTCGATAACATTCAGCGGCCATTCCAGGAAGCAAGCATGAAACGAGTTTTAACGTTTATTGGCGTGTTATTGTTAAGTGGACTAGCTAACACCGTCAGCGCCACAGAATATACTTTGCCAGCCGCCAATAGCCGTTTAATTGGCGAAAATACTACATTTGTTGTACCCGATGATGGGCGTTCCTTGGAGGCTATTGCTGCCGAATATAAAATTGGTTTGCTGGCAATGCTGGAAGCTAACCCAGGTACTGACCCTTATTTGCCTACTCCGGGTTCTGAACTGATTATTCCATCCCAAATGTTGTTGCCTGATACAACGAGGCAGGGGATTGTGATTAACCTTGCAGAACTCAGACTTTACTACTTCCCGAAAGGGAAAAACAAAGTCATCGTTTATCCGATTGGTATTGGGCAACTTGGGCGCAATACGCCTGTAATGACAACATCTGTCAATCAGTTAATTAAAGATCCAACTTGGACACCGACTAAGAATATTCGTAAGCATTATGCTGAACAGGGGATTACTTTACCTGCGGTTGTTCCTGCTGGTCCTGAAAACCCAATGGGCTTATTTGCGTTGCGCTTGGCAGCCGGGCGCGGAGAATACTTAATCCACGGCACGAATGCTGATTTTGGTATCGGCATGCGGGTGAGTTCCGGTTGTATCCGTTTACGTCCTGATGATATTGAAACGTTATTCAACACAGTGTCCCGTGGAACGCGAGTACAGATTATCAATGAAGCAGTTAAGTATTCTGTAGAACCAAATGGCAAGCGTTATATTGAAGTGCACCAGCCGTTGTCTAGGAAAGAGAATGATGATCCACAGACATTACCTATTGTTCGATCAGCCGATTTAAACAAGTTCATTGATAATAGCAAAACGGATAAAAATATTGTTGAACAAGCGATAGTACGCCGTTCTGGTATGCCGGTGTTGGTAAGTGAAGGCATAGAGCCTGAAACACAACAGGAGTTGCGAGAAGAGAATATCGTGCGGGGGGAAGATGATGATGTTAAAGGGGTAGAACAAGCGGTGAATAAAGATGTATCCGAACCGTTTAAATTACCACCGTTATATCAACCTGGGCCAATCTATCGGCAAAATTAATATTTTATTGTGGACAAGGAAGTCGGCAAATATTTATCTAACAGAATTCGATGATAAAAAACGGCGCACAGATAAACTGTGCGCCGTTTTTGTACATAATTACAAAAAATTATTTTTTGTAGGAACGAACTTGGTTATCCAGACGCTGATTTGCACGAGCTGCATCGTCTTTAGCGGCTTGAATGTCAGTACGTACTGCGTTCACGTCATTGCTCAGTTGATCAACTTTTGCATTCAGAGTCTGAATGTCAGAAGTCAGTTGGTCAACCTTAGCAGTGCTTGAACAACCAGCCAACAGAGTAGAAGCCAGAACTACTGCACCCAGTACAATTTTAGTACGATTCATTATAATACCCTCTAGATTTAAGTTAATCTCCAAGTAGCCATGTAAGTATTACACAAAGTTTTTTAGAAAGAGAATAAATTTTTGTCATGAAAACCAATTATTTCAATTTTTCTCTTTAACGAGTGGCTAATTTTCATCTGAATGTAAAAAAACAAAACTGTTGAGTAACATTTTAATCAAAAAAAGCCTATTCCATGAGGGAATGATATTCTTCGAAATAATTTTAGTTAAAAATTCTTATAAATAAAAAATACGACATCCAGGTCATCTTGCATCTATTGAACCGTCGGACATCTCTTTAATGAAGCTATTTTTTATACACAAATTTAGGGGTTCTCTTAAAACAAATTTGTTAACTGAATCTTATTGTAGATGAACAACTTGACAATGTTCAGGTTGAATCCTAGGCTCAAATTCAAACTGGTAAGAGGAGTTTGTTATGTTAACTGATCAATCTAACGAATATTTTAACATCAACATTGACAACGGAGTCGCTCATTTGCAACTCAGTCGTCCCGAAAAGGCAAATAGTTTGGCACTTGGGTTCTGGAAACGGTTTCCTGAGGCAATAGAGCAGCTTAGTCGTTCAGGTGAAGTGCGGGCAATGGTGATCTCTGCACAGGGAAACACATTTTGTGGTGGGCTTGATCTGCAAATTTTTTCCTCTAGCAAAGAGGCTAATACGGCTACTCCTAATGAGCGGGAATCGATGCAGTTCAGCTTATTGCAAATGCAGGAGGCGATAAGCGCATTGGAACGTGCTCGATTCCCTGTTATTGCCGCAGTACAAGGTGCCTGTCTTGGTGCCGGTTTTGACTTAATCGCTGCATGCGATTTTTGTTTTGCTGCTGAAAATGCGAAGTTTCGTATAGAAGAAACCAATATCGGTATGATGGCTGATTTAGGTATTCTGCAACGTTTACAACATTTGATTCCGGGGAGTATGGCCCGCTATCTTGCCCTTACTGGGGAGACACTGAGCGTGGCTCAAGCTCATGATTTGGGGCTGGTGGTAAAGGTGTTCCCTTCTACGGAGGCATTAGTCGAAGGCGCTCTGGCGACTGCCCGGCGTATTGCTGATCGGCCTCCTATTGCCATTAATGGGGTTAAACGAGCCATGCTTTACAGTCGTGATCATGGTGTCTACGAATCATTGCAACAAATAGCACTTTTGCAAGCTTCGATTTTTAGTCGTCAAGATATTCTGTGCTCGGTTCAAGCGAAAGCGGCCGGAACAAAAAGTGAGTTCCAAAACTTAAGTGAAGTCGGTAAAGCTTTCGATGAACCATGATTAAGGCAAAGCTATTGATGACATGCAAAGTGGGTTCTCTGCAAATGATGTAGTGCTGGAAAATGTCATCATTGTTGAGATTTATGCCATTTTCTGACCATGCGAAAACAGAGAATGGCATTATTATCAATCAGCATATAAGTGGATGGAATAATTTGATCCATATATACCCGTCATCTTTCAAGTTGCCTCTTTGTTGGCTGCACTCGCTCACCCCGGTCACATAGTTTGCTATGTTCCCGGGGATTCACTCCCTTGCCGTCGCGATGCATCTTGAAATCTATAAGGTATATAATGAATATATCAAAGCATTTTATTTTCTGTTAATAAATGATTTATAGCCAGGTTGTGAATTTTCATAAAAATCAAAATTAATATATACTAATAATATTCCTATTTAAATTTAATTTTGATTGATTATTCGCGTTGTTATTTATTATTAATAATATTTTAGGTGTTGATGAAATATTATTATTGTTGGATTTTATTTGACATTCGTGATTAATGATTGGATTGTAGAAATAGTAGTTAATGAGAAATTTTTTAATAACTTTAGATTAGAGATTAGAGATTAGAGTATTAAAAGCGATATTTTTCAGGAGTGAGTTAATCTATTGTCATTTTCATCAACTGAGATTTTTGCCTGTTATTACATGAACGCCAATGAAACTGGCTGGTAATCTGTACTTGCCGTTAGCCGGATGGAGTAGGAAGCGAGGTAGAGATAATATCAATAAGAAAAAGATATTAAATGAAGGAAATAATAAAGGTAGAAGTAAATAACAAAGATACATTATTATATTTTAAAGCTATTAATATAATCATAGGATTTTATCTGTGTAAATTATTTTTTGATTAAGTAGATAATCTTATTATTTTATGTGTGTTAATAATGCTCATTGTTTTTAAAATACATATGTATTATGGCTGGTTATTAAGTCTATTCTATTTTAAAGGGATAATTTAAAAACCAAAATTGAAAATGGTAGTTTTAAATATTTGGCTAATGGTAAATAAGAAGAATAAGGTTATTTTATTATTCATTGCAATAGATAGAATGGAAATAAATCTGTGATTATGATGATGGGTAAAATAATTCATTATTGCATTATATTAACGGAAAAAATCAGATATTAAATGTCCTGAAATTGAAACACCGCCAGACTGACGGTGTTTCAGAAATAAAACGACTGATTAAATTAAAGTACGTGAACGGATGATGTGTTGGTTGTGCCACTTGGAACCAAAGCGCCAGAAACCATAACCACGATTTCACCTTTCTCCGCCAAGCCACTTGCCAGAGCCGCTTCTTTACCAATGCGATAAAAATCGTCGGTAGAGGCGATTTCTTTGACAATTTGGGTAGAAACGCCTTTAACAAGCAGCAATTGGCGGGCAGTCACTTCATTAGTGGTCAATGCCAGAATAGGAGCGCCAGGGAAGTACTTACGAATGGATTTGGCCGATTTACCGCCATAGGTTGCGACCACAATCAGAGGGGCTTCCAGCTTTTCTGCTGTTTCAACGGCACCACGACACACAGCTTCGGTTACGCGCAGGTTACGGCAATTGACGGCTTCAATACGGCTTGACATTACGCGGTCTGTACGTTCACAAATTGTTGCCATGATAGTCACTGCTTCTATTGGATATTTACCTTTTGCACTTTCACCAGAAAGCATAACCGCATCAGTACCATCCAGAATAGCGTTAGCAACGTCACCGGCTTCAGCACGGGTAGGGCGCGGGTTTTTAATCATGGAATCGAGCATTTGAGTTGCGGTGATAACAACTTTGCGAGCGATATTACATTTTTGAATCATCATCTTCTGGGCGAAGATCACTTCTTCTACCGGGATTTCAACTCCCAGGTCACCACGGGCAACCATGATCCCGTCAGAAACTTCCAGAATTTCATCAAAATTGTTCAGACCTTCCTGATTTTCAATTTTAGAGATGATTTGAATATTTTCACCGCCGTGTGCTTTCAGATGTTCACGGATTTCCAGAACATCGGAGCGTTTGCGGATAAAAGAAGCGGCGACGAAATCAACACCTTGTTGGCAACCAAAGATCAAATCTTGTTTATCTTTTTCAGCCAGAGCAGGCAGGCTGATAGAAATACCTGGCAGATTAACACCTTTATTTTCACCGAGGTCTCCGTTATTCAAAACTTGACAAATGACTTCTGACTTAGTGACTTCTTTGACTGTCATACCGATCAAGCCGTCATCAACTAGCACGGTATTACCGGGAGCCAGATCCGCTGGGAAACCACTGTAAGTGACAGCTACACGATCTTTATTACCGATAACCGATGTGTCAGTGGTAAAAGTGAAGGTCTGACCTGCGGTTAGAGAGACATCATGACCGCCTTCCAGCTTCATAGTTCGGATTTCAGGGCCTTTAGTATCCAGCAAAATAGCGGCTTGTTTACCTGTCTTCGTCATAACTGAACGGATATTTTGAATACGCTGGCCGTGCTCTTCATAGTTTCCGTGTGAAAAGTTGAGGCGCATAACATTCATGCCGGCATTCAGCAGTTCAGCGAGTTTCTCTTCGGATTCTGTTTTTGGCCCAATAGTACAAACAATTTTGGTTTTTTTCATGACAATCTATCTACAGGTTTTAATTGGATAAAAATAGTGAACCGCCAGCTTTATGGTTTGCGCAGAGATACCATGTGGTGTTGAACGTTGCGCAACACATTAAGGACAGGTGGCGGGGAAGACATTCAGTACTTTTCGTGTGAGGTTAGGCACATGTAGTTATGCGAGTTTATACATACGATTAATCTGTAACTTTTCAGTGTTCGGCAAATTAATAGGCTGAAACCATTCAACTGTAAATTTCGCCGTATTATAGAGACTTATTTCTGTGAAATGAATCAAAAAATGATTATGTAAATTAATTATAACGATAAACTGGAAAAATGGTGTAGATCTTAACAAGAAGGAGTTATAATTCATTGCGGAAACTGTTTGTAAATGGCTAACAGCGTATTTTGGCATCGGAAGCGATTGGGTATAACCATGAGATAACAAAAGCAAGAACGGAGATTTGTAGACTTGGTGCGTCCGAGTGGACTCGAACCACCGACCCCCACCATGTCAAGGTGGTGCTCTAACCAACTGAGCTACGGACGCACTAATAAGATTATGCTATCAACCAAACAATTTTAACCAAATAATTGGTGCGTCCGAGTGGACTCGAACCACCGACCCCCACCATGTCAAGGTGGTGCTCTAACCAACTGAGCTACGGACGCAATCTAAATTGCATTGGTGACAACGGGGACGAATATTAGCGGCGAGTTAGCCTTCTGGCAAGGGGAATAATATAAATTATTGTTCAACTGTTCGTATTTGCATCTACATACAGTGAATTTGCCGTTTATTCCACCAATTAAGTATTCGTCCCCGGCTTTATAAAAAGGAAATCAGCGGGTTGAGCGTTGCAAAACTATCTCATCTGACTGTTTTTGTATCCACAAAATACGGGTAAATATCATCACTGCTGATGCGGTCAAGCCAATAATAAAGCCAATCCAGAACCCTTGTGGCCCCATAGCAGGTACGAAATAGTCAGTTAATCCCAGAATGTAACCGCTTGGTAGCCCCAAAATCCAGTAAGCGATAAAAGTGATATAAAAGATAGAACGCGTATCTTTATATCCACGTAAAACACCAGCCCCTACAACTTGTACGGCATCAGATAATTGATAAAACGCAGCGAATAACATCAGATGCGACGCCATGATGATAACTTCAGGATTGTCGTTATACATCAAAGCGATCGGCTCGCGCAGAATAGTAGAAAAAGTTGCGGTTAAACAAGCAAATACTAAACCAACCATAATTCCGGTATAGGCTGATATCCGGGCATTATCGGTAGACTTTTGCCCTAAATTGTAGCTCACGCGGATAGTGGTTGCTGCGGCTAAAGATATTGGGAACATAAACATTAACGAGCTGAAATTTTGTGCAATTTGGTGCCCTGCAACAGCAGTAATGCCTAAAGGAGAGATTAGCAATGCCACTATGGCAAATAGAGTAATTTCAAAAAACATCGCCATCGCAATAGGAAAACCAAGGGCTGAAATACGTTTCAGAATATGCCAATCTGGTGCGGCGAAACGATGTTTAGGGCGGATATCCTTTTGTGATGACGAATGTTTCACATACCAACGCATTAGTAGGAACATGGCCCAGTAAACGCTGGCGGTTGCAACACCACAACCAACACCACCCAAAGCGGGTGCGCCGAATTTACCGTAAATGAGTATGTAGTTAATTGGAATATTAATCAGCAATCCTAAAAAACTAATCACCATGCCTGGTTTGGTTTTCGATAAACCTTCACATTGATTACGTAGCACATGATAAAACAGAAAACCTGGCGCACCCCACATTATTGCGTGGATAAATCCAACTGCTTTTTCGGCTAAAAGTGGATCTATATTATGTTGCCTGTCAATCAGGAATTTGCTGTTGTATAGAATAGCGATAATGATAATGGAGAGGAAAGTCGCTAACCAGAATCCTTGCTGCGTTTGGTTAGCAATGAAATTCCTGCGGCCAGAACCGTTCATTTGCGCAATAATGGGTGTTAAAGCTAATAGTAAGCCGTAACCAAACAAAATAACTGGCAGCCAGATAGAGGTGCCAACGGCAACCGCGGACATATCGGTTGCACTGACGCTGCCCGCCATAACTGTATCTACAACTCCCATTGCAGTTTGTGAAAATTGGGCAATAATGACGGGGATCCCTAGAGCGAGCAAACTACGCGCTTCTTTTAAATACTTCTGCACGCATTACACCTTATTTTAAAAGTAGAAAATATTAAGAAAAACGCCTGTATATAAGAAACGATTTTCGAAAAATCAACCGTTTACTAACGGAGGTATTGTATCTATTTAATACTATATTACAACAATCATGCGGAGTTTATATTCAAATGTTCAGATGGTATTTATCAATGATAACTTGATATAAACTAATTAATAATTATACACAGTCATTAAGAGGTTCTTCTATGTTTACGGGCATCGTTCAGGGAAAGGCACCCTTGGTTGCTATTGATGAAAAGAGCAATTTTCGGACTCATGTTGTTAAATTCCCGGCTGAATTATTGCCAGGTATTGAAACCGGGGCGTCGGTTGCCAATAACGGTTGTTGTCTGACGGTAACCAAAATAGAAGGCGATGAGATTAGTTTTGATTTAATGAAAGAGACTCTACGTCTGACTAATCTTGGTGATTTGCAGTTAGGGGATTATGTGAACTTGGAGCGGGCAGCTAAATTTGGAGATGAGATTGGTGGGCATTTGATGTCCGGTCATATCATCACGGTTGCTGAGATAGCTAAAATTTTCACTTCAGAAAATAACCATCAAATATGGTTCCGTATCCATGATAAGCAATTAATGAAATATATCCTACATAAAGGATTTATCGGCATCGACGGGATTAGTCTGACAATTGGCGATGTGGTTAATAATCGTTTTTGTGTTCACCTGATTCCTGAAACATTGGGACGCACAACATTAGGTAAGAAACGTCTTGGTCAGAGAGTTAATATTGAAATTGACTCACAAACTCAAGCGATTGTTGATACTGTGGAGCGTGTGCTTGCTCAGAAAGAGCGGGATCAGGTTGTCTCTCAGCAACCAGAGACATTGATGGAAGAGTAATCAATAAATGAGGAGCGATAGGAGGACTCTGCTTGTCGCTTTCAAACAGAATTAACTGCGTTAAAGGAGCATTGAACCCGCTGATGCTCCTTTTTGTGATTTATATTGCAGGGTTTTGCATATTTTGTTAGCTAATATAGTTAATGTTGTTATTATTGTGTTAATGCTCTTTCTCGTGAAGCGCAGACTAATCTCCACGATGATATTTTTAGAGGCTACTTTATGGAAAACCCGATTGAGTTAGATGAATGGCTTGAAGAGCCTACACACGATGATGCTGTTGAAATGATGAATGCGCAAGCTGTTGTACCTTTTGGTACCGCACTTTGGCCTTAACGGTTTTTTATAATTAAGGTTCTTTATAATAATAGATAAGTAAGGGGGGTCTCCAGGGCAACCGCATGAATGATTAAATATCACTCACATTAGCAAAACCCGCCTGTAATACTCGCTCCAAAAATTGGGTTTTCATCCATATTCGTCTACGCTTCGCTTTAATGCTTAATTGACTCGTTT
>NZ_RCWC01000016.1 GCF_018448935.1 Photorhabdus noenieputensis | reverse complement strand
TTTTTGAAAGGTAATCGACGTATTGCAACACGCTATGAAAAAACAGCACGAAACTATCTGTCGATGGTGAAATTAGGCTGTATTCGACTCTTTTGCCGGAGATTATATAATTAAGGGACACTACCTAATTATAGCCTCGATAATCGTCATTTAACTAACTCCCAAAATGCCTTATCCCGCATTTTTTTAATCTGTTTATCCCCATCAATATACAGACTAAAATGTTTTTCAAGCTGGCGTACCTGCCCCATCAATGATTCCTGCTCGTTTTTATCATCAACATTAAAAACGGCTTTGATATCAGCATTCTTGATCTCTGATACACGATGGATTACCCAAGTTAGAATATAAGAGGCATAATTATTATCGCCTGTCTTAAAGTGAGTAATCTCCTGGGTTGATAAGATTGCTCCAACACCATATTCACGCCCTTCTTTCAGAATTTTGCGCAAGCTGGGGAAGTCCTGGCGCATAAAGTTATCAGCTTCATCTACTAGAACCATTTTTGTTAACTGACGGTAGTCTCCTTGCACAACGGGCTTACCACGTTTCTGCATCTGGGCATAAAACAGATCTAATGTCAGTGCAACAATTAAATTCTGTATTTCTGTCGGATACCCCGCAAGCTCAATGACAGTCACACCATCAACCAGATCATACAGACTGGTCATTTTCTGTGGGTTAGTTTCAAATATCTGGAAACCGGCAAGATTATAAAGAGCGGCATAGAGTGAATCCTCCTCCACTTTTTCTTGAGCCAGGTAACATTGCCAGACATCTTCAATTGTGGGGGCAATACGATCCCAGGTTGAACGATTATGTGCAATAATGCCTGCTGCTTCATAACAGTCCATAATTAGAGTGACAAGTTTCATGCGCTGTTTTACGCCAAGGTTATAAGCACGTCCCATGGTTTCAGAAAAGGCCATTGCAGTATGTCGTGGCAGCATCGGCATATCACCAAACAATGACAGCGGATTATAAGGCAGCAAAGACAACTGGTATTTTTTTGCTCCTGTTGTAGCTAAAAACGCCTCATCCACATAGTCCGATTTGTAATCGAAAATCAGTAAACCAATCGGAGCGCTATTAACATTGTTAGCCTGATTACGCATAAGTTGCGTCACCAGCGATTTAGTGAACTGGGTTTTCCCAGTACCCATAGTACCGATGATACCGGTGTTAGTATTCATAAACTTAGCGGTGTTCGTTGGCTCCCAGTAAAGTGGGATTTGACGCACAGCATCGTGACCAAATAATACTTTAAGGGGCTCTTCGCTCATAACTGAAGTGACTACCGGCATCAGTTGTTTATCCTCTTCTACTTGCTCGGAATCAAGATATTCTTCAATGAGAGAAACACTACTTTTGGTCTGACCGGCTTTCTGTGTTGTCACTGTGTCATGGAGTGGCTTAAGTTGATATTTCTCTGGTACACGATAACGTTCAGCCAAAGGCTGTTCACCTCCACTTGCAGTAATAAGAGAGGGTAATAAGGAATAGGGAATTTCAATTTGTAAAATGTTATCTGACGTCTTTTTATAAGAGAGATCAAAGCAACTGTCGTTATCTACATGAGCAAGTACAAAACCATCTACATAGTCGGAAAGTTGACCCAGTTGATACTCTCCAGTTAACCACCATTCGCGCTGTTTCAGTAATGGAGATAGCTTGTTACTATCCAATACACTATACAGGTGCAGCTTTTCTACTTGCATCAGCACTTGGCGAATAAATAACGCACGGTAGAGTTGTGAAGCCAATGTCTGTGGCCCTAGAATATCTTCCTGCAAATAACGTTTTAGTTCACTGGCCTGTTTTCCGGCATAATTGTAGTCAGGCCTGGCTCCCGTTTTTACCTCCAATGGTAGAAGATAGAGTTTGCTATCTTTAAATCCAACAAATAGCACATCATCAGAGATAGCTCCTTTACGATAGCCATGCGACTGACGGGAAAATTCACTTTCCTTCATTTTTAGGCCCACATTACCGGAGACCCTAATCATTTCGGCTACTGAAAGAGGAACCCAACAGATATCGGATTGGCGTAACATTGATTGCACAAACTTGTATGCACCAATAATACCGTGTTTTTCTTTACGTTCTTTTTCACCGGAACGTAACATTTTAAGTAGCCATTCACCATTGAAGGCGTTAAATTCGGCAAGCAAATGTTGGCTATCTACAGTAGGGTTTTGTCCTACTTGTTTTTCTGTTTCAAGCAGACGCAAAAAAAGATCAACCTGTTTGGTTACAGTAACAGCATCATATCCTGCACAACTGGTGTATTGATCTGAGTAATGGATCAATACCACATCTTTTTGGCTGGTAAAGAAATCCAGCGTCACTTTAGGATCAATAATTGTTGTCCAAAGTACGCTGTTATAAGAACGAGTGAGTAATTTTTTAAAATTGCCGCTCACGGCAAGCCCAATCCCCTGTCCGAGATACTGGCTGTTGCTCTGACGTGCAGGTAGCCATAAGCACCCCAGCAATCTGGCAAGGCGTAAGGCTATGTATGGTTCAGTGTTAACATGACGTAGACCAAAGGCGGTAAAATAAGCATCTTCCTGCGTTTCAGCTCCTTCACCTGCAATTAAGCCACTACATAACACACCACTTGAAGTGTCATCGATACTTATCGGGCGGCAATCTACAGGAGTTGTATTGGTAAAAAATGCCAGATGTGCATAAGCTAGATCGTCGCTTTCTGGAGGCAGGGTAAATTTACTGAATGTCAGACGGCTACGCATCAAATCAATCAGCATATCGGCTTCAGTGCGCCACATACCACTGTTTAAACCAAGATCGTTCTTGAGTTGTTCATAACTGGCGCTTTCAGCAAAACGATCAAACTCGTTTGGTGCCAGATAATCGTCGTAACAGTTTACATGCACCGAGATGGCGAGTTCTTTTTCCTGTTTAAAATATTCAACTAGTCCTAAAAACAATTCTTTAGCCAAGCCCTGATTGATAGCATTAATAATCAGCGCATTATTATCAGTACCTTGGAATAATCGGGCATAAGCGTCAGTAAATTCATTGAGCTTGTCTTTAACCAGACGTTTAACATAATCACGGTTCATTTGACGCTGTGGTACAACATCAATCCAGAAACGATTCTCAGCTACAGGTTGTAGCTGCGCGTATTCATGCTCACTGTGATACACAAACGGCATTAAGCCAGAGGCGACCAAACGTTCAAGTGTAATCTGTGGTAACGTGACAAACGAAGTGGACAAATACTGTTCTGCTTCAGTAACAATAGCTTCAGCTAGTTGCAGATGATAGGCCAAGACTAAAGGATGCAATGGCGAAAGTCGCTCATGGGTTTCATTATGGTAAATCCCTAAATGCAACAACGATTTTTCTTGCAGTGTTAGGGCCTTATTTAGCCCAATTTGCTTTAATGCTCTTTCAAAAGTGTCTAGGACATGGCTAACCAACACACGATAATCCTCCGACCATGAGACTAGGCTCGGTAATGAATTATGGCGTTGGTAGTAGGTGAAAAGCTGCTTGTAAGCATTATGTAAATCGGGGTAGCTGGTGTATATATCATCCAGAGCAAAAACATTTCCGCCACTGCGCAATCCGAGCAAATTTTGCTCAATCAGTGATGACTCCATTTCTAGTAAGTGTTGACGGACACCTGCAACGTTATGTTCGGTATTTTCTAGAATTACACGTCGTTTAGCTTTGTTATATTCTGCATTCCCTTCCTCTTTAAACAGTTTATTAAAGCGGCTCTGATCAAAAAGTAAAGGTAAGGTTAATCCTTCTTCAGCTCCCGGACCTTCAATGTTAAGCAGCAGTTGGTCATCACCCGATGTCAATGTAAACTGGATTAGATCACTTTGATTTGCCAGTGTTTCAAAATTTACTAGTGCATATTGCTGGCAATCTATTTCATAGATATCTTCATTCAGGGAAAAAACTTTTTCTCCAGCTTCTGCTATACGTAACTGATTATCTTCCAGCTGCAAAGTTAGTTGTCTTTTAAAGGGTTCAATACGGTAGCAATTCTTGATTTCATCAAGCCAAAATTTTCCTTTTTCTACCAGCAACAAGCGGAATTTATATTCTTCTGCAGAATTATCCCGATTAACTAATTCAAGGCTAAAAAAGCATGGGTGTCCATCAAAAGGTACAGACGCAATAATACGGGAAGATCTACCACTAACTCTCCTTGTATGCCAAAATTGATTGTTTTTTAACTCATTATGGTGTTTGATTTTAATGTTTTCGTCACGAAGATCATTACCCAGAAAACTAAATTCCATTTCAACATGTGACTGTTCCGGTTGAACCTGTACCAGCAAACTGATTTCGCGCTTACCTGCTTTAGTTGAACTTTTAGATCGTTGCCAGATTTCTCCATTTTCAACGGTAACTTTGTCAAAAATAAGTTTTTGCTCGGTATTCGCCTCTATCTCTTCCAGATAATTAGCGTAATCAAGTAAACGCCAGTCATCATTATCGACAAAATGGCTTTGAATGAATTTTGAACTAAACTCGGTTAGGACATTTTCTAGTTGTCCATTATAGCGTTCGATACTATCCTCAATTTGACGGTAGAGTTTTCGGTTATCATTAAGCCGAGCACGTAGTTGCTTCTTGCTATAACTCAATAACACATCGTCTTTGAATAACTTTAATTCAGAAAAATCTAAATTGCCGTCATCCAGTAAGTGATACAACGACGCAAACCCGAAAACTGTTGCTCCCTCTTCGAGAACAATGGTTAGCTGATCTTCTAGCAAGCAGTAGGATAATTCATATCTTTCACTATTGGGTGAAATTAGTTTTTCAAGTTGACGACTGAAAGTGGCGGGGTACCAGATTGCATCTGGTGCAGCAACATCTTTTGTACTGTTAATCAGGGTATCCAGCATGCTGTTGTGAATAATCAACAAAGCCGTCTTATTAAAAACACTGTCACGGCCTGCAACTTGATCACGGAGATGGGAAATATAATTTTCTGTAAATGCTGGTGCTTCGTTACCATGTAACACTGGAATAAGTTGAATTCCGTTACACGGGATACTGGTGATGTACTGACCTGAAGTGAGTTCCAGTTTATTTCCGCTAGACAGCGCAACAAAAGCTTGCCAGAGTTTAGATGCATTGTCGGGATCGGGGGATTGAAACTGATAGCGTTCACCAGCCTGAATAATTCCGCTAACCCACTCAATAAACGTTTCTGCTAGGTACGTTTCATACTGTTTTACGGACATACACGGCATCTCCACTATCACTCATTCTTTCTATGTTTCCTATGCGTTCATAAAACGCAACTAGTGTTTGTACTGACTGATTATCCAGATAAAAACCACGTTGCTCAAAACCACGTAACAGCTCATGAAGCCTAAGTCTTTCATTTTTGCCAATTGTGAGATTTGTCAGTAACAAGAGCCGATCCTGATTTAATACCAGAACTTTACCTGCCCGACCACGTATCTGAATAAAATCATTACAGATCTGACTTTCCAGCTCATTGATATAGTTGCGATTTACTGATGCACGATCTGATTTCTTGTCCTGGAATTGCTCTAGTGCAACTGATAATAATTGTTTAAATGCGTCATACAGATTCTCTGCTCGTTCCCGATTTGAAAGTTCACGCTTACTAATAAATGCTTGTAAATATTCATTAATTTGACGTAGTACCTGTGGGTCAGAATAGCTCAAGGCATCATGGTACACTTGCCATAATGGACGTTTTTTCCCATCTTCCCATTGCAACACATCCAACGCGGAGAGAATGGGAAATAATTTTACACTTTTGCTGGAAAAGAATTTATAACCATAACGATTAATTTTTTCTCTTTCTGAACTGGCTTTTTCTGTATCAAGAATGAAGAATAATGCTCTACTTTTGGGTAAGCCTTCCTGCCAATGTTCCAGGTTGAGCGCGAGTTGTGCACACCAAGTAAATGCATACAGACGTAAAGTATTACTTAACTCCTGCAAAAGATATTGGGGATATTCAGCCAAAAATGCTAAATCATCTTGAAAACAACTTACTAGATAGGGAAGATAGGTTTGTTCTTCGTCAAAGGGTTTTCCAAGCGGTCGTATTTTTTCGTTGAGCTTAGACAATATTTGCTGTTCTAAGAAATTCAACTTATCCTTTATAGGATATTGTAGAGTAAAGTCTCCTACCAGATTGGCAAAGAAAGTACTTAATCGTTTATTTGCAACACCAGAACTGATCTTTCCTGCATCAGAAAATTGCGCATGAAACAGTAAAAAAAGAGGAGATACTCGGTAAATATCTTTACTCGAAAAATACATGCGTTCTAGAATATTCCAGAAATCTGGTTCATCAAGTTGAGCAAGTAGATGTACCTTACAGTCATTGCTAAATTGTTTAAAATCATACGCATCTATTTTTCTTTTCAGGGCATAGCTTAATACCAGTCCGGTGACAAATTCCCAATCGAAATCATTATTTTTATTACGAACTGGCAGATAACAACTATCTATTTGATTATTACGTATTTTTAACTTTGATGCGATGGGGTATTTTTTTTCATTGGTATGCATCATGCTACTCCATCCATGCTGCTTACTGTAATTATGTCGTCATCTACCTTTATAGTATAAATTCGATGATTGCTATCATAAAATCGAAGATCTGTGCTGGATTTTGCCTGTTCTGTGATCAATTCAATCATTTCATCCAGCAAGACAATAGCATTTTTGTCATATTTATTGGGTCGATAACCATTATTCAGTTTTCCGAGCAATTCAAATAAGTTAAGGCTGATACGGATAGGTAATAGAGAATTTACTCCCACCTTCAGATGAACTTCAAAACAGGTGGGATAAACAGTATTTTTCTTTAAGATAGCATCCCAATCAGGTTTTAATGCCACCGGAGCTGTTATTTTTACCCCACCATACTCCCCCAAAAAGAACTCTTCTTTTTGAGTGCTTAATTCTGGGGCTTTGCGATTAGCATAACGCTGAATCCCTGAAACCAACTCCGAAATATAGAAACGATGTAATGTTTTTTTCTGTTCTACGTCAGCTGTATAGCTTTTGTGTAAATACCAAATCTGTGCATAACGTTCGAATAATTTTTCATTAAAGAACAGACTAAATTTTTGGTGATAATTATTGCCTAATGACTCATTACGCAATAACCAGAAAAGGCGAATAAGAGAGGCTGCATTTTTATTATGACTCCCAAAATAAATATGCTGCTGTGCCAATATAGCCAAAAATTCATCTAAATCAGGATCATTTAACCCTAATTCATAGCATAATATGAACTGATCAAGCCCATGCGTATGTAATCTTGCGGGATCAAACTCTGCAATTTTTTTAACTAGCTCATTTTCTTCACTGTTAAAAAGATTATCAAATAAGTAGCCTGGTCCCAGTAATAAATGGTGAAGTAAATCCAACAACGCACGAGTGGTGACAAACTGCTCTTTCATCAACCGAGATTTAAATAATTGAGTAATCAAAACATCCTGTACACCTGATTTACTGAGCATTTTGAAATTAGCAACAACCTGTAAATCATGCCCTGCTAATTCATCTCTCTGTGCAATAACATGAAAAAGATTTTTGTCATCTTCTTTAGTTAAATTTTTAATCAGAGATTTGATAAAGGGAGAGTAATTTTTTGACTCATCAAACTGGAACTTAGGATAGTGTTCAAAATTAAAAAAACAGCATGAATTATTAACCCACGCTCCCTGTTCTCTCTGATTATCAGATAAATAAGCATCAATGATAGAACGAATGTCTTGGTGTTGCTCCGCACCTTCCATCGAATAATTAGCTAACATTCCAGTATTGATGCCTAGTAATAAAGGGCGCTCCCCTGCCTTATGCTTATCAAATAACTCATTCAGAGCATCAATCGCAGATTGTCGGGGGGAGAAACTATGGGTTGCATCTAGATGGAAATCAAACTTCTGTTGATAACGGGGGTTAGTACAGCAACGAGTAAGAATTTCAGATTTTCCGTCACCACTGCTGCCACAAAGAAAAATAATTTCACCTGATTTTGCTGTATCCAGATATTGTTGTAGATCAACTTCAATATCTTGTTTTACAAAGAGTTGATGCTTTAGCTCGTCGAACACATCCTTTTGTCGATGAGTAATCGTCGCTACAGAAAACGAAGATGACTTAGCAAGTACACCTAATGCTTTACGCAATGTGATTGGGCTCATAGCTTCATGTTCTCTAAAGTAAGAATTAGATCATTCTATACAAGCTAGCCCCTGATCTCTATATGCTTATTTACCGATTTAGGTTAAAACTATACAGATAATTTAGACACAAAAATAGTCATTTATCATTTAAATCATATTGTTATAGGCATATTCCTGTAATTGACCTCGGGTTCCCGCCCATCAAAATCAAATTAAGGTCACAGTGATTCACAGACATCAAGATGTTTAAATGGTTAGGTATGCTAGTTTTTTCAAATCTCTCACGTTACTTTCAGCATTGTTTTTTTAGGTTATTAATGTAATCCCATACCGTAACATCCTTTCCGCTCTAGATATTGCACATAGTTGCATGTGTCACGAATGGTATTTTTATCCAAGTGAGTAGTAACTCGCTCCAAACCGTATTAAATCCCTGCTCATATAGAAATGATATTTATCGTGTGGCGGAAACGGAGGGCTTTAGCTCTACAGAGGTAACCAATGTGCTTGGATATCTGATTTATACTCGTTTAGTTTATCGGTTTGGTGATGTCCTAATGACTTTACTCTCCTACAGACAAGAAGTCTGCTCCAAAAGTTGAAGCCACTGGGATTTTCTTTCGACAGAAATAGCTGATAAAATCTCCGCCCTTTCGAATTACCAGCTCTGGTCATTCTCATGTAGCTGACAAGAGGGTATATTTATAACGGAGCCGCAATGAAACTCTCAGATCTTGGTAGCAGAATATGTATCATAGGACCATCAAATAGCGGGAAATCCACACTGGCTAATGCAATTTCGAAAAAACTCAATCTGAAAGCCACACATTTGGACCAACTTTTTCATTTGGCTGATTCAGATTGGCAACCGCGCCCTTATGATGAATTTATTACATTACATGATAAAGTAATAAATGAAGACAAATGGGTTATAGATGGAAACTATAAAAAAGCGCTTCCTCAACGTCTTTCCAGAGCTACCGGATTAATTTTATTAGATATTCCTACCCTGCTAAGCTTGTCTCGATATATGAATAGGACTTTACTCCAAAGTCACCGACATGGTGCTCTTCTCGGAGCTAAAGAACGTATAAAATGGGAGATGATACATCACATTATTTTTGCTGTACCCAAAAGCAGAAAACGTCATACTGAAATTTACGAAAGCTTATCAATTCCCAAGATAAAACTCATGTCAGTGAAAGAAATTAATCAGCAATATAAAGAATGGGAGTTTTCTCATTATTTAAATCGATGAGAAAGGGAAATGGCAGTAATTTGTATAAAAAATAATCATTGAACTACATCTTGCATTTGATTCTTTCTTATTCAGAGTAGTTCATTACCCACTCTTTATTAGCGTTTGGTTATCCTTGGATAAACTCATATATGTGTCCACCATATAAAAGAGGTTGTCAAATCGAAAAAGGCAAAATATCTGGCTTGTTGCTATTATCCAGATATTACTCATGACTCATGATTGTGGCACCACGGATAGAGCTCTTATCAATGAGGTAAGTTGGTTTTCAATCCAGGCTGTATTATAACCCTGCTTATGGATAATGGTGTTCATGGTATGGCGAAAGCTGTGGCCTGTTAGTTTGCTACACAATATAGATTTCAGCGGGCTTTACTCGACTTCTGGAGCACAATAATAGCATAATTGATTGTATTTATTAGAGTTTATTGGCTTGGCTAGACGATAAGAGAAGTTGATATGGCACGCCCTACAGGATTCGAACCTGTGACCTACGGCTTAGAAGGCCGTTGCTCTATCCAGCTGAGCTAAGGGCGCATCTTGAGAGATGAGCTGCATCAGTAATGCTTTGATGCGGGGAGAGATTATACGGTGACAACTCCTTGAGTCAATGGCTTTTCTGCTTATAAATCTTCATCTGGCTATTTTCTGATTATCAATAAAACTGACAGCACGTTCATGTTCTGACAAAATAGGCAGTATCCCAATGTTTGATTTATGGATTTATTCGTACATGCCAGCAAAAATTATTGACGGGAAAACGATTGCGCAGACAATCAGAAGTGAAGTCGCAGTGCGTGTTCAGCAACGTGTTGCTGCGGGAAGACGTGCTCCTGGTCTTGCCGTTGTTTTAGTCGGCGAAAACCCCGCTTCTCAAATTTATGTCGCAAGCAAACGCCGTGCCTGTGAGGAAGTCGGGTTTGTTTCCCGTTCCTATGACCTGCCAGATACCACCAGTGAAGCCGAGTTGTTGAATCTTATCGATCAGCTTAATAATGATTCAGAAATTGATGGTATTTTGGTTCAGCTCCCTTTACCTGCCGGTATTGATAACGTCAAAGTTCTGGAACGTATCCAGCCTGATAAGGATGTCGATGGCTTCCATCCCTATAATATTGGTCGTTTGTGTCAACGTGCGCCAAAGCTGCGCCCCTGTACGCCGCGCGGTATCGCAACGTTGCTTGAGCGTTGTGGAATTAACACTTATGGGCTGAATGCTGTCGTTATCGGTGCTTCAAATATTGTTGGTCGCCCAATGAGCCTGGAGCTGTTATTGGCTGGTTGTACCACCACGGTGACTCATCGCTTTACCAAAGATTTACGTCATCATGTGGAGCATGCAGATTTACTCATTGTGGCGGTCGGTAAACCAAACTTTATCCCCGGCGAATGGATTAAACCCGGCGCTATTGTTATTGATGTCGGCATTAACCGCCTGGAAGATGGCAAAGTGATTGGTGATGTTGATTTTGAAACTGCATCAGAGCGAGCAAGCTGGATCTCTCCGGTTCCAGGAGGGGTTGGCCCGATGACAGTCGCGACACTTATCCAGAATACCTTGCAAGCCTGCGAGGAATACCACGATGTGGAAAAAATTGAAGGTTGTTAATGGAAATTTTTTATTTAGAAGGCCACCCTTATGTGGCGTTGTGTGATTTGTTGAAGTTTCAAGGGTGGAGTGAAAGCGGTGCTAGCGCTAAAGCGGTTATTGCTGAAGGTCTGGTTGAAGTGAATAATCAGATAGAAACCCGTAAACGTTATAAAGCGATAGCCGGGCAGGTTGTTACTTTTAATGGTAAATCTGTCCACATTAAAGAATGATTAAAATAGGCTCCCTTAAAAAAATAAAGGGAGCCGTAGATTGCCGGTAAAGTCTTTCCAATAAGTTTTTGCTGGCAGTTAACCTAACTGTCTGTTGTTAAAAGATATCTCAATGTGAAATAGTAAAAATATAAACGCTTTATCACCCTTTTAATCTCTATCATTATCACTTTTCTGTTTATTGCATAAATCGGCTTTGTTAGTTTTCAAATGAAGTGAAAACAGATAGTTGAAATGGTGATGAAAAGATTATGGCGGTAAATAAAGGTTAAATCTGATAGTTAATGCATAAGGTTAATCTCTGTTGAATGTAAAAAACGCTAAGTAGAAAAGGTTTTTTATATCGGAGATAAACGGGAGTTTGAAAAAGATTTTAGCTTTAATATTAGAAGGTTAAATGAGTTGATAACCAAGATGGATACTTTTATCAATATCGGTTGATTTTACTGGAAGTTTTTATTTTACCCTGCAATTTTCTGTTTTATTTACTGTGATATGCCAAGGCTTAAAGCAACCTTAGTTAAGCGTGGTTTTAATCATCCGCCAGGATAAGTTTTTTCATGCGAGTATTCTCATGGTGTTTTGTGCAGGAGGTATTGGGGTAGCACGAAATCACTTAGCAAATGGTATAAGGTTTTAATAATGTTCAGTAGTGCTGTATTTAAGGTTTTATGCGTTTTTAGTATTTACCATGCTTATGAATATTTTAGGTTTAATACTGGGCTATTTTAACGCAATACTTATTGAAAAATGTATAATCTGATGATAATTTAAGCTTAATATGCTGATTTTAATGATAAAACAAACCAGTGGAGTAGATAGTTTGGAATTAAATCAAGTGATTAAAGCTCTTAATGAATCTGGTAACAACTGGACTGTAGAGCAAATAGGTGAATGTCTTGCAATTACTAACGAAGACGGAATTAAAGCACATCTGGCTATTTGTGGCAGGCAAATTACAGTGGAAGCATTACTGTTTTCGGAAGAGAATGTTTTAGATCCCGCTTCTTTAAATCAGTTTATTTTAGAAACGCATAAAATGATGCCTCTGACTTCAGTTGGAATAACTAAAGTGGATGGTCAATCTTACTATGCCGCTTTTGGTTCATTGTCATCAGAATCAAAACAAGAAAGCGTTGTCATCGAAGTCTCTATGCTGTTTGCCAACATCACTGAGCTTCTTGATGCGTATTCTGAGTTCCTAAAATAACAATGTAGGGGAAATACCAATGAATGTATGGAAAAAGCTTTTTAAAGCAATTAAAGGAACGGTAAATAATGCGGCAGAATCTGTCGCTGATGGCAATGCACTGACGATTCTTGATCAGGAAATCCGAGAAGCAAAAGCAGAAATCCGTCGTGCGGATGAAAGTCTGGTTAGCATGATTGCTAAGCGAAAAATGGCAGAGAAAAAGGTTGCCGATATCAAAAACAGTATCACCGAGTACGAGGGTTATGCTCGCTCTGCTGCGGGTAAAGGCGACAATGGGCTTGCTTTGGAGTGTGCTCAGAAAGTTGCGACCCTGCGTGATGAACTGGAAAGAGAACAAGCGTTGTTTGAATCGTTCCAGAAGACTGAAACGATGCACCGACACAATGTGCAAGAAGCGAAAAAGAAGGTGTCTCAGCTTGAGAACCAGGTTGATTTGGTTAAGGCAACTGAACAAGTACAGAAAGCCCAAGCTGCGACTCATAACTCTGTCGTTGGCGCTTCTTCAAAAACATCTACCGCCCTTGATTCCCTTGAGCGTATCAAGTCACGTCAGGCTGAGAAAGCGGCTCAGTTCGAAGCTCAGCAAGAGTTACACGATAGTATGACTTCTAGCGATCTGGATAAAAAGCTTAAAGAGGCTGGTATAACTTCAAGCGCGATGTCTGCGGAAGATGAACTTGCTCGTATCCTTGGCAAGTAAATATTAAGTTGTTAAATCAAGATCCTGCTTTTTAAAGTGGGATCTTCCTATCAAGAGATATTCTTATGCTTTCCAAAATCGCAGATGCGTTTAAGAACTCATTCGGGGGTAAGACGGTTGCGCCTGTGGTGCCAAAGGTGCCGGAAGTATTAGGTTTGCGTATCGGTGGTGTACTTGAGATAGACCCGCTGATGCTAAAACTGATTGAATCTGACTTAACGATCGAAAACGCGGCTTCAACTCAACTTATATGTTCCGTTGGTGTTGTCGATTTAGGTGATAACGTGCGTTTGGTTCGTTATTACACCGATGACGAAGGTTATCTTCAAGTGCTTCAAGAAGGGGAGGGGGATGATGGCGTGAAGGAAGTGAGCCTGTGGTATTTTTACGAAACTAAACCGATAGATTCACAAGTTCAATGGGATGCGCTGATTAAAAACGGTATCGTCACGCCAAATGGGGAATATGATCTCGATGGCACCCAGTTCTCTCAGTTGTGGGATAACATTAAACCTGTAGCGGTTACCGAGAAAACTTACACTAAAGAGGGGCGTATAACTGAAACTGATCAGTTTGTGATGGTGTATACGCGTCAGGTTGCTCATAACAGAACAGAAGAGCTTCAAGTTGTGGGAGAAGAAAAAGTGGTAGGGAATAACCTGGATAGATTGATGGTACTGAGCACCGGTATTCAACTTAACCAAACTGATTTTAAAGTGGTGGCATAAATGATCACATTGGAGAATGAAGAGCAGGCTTTCACGCAATTTATGCATGGTGTAGGCAATTTTGGTTTATGTTTTGGGCTGGCGCTGGTTTTTTTCATCGTTTTCAAATTTATCTACACAATAATTACTCCGCATGATGAGTGGAAACTTATCAAGCAAGAGAAGAATAGTGCCGCTGCGATATCGCTTGGTGGTGCGCTGGTTGGTTACAGCATCGCCATTGCAAGTGCGGCAAGCAACTCTGTGGGGGTGATTGATTTCGTGATGTGGAGTGTTGTTGCGCTGTTGGCTCAGGTTGTTGGCTTCTTTATGGTTCGCATATTTATGATGCCAAAGATTGTATCTCGCATTGAGAATAATGAGGTCCCTGCCGCGGTTGTGCTGGCGTCGGTGTCAATTTCTGTTGGTCTTTTAAATGCAGCTTGCATGACTTACTGATTTGGGGATCGTATGACGAACGGGAACAAAAAGCGCAGAATGCGCAGCACCACCATCAACATTGAGAGTAAACGTAAATATTGGCGTGGGTTCTCATTCACGTCATTGGTGCTCAGTATGGGTTCGCTCGTGGGGTGTGGTCAATCGGCGGATGAACTGTCAATCAATGTCTATAAGGATTTGGCGTCTTGTCAGAATAATCCAAAGAATACGATCGCTGCTCAGTGTGAAACCACATATCAAGCGGCATTACGTGAAGCGGAACGTACGTCGCAGAAATTTCGTCAGAAAGCCATGTGTGAGCTTGAGTACGGTGAGTGTGAAGCAATGCCGGGGGCTGTAGGTTATCGACCGAAGATGGCCGCCTTTATGATGGCGGAGGTGAAGCCAGAACAGTTTAGCCGATATGATATGGCTGAAAAGTATCGCAACATGTTTTACCAGCCACTATTTACTTCAACATCAGGCTATAGCGACTTGTACGGTAAGCTTTTTTTTGCTGATGGCAAGGTTATTGGTACCTATTCTGATATTGGCAATATCCAGTACGAGATGAACCGACGTTATTTGCAGCCGCTGGAAACGGTTCGCTTGCCAATTGAGAAAGAAATTTCTCAGGTTGGAACAAATACACATGGCGCTTTGTATGCAAATTCTGGAAATGTAGTTACGGGTATAAATCCTGTACTGAACCCCCGATCAACTGCTTATATTACATCTGGGATCGTTGATGAAATCGGTGATTATTCAGAACGTAAACACAGGGAGAGAATGTATCGAGAACGCTTAATGCGTGAAAGGGAGCAGAGGCTTAAAAGTAGCGATTCCCGTTATTCTGGCTATGATAGCAAGCCAATTGTCACTACCAAGTCTTCCGGTGGTTTCGGTTCAACATCTTCCGCTAAATACAGTTGGGGTGGTTAACCGGCGTTGACATTTTATTCGTAGGCTTCTTGTTATCAGTGTCTTGCATAGAGTCATTATTGCCGTATTAAGCGCTTGTGCGATGATTTTTTCCAAGATTCAAATAAGCATTATCAAAGGGTTAATGTCATGCTTCAGATCCCAACAACACCTCGTCATGATTGGAAAATGCGGGCAAAAGAATTTGGGTTTGGTTTCCATACAATCGATAATGAACCGTACTGGACGGAAGACCGTTACTACCAGTTTACTCTCAAGCAGATTGAAGAACATATTGAAGCTCCGACAGCGGAAATCCACCAATTGAGCCTTCAAGCAGTAGAGCAAGTGGTCAACAGTGATGAGTTGATGGCTAAATTCCAAATTCCAGCAGCAATGTGGCCATTGGTTCGTGCATCTTGGAAGCGCCGAGATCCAAGCCTCTATAGTCGTCTTGATTTTGCTTATGATGGCAAAAACCCGGTGAAATTATTGGAAATTAACTCAGATACGCCGACCTCTATTTATGAACATGGTTTTTTTAGCTGGCTGTGGTTAGAAGATAAGGTTAACCGTGGTGAATTGCCTCATGTTGCGGATCAGTTCAACTTACTACAGGAGCTGTTGGTTAATCGTTTCTGTGAACTGAAACCTTTTTTACCATTCAACACGCTCCATTTTGCCTGCTGTAAGGGCACAGAAGAGGACAGAGGTTCGGTTGATTACATGGCTGATTGCGCCAAAGATGCCGGTATTCATACCGAATTTGTCTATATTGAAGATATTGGACTCAGCGAGTGCGGTAAGTTTACGGATAGTAACAACAAGATTATAGATTCTATATTTAAGTTGTACCCGTGGGAGTTCATGTTTCGTGAAGAATATGCTCAACACTTGGTTACTGCCGGTGTTAATTGGTTTGAGCCAATGTGGAAATGCATCACCTCGAATAAGTCAATTTTGCCATTGCTTTGGGAGATGTTTCCAGGACATCCAAATTTGCTTGAAGCTTATTTTGCCGATGATCCGCAAGCCAAGCGTCTAAATCACTACGTTATGAAGCCGATATTCAGCCGTGAGGGAGCGAATATTAGTATTTATCAAGATGGCAAAGTGGTTGAAGAAGTAGAGGGTCCTTACGGTGAGGAGGGTTACATTGTGCAGCAGTACACTCCATTGCCAAAGATCGGTAATAGCCATGTTCTTATCGGCAGTTGGCTCGTTGATGACACGCCTGCTGGTCTATCGGTCAGGGAAGATATTGGCAGGATCACGAAAGATACATCACGATTTGTGCCTCATATTATTTTAGGTTAATGGCTCTGTAACATTCTAACTATCTGTCTCTTCTGCATAAATTTTTCGGCTTAAAGTAGAGAGTTGATATATTTATTTCTGGAGCAGGGCGGAAAGACCCTGCTTTCTGGCTCTTATTAGTAAACATCCAACTTTATTGCTGAAATGTCATATTTACATGATTTTTCATCCGTTTCTTAACATGTATTCTCCTTCTTCTTGATTATTATGGTGAAGTACTGTGTGCATCAGAAGTAGATCCAATTCGGTATCTGGAAGGTGTTTTTTGTCTTTGAGTTCGCAGCGGGTAACTGAATCATCCAACTCGCGGCAGATAAAGTTATGAATGCGCTTAAAACGTGGGCTATACTCCGTTTCGTCAGCGTTACGCTTGATGGCAAGTAGAGTCTGTATCTCTTGCATCAGCGCCGCGTCTGCAACAGTTCCGGCCAGTAGGGTGTCGAAGCGCATCGGGGGCACACCTTTACCGGCTTCGATCCAACGTACCGCCAGCAATGGACGTAGTACATAAAGGTATTTTTTCAGCCGAATTTTCTCGCCTTGCTGATAACCACGAAAGTTTTTCTTTGCCATCGACAGATAGTGATATCGCGCTCTGTTGTTGGAAAAATAGTCTGGTAATAGGGCGCGTAGTGCCGCCATAAACTCCACGTCTTCGTAGTAGATTACCGGTGAGTCTGCCCATTCCATCAGTGTCGGGTTGGCTCGTTTCAGCAACCCTAACGTTTTACGCAGTTCCCAACCACAGATATCCAGCTCGTTGCTGATCGGCAGTTCAATGACATCCCGAGAGGGATCGACGCGTAAGTACCATGATGGAGCATGTACATAAATAAAACGTACATCGTAATCACTGTTTGCCGAGGCAAATCCCCAACCGCGGCTACCTGATTCACAGGCGTAGAGTATTCGTATTTGCAGCTCTGTCTCAAGTTGCGCCAGTTTTTGGCATATGTGTTGCTTCATAATGTCACTGATACCAAATTTTTCTTTCATCTTGATTATCCTTTTACGCAAACCACTTGACGCAGGGTGTGAACGATTTCTACTAGTGAAGACTGAGCGGCCATTACGGCCTCAATGTCTTTGTAGGCCATCGGAATTTCATCGATGACGTCGCTGTCCTTGCGGCATTCCACGTGTGCCGTGGCACGCTTCTGATCCTCTATTGTGAAGCGTTTTTTTGCTGCCGTGCGGCTTAATACTCGTCCTGCACCGTGACTGCATGAGCAAAAACTCTCTTCGTTTCCCAGACCACGTACGATAAAGCTTTTCGCACCCATTGAGCCAGGAATGATGCCCATGACGCCTTGATGTGCAGCGACCGCACCTTTGCGTGTGACTAACACGTTTTGACCAAAATGCTGCTCTTGTTGCACATAATTGTGGTGACAATTTACTGCTTCCATCGTGGCAGTGAACGGTTTTGTTATTACCGTCGCTAGTGCTGCCAGCGTATGTTGCATCATGACTTCGCGATTGTGGCGGGCGAAGTTTTGTGCCCAATCGACCGCTTCCATATAATCGGTAAAGTGACTGCTGCCTTCCTCAAAATAGGCCAGGTTGCGGTCAGGCAGGTTAGCGATATGCTGCTTCATGTCCTGTTGGGCGAGAGTGATAAACAGATTACCAATGGCATTTCCTACGCCACGTGAGCCACTATGTAGCATTACCCATACCCGGTCAGATTCATCCAGACACAGCTCAATGAAGTGATTACCGGTACCTAGTGTCCCTAAGTGCTGATGGTTATTGGTTTTCAGTAATTGTGGATATTTATCGGTTAGCCGTTTAAATCCGGTTTGCAACACGCTCCAATGGTGATCGACGGTTTCTGGTGGTTGCTGCCAAGCGCCTTTATCCTGACCGCTACGGTTTGCTGTGCGTCCGTGTGGTACGGCAATTTCAATAGCATGGCGGATCGCATATAGGTTGTCCGGTAAATCTTTGGCATTCAATGAGGTACGTACCGCCATCATGCCACAACCGATATCTACGCCTACCGCGGCTGGAATAATCGCCCCACGAGTCGGAATGACACTGCCAATGGTTGAACCTTTACCAAGATGTACATCAGGCATAACAGCTAAGTGGCTGAATATGAAAGGCATTTTTGCCGTATTCAACAGTTGTTCACGAGCTTCCGTTTCTACCGGTACACCATGAGTCCACATTTTCACTGGTACACTGTTTGGCGCGGTCATTAACTCGTAATCGTTTGTTATCACATTGTTCTCCTGGTTACTTAGCCGTCACTATTATTATATACCCGTTATCTTTCAAGCTGCCTTTTTGTTGGCTGCACTCACTCACCCCGGTCACATAGTTATCTATGCTCCCGGGGATTCGCTCTCTTGCCGTCGCGATGCATCTTGAAATCCATAGGGTATAATTTAGAGTAACGAATATTTTCCTTTTTAATCAATGATGATGAATTGGTTTTTTATCTTGGTCTTCTTTTGGACCATGAGGGAAATATTGTAAATAAAAATCTTATTCCACTATTAATATAGTATTCCGTTTAATGGCAATTGCAATTATTTGAGTTATTGTTTTGTTGAGTAATGTTGAAATTGTGATGCTAATCTATATAAAGATGTGTTTGTAAAAACATATATGAATTTATTATAGTTTTAAATTATGTTGATAATTGTAAAGGAAATGTAAAACAATTAAATTATTTAATATTATGATATTGTTGTAATAGTACTTGTATATACTACTCAAATGGATGTATATGTTTACATCATTATCATATAGATATGAAGGATTATTAAATGAGTAATATTATCTTTTGATGAAATAATATTTCTATGGTTGGAATAAAATCATGGGCTGAATGTAATATATTTCTTGAAAATATCAACATGTGTAGTATATGACCTATAATATTTTTATTGATTTATTCTTTTTAAATTTTACTTATATCTTTGTGACATGGAAAATATTTTTAACTATATGTTTTATTTGATTTTTATTTGTATGATTCATTTGCGTTGTCAAGTGTGGAAAATAAACCTCTACACTATTTATAACCGATAATTTATAATGAGCTAATGATTTCTTATTGTTTAAATATATGTAAAAATAGTCACAAATTATTATGCTGTTTTTATCCGCTAGATATATAGCTGTTATCAATTATTAATCATCGGTAAATTATGTTTTTTATTCTTTATTTTGTTTGAATATTTTCACGTTTATTATTGGTTTTAATAATTTCTCAAATTTCAATTGAAACGCATGATGTTAAAAATATTTATTCAAGATAAAAACAAAAGAGTTTTATTAATAATTCATTGAGTCCAATAAATAAACCAATATTAAATCGTGTAATAACTTATTTATCTTATTGTCAATATTAACGAAATGATTAAAAAATATTGTCCTTAATAGTTATTTTTTCCTATTCATAAAGGGGTTAATTAGCCTCTTTTTCACGATATTGCTTGCATTTTAACTTTAATCTCTATTATTAAAATTGTACGGAAATTATCCGCACAATTTGATGTTATATTGGGTAATGTGAATTTATGTGTCAAATTAGCCGATTATCGTCATTATTAATCATCGTTAATACTTGCCAGTACATTTCCTGCCTGTTGATAACTGCCTTCTTCTGCGTGGATAACGATTTTCCCAGAACGATGTGCAGTCAGTTGCGTTTCCATTTTCATTGCTTCCATGACAGCAATGACATCACCTTGTTTAACTTTATCACCTTCTTGCACATACCAAGATTGTAAGACGCCGGATATTGGTGCTGAGACGGGATTCGGTGCTGTCATTGCTTCCTCAGCTTCATTACCTTGGCTCTCAGTGATGAAACTTTGCCCTGAATTAGGCAATGAAAGCCCTTTTAATAATTCGGCTGGTAGCCCCAGTTCATGGCGACGGCCATTAATTTCAATAAAAGTACGTGTTACCTTTTCTTGATAATGGTTTTCCTGACGCGGAGATATTTTTATTTCATTGATAAAGTCAGTTTCGATCCAACGTGTATGGACGTTAAATGTGTCATCGGAAATAAAATCAGGATGCTCCATTACCGCTCGATGAAAAGGCAATACTGATGCAACGCCTTCGATGCTGAATTCCTGTAATGCACGTCGCGCACGAGCAATAGCTTGTTGGCGGGTTGTTCCGGTGACAATCAGCTTAGCCATCAGCGAATCAAAGGTGTCAGGGATGGTGGAACCTGCTGCAACACCAGAATCCAATCTTATGCCCGGGCCGGAAGGGGGAGAAAATACCGTCACGATTCCGGGCGTCGGCAAGAATCCTTTACCCGCATCCTCTGCGTTAATACGGAACTCGAAAGAATGGCCTAAAGGAATAGGCGTTGAGGTCAATGATAAAGGTTTACCTTCGGCAATTCGGAATTGTTCTACCACAATGTCGATCCCGGTGGTTTCTTCGGTGACCGGATGTTCGACCTGCAAGCGAGTATTGACTTCCAGAAAAGAGATCGTGCCGTCTACACTGAGTAGAAATTCCACAGTACCAGCGCCGATATAACCAGCGGCGATGCAAATATCCTGTGCTGCTTGATGAATACGCTGGCGTTGATGTTCGGCCAAAAATGGGGCCGGTGCTTCTTCTACCAATTTTTGGTTACGCCGTTGTAGTGAACAATCACGTGTACCAAGTACCACCACATTGCCATGTTTATCAGCCAGAATTTGCGCTTCAATATGACGAGGTTTATCCAGGAACTGTTCAATGAAACATTCTCCACGACCAAAGGCCGCTGTTGCTTCACGAACAGCCGAATTGTAGAGTTCGGTGACTTCATCGAGCCGCCACGCTACTTTCATGCCACGTCCACCACCGCCATATGCTGCTTTAATTGCAATTGGCAGGCCATATTGCTCGGCAAACGCCCGTGCTTCCTCTGCGTTTTTCACCGGTTCTTCTGTACCTGAAACCTGTGGTGCGCCTACCTGTTGGGCAATTTTGCGTGCTTTAACTTTGTCACCCAGAATATCAATTGTCTCTGGTTCAGGACCAACCCAGATCAGCCCCGCATTAATAACTGCACGGGCAAATTCTGCTCGCTCAGCCAGAAATCCGTATCCGGGATGTACCATGTCGGCACCTGAACGTTTCGCAATATCCAATAATTGGGGAATATTAAGATAAGTATCTGCGGGGCTGTTTCCGCCTAAACTATAAGCCTCATCAGCCAATTGTACATGTTGTGCATTGATGTCCGAATCAGCGTAGACGGCGATAGATTGTAAACCATAATCCCGGCAGGCACGGATGATACGGACGGCGATTTCACCGCGGTTAGCAATCAAAACTTTTTTCATGGGATGGTTTTTAATATTCATGGTCATTGCGGTACTCATGAGCGGCAATCGCTCTCTTTTATTTCGTGAAATTCAGTGATTAAGTTGAAGCGGATACGAGCATTGACAGGAATTTGTCCCGCAAGATCGAGATGATAGCTGGCAACGGAACCAATAACTGGATAGCCACCGGTCAGAGGGTGATCGGCTAAAAACAGAACCGGTTGACCACTGGCGGGAACTTGAATTGCGCCGGTGGTCGTTCCCTCACTCGGTAACTCTTTGTGGTTAAGACGCGCTAATGGTGTGTCGCCATGCAGGCGAATACCGACTCGATTAGATTGTGGCGTGACTTGCCAAAGTTGGCTTTGTAGCAGGGATAGCGCTTCTGCGGTGAACCAGTCAGTGCGTGGTCCCAGAACGATATCCAGTGTAACGATATCGTCAGAAGTAGGCATATTGAAAGCCGGGCTTTCATCCATTGAGACAGCGGAACCCTGTGTGAGAGTCAGAATATCCAAAGTATCGCCTGTAGCGATTGGCTTGGGGCCAATGTGTGCCAGCGTATCGTAAGAAAGGCTGGAGAGAATAGGTTGCTGAGCAAAGCCGCCACGCACTGCCAAATAAGAACGCATCCCCGCTTTGGGTGTTCCTAGTGTCACTTTATCACCTTCACTCAGATCAACAGGCTGATAGCCATCAACCTGAAACTTTCGGCCAGATGTTGTTTGAACAGTGATTGGGCAGTCAGCGCCTGTGACAGCGATAATGACATTGCCATGAGAGATAAAGCTTAATCCTCCTTGCACAATTTCCAGACATGCGTTATCCGAAGGATTACCGACGATCCGGTTGGCGCTTCTCAGCGCTGTTTTATCTAGCGCTCCGGCGGCGGAAATACCTAAACTAGCCTGCCCTGAACGCCCTAAATCCTGAAAAAGTGTTTGTATTCCAGTGGTTAGAATTTCCAGTGAGGCGTGTTTATCAACCTGAGAAGATAAAACGTTCTCTATGGGGGCAACAGGGGTTTTGGATTTAGTGATAGAGATTGCTGCACCTTTGCGTTGATCTCTGAAATGTACCCGGAAACCGGGTTGCAACAGGGAAGAGGGAGAACGTGAGAGATCCCACATGCGCTCTGGCGTGATGCCGATGATTTGCCAACCTCCCGGACTGGCTTGAGGGTATATTCCACTGAATTCTCCGGCCAGCCCGACTGATCCTGCGGGGATGCTGGCTCTTGGCGTCGTTCGGCGCGGGACATGTAAACGATCTGACTCTGCGACTAAATAAGCAAATCCGGGGGCAAATCCGGTAAAAGCAACGGTGTACTCGCTTTCTGTATGTCGCTTGATAACTTCCTGTGTGGTGATGCCGAGAATTTCTGCCACTTCTTCCAGATCTTCACCTGTGTAATACACCGGGATTTCAACGAGTTTTCCTGTTGTTTTACCCAGTGTATTCAGGTTACGGCTATTGATTTCTCTGGTAAGTTTGATTGTGGAAATGACATTCGGGCGAAATCGAATCAGAAGTGTTCTGGCCGCCGGAATAATTTCTTCTACACCTGCAATAGGGCGGACGTTGAGTGACTCAAATAACGCCAGCGTTTCATTCAGATCGTGAAGCTCGACAATAATGGCATCTAAATTAACAGGTAAAAAACGCACTAAGTACTCCTGAGCATGATAAGCAAACTACCACTTACTTAAATAAAAGACCGTACGGTGATCCCGGCTTGTTGCAGGGTTAGTTTCACCTGACGTGCCATTTCTACCGCGTCTGGGCTGTCACCATGAACACAGATGGAATCCGCCTGAATACGGGTAAAACTGCCATCAATGGCTTCAACTACTCCTTCGGTCACTAATTGCAGCATACGCCGGGCAACGACATTAGCGTCGTGAAGCACAGACCCTTTTTCTCGGCGGGAAACTAGTGTGCCTTGTGGCGTGTAAGCTCTGTCAGCAAAGGCTTCCGCGACGGTACGTAAACCGTTTTCCCTCGCCAAATCCAATAGTTTTGAGCCAGCTAATCCAACCAGCGCTAAATTGTCATCCACTTCACGAATCGCTGTAATAACGGCAAGGGCTTGGTATTCATCATGGGCAATGGTGTTATATAGTGCACCGTGCGGTTTAACATAACTTACGGTGGTTCCTGCCGCCGCCGCCAAACCTTTCAACGCGCCAATCTGGTAAATAACATCTGCGATCAGCTCATTACTGGAGATATCCATATTACGGCGACCAAATCCGACCAGATCTGGATAAGACACATGAGCACCGATCACTACCTGATTTTTATGGGCGGATTTTAAGGTTTGAAAGATCCCGGCGGGATCACCAGCATGAAATCCACACGCGACATTGGCGCTGGTGACAATGCTCAGCATGGCGTTATCGTCGCCCATTTTCCATTGACCAAAGCTTTCGCCAAGATCGCTGTTTAAATCAATCATGTTCATAGTCGTGACCCCAATAGTGATATCCAAAAAAGTAGTAAAAAATTCAGGATGCTTATCAGTTCTACAGATAGGCAATTCCCGCTACGTCGATAGATGTTGAATTAATGAGTCGTTCCTCCGCTAATAACCATATCCTCACTGTTTTCTAATGCTTGATTAATAGCGATTTTTAGTGCCATTGTTATTGTTTCCAACGCCATACTGGGTGTGCCGGGGTGTTTTACCGCCTGTTCAGGCAGGTAGGGAATATGGATAAATCCACCACGTACTAATCCACCACGTACTTTGGGATAAGTCAGAGCCAGATAGTGTAGTAGGCCATACATGACATGGTTGCAGACATATGTGCCGGCACTTTGTGAAATCGAAGCAGGAACCCCTGCGGCTTGCAGACCACTGACGATGGCTTTAATCGGTAGAGTGGAGAAATAGGCAGCGGGCCCTGCTGCCACGATTGGGGTATCAATGGGTTGATTGCCCTGATTATCGGGAATACGTGCGTCGTTGATGTTAATCGCTATGCGTTCCACCGTGATATCTGGTCTGCCACCTGCTTGTCCTACTGCAATGACGAGTTCAGGTTGTATTTCGTCAATAGCTGTGTACAGGCAGGTGAGAGAAGTATTGAATACACATGGGAGCTGGCGTGTCTCAATATGTGCCCCAGATAGTTGTTGGTTTTGCAATTGTCTGACCGACTCCCACGATGGATTGATGGTTTCACCGTCAAAAGGCTCAAAAGCGGTAATCAGAACGGTTTTCATAGGATATCCTCACAAAAACATCAAAAAATAGAGCAGAAAAACATTGGCAATCAGTAGCGCTATTCCAGTGGGGATTTGTGCTTTAATGACCGCATTGCGATTTGGTAATTCCAGTAGTGCGGCAGGAACGATATTGAAGTTTGCAGCCATTGGGGTCATCAGTGTACCGCAATAGCCCGAGAACATGCCGATGGCGGCCATGACCGCCGGATTACCGCCATGTTGCAGTACCAGAATGGGAATGCCGATCCCGGCGGTAACAATCGGGAACGCGGCAAAGGCGTTGCCCATGATAATCGTCAATAGCGCCATGCCGAGTATGTATGTCGCCACCGCGATCAAGCGGTTATCCACGGCCAGATAATTCTCTGTCAGGTGAGAAATTGCGGTACCGACACCTGCTACGGTAAATAATAGTCCTAGCGTCGCTAATATCTGTGGCAGGATAAACGCCCAACCGATGGAATCCAGTAAGCGACGCGCCTCTTGGGTTGATTGAGTTACATTTTCATGCGTCATTTTCAGTGCAACGCCATATCCGACTAAGCAGCCTGCTGTCATGGAAAACAGTGTCACTAGCGTGGCATGATTGCCGATACCGAATAGGGTTTGTTGTAGCCCAGGGACGTGGTTAAACAGCAATACGCCGATTACTGTGACGACAGGGATTGCCAGTGCGGGAAGAAATAGACGATTACCCAAACGGGAGGCACTTTTCTGCCGTTGCTGAGGTGTGCGTTGATGGTAGCTGCCCAGTCGTACACCGCCAAAACCTGCCGTCAGTGCCATCAATACGACGATTAGCCCGACACCGATATGTAGTATCTTTTGGGCCTCGGCTTCATTGTCTGCCCATAATGCTATTAAGCGGTAAGTCCAGTCGCCTACCAAAAATACGATGCCATATAGCGCCCAGAACAGGCTGGTGGTCAGACGGCGAGGGTTGGCGTGATCACGCCAGGACATTATTGCCACGGCCAACAGGATCACGCCTGCCAGCCAATAAAGATATTGTTGCTGAAACATTACTCCACCTTACTTCGATTTTTGTCCATGCCATTCAGTGTTGCCAGTTCGGTTGCGATCTGGTGGTCAAGACGAGACAAGCGGAAAGCGTGGATCAGGAAGGCGCAGATGGCGGTAGGGATTCCCCACATAGCGATATGTAGCGGCTCTGTTTGGATGCCGCCAGACTCTAGCATAAAGTTATGCATAAAGATGATTGCACCAAAGGCGACGAAGATATCCTCACCGAAGAAAAGGCCAACATTGTCGGTTGCTGCCGACATGGCCCGCAGGCGATAACGTACATCATCAGGCAGGTCATGATGACGGTTTTCCGTAGCCCCTTCTACCATTGGTGCCAGCAAGGGACGCACCATTTGTGGGTGTCCTCCTAAACTGGTCAGCCCTAGCGCAGCGGTTATTTCACGAATGAATAGATAGATGATCAGCAAACGTCCGGCGGTTGCTGTTTTAATATTGCTAATCCAGGTTTGAGCTCGTTCTTTTAAACCGTGCCGTTCTAAGAGGCCGATAGTTGCCAGCGGCAACAGCAAAATTAGTGGCAAATTTCGAGTATTAAGGAAGCCGGAACCTAGCTTTTCCAGAATCGTTGTGATCGGCATATGCGCTGCCAACCCGGTGATGATCCCTGCGACAATCACCACCAATACCGGGTTAAACCTAAGTAAAAAGCCCACGACAATAACTACGATGCCAATCAACGGCCATAGATTCACAATCTGTTGCATGTGGTGTCACCTCGGTGGATAAAAATCGCGGTTACTTGCGGTGTCGTCATAGGCTGAATTCCTGTGTGGTAGATAAATGTATATCTAAGCAATATGCGTACCATCGTTGGATAATTTGCAGTTATTGTTAAATAATTGTTTTTATATTGTTGAACAATAAATAGAATGAGGCGAAAGAATAGGCAAATAAAATTATTTTTTAATTATAAAAATGAAATGCAGATCACTTTTTACCATAGTGATGCTCTATGATGGTGCGTTTAATGCACTATTGTGAGGCAATCATTATTCTGGCGTAGAAAGCTGCCAGCGGGAAAGAGTTCTATGCTTGCTGGTGGTAGGTGAATGTGTGAAGATGCCTGCCATTCTTATCTTTAGCAATCGGGAACTTGTGGTCAGGTTTGCTGCATTTGGTCCGCTCTTTCAATTAATTATGATGAAAAAAGATAATTCTTCTCCTAAGACGTTAAGTGAAAAAGTTACAGATATTATCCGGCAGAAATTGATTATTGGAGAGTTATCACCCGGTCAACGGCTATCAGAAGCGGTTTTGAGCGAACAACTTGAAATATCGCGTAATACACTACGTGAGGTTTTTCGTGTACTGACTCAGGAAGGGTTACTGCGATATGAACCTAACCGCGGAGTTTTCGTCGCCACTCCGAGTATCGCTTCTATTATCGATATTTATCGAACTCGGCGACTTATTGAGTGTCAGGCATTGGCGCAATCTTATCCTATGCATCCCGCGGTTGAGCATATGCGCGGTGCAATTGAAATGGCTAAACGATGTCGTGATACTCAGGATTGGATCGGTGTTGGAACCGCAAATATGGCATTTCATTCAGCTATTGTTGAACTTACTGACAGTGAACGGCTGATAACATTTTATGGGCATATTTCTGCGGAACTGCGTCTGGCTTTTGGTTACCTGAACGATCCTGAACTTTTTTATGTTCCTTATATTGACCAGAATGCCCATATTTTGGCGTTACTTGAGAAAGGTGAACCACAAAGTGCGGCCTCCGAGTTAAAAAGCTATCTGGAGCAGTCAGAACGTACGGTATTAGCGGCTTATACGCGCAAACATCGTACTTAATAAATAATACCTGCGACTAGATTGGCAAATCCATTGATAAAATAAATTAATTTAATTAATATGTTTAAGGTTTTTTCATATTTTTAGTTTGTAACGTTATGTTTGTTTGGTGCCTTCCCAGACAAAGGCGGTAGTGTCTATAGAGATCAAGGAAGTAAATGATAAGAGAAGCTATATATGCCTTTTGTGCCATGATGTTTAACTTTTTAACCCTGCCAAATTACAGATCACTTGATTATTTAAAACATAATTCATCGTATTTTTGTGGTAAGTCATATTAGTAACACGAGTTACAGGAAAACGTGACTTATAGTCCGTGGTTTGATAAGTAACATCGTTCGATACTTATCGAATGAAAAAAACTGACACCATAAAATCCATTTTTGGACAAAGAGTTAGATATATCAGAATGGCATCTGGTATGTCTCAGGAAGCTTTTGCCGATAAATGTGGGCTTGATCGTACTTATATCAGTGGCATTGAACGCGGTGTCAGAAATCCTACGCTTGAAGTTATCAATGTTATTGCCAGTGGTTTACAGATCGAATTAAAAGATCTGTTTGACTTTGATGCGGAGAAAAAGAGTTAGTTGACTCTATTTGAGCATTGAGTCTTTACGCTTTCCTGTTGTTCTATCATTTCTCCTCTCATCAGAAGATTTTATTCTGCTGCTACAGCTAGAAATCTGAATCGCTTTCTGGTCACATCTCATAGCTATGTGATTGCTGAAAATGATCCTTGTAGGTGAGAACATCGTCTGCATTATCGCAGATCTGCCTGTTTTTCAGGCAGATCTTCTCTTTGCCTGCTCCTGTCGTCTTTGAATAGCAGATTATCCTTCATCTGCCACAATAGGACATTCAGCCTTTCCAGCGGGAATTGCGGATTACATTGCAGTAATTGAGGGGAACAAGTCCCGGCTCTTTATCCTGTATGACATCCACATTGAAGCTACCAAACATTGTCTGGGACTTGTCCTTGATACCATCATAAAAAGCCTGAATGATCCCCTCCTTGAAGCCGTCAGGGCGTGGGTGTTGCTGTACAACCGCACTGCGCTCACTGTCGCTGAACGCTTCGTAATTGATCCCCAACACATCCATTTCAACGCCAGCAGTGACGAGCGCAATTTCAGGTGCCATAAACTCTGGAATGCCCGGCGTGGTATGTAAAGCAATCGCCGTCCAGACTTTATCAATATCGGCCTGAGCGATGCCGTATCCTTGCAGGAAATGTTTCGCCGCATTCGCGCCGTCAACCTCGAATCGCTTGTCACAACTACAGTGTTCATGTGTCAGGCCGATGTCATGAAACATACATCCGACATAGAGCAGTTCATGGTCTACGCTAAGCCCAAGACGTTGGCCGGCGAGCGCACCCCAATAGTAAACACGACTCGAATGATGAAAAAGCAGGTCAGATTCCGTATCGCGGATGAACGTGGTTGCGTCACGGGTTATTTGGGTATCAGGAATACTCACGCCATTAATTGAAAAACTCATATGCTTGTCTCCGGTTGATTAAGTGAAGGTAAGCATAAAACACATGACATACGTCCTGAATTAACTTATAACGATGATTCAGGACACTAAGATTAAATAAGACTTCTGTAGAGCAATGATTCACAATATCACCATATTGGCTGTGCCTGACGTTCAGCTACTCGATGTCTCAGGCCCCCTGGACGTGTTCGCTGAGGCGAACCGCATATTGCACCGGCAGGTCTATTCCCTGAGCGTGATGTCGATCGGTTCAGACATCATCACTTCCTCGTCAGGCGTTAGGCTGATGGCCGATGTGATTTTGAGCCATACAACCAGCCACTCGGCAGACACGTTTCTTGTGGCTGGCGCGCCGGATGCGCATAACCATACCCTTTCAGAACAGGAACGCGTTGCAATCATCGAAATGTGTCATCGTAGTCAGCGCTACGGCTCCGTCTGTACTGGTGCTCTGTTGTTGGCGCAGACCGGACTGTTGAAACAGCGTCGGGTGACAACCCACTGGGAGTGTGCCGAACTACTCGCGATGCGTTTTCCCGAAATCACGGTTGAACCGGACATGCTCTATGTGGCTGATGGTTCCGTGAGAACGGCTGCGGGGGTGACATCTGGGCTGGATCTGGCGCTCCGGCTGGTTGAAGAGGATCTGGGCCGCGAGATCGCGATGGAGGTGGCAGCAAGCCTCGTCATGTTTTTCAGGCGACCAGTTTGTCAGGGGCACTTTATCCGCAGGAGTCAGTTATCCCTATCCGGGAGAGCCGCTTTTCAGGATTTGCAACGCTGGGCGCAGGCAAACTTACAGGCCATAAGTGGTTTGCAGGACATGGCTACACACATGAACTTGAGCATCAGGCATCTGGGACGTCTGTTCCGCCAGGAGCTTAACATGAAGGCAGGAGTATGGCTGGAAAATGCACGTATTGAGAAAGCGCGGATGTTACTCGAAGAAGGTAGGCTCCCGCTCAAGGCAATACCGGGAGCTTGCGGATACAGAAGTAGCGATGTAATGCGCAGGGCCTTTGTTAAAAATACGGGCATCACCCCCTCTGTTTACAGAAAGATATTCATACAGACGCAGCAGACCGGCACAAATGAAGAAAACTGAAAGCCAGACGTGGGAAATAGATGACGATTTACCTTGTTTGAAATAATGATGCGCTTCAACCAAAGGAGTAACCATACGCCTTCCTGGTGTTTCAATGATGTCAATGATGTCGCGTTGTACATCGACAAACATACTGTATTTGCTTTCGCCCATTTGTATTGATAAACAACAAATTGCATTTACCAGTTCCTGTTCTCATCAGCAAATGAGCTATATTGTTCAATAAATTGAGCAACTTCTTCCAATCCTTTGTGATTATCTGCTTTCCAACTTTCAGCTTTGATTCGTTGAGTTTCTTTGGTCATGACTTCAATAGCAAAACCTGAAATATTTACACCGGCTGAATTCAGGATCAGATAATTTTCTTTATCAACAGTTACGTTAACTCTATAACTCTATGTTTCATAGCACACCTCAAAAACACACTTAAAGTGAACATGAGGAAATGGATTGTGAACAGGAAAATATAAATGCAAACAGCTACAAGTGATCATTATTCTTACCGAATGATATAAAGTAGATCGGAGCAGCTTATCTTATTGATAAACTACTCCGTCTTGATCTACAGCCACTTACTTTGTGTACCTCGAAGGCCATATTTCAGCGGGATCGCAATCTAAAGCCTCGGCAATAAGCTGTTGACCTTTGGGCCAGCGGCGTTGCAGGGTATTAGCAAGGGTGGATGATGCTAACCCTGCTTCCCTTGAAACGGCTGCTAATGATGTTCCCCGTTTTTTCAGTTCGGCGATAATGTCGGCTGGGTGCCAGTCCTGATTTTTCATTATTAATCCTCCGTGTTACGGATAACTTTGATATGAAAAGGTAAATCGTTACATAGTAGACTATAAGTCACATATGATAACATAACTTACCATAAAAAGTGACTCATAGTCCGTGGTCTGATAAGTAACATAATTCGATACTTATCGGATGAAAAAGCCAACTGCTGTAAAATTCCTTTTTGGGCAAAGAGTTAGGTATTTCAGGCAATCGTCTGGCATGTCTCAGGAAGCTTTTGCCGATAAGTGTGGAATTGACCGGACGTATATCAGTGGTATTGAACGTGGAGTTAGAAATCCTACGCTTGAAATCATTAATATTATTGCGAATGGTCTACAGATTGAGCTAACAGATCTGTTTGATTTCAGCACTAAATCAAAAGGCTAACAGTCGCTTTCCGCTTTATTGCTTAGAAATTTTCTTATCTTTTTGTTGGAGGAAATTACTGTGCTAACCTTAAATAAAGTCGAAAAAATGGGTTGACGGTAAATTGAGAAATAAGTGTATTGAGGAAGATTTAGGCTCTCCCTCAATAAATGGCTTTATTAAATGGTTATAATTTTCTGGGTGTTATTTCGTTCAATTTTTATTGTCAATTTACCCGATGGTGTTTCTGACAATTGATTGCGAAGATAGGTGATATCCTTAGGAAGGGCTTGTTGACCATTCACTTCCAGCACAATATCACCGTTCTTTAATCCAAATTTTTCAATATATTTTTGATCGTTGTAATATATCTCTACTTTGTTATTAAAATAACGGATTGCAATTGTGCGGAGTAATGGACTGTCATAACGGGTAAAGTTTTTGGCATTAAAACAGAGCAGCATTTTATTTGGGATAAACAAATAATCATCAAAACGTGAGAGGAAACTCATACCAAGATTGTAGAGACCACTTTTATTTTCGCCAATTCTCAGCCGACCTACCGGCAGTTGCTGTAAATAAAAGCCATCAATTAGATACTCTTTACTACTACCAAGCCCGCCAGCGGATGCGTATTTGACATTGGTTCCTTCAGAAATTTTATCTTTGTGTTCTTTTTTCAGGTATTCAATAAATTCCTGAGAAGCATAGCTGTAATCGGCCCCGGTATCTATATTAAAAACGACATTAGAAACCTGAATTGCAGGAGATTTGCCGTAGCTGTCACTGTAAGGTTCACATTGTTGATAATTTAGGATTGAAGGTGCATGGTGCCATACTGTCAATGTGTGGTTCAGGTTATTTACTTCCCAGTTTAACTGACGAAAAGTGTCAATTCCGAGAATACCATCCAGCTCCTGACCAATGGACTGATTAAAGAGATTCATGTCAATGCCAATCCAGGGATCAGAACCCGGCACTGTATGATTACCGAGGGTAATCGCCAGAGGTTGCCATAATTTTAGGTCAGCTTTGTGTAAGCGTTTTTCACTGGTTGTAACCAGTCCATCGGACAGCATACGGTGGAATGTAACCGGTATTTTTGATTCTGGCGTGGTTTGTGTCAGCGTTTTTGCCAGCTTATTATCGATGAAGGTATAACTGGCACCAGTATCCAGCAAGAATTGATATTTTTTACCGGAGATAGTGACAGGAACAATGATCGATGTTGGCTGATGGATGTTCAGCTTAGTAGAAAGGACGGGTTTATTTTCTTCTGGCATATGGATTTTTTCCATATGGCTACAGCCCGTTATCAGTGTCAGCAAACTGGCGGTAATAATTGACCGAGAGGCTATCTTTTCCTGTTTTTTCATAATATTAGATTCCTTTTCTAGGGAGTGAAAGATGAAAATCTAGGGTCCGGTAAAACCCAACATAATGTACTGGAAGCAATAAAATGTTGCGTATGAGCCAAGGTAGTACCCGTTGCCAGTACAGATCAGCTTCATTGCGAATATTATTATCTGCTTTATATTAGTTGATGTGAAATATAGTGAGTAATTGTTTAACTATGGTTGAACTATTATTAGTTTAAGCGGTAATGTTGGTTAAAATGTCGGCTATTGAGTAATTTGAACGGTAAAAGTTGTTAAGGGTGATATTTATATAATAATTAATTGGCAATAGAGATAGCATTAAAAGATAAATTATCTGGATGTGTTTGATTATATAATGTATATCAATGATAATGATTTGAAATAAAAATCACTATAAATCATGACTATTTTATTTTTAGGTGTAATATAAAGTTAATAAATATTTATTGGATTTGTATTTATATGTGGGAATTATTTTTCTGATAAATATCTAGGTGATATCAATATACAAAAGTAACACTTTTGTACTAAAGGAATATATTGATTTTATGTCTATATCACTAAAACTCAGCATTGTCGTGCCTATTTATAATGGAGAGCGGTTTTTACCGCAATTTTTTGTCAATTTATCTCGGCAAAAGCTAACTGATTTTGAATTAATTTTGGTTGATGATGGTTCAACAGATAATAGTCGCCAGGTTATTGAACAATATGCCGAAAAATTCCCAAAGACAGAAATTATTACTCAGAAGAATCAAGGGGTTTCTGTTGCCCGTAACACGGGGTTAGCGAAAGCCAGAGGTGATTATGTGGCTTTCCCTGATATTGATGATGTCATTTATCCGGGTATGTATAACCGGCTGTTAGAGATTGCTCAGAATAATGAGCTGGATATTGCTACTTGCAATGGCCATTATGTTTATGATGATGGTCGGCCAGCTCGAAAGATTTTTCCTTCCGATCGCCTCTCTTCTACTGCGGTTCTGAGCGGGCCAGAATGGTTGCAACAAGCACTGAGCTCACGCAAATTCTTGCATGTAACTTGGCTAAATATCTATAAACGGGCTTTTCTGACAAAACATCATTATCAGTTTGAACCGGGGTTGCATCATCAAGATATTCCGTGGACAACAGAACTCTTGTTGACGGCAAATCGCGTGCAATATATTGATGAATCTTTTTATGATTATCTGATCCACGCCTCCTCGGTGTCCCATGTTCCTGCTGATGATCGTATTAAGGTGAGGACGGCACATCACTATATGAAAATTTTGGAGATGCTGAATAAGATTAATCAGCGTTATCCACAGCAAGTCAGGCAGGTGCCGGCGTGTCATTGGCAGATCGCGAAAGAGGGGCTAGGGATTTTGCATACCATTAATGGGATAGAATCCCCTATGGTAAAGCGACAAATCGTTCATGAATTATTTGAGCGCGGTATTTGGTCAATGATCTGGAAAAATGCCCGTGGGTTTAGATTGCGTTGGCGTTTGGCTCGTCGATATCCGCGACTTAGAAAAGTATTAAAAGCCGTTTAATATTGCAAATAACGGCTTTAATGATCGTTCCTTACCTGTGATTATTTTTCATCTTGATCGCAGGTATCGCCGATATTTCTTAATGCATCAATAATCAATTGCCAGAATCGCTGTTGATCGAGTTTGACTGCGACTTGGGTGTGGCCATCTTCTGGTATTGGATGACGGAAATCCGCTACGGTCATGCCCACAGTTAAGGTCCCATTCAGTTCAATATTGACAGGGACTTTTTGGGTTGTCATTACTGTAGGATCAATAACATAGGCGACGGCACAAGGATCATGTATTGGAGGGCTGTTGAAACCATGTCTCTCTTGATAACGTTGACCATAGTAATCCAGTAGTTCTACGACAAACCGAGACACGTTGGTATTGATACGTGAAATTGATTTGGTGATTTCTGGTGTGGCGCGTGCTTGATGCGTCAGATCCAGACCGACCATCGTCAACGGCCATTTTTCATTGAAAACGATATGCGCGGCTTCCGGATCGATTTTGATATTGAATTCCGCTACTGCACTTCTATTAGCAGTGTGATATCCACCGCCCATTAATACCACTTCTTTTACCCGTTCAACGATCTGCGGTGCTTTACGGACGGCAAGAGCAATATTGGTTAAGCTGCCAACGGGAACTAAGGTCACCGTTTTTGGCGGATGAGACATAATGGTATCAATGATCAGATCAATCGCGTGGCGAGGATCAAGTGTTCGAGAGTGTTTAGGCAACTTCACGCCACCCAGACCAGATTCGCCGTGAATATCCGATGCCGTTTCGATATCGCGAACTAATGGGCGATGACAACCAGCGGCAAAGGGCACGCCGGTAATACCGGCAATATGTGCTATCGCCAGCGCATTGTGAGTGACTTTATCCAGTGTCTGATTACCGACAACCGTCGTGACGGCTAATAGCTCAATATTAGGGTTGCCATGCGCCAATAGCATCGCAATGGCGTCATCATGTCCCGGATCGCAATCAAGAATAATTTTTTTGGTGGTCATTTTTACTCCTTGCCAGAGAAAGTGATATAAAAAATGAGGATAATCCAGTTAAAACCTCTATTCCGTGACAAAATCTTAGATCTGGGGGAGTGTTCTCATAAATAATTAGTAAAATGTTTCATAATTGTGATTTGATTAACGTATAAACGATAATTAAGTTGTGCATCCAGTTTGAGTGTGATTCTTATATAGTTTCGCTATGGAATTGGCGGGCTATATCTGCTTCGGATTTATTATTAATTTATGAATAATTGCGAGGGCTTGAATGGATATTCATGTAGATAGATTATCAGCAGTGATTGAATCGGTGGCAACCAGTGAATTTTATCCTAACTTACTGACTTGGCTGGAACAGTTTATTACTTTTGATAACGCTATTGTCTATGCCTTCGAGCAAGGTTCTGCTCCGCGTTGTTTGAGTAAAACCGAGAAGAAAAACAGTGATGCGATAAATCAGATTTATCAACAGGGTGCTTATCTGCAAGATCCTTTCTATCAAGCCTTGGTCAGTGGGGCTGACACCGATCTATTTACCTTACGGGAACTTATTCCTTCAGGATTTTATCATACTGATTATTATCTGAATTTTTATCGTAAAACCGGTTGGCAGGATGAAACGGGGGTTTTATTGACACTCTCTCCTCAACGGCAACTTGGCCTGTTTTTCGGTAGGGAAAATCAGCCATTTTTCATCCAGAAACAGCATCGGAAAAGCCTGAAAACTGCGTTGGAAATTATCCGCAGTGTGGCGCGATTGCATAATGAAATGACGCAGCAAGCTCCTGCTGCTGAAATGGTTTATCTGGATACTCAGACTCGTTATTCCTTAACTCCGAGAGAATGTGAGATTGTGGAGTTAATATTACAGGGCAAAGGTTCACCGCAGATTGCGGAGAAACTTTTTATCAGTCCGGGGACGGTGAAAAACCATCGGAAAAATATTTATCAAAAACTACAAATCAGATCACAAGCAGAGCTTTTTAGCCTGTTTATGACGCCACCCGCTCCGGCCCGTCATTTTGCCTGAGTCACAAATGTTAAAACTGTGTTGCAAATATCCCTAAAGGGACATGGTGATGTGACTCTGTGCTACAGATAATTCGGTGATTATGTTGGATGCTAATCGGGCTATCACATGAGCAATCATCTTGATTCATTAACTTATTACGCTGCGACCAAGAAATATGATCTTCGCTTTCCGGCATTACAAGAAGATCTGGATGTAGATGTCGTCATTATTGGTGGTGGATTTTCCGGTATCAATACCGCCCTGGAATTGGCGGAGAAGGGTATCACCAATATTGCAATCTTGGAAAGTCGTTATCTTGGTTATGGCAGTACAGGTCGTAATGGTGGTCAGGTTATGGCGGGTATCGGTCATGATCTGGCAGTGATCAAACGCCATATTGGCGAGAGAGGGCTGGAAACGATCTTTCAGATCAGCAATCTGGGGGCCGGCATCATTCGTGATCGTATTGCTAAATATAATATTGATGCTGATCTCTGCCGTGGTTATAGCTATCTTGGCATGAATAAGAGACAGGAAAAGACATTACGTAGCTGGCTGAAAGATTTTCAGTCGGTCTCTCCTGATGAAGATATTCAGCTTTACACTGGCTCTGATGTGAAAAAGGTGATTGGTTCTGATGTTTATACTTGTGCGTTGAAGCATATGGGAGCCGGACATGTTCATTCCCTGAACCTGTTGTTAGGAGAGGCAAAAGCCGCGACAGATTTGGGCGTAAAAATCTTTGAGAACAGCGAAGTACTGAACATTGAATATGGTTCTAGAGTAATGGTTCGTACCGCGATGGGAACTGTTCGCGCCAATAAAATGTTGTGGGCCTGTAACGCCTTTCTTAATAGTGGCCTTGAGCCATATATTTATAAAAAGGTGGTTAACACTTATGCCTTCCAGTTAATGACGGAAGTGTTACCGGATGATTTGATTGAAAAAATCAGCCCGATTCGCGGTGCATACAGTGATATTCGTCCGGTTATTGATTACTTCCGTGTGACGAAGGAAAACCGTCTGTTGTTCGGTAGTGCAACTCCTTTCATTGAACATATCCCGTCTGATTTGAAAGCTTGGAATCGTCACTTGATGTTGAAAGTTTTCCCCTATCTGCAAGACGTGAAGGTTGAACTGGCATGGGGAGGACCGTTGTGTTGCAGTGCGAACTTGTTCCCACAGATTGGTTCTTTGCCGCAGCACGATAATGTGTTCTATGTGCAGGGCTATTCCGGTTTCGGAGTCACGCCAAGCCATATCGTTTGTAAAGTACTGGCCGAAGGGATGAGCGAAGGATCTGAGCGTTATGATCTGATGAGTTCAATTCCTCATGTAAATATTATTGGCAAAGATAAATTGCGACATTTTATGGTGTCTGCGGGCAAGATTTGGCACCAAGCGTCTGGGTATTGGAAAGGGCGTCGTTAATTTATTGATATCAATAGTATTCATTGAAAATTCATAAATTATTTTATTTGGAACGAGAACATTATGATTAAATCATTTTTACTGAATAAATCCCTGCCTGAATTATTGGACATTGGTAGCGTAAGCAATCTGGGAGTGACGGTGTTGGAAGGCGATCCGCAGGCCAGTATGGCAATGATATTTGGTGAACCAACGGATAACCTGACATGTGGTATTTTCGCTTGTACTCGTGGCAAGTTTAGTATGGTGTATCCGTTTGATGAGCACGCAACTGTAACAGAAGGTTCGGTAAAATTGACCGATGTGAAGAGCGGGGAAACCGTTGAATATCATCCGGGGGATTCTTGGTTTGCGCCGAAAGGCACGGAAGTACTGTGGGAAATCACCGATGACCGTTTTGTGAAGCATTATCTGTCTTGTATTAAAGGTTAAAAAAACACTTGTTTTATAGAGGTAAATAATGAGTGATATAAACTTATTACAGCCAGTGATGGCCTTTTTGCAACACAATCATGGTCATTATATTAATGGTCAGCCAGTCAGTGGTCAGGGGAGTGAAACATTTTCTGTCATAAATCCTGCGACTGATGAAATCATAGCAACTGTTAATCAAGGCGGTAAAGCGGAAGTCAATGCCGCTATGCAAGCGGCACAGGCGGCATTTCATGGGGCGTGGGCCCAAACTTCGCCGATGGAGCGCGGTCACTGCCTGAATCGTCTGGCAGATCTATTACTGGCACATCGGGAAGAGTTGGCACAGTTAGAAACTCTCTGCTCTGGTAAAACCATCCAGTTGTCCCGAATGCTGGAAATTGATTCCTCCGCTCAGTTCTTGCGTTATTTTGCTGGATGGTCGAGCAAGATCAGCGGTGAAACCCTGAATGTCTCCTTGCCCTCTTTTAAAGGTGAGCAATACACGGCGTTTACCCGTCGTGAACCAGTTGGTGTTGTAGTCGGGATAATTCCGTGGAATTTTTCCATCATGGTTGCCATCTGGAAAATAGCGGCTGCACTGACTTGTGGTTGTACCATTGTATTGAAACCCAGTGAATACACCCCGCTGACCATGCTCAGAATGGCTGAATTAGCCAAGGAAGCGGGTATTCCTGATGGTGTCATTAATGTGATTAATGGTTCCGGTTCGGTGCTTGGGCCTGCACTGATAGGTCATCCGTTGTGTGCCAAGGTAACTTTCACCGGTTCAGTGCCAACGGGTATTGCTGTCGGTAAATCAGCAATGGAACAGGGATTGACTCGTGCCACGCTGGAATTGGGTGGTAAGAACGGCGCGGCGTTTTTAGCGGATATGTCGGTTGAAAAAATTGTCGATGGTGTTCTGGAGGCCGGTTATCTCAATCAAGGGCAGATTTGTGCGGCGGCGGAACGTTTCTATATTCCTGCAAGCCATATGGATGACGTGCTGAAATTGTTGTCTGAAAGACTCGCGGCAATGAAGATTGGCTCTCCTCTGGATGAATCAACAGAAATGGGGCCGTTGGCAAACAAAGCGCACTATAACAAGATCCTGTCCCTGTTTGAGCAAGCGCGTCAAGAAGGCAGTGAGATTGTTTACGGTGGTCATGCTCTGGCCGGGCCGGGTTTCTTTGTGGTGCCAACCGTGATTCGTGCTAACAGCCCGGAAGATTCATTGATGAAGGAAGAGACATTTGGTCCTGTCGGGACTTTCCTCAGCTATAACGATGAGGAAGAGCTGATTGGCTTGATGAACAACACTCCGTTTGGTTTAGCGGCGAGTTTGTGGACCAATGATCTCAGCAAGGCTATGCGCATGATCCCGCGTATCGAAGCGGGGACTGTTTGGATCAATATGCATACATTCCTCGATCCGGCATTACCATTCGGTGGTACCAAATCCTCAGGTATTGGTCGTGAATTCGGTAGCGCCTTTATTGAGCACTATACTGAATTGAAATCCGTGATGGTGCGCTATTGATTTGATATTCGGATCAAAATAAGCAAGGCCCCTTGATTGAAGGGGCCATTGTCAAACCTAAGGTCATCACTGGCATTTTATCCAGGAGAGGGCTTCTCAGGGCAGCGAGTCAATTATATTTACTCACCACCAGAACTCAATAAGGAAAAGGCTGGATGAATCATGGAGTGGGAAAAATTATATACCCTATTGATTTCAAGATGCATCGCGGCGGCAAGGGAGCGAATCCCCGGGAGCATAGAGAACTATGTGACCGGGGTGAGTGAGTGCAGCCAACAAAGAAGCAACTTGAAAGATGACGGGTATAGTTATATTTTTTTACAGCGAGGTTAGCTCGTTATCTGTAAGTATCACAACAGTATTTATTACTGATTCCGAGATTCAACCTTTGTGATTAATAAGGTAACGAGTGCTACGACCACCGGCCCCGGTGCTTTCTAAACAACTTAGTTCAACCAAATGTGTCAAGTGTCTGGTTGCAGTGGCGCGACTTACCTTTGCCACCTTTTGATATTGGCTGCTACTAATGCCTTGCTCAAAATTGCCGTCCAGCATGCGGTTAAGCACCTTCGTTTGCTCTGCGGTAAGTTGGGTCTGGTCTATCCGACGCCAAAATTTAGCTTTTTGCACAACCTGATTAATTTCTTGCAGTTTGTTTATTAAGGTCTCATTCAATATTTTCAGAAACCAAACCAGCCAATCAGTAATATCTAAGCCGCCGCGCTGAGTATTTTCAAGGACTTCGTAATACGCCTTACGATGATGACAGATACTTACCGACATTGCATAGAAACGGATTGAGCGGTTTTCGGCTTGAGCAAGTGCAAGGTCTGTTAGAAATCGAGTAATGCGTCCGTTTCCGTCTTCTAAAGGGTGAATTGTTACAAACCATAAATGAACAATTGCTGCTCTGATGATAGGATCGAGACTGGCATTTGTTCGGGATTGGTTGAACCACTCTATGAATTGGGGTATTTCGTCGACTATTTTTTCTGGCGATGGTGCTTCAAGGTGAACAATTGGCTTATCTAAACGACCGGATACCACTTCTATCATCCCTTCACGTAATTTACCACCTTGTATCGGATTAAACATGGTATAGCCTTCAGGGAATATCAACTGGTGCCATCTGAGGATACGTTCAAGAGTTAAATCGGAGTGACTATTTTCTATCACATCGAGGGCGACCTCTGTAATGCCGTCACTTTTCTCGATTGTTGGATAAGGTTTTTTTTCCGTAATGCCTAATCTGTTTGCCAATGATGAACGTATCGAAGCCGCATTCAATCTTTCTCCTTCAATTTCACTTGAATAGAGTATGCTGGATAGAAGGCTATCAAGCGTTGCCTGCTTGGTATCTTCATAATCAGATTTACCTAATAGCAATCCTTGGTTGAAGTGCACATCTCGCAGTAATGGTGCAATAGTATCGGCATTCCAATGGAATTCCGGCCAGTTCGGTTGTTCCCATATCCACATTGGCTTCGCTTCACCTGTGAGTCAAATAAGGCTTTTATTCTACTCATCAAATGAGGCAAATAGCAATGTCATTTGCCTCATTCTGAGCTTTTCGCCTGGTATTTTGTCAACATGAGGTGAAATCACCAATATCGGGAAATAATTAAGCCTCTGTGTGCTGGTTCTTTAGCGATCAGAATAAGCGTTAAGCGTGAGAATTGCTTAATTAAAGATGACCGTTAATGGTTAATGACGATATAACTATTTAATTTGTTTTATGTTATGGGCCGCTTCAACTCGGACTAAATAACGTTTCGTAATTCTGTTACACATGGCCTTCTTCAACCCATTGTTATACATAGAATTATGAGTGGTATAAGATGTAGCGCTATTTTGGAATCTTATTTAGCAGGAGAATTTAAGCAGAGACTTACGGTTTGGATAAACGATGAAACAATAAGTTTTTGATCGAATACTCCCACTAGTCTAATTGCCTGTCAAAATATTGCCGAAATGATGCCTCCAAATTATACTAATAGTTATTAATAGATATTAAAAACACTGGAGGAATGACTATGCCAACAAGTGTAGCACTAAGCCCTCATTTTGAAGCATTTATCCGCAATCAGATTGATAGCGGTCATTATAACAATATAAGCGAAGTCATTCGCGCCGGTCTTCGTGCGTTAGAAGAGCGAGAGCAGCAAGTAAAAGTTGAATCACTCAAAAGCGCCATAATGGCTGGCATCCAAAGCGGTGAAAGTAGAGATGCGGGAGAGGTTTTTGACCGCCTCACTCAAAAATACAAGAACATGACCGAAGATAGTCAGGGTAAATGAAACTGAGTATTTCGCCTCTGGCAGAACACGACCTTGAAGAAATCGGCGATTGGATTGCACAAGATAATCCTGTAAATCACAAATACCGAGTAATAAACCCGCTGGAAACGAGTTCGGTGCGATTAGTCACTTTGGTTTTGGCAAAGATATTGCGCAGGTGGGTTTTGACGGTAGACAGGGAAATATTAAGTATCTGTGCAATACGTTTGTTACTTGATCCTTCCCTTATCAAATTAATAATTTCTTGCTCTTTAGCTGTCAGAATAGTTGGTGTTTCAGGAAGCAAGTCTCTGACTGCTAATTCAATTAATGGTAGAATAACACTGAGGCGGTTAAAGTCTTTTGGTGTAAATGGAGTATCTCGTAATAAAGAGACGCCAGCAATAATTCGGTTATGTTGACGGATAAATATTTCGGCGATGTCTTGTATGTTATTTGGCTGCATAAATTCATGGTAATATTTATTATGTTTCGTCAGTGTTTTCTGATCCATGCCAACCATATTAATATCACCTTGTTGATAATTAGCCGGTTTTAGTGGGTCTAAATGCTGAAAATGAGCCAGATAATTCTGGTGGGTTTCGTCTGAGATGCCGTACAGAATGTAATTTTCGGGGCGTAATTCATTATTCACCAGATAGAATGCTGCGGCTGAGATAGGAACCAGATGTGCGATGGTATTTAAGCAACTTTGGATTAACGCATTTTCACGGCTATTCGGTAGTACAGTAGACAAGAAAGTTCTCCCTTTAGAATAATATCTAATTGGATAAATCAATACTGAAAATTAATCAAATGCTAATTAAAATGCCGAATTAACACAAAACAAACATATTAATAACGTGATATGGATTGCAATAAATGAAATTTCTCAACGTGATGATCACTGGCTAAGAACAGGTGTTTTGGTATATATCTGAAATAATTTCTTAATGCATTAACTAAGCGATTTTATTTTTATTGATTGATATTTAAGTGATTATTTTTGCTTTTTTCTGTTTTCTGGTATTTTTCGTTACACCTTTTCCGTTATTAATCCCTCTTTAGGTATCGTTCTTTAGGACGATGGTCGGTATTCCTCTTCACTTTCTATAGTGTATTTATCCTCAATAAAGTTTACAAAAAATTCACAAATGAATCGCTGTGAGCGTTATTTTTACGACTAGAAGTTAAGAGGGAAGATAAATGAATATGTCAACACGACTGACTTCGCATATTGAAAAGGGAGTGGTGGGGTTTCCTACCGCACTGGCAAGTTCCGTCGGGGTGATCATGGCAAGCCCGGTTATTCTGACGGTGACCAGTGGTTTCGGGATTGGTGGTGATACTTTCGTACTGGCAATGCTGATCAGTTTTATTATGATGCAGGCCCAAGTGACGACGTTTGCTGAGGCGGCGGCTATTTTGCCCACTTCTGGCTCTGTCTATGACTATATCTCTTGTGGAATGGGGCGATTCTGGGCGATTACCGGTGCGCTTTCGGCTTATTTGATTGTTCATATTTTTGCGGGTACAGCAGAAACTATCCTCTCCGGTGTTATGGCATTAGTGAATTTTGACAGCCTTAATACGGTGGTGGAAAGTTATAACGCTTCATGGATGGTTGGTGTTGGGTTAGTGATTATATTCGGATTACTTAATGCGTTGGGTATTGAAGCGTTCGGTAAAGTCGAAATTGTGCTGACATTCTGCATGTGGAGTACTTTGGTTATTTTCAGTATTTGTGGATTATTAATGCCATTTGCCGTGCCGATGGAGAGCTGGTTTGGTGAAGGGCTTAATTTGAGCGAACCCTTGGCGGTGCTGAGTTTGGTGGGAATGGCGATGTTTATGTTTGTCGGTTGTGAGCTGGTGACGCCAATGGCCCCTGAAATTAAAAATTCTGCCAAAGTTCTTCCGCGAGCAATGATAACCGGCCTGTGTGGGGTGGCTTTATGTATGGGTCTGTATGGAGCGTCAATCAGCCATCAGGTAGAAAATGTGCTGGTGGATGTAGAAAATAACGTTCGCTTGCTAGAAACGCCAATGGCCATTCCGGCTTTTGCCGGTCAGGTGATGGGGGATTTTGGTAAATATTGGATTGGTATCGGGTTATTACTGGCGGGAGCGGCGACGATTAATACCCTGATGGCGGCGGTGCCGCGTATTCTCTATGGTATGGCATTGGATGGCGCGTTACCGCGTATTTTTGCTTATCTACATCCACGTTTTAAAACGCCAATCTTTGGAATTTTGGTTGCGGTAATGATTCCCTGTTTACATACCTTTATTATTCAAGGTGATTTGAACCAGATTATGCCTTTGGTATTAGCAGCCGTATGTGCCTGGTGTATTGCTTATTTGCTGGTGACATGTTCTGTGATATTGCTGCGTATCCGCAGACCTGATTTACATCGTGCCTATAAATCACCTTTTTTCCCATTACCTCAAATTATCTCTAGTGCAGGAATTATTTTGGCGATCATTCATATCACACCTCCGGGAATGAATCCCTGTGATGTGTATATTCCATTCGCTATTATATTAGGTTTGACCGCCAGCTATGCCCTGTTTTGGACGCTCTGTGTACAACGGGTGAATCCGTTTAAGCCTGTACCCGTTGAGCAGGTACTTTCGCATACTTTTGTTAAGGGTGAACTGCCGGGGGTGCAACTTGAGCCACTTCGTTCCCTTAATTGATGGTATTTGGCGGCGGTTGAATAAACCCCGCTATCCTACTGGCTATCAGGTTGGTATAACGCTAAATCGTCTGGGACAGAATTTGCTGCCTTACTGTTGTGAGCGTTTATCAGCAGAAAGTTTGCAAGTGACGTTACCTGATGGATTGCAGATTGAAGTTTGTGAAAAGCCGAAGACGCTGTTTCTGGCCTATATTGTCAGTTGTTGTTTTCGTTTGCAGGGAATCACTTCACTCAAGGAAAAAATCGTTATTAGAGCTAGGGTAAAGGGAATATTTCGGCGAAAGACCGTGACTTATTACTGTTGTCATGGTGCAGAGTTTGGGCAACAGATTATTGATTTACTCAATCAATATCCATTAATTGGAGAAACATTAGCAGAGTTGGATTTCCGGGATCTGGCATTAAATATTCATCAAGGGCAATGGCAACTTGAGGTGGAACATTTTGCTGCTTCTGAGGTTGTCAGCCGATTGCCGGCCAGCCGTCGTTATTTGCGTTTGACTTCGGAGCAGCGCTATTTGTTGCTCAGTACCTTACTGATGTTTAGTCAACTCATGGAAAAGATCTAATATTTTACAGAATGAGATGTCGTATGTTTGCTAGTAAAAATGTCGTATGTTTGCTACGCTTATTGAGCATGATTTCTGGAGACAACCTATGATGATTAAAGAACGTATTCAGGCGCGTTTGAAACGATCAAAACGTTATGTGTTCATCCGTGACGATTTTAAAGACATTGCTGGTTACGATCAGGTAGGAAGAATACTGCGCGGCTTGGTCAAAGAAGGTCAACTGATTAAAGTAGGATACGGTGTTTACACCAAAGCTCGGAAAAACGGCATTACCGGGAAAATAATGCCTGCTTCTCCCGGAGGCTCTGATGCGGTCATTCTTGAAGCGCTGGAACGTTTAAAGGTGAAATACCGTTTGGATAGCGCTTCTGATGCCTATATTGGTGGTAAATCAACACAGATTCCCGCTTATACCCAAATCAAAACCACACTCCGTTTTAAGCGGGTGTTATCGGTGGGGAACAGTCGGTTAAATGGATAATTTATCAGATTTGTTTGCTGACGTTGCCGATGTGCTAGGTATCGGCGCTATCTCTATTGTGGAAAAAGATTACTATATTGTTGAGCTACTTCGTCTGCTCCAGCCTCCAGCCTTTAGCGTTTGATACCCATAAATTGATATTTGCTGGTGGAACCGCGCTAGCAAAAGCTGGAATTTCACTTGATCGGATGTCGGAAGATGTGGATATCAAATTGGTTCCACAGCCTGAATTTTTAGTAGATGTTCGGTATTCCCGAACTCAGCGTAAAAATATCAGAAAGGATATTGTTCAGACGATATTAGCGACTATTGCAGCATCTGATTTTTTGGGGGTTGACGATAATAATCAGAAGATCACGAGGGATGAATATCGCTACAATAATATTTCGGTCCGTTATCCCCAACATGTTGTACAGGCTCCCTATCTAAGGCCATTTATCAAACTGGAGTTGATGGAGTCTGATTTGCTGCAAGCGGCAGAACAACGCGATATTCGTTCATTTGTCACGCAACTGACAGGAAAAGGACTGGCGGTTGAGGCGTTCCCCTGTGCGACGATTATCAGTACCCAAGCTGAAAAACTGGTAGCTATGTTGAGACGGACGGCTGCATTTATGCGTAATATTGATAGAAAAGATGACGAGTCATTGGTTCGCCATTTACATGATAACTACTGCATTGTGAATGCGAAAGGAACGGATATCCGTCAGCTTGCTAGTTTTGTACAGCAGACCATAGCGCAGGATATTCAGCGCTATGGCCGCCAATATCCTCAGTTCCAGATTTCATCGGTTAATGAACTGAGAGTTGGATTAGAAGAGTTGGGGAATAATCCTATCTATCGGCAACGTTATCAACAATTTGTGATCCCAATGGTCTTTGAACACAGTAGAATTCCCTGGGAAGAAGCTTACGATTGTTTTCGGCAGACGGCTTTATCTGTTCTGGATATGTTGAACTAAACTGGCTGATCGATGAACTTGTTTACATGGATATCGGTTATCGTTAGCAAAAAAGAGCTTTAAGAGATAAATTAGGTGTTTTTTGGTCAGCAATATAACCTGTTTCCCTATTCCCGGCAGACTAGTCAAAGAGATGCCCAAAAACGTATTAATCCTGTTTTCAGTGGATAAATTTAATGCCATTATCAGTAAGTAAAGTATGAATCGTAATTGGACTTACAAAACTACCGATCTTTATTCAAGAACTCGATGGTGATGTGAGTTAAATAGGTATTTATATTGTGATAGAATTTCTCGCCATATTTAAAGTATTGATAATCTGATCAATATCTGATTTGCTGGTTCTAAAACTGGATATACAAAGGCGCAGGGCTTTTGTATTGGAAAAGGTAGTAATCGAGATCCAGTATTTGTTCGTCTCTAATACTTTTTATAAAATTTTATTAACATCAAAATCCCCATTATCACGGATGCAAATAACAGATAGAGCAGAGGGATTAAATATCTGCCAATCATTTTCAGCAAGTTGTGATCTTAAATAATCAGCGAGATTGATCTGATAATCAATCATATTTCTAAATCCATTTAGGCCAAGAATAGCCAGAGGAATAAATAATTTTAATCTACCTAGTTAAATTATTAAATATTAGTATTGAAGGGAGATATAGAAAGATGATCTACTTATACACTGATAATTCTCCAAATGGATATAAAATCACATCATCGCCTAACGGAAGAGGCTTTCTCTACGCTGGAGTGATCGCCCCTTTTTAGCTGGAGAGGAATACTCCATTGCTGATATTGCCAATTTTGGCTGGCCCCATGTTACCAGAATTATTGACTTTGATTTTAGTCATCATAAATATTTAAGTACCTGGCATGATCGTATTGCTTCAAGGCCCGCAGTGCAGCGTGGGATTATGATACCTGAACCGGCAACCGGTCCTTAATCAGTTGATGGTTGAGATAGAGTAGTAGGAAGGTAAATCGTATACTTATTCATCAAATTAAGAGAGAGATCACAGATACTCAAGCAAATTTACTGAAATCTTTTATTGAATCATTGTGATTCAATCTATACTGGATACGTAGAAAATAATTAGATAGAAAAATTTAAATGGCAATGCCCGGCAATAGGGTAGGGAATTGCTATGCCTTTGAAGATCGATTTACCTAAAATTAATTCTATTTCGGAGGAAGTTGCTAATGTCTAAGACCGGTGAGGAATATATTGAAGGCTTGCGTGATGGAAGAACCATTTTTCTGAATGGAGAAAAGATCACTAATCACGTGGATCACCCTGCTTTTCGGAATGCAATTAGAACCGTAGCTTCACTTTATGATTATCAGGCAGCACACGCTGATCGGATGACGTTCGAAACACCTGGTGGTAAGCGTGTTGGTTTATGTTGGGAACTTCCTACTACCCGAGAGAAATTAATTGCCAGAGGTGAGGCTGCGTATGCCTGGGCAATGCAGAGTTGTGGCTGGCTAGGTAGAAGTCCAGATCATGTTTCTGCCGCTTTTACCGGAATAATGACTCATCTGGAAGTATTTGAGGAATATTCTAAGGATAGGGCTGAGGCATTGAAAAATTACTATTCATATGCCCGCGATAAAGATATTTATTTGGCTTTCACATTAATCAATCCACAAGGTGATCGTTCCAAAACGCCCAGTGAGCATATAAAAAACGAATTTCATACTCTTGGTGTATTGGAAGAAAAACCGCAAGGAATCATTGTTCGCGGGGCAAAGATGTTAGGAACAGCGGCCGTCCTTGCAGAGGAAGTGGTTGTTGGTGTGTTTAATCCACTTAAAGAGGGCGTTGATGATAAATATGCGGTGTCTTTTGCATTACCGCTGAATACTAAGGGAATAAAAATTCTTTCCAGAAAGTCCTATGAAATAGGCAGTAATAAATTTGACTCCCCTTTAGCACATCAATTTGACGAAAATGATGCGGTAATTTATTTCGACGATGTTTTTGTTCCGTGGGAAAGAGTTTTTGTGTATAAAAATACGGATATGTGTCGTCGGCAATTTCTGGCAACTGGCGCTGACGTTTTAATGGATGTTCAGGGTATGGCTCGGTATGCCGTTAAGCTACATTTCTTAACGGGTTTGGCCCATCAGCTTACCGAAGCTACTGGCGTCAATGAGTTTCCCGCTGTTCGTGAATCATTAGCTGAGCTGGCTTGCTATGCCACTAATATTGAAGGGTTGTTTCGTGGTTTGATTAGTAATCCTGATCGGCATAATGAATATTATATTCCCAATCGATTACAACTATATGCTTGCCAGGTTGCCTTACAATCAACTTATCCAAAGGTGATAGAAAGCATCAGAAAACTTTCTGGTGGTGGTGTGATTATGTTGCCGTCAAATTATATTGACTTAGCAAACCCGGAAATTCGTGACTTAATAGAAAAAACGCAATATTCAACCCTACTGGCACCCATTGAACGAGTTAAATTACTGAAATTAGTGTGGGATGCTATCGGTTCTGAGTTTGCATCACGTCATACTCAATATGAAATGTTTTATTCAGGGGCGCATTATGTTGCTTTGTCCCGTCTTTATGATGTATATGATTGGGATTTTGCTAAAAGTATGAGCCGGGGTATTTTAGATTCTATGGATGTTAGTTGAATTCTGTATTTAATTCTGATGCAACTAACCCGTTTTATTTTTATCAAATTTGAAGAGGCGGGATAGATTATATCCCGTTTTTTTGTTATTTAATCTTTTGAAAGATAGGATGGTGCGACTAATATCATATTAACATATTGAATTATTTATGTATCCACCCATAAATTATTTCGTCTTGTTAGAGAGTTGTTTTAATGAAAGTTAACACACAATTTATGCTATTAATAATAGTAATTGTTCTTATTATTAAATAAAAATTTAGTGCATGATTTGCCGTGTCAAAAAAATTGAATACCAACAATCAACAATTAAAGAAGAGAAAAAAATGAAAGTAAACATAATGATATGTGCTCTTATGGCTTCCTTTAATGTCTTTGCCTCTCAGTGTCATCAAATAAAATTTCAGCAAGATCAGCAAGCAATAGCCGGAAAATTTAATTCTCAAGGGGTAGCATGTATTGAGTTTAAAATTCAGGCTGAACATTATGTAAAAGGATTGACACTGGGTATGCAGAAATTGGTGGTGCAGAAGGGTAATCAACAACATATTCGTACGCTTCTCACTAATAGCCCGGTGGATGCTCGTCAGTCAATTGACTTTACTGTTCCTCAGGCAGGAAAATATCGATTGGCAGCCAAAGGTAAAGCAGGAGAGCCGTGGCAGCTTACATTGTCATTTCCACCTTATACTCCTAGGGATAATGATTATAGTCAGCCGCCAGAGAGTCCACGCCTGAAACAACTCCAAGTTGAAGTCGCGCAAGGAAAAGGTACCCATGCTTTCTGGCGAGAAATAACCCGTAAGGGTGCGCCGTTAATTGAAGATTATGATGATAAAAATAAGCGCGTCACTTTCCTGTGGCGTGGAGCGAAAGCGAATGTCTTTATTCTGGGTGCGCCGAGTGGCGATCACGATCCGATGTCACATTTGTCAGGTACTGATGTTTGGTTTCGCAGCTATATCGTTCCGTCAGATACCTTGATGCAATATAAATTGGCACCGGATTTGCCGCGAGTCGAAGGCACGGCTGACGAACAGCGTAGATCGATTTTGATTACGGCACAGGCCGATCCGTTGAATAAAAATGTAGTACCGGTTGTATCCGAAGACGTGTTTAACCATGATTCATTGCTGGCACTAAGACCAACTCTATGTGATATCGCACAATTTAAGCAATCGCCTTCTCATGGCGCGACTAAGCTTCATCAGCTTGAAAGTAAGATTCTGGGTAATAGCCGAGAGATTGCGATTTATCAACCGGTTACTCCGATGAAGCAACCCGCTATGTTGGTGCTGTTTGATGGGAAGATTTACCGTAAGCAGTACTACATTGATAGATTTTTCGATTCCCTGATTGAACAGGGCAAGATCCCTCCTATGTATGTGGTGTTTATTGATAGTCTGGATAGTGTACGCCGGAGCCAGGAATTGCCGCCCAATCCTAATTTTGCTGAATTTATGGCGAGTGAATTGATACCGTGGCTGGCCGGTCAAGGTATTAAAGCACCGGCAGAACGTACTATTATTTCAGGGTCCAGTTATGGTGGATTGGCATCTTCATGGGTGGCATTTAATCATCCTGAGTTGTTTGGCAATGTTCTTAGTATGTCTGGTTCATATTGGTGGGCTCCTCAGGGGGAAAAACCTGAATGGTTGATCCGTGAATTTGCCAAAGCAGAGAGAAAACCGCTGCGTTTCTATTTACAAGCGGGATTGTTTGAAACCCGTGTGGGGGAATTGGAGGGCATTTTATATAATAATCGTCGCCTGAAAGAGACGTTATTACAGAAAGGTTATCCAGTTGAATCCAGTGAAGTTTCTAGTGGTCATAATTATATTTCGTGGTGTGAAACCTTGTACCACGGAACCCGGTCGTTGGTAGCGAAATGGTGAGTTAATTCTATTTTCTTCACATAATTGTCACATAGTTTATTTAGTATCCCTTTATCAGATAACGATGATTTTTATTCCGATTGCGTTTTAATAAGGAAACCTTAATGTCGAACAAGTATACGAAAAGTTTGGTTGCAGTCGTGGTCTCAGCCTTAATTTCAGGTGTCAGCTTACCGGTATTGGCGGCTGATGATCAAAGTGCTAATCAAATTATGGCGGAAAGTCGGGCGGTAAAAGGTAATATTACGGAATTTGGTGGTGCTCGCCGTATGACTCAAAACCAGACTGAGGCATTAAAAGCAGCGATAAATAACCATAAAGCTAAGAACGTTATTTTGTTTATTGGTGATGGTATGGGGGATTCTGAAATTACTATTGCTCGTAACTATGCGGAAGGCGCGGGTGGATTTTTCAAAGGAATTGATGCCTTGCCATTTACCGGCCAGTACACTCACTATTCTCTGGATAAAAAGAGTCATAAACCCAACTATGCGACTGATTCAGCCGCTTCTGCCACAGCTTGGGCTACTGGTGTAAAAACCTATAATGGCGCGTTGGGTGTCGATGTATTTGGTAAAGATCATCAAACTCTGCTTGAGCTGGCAAAAGTGAATGGTAAAGCAACAGGTAACGTAACGACGGCAAGGATACAGGATGCAACGCCAGCAGCACTGTATGCGCATATCACTGATCGTGACTGTTATGGTCCACAAGAGACGATAAAAAAATGTCCAACTGATGCGCTAGAAAATGGCGGGCGTGGTTCCATCACCGAGCAATTATTAGTGGCTCGTGCTGATATCACATTAGGTGGAGGTGCCAAGTTTTTCGCTCAGAAATCGGTTGCCGGTGCTGGCAAGGATAAAACGCTGGAACAGCAGGCACAGGAGCAGGGTTATCAGATAGCTAAGGATGCTAAGTCACTGGCATCCGTGACTAGAGCGGATCAGAAAAAACCGCTGTTGGGCCTGTTCCATGAAGACAATATGGACATTTCTTGGGAAGGACCTAAAGCCGTTTATCACGGTAATATTGATAATCCCCCAGTGACTTGTAAAGTCAACTCGAAACGCAATCCTGATGCGCCGACGTTGGCTCAGATGACGGAGAAAGCCATTGATCTGTTAAAAGAGAATAGGAAAGGTTTCTTCCTACAAGTGGAGAGCGCTTCTATTGATAAACAGGATCACAAAGCTAATCCTTGTGGACAGATTGGTGAAACTGTCGCATTGGATGAAGCGGTACAAGTTGGCTTGAAATATGCGCGTAAACACGGTGATACATTAGTTATCGTCACCGCTGATCATGCTCACTCCAGCCAAATTATTGAAGCTCATATAAAAGCTCCGGGGCTGACTCAGGCGTTAATCACTAAAGATGGTGGAGTGATGGCGGTTAGCTACGGTACTTCTGAGGGTAAGGAACAAGAGCATACTGGCACTCAACTCCGAGTGGCCGCTTACGGCCCTCAGGCAGCCAATGTTGTGGGGCTGACTGACCAGACAGATCTGTTCTTCACGATACGTGATGCGATGCAGTTAAAGTAATTCGGTCAGATGATGTTTTGAGTAGTTGAGGAATAAAGAGTTAGGCCGGATATTATCCGGCCTTGATTTTTTTCTTTTTAATATATATTTTTCTCTCATTCTACCAGTGGAAAAATACGACTGCGAACTCAACAACGTTATTTAGAGATATAGTCTAGATTTGATGAATAAAGTAGTGATATGGAAAAAGCCATTAAAATCAGCGATGCAATTTTAAAGAAATAATTAGGTTGTATATAGCTACTTTGCATGTGTGCAAAATGTAAAGCCTTGCCTAATAGTGCCCATAAGCAGGAAACTGGATATAGAGTTAAAAGTAAAATTACCATTGAGGGTAAGTATATAGTTGGTAATTCGAAAGCATAAGAGGGAATAATATAAGAAGCCAGTACGAATGCTTTTGGGCTAAGTAATGTTGTTATAAATATGTCTTTGAGAGTTATTTCATCTGAGCAATCAGTGGTTAATGAGGATTTCCAAATTTTTATTGATAAAAAGGCAATGTAAATTGCAGATAAAATTTTTAGCAAAACATTAATCCAAGGGAAATATGAATAAATAAATGTTAATGTGAAACCTAAGATACTAACGGAAATTAAATATCCTAACATTACAATAATTATTGTTTTTTGTAATTTTTTCCAGTTTATCTTCAATCCAAAAGATAATAGGGAGAGCGTAAAAAAGTGTGGGGCATTTATGTAGCAAAGCAACTAAAGAAGCCACTTTAACGTATAAGTATTCATGGTCCGATAATGGGTAATAGTCCGGTTGAGTTGCCCACTTTACCGCTAAATAACTCAAGTGCCCCAGACTTTTTTATGCTCTCCTAGTTCGTCATTGCTGAGTTTTTTACTGGTCGGCTGGGTTTTTACCCGCCTGACTGCGTTCTTCATCAAACAAGGCTTCATAGCGGGCAATTTCTGTATTGAGCGTATCGGATTGGCTGCGCAATTCGTCGAACTGTTTGGCTTCCTCGGCAGTCAGTGAGCGCTTTTCGTCTTCGGCTTTGGTAAGCAACGAGCGCATTTGTTGGGTTAAATCGGTTTTATGTTGGTGTAATTCGAGTAGTTTTTTCATGGTGTTTTTGGAATAGTTATTTTCTTTAAAACACTATTTAACACCGTGAAAAATAATAAAAAAGCCTCTGTGATTTAGAGGCTAAACAAGGGGAAACATGAAGACAAAATATTTACAAAATTTTTCATTTACAAAGTAATAAATTTTTTACGTAGGTTGTTGGTGACATCCACGATATTTTATCACATGTCAAATAACCATCATTTTTTAACTTATAATCAACATAAAAAGAGATAGGTAAGCTAATGACAAATGATGTAATCATCAATCTACTCAGGTACTTAACAAGTATCTTGTTGTATTTAGGTAATCTATCAAATATAAAGAAAAAAATAGAACCTGATAAAGAGTAAAATATTATAGGGAAAGATAGAATACTTATAATAACTGCGCTGGAGAATGTTATTTCATCTTTCATTAATACTAATGAAACAGCAGATTTAATAATGAAGCACATCAGAAATGTAAGGAATAACAACAATATTACTCCACCCAAGGCTTTTAAATATTTGCTATTCACCTAATTCTTCCCATCGTATTAAAAAAATATTGTAAGTCTGCTTCCGGTGTTCTTGGCTTTCTCTTCATTTCTTCTTTAAATTCATGCTGGGGTTTTAGCTGATTAATCCCTACATTGCCCCTTAAAAAATCGCCCATATAACCATCCCAAGTGGGATTATATTTTTTATGTGTCATTCCTCAATTCTCCGTAGCACTCAATATCAAATTAATAATTGATTGACTTGTGTCAAGATTTCCGACGTAGCATCAATTAAGCAGGATATAACAACAATGCTTACCCATTCCAGCATGGAAAAGATCCACCTTTAAATTTGTGATGAATCTCTATTCTTAAGCAAAATCAGACAATTACTTAATTTTAATTTCAGTCTTACCATAATAAAAAAATTATGCACTAAATTTATTATCCCAGACTCATCCGGCTTTTATTTGCCTGCCAGAAATACCCCCTAAAAATCTTTTTCGCCTCCTTCGCTGTGCACCCTCTGCATAATTCACTGAACGCCTTGCTACATCTGGGTTTGCCGCAATTAATATGATATTCATTGACTGTAGGAGCTCTCCTATTAAGTGCTTGAGTTAGTGCTTTGTAATATTTTCGAACCACGATTTTTCAACTCTGTAGTATGTTGAATCGGAATAGTTTGAACTGGTGTCACAGGATATTGATTTGATCTGCCAGATTAGCAATTGCAACTGGCTTGTACTTCACACTTTTTTGTATATGATATTGGTAATCATTATCATTTGACTGGGTGCAAGTTATGGTCAGAATTAAAGACAGAGAGAGATCGCTTTTCTGGCAGGGCATTACCAGCTTGTGGGGCATAGGTTTATCTAGCCTGGCTGGCATGTTGTTCGTCATCGTTAATCCTGGAATTGAGCAGTTCAAAATTGGGGTGGTATTAGCGATGTTGCTGACGCTATTTATGTTGCTAAACCAGAAGTCACGTCATTTTCTGTTGATACCATCAGGGTTTGCTGTGTTGTGTGCTTTATTGGCTGGCATGCACCGGTTTGGCTGTTTTTGATGTTTTATCGCAGAAAGAATGGATGAGCAGTGCGATTATAGAAATATAGAAAATGAACAGATTGGTGCGAAAGGAGGGACTTGAACCCTCACGTCCGTAAGGACACTAACACCTGAAGCTAGCGCGTCTACCAATTCCGCCACCCTCGCAGGTACTGTCATTTAACTTTTTATTGCCTAACTTAATATTGGCCGAATTTAATCAGCGGTTGTCTGATTTGGTGCGAAGGGGGGGACTTGAACCCCCACGTCCGTAAGAACACTAACACCTGAAGCTAGCGCGTCTACCAATTCCGCCACCCTCGCAAATTCAGACACTATCAATCTGTTGATTGATAGCATGGAGGCGCATTTTAGAGGTTTTGTAGTCGGCGTCAATCATTATTTATTATATACCCGTCATCTTTCAAGTTGCCTCTTTGTTGGCTGCACTCACTCACCCCGGTCACATAGTTACCTATGCTCCCGGGGATTCGCTCCCTTGCCGCCGCGATGCATCTTGAAATCCATAGGGTATACTATGTTTTTATCAAAGATAACCTGTCCTTGAATCAAGGACAGGCTGAGTCAATTAGAATTTTTTTGTTGCTTGATAAACCTTGAATTTCCCTGTCTGAGCAATGACTTCATGAGTGCCAAAAGTTTTATCCAGTAAATCGGGATAAGGCAGGAAGGCATTGGCCACAATCCGTAATTTTCCTCCGGGTTTGAGGTGGTTGGGGGCTTGGCGGATTAGATCATCGGCTGCCAGTAAACTGGTTTTTAATCCATCATGGAAAGGAGGATTAGAGATAATCCAGTCGAATTTATCTTCAATATTGGAATAAACGTTACTGACAACCACATGACCTTCCAGTTTATTAGCTTTTAAGGTTGCTTTACTGGATGCAATGGCTGCGGCATTAACATCACTGAGAGTCAGTGCTAACTCAGGATTTTTCTTACCCAATACCGCGGCCAGAACGCCCGCACCACAGGCGATATCCAGTAACTTGCCAGAGAGAGGTTTGTCAAAGGTAGAAAGCAATAAACGGCTACCAACGTCCAGCTCATCCTGGCTAAATACACCCGGCAATGTATTCACTATGACGTTTTCCACTTGATAACTGTTCCACCAGTTATCTTGTTCGAACAGCACTTCGTGTTCTAACTGGCCGTAGAACAGGCTGCAACGACGGGCGCTGTCGATTTTTCGAAACGTCGCCATGCCTTCCATCAGTTTGTCTACACTGCGTACTCCGCTACGGTTTTCTCCGACAATAAAAATATTGATACCTTTTGGCAAAATAGAGAACAGGCTGCGTAATTGAAAGCGAGCTTCCTGCTTACTTTTAGGCCAATAGTAGATCAGGGTGTCACAACCCTGAGTAAATGCTTTTTCGGCTACCAGTCCAAACCAGGCATGATCACCTAGAGTGCGGATCAGTGATTGCCAGTGATGATATTGGTTAGTGTGCACTCGCACACTGGCAGCATCAATTTGGGTTGCCAATGTGTCCTGAATATCACCGGCGAAGAGCAGATGATGAGAGCTAAGTTGCTCACGGTGACGCAAAATAACTTCACTGGCGGGGGTTAACGCAGACATTTGTCTATAAGCTCCTTCATGTTCTGTGTCCAAGTATCAGGAATGATAAATCTAACACCTAATATTGGCGCAGATCGTGGCCTCTGATAACATATTACCGATTGTTTTTTACAGCAGGTAAATAGATATGGTAACCCGGCGCGACAGGTTATTAGCTCAACTGGGGATTACCCAATGGACCTTACGTAACCCAGCGGTTTTACAAGGTGAATTAGCTGTTCACTTACCTGACACCACCCGCCTGCTGATTATTACCAATGACCACATTGATTTAACTAATTCATTATTAATAGATATTTTCACCGCTATGGGGTTGGATAAATCCTCTGTTTACTGCATTACAGCAAATAATGTCGCAATGTTAGCGGAACAGGTTAAGTGCCCATATTGGTTGTTAGGTGTGGATATTACACTATCATGGCAGGGAATTTCTTTGAGAAGCCCGGCATTAAATGATTTATATTGTGATGGACAGGCAAAACGTTCTCTCTGGCAACAAATTTTTCAACATGAACAACATTTCTCTATTAACTCCCGCTGATCTCCCGTCCGCTTTTCTGGTTGAGAAAGCCAGTCATGCGTTTCCGTGGAGTGAGAAAACATTTTTCAGTAATCAGGGTGAGCGGTATTTGAATTATAAAATAGTGATTAATGAACAACTTATTGGCTTTGCGATAACCCAAATGGTATTAGATGAAGCAACCTTATTTAATATTGCTATTCACCCTGACTACCAAGGTAAGGGTTATGGTAAAGCATTATTAGCGTATTTAATATCAATTCTGCCGGGTAAAGGGGCGAATACCTTATGGCTTGAAGTTAGACAATCGAATCATTCCGCTATTAGGTTATATGAACAATCAGGGTTTAACCAAGTCTCTGTTCGTAAGCGTTACTATCCTACTGCGACAGGTAAAGAAGATGCCATCATCATGGCGTTGCCGCTGTTTGTCTAATAAGTGCTATAAAATTGATTGATTGTTTATAACACCAATTTCAGCGAAAATGAGCGTCAATTTTTCATTCACCCACGGGTTTGGCAACTGTTTTCCTTGCGGGGAAGCGTCTGATGTTGAATACAAGCCCGTATATAAAGCAGAAGATTGTTATTGATGTCAAATTCCCCTTTTCAGCAGGAAGTCGCTAAACGGCGAACTTTTGCTATCATTTCTCACCCTGACGCAGGGAAAACAACGATTACTGAAAAAGTGTTGCTGTTTGGACAGGCGATTCAGAAAGCTGGCACGGTGAAAGGTCGTGGCTCAAACCAGCACGCGAAATCTGACTGGATGGAAATGGAGAAACAGCGTGGTATTTCCATTACCACTTCTGTGATGCAGTTTCCTTATCAAGATTGTCTGGTTAACCTGTTGGATACGCCAGGGCATGAAGATTTCTCCGAAGATACTTATCGTACATTGACAGCGGTTGACTGTTGCTTGATGGTCATTGATGCCGCTAAAGGGGTTGAGGATCGGACACGTAAATTGATGGAAGTGACCCGTCTGCGCGATACCCCGATTTTAACATTCATGAACAAGCTTGACCGCGATATCCGTGATCCAATGGAACTGATGGATGAAGTGGAAAATGAGTTGAATATCGCTTGTTCTCCGATTACCTGGCCGATTGGGTGTGGTAAGTCTTTTAAAGGGGTTTATCACCTTTATCTTGATGAAACTTACCTGTATCAAACCGGAAAGGGCCACACGATTCAGGAAGTCCGCGCAATTAAGGGGCTGAATAATCCTGAACTGGATGCCGCGATTGGTGAAGATTTGGCTGAACAATTGCGTCAGGAACTGGAATTGGTGCAGGGTGCTTCCCATGAATTTGATCATGAGGCATTTTTGCAAGGTGAACTGACACCAGTATTTTTCGGTACTGCGCTGGGTAACTTCGGCGTTAATCACATGCTGGATGGTTTAGTGAAATGGGCACCTGCGCCGATGCCGCGTCAGACAGATGTTCGCGCAGTCTCCGCTCAGGAAGATAAATTTACCGGATTTATCTTTAAGATCCAGGCCAATATGGACCCTAAACACCGTGACCGCGTGGCTTTCTTGCGTGTCGTGTCAGGTAAATATGAAAAAGGCATGAAACTGCATCAAGTAAGAATTAAGAAAGATGTGGTGATTTCTGATGCGCTGACATTTATGGCGGGTGATCGCTCTCATGTGGATCATGCCTATCCGGGAGATATTATCGGTCTGCATAACCACGGGACAATTCAGATTGGTGATACCTTTACTCAAGGGGAAGATCTGAAATTTACCGGTATTCCTAACTTTGCTCCGGAATTGTTCCGTCGTATTCGTTTGCGTGATCCTCTGAAACAGAAACAACTGCTGAAAGGATTGGTTCAATTATCTGAGGAAGGTGCTGTACAGGTATTCCGTCCACTGACAAATAACGATTTGATTGTGGGAGCTGTTGGTATTCTCCAGTTTGATGTGGTTGTTGCCCGTTTAAAAAGCGAATACAACGTTGAAGCTTTATATGAACAGGTAAACGTCTCAACGGCACGTTGGGTTGAGTGTCATGACGCTAAGAAGCTGGAAGAGTTTAAGCGTAAGAATGAGCAAAATCTGGCGCTCGATGGTGGTGACAACCTGACCTATATTGCCCCAACGATGGTTAACCTAAATTTGACGGGTGAACGTTATCCTGACGTCAATTTCCGCAAGACGCGGGAACATTAATATTTTTAAGGCTAACAATGAGTTAGCCTTTTTCTTTACAAAAATATATGTAACACAAGAATAATTTATAATTTAGTCGGCAAGATCCGTCTTACTTTTATAGCGCTTTGCTTTATTTTCCTGTTATTATTTCCCCGGTCTTTACTGGATTGACGTTTTTATTTTCCGATTTTATTGGAAGTAATAACCTATTTTTTAATGCTAATGAGGATTGTGATTCTGTTTAGCTTACTTAGGTTATGTTGTGTAAAGAGATGTGTAAAGACAGCTTGAATGGCTTTATAGATTCAGAAATCTAACCGACAATTAAGGAAGGTATAGAATGAAGAATGTTAAATTGGCTCACTTGTTAGTGGCTATTGCCTTGGGTACCACTCTAGTTAGCAATAGTGTACTGGCGGAGGAGTCTTTTAAAAATAAAGCGACACAAGCACTCGACAGTGCTGGTCAGAAAATCGATGATTCAATGAAAAGCATCGATGGTTATATGGGTGATAGTGCTACCACAGCAAAGATTAAAAGTGAGTTGTTGGCAGCAAAAGGGATCAACAGTAGTGATATTTCGGTAAAAACAGAGGGGAGAATCGTTTATATTTCTGGTTTTGTGAAAAGCGAGAAACAATCCAGAGAAATTATAGAGATTATCGCTAAAGTGAAAGGGGTCAAGTCGATTCAAAACGGTCTGACTATAAAAAAATAATATATTTTGTTAATCGAATGGTTGTTTTCCATTCAGATAATTTTACGTTGTACTAAACCGAATAGTACTAAACCGGATAGCACTGACCGGATAGTACTAACCAGATATGCGCCCTCACCAGGGGTACTTTTACTAAAATATTGACCACGTAGCACCATAATATGATGACGGATAATAACTTTCCAAGTTATGCTCTCTATCCGTCATTTATTTTCTTGGGGGCTGTGTGGGGAAACGTATACCGATAACGTTGGGAAATATTGATCTGTTATCCTATAAATATAAGTCGTCTATTAAATCTGGAAAGGTTGCGCTTGTTTGTGAAGGTGGAGGGCAACGCGGCATTTTTACCGCAGGTGTGTTGGATGAATTTATGCGTGTCGGATTCAACCCGTTTGATCTACTGCTTGGCACTTCGGCAGGCGCTCAGAACCTTTCAGCTTATATTTGTGGGCAGCGTGGATATGCCCGGCGTGCTATTAGTCGCTATACAACTAATCCAGCTTTCTTTAACCCTTTACGTTTTGTACGTGGAGGTCATTTAGTTGATTTAGATTGGTTTGTGCAGACCGCTTTTCAGGACCTGCCACTGGATATCCCGGCAGCTTTACGTAAATTTGCGGCTGGATGTGAATTTTATACGTGTGCATGTCGTTCAGATAATTTTGAACCTACCTATTTTCAGCCTGATGAGCACAACTGGCTGGAAGTGATTAAGGCATCAAGCGCCATTCCTGGGTTTTATCGCAATGGTGTGACGATCAATGATGTTGTTTATTATGATGGTGGCATCAGTGACGCTATTCCGGTAGAAGAGGCGTATCGGCGTGGTGCTGATACTATCGTAGTGATCCGCACAGTCCCTTCACAGCTCTATTACACGCCTGATTGGGTACAACGAATGGAACGTTGGTTGGGAGATAGTGGTCTGCAAAAGATGGTACGGATGCTACAACAACATGCGAAAAGCTACTACCGCATCCAGAAATTTATTGAAAATCCACCTGATGATGTACAGATTTTTGAGATCTATCCGCCTGCGCCCTTAACTAGCAGTGCATTAGGTAGCCGTTTGCCGGCGTTGAATCGGGATTATCACCTTGGGCGTCGTTGTGGGCGCTATTTCCTGGAAACAGTTGGTCACTTATTTATTGGTAATAAATTTAGTTTTGCTAAGGATAACAACGATCATTTAAGCGGTAGCACCTTGTGCCAGAATGAAGAAAATAGCACGTTGGTTACGTTGCCGACTGACTTAGCTGCATTGTCAGAACAGATTGATAACGGATAGTTTGATGTTTATTGATACCCACTGCCATTTTGATTTCCCTCCGTTTTGTAGTGATGAACAGCAGAGCTTGCAACGGGCAGCACAGGTTGGTGTGGATAAAATTATTGTCCCTGCTATCAGTAGGGCAAATTTGCAACGGGTATCTGAGCTGGCTCATTCTTATCCAGCGATTTATGCCGCATTGGGTTTGCATCCTCTTTATATCGAACAACATCAGGAGGCGCATCTTGCGGATCTGGAACAATTTCTGAAACAGAAACATGAAAAGCTGGTGGCGGTTGGGGAGATAGGGCTTGATCTCTATATGACTGAACCGCAGTTTGAAAAGCAGAAAGCGTTGTTATCTGCTCAATTACGGTTAGCAAAACAGTATGAATTACCGGTTATCCTCCATTCCCGCAAAAGCCATGATCAACTGGCAGCGATCTTAAGGAGAATCAACCTTTGCCGTACCGGAGTAGTACACGGATTTGCGGGTAGTTTATCGCAGGCGGAGGCTTTTATCCGTTTGGGATATTACATTGGGGTAGGGGGGACCATTACTTATGAAAGAGCACAGAAAACACGTCGCGTAATGGCTGAACTCCCGTTAACGTCTCTTGTGTTGGAAACCGATGCCCCGGATATGCCACTTTTCGGCTTTCAGGGAGAACCTAACCGACCGGAAAGAGTTGCCGAAGTTTTTGCTTCGTTATGTGAGATTCGTCACGAATCTCCTGATGAAATTGCTAACCAGCTTTATCATAACAGTGTTGAACTATTTGGATTGGTTATATGATTGAGAGATTAAAAAAACGGTACCCCAACTGTGAGATTTAGTTCCCAATATTTGAGGTGCCGCTCATTTGCTAAGTAATCTTGAAAAATTTTATCCGTGTATTGCACAAACCAACGATACAGTTATTCGTAAAATCTGCTTTTATTTAAATATTAACCATACCGCCATCGATAATAATATCAGTTCCCAACAAAAACTTAGATTCATCTGACGCGAGGAAAACGGCTACATCTGCGACATCAGCCGGGGTTCCTAGATGCCCAGTTGGAATCATCGCGCTCACTTCCTGATATACACGTTGAGTATTATTTATCCCTAGTTTGTCGAATGCCGGAGTCATGATTGGGCCGGGGCTAATACTATTAACCCGAATCTGACGATCGACAAATTCCGCAGCCAAAGCACGTCCCATCGCTAATAAAGCTCCCTTGCTTGCTGAATAAGTCGCACTTGTGCCACTTTTACCAATATGACCACTCACTGAGCCGGATAAAATGACGGAAGATGGTCTCGCGAGAAGAGGGAGCAGAGATTGTAAGAGGAAAAACGGCCCTTTTAAATTAATCGACATCAGGCGATCAAAACCTTCTTCACTTTCTTCTTCTAATTTATGGCTCGTCACAATTCCGGCATTTAGGAACAGAGCATCAATCTGCGGCCAACGCTCTTTAATTGTATCCCTTAAGATGACTTGTGATGCCAAAGACCCTGCGTCACTGGGTATAACCCAAACATCCTTGCCAAAGAATCTCTGGGCAAAATCTAATGTCTCTGGATTGTTTCCAGTAATTGCAACATGAGCTCCTTCGGCATGAAATTTTTTTGCCGTTTCGAAACCAATACCGGTTGTTCCTCCGGTAATTAATGTATATTTCCCCGATAGTCTAAACATGATTGCTTCATTCCTCTTAGAAAATGCCTACTGGGATAGGCTTTTAATTGATGTATATCCTGCTAAATTCAAAGTTCTTCACGAACGGCAAGGCCCCAGTTTTGCAACATGGGGGCATTCTCACATGCAATATAAAGAGCCTCATCAGTGACACTGCTATTTGTATGTTGATGCCATGCCCACACAGGCACATATATCGCGTCACCGGCTTTCCATGAAACATGTTGCTCGCCAATTGATGAATATCCTTCGCCATTCACGATATAGATTATCGTTTCATAGCTATGTCGGTGTTTACGAGTGGATTCTCCAGGTTGTAATCCTCCTAATGTCATACTCAAAACTTTACTGGGTAAATTAACCATAGCTACTTTATGACGTCTTTCATTTGAGAAATTCAAATCTTGGCTAACGTCAGAATTCAATACATTTTCATGAATTAATTGCGTTGGTTTATCTTCAATTAATTCACCGGGAACTTTATTAAAGTCTCCAGAGGAGAAATAACTCTTTTTCACCATAATTACCTCTGATATCATCTCTTATGCCAAAATTTTTATTTTTTACTATTTTGAAATAACGTTAAAAACACTTTATTTTAAAAGTAACTTAGTCATATTTTCTGCCAGGCGCTTATCATGCTCTCTATTATCTCGGCAATACCATGCGATATGTCCATCAGGTCTGACAAGAACACAGGAGTTTTCATCAAAATGACAGCGACCATAAAAATCACCATAAATATCGTCAATTTCCTCGCCAGGACCAATAATATATGCATTTATTTTGCCAGCATGTTCTTGGTTATATTTTTCTACTGCTGAAATCCATTTCTTCCCCGCTATTCCGGTGAACAATGAAAATTTCCCATGACCAACTAAATTAATTGAGGATATAATTTTTCCCTTTTGGCTTAACCAAACATGTGGAATTCGTGCACCAGGTGTAAATGTAGAGTGATACATGAAAAATAGATCATCACTTTTTTCTTCTTCGTTAGAAATTTTTTCGTTCAAAATAGCTGCCGATCTATAGCGCTGATTTAGCTCAGCTCCGTGTCCATTAAGCTCATAATTCTTCAATCTTAATGCTTTATAAAATCTATTTCTTCTCGCTATACCAATATCATCATCAGCGGAAAGAAATTCTGCGGTAGAAATGGTAGGTTTATCCAGCCCCAATGAAAGACTCAGTTCTTGGCTTTCACTTATACTTTGCATTGCCCGGGCAACAACCGCTTTTCCTACTGGAACTCTCTCTTGACTATAAGTTTCTAACAATTCCGGTCCCGCATAGTGTTTAAGAACATAGGCAAGTTTCCAACATAAATTATAAGAATCTTGAATAGAGGTATTAGATCCCAACCCATTATTTGGTGGATGCCGATGAACAGCATCGCCAACACAAAATATACGTTGATTAGAATACTCTTCCGCATACATATTATTTACCGTCCAGGTCGATATCGACTTAATATCTATATCCACATCATAATCACCGATAAGCTTTTTAAGAATATTGACCGCATCATTCTCTGTAATTATGGGCGGTGGTTTAGCGATGTCGTAATTCCACACCCCTAACCACTCTTTCCACGGACGCACCATCCTTAATGCACCCAAGCCAATGCCACCAGAAATAGCCTCATTATTGAAAATGAGAAATAACGCTCCGGGCCGATGAGAAACTAAAGCAGATAGATCAGCGTCAAAGAAAATATTTATACAGCCAGCAAGATTCAATTCGCCTTTCATAGGCAATTGTGCATCGGAACAAACGTTACTTCTGGCACCGTCAGCGCCAATAAGATATTTAGCCCGTATTTTATATTCCCGTTTTTCTAAACGATCAAAAGCCGTTACCGTAATCCCCTGTTTATCTTGTGTAGCCTGTATATATTCTGACGAAAATTTAACATGTGCTCCATTTTTAATAGCTCGGCCAATCAATATCGGCTCAAGATAAGTTTGCGGTATATCACAGATACTAAATGGGCTCGCTATTTTATAGTCACCCAAACGTTCTGGATGCGCTCCCCATGATTTTATTCTCGCAATTTCGTTTCCTGCTAGCGTCTCGCAGAATATACTATTGCCCATCACCTCATTTAGTACCGAGCTCGCCATTAATTCATCACCAACACCAAACTCTGATAATATTTCTATTGTTCTCTGATTTGTTATATGCGCACGAGGTGTATTAGCCAACCACCGATGTTTGGTGATGACCATTGTATTAATCCCATAAGTACTCAGAAACAAAGCTGCTGCGGAGCCAGAAGGACCGCTACCTACGATAAGAACATCTGTCTCAATCATAATATTGTGTTCCGTATTTAATTCATGTTAATACTCATATCCCCGGAAAATCATTTCTTAATTACCTATAATCTTATCCAGTATTGAACCTATATTGTGCGGCACCTCATCGCCTTTCCAGGCAATATATTGGTCAGGACGTACCAAAAGGAGCCTTGCTTGATACAATTGCCAGGCATCACTACCGGAAAGATCAATAATCTTGATCGGAATTTTACGTTGATATGCCTGATCTAATAGTTCGGATACTGCTGGAAAATAGGCCCCTACCCGAAGTAAGCTAAATCCAGTGCCTAAAATATCGAATAGCGATATTCTTGTTCCTGGAGCGGGTGTGAGCCACAGGTGCGGTAATCGGCCTCCTGGCACATGACTTGGCTGATAATGAATAAAGTCATCATCCGGTATTGGCGCGCTATTAATAATATGAGGAGAGTGGTCATATCGGGCACCAAGTTCAACACCGATAGAAGAAAATTGATTGCGGAATGCACTTAGCTCAATTCCCATTTTTTTACGGGCCAAATTCCCTGCGAAATCTGCATCTTCTAGATTTGTCGGTATGGATAACGATGAGACCCGCTGAGTTAAAAAACGTGCGGCAGCGGTATTTCTCAATGCAATTGGACGGCGCTCGCTTTCATAAGAATCCATTAATGCATTACCTGCCCAACCCTTGAGAGACGCAGCAATTTTCCAGGCTAAATTGCTTGTGTCGTCGATTCCAGTATTCATGCCAAAACCACCGGTAGGAGAAAATAGATGAGCGGAGTCGCCCGCCAAATATATTTTGCCGTCAGAAAATCTTTCAGCGACAAGTGCCACGCCACCTTTCCATACCGAATTACTCAGAACGGATACTTCAATATCTGAGCCTATTCCTGCCTGAGCTATACGAATTAATTCCGACTCATTGATAGACTTTCCATGTTCACTCTGAGTCATAAGTAAAAATTCATCTTTGCCATCCAGGCTGATAAATAACATTCTCAACGTGGGCGAAATAATATTGTACATCCAAGACTTTTGGTCTTTTAATATCCCTTGGTGAAGTTCAGGGATACGGATATAACTGGATATCATGCCGCCAGTCAGAAAACCTATTTTGGCTTCAACTGTTCCTTCATATGCGATACCAAGCTTGGAACGAACAAAACTTTGCCCACCATCACAACCGATCATATAGCTGGTGTGCCAGACCTCATCGGAATGTTTTCCCTTAATACACTCCGCATAAAGTTTTACTTGATCTTTAAACTGGATAAAATCTTTAACGCGCCAGCCATATCTCATAGTGATATTTGGACGACTACGGGCATGCTGTAGTAAAAATTTTTCAACATACATTTGGTTGACCCGCATTAATGGCTCTGGAACGGGATCGGTTGAAACAGCATGTTTGAGTCTGGATATTTTCTGCATTCCCGACGGCATATTGATACGGGCGAGTTCCCATCCATTAAGCCGGGTAAAATATGATACATCCAAAGGAAACTCTTTTGGCAACCCTAATGCCCGAATAGACTGAGATATTCCTAAACGACGATAATGTTCCATCGTGCGAGCATTATGGGTATTACCCTTAGGGTGCCATCGAGTTTCCTCGTCCAAATTGAAAATAACGGAACGAATACCGTATAAATCCAGAAATAAAGCCAGCATTAAGCCAACGGGTCCGCCGCCGACGATGGCTACTGGTGATTCATTTTCTAAAGTCAAAATTAACCCTCCTTAACCATGACCCGTGGCAATAAACCGATTAGATTAAAGATGTCAGTTGGAAGATTTTATATATCTGTGCATTTTCACCTTTTCCTTTTTCCTCGTATAAAACAACATAGTTGTAGCCATGCTCTGAGAGTAACTCACTAAATGCGGCTTCATTGCCCTGGCTGCTAAACCCGATAAGTATCTTGCCCTGAGGATTAAGATATTTTCTCGCTTCCTGAAGAAAGCGTTTATGGGTTATATATCCTGGGTCGTAAAATGCATGATAAATTTCCTCGTTAAAAGAATAATTTTCAGGAACAAATAAAAAATTAGAGTTCCAGAAAATAATATCAAAACTTTCACCGTCTTTTAATATGTCAAATAAATCTCCATGCCTGACAGAAATTAAATTATTTACCCGGTGCCGAGTCACATTAAATAAGGTGTTTTTCACTGCCTCCTCGCTAATATCGGAAGCAACAACTGGGTAACACCCTTCTAGTGCTGCGGTAATAGCGGTCACTCCCGCACCACAGCCTAATTCTAAAAAAGAGCTATTTCGCACATAAGGAATATGCCGGGTAAAAATACCGGTGGACTGGAAATGAGTGGGAGGGAACACATTTTTATGAATGTTAAATAGCTTTCCCATACATTCAAACTCAGAAATACCGGAGGATTCAGCAAGAATCAGTTTTTGTTTTATAGTGTCGATAACCGGTTTTTCATAAAGATCTTCATTCACTGTAATTTACCTTCTCTATTATTAATGTTAATTAGTGGGTATGTAGCGAGTGATTTTTAAAATTCCATTTGGAATTTCTTTACTTGTTTCATATTCCTCAAGAATTTTAGGCAGAAGATCCCTTAATCTGCGTTTCAAAACCTTACCGGTTACGCCAATAGGAATTTGCTCGAAACTATTAACAACAATAACAATATATTCTCCAATAGAGTTCCCGATTCCATTCTTTTCCTGCATGAGTTGAAGAATTTTTTCTGCAACAATATCGACATCCTCAGCTAATTTCTTACTCAATAGAATCAATGCAACTAATGTTATTTTTCCATTTTCAGCACAAGGTAAATTCAATCCTATAATTGTTGCATCATATACACTTTCGATTGTCTGTATCGCCTCTTCCAGTTGAAGGGTATACAACGGGCCGTCAGGGGTATGAACAACATCAACCACACGATCAATCTGATAAAAAACATTGTCTTTGCAATATCCGACATCTCCGGTCAATAAATATCCATTTCGCCATGCATCAGCGGTTTTCTGGTGCTGTTTCCAATAGCCAGAAGTAATTGTTGGTGAACATACCGCGAGCGCTCCGACACTTCCTGGCGACATCTCATCACCAGAAGTCATGTCCACTATTTTGGCTGTGACGATATCAACAGGACGTCCAATTGAACGAGACGGTGCAATTTGATCTGCCGTGGATACACTTTGAAACAGAGCCATACCAAGTTCCGAACTGCCAAACGCATCGATAAAACGCGCCCCCGGCGAACCTACCAGTAAACGGCTAATATGACTCTGATGGGCTGCATCACCCATGCTAAACCAGCGTCGTACTGACGGGAATTCCGCATACGATACTTCGTGTTCCAGCAAAGAAACGTAGCTTTTGGGAAACGCAACAACCGTTGTAGGAGAAAAATCTTTTATCGCTTCTCTTACCGGTTCACCCTCTTGGCTACTAAGTACATAAGTTGGGAGACCATGCAATATAGCCGTTTCAAGGTGACTAATAGCAGAGGAGTGAGACTGCGGCAAAACAGTTAGCAAACGCTCGTCTGGTGATTCGATAAAACGTCCAAGCCTTGCACGTTTTCCCATAAAGAATTGACGATGTTCAAATTTTACCGCTTTAGGAACGCCTGTCGTACCAGAAGTATGGCTCAACATCAGTAATGTTGTATCCGCAGGAATATACGGCCACCAGGAAGGCAAGTTATATTCCACCTCGGTATTGAAATTTGAAATATTGAGAATTTCACATATATCACCGGCATTCCGTAAACTCTTTATCAGTGAATTATGATTAACAGAAAATTCATCGGTGACGAGTTTATTAAAACCGTTCTCTTTGATATAAGAGATGCCAATATCCGACGGCATCGCCGGATTAATTAACGCAATTGTGGCACCAATACTCGTGATTGCAATGTAATGCAGAAATGGGCCAATTCCATCTTGCAGACAAACAGCAACGACATCCCCGGTTTTAATCCCATTAGCCAAATACCAACCTGCCAGTTCACGTCTAATATTTGCCAAGGTATCCAGGCTGAATTGTTGGATATTACGTTGACTCGCTATGGTTATAGGTTTATCTGTAAAAATAAAATCCACATTCGGGGTACTACTTAGCGATAAACAGCGGTCAAGAAAATTACCGCTACCTAACATGTTATCATTACGCAAACAGAATAAATCACGTTCAGATAAAAGGGTCGTTACATTCGGATCTATCCCAACACTACTTTGATATATCTCATTTAGCATCGTCATCCGAAAACGTATTACTTCTGCACCAAAAGCCATCACTTCTGCCTTGCCGCGGGGGTTTCCTTCAATCATGCGATCAATAATTTTCCTCATCACTATGGCATGTTCTTCATCCTCCTCAACATGGATTTTGAAGAAATGCAATGCGTCATCAGGCGCTTTCATTGTTCGCAATGCATCTAAAACTGGACCATAAATCAAAGGCACGATTGCCTCGGCACCCAAACATAGAGCAGCGAGTCCCCTTAAAGAATTATCACTTCGGCAATGCTCAAACATAATATTAATCAATTGCTGAGTACTTTTAAGCATCGGATAACTTTTAGGAACCGCATTAATTGCCGCCATCGCCTTTTTATATAATTCTACGTGAGATATCTTTGCCGCATCAGTTCCTGTTAGCTCTTCCAGCAAATTATGCGAAAGAAGCGTAAAATCATTTTGATCAATTAAATTTCCCATCAACGAGCACAGATATCGGGTGAAATATTGTGAATAGTACTGGTGCTGGATCATGAATTTTCTGAGTAAATTCTGGTTGGCTTTCCCAGAACGGCAAGCCACCAAAAATACATTGGTATTAATTTCTTCCAATAACTCTTTAGAAAAAATGTCTTCCCATAATGGTGATAAAGAATAGCCTGTTTCTTTTTTAGGTTCGTTTTGAGTATTGATAGCGAGTTCCATGATAAACCCTTTTAGTCATATTCAACTGCGTGAAATCTATGATATCAAGCCAAAGATATTGATTCTGAATTTATACATTCATATAAATGGTGAAGCAGGGATTGTGGGTTGAGATTTTGAAAAATATTTCTACCAACACATAATCCGCAAGCTCCGGACGAAATAGCGGCTTTGGTATTATTAATCAGTATTTCGTCAGACGTTTTTTCTCCCCCGGCGAAGAAAATTTTAATATCAGAACCATGAAGTTCCACGATTTCTGCAATAGCGGATTCTGAGTCAGGAAAACCTATTTTTATTGCATCAGATCCCAGTTCGGTGACAATCCTGATAAGATGATGAAGCCTTTCCATCTTTATTTCTGACGACGCGGAAATAACTTTGTCATATAGCATTGTGAGTACAGGCAGCCCTGCTTCATGTGCGATATCTGTGACAGAGCCCAATATAGATAAATTGTGTTCGAAATTTGTTTCGGTGAAATTTACCTGTATAGAAACGGCATCTACACCGAGTTGAAGAGCGGCTTCTATACTCGCCACTAATATCTTCGTATCCGGTGATTCTGATATCGATGGCATGCCACTCATATGAAGAATAATACCTGTCGAAGGGCGCAACATTCCACGCAGAATGAGCTTTTCCAATACTCCTTTATGGGCCAGAACAGCGCTCACATAGTTGCTATTAATCCACGATTCAACCGCATAAACACTTTGTAAACCAGAGATGGGCCCCAGAGTTAACCCATGATCAATCGGCACTATTAATCCGCGGTTTGATTTGGGAAATAACAATCTGCTTTCTCTTAATTTTCTTCCGACGTATCCCATAATCATCACCTACTTTTCAATAATAGATTCATTAATCTTAATGCCAACATGACGACCAGGCTCGGTAATATAACCAAGCACCTTGTCTCCAGGTTTAAGTTCAGAGATGTTTAAAGGTTTTGCTTCGCTAGAGAAAATTCTCACATGCCAATCATCTTGCATCAAAACATTCACCCGTTTGTTCCCTGGAAACTCTGCTTCAATTAACCGAAGAGGGCGTTGTTCTATTTTGACGCGCCCAACCGTTATATGCCGTACTTCACCCTTCGAATTAACCGCCATTACCGATGAGCCGGCTTTTAATTCGCTCATATAATCTGTTCGGTTATTAAAGTTATATACATAGGAGTGTATCGCTCCGGCATTAATACGGAATGGTCTCAGTTCCATATAAGGTAGAAAGAATACTTCCGGGCAGCACAACAGGGCACCTTGGGAGGTACTACCTACCAGCATGCCTTCGTTCTCGCTGAATAACGTGGATGTATCAATACAAGCTCGATATCCCATACCGACAGGACGACTTTCTGTAATGATTCCGACTTGCAGTTGCAGTGATTCTTTTTTGTTATATGATAAACGATCGATAAAGTCGCTCATAACATCATGTTTATTGGGTGAGAAAATAACACCTTCAGCACCATATTCCATCACACCATAAGAGACTATTGCATCATCAACATCATCAGGATCGCTAATTTCTTTTAATAAAATAGTCCCGGTAGACTGTAATGATGCAATTACCAGCTCAAGAGGAATATTGGTTGGATCACGAAAAAGAATCCAAAGAAAATTGAATTCCATTCCTTCATTGATTGTTTTAAGCAGACTATCTTGATCATCAACATAACTTTCATAGCAGGTCGCAATAGACTCTGCTTTAAGTTTCTTCAAAGTGGCTATGTCGTTGGAGCAAATACATTTATTCGAGTTGGTATCAGAAGATTTAAATAAAGCAAAATGTTCGCTCTCTTTAAATTTATTAAGCTCTTCAAGTGTTCTCACTTTCAGAACTATTTGCATTCTTTTGGGTATTGCATTGATGAAAGTTGAAATATTATTTGGATATAAAACTATACCACTATAAAGAGAATTTATCACCCTGATGAAAATAGTATCGTCTGGCCTCTGGGCTGACAATTTTGCAGTATCAAACCAAATGACTGGCCCATTTAAATCTTCACGCTTGGAATTATACTCTTTGCCTGGACTATTTAATCTTATAGATGCCCTTTTGGCAATTATTTCAGACGTTTCAAAATTTTCAGACGTGATACTAACTGCCTCCTTTGGTACGCTAACGATATTTTTGCTCATATTCAAAATCCCCCGTAAAATATAAGATAATTTCTTCAATTGGTAATTTTTTTAATAAATAATAATAAATTGTTATCATATCTTCGGTTTTTCTCATGTCGATAAACACCCAAACTTTAAATTTTTATTTAATAATATTAAAAAGGTGTGTAATTATATTCTCCTGAATATGTTATTTATTGTTTTTCCAATGTGGGAAAATGTGTAGAAAAGTTTCACTCTGTGTTTAAGGGTATATAGATAGTGTCGGCATTTCTCCTGATGATAAAAGACAGTTTCTCAAATTACAGAATAATTAACATTTGTGATTTTATTATTAATATCAATTGTTTTTTCTATTTACTTTCACCGTGGGATTTTACTTTACCCAATAAAATAAACACTAACATTGCGGTAATTGCTGCCGCTACTGCAAGTGCAATGAATTGATATCGAAATGCTTCTTCGTATACCTTATGGAGCAATGACTTATCTAATGAAGGGGAAATAGCAACAGCATTACTTAAATCGCTCATTGCAAGACGTGTAGATATTTCAGATAAAATATCAGCCGGAATATTGCTTAATGTACTTAAACCCGAAGATATATGAGCAGAGAGAATCGCGCCTACCACCGCTAAGGCGATACCATCTCCCGCTAAACGGACAGCATTGAAAATTCCAGTCGCCATACCCGCTCGCTCTTTAGGTACGACACTCACCGCCAAACCGTCCATCAATCCCCAAGGCAGGCCAATTCCGATGCCGATAACCAACATTGGCCATAATCTTTCAGCCGTCGTATTGCCAGAGATCCCATAACCTAGCCAGAATAGGCCACCAGCAGCGATGAGAAGCCCCATACCTGAAATGACACCGACATTAATCCAGCGAGCTAATTGACCGGCAATAAAGGGGACTATTAGCAACGGCGCGGACAAGGTAATCATCATTTGGCCGGCTTCGAATGCGCTGTACCCTTCGACACCAATAAAACGTGCCGGCAATATAACGAGCAAGACAACATAAGCATAGGCTGGCGCGATGGCGAGAAGTTGCACACCGACAAAGCGCGCATTGGCAAATAACGAGAGATCTAACATGGGCCTTGAACGTTGTCGTTCAATAATAATAAATATGATGAAAATAATAATGGAACAGATCAGTGTTGCAAGCACCGTACTGTTTCCCCATCCTTTTTCCGGAGCCAGAATGATTCCATAGGTAAAAGCAGCTAAAGATGAGGTAAATGTTATTGCGCCGGGCCAATCCAGCCCTTCTGCGTCGGGATCGCGTGTTTCTCGTGCATAAATACTCACCAATATACTGGCAACTAATGCCACCAAAGCAGGTAGCCAAAAAACCCAAGGCCATCCTAACGAATCAATAAGTAGCCCGGCCAAAAAAGGACCAAAAGCTGCTCCTGCCCCAAATGTTGTGCCAATCAGGCTGAAAATGTGTGTACGTTGATGACCCTCAAATTCCTGAGTCAACGCTGCCATTGAACCCGCAAAGGCCGCCGCCGCTCCCAACCCCTGTATGAGCCGTAAAATATCAACCCAAAACACGGACGGCATATAAGGTATCGCCGCAGTAACAACAGCAAAGAGAAATAAACCGAATAGCCAGAGTTTCTTGCGCCCATGAGTATCGGCTAAGCTACCCGCAGCCATTGTTGCACTGCCATAAGTAAGAATGTAAGCGTTAATGACCCAACTCAGTTCTACCGCACTTCCACCAAGCGCTTTGTTGATCGAAGGCACCACGACGGCAGGTCCTGCAATGCTCAAAGGAATCACCGCGGCGGTAAGACAGGCAGTCAAGACCAGCGGCCCTTTATTTGCGCTTGATCCAATATTTACTTGAGATTTCATCACCATTTCGATTTTCTGCCCTGAGTACGTATGGCTTGTCGCTGTATAGCAGCTAGAGCAAGAGATATTTTATTTCATACTACAGATTCACTAATGGCAGATAAATAGGTCTATAATCATTTCTGAAGTGACTATTTTGTCATTAATCGTGATCTAAAAAAGCCCAGGAAATCCAGATGAATAGTTTGAGTAGATTCATGATTTTCATTCGTGTAGCCGAAGCTCGTAGTTTCACAGCCGTGGCCAATCAACTTGGGTTATCCCCTTCGTCCATCAGTAAAAGCATCTCCCGGTTGGAAGAGAAATTGGGGGTACGCCTGCTCCAACGTAGCACTCGCAGCGTCAGTTTAACGACAGAAGGCACTCTATTCCTTGAACGTTGCAAGCGCATCTTGGACGAAATCACCTCGGCAGAAAATGAATTATTGAGTTCTATCTCTGCACCTCAAGGCCGTTTGCGGGTGAGCCTGCCATTAGTCAGCAGCCTGATGCTGCCCGTATTGTCAGCCTTTACTGTACGTTATCCACAGATAGAATTGGATTTGGACTTTAGTGATCGACTCGTTGATGTCATTGATGAAGGGTTTGATGCTGTGGTGCGAACAGGAGAACTCAATGATTCACGATTGATGAACAAACGTATCGGATCTAGCCGTTTTTTATACGTTGGCGCTCCCAGTTACTTTGCACAATATGGTAAGCCATCACAACCTAAAGACTTACTCCATCACGCCTGCTTGATGCACCGGTTTCCAACAACCAATCTTTTGGAGAAATGGCCGCTATGCTTAGGAGAGTCTGGAGGGGATATACATCTTCAAGCAAAGATGACCTGCAATCATGTCGAAACACTACTTTACATGACACTGCAAGGTCACGGCATTGCCTGTTTGCCTGATTTTACCGTTAAGCAAGCATTGGCTAACGGTACATTATTAACCGTGTTGGATAAATGGTCTGATACTTCGAGTACTTTCCGTGTTCTATGGCCATCTAACCGCTGGGTACTTCCCAAAGTCAAAGTTTTTGTTGATTTCATGGTAGATAACTTATTCCCACAGGAGCGATAGGAATATTGATCAAAAAATTAATCCATTAAATTAAATCGCCTTTAATCTCGCTCGATAATTTACTCAAAAAGTCAACCAAATATTGGGCATTCGATTGTGCGATCTTCTTGCCCTCTGTGGTATTCATCTTTTCAGGGAGCTTCAATAATTTTGTCTGAAAATGATCGATTGTATAGGATTTGTCATCCAACGGGCGATTAAGCGCAAAGGGATCATCATGATGAAAAAGCCCCTGGCCGAGCATACCCGCTATGTAAAATACTCTAGCGATCCCAATGGCTCCTAACGCATCTAATCGGTCTGCATCTTGGAGTATCTTCGCTTCTATTGTTTTAGGCGGTAAGTTTGCACTGTAGCTATGGGTTAGAATGGCATGCTCTACCGAACTATAAAACTCTTTTGGGAACTCTGGAAATTCAATAGATAGAATTTCTACGGCTTCCTGTGCTGCAAGCTTTGAGGACTGTTTTTTCTCTGGATGATTCTTTGGTAATGACACGATGTCATGTAAATAACTTGAGGCAATGATGATTAAAGGCTCACCTCCTTCTTTCTCCATGATTCTTTTCGCATTATTTGCGACACGGATCAGATGCCCAATATCATGAGCATTATCATTAGAGTTTGCGAGTCGATATTTTAAAAACGCTCTTAAGCGCTCTTCTAATATATTGGCTTTCATTATTTTCACTTACTCAAAGATACAATATGTTATCTGTCTTCTGTCTTCTGTCTTCTGTTATCTGTTTCCTATCCTTTAATTACGCTTACCTGATAATTATTCCTTAATTGTCGATTATTTTGCCATTCCTAGATTAGATTATTCATTGCAGATTATTTTTGTAATTTGTGTGATTTGCATCACATTTATCATTTTTTTATCGCTTTTTTCAGTAGATATTTGTGATGTCAATAGCTTGTTCATTCTGATGACTGAGTATAATCAGCGCCGACTCATCGTCAGTGAATGATTTACGTTCAACTGGCATATTTAATTTATTATTAAGTGAACAGGGATTCTTCCAATGCAACTCCTTATGAGCCTGGTCGGGATGGCAGTGCTGATCTTGATCGCAGTACTCTTTTCCAGTAATTATCGTGCTATTAAACTTCGTACTGTTCTTGGTGCCTTTTTGATTCAGGTCGCTATCGGTGCTTTCGTACTTTATGTTCCCGCAGGTAAGAAGATATTAATAGGGATGTCTGAGGGAGTTTCCAGTGTTATCCAGTATGGTCAGAAAGGAATGGATTTTATTTTTGGTGGATTAGTTTCCCCCAAAATGTTTGAACTGTTTGGTGGCGGGGGATTTGTTTTCGCCCTGCGTGTACTGCCTATTATTGTTTTCTTCTCTTCATTGATTGCTGTGTTGTACTACATTGGCGTTATGCAGCTAGTTATCAAAATATTGGGTGGTGGTCTGCAAAAAATTCTCGGAACTTCTCGTACAGAATCTTTGTCTGCGACAGCGAATATTTTCGTGGGCCAAACTGAGGCACCACTGGTTGTTCGCCCTTATATTGCGACCATGACTCAATCTGAACTGTTTGCGGTAATGTGTGGTGGTCTGGCATCCGTTGCGGGTTCGGTACTGGCGGGTTATGCATCAATGGGTGTTCCTTTGGAATATCTGATTGCGGCTTCCTTTATGGCGGCACCAGGTGGCCTGTTGTTCGCGAAATTGATGGTGCCTGAAACTGAAAAGCCACGCGATACTGTTGATGCGATGTCACTGGTCGCTGAAGAGGAGCGTCCTGCTAACATTATTGATGCAGCCGCTTCTGGTGCCGCTTCTGGTATGCAATTGGCATTGAACGTCGGTGCAATGTTATTGGCGTTTGTGGCTCTGATTGCATTGTTAAATGGTATTCTCGGTGGTATCGGTGGTTTGTTTAAATATCCACAACTTTCTCTTGAACTGATGTTGGGTTGGATTTGTGCACCGATTGCTTACCTGATTGGTGTTCCGTGGAATGAAGCAACCGTTGCGGGTTCTTTCATCGGTCAAAAACTGGTTGTGAACGAATTTGTTGCCTTTATGAATTTCGGTGAGTATTTGAAACCGGATGATGTGGTTGCGGCTGCTGGTTTGCAGGTGCTGTCAGATCACACCAAAGCAATTATTTCCTTCGCATTGTGTGGCTTCGCTAACCTTTCTTCCGTTGCTATCCTGCTAGGTGGTCTGGGCGGTATGGCACCGAGCCGCCGCGGAGATGTTGCTCGTTTGGGAATGAAAGCCATAATAGCGGGCACATTATCTAACTTAATGAGTGCAACTATCGCAGGCTTCTTCCTGGCTCTGTAACGTTGTTGAAATAGGCAGGTGGGATAATCCCGCCTGCAATCTATTTTCCTACCGGTTTATCTTTAATTCGTGATGAAAAAGCCGCGCCTTCATACTCTTTGTTTATTAGACGTGAGTTATATTTTTTGTCGTGTATTATTTGATGATAAGTAAGTTGGATTTGCCGGTAAATCCCATGATAAATATAGTTTTATGTGATAAAAATCACATTTGAAATTATTATCTTGCAAATTACATGTAGTTAGTGTGATTGTTAGCACAATTTTTTGAACGTTGAAATGTTCAAATATAAGATATGCCAAATTTCAAGGATCAAGGCGAGGCTCGCATTAAGGACCATAAGCCGAAGAGAGCATAGTGCGGTGAAAAGGAATTCAATCGTCGTGGTAGGCATATTATCGCGACATCTTTAGGGAACAAGTCCGCTCGCCAACAAACAATCGTTTAACAGCATGTGTGGCTCTAGCAGAAGCTAGCCGCGATAATAACGTTGGAGAGTTTTATGACCGATTTAACCGCAGCAGCGCAGCGTGCGCTAAGTTTGATGGATTTAACGACACTCAATGATAATGATACCGATGAAAAAGTGACGGCGCTTTGCCATCAGGCGAAAAGCCCGGTGGGTAATACTGCGGCTATCTGTATCTACCCTCGTTTTATTCCTTTGGCACGTAAGGTATTACGTGAACAGGGCACGCCTGAAATCCGTATTGCAACAGTAACAAACTTCCCACATGGTAATGACGATATTGATATCGCTTTAGCCGAAACTCGTGCTGCTATCGCTTATGGCGCTGATGAGGTCGATGTGGTTTTCCCATACCGTGCATTGATGGCCGGTAATGAACAAGTCGGTTTTGACATGGTAAAAGCGTGTAAAGCTGCCTGCGCGGAAGCGGGTGTGCTGCTAAAAGTTATTATTGAAAGCGGTGAACTGAAAGAAGCCTCTCTGATCCGTAAAGCATCTGAAATTTCAATTAACGCGGGTGCTGATTTTATCAAAACGTCTACAGGTAAAGTGCCGGTTAACGCCACACTGGCAAGTGCTGAAATCATGATGAAGGTGATTCATGAGATGGGCGTGGGTGAAACGGTTGGCTTCAAACCGGCTGGTGGCGTGCGTACCGCTGAAGAGGCTGCCCAATATCTGGCATTAGCTGGTCATATCATGGGTGACAAATGGGCCGATGCCCGTCATTTTCGTTTTGGGGCTTCCAGCTTGTTGGGCAGTTTGCTAACCACTCTGGGGCATCAGAATCAAGAGCAAAGCAGCAATTACTGAGAATTGAGCACTGTATCAGTTACTGTATAACTGTCGAATTTTTCCCGATTTTAATCATGATTAGGAGAATGCTTTGTTTCTGGCACAGGAAATTATCCGTAAAAAACGTGATGGGTATCCACTGAGTGAAGAAGAGATCCGTTTCTTCATTAATGGCGTGCGTGACAATACCGTTTCCGAAGGACAAATTGCTGCGCTGGCGATGGCTATCCACTTCCAGGATATGGTGATGGAAGAACGTGTTGCTCTGACGTTGGCTATGCGTGACTCCGGTACCGTATTGAACTGGCAAAGCCTGAATCTGAATGGCCCGATTGTGGATAAACACTCAACCGGTGGGGTTGGTGATGTGACCTCCCTGATGCTTGGCCCGATGGTGGCGGCCTGCGGCGGTTATGTTCCAATGATTTCCGGCCGTGGTTTAGGTCATACCGGGGGGACGCTGGACAAGCTGGAGGCGATTCCGGGGTTTGATATTTTTCCTGATGAGCGGCGTTTCCGTGACATTATTCAGGATGTTGGTGTGGCGATTATTGGTCAGACCGATTCGCTGGCCCCGGCAGACAAACGCTTCTATGCAACTCGCGATATTACCGCGACGGTGGATTCTATTCCTTTGATCACCGCTTCTATCCTTGGCAAAAAACTGGCTGAGGGGCTGGATGCATTGGTAATGGATGTCAAAGTGGGTTCTGGTGCGTTTATGTCAACGTATGAAGCGTCACAGCAACTGGCGGAATCAATTGTTAGCGTGGCTAATGGAGCAGGTTGTAAAACGACCGCGTTGTTGACGGATATGAATCAGGTTCTGGCATCCAGCGCGGGTAATGCGCTTGAAGTTCGTGAAGCTGTTCGCTTTCTGACGGGGGAAAATCGTAATCCACGTTTACTCGAAGTGACAATCGCACTGGGTGTTGAAATGTTGGTATCCGGCCATTTGGCAACAGACCGTGAAGACGCACGCAATAAACTCCAGTCTGTCTTAGATAACGGTAAAGCAGCCGAAATCTTTGGTCGCATGGTCGCAGCCCAACAAGGCCCGACGGATTTCGTTGAGCGTTATGACAGTTACTTGCCAACCGCAGTTTTTAGCAAACCCGTATTGGCTGAACAGCATGGATTTATTGCGCATATGGATACCCGTGCTTTAGGCATGTCTGTCGTTTCCCTTGGTGGAGGGCGTCGTAAGGCAACAGATCGCATTGATTATAGTGTTGGGCTGAGCAATATCGTTGCTCTGGGTTCAGAAGTTAATGTCGGTACACCCTTAGCTATTATTCATGCCAACAATGAGAATGAATGGCAGGAAGCGGCAAAGGCAGTACGTAACGCTATCGTTCTGGGTACAGAAGCCAAACCAGCCACACCGATGGTTTATCGCCGAATTGGCGAATAATAACCCTACTTATTATTAGATAATGGTGACATTTTCGCATGGTTATACCCTATGGATTTCAAGATGTATCACGACGGCAAGGGAGTGGCTCCCCGGGAGCATAGCGAACTATGTGATCGGGGTGAGCGAATGCAGCCAACAAAGAAGCAACTTGAAAGATAACGGGTATAGCGTGATTTGACGCAGGAGAAAATTTATGAAACGAACATTCATCATGGTATTGGATTCTTTTGGCATTGGAGCCAGTGAAGATGCCGAAAAATTTGGTGATAAAGGATCTAACACCTTGGGGCACATTGCAGAAGCGTGTGCTCGTGGTGATGCTGATGTCGGTCGCAAAGGGCCTCTGTATTTGCCGAACTTAAGCCGTTTAGGTTTGGGGAAAGCGACTGAGGAATCCTGTGGAACTTTCCCTGTAGGCTTGGATAAAGACGCGGACATTATTGGTGCTTACGCTTACGCCAGTGAACTCTCTTCTGGTAAAGATACACCGTCAGGTCACTGGGAAATTGCCGGTGTCCCGGTGCTGTTTGACTGGGGTTACTTCAAAGATGAACAAAACAGCTTTCCGCAGGCATTGTTGGATAAACTGGTAGAACGCGCAAATCTGCCAGGTTATCTCGGTAACTGCCACTCTTCTGGCACGGTTATTCTGGATAAACTGGGTGAAGAGCATATGAAAACGGGTAAACCGATTTTCTATACCTCTGCTGACTCGGTATTCCAGATTGCTTGTCACGAAGAGACTTTTGGTTTAGATCGTCTGTACGAGCTGTGCGAAATCGCCCGTGAAGAACTGACTGATGGTGGTTACAATATCGGTCGGGTGATTGCGCGCCCATTTGTTGGAGACAAGGCGGGTAACTTCCAGCGTACCGGTAATCGTCACGACTTAGCTGTAGAGCCACCTGCTCCTACCGTGCTGAAAAAATTAGTCGATGAGAAAAATGGTGAAGTCGTTTCTATCGGTAAAATTGCCGACATCTATGCGAATGTCGGCATTACGCAAAAAGTAAAAGCGACTGGCATTGATGCACTGTTTGATGCAACGCTGGTGGAAATGGAAAAAGCGGGTGACAACACCATCGTATTTACTAACTTTGTCGATTTCGACTCTTCTTATGGTCATCGTCGTGATGTTCCGGGTTATGCGGCGGCATTGGAACTGTTTGACCGCCGTCTGCCTGAAATGCTGAAACGGGTGAAAGATGATGACATTTTAATCCTGACTGCCGACCACGGTTGTGATCCAACGTGGGCTGGTACTGATCATACTCGTGAGCACATTCCGGTGCTGATCTATGGACCAAAAGTACAACCTGGTTCATTGGGGCACCGCGAAACTTTTGCTGATATTGGACAGACAGTCGCTAAATATTTTGCACTGTCACCAATGGAATATGGCAAATCAATGCTCTGAACCTACTGACTGGCTGCTTTCGAGCAGCCATGTATGACTAAAATAACCATTAAATAAAAAAATAAGGAATTTAATTATGGCCACGCCTCATATTAATGCTGAGATGGGTGATTTTGCAGACGTTGTTCTGATGCCTGGCGATCCATTACGTGCGAAATATATTGCTGAAACTTTTCTGGAAAATGTGCGGCAGGTAAACGACGTACGCGGTATGTTGGGGTTTACCGGTACTTATAAAGGCCGCCCAATTTCTGTGATGGGGCATGGTATGGGTATCCCATCCTGTTCTATCTATGCGAAAGAGCTAATCACCGATTTCGGTGCTAAAGTCCTTATCCGTGTCGGTTCCTGTGGTTCAGTACGTCAAGATGTTCAATTGCGTGATGTGATTATTGGCATGGGGGCATGTACTGATTCCAAAGTTAACCGTATACGTTTTAAAGATCACGATTTTGCGGCGATTGCTGATTTCGATCTGGTCCGTAACGCGGTTGATGCGGCTAAAGCAAAAAACATCAATGTACGTGTAGGTAACATCTTCTCGGTTGAGCTGTTCTATACACCTGATCCACAACTGTTCGATGTAATGGAACAATATGGCATTCTGGGTGTAGAAATGGAAGCAGCGGGTTTTTACGGTGTTGCGGCTGAATATGGTGCCAAAGCACTGACTATCTGTACCGTTTCTGACCACATCCGTACTCATGAAAAATTGACCGCCGAGGAACGCCAGACAACTTTCAATGAAATGATTGAAATCGCCCTGGAATCTGTTCTGTTGGGTGATAAATAATTCTGGTTCTACATTTGCTTTTAATTGCATAAAAAGAACCGCTTTTTATTTAAATGCCAGCCGGTTGAGAAAATTGGCTGGCATTGCTCTTTTATTGAGCGGCTTTTTCCAACGCCTGAGCCAAATCGGCGATGAGATCCTCGGCATCCTCTATACCCACAGAAATACGTACCAACTGTGGTGTGATCCCAGAAGCAAGGCGTTTTTCCAATGGAATAGAGGCGTGAGTCATACTGAATGGTTGGCCGATCAGACTTTCCACTCCACCCAGACTTTCTGCCAATGTAAATAGCTTTAGCTCTTGAATTAACCGGCGGGCATAATCATCATCACCTTTTAAGTGAACAGAAATCATACCACCAAAGCCCTTCATTTGACGTTTCGCCAGTTCATGCTGTGGATGGGAAGCGAGGCCGGGATAGAAGACGGTCTCGATCTGAGGCTGTTGTTCCAGCCAGTGTGCGATCTTTGATGCGCTGTCAATGTGGCGTTGCATACGCAGCGCAAGTGTCCGTATTCCGCGCAGTACCAGGAAACTACTAAATGGATCGAGCACGCCGCCGACAGAGTTTTGCAGGAAACCAAGTTTTTCTGCCAATTCTGCATCTTTTCCGACAACTGCCAGCCCTGCGATCACATCAGAATGACCGTTTAAATATTTAGTGGCGGAGTGCACGACGATATCAAATCCCAAATCAAGTGGGCGCTGGAGATACGGTGAAGCGAAAGTGTTATCCGCCACACTAATAATACCGTGGCGTTGCGCTATTTGTGCGATAGCAGACAGATCAGCCAGTTTCAGTAACGGATTGGTGGGTGTCTCCACCCAAATCATTTTTGTGTCGGGACGAATAGCTGCTTCAAGGCCGGTAATATCATTGGCTTCCACGTAAGTGACACGCAAACCGGCAGTGCGGCTACGTACTCTTTCGAGTAGCCGATAGGTGCCGCCGTACAAATCATCGACGGCCACCACATGGCTATCCTTATCCAAAAGTTCTAGCACCGTAGAACTGGCAGCCAGCCCTGAACTAAAAGCGTAACCTCGGCTACCGTTTTCCAGTTCGGCTATCGCGCTTTCCAGAGCATCACGAGTCGGATTGCCACTGCGGGAATATTCATAACCAGTGTGCTGGCCGGGGGCTGATTGGGCGTAAGTCGATGTTGCATAAATTGCCGGCATTATTGCGCCAGTGTGATCCGGTGTATAGCCAGCGTGAACAGTTTTAGTATCAAACTTGGTCATAAAATCATTCCTAAAAAATCAATTAAGTTGCTGACGCCAGGCGTTCAGCACATCTGTGCGAGTTACCAGCCCAAGAAAGCGGCCATTATCGACGATCAGCGCCACATGTCCGGCGTCGAAAGTTGCCATCAATTGTTGCAAAGAAGCGTTCTTATCTAACGTTTTCACCTGATGAGTCATAGCGTGGCTAACGGGCAGACTAAAATTATGTGGATCAGCCTGCACGGAATGCATCAAATCCCACTCATCGATAATGCCGACTACTTGTTCTCCTTTCAGTACCGGTAGTTGCGAAATCTCATATAAGCGCATGCGGGTATGAGCGGTTTTCAACGTATCTTCTGGCGATATAAAAACCGTAGCGCCATCCTGATAGCGGTAAGTAATATAATCGCTGAGATCGTGCTGTTGCACACGCGATTGGAATCCCTGCTCCAGCATCCAATAATCGTTAAACATTTTTGACAGATACTTGTTTCCACTGTCACATGCTAGCGTAACCACACGTTTGGGGGTGGTTTGAGCACGGCAGTAGCGCAGTGCGGCGGCGAGCAAAGTACCGCTGGAAGAGCCTGCCAGCACACCTTCCTTTAGCAACAAATCACGGGCATTGGAAAAAGCTTCTGCATCACTGACGCGATATGCATGGTGCACTCGACTAAAATCGCCCAGAGGAGGGACAAAATCTTCACCGATGCCTTCTACCTGCCAGCTCCCGGCTTCACCATATTTGCCGCGTTCGATATAGTCCACCAAAATAGAACCATTTGGATCGGCCAGAACAAACTCAGTTTCCGGCGAAACTTGAGCGAAATAGCGGCTCAAACCGCCAAGTGTACCGCCAGACCCGACACCAATCACCACTGCATCGACATTGTGGTCCATTTGCTGCCAGATTTCCGGTCCGGTAGTGGTAGTGTGCGCTGCTGAGTTAGCTGGATTGTTGAACTGATCGATATAAAAAGCACCGGGGATCTCTTGCGCCAGACGCAGGGCATAATCTTGATAATACTCTGGATGGCCTTTGCTGACATCAGAACGGGTAAGACGTACATCGGTGCCCAGTGCACGCAGATGAAACACCTTCTCCCGGCTCATCTTATCTGGAACGACCAGAATCAATTTATAGCCTTTCAAGGCGGCAACCAGTGCCAATCCAATGCCGGTATTGCCAGCCGTGGCTTCGATAATTGTCCCACCAGGTTGAAGTAATCCCTGTTCTTCCGCCTGCTCGATCATGGAAAGAGCGACGCGATCTTTAATAGAGCCACCGGGATTTTGATTTTCCAGCTTAATAAATAATTGACATTGACCGGTATTCAGATGCGTTAACTCCAGCAATGGGGTATTGCCAATCATATCGAGAACAGAGCGTGATGTGGTCATATCATATCCAGATAATCCGTTGTATTCAGATAGTTATGGAGGATAACTCTGTATATGTATTTGTTTGAAAGAATGAATAGCAACCATATATAGCCAAAAGGAATATATTAGTTTTATTTTAGATGTGAAGAAGTATAGACGTTTAGATTTCCAGATTTATTAAAGTGTGAAATAAATAAAACCATTTAATTTACAGTCAGGAGCTAATCAGAATAAAAACGATGATTTTTGGAATAATAAAGTAGTTCACTTTTCAGACCGTTGACAAACCCCGTTATTTTCAATGAGGTTTGCCAACGGTCTGAGTTGATTAGAAATCAGCTTCAAGACTCTGTTAACTCTCATCTAATGTAGGAGTACCCCGACGATCTGAAAAATGCTATTTACACGGAAATTCTTCACCTAAATCCCTTATTGATAACACAGCAAGACGCGTATTCTGACTAATTTTCTCTTTATGCTTAATAGCGTAATCATCACATACTCCCCATATGTCGTTCCTTCCACAAAAAATCTTAGCTTAATCACCGGTTGTTTGCCACATTGTCTATTACTGTTTCAGATATTCCTTTAGTCATATAGTATTCATCTATCAGTTCACCATTTATAAATAGTGAGCTAGTTCTGATGCCAGAAAAAATAAAACCTGATGACAAATATAGCTTTATTGCCAATGTGTTTTTTATTGCAACGGTTAATTCAAGTCTACTAATTCCATTTTTCCGTGACCAATCTTGCGCTTTGTTGAGTAGGGTTCTTGCTATGCCTTTATTTCTATATTCTTTTTTTACTCCAAGAACAATAGAACCCAGATGCCTGTTCCTATTGAACACCCCTCTAGATATAACAATAAATCCAACAATGTTTTTGCTATCTTCGCATATTAACATTTGCCTGTCTTTTCCGAATCCTTTTATTATATTCGTCTGTTCTTCAACACTTGTTTTTCTTTCTTCCGGCTCAAGCAACATAAATTCCGATGTATTATCCAAATCATTAAAAAAAACAATGAGATTGTTTGCATCTTCTACGTTAACTTCTCTAAAAATAAAGATTTTTTTTTCCATAGCGAGTACCATATTAATGAGATTAGAGTATACAATATATTACTGCATACAAAAGTCAATAAGATTTCGAATGATGTCGGGCTAATTAATGTAGAGGTGACTACAAGTACAGTGGTAATGGGAATCACCTTAAGATATACAGATTTTGAATTTGGTGATTTGCTCCTTATTCTGTTAATAATAGATACGGAAATCAAGTCAAAGAATATGACTAATGCACAAATTATTATATCTATTGTTTCTGTTAGCGTATTGAATACCATCAAACTGATTAATGGTGAGACGGTTGAAAAGATAATAAGGTAAAATAAGTTGGTACCTATCGCTATATTTAAAAAATTGTTTTCATCACTTCTGTAATTTGTAGCCAATGAAATAACAGCAGAAAAGCCCGTGACAAATAGGTAATTCATAACCCCCATGTAAACAAATAATTTTGATAATTCTATGTTTGAAATTAATGTCGATACAAACCTTATTAAAATAGACATCAATATTACTAATGATGTAGATGTTAAAGCCTCATTTATTCCTATATTCACAATACCCTTAATGTAAGGTAAGTCAACTTTTTTCCATTTTATAAATTTTATTAATGGGATTGAAGATGAGATGGCCATGTATGCCCTTGAGATACTGATAGCAAGAGCAATAGAAAATATTAAATTACCAGTAAATAGGTATAATGCAATCATGGCGAATACATTTGTTAATATACTGAATGAGTTGACTTTTACCATGTACCTTTCTTGTTTTGTAGACTCTAGAATTGCGCAGTTAACAGAATATATACACAATGGTATAATGCCGATTGATAGTATCAATGCTATTTTTTTTGTTACTGTATGGTCACTGTAATAATGTATTGATATCACAGATATTAAAGTTATTAATAAGCCTGTTATCGTCCCTGTTATTAAAAGCCAAGTGTAGTTTTCGTAAGTGTAGTTTTTATTTTTAATGTCTGACTTTATATTAATGCCGATGAAAAAGGTACATGAAGCAACAACAAATATCTGAACCAATTGGGATGATAGTAAAAAAAATCCGGCATCGTCTGTAGACAATTGATATATTAGTGCGGTAATAATAAGTTGCATTGCCATGTTTAACATTCTACTCTTAAACATTGTTATCGATGGCAATATAATATCCTTGTCAAATATATATAATTTCTTTTCTTCTATCATGAGGTCCATCATCCATAATATCAATCTTAGCTATGTATAATTTTCTTGCAATTGACGCTTTTTTTGACTTTTTTGCTATAAACTTATATCCTTCTACGATCTTTGAGTATATTATTATCTCTTCTTTATCGCTTTTATCAAAATAAGTCCATTGGCTTGCTGAGAAGATTAACAAATCATTAATCATCTCATCTGTAAGGTGCTTTTTACTTTCATGTCTGAAAGATAAAAAGTATGCAAATATTCTCCAATCGAGATGATATTTCCTTTTGTTTGCCCAACGTATAAATTCTTCTACTTCTTCAAAAGAAACTTCAGCTTTAGATCTGCTCAGAGGGTTGTTTAGTACATTAGTTATGTTATAAATCATTAGCTTAGATAGAGAGTCTGATTTATTTTTTGGTAGTTCTAATGCGGATTCTCCAGTTACAACATAAGAGTAACAATTTCTATTGTCTGCATAATTCGATGTCATTAATCCAGTCTCCTAATACAAAATTATCGTCTCTTTCAACAGATAGTGATGTAAGGTTTTCCTTACTTTCTGTTCCCAATTTATTAAAATACTCTAATGAAAGATTAGATATTCTATCTGCATGAGTGTCAACCAAGAAACTAGGGAGTAATGATGTTTCTGCATAACCACCAATGTGAAGATGGTTCATTTCTATATCAAGCCATTCTTCAAATGGGGTTCCCGTGTTTTCTTGTGCAATCACAGCATTTGATATGTCAAACAAAAGTCCATTACCGCATTTTTTTGTCATTTCTTTAAAAAAATCTGGTTGTAGCTTGGCGTTTTCATCAAGTATTGAAGGGAAGTTTTCTAAATAAATTTTTTCGCCAATTATATCTTGCCAAAGGCTTACTGAATCGAAGTATTTATCTTTTTCAGAAGAGTAATCTATTTCACCCATTGTTGGTAAAGGATAGCTATTATGATAAAAAATACCAACATGATCAGATATATATATGGGGTTTAGTTCTTTTTGGAGTAATCTTATTCTTTTCCCTATACTCTCTAAATCTTGTTTGCTTCTGTGCATATATTTAGAGTTCATGATATGAAACGCTATCGGTAATCCTTTGCTTATGTCAAGTATTGAGTCAGGAGTGCACTGCAAAAAGTTATCTATTAATATCTCTATGAAATCGACCTTTCTTAGTGATATTATCTCCTTTAGAATGCTTAGTTCTCTATTTCCAGACCAATTGGTTCCTATTTTCATGATTCACCTATTCACAAAACTTTCGAATGATTTTAAGTAATGAACTGAATTTATAGTTTCATCTTCCTCTTCTTTTGTTAGGCATAGGTTTACTTCACTTTCTTCTATACTTAATATCCAACTAGATATAATCGACTCAATGTTTTCCGACTTAGCGATTTCAATTTCCTTCTTGTTTTTTATGGCTGCTAGCAGAGTTTTTGATAGGTATGATTTCGCATAATTGCTCATGTTGGTATTTGAGGGTTTACTTGTTTCTTTATTTTTTAATAATATTGAATTCAACTTTTCAAAGTCATTATTATAACCAGATAAGTTCTTTAACCAAGAATTTTCTGTGTGCTCAATATTTATATAGCAATTTTTTTTGATTAATTTGCTGGAAACTATTTTCTCAAAAGAATCCCAAACAATATGATGAACTCTTTCTGAATGTCCATCATGAAATGTCCCATCCTTTCCCTCAATTATTCCTGATAGATGAACTTCGACTACATTATCCCAATCTATCATTCCAATAAATATAAGAGGATCAACTTTTGCATTTACTGAATTGATGATTAGATGAGCTAGGTCAACTATTTGTTTAGAATTACTTTCTTTACTTATGTAATTCGCGCTTATTATCGCGTTAGAGATCTCACTTGGTTCACCAGAGTAAAAGTTTGAATTTTCTATCCATGTATCTATCTGATATGTGTGAGAAACCCTTTTTAAGAAATTTATAGCATTTCTTTCTTTCCTTTTACTTCTTTCATAATGGGGAGTAAAACCATACTTACCAATGTTATCTTTTCTACTTCCACACAAATGAAAACCAATGCTAATTGTTTTTTCTGTGTTGATTATTCGTGGCATAATGTTATTAATATAGTTACAGCCTGATTGAATATCTTCTGTTATTGCACTTCTGGCGATATGAAGAGAGAATTTTCCATTGTATCTTTCGAATGGAGTTCTTTTTTCTGCAACTGATAAAATATTGTATGCAGTAATCCCTAATTCTATCATCGATACTTTACTCGGTATGTGTATTTCACCGCTAAGAAAATTAGGATTAAAACCACATGCTATTCTCATGTCTGCTTCCTTATGTAGAACATGGCCAACCAAATTGGTTAGCCATACGCCAATATTTTTATTTATTGTATGAACCGCAGGTCATTTCTTTATCTTCAACTTCAACCTCAATTTCAACAGATGTTTTCTTTTGCATGTTTATATCCTCGATTTAGTTTTAAAAATGACTTTTCATAAAGTCACCCCACTATATAATTTATAATATTCACAGTGTCTTTTTATTTTCTTTTTAATTGTGATTTACATCACAATAAATGTTAATAATATGTTATGATCAGGTTATTGACAAAGTTATAATTTTTCACCCCGCAATTTGCTTTAATTAAGATCCGTTCACCAAATGGGGCTTGCCGCCATGTTAAGAACACCCCCTCTCCAGACTTTCCCACCAGAAACGTTCTTGTTTGACGAGCTGGTCCTTAAAAATCATTTGGTCCGTCAAGTCAATGTCGTCATTGATTTCGAATTTATCCGCGAATTAGTAGTTCCATTGTATTGCCACAATAATGGCTGACCGGCTATTGATCCAGTTATGTTGCTCAAGATGATGTTACTGGACTATTTTTATTTGGTATTTCCAGTGAACGCTGTCTGGTACAGGAAATTCAGGTTAATGTGGCTTACCATTGGTTTCTGCGCCTCGGACTGACAGAGAAGGTCCCCGATTCCTCAACCCTGAGTCAGAAATGTCGTCGTCGTTTCAGTCACAGCGAGGTCTTCCGGCAAATTTTTTACAACATTGTTGAGTAAGCGATTGCCAAGAGATTGGTCGGTGGACGGGTACTCTGTACTGACAGCACCTGTCTGAAAACCAGTGTCAATCGGCACAAATCAAGGAACGAACAGCGAGCTGTGCCCCCCTGTACTTATTAAAGCAGTATCATGGGCACCATTAGGCCCGTTTTTGTGGGTTGCTGAAAGTGAAAATACAATGCCTTTTGGTAGCAACAGTTCAAAATATCAAGCAGATAGAGTTGCTGATAACAAGGCTTTATTATTTTTATCTGTGGATGGGAGGATATTCAGTGTAGTAGGGTCAAAAATGGCATTTGGGTTAGTGTTCAGACCAGCTTAGTGAGAAAAAATGGACACAGCATTTTTCATAATGAAAAAACAAACCTCATTATCTTGAATGGGATTTGTCAGCGGTCTGTAAAGTAGTTCACTTTTTTTATCTTTCCGACCAGGAATATGACATAAAAGGGTTTATTGATAAATTTGAAGAAAATAGCAAATTTTTATGCAATGTTTTTTCTGCGATTGTGGGATTGCATATTAAAAGAATTTTTCTAAAAGAGCTTGAAGAGAATTATGAAATAGAACCTGAATTTTATAATTCACGAATTTATTTATCAGCAGAAAAATATGGTAATATAATTGATTCTTTTTATCCGCGTTTTTATTTCACTTGTCAAAAAGAGTTAGTTGTAAATTTACATAGAAAGGTCTTTAGAGTTGAAAAAAAAGTGAACTCATACAATGTGGGTTCATATAATACAGAAGAAATTCAATTGTTATTTAGAACTAAAGAAAATAATTTTCAGGTAACAGATAATATCAATACCAATGAACACTCTAAGAAAAAATTCATGCGATTTATGAAAGGATATCGAAATAGTAAAAATTATGTTCAAAACTTGATTATACAAAAAATAAAAGAACTATTAAATCATGCTGAGATCTCTTTTAGTGAAAGATATTTTAAAGCTGATTATGTCCTCCATGATTTTATCACGGTTAATAAAAATTTATTGCATCCTCTGGTATTAATAGATGCCAGAATTACAAAGGATTTTGCTGATAGTAAATCCAAAATGTTTTTGGAAAAAGAGATTAAGGAAGTATTTGAACTAAAAGAATTAACTTATTCCTCTGCTAAAGATTTTAATGCATTGGATAAAAATAAAAACTATTTAGTTCTCAATTCATTGGATGATGGCGCTAAAACCAGTATATTGGTCAAAGGTGAAATTAAAAACACGACATGGGATGCATTTAAGCATATTGGAGAAAAAGGAATAGAAGATGCTGAATTGGATTACTATTCGGAATTGAAATACTATAGGTTTAAAGCGCAAGTTGAAACAGTTATTCAGGGTATAGATTTAGATAATAATATTGTGGAAAACGATAAGGAGACCGGCCTGGAAAAACTGAGCAATAAAATACGTACAAAATCCAAAAGATCAAGAGTGAACTTTGGCTAAAAGAGAGAGTTTTCAAAGAGAAAAAAATTGAAAATATTGACCTTCCTGATTTAGAGATAACTCTTGTGTATATTAGGATTCCAGAAGAATATAAGAAAAATAAGGAAATACTGGCTTCAATAGTTGGTATTAATATTCATAATAAAACGCTTTTCATCAATGAGCATGCACTTGTAAAGAGTAAGACGGCCCTTGAGGAAAAATGCGAATTTATGAAGAAAATATCAAGTCTTTATAATGATTCTTTTTATTTATTTGATAATGTTGAAGAAATTTTTCTTGGCCGATATCACTCGGATAGAATTCCCAGGATCATCGGTAATCAGAAAATAGATAATATTGAGTATGCTTTGGAAGATGAAAATTTAGTAAATAGGGTATGTAATCCGATTGAAACAGTTTTGCCCTATTACTTAGCGCCTAAACAGAATAGCCAGTATGAACATATTTATCTTCAACCGAGGGGAGATGACTTATTGTATTTTGTATCACCATGTAATTCACCTAATCAAACGATTGCAAAAGAGAACTTAATTTACAATATTCTGACTATGGATAAAGAAGGCAAACAGATAAACGCTATGGAACAAAATATCACATCTATTTTCCTACGTTCTTTTACCAACGATATATTAAGGTTAAGGGAAGTCAGTAAAAGCTCTTTATTTGAGAAAATAGCTAAGATATACATTGAAAACTAGGTGGAAATTAAAAGATTTTCTCCGAAAAAGCGGAAGGATTACACCGGCGGCACCGAGGTTATGCTAAAAGTCACGGTGCCAAATAAAGTTGCCTGCTAATTCTCCCAGGGATTGATCACGTTCACACCAGCTGCCTCGAACGGGCTAACATCTCGTGTGGCAACTATCATGCCATTTGCGGCGGCAGTTGCAGCGATATATCCATCGGCCACGCTGATTGCCAAACCGGCGATCCGGGCTTTTGCCATAAGTTCACCATAAGATTGTGACGCTGACATGTCGAATGATAATACACGTCCTGTGAACAAGGGTAATACCTGCTTTTCCAGGTTCTCCTGCAATTTATCGCGGCGTTTCCCTATGGGCAGTGAAGCCAAACCAAAGCGCAGTTCGGCTACGGTTATTGCCGACAGATATAGGGTTTCAATCGGTTGTGCGTCTAGCCACTTAATAACACGTGATTCAGGAGCCTGACGCAGTGGTTCCGAAATCACGTTAGTATCCAGTATAATCATTTAAAATTCATTGGGTTAGCAGGGGTTTTGTCACGTATTTGCTCAATGGCTGTAAACTCCTCATCGGTTAACTTGGATTGGCGGCCAATCTCAGCTAGCATCGATCCTAACTTGATCCGACCTTCGGCTTTTACGGCTTCTTCCAGAATGGCGCGTACTTCGGCTTCAGCACTGCGGCCATGAATAGCAGCACGTACTCGTAAAGCACGGTGTACTTCATCAGGGATGTTCCTGACAGTCATCATTGCCATAATTCATCTCCTATATTTGCATACAATGCATTCAATATAATAAAATGAATACAGATTGGCAAGCAACCTCATAGATAAACGGGAGAGGGCCTTCGAGTTAAACGGAAACGTGTTTTATTCACATAGTTTATGAAGTTTTTCCTGTTTTCTGTGACTTCCATTTAATTAGGAAAAAAGTGATGAGTTATTTTCAAAAGGATTTTTACCATCATCAGCTAGCCTCTGAAAAATCTTAGTGTTTATATATCCCTGAACTGATTCAAAACATTTAACAGGATTAACCGGATTTTAAAAATGCTTTAAAAAATGGGTTTTGATCTTAATACCATCAGTTGATCTGTTACCTTCTATGGTTTTAAACCTGAAAAATAAAATACAGGAAAAGGAAAAACGAGGAAACTGAATGACAATTTAATGAAAATGGGGAGGATAAATGGGGGATATAAAACGTAAATACCATTCATTAAATCTTTTCTAGCGATCGTAAAATCCTTTTTATCGGTGGCTTATTTACTGCCATAACCATTTAAAAGCACGAATACAGAGAGATTAAATTTTTATATAACAGATTTATTTAACATAATAAATGCCACTTTTTAGCAGAGCGATTAATGACATTTAATCGAAATCCATTAACCATTAACGGCAAGTTAAAAAGAAATCAGCACGATAGGGAAAGTTTTTAATGAACTGAAAATTAGATATTTTCTCACCGTCATTTTAAGACTTAAGCTATAAAAATAATGCAATAAAAAAGAGATAAAACGGTTAATTTGGCAGGATTTAAGCTTTTTTAAAAAAGAGGGGCTATCCGAGAAAACATCAAGGGATATTTTTAATATCGTCAGGCTATTTACTGGCTGATTTATAAAAACCACTCAGGATTACCAGTAAAATAGAGCCAGTAAAAATAAAATGCAGAGAGGATAAAAATAATGGTTAAAACCTTATGCCGATTAAAACCGGAGATTAAAAAATGACTTTTAATAGTGGTTTAAAACCTGCCCATCATAAATCTTTTAGTGAAAAATAAGAAAAAATGGGTTTTGTTAATATTCATATTCCTGGAAAAAAGGTAGATAAACATATGAATAATTTAATCAAACAATCTATTTTCTCAAAGGAACCGACTTTAATAACGTTTTTAAATGGTATAAACTTTGCCATAAACCAGTTAAATAATCGGTAATAAAAAAGTTCAAGTGAATGATTTAACAGAATACAAGTCTGGTTAATTGTGGTGTTATTGTTTTTCATTTATTATGTAAAACTGTAAAATACGCTGGATTAAACGGCTTTACATTGTTTTAATCAGTCTAGCCTACGATTTGATTTAAACTATGCTGCTTTTTATGTCTTTAATGTGAACTGGGATTAAAATCAATTAACGCACATCATATTCAAAGATATTAAAACAATAAACTAATGTAATAAATTCAATTAATTCATGAAACTATTTTTAGATTAAAAAGAGTGATTTTTTATAAAATAAATCACACCCATAAACATATGTTTATCAAGTCAAATAGAATTTCATCAAACCGATACAGTGGATCTATTTAATTGATATTTGAACAGAACAAGTCTGATGTTTGATAATATTAACTAACTCGTGGCTCTGCTATGCATAGCCTCATAACAAGAAATTGTGATAAATGTATCACTATTTTGGAAAGTTATTTAATTTTCTTCAGAGAAATAATATGAAATATAGAAATACTTACAATTGCCATTACAACATTTAAGAATGTCCAATAACACTTACTTGATGGAGAGAATATATGCTACTTGAAAATATGTTTGAACTACTCAACGAAGCAGAAAAAGATGACGATCAAATTAACAAAATAGACATATCAGGAGAATGGTAAAACCAGCGTGGGTCTAGGATAATAATTTATCCATATGATCTGTCTACGACACCTGATGTAAGCTTATTCACAGGCCGATATTCCAGTAAAGTTGATAATACTGGTAATCCTACTCCTAGTAGTATTAATGGTAATGTTACAGGTCAAATCAAAGGAGATCTCATCATTTTTACTGTAAATTGGGATAAATACACTTCATTAACTACATGGGTAGGTCAATATAATCCTAGTGTTTTAGATGATAATTATCAAATACTTATGAAAGATAAACCAGAAAAAATAGTAGATCTAATCACTACCTTGTGGATGATGACTAGCCATACTAGTTCCTATACAGTAACAAAAAATTCAGAAAAAGTAGATTTAAAAGATTTAAAATTAGAAAAAGTATCTTCGAGGAAAGCAGTAATGAACTCCGGGACTGATACATTTTTCCGCAAAGCTAAAGATTAAAATCAAATTATTTTCTTCATAACCCCGTTATCATACGGGGTTTTATTACTTTCAATGTAGTGAAACATATTTAATCGCTAAAAAAATCAATGTTTCATTCCGACTATGGAAGAAAATAATTTTCTAATTAAATAAAACCATTTTGCCATTATTTATATAATAAATTACTCTACATAATATATATTTATCAGCGTGTCATTAGATTATAAATCCATATATATCAGCAAATTAATTTTCTTCAACAAAACAACACGAAAGATAAAAGATATGAATTATACTTATAATTGTCATTAAGACACCAAAAAAAGTTCAATCATACTTAGTGGAGAGGACCTATGTTACTTGAAGAAATAATTAGAAAATCTGTCGCTACAAAGAGAATGATCGGCTTAGATAACATAGATAGTAACAATGCAGACATATCGGGAAAATGGGCTAACGAACTTGGTTCTACAATAGAAATTATACAACCAAATAAAAGCGCATTTTTTACAGGTAAATATACTAGCGCTGTAAGCGCAGGAGGAGATTCAACAACAGGAAGTATCACAGGGAACATATGTGGAAACCTCATTGTCTTTCTTGTGAATTGGGATGAATATGCTGCGATAACTTCATGGGTAGGTCAAATTGATATAAATTCACCTTTCATTGTAACAACGCAGCCAACAACGGCCAAAAATAGTTTTCCAGAAAAAATTACTACCTTATGGATGATGACCAGTAGGCCTGATGATATTAAAGACCAATGGGCATCAATAAACTCAGGAACTGATACATTCCATAGAATAAACAAATAAAACTTAATCTCCCCGCCGCCGTGCGTTGAGGAATACTCAGAAAAAATGGGGCAGGCATGACGTGATGTAATCTACTGATAGCGCCAATAATTTCAGCGAAATCACTGCCATGCCTGTTCGTCAAGCTACTGTCGTGTTGACCAGAGGGGCATCACTGACATTGACTAGAAGTGGGCGATTTTTGCCGGGGCGGACTCAGGTTAAAAACAAAATAAAACGTGTAGATCGTCTGTTGGGGAGTGCGTCACTTCATAATGATATTCCCTTGATTTTTAACCGTATTATCTCGGTGTTAACCTGACAACTCTCCTTGGGCGTGACTGGGGTGGATATCCCTTCTGTACAGTCACGCTGTCGCCACTGAGCGTGGTGTCTGTGTCTGGCGTTCATGCACCTCATCGTGGGTTTCGACGGAGGATTTGGAGAGTAAGCCTTTACTGGTCTGTTTGCTGTGTTCTACCAGGTCTGATGAAGCAGTACCCACTACTTCTTCACGGAGAACTTCCCCTTACTTGTTGGGAGTCCAACTTTCGGGGGCAGTTCACTTGGCTTGGGATTCTCCATTAATCAAATTTCAATGAATATGCTTTAACAAAATCATTGTAAGTTTCATGTAGATGATAAAAATTTGCATCAGGTTCAGTTTTTAATACCTGATATCTCCCTACCAATTTCTCAAAAAGCCCCTCAGGTACAGGATATGGTTTAGGTTCATTTTGTGCGCAATAGAAGTAGAACAATGCCTTTTCTAATTCGGGAATAGACAATGCTTCAGTTTTATTGAGCAAGTAATCAAAAGCATCTTGCCAATTGGACTCCGATAACATCAAAAAATCCAAAGCAGTAGATTTGACTGGCTCACTATGCAAAAGATTTACGTTTAGAATTTCTATACAAAAATTCAAACAACATTCAGAATCTTTCAATAACAACTCGCCTAAATAATCTATCGCGTCGTCAGAAGGATCTTCGTATGAATTTGCATTCACATAGCCATGTTCAAGATAACTATTTAATCCTGCAATCAATTCAATAAGTTTTATTCTTGCTGTCATTTGAAAGTTCCTGTTTGAACAGTCGCTAACCTCTTCGAACCATCAGGCAAAATTGTCCAAGTTGCATAAACTCTAACCTCACCATTATTTCCTGAAATAACGACAGACGTTTTTCGGTTTTCAGGTGTAACGCTTTTTGCTGAATCCAGCAGTTTATCTATTATCATATGGTTATTAACTTTAGTATCAGGAAGACCTGCATTATTTAGCACCTTATTCATTTCTTGAGAACGCTCAACATTGTGAATTTTCTTCTCCAAAATAGATAAATTCGCCTTATTTTCTGGATTCTTAGCAAATTCCTTCTGGCTTTTAATTCTTAACTCTTTCAATGCATTGTATTCTTTTTTGAGCGCATCAAGATCACCCGCTGCTTTACCTCGCATATAAAGTTCGACTTTATCAACTGGTATCTTGGCATCACCTTTTACCGCAGTGATATGTTCTTTTCCATGCATATCCGGTAATGTTTTGATTTCAAACTTTTCATCTACATTTTTTACAAGTTGGTTATTAGGTAATGACTTCCCATCAAATTTACCTGTCGGATGTTCAACATTCGTTACCGTGCCTTGATTCTTCGGACTGTATTTCCCTTCGCCCACACTCCAGTTGCTGCCTTTCGCTATTTTATCCAGCGCTGAGCTATTTTCGGGTTTTACTGCCGATGATGTCCCTTTATTGGACTTCCCTGCCCCATTGAGTTCAGTCAACCCCTCAACAGCCCCTAACAATGCCCCTATCCCCATATTATATTTATAACGTTCCTGATCATTCGTCACAGGCTCAAGCTGCGCAATCGAATAATCAACCAACGCCTGACATTGGGCATTACAATCCGCTGCGTTTCGTTTCGCTTTTAATGCCGCCAGTTCCTTTTTCTGGTCATTCATGGAGATATTGGTTGTTTCCGCGAGTGCTTGGTTCTCCGCATCCTTTTGTTTCAACGCATCGAGTAACCGGGCTTTTTCATCCTCGGTTTTGGCTTTCGACGATTTATCCAGGTATTCCTCGATATCTTTCACGCTCAGATAGTTATTCTCAATCGCATTCTTCCTAGCCTGGGCCCCGGTGACGGCGCTGCCGGTGGAGTCACCGGCAATGCCGCCTGCCAGCCCTGCTGCCAGGGTAGAAAGAGTGCTGATGGTCTGTTTTTCCTCTTCACTTAAGTCACTGACTTTAGCATTTTCCCCGTGAATATGCTTCATCAGTTCTCGGGCGGCCAGTTCACCGCCCGCCGCTCCTGCCGCACCCGCCAGCGCATTGTTACCACTGACTTCGGCGGCCACTGCCCCCAGAATGGCATGGGCCAGGGTATTGGTGACGACATCGACCTTGTGAGTTTTCGGGTCGGTAGTCAGGTCTTTAATCACTCCGGCCAGGTAAGGGGAAGCGCCGCCTGCCAGTGCCTGACCAATATTTCCGCCCGCGAGTCCCTGAATGGCCGCGGTAGCCGCCTGTAAAGCGGTGTGGTATTTCCCACCGGTGCCCAGGCCAGACTCATTCAATGCCTGGTTATAGGCGGTTTTGTAAATCTGGTCTTTAATGAGTTCCGGGGTGATGTCGGTTTTACCTTTATCCTTCAGTACTTTTATGGCCGCTTCTCTATCCGGATTACTGATATTCTCCAGTTTGGCGTGGGCCGCTTTGGTGGCGATAATTGCTCCTTCAGTACTGGCGATGTCAATCACCTGCGCACTGATTTCGCCAATCAGTTGGGCCTGTTTCAGCCGTTGTTGCTCTTTCTCTTTGTCAAAGATAGGACTGAGAGCATTATTGGCGTGGTCGGTATCCCGGCTCAGGGTGGTGATATCCTGTTGCTGGTTGTCTTTATCCCGGATAATCAGGGTGCCGTCGCTGACCGCGGCGTGAGTGGTGCTTTGGTCATGGCCTTCCCGGTTAACGCCGCCCAGGGTATTGGCTGCCAGATTACTGAGGAACATGCCGCCTGCTGAGCCACCTGTGCTGATATTCACGCTGTGGTGTTCGGTTTTAAAATCCGCTTTGTTTTTGATATCGCCAAAGCCGAGAGTGCCGGTATCGAGGGTGTTTTTGTCTTTGTCTGCGGTACTGGCGATGACCGCGCCGTCAAGCTGGGTGTGTTCCCCCACTGTCACTTGATAGCCGCCTTGGCCGGCGAACAGTCCGGTCTGCTCCTGTACGGAGTCAAAGTTGCTGTGGATTTTGTCGCGGCTGGCGCTGAGGTTCAATGAACCGCCCGGTTGTGGACCGAGAGTAACACTGACACCGGCACTGACGTTCTGCTGCTTCATATCGTAGCGGTTGCTGTCCTGCTCGCTGCTGAGCGTCAGGTGGCGTTTGACGTCGGCGGTAATCTGTTCGCCGCTGACCTGAGCGCCTTTGAGCGAGGCATCCCGGCCGGCGTTGAGGGTGACGGTTTGCCCCGCATCCAGCGTAGTTTCGTTATGGCTGACGCCGTTGCCACTTTCACTGCCTTTACCGCGGTTAGTGCTGGCGGAGAGGTTGATACCCGTGCCCCCCGGTCCGGCAGTGAAACCGATGCTCAGTGAGCTGCCGCGACTGCTGTTTTTGCCGGTGGTCTGTTCGGTGTTCTGACTGGATGAGAGCTGGATATCCCGGCTGGCATTGAGTTGCAGGTCTTTGCCCGCCTGCAACTGGCCGCCCTGAATGCGGATATCGCCGTTCTGGTCTGGTGTGCCGGAAGCGGTGAGGGTGAGATTATCCCCAGTCATCAGGCTGCTGCCCTGTTGAGTGGTCTGGTGCTGTTTCAGCTCTGACCGGGAGGACTGGCTGCCGTAGGAGAGGTTGACGCCCACCAGATTGTTGTTGGCTTTGTCGCCACCGCCTTTAGCGTCGGCCAGTCGGGCAGCCTGGACTGCCTGTATCCCGTTAAGGGCGGCTTTGGTGCCCTGTAAGGCTTTGATACGGCTGTCACTTTCATTGTTAGCGGCTTGAACCGTTTGAACAGCGGAATTCAGGGCCCCGCCTGCGGTGCCGGACAGCGCTACGGTCAGGCCGCTTTGTTTCTGTTCGGTTTTGGTGATGGCGGTGTGACTGTTTTCCGCGCTGGTGATGTTAATGTTTTGACCGGAAAGTTGCATATCTTGGCCCGCCACGACATCACTGCCGTGAATGTTGAGCTGTTTTCCGGCGCTGAATGTCACACTGCCCTGGCTGCTGCCCACCGTGCTGCCTTTGTTGAGGTTGCTGTCGATATCGGTAGTGGATTTTTGGCTGGCTTTGCCGACGGAGAAGCCGATACCGCCGGTGCCCATCAGACCGGATTTTTTCTCTTGTTTGAAGTGCGTTTCATGACGGGCTTCATCAGCGGTGGTGATGGTGAGCTGATTGCCTGCGGCCAGATTAACATCCTGAGTGCCTGCCACGTTACTGCCGATGATGTTGAGGTCATTCCCGGCTTGTACGGTCACGCTGTCGCCGCTGAGCGTGGTGCTCTGTGCCCGGCGTTCATGCACTTCGTCGTGGGTTTCGACGGAGGATTTGGAGAGTAAGCCTTTACTGGTCTGTTTGCTGTGTTCTACCAGGTCTGATGAAGCGGTATCCACTTAAATGTGAGCGGATGCTTCCTGTACTTCTTCATGCAGAACTTCCCCCTACTTGTTGGATGTCCAACTTTCGGAGGGCAGTTCATTCAGGCTGGGATCTGTAATTAACATTTATATTTGAACTAGAATTAATTTCAAATCGGTTCTTTCGATATTAAAAATTCCTTTTCAAACAATGAATAACGACTATCCAATAATTCCTTAGTAAAATCATCTTCAGATACCAATTCATCATAGCGTTTCTTAACATTAGTAATAAGTTCCGCTGAAAAATGATCTCTGAATGGTGTATTGCTATATTCAAATAGTCCAATCATGGCTGCTCCTAATACAGGAGCAGCCAGACTTAAGACATTTTTTCGAACATAATTAAGGCTATATTCTTTGTTTAAATCAAATAAATGTAAAAGACATCCCGAATCAAGGAAAGCATCACCTACCTTTGGAGATTCTAAAATAAGCTTACAATATTGTTCACATAATGCCTCATCAACAGCGAATAAATTGATAAGTGCCTCAGACGCCTCATCTTCAGGATTATCAAAAGAATGAATATCAAGATAACCATTCTCTATATAGCTATCTAATTGTTTTTTTAACTTATTTGCATCTTTTTTCATCACTTTGGTTCCTTAAATCTTCCGGTTGTCACTGTAGAAAGACGTTTTGATCCATCAGGTAGAATTGTCCATACTGCTTTTATGCGAACAGATTCATCATTGCCATTTCTGCTTTTCAATACGATAGAAGTCCAACGATTTTCTGGTGTAGCCGTTTTCGCTGAATCGAGCAATTTATTCATTATCAATGTGTTATTTTCTTTCGTGTCATGAACACCTATTATCTCTAAATCTTTAGCCATCGTACGAGAACGACCAATGCCTTCTATATGCTTCTGAATTTTCTTCAATTCGTCTGCCTTAGAGGGGTCTTTAGCAAAAGCTCTTTGGTTATCTCTTTTCTCATTTATCAAGACCATTTCACGAGCTTTTAGAGCTTCTAAATCTCCAGCAGCCTTACCTCGCAACCATGACTCAATTTTGCTAACAGGAATGCTAGCATCACCTTTTATGGCAGTAATATGCTCTTTACCGTGCATATCAGGAAGTGACTTAATTTCAAAAGTCTTATTCGCATGTTTTACATTTTGGGTATTAGGTGCTTTTGACTCCCCATTTCTAGCATTACCCTGTTGATTTGTAGATGAGTTAGTCCCTTTTGCCTCTGCATTTCCAGTCTGGTTATGCGGTGTTTGCGCGGTTTCCGTACCCGAATGATTCCCCGGTTTAGTAGCAGATTCTGGGGTATCTTGTGACCGAGGCTTCTTCCCGGCTATCCCCAGCCCAATCATCCCGTTGCTGCCCACTTTCGGCATTACACCAAACTGCTCTGCGAACTCCTTGCCTTCAACAACTTTCTTTACCACATCTGGTAGCGACTGGTAAATCGCCTGGGCACTTTCCGTATTCTCCGCCTGTACAAAGCGGTTTAACTGCGCCATCTCCTCGCTACTGAGGCTAGAGAAGAATGAAGTCCGGTTCAGGCCACTGGCAGCGTCTGTTCCCGAGTTCATCATTTCCCAAACAGACACCACACAGCCCGGATTATGGGAACAGTCATCTGCCACGCCTTCCTGACGGTTTTTCTCGCTACGCTCCTTAAACTTGTCGTAAATTGTCTGCTTGTTTGCGCCAGTCTTTTCTGCTTCCAGGAGTTCTTCTTTCAGTTCGTAGACATCTTTGGCCGTCAGGAAGTTGTTCTCCACAACAACGCATTCCATTGCGACGTTGATTACCGGACACCGATTTTCCCAATGCCCTCAGTCAGTTACCACCCGTTTTTTCCAATGTGCGTTCACCGCCGGACCCAAAACCCCCTGACGCGCTTTTCGCCTCCAAAGGCCGGTTTTTCCCGCCGTGCCATTGTCAGTGTCGCGCCTTTTTCGGCAACGGGCGAACGTCGCCCAACTTGCTTGGGCGGCGGACGCCCGTTCTGCGGGCGCGGGCGGCACAGAGCCCGCAAGCGGCGCCCCTGCGACGCTCTGAGGCACTGTGGCTTCGGTTTGCGTATGACCTTGCATGACCACGCGGTTTTGTTTTGTTCAGGGAAGCCCCAGGGGGCTGCACGGGGCGGAGATGGCGAGCACGGGAATGAGCAAGGAGCCTGCGACTGCGAGCCGGGCGCAGCCAGTGCAGCGGGGTTGGGGCGGGGGGAAGTAAATAACGGAGGCCGTCAGGCCGACCTGCCTTCAGGGTTGTTGGCCGGACGTTGGCACGGCAGCTAAAGAAGAACACGGGTTTTTGCCGATGGCCGGCTCAGCGGCTGACAGCAGAAGGCGTCAGCCTTGTGCGCCACACCCTTCGATGCTAACCCGCGGGGGCGCAAGACATAATGCCAATTATACGCATTAAGCCGCTCATCAATGCTCAGGCGGTTGCC
>NZ_RCWC01000015.1 GCF_018448935.1 Photorhabdus noenieputensis | reverse complement strand
ACGTTTAAGACGAAGACGTGGATAGGCTGGGTGTGTAAGTGCAGCGATGCATTGAGCTGACCAGTACTAATGAACCGAGAGGCTTAACCTTACAACGCCAAAAGGGTTTTGGTGTTCGGAAGACAGCAAACAGCAGTCGGAAGACAGCAGAGAGATGAATTTTCAGCTTGTTGAACAGATTGATTCGGTGGTTGTGGATGAAAGCGTCACAACGGCCGGAATAAAACCGAATATGCCTGGCGGCGATAGCGCGGTGGTCCCACCTGACCCCATGCCGAACTCAGCAGTGAAACGCCGTAGCGCCGATGGTAGTGTGGGGTCTCCCCATGTGAGAGTAGGACACTGCCAGGCTTTAAATACAGTGGAAACCCTCAGCGTAAGCTGGGGGTTTTTGCGTTTGTACGACATGCGATGCATACGACAGTCGCTTTGGTGCCATAAACGTTACGATATTTGTCGAAATTTGCTTTTGTTGACCATATTTATCAGCGGTGGTCCGAAGGGGAAACGGCAGGAAAGCCGTTCGTCGACTGCAAAAATTTATAAAGTTGTCATGTTGCCTGTTTAATAGCGGGCAGTTTTGTATTTAGCGGTACACTGTTGTTTCCCTCTGACTGGAATTTGCCTTGGGCAAAGTTTTTTCCACACTTCTTAGATAATATAAGGTGTGCTTGTTCCTATAACCGTTGAAATTTAAATTTTTTGGGGATTTGTTTCATATACCGTAAAAATTCTTCATAAATAAGCGATAGTGCGTTAATGAGATTTTCTATATTTCTGGTTAATGTTTTAAACATTCTGACGATGAGTATCTATAAGATCAAAGTCGAAGCATATAAGCAAGTGAAATAATATTTCAGAAATATACTTCTTAAGTGAATGGTGATATTTAATTTTCGCTGTTCGTTATAGTTTTTTAGGAATACATAATATTTCAAAATGGGATTACATCGATAGTTTTTTCAAATATATTTGTTCCTTTGAATTTCTTTCCTGAAAGGCTATATTCCTTGTAATATAATATTTAATTGAAAGTAAAACATCATTATAAAAAGCTATTTATTTTTTTGAAGAAACATCGGATATTTAAGTATCGAAGATAAACTTCATTATTCGAGTTTTATTTTTATCAGTTATTGGAAATAAATCTGAAAGAGGGGGTGCTATTTTCGCTTAATTTACTAGGAACTACTATCCTTATTATATAATATATGAAACTTTAAAATAGTATATGATTAATAAAGCATATGACCTGTGATAATAATATTTTATAAAGATAACATTAGGAAATTATGATCCGATAAAATTTTGTTAGAAGCGAGAGTTGAAATTTATCAGATTAAAGTTAGATGGTAAAAAAATCTCCCGAAATTATTCAATATCAGGAGATTTGATTTAGAAAAGATAATTCGCTTTATCGATTCAATTACAGAATACGACTAATCAGTTTGTCTACTCGGATACGGCGTAAACGGCGGATAAGTTTACGCACTTTGACTGGGTAAAGCTGGATGCTATCCAATTCCTGATAATTATTGACAACCGTAGTATAAGTACGGATACAATGCAGTTCTTTTATACGTTGCTCCTGCATTTCTTTATGAGGATCGTGGATAAGAATGGCATTTTCTAAATCCAGTCCCCAGGCACGAGGATTAAGATTATTTCCTGTAATCAATTGCCATTGATTGTCCACCCATACACCTTTTAGATGGTAGCTATTATCACCATCTTTCCATAACCTGATCGTCAGTTGATTGTTGTCAACATAACGCTGTAGTCTACTGATGAAACGGCGCAAATTAATTTCATATAAATAGGGTAATGCGCCGATAATTTTAAATGGTTCTTCCGGTGGAATATAAAAATCATTAGCAGTCTTATCGCCAACAATAATTTCTACATGTTTACCTTTCCGAAGCAAGTTAATAATCCGACGAACAATGATGGCGGGAAGATTAAAATACGGAGTACAAATAATCAATTTTTGTTCTGTGCTAGCGATCAGATGACTAATGGTTTTATTTAGTAGATTTTTCTTTCCCAAACCGGCAAGTGGAGTGACAGATAGTTCATCATTCGTTGCCTGATTATTTATTTTATAGGTAGTGTGCCGCAGAGAAAAACGTAATTGACGGATCAAACTTTTAATTTCAGGAATACGAGGACGGTTCTTACAATCCAGTTTCTGTACGGCTCCTGTAGCGATAATGTAATTATCAACAAAGTGTTTCATTGCTTCTGCAAGTTTTGCATTGTGAAGCAAATGGTAGCGATCATAACGATATTTATCATGTTGGTGGAGGTAAACATCATTAATGCTTGCTCCGCTATAAATTACAGTGTCGTCAAAGATAAAACCTTTTAAATGTAAAACACCCAGTGCTTCGCGGGTATTTACAGGCACACCTAGTACTGGAATTTTCACATCGGGATAAGCTTCTGCCATAGAGCAATACCAATCGGCATTCGTTGCCATTGCAGCGGCACCAATTCGTCCACGTTGTGCCCGATGCCAGTCAACGAGCACTTTAATGTCTAAGCCCGGACGTTGTTGTTTAGCTGCATAAAGTGCATTCAGGATATCTCTCCCTGCATCATCATTTTCCAGATAGAGAGAGATGATATAAATATGTTTTTCAGCGTTAGCAATTTTTTCCAGCAGGGTGCTGCGGAACACTTCAGGTTGATAAAGTGTTTTAACATCAGCAACTGACTGAGGTAGCTTAGGCAGTTGTGCAAGGTGTTGTTGATGTTTAGCTTGTTTGAATTTAGACAACATCACAGTGCGCTTTTTCTCTTATGTTGGATGGCTAAAAGACTACTATGTAAAGCAATGAATCAAATGATCTGGCGATAATACCATTAGTTTGACTAATTGTGAGCATGATTTAACGCTCTAATGCCTAATGATTCAAGTCTGTGCGATTCATCACGAAGTTGATTTAAAGTTCGAGGGATAAGTTTACAATGCTATCCTCAAATTGAACATCTATGGTAAATCCCAGTTTTTTAGCCAGTTTTATCATAGTACGGTTTTCTGGCATGGTGATAGCATTAAGGCGGTTTATGCCATGCTCTCGTGTATAGTTAATCAGTTTTATCATAAGCTGATATCCAAGGGTAATCCCTTTTAAGTCAGAACGCACTAGCACAGCGAATTCTGCTTCGACATTATCAGGATCAGCTATGGCACGAGTAACCCCGATAATTTCAGGGGTCGTTTTAGGATGTCGCACGGCCACAAATGCCATTTCGCGGTCGTAATCAATCTGAGTCATATTTGCCAGATCGTCGTGGGTAAATTCGCTGATTTCACTAAAGTAGCGGTAATAGAGATCTTCTTTAGTGACCTGGCCGATAAAATCTTTCAGCAACGGTTCATCTTCTGGCAGTATTGGACGTAGCAGGCATTCTGCATCCCCTCTGAGTTTTATCGTTTCTTCTAGTTCGCTTGGATATGGGCGGATAGCTAATCTGGTTCGTGGATCACCTTCTATGGAAGATAATTCCATTGAAACATCTAATAATGTGAATTCATCACCAGAAGCCAGTAACGGATGAATATCTAGTCGTACAATCTGTGGGCAATCAAGTAGCAGATTAGAGACTTGAACTAACAGTCGGCTGAGTGCCAGTATGTCTAATGATTGGGGAGCCCCTCTGAGCTTAATTTTTCTACTTTTAATCGCCTGAATAACCAGGTATCGTGCTAACGCCATATTGAGAGGTGGCAACGCGACGGCTGCTTGTGTCTCCTGTGACCACTCAATGCCTCCTTCACCTAACATAATCAGTGGACCAAATACCTCATCTTGTTCTACTGCAATACGTAGCTCTTGTGCGCCGGCACGGTTTGCCATGCTCTGAACTAACAGCCCTTGAATTCTTGCGTGCGGGAAATTTTGATTAACACGCTCGATAATCGCTTGAGCAGAAGCCTTGACCTCATTTGCATTTCGCAAATAGAGCATAACCCCCTGAACTTCTGATTTATGCGGGATATCTGGCGAGCGTAATTTCAGAGCGACGGGATAACCGATCTGTTGGGCAATATTGACTGCTTCATCACTGTTATGAGCAATCCATGTTGGCAATGTATTGAGGCCATAGGCTGCCAGAATAGGTTGGACTTCATGGGTATCTAGACGAGAGTTTCCTCGTTCCAGCGCTTGTTGTATGCATTGATGAGCATGTGCAGTATTAGCGGTGATGTTTGCTGGTAGAGCGGGTGTTTCTGTTAATTGTTTTTGATTGCGGCGATATTCCACCATGTGCATGAAAGCAGTAATTGCACCTTCTGGGGTGCGATAAGTTGGAATACCTGCTTCACTGAATAGGCGGCGGGCTTCTTGAGAAGAGTATTCACCGCACCAATTGGTAAGAATAGTGAGCCATTTTCCCCTTGGGTGTTTACGGATTGTTTCAATGACTTTTGTGGCGGTTTGAATACCGGGAGCAATTGCACTAGGAGAATGGATGAGTAACAGAGCGTCATGGTCGTGGCTGTCTAGTAACGGTTTTAACGCAGCGATATAACGTTCCACTGTGGAGTCATCTCTTAAATCCAGCGGATTATGTAGGGAGATAGTTTCCGGTAATTGTGTTTTTAATGCTTTCGTTGTCTCTTCACCTAATATTGCCAGCTTACCATTACGACGGAATAGTTCATCCAGCGCCATTGCGGTTGGAGCGGCACCATTACTGACGATAAATAGTCGTTCTCCCCGTAAAGGTGACATATGGCTTAGGGTTTCTACAGCCGAAAACATTTCATGCGTGTCTTGTACGCGTAATAATCCTGCTCGCTGAATTGCTGCATCATAAGCTGCATCCAGATTTTGTTGCTCACCAAGTAATTTCTGTGCTCGCTTGGTACGGCCGCTTTTGACCACCAAAATAGGTTTATTGCGGGAAGCACTTCTGGATGCTGAAAGAAAGCGACGGGCGTCATGGATATGCTCTAAATAGAGCAGAATGGCACTGGTTTTACTGTCACGAGCCAGAAAATCGAGTAGATGATCAATATCGATATCAACACTATCGCCTAACGCGATAAAGTAGGAAAATCCGACTCCCCGATGTTGCGCCCAGTCAAGAATCGTATTTGAGACTGCCGCAGATTGAGAAATAAAGGCTAATTTCCCTTTGAGTATTGGAATCGGAGAAAAGCTGGCATTTAGCCCTTGCCAGGGAGCCAGTAGTCCCAAACTGTTTGGTCCAAGTAGCCGGATGCTATAGCGCTGGCAGCACTGTTTTAGTTCAGTAAATTGGGGCTTTGGTGAAGAAAGAATAATCACTGTTTTGCAACCCAATTGCCCCAGTTGTTCCAGACATTGCAAATTACGGTGGTGGTGAGTACAGATAATAGCTAAATCTGGCGTGATTGGTAATTTATCGATTGAAGGATAAGCTAATACGCCTTGAACAGAACGGCTATTGGGAGTTACCGGTAGTATTGGCCCGGCAAAGCTTCCTGCAAGCAGATTGCGCATCATAACTGAACCCGCTCGTTCTGGTTTTTCTGAGGCACCAATTACAGCAATGGATTTAGGGCGTAATAAAGCTTCAAGTCCGCGCTGGCTCATCAGGAGGCTCCTTATTTGTGGTTAATTGATAACTGTAGCTGATTTCGCAAATCATTGCTGTGACTTGCGCTATTGGATGTAGTTGTTGAGAAGCAATGAAATTGTCAGCTTGTTCCAAAATGGTACCAGGCTGTAGCTTGAATATCTTCGGTGGGTGTCTGTTTCAATAGGCAGCCTGACTGTGCTCTCCATAGCAAGTACGGCATGTCTCGCCGAGGGCAGGAAAATTAAGGGCGCATTTTAGTGGATTGATTATGGTTGTCAGAGGTAGCTTAAGATGCGCACATCAGGTAATCTTCGCGCCGTAAAGCAGTTGGAGAAACGAATGAACGATTCATATAGTGGTAAAAATGGCAAAGTCAAAGTGATGTATGTCCGCAGTGAGGGCGATAATGACAGCCGCAGTAATAATAAACGTCCGTCTGGCAAAGGGCGCGATCAAGGTCAGCGTCGTCGAGACAATGAGCGCACATCCCGTTCTCCGCGTGCCAATGAGCGTGAAAGATCGCCTTGGAAAACAGTGTCACGCCCTGAGAGTGATTCTTTAACGCCAGTGCATGGTGGTATCAGTGGGAAAAGCCAGATTGATCCTGAACAGCTCCGTCGTCAGCGCATGGAAGAAACCCGGATTTATGGTGAAAATGCTTGTCAGGCGATGTTTAAAAATCGTTCTGAAGCGATAGTTCGTGCCTGGTTCGTTGAGTCAGTGACACCACGTTTCCGCAATGCGCTGAAATGGATGGCGGCTAATCGTAAAGCCTATCATGTTGTGGATGAAGCTGAACTGGCAAAAGTGTCGGGTACTGAACATCATGGTGGTGTTTGTTTTCTGATTAAGAAACGCAACGGCTTGGATGCAGAAACCTATCTGAAAGATGCTCCAGTAAAAGATTGTGTTTTGGCTCTTGAAGATGTGGGTAATCCTCACAACCTTGGCGCTATCATGCGAAGCTGTGCACATTTCGGTGTGCAAGGGGTGATTTTGCAGGATGTGGCCTTGCTGGAGTCGGGGGCGGCTATCCGTACAGCAGAAGGTGGTGCTGAGCATATTAAAGGTATTGATGCTGATAGCTTGATCACTACACTGGATAAATTTCGTCAAGCGGGTTACACCATTGTAACGACATCCAGCCATAAAGGTAGTACCGATTTAGCTAAAGCTGAATTACCGCAAAAAATGGTTCTGGTTCTTGGCCAGGAACGTGATGGCTTGAGTGACAGTGCTTGGAAACATGGTGATATGAGCTTGTTTGTTGGTGGCACGGGTTTAGTTGAAAGCCTGAACGTTTCTGTAGCAACGGGCATTATGCTAGCTGAATGGTGGCGACAGAATAAAGCTTGATAGGAAAAGCGGGGAATGTCATGTTCCCCGCTTTACTATTTAAGATTTAGTGCGCACCGCCAATGTTCTCTTTACTTCCTTGTGTGAATGGTGGTTTCGCGAACCAGACAAGTATGATTAATATCAGGAATACGCAGGCGGAGAGCCAGAAAATTTCATTCGCTGAAATTATGAGCCCTTGATGGGTAATCTCTTTTGCCAGATAAGCGGGAATTTGTTGGTTATTCATTCCCGATTCCGATAATTGTTGATAGATCTGTTGAGTATCAGGGCTATAAGGGTTGATGTATTCGGTAAAATGGGAATGATGCATTGATTCGCGTTGGGTCCACATGGTTGTGGTTAGTGATGTTCCTATTGAACCTGCCAATGTTCGGATAAAATTCGATAGACTGGATGCAGATGCCACTCGCTCTGACGGTAAGCCGGAAAGGGTAATGGTTGTGAGTGGCATAAAGAAACAGGCAATAGCAAACCCTTGGATAAATTGAGGCCATGCGACGGCGGCAAAATCCATGCCTGGCTCGAATGTATATGCACGCCAGTAATAGCAAATGGCATAAACAACAAAGCTGAATGTCACGATATAGCGCATATCTGCTTTGTTGCCAAATTTGCCAATCAGTGGAGAAATGATTAGTGGCAACAATCCTACCGGTGCTGATGCAAGACCTGACCAAGTTGCGGTATAACCGAACACTTCCTGTAATAACTGCGGTAATAACACAATTGTGCCGAAATAGAGCATATAAGCTAAGCTCAAACAGAAGCAACCAATGGTAAAATTACGTTCTTTAAACAGTGATAGGTCAATAATCGGGTTATCGTCGGTCAGTTCCCATACCACTAAAAATGCTAATGAGATGATTGCGATAGCTGCCAAAATGATAATTTCTGTAGAATTAAACCAGTCTAGCTCTTTACCTTGATCTAGCATGATTTGTAAACAAGCAACGCCGACAACCAGTAACATCAGTCCTATTGTGTCGATCGGTTTGATCTCTGTTTTAGTTTCACGCCCTTTCAGCGTTTGCATAGCAATCAGAATAATCGCTATACCAACAGGAACGTTGATAAAGAAAATCCATCCCCAATGGTAGTTATCGCTGATGTAGCCACCCAGAATAGGGCCAAAAATCGGCGCGACAATAATCGTGATTGACCATAGCGCCAATGCCATATTTCCTTTGGCTGGTGGATAATTGTTTAGAAGTAGACTTTGTGAAAGGGGGATAAGAGGACCTGCAACTAATCCTTGAATAACCCGAAAAAAGATTAGCATGTTAAGACTGTTGGAAATACCGCATAGCCAAGAAGCGATGGAGAATAGAGCGGTTGACCAGATGAATAATTTAACTTCGCCGATGCGTTTTGCCAGCCATCCAGTAATTGGGATGGATATCGCATTGGCAACGCCGAAAGAGGTAATTACCCAGATCCCTTGAGAATTTGATGATCCCAGATTACCTGAAATAGTGGGTATCGCTACGTTAGCAATGGTAGAGTCTAACACTTGCATGAACGTAGCTAAGGATAACGCAATGGTCATCCATGCCAGTTTGGCACCTGTAAGCGGCTGTCTTGTCACCTTGGCCTCCGGTATTATTTTCCAGCATTACTATTAATAATGTCATTAACTATCTTATTGGCAGGAGACATATCTATTGCCAGAGCCGTGGTGTGATAAGCCGATTTAGTGCGTGTTCTATCAGACAGAACGGGTCCATCAGGATTTGTAGTATCTACTTTGACTTTAGTCGAGAGACCGATGCGTAGTGGGTATTTTTCTAATTGCCCAGGATCAAGTTCGATGCGGACGGGTAAACGTTGTACAACCTTAATCCAATTGCCACTGGCGTTCTGGGCGGGTAATAAAGAGAAAGCGCTGCCGGTACCCATATCAAGGCCGGTAATTTTGCCGCTAAATACTTTGCTTTCACCATAGAAATCGCTGGTGATTTCCACAGGTTGACCAATGCGCATACCAGAAATTTGCGTTTCCTTGAAGTTAGCTTCAATCCACATGTCGTTTGCCGAAACTATCGCCATCAGTGGAGTATTTTTATTGATTTGTGCGCCAACTTGTACACTACGGCGTGAGACATAGCCATCGATTGGGCTGACTATTTTCGTGCGTTGTAGTGCCAGCCAGGTATTACGGACTTCCGTTGCAGCTTGTTCAACGGCAGGTTGTTTCTCTAGAGGCGTATTCAAAACAATTGCTTGATTAGCGTTATATTGTTCGATAGCCATATCCAGCGCAGCTTGGGCACTGGCGACAGCTTCCTGTGCATGTTGCAATTCTTCTTTGCCAATGACTTTTTGAAAGCTAAGTATTTCACGACGGCTAAGATCATTTCGAACTTTGGTTAATTCGGATCTGCGTAGAGCGATGTTAGCCTGATATTGTTTACTGTTGACTATTTGTTGATGAGTTTGACGAACACTGTTGGCTAATGCGGTTTTTGCTTTTTCTAATGCTAATTCTGCATCACGGGGATCGAGTTGTACCAGTACACTACCGCTTTTCACAAAGTCAGTATTATCAAAGTTAACTGTGATGACACTGCCAGCAACTTGCGACATGATCTGAACTTGATTACCTGTAACGTAGGCGTTATCTGTTTCTTGGTGGTGGCGTAAAATGAGAAACCAATAGAAAAAGTAGGCAACACCGAGTAGGGCGAAGACAAGGGTTAGTAACACTAAGGCACGGCTGCGTTGCCTTTTTTTGCTACTGTTTGGATCTTGTGCCGCTTGTACTTCTATTTCCTCATTTGCGCTCATAGTAAATCCCCATGCTTGTTATTTATCTTCTAGTAATACTATTTTTTTCAGATCACCTTCCAGTAGTGGTATATCGTCACTACTGGAAAGGTGAATGACACAGGATCCAATGTTATCGAAGAATAATAGTTAGCTTTTTGCAGAAAATATCATCTTAGCTAACAGGAAAATGTTTTCGAACAATTTAACCAGGAAAGTATTATTTGGATAAAAATTGATCGATTAAACAACAAGCTATTTTTTGATACAATCGCCCATTGTATCAAGTCTGACCAGTAATTTTCTCATTAACTTTTCTAACTGTTTTTGTTCCTCCTGGTCAAGGCATGACCAAAGTCTTCTCAGGCATTCGTGTTGAGGTGGAAGCAAACTATTTAAAAATTTTGTACCTTGTTCTGTCAGATGAAGATGAAGGCAACGGCGGTCGTTATGACTTTCCTTTCTTTCAATCCACTCCTGCTTTTCTAATTCATCAGCAATACGAGTGGCGTTAGTACGGGAAGAACCCAATGCGGCACTTAATTCTGATGGCTGAATGCTGTGGCTTTCCTTAGTATCAAGGATCATCAGGGCCATGAACAAGGTTTCATTGATTCCTTGAGCTTTCAGCATATTATTACGGTTTTCAAGCAATTTACTTTGGACGTGCATTGATAACCTAGTCAACAGGATCTCTTGATAAGGGATATCTTTATTTAATTTGGCTTGCTGTGCTGCACGAATATTCAGTAATTCTTCGGTAGGCGTAAACGAACTTTCCATTATTTAGATACCTTATTAGTTTCAACTGGTAAGATAACTTTTGTTATCAAACATCCAAATGGTATATTAAAAGATAAATTTAGCAATTGTAGTTATTTGTTATCATCATATTTCTTTTGATATTGATACCTAATTCATAAATATTTTGAATGTTAGTCCAAAAAGTAGTGCGCCAAATAACGTTGCGAGTATAATTTTCCTTGTTTTGTAAAAGATTAAGCAGATGGTTAGACAACCTATGAGGGTAGGAAATAGCTTTTGACTCTCTTTCATCACATCAGGTACACCCGATACCATGAGTAAAGAACAAATGGATGCAATGCCAATACTGTCAAGAATAATGCTTGTTTTTCCACCTTTCCTTCCGGCAGATTGGCGTGCTTTCCCAAATCGCAGTGGCAGATAGCGAAATGAAAAGTTAGCTAACCCAACAAATAGCCCAATAAGCAAAATCTTGCTGTCAATCATGGTGTCTCCTTTTGTTCTGAAGAGTTATCGCAACTGTTTTGCGGTTGTAACAGTGCTGCGATACAACCACCGACAATACCTGCCAGAATAGCAACTGGAATTGAAAAGAATGTAATCCCCAACAGTGCTCCGGTTAGCGCGGTTGCAACACAATAACTATTTTGCTTTCTGCAAGAAGCAAGAAGAAAACTGAGAAATAGGGCTGGTAACATGAAAATCATGGCAGCTTCTACGGCAGGATAGGATTCCAAATAACCATTGCCAAGAAATGCCCCGGCTGCGGTACCTGCGCCCCAGGCCAGCCAGGAGCAGATCGCAATAGCAACCATCCAGTTTTCACTCCAGCTTCGTTGGTTCTTAATGAGTTTTGCGGTAGCGGCGGCAAAAACTTCATCTGTCAGACCAAAAGCCCAGATAACGGTTTTTTTCTCCGTTAACTTATCTCTGATACGGTGCCTTAAAGATGGGCCATAAAGAACATGGCGAACATCCATTGCTATGATTGTTAGGGCAGAGATCCATAGTGATGTACCTGCACTTAATAAAGCTGTGATGACGAATTGACTTGCACCGGCGTAGATGATGCATGAAAAGAAAATGGCTTCTATTGGGTTGAAGCCAAGTTTTACGGCATTAAGACCAAAAGCAAAGGCTACGGGAATGTAACCGATGACAATAGGTAAACTGTCTATTATTCCTTCAGTAAAAGAAGATTTTTTACTGGTTAAGGGGGATGATGTATCAGAAACAGGCATAAAGTCCATCTGGTTATATAAATGTTATGTAACATTAACAAAAGGAAATCAAATAGAAAATATCATCCTTAATAAATGTTTCATAAATGTTTTTATTTAAGCATTTTTTATCATAGCCTGTTTTTTTACAACGTCTTTGGTTCGTACTTTTTGCCCAAAAACCATACGATTAGGCTGATTATACAGATAGCCATGCCAGCGGCGGCAACGCCATACCAACCTGCGTGTTTGTAAGCATAGCCTGAAACCAGAGAGCCAAAGGCCCCGCCGATAAAATAGATGGTCATGTAAGCGGCAGTGAGTCGGTTTCTGGCTTCTGGCATAATGCGGTATATCGTGCTTTGATTCGTAACGTGAACACCTTGAATCGCAATATCAAGGAGAAAAATACCAATCAGAAAGCCAATTAATGATTCTTTGGCTAAGCTGATCGGTATCCAGGAAAGAAGTAATAGCACCAAAGAAATGGTAGTGGTTAGAGGACCTTTCCCTTTATCAACGAGTTGTCCGGCTTTGGTTGCCATCAGCGCTCCGGCAGCACCGACTAACCCAAATAAGCCGATTACGCCTTCGGAATAGTTGAAAGGAGGCGCTGAGAGCAGGAATGCCATTGATGTCCATAGCAGGCTGAAATTGGCAAATGTCAGTGCTCCCAGTATAGAGCGCACTCTTAGAAGAGGGGTTGTAGTAACGAGTTTTGCAATAGAGCGAAGTAATTGGAAGTAATTGAGATCGGTTACTTGTTTATAACGGGGCAGGTAGCGCCATAATGTTAAAGAAAGGATCACCAATAAGACGCTGGCAACCCAAAAAACAGTTCGCCAGCCACCAAGAGTCGCCATTGTTCCTGATATGGTTCTTGCCAGTAATATTCCAAGCAGCAAACCGCTCATAATCGTACCGACAGCTTTTCCACGCTGGTGGGGGAGGGCAAGTGTTGCGGCCAGAGGAACCAGTACTTGGGCGACTACCGAAAATAAGCCTGTCAGTGCCGTTCCTAATAGCATTTGCCAGATGTTCTGCGATGTAGCGGTAATCAATAATCCAATGGCGGCTAATATTGTCATTGAGACAATCAGGCCACGTCGCTCAAACATATCACCTAGTGGTACAAGGAATATCAGGCCGACGGCATAGCTCAATTGAGCTGTAGTCACAATAAATCCCGCTTCATTGGCGGTCAGATTAAATTGTAACGCGATAGTATCGAGCAGCGGTTGTGCATAGTAGTTGCTGGCGACAGCTAGACCTGTGGCAATTGCTATCAGGGCAATCAAAGCTGGACTTAATGACGTGCGAGAAATATTTTCTTCCATAAAAGTTTTTTCTTATGTTTAAACGGCAGGTTGAGGATGAGTAAATAACTTGTTATAAAACTGTAGTCACTAGCTGGATTTTTTGCATTGTAATGAATTTGTATTGTCAAATTCAATGGTGGAACCGAGAGAATAGAATGTGAAATAGAAATTAATCCTAATTATTTGTCATAATTAGGATGAAAACACTATGGAATTATTAAAATATAAATTCTAATAAGAATTTTGCGTAAGAAAAAATAGCAGTAAAAAAACAGTGAATTGTTTTATATCAATTCACTGTTGCTTTAAATATTAATTTTTTCCGGCGGCTTCAATGGCAGTTTTAACCCAACCATCAAACAATTTTTGATGAGCCTTAATCCAACCATTGGCGTGACGTTCAATCTCCGCTTGTGATGCTTCACCATTATGCATCCGCAGGTTTTGGGCATTAATATCAGCGAGAGGCATTTTCATGATAGAAAATAGTTTGGCGGCGGACGGGTTGACTTCTGCCCACTTTTTATTGGCGGCAATGTGCATAATACTTGGTGGGAAACCATAGTTAGCACCATTTGGTAGTTTCGTATCTATTTTTTCATCGTTCGGCATAGCGGAGAAAGGAACTTGCAGCCAGACAACATCTTTACCCGGTTTCAGTACATCACTAACCCAATAAGGTGTCCATGTGTAATATAAGATGGGTTTGCCTTCTTTATAGCGGGTAATGGTATCTGCCATCATGGCTGCGTAGTTACCTTGATTATGCTCAACGCTATTGTTTAAACCATAAGCTTGAAGATGATGGTTAATGGCGATTTCACAGCCCCAACCGGGATTACAGCCAGTCAAATCGGCTTTGCCATTACCGTTAGTATCGAATAATTTGGCTATTTTAGGGTCTTTCAATTGGGCAATATTCGTGATGTTGTATTTTTCCGCTGTTTTTTTGTCGATTAAGTACCCCTGAGCGGCATTCTCTACATAGTTACCAACACGGTAGAATTTTGCATTACCACCTACTGCTTGATATTGGGTGTTGTGCAGTGGTTCCCAACTTACGGCCATAAAGGTTGCGTCACCGGAAGCGATAGAGGAATAGGCGACGTTATAGTCTACTTCTTTGATAGGTTTGACATCATAGCCAAGCTTTTCCAATGCCTTATTGACGATCAGCGTCTGGAATGTTTCTTCGCTAAGGGTGCTTTGTACAGGTTGTACGCTGATACCTTGACCTGGTAATTCGACAGCGAATAATTGAGAGCTTATCAGTGATGACAGGGATATAGCCCAGATAACTATTTTGCGCATGGTTTTTCCTCCTGTTGCAGTCATCATGTGTTTACCAAACTCTTGTGGTTTGATAGGTGTTTTTGAAGGTTATGCTTTTTGGCTGAATAAACGGGTAATTAATCCAATTGGTCCGGTGGCATACCAGCGATTTACCCCTTTAGTTCGGTTATCGCGGCCAAGAGACTGTGTTAGGCGATCAAGGAGAATCGCCAGAATAACAATCCCGACGCCACCTACTGCGGCAAGTCCCATATCAAGGCGGCCAATGCCTCGCAAAACCATCTGGCCTAAACCACCAACTGCAATCATTGATGCAATAACAACCATTGATAGGGCCAGCATCAGGGTTTGGTTGACACCGGCCATAATGGTTGGCATAGCCAGAGGTAACTGAACTTTAAACAGCATCTGGCGAGGGCTGGCACCAAAAGATTCGGCTGCTTCTATCAGATCTGTCGGAACTTGTTTGATGCCTAAAATTGTCAGACGGACAATCGGGGGTAGAGCAAAAATAATGGTGACGATAACCCCAGGTACGTTACCGATGCCAAACAGCATGACAATCGGAACCAGATAGACGAATGCTGGTGTGGTTTGCATGGCATCAAGCAGAGGTTGGATGATTTTTGCAGCTCTCTTGCTGTGTGCCAGCCATATACCAAGTGGTAAGCCAACGATAATGCAGAACAACAGCGATGTCAGAGCTAGTGATAGAGTGACCATTGCTTCAGACCATGCGCCTATTGCACCAATAATTACCAGAGAAATCAGCGCGGTAATACCCATACCAATGCCTGATAACTGCCAGGCAATCAGGGCAAAGAATAGAATGGCAATAGGGGCCGGTATTGAAGTCAAACATTGTTCAAAGCCACTGAGAACGAAATCAATGGGGACGCGTATTCCCTGAAATGCAGGACGAAAATTTAGCACAATCCAATCAATAGCATGGGTTACCCATGAATCTAAGGGGATAAGTGGGTGTTGGAATGGGTCCATGATATTGAAATGTTCAGGCTGTACCGTAGCTGCGGGGGCATCCAGCCAGTCAAAACCCGTTGAATTGTCAGCACTGGTCCCGTTGCTCCAGGGATCTGTATTATCGGCAGCGGTGGAAGGGGTATCCTGTGTATTCTGTTCAGGCTGAGTTTGATGTTCGTTTTGGTTACTCATTTGGTGTCTCCTTATCTAATGCCTGCAACAGCATCCCTTTGGAAATAACGCCGATATATTTGTCGTTATTTCCAACAACCGGAACCGCACAAGGTGATTGTGCTACAACAGCAATCAGCTCATTGAGGGGCATATCCGCGGCAACCGCGGGCGGTTCCGCCAATATGGCGTGTTCGATAGGTTTTTTTTCCCGTAATGCTTTTTCCAATGAATTTGTGGAAACTATACCGGCGAATTTTTGCCCATGTTCGATCAGGTAACCATAGTTTCTGTTTTCGTCATCGAGGACTTTCAATGCAGAAAGAGGACCAAAACCGGGTGCAATATGAAGCAGGGAGTCTGGACGACGACGGGCAATATCTTTAGCACTAAATACATGGCTGATATCTACGCCACGAAAGAAAGTTTTCACATAGTCATTTGCCGGATTATTCAGGATTTCGTCAGGTGTGCCGACTTGTACAACAACACCGTCTTGCATAATGGCAATCCGATCGCCGATGCGCATGGCCTCATCTAAGTCATGAGAAATAAAGACAATAGTCCGCGGCTGATTGCCTTGCAGACTGAGTAATTCATCTTGCATTTCTGTACGAATTAATGGGTCAAGGGCAGAAAACGCTTCATCCATTAGCAAAATATCTGGGTTATTAGCGAGTGCTCTGGCAAGCCCGACACGTTGGCGCATTCCACCTGAAAGCTCATCCGGATAGGATTGCGCATAATTTTCCAGGTTTACTTGCTTCAATGCGTCCAGCGCTTTTTGATCGCGCTCTTGTTTGGCGATACCAGCAAGTTCCATACCAAAGGCGCTGTTTTCCAGTACGTTTAGGTGTGGCATCAGTGCAAATGATTGGAAAACCATACTGATTTTGTTACGGCGAATTTCTCTTAACACTGTTTCTGAAATTTCAGAAATATCTTCACCGTCAATTAATACCTGGCCGCGAGTCGGTTTTATCAGACGATTGAGAAGGCGTACCATTGTGGATTTGCCGGAGCCTGATAATCCCATGATGACAAATATTTCGCCTTCTTCAATGGCCAGATTGGCATTTTGTATACCAACAGTCATGCCTGTCTTTTCAAATATCTGATCTTTGTTTAAGCCTGAATTCAATAATTTGAAAGCATATTCTGGATGATCGCCAAATATCTTATAGAGGTTTTTAACTTCAAGTTTAATTGCCATGAAATAGTTACTTTCCTTTCAATGGTTATGTAATGGTGTTATGCATTATTCATCTCTGCATGATTCATTGAATATATATACCCTAACATACTGAGAGAGCCTGACAACCCTATGTTAATGATAATTAATGTAAAAAATGGTAATATTAAATGATTTAAATTAGATATATTTGTAGTAATTTCATTGTTATTGGCCATTTATTTCATATAAATTAATGTGGTTATTGAAAGGATAATTTCATTCTATGTTGCTGTTATTAATATATTTTTACATTTAATTACCAAATGAATCATTCGCTATATCGTAAATGGAATCGATTATTAGTTTATAGTGTTGATTATATCTAATTGGAATGAAATTTAATTTAAAATCAATTAGCTATATTAATGTTTTTTGTTGTTTCGGATGATAATAAGAGGTGGAGATGGCAAAAAATATCCATAGAAATGGCAACAATCATGAAAAAATGCCATAAAAATATAGGGTTCTTATGGCGTTTTATCGTTTAAAAAACAAGCTCAATAATATGGCGATTAAAATATTAGAGTATTATGGTTATTTTGAAGTATTCTATATAAAATCAAATTATTCTCTTTAGAAATTCCAATCTTCATCCTCAGTATTAACTGCTTTACCGATAACATATGATGAACCTGAACCAGAAAAGAAATCATGGTTTTCATTGGCATTTGGTGATAATGCAGAGAGGATTGCAGGGCTGACATCTGTCATTTCTGGAGGAAATAAGGTTTCATAGCCAAGATTCATTAACGCTTTATTGGCATTATAATGCAAGAATTTTTTAACATCTTCACTCCAGCCAATAATATCATAAAGCTCTTCTGTATATTTAATTTCATTTTCGTATAATTCTAATAATAATGAAAAAGTGAATTCTTTAATTTCTTTTTTCTCTAATGTTGAATATTTATTTAATGATTGTTGGAGTTTATATCCAATATAATAACCGTGGATGGCTTCATCTCGGATAATTAGTCGGATTAAATCGGCTGTATTTGTTAATATTCCTCGGCTTGACCAATACATAGGTAAATAGAAACCTGAATAGAATAAAAATGATTCAAGAAAAACACTGGCGACTTTTTTCTTTAATGGATGATGATAACTATAATGATTTAATATAATTTTGGCTTTATTCTGTAATGAAACATTCCTTTCACTCCAGCGATAAGCATCATCTACATCAGTTGTTAGGCATAATGTTGAAAAAATAGAACTATAAGAACGTGCGTGAACGGCTTCCATAAAGCTAATATTGGACATAACCGCTTCTTCGTGAGGTGTCAGAGCATCTTCCATTAGCGCTGGAGCGCCAATCGTATTCTGAATCGTATCCAGCAGTGTCAGCCCGGTGAATACCCGAATAGTCAGCTCTTTTTCTTCTGTCGTCAGGGTATTCCATGAAGGAATGTCATTGGATAATGGAATTTTTTCCGGTAGCCAAAAATTAGTTGTCAGCCGGTTCCAAACTTCTAGATCTTTGTCATCTTCAATTCGGTTCCAGTTAATTGCGCGTATGGGATTACTAATCATAATAAATTTCCAGAATTCGTTTTACAGTGAACATGAAACACAATCTTGTACTTCTGTGCCTTCCAGAGCAGTTTGTTTCAGGCGGATGTAATAAAGTGTTTTAATTCCTTTACGCCAGGCATAAATTTGCGCTTTGTTAATATCACGGGTAGTGTCATCGTCTTTGAAGAAAAGTGTCAGTGATAATCCTTGGTCGATGTGTTGAGTGGCGGTAGCATAGGTATCAATAATCTTTTCCGGTCCTATTTCGTAAGCATCTTGGTAATATTCAAGATTACTATTCGTCATAAATGGTGCCGGGTAATATACTCGTCCTGTTTTACCATCTTTACGGATCTCAATACGGGATACAATCGGGTGAATGCTTGAGGTTGAATTGTTGATATATGAAATAGAACCTGTAGGCGCAATAGCTTGGAGATTTTGATTGTAAATACCGTGAGCCATAATTGAGGCTTTTAATGCAAGCCAGTCTTGTTGATTAGGAATGGTTATTCCTGCTTGTTCAAACAATTGAGCGACCTTTTTTGTCTGAGGTTGCCATGCTCTTTCTGTATATTTATTGAAAAATTCACCACTGGCATAACGAGAATCTTTAAAACCTTTAAAGTAACTATCGCGCTCAATGGCGATCTGATTGGAAGTACGCAGAGCGTGATAAGTGACGGTGTAGAAATAGATATTGGTGAAATCTATTCCCTCGTCAGAACCATAATGAATTTTTTCCCTTGCCAGATAGCCGTGAAGATTCATTTGCCCCAAACCAATAGCATGAGAATCCTGATTTCCTTTTTCGATGGAAGGAACTGAACGGATATGGCTCATGTCTGATACCGAGGTTAAAGCACGGACGGCCGTTTCAATTGAGAGGGCAAAATCAGGTGAATCCATAGTATGAGCAATATTCATTGATCCCAGATTACAACTAATATCTTTTCCAATATGGCGGTAACTTAAATCATCTTCATATTCGCTGGCACTGTTAACCTGTAAAATTTCGGAACATAAATTACTCATATTAATCCGACCTTTAATCGGGTTAGCATTATTCACCGTGTCTTCATACATAATATAGGGATAACCAGACTCGAATTGGAGCTCAGCTAACGTCATGAAAAATTCACGGGCATTGATTTTTGATTTCCGAATGTGTTGGTTATTCACCATTTCAGCATATTTTTCTGTAATGCTAATTTCAGACATTGGCACACCATAAACCCGTTGAATATCATAAGGTGAGAATAGATACATATCTTCATTATGTTTAGCCAGATTAAAAGTGATATCAGGAATAACGACGCCAATAGAGAGTGTTTTTATACGGATTTTTTCGTCGGCATTTTCCCGTTTTGTATCCATAAAACGGAGAATATCGGGGTGATGGGCATGAAGATAAACCGCACCTGCACCTTGACGTGCACCGAGTTGATTGGCGTATGAAAATGCATCTTCCAGCATTTTCATCACTGGGATAACACCTGATGATTGATTTTCAATCATTTTTATCGGTGCGCCCGTTTCCCGCAGGTTACTGAGTAAGCATGCGACACCACCACCACGTTTTGAAAGCTGTAATGCTGAATTCACTGAACGTCCGATGGATTCCATATTGTCTTCAATACGCAGCAGGAAACAGGAAACCAATTCTCCTCGCTGTTTCTTACCGCAATTAAGAAAGGTTGGCGTTGCTGGTTGAAAACGGCCACTGATCATCTCATCCACCAGACGACAAGCCAGCATCTGATCGCCTTGGGCCAGGGTCAATGCTACCATGCATAGCCGATCTTCATAGCGTTCCAGATAACGTTTATTATCGAAGGTTTTCAGAGTATAGCCGGTATAATATTTGAATGCGCCCAGAAAGGTTTGGAAGCGGAATTTTTTGCTATAGGCTTGCTGAAAGAGTTTTTTAATAAAAGCAAAATCGTATTGCTCCAGCACGCTTGTTTCGTAATATCCCTCTTGTTGGAGGAAATCCAACTTCTCTTTTAAGCTATCGAAAAATAGCGTGTTTGGATTTACATGTTGGCTAAAGTAGTCATGAATAGCCAGTTTGTCTTTATCAAATTGAATCTTTCCTTCACTATCGTACAGATTGAGCAGGGCATTTAAAGCATGATAATCCTGTTGTGCATTAATTTGAAAAGTCATAATTACGTGTTCTCTAAAATGAATCATGTTGCCAGAATCTTTGGATACCTTGGTGTACCCGTTGTACATCTTCTTCAGTACCTAACAGTTCAAAACGGTATAGGAGGGGGATTTGACATTTCTCTGAAATTATCCGTCCAGCAATGCCGTAAGCTTCGCCAAAGTTTGTATTCCCGGCCGCGATGACTCCCCGGATTAATGCTCGGTTTTTGGCGATATTTAAAAACCGGATCACTTGTGGTGGAACAGCACCTTTGGCACTGCCACCACCATAACTGGGTGTCAGTAAAATGTAAGGAGAGGTTATGTTTAATAGGCTGCCTGATTGATTGATCGGAATACGAAGGGCTGGTATCTCCAGTTTTTGAACAAATCTATGGCTATTACTGGATGAACTGGAGAAATAGATCAGCGGATTTATGTTCATAATAAACCTATAAATTCTCGGTTAATGCGTTGATTTTATCAGGACGAAATCCTGACCAATGCTGTGTGCCTGCGACAACCACAGGAACTTGCTGGTAGCCCATAGCACGGATAGTCGCTAAAGCCTGCGGATTTTCGGTCAAATCGACAATCTGATAAGGAATGTTTCTTCGGCTTAGCACCTGATAGGTTGCGTTGCATTGTACGCAATCCGGTTTGCTATAAATGGTAATGCTCATTAACGACTCCTTTGTCAGTTTGTGGGCATGTAATGGCAAAATTTGGTTCATGAGTAATAATTTTACTAAAGGCCATAACTTGAACTATACTATATATAGTGAAATTTTATTTCAACCATACTATATATGGTGTTAATTTTACATCGAGTGACTATCATTAAAATTACAATGTTGGTTATTCTCTGTTTGTTGGCAAGTTTTTCGTCTTTAGACAAGTTTAAGTTTTCTAGTCGGTGGTAAGGGAGCAACTGAATTCATCATTGCAATTTGTCGAAAAGACGATTTACTCTAATCCCTATAATGATTGATATTTTTTTCAATGGAGGTGGTTATGTATCATCACTATTTTGATACACCCAAAGGATTTCCTAAACCGTATATTCATATCACTGCGGATGATAAGGGGGTGACCAGTCTATATTTTGTTGATGAAAAAACAGCGCCCGAAGTAAAAAATGATATTACTAAGCAGTGCGTGAAAGAGTTACGAGGATATTTTGCGGGTAAGCGTACTGAGTTTTCTGTTCCACTCAACCCAACAGGAACTGAATTCCAGCAGCGTGTATGGTTACAGCTATGCAAGATCCCATTTGGAGAAGTATGGAGTTATAAGCAGCTTTCATTAGCATTAGGTTCTGTTAATTATTGTCGCGCGGTAGGAATGGCTAATTCCCGGAATCCAATCTCATTAATTGTGCCTTGTCATCGTGTTATTGGACATGATGGTAAATTGGTGGGATATACCGGAGGTTTGAATATTAAAAGTTGGCTATTGGAGCATGAAAAAACCTAGTCATTTGTTTATTAGATAAATTGTGTGATAAAAGACCAGGGAGGGTTATAGATATTTATATATGTGTATTATTTAGTAGTAAAACTAAATTAAAGATAACATCTATCGTATTTTATTATGCTTTTCGTGATCTTGGTTGTAGACAATGAACCAACTTATTTGCTGTACTGTATGTGACACAGATTTTGTGTCTTAATTTTCACGTTAAAGGTAAGTTTGATGTCAAAAATTAAAGGTAACGTTAAGTGGTTTAATGAATCTAAAGGATTCGGGTTTATCACTCCAGAAGATGGTAGCAAAGACGTATTCGTGCATTTCTCTGCTATTCAGAGTAACGGATTTAAAACTTTGGCAGAAGGTCAAAAAGTAGAGTTTGAAATCACTGACGGCGCTAAAGGTCCATCTGCTGTAAACGTTGTCGCTATCTGATTTTAACTCCGTATTTCGAAAACCCGTTATTTCAACGGGTTTTTTTTGGCTTGTGTGATATGTAGGTAATTTTAATTTAAAGTTCATGCATCAATACAAAAGCTAACATGGTCATTAATAATGACCCAAAAAGATTAAGCAAAATTGTTCCCAGTGCCCATCCCAGTTTCCCTTCTTGTAACAGATAAACAACTTCAACAGAAAATGTGGAAAAGGTTGTTAAACCTCCACAGAAACCGGTGGTCAACATCAATTTCCAAGCCGGATCGAGATGGGTAGATTTATTAAAATAGGCCAATCCCAGCCCGATAATTAATGCACCGATACAGTTAACGGTAAGGGTGCCAATCGCGATATTAGAAAAAATATTATTAAGGCGGAGGCTGATAAACCAGCGTAATACGCTGCCTAAGCCACCTCCGATAAATACAGCCAGAATAATATTAATCATAATATACCCGTCATCTTTCAAGTTGCCTCTTTGTTGACTGCACTCGCTCACCCCGGTCACATAGTTTGTATGCTCCCGGGGATTCACTCCCTTGCCGCCGCGATGCAGCTTGAAATCCATAGGGTATAAGAAACTGGGTTATTTGACCTCTTCACCTTTGGCCTGCAAGTCAGCATGATAAGAAGAACGGACAAATGGACCACAGGCGGCATGGGTGAAACCCATAGCTAACGCTTCTTCTTTCATTTCATCAAATTCCTGTGGGCTGACGTAGCGCTGTACCGGTAAATGATGACGACTAGGCTGTAGATATTGGCCCAAGGTCAGCATGGTAACACCGTGGCGGCGCAGGTCACGCATAACGTCAAGAATTTCTTCGTTAGTTTCACCGAGGCCGACCATCAGACCTGATTTAGTTGGAATATCAGGGTGGGCTTCTTTAAACTTTTCAAGTAATTTTAGTGACCACTCATAGTTTGCTCCAGGGCGCACTTGACGGTAAACCCGGGGTACGTTTTCCAGGTTATGGTTAAAGACGTCGGGCGGTGTCGCTGTCAGTATTTCAAGTGCGCGATCCATACGCCCACGGAAGTCAGGCACTAAGGTTTCAATTTTGATGGATGGATTTTTTTCACGAATAGCAGAAATGCAATCAGCAAAGTGTTGAGCGCCACCGTCACGTAGGTCATCACGGTCAACGGAGGTGATGACAACGTAGCGCAGAGCCATATCTTTAATGGTTTGTGCCAGTTTTACCGGTTCGTTGGTGTCAGGTGCCATTGGGCGGCCGTGTGCAACATCACAGAAAGGGCAACGACGGGTGCAAATTGCGCCAAGGATCATGAAGGTTGCTGTACCGTGATTGAAGCATTCGGCCAGATTAGGGCAGGACGCTTCTTCACAAACGGAATGCAGACCATTTTTGCGCATGGCAGATTTGATGCCCTGAATGCGGCTGGAATCCGCAGGAAGTTTGATTTTCATCCACTCAGGTTTACGCAAGATTTCTGTACGTTCGGTCATCACTGTTTTGACAGGGATCAGCGCCATTTTGTCTGCGTCACGGTACTTAACGCCGCGTTCCATCTGAATTGGTTTACTCATAATCGTGCCGGTTCCAGTGTTAAATTCATCAGGTTGAGATTTATCATTCAATCTACTGTATGATAAGCTATTAAAAAATTTTTGAAAAATGTTAAAAAATTATAGCATCTTTAATTGTTCAGTTTAAATCCTAACTGTTGGCAAAATTTCTCCACCAAAATAGGTTGTACTTGCTCAACAGTAATTCTAGGAACTAAGTCACTGAGTTGAATCATTTTCATGCCAGCATAGCCACAAGGGTTAATACGTAAAAAGGGTTCTAAATCCATTGCGATATTGAGGGCTAATCCGTGGAAAGAACAACCTTTACGTATCCGTAATCCAAGAGAGCAAATTTTGGCTTCATTGACGTAGACACCAGGGGCATCCGGACGGGCATAGGCTTCCACACCAAAGTGAGCAAGGGTTTTAATGACAGTATCCTCTATCGCCGTAACCAGTTGCCGTACACCAATTTTGGCGCGTTTGATGTCAATCATGACATACATAACTTGCTGACCAGGGCCATGATAGGTGACTTGTCCACCACGATCGGATTGAATAATCGGAATATCACCGAGGGACAGCAAATGTTCAGCTTTACCTGCTTGTCCTTGAGTAAAGACTTTTGGATGCTGTACCAGCCAGATTTCGTCAGGTGTATTGGTATCTCGCTGCTCAGTAAACAAGTGCATTGCATCAGAAATCGGCCCGTAGGGTTGTATTCCTAATTGACGTAAGAAAATCGTTTTATGTTGCAATTGAAACTTCATTTGATAGCTATAAGATTTGGTCAGTATAACCCTCGGAAGAGGTTCTCACCAGTTTAGTGCGCCTGAAACAGTGGTATTTCTGATAGATAAAGAATCCCCTGTGAAATTATAGGGGATTCTTTGGCTTCTATTACAACACGACCCGTACCAGTTCAAGGTTACCTAACTCTTCATACAGCGTTTCTACCTGTTCAATATGAGTCGCATTGATGGTAATGGATACTGAGTGGTAGTTGCCTTTGCTGCTTGGTTTTACTTGTGGAGAGTAATCGCCCGGCGCATGGCGTTGAACTACTTCAACGACCTGATTGACTAGCTCAGGTTCCGCCAAGCCCATCACTTTGTAAGTGAATGAACAAGGGAACTCAAGTAGTTCATTTAATTTCGTTTTCATGGGCGCTCCTGTTTTGCTTTCCGCGATATGTACGGTCAGTGTTTTCTGTAAAATTTAATACTTTCCCCCGTTTTAAAACGCGGGGGTGCTTATTGCGATCGGGCGGTAGCCCGATTCGCTTTGGCGGGCTCTGTTTATCGCTTAATTATCTCAAGAATTAGCCAAACCAATGATGAAATAGTAGCTTGATGTAATCGATAAAGCGGCTAAAGATGCCGCCTTCTTTTACTTCATTCATGACGACTAAAGGCCGCTGTTCAATAGTCTTGCCATCAAGTTGAAAGTTGATAGTACCGACGACTTGACTTTTCGTCAGGGGCGCATGTAATTCACTATTATTCATGACATAGCTGGCTTTCAGATCTTTCAGACGACCTCGGGGAATAGTCAGATAAACATCTTTATCAACACCTAACTGAACCCTATCGTTATCTCCAAACCAGACGGGTTCAGAAGCAAATTCTTTGTTTGCTTGCACAGGAGCAACAGTTTCAAAGAAACGGAAACCCCAAGTTAGGAGTTTCTTACTTTCTGTTTCCCGGCCTTTATGAGTGTGGCCGCCTAATACCGCAGAGATCAGACGCATATCGCCTTCCGTTGCAGAAGCAACCAAGTTATAGCCCGCAGCGCTAGTGTGACCGGTTTTGATACCATCGACATTCAAGCTTTTATCCCACAACAAGCCGTTACGGTTTGTCTGGCGAATATTGTTGTAGGTAAACTCTTTTTCTTTGTAGATGGCGTACTCTTCGGGCACATCACGGATCAGAGCTTGACCAATCAGCGCCATATCGCGGGCAGAGCTGTATTGGCCTTCTGCATCCAGACCATGAACGGTTTTGAAATTCGTATTCTTTAATCCAAGGGATTTCACATAACCATTCATTAAATTAACGAAAGACTCTTGGCTGCCGGCAACATAATCTGCCATTGCAACACAGGCATCGTTACCGGATTGCAAGTTTATACCGCGGGATAACATAGAAACCGAGACCTGATCGCCTGGCTTGAGGAACATCAGGGAAGAGCCTTTAAATACCGGATTACCGGTTGCCCATGCATCAGTACCAACAGTGACCATATCATTTGGGTGGATTTTGCCTGATTTAATGGCTTGACCAATAACATAACTGGTCATCATTTTTGTCAGACTGGCAGGATCACGGTGGGCATCTGCATTCATCTCAGCCAGAACTTTGCCTGAATTGTAGTCGATAAGGATATAAGCTTCCGCATCGATTTGAGGCACGCCTGGGATCATCGTTTTCAGGTTGACATCATTTCCATCGGCAAAGGCAGAAGCACTTATTGCCAGCGCCATACCCAAGGTGGCGCTTTTTATAAAATGAGAAGTGGTTGTATATTTCATGGTCGGTTGGACAGCATCCGTGAGAAAAGGTTGATATCGAGCCACATCATAGCAAATGAAAAAAATAGTGACATTGCCAAATTTTGACAAGACTCAGGTTTACATTTTTTTACTCCTCTTACTGATATCTGAATCAAAGTGAGATATCAGTAAGAAAACGATTAGGGACTGACGATAAAAGAAGATTGTTGTATCTGGTCAGCCAGTTTTTGTTGTAAATCGGCAGCTTGCTGGCGATTGTTGAATGGCCCCAACTGTACACGATAAACGTTACTGTATTGAGTTATGCGTCCTTGAACATTAAAGCGTTGAGCTAGTGTTTGTTGCCACTCTTTTGCTCGTTGTTCACTGCTAACAGCGCCAACCTGAACCATAAAACCATTTGCTGAGGCGGTTGTTGGCGCGGTTGCTGTCGAAGTACTGTTTGTAACAGGTTTAGGGGGTTGCAGCTTCATTGCGGGTAGTTGACCGGTAGTTTCCGGTTGTGCCATCGATGATTGAGCCTGTCCCACCGGCTGATTTGTTAAAGGCTGGCTGCCAGTCTGATCAGGAACGTTCTCCATTGTTGGTGTTCCCAGCGGGCTGGTTGTCAGCATTGGTCTACCCGGTAGAGCGTAACTCTGTTTAACTATCTGGCTGCCAATGGTACCGGGACCAGATACAGAACCGTCTTGGGCAACCTCAATAAAATCAACTTTGACTTTGGTACTTTGCGTCAGGTTTAAGCGTTCAGCGGAAGCTTTCGATAGATCGATAATCCGTCCTGGTTTATAAGGACCACGGTCATTGACTCTAACAATCATCATACGGCCATTGCTCAAGTTGGTCACCCGGACATAACTTGGAATTGGCAGGGTAGGATGGGCGGCTGTCAGCGCATAAGGATTAAAACGCTCACCAATTGCGGTCATTTTGCCGCTAGATTCTTCACCGTACCAACTCGCATAACCTGTTTCACTGAACTGAGAAGGATCTTGCACAATGTGATAAGTATGTCCGTTCACCTGATAATCATTATTGGCGCTAGGGTGATAAGGCTCGTAGCGAGGTTCTGCTCCCAGAACATCCTGCGTTGGTACTGCTGGTAACGGGGAAGGTTTTTGTTTGTCAGGAGTAGTACAGCCGGATAGCAGGGCTGCAATCATGCCAAGTATAAGCCAGTGTTGACGCATTGAAACCTCTTCTCTATAAACTTTTAGACAACAATTTTCGGTGTGTGTGAATCGACATAATAATGCCGAAACCAGCCATTAAGACAATTAACGCTGAGCCGCCATAACTGACAAATGGCAAGGGAACGCCTACTACAGGCAGGATACCGCTCACCATGCCGATATTGACGAAGATATAAACAAACAGGATTAACACTAGACCGCCGACCATAACCCGGCCAAAAGTGTTCTGTGCCCTGGTTGCGATGGCCAGTCCGCGTGTAATTAATAACATATATAATGCTAATAACAGTAATACGCCAATTAAACCAAGTTCTTCCGACAGTACAGCAAATATGAAATCTGTATGACGTTCTGGCAGGAATTCTAATTGAGATTGTGTTCCTAATAGCCAACCTTTACCTGATAAACCACCGGAGCCAATCGCGATTTTTGATTGAATAATATGATAACCCTTGCCTAGTGGATCGCTTTCTGGATCAAGTAGCATCATGACGCGATCGCGCTGATAGCCATGCATCAGGAAGAACCACAAAATGGGAATAAAACAGGCTAACAGCAGAGCTGCGATACCAATCAACCGCCAACTCATGCCCGAAAGGAACAGGACGAATAGACCGGAAGCCGCGATGAGAATTGAAGTTCCCAAGTCTGGCTGAGCGGCGACCAGTAAAGTCGGCAGAAAAATGAGCATCAGCGCGATGGTGGTATTTTTCAGCGATGGGGGACATAAATCGCGGTTCATAAAGCGTGCGATCATCAGTGGTACTGCGATCTTGGCAATCTCAGAAGGTTGGAAGCGGATAATGCCTAAATCCAGCCAGCGTTGCGCACCTTTACTTATTTGCCCGAAAGCATCGACAAAAATCAGTAAAATGACACAAACAATATAGAGATGGGGTGCCCAGCTTTCATAAACTCTTGGCGGAATCTGCGCCATGATGAGCATGATAACCAGCCCCGCGCCAATTTGGCCAATTTTGCGCTCCATCATACCCATATCTTGACCGCTGGCACTCCACATAACAAAAGCGCTGTATATCAGCAAGGCCAAAATGCACAGTAGTAACGGTAAGTCGATATGTAATCTGGTCCAGAGAGGAACCCTTTTTTGATTTTCTGTCATAGCGTTAATCAGTCACTTTCTGTTCCTGGAGGTGTAGGGGCAGCATTTGGCAATGTTGTGTTGTTATCCCCTAACAGTACATGGTCGAGGATTTGGCGAACAAGGGTTCCCACTGCTGGACCTGCGCCACCATTCTCCAAAATAATGGCAAGGGCTACTGTCGGATTCTCATAAGGGGCGAAAGCAATCATCAGCTTGTGATCTCGTAAATGCTCGGCAACTTTACTGGCGTTGTAGGTTTCATAACTGTAGACCTGTGCTGTTCCCGATTTGGCGGCTGCTTTATAAGGCGTGCCGATAAAACTCTTGTGGCCGGTGCCGTTTGGCAGGTTAGCAACGCCGTACATACCGCTTTTTGCCAATTCCCAGTATCCTGAATGGATATCGCCAATCTGAATATTTTCTGTTTGTTGATAAGGGATCATCTCACCTTTCAGCTTCTTGCTTAGCAGCAGATGTGGTGTTTTTACATTACCGTCGTTAATTAAGGTTATCAGCGCTTTTACTATTTGAATGGGGGTTGCTGTCCAATATCCCTGGCCGATACCAACAGGAATGGTATCTCCTTGGTACCAAGGTTTTTTATATTTTCTTTGTTTCCATTCACGAGTAGGCATGATACCGGTGCGTTCTTCGGCTAGGTCGATGCCAGTGTTTTCGCCATAGCCAAATTTGGTCATCCATTCAGATAGACGATCAATTCCCATATCATAGGCAACTTGATAGAAGAAAGTATCCGCCGATTCTACAATGGCTTTGTGTGCATTGATACTACCACGCCCCCAACGTTTCCAGTCACGGTAGCGTTTTTCTGAACCCGGTAATTGCCACCAACCCGGATCAAAAATGGTGGTATTTTTATTGATAACACCTGTGCTTAGTGCTGCAACGGTAATAAAAGGTTTCACTGTTGAAGCGGGAGGGTAGAGCCCTTGAGTAGCACGATTAATAAGCGGTCTATCAGGGTTGTTTAATAGTTCCTGGTAGTTTTTATTGGAGATACCGTTTACGAAGAGGTTTGGATCATAGCTTGGGTTAGATACCAGCGCCAGAATTTCCCCATTACGTGGATCACTGACAATGACCGCAGCACGGCTGGTTGTGAGGAGTTTCTCAATGTAGGTCTGCAATTCGAGATCGATAGTGAGGTAGATATCTTGTCCGGCCTGTGGTGGTTGTTCATGTAATTGGCGTATCACTCGGCCTCGGTTATTCACTTCGACTTCTTCATAACCTGTTTTGCCGTGTAAAACAGCTTCATAGTAGCGTTCAATACCCAGTTTGCCGATGTCATGGGTAGCTGCGTAATTAGGTAAAATACCTTCTTTATCCAGTCGTTCTACATCTTTATCATTAATTTTAGCAACATAGCCGATGATATGTGTCAGTGCTGAACCATAGGGATAGAAGCGACGTTGGTAGCCTTTTATTTCGAAACCAGGGAAACGATATTGGTTAACGGCAAAGCGTGCGACTTGAATATGATCAAGAGAAGTTTTTAATGGAATAGAGGTAAAGCGGCGCGAACGTTTACGCTCTTTTTCAAAATTGGCAATGTCTTCGTCAGTCAGATCGATAACATTACGTAAATCATTCAGCGTTTGCTCAAGGTTTTCTACCTTTTCGGGGATGATTTCCAACTGGTAGATGGTTCGATTAAGCGCCAATGGTGTGCCGTTACGGTCATAGATGATGCCGCGGCTTGGTGCAATTGGAACCAGTTTAATACGGTTTTCGTTTGAACGGGTTTGATAGTCTTCGTGGCGAGTAATTTGTAAATGGTAAAGATTGGCAATCAGGATACCAGTCAGTACCAGGATGATAATAAACGCCACTAATGCGCGGCGAGCAAATAGGGCTGATTCAGCCGTATAATCACGAAAAGGGGTACGTTTATTTTTCATCCCATTGCCAGAATTCGCTTTTATCCGTTGATAACCAAATTATTCCCGATGATAGGGATGATTGGTGGTAATGCTCCATGCCCGGTACAGGCTTTCCGCAACCAAAACCCGGACCAGAGGATGGGGTAAGGTCAGCGGTGACAGTGACCAACTTTGTTCCGCAGCAGCTTTACATGCTGGAGCGAGGCCCTCTGGCCCGCCTATCAATAAACTGACATCTCTACCATCTCGTTTCCAATGTTCAAGCTGTTGCGCCAGTTGAGGCGTTTCCCAACGGGAACCCGGAATGTCTAGGGTGACAATACGGCTGCCTTTGCCGACAGCGGCCAGCATTTGTTCGCCTTCTTTTTCCAGAATGCGTTTAATATCCGCATTTTTGCCCCGTTTGCCAGCCGGAATTTCTATCAGATCAAATGGCATGTCTTTGGGAAAACGACGCAAATAATCTATAAAGCCGGCCTGTATCCAGTCCGGCATTTTTGTACCTACAGCGATTAATTGCAGCTTCAAACTCAGCTCCAGAGCTTTTCAAGTTCGTACATGCGGCGGCTCTCTTCTTGCATGACATGTACGATAACTTCACCGAGGTCTACGACAATCCAGTCAGATATGCCTTGTCCTTCAACACCAAGTGGGATCAGGCCGCTTGCACGACAGTCATCAACCAGATTATCTGCGACAGACATCAGGTGGCGGTTGGAAGTTCCGGTGCAGATAATCATACAATCGGTAATACTGGATTTCCCTTGGACATCCAGGGAAACGATATCCTGTGCTTTGGAGTTTTCAAGCTTATCAATAACAAACTGTTGGAGTTCTTTACCTTGCAAAAGGCTCATCCTTATTTTTTTATCACAATTGATTAAATAGTGCGGAATAATAGCATGTCAGGTCACTTAAGGGTAAGCCAACTAAGCGACTAATCGAGGCAGATTTCGCTATTGGCGATATAACCCCTGTGAATCTATATACTTTTGTACTGAAAGGGGGAGTAAATCGTCACAACTTAACCCTTGCTGGTGGCGCTGACGGATGTCTGTTGCTGAGATAGGCAGCAGAGGTGTATCTGCCAGATAGATATAACCGTTAGGTTGATTACTAAGCTGGTTTGGATCGCAGATTTGATGTTCTGTAAACCATTGTTGCATTTTAGTTGTGGAAAACTGGGTTTGATAACCAGGACGAGCGCAAACCAGTAAATGGCAGAGGCTCAGCAGTTCTTGCCAACGATGCCAAGTATGCAGTGATAACAAAGCATCTTGGCCAATTATAAATGCCAAAGGTTGCTTGTTACCAAATTCCTGGCGGAATGACTCTAACGTATCAATTGTGTAGGAGGGCGTGGTGCGCTCTAGTTCACGTTTATCGATGGTAAACAGAGGGTTATTTTGTACTGCCAGTTGTACCATTTCAAGCCGCTGTTGTGCGGAGGCTTCTGGCTGTGGGCGGTGTGGCGGAACGTGATTTGGTAGTAAAATCACTTGTTTTAGGCCAATTTGATATGCCAGGGTTTCAACTGGCTGCAAGTGCCCGTAATGGATGGGGTCGAATGTTCCACCAAATAATGCTTGAATAACGGGTTGTTTCGGGCAAGTTGAATTAGTGGTATGAGGCATTAAGAAAGCTCTCAGGTAAGATTTTTCCACATAACAGCATGGAAAGAGTTTCCAAATCTGACCAAATAGATTGGCCGTAATCCTGTTTGATCTGGCGTTCCATCTGTACAAGTAAATGAATTGCTCGCTGCAAATCATGTTGAGTGAGACGTTGTAGTGCACTTGTCAGTAATGGGCGACGGTTTTGCCATACCCGATGCTGATCTAACAGCGCTTTCATTGGCGTTATGGTACCTTGACGTTTCAGCGTGAGTAGTAGCAGTAACTCCCGCTGTACGGTACGTAGTAGAATAACAGCTTCGCAATCTTCCTGTTTTAACTGTTTCAGAATATGCCAGGCTCGTTTTGCTTTACCTGCTAATAACGCGTCTACCCAGTGATAGGGTGTAAAGTGAGCCGCATCATTCACTGCGTTTTCAATACGATGTAAGGTCAGTTTACCATCTGGATATAGCAACGAGAGTCGTTCAAGTGCTTGAGCCAACGCCAGTAAATTTCCTTCATAGCAGTAACACAGTAGTTGATTGGCCTGTTCTTCCAACATCAATTTCATGGCTTTGGCCCGTTGTGCAACCCATTGCGGCAGACGGTTCTGTTCGGGGGTCTGACAACTGACGTAAACACCGTTTTTTCCTAGCACTTTGAACCAGTTACTGTTCTCCTGAGCTTTGGTCAATTTTAGACCACGTAGTATTAACAGTATATCTGGGTGAAGAAGCTCTGCCAGTTTTACCAGTTGTTCAGCCATTGCTGCGTTAGGGCCATTTTCCGGCAGAAGCAAAGTGAGTGTTTGACGGCTAGCAAATAGACTTAATGACTGACAGATACCAAATATCTCATCCCATTCGGTATGATTATCCAGCGTATAGGTGAAGTGTTCAGTGAAAGCGTGTTTTTCAGCAGCCTTGCGGATATGATCCTGACTTTCCTGTAATAGTAGGGGTTCATTACCCCATATCAGATAACAGTTTCGCAGCCCCTCATTGAGCTGCGAAATTAGTTGTTCGGGATAGAGTTTGATCATTGTGCTTGCGCAGCTTGCTGTCCCGCCTGTTTTTCTCTGGCTTTCTGCTCTTCTGCGTTATGAACAGTCAATAACTGGCGAACTAGCCGACGAGCGGCTTGTTCACGCATTTCCTGATTGATTATCTCGTTTTCAGCATCTTTCGCCAGGGCCTCTAATGGGTTGTCGAAAAAAGAGCGGTCAACCCTGGATCGTATTGGATATACGCTGCCGTCTGGCATAATGACTTGTGCATTAACGTACAATGTCAGTTGGCGTTCAGCAGCTTTACCATCTTGGAAAACAGAGACAGTATCTTTATTTTCAGAAGAGTCGATTAACTTCAAAATAGGAATATCAGCACTACCATCCTCAATAATAGTGACGTTATTCAGACGAAGCTGTTGGCGAACAGAACGGGCTAGTGGCCCATATGGGTCACTGCTTGTTAATTGCAGCTTTTTGAGTTCTGGTGGTACCTGAGTGGTGCCGCGCAGATGAAAACCGCAGCCAGCGGTGACTAGCACCGCCAACCCCAGCAACAACGTTAAAATACGATGTCGCACATTGCCTCCTTTATCAGCCGACGACCAGATTCAGCAGTTTGCCTGGTACATAAATGACTTTGCGAATAGTGACGCCTTCAAGGTATTTCGCCACACCATACTCTTGTGCCGCCAGATCATGAACATATTCTTTCGTCGCATCGGCTGGCACAGTAACACGACCACGCACTTTACCGTTAACTTGAATGACGACCAGCTTGGTATCGTCAACCATTGCCTGTTCATCAGCTTGTGGCCAATCAGCCGTATCAATATCACCTTCACCACCCAGAGCTTGCCACATAATAAAGCAAGCATGAGGAGTTATTGGTGACAACATACGGACAACCGCCAACAGAGCCTCTTGCATCAGAGCGCGATCCTGCTCGGTTTCCTGTGGTGCGCGGGTCAGTTTATTCATCAATTCCATTACCGCAGCGATAGCCGTATTGAATGCTTGGCGGCGACCAACATCATCTGTGACTTTAGCGATGGTTTTGTGCAGATCACGGAATAGATCTTTTTGTTCCACTGTCAGGTTTGTGATGTCTAGCGGTTGAGTCGTCCCTTTGCTGCTATGCTCATAAACCAAGCGCCACACACGTTTCAGGAAGCGATTTGCTCCTTCAACGCTGGATTCTTGCCATTCTAGCGTCAGCTCTGGTGGCGCAGCAAACATCATAAACAGGCGAACGGTATCAGCACCATATTTTTCTACCATCAATTGTGGGTCAATACCGTTGTTTTTGGATTTAGACATTTTGCTCATGCCGGTATAAACCAGCTCATGGCCTTCTTTATCCGTCGCTTTAACGATACGGCCTTTATCATCACGTTCAACGATAGTATCAGCCGGGGAAACCCAAATTTTTTCACCATTTTTGCCGATGTAATAAAAAGCATCGGCTAGAACCATGCCCTGACATAACAAGCGTTTGGCAGGTTCATTGGAATTGACCAGGCCGGCGTCACGCATCAGTTTGTGGAAGAAACGGAAATACATCAGATGCATGATGGCATGTTCGATACCACCGATGTACTGGTCAACTGGCAGCCAATAGTTAGCCGCTGCTGGATCGAGCAGACCTTTGTCATAATCTGGGCAGGTGTAGCGAGCGTAGTACCAGGATGATTCCATAAAGGTATCAAAGGTATCAGTCTCACGTAGTGCTGGCTGGCCGTTGATAGTGGTTTTTGCCCACTCAGGATCAGCTTTAATTGGGCTGGTGATGCCATCCATTTTGACATCTTCCGGCAGAATAACAGGCAGTTGATCTGCTGGAACTGGCACAACTGTGCCATCTTCCAGTGTTGCCATTGGAATAGGAGCACCCCAGTAACGTTGACGGGAAACCCCCCAGTCACGCAGACGATAGTTGACTTTACGCTTACCTACGCCCATTTCCACCAGTTTATTAGCGATGGCATTAAAACCGGCTTCGTGATTCAGACCGCTAAATTCACCGGAATTAAACAGAACATTTTTATCCGTTATCGGGGCTTCATGAACATTTGGTTCATTACCTTCATTGTCCAGAATAACGGTTTTCATTGGCAGGTTATATTTTGTCGCAAATTCCCAATCGCGTTGATCGTGGCCGGGAACTGCCATGACAGCGCCAGTGCCGTATTCCATCAGGACGAAGTTTGCAACCCAGATTGCTACTTTCTCTTTGGTCAATGGATGAATAGCAAACATACCGGTTGCCATGCCTTTTTTCTCCATTGTTGCCATATCTGCTTCTGCAACTTTGGTATTACGGCACTCATCAATGAAAGCAACCAGTTCAGCATTATTTTCTGCTGCTTGTTTTGCCAGAGGATGACCGGCGGCAATCGCAACATAAGTGGCACCGAGGAACGTATCAGGACGAGTGGTATAGACGGTCAGCTTCTCCTGACTATCAGCCACATCAAAAGTGATTTCTACCCCTTCGGAGCGACCAATCCAATTGCGCTGCATGGTTTTGACCTGTTCAGGCCACTCTTCCAGCGTATCCAGATCATTTAACAACTCTTCGGCATAATCAGTGATCTTGATAAACCACTGTGGAATTTCTTTACGTTCAACTTTAGTGTCACAACGCCAACAACAGCCATCGACCACTTGTTCATTAGCTAGAACGGTCAGATCGTGAGGGCACCAGTTAACTGCGGAGGTCTTTTTATAAACCAGACCCTTTTCATACAATTTGGTGAAAAACCACTGTTCCCAACGGTAATATTCTGGGGTACAGGTTGTGACTTCACGATCCCAATCGTAACCGAAGCCCAGTGTTTTCAACTGACCTTTCATATATTCGATGTTGGCATAGGTCCACGGAGCGGGCGCGGTATTATTTTTGACCGCGGCCCCTTCCGCAGGCAGGCCAAACGCATCCCAACCGATAGGTTGCAGGACGTTTTTACCCAGCATACGTTGGTAGCGAGAGATAACATCGCCGATAGTGTAATTGCGTACATGGCCCATGTGTAGTCGGCCAGAAGGGTAAGGTAGCATGGACAGGCAGTAATATTTTTCTTTGCTGTTATCTTCTGTCACTTTAAAAGTTTGCTTCTCTTGCCAGTGAAGCTGAACTTGCGGCTCTATATCTTCTGGACGGTATTGTTCTTGCATGGCACCGATAATCCTATGGTGAGTAAAAAGCTACGCTTGTAGCAATCATTTAGTTGGTAAAATATGAGATCGGCATAGCATATCTGATTTGATATATAAGAAACAGTGGTTCTGAGGGAAAATCCGATGGTGACGGGAGTCACCACCAGAGATGAAATGAGGTTAGTGAAGAATTTTAGCGAGAAATTCTTTGGCGCGATCTGATTTTGGATTCGCAAAGAAATCTTCTTTCTTACTATCTTCAACAATTTTGCCTTCATCCATAAAGATAACTCGGTTAGCTACCTTACGCGCGAAGCCCATCTCGTGAGTAACAACCATCATGGTCATCCCTTCGTCTGCCAGTTTAACCATGACATCAAGTACTTCATTAATCATTTCAGGATCGAGTGCGGAAGTGGGTTCGTCGAATAGCATGGCAATTGGGTCCATACAAAGGGCACGGGCGATTGCTACACGTTGCTGTTGACCACCGGAAAGTTGAGACGGGAATTTATTCGCCTGACTGGCAAGCCCAACGCGTTCAAGTAATTTCAACCCTTTTTCTTCCGCCGCTTTTTTATCACGATTAAGCACTTTAATCTGTGCCAGAGTTAAATTCTCGATGATGGAGAGATGAGGGAACAGTTCAAAATGCTGGAACACCATGCCGACTTTAGAACGTAATTGTGCCAGATTGGTGTTTTTGTCATTGACTTTAATGTCATTAACCAGAATTTCACCCTGTTGGATGGATTCCAGGCCATTAACCGTTTTTATCAGGGTGGATTTGCCTGAGCCAGATGGGCCACAGACCACAACGACTTCACCTTTTTTAACTTCAGTTGAGCAGTCGGAGAGAACCTGAAATTGGCCATACCACTTGGATACATTTTTCAGGGAGATCATCAAACAGTCCTTTTCTTCAAATAGTTAACCAGCATAGATGCGGCAATACTAATAATAAAATAAACCAAACCAGCAAATAGGATCATTTCGACCTGAGTGCCATCACGCTCACCGATATTTGCCGCAGTACGGAAAAAGTCCGCCAGACTGAGCACATACACCAATGAGGTGTCTTGAAACAGTACGATCCCCTGTGTTAGTAACAGCGGAGTCATCGCACGGAATGCCTGAGGCAGGATAACTAGCCTCATACTTTGCATTGGCGTCATACCCAATGCCAGTGCTGCCGAAGATTGCCCGCGGGAGATACTCTGAATTCCTGCCCGGATAATTTCTGAATAGTAAGCGGCTTCGAAAAAGGCAAACGCGACCATAGCTGAAATTAAACGAATATCTGTTTTCGGAGAAATCCCCAGAACATTTTGCACTAGACTAGGCACAATCAGGTAGAACCATAACAGTACCATAACTAGTGGCACAGAACGGAACAGATTGACATATAAAGTGGCAAACCAGCTCAGTACTTTTATCGAAGAGAGCCGCATCACGGCCAGTACGGTTCCCCAGAGAATACCGACAACAACAGCAATAATAGTGATTTTTGCTGTAATGACTAAGCCTTGTAGCAGAAACGGGATACTGGGGATAATCGAACTCCAGTCAAACTCGTACATTTATTGACCTCCAATATTACCCGGTAAACGTACTTTTTTCTCAAGCAAGTGCATGGCAAGCATGATCACCAGATTGATTCCGACATAGGCCAGTGTAATTGCCGTGAATGTCTCATAAGCATGTGCTGAGTAATCAAGTAACTTACCTGCCTGTGCTGCCATATCGACCAGGCCAATAGTGGAGGCGATGGCGGAGTTTTTTACCAGATTCATCATTTCTGACGTCATGGGTGGAATGATCACTCGATAGGCATTGGGTAATAGGACATAGCGATAGGTTTGTGGCAAGGTTAGCCCCATTGCCAATCCTGCCGATTTCTGACCGCGTGGTAGTGATTGTATGGCGGCACGAACCTGCTCACACACACGTGCCGCGGTGAAAAGACCTAAACAGACAGTGGATGAGAGAAAAAATTGAATATTAGGGTCCAGTTCAGTTTTAAACCACAGGCTGATTTTTTCTGGCAGTAGTTCAGGTACAACCAGGTACCAGATAAAAAATTGAACTATCAGCGGTACGTTACGAAAGAGCTCAACATAACAGGTACCTATTCCAGATAGTATTTTATTGGGAGCAGTACGCAAGATGCCGAACAGTGAGCCGACAACGAAAGCGATAATCCAGGCGCAGATAGACAAGGCAATCGTCACCTGAAATCCAGCTATTAACCAGCCTAGATAAGTCGTATTGCCGAAAGGGGCAGCTTGCAAAAAGATGCCCCAGTTCCAATCGATTGACATAATAATACTCCCTGTGAGGGTGTAGCTTAATCCCCTAAAAGCGATTGATTGGCTGAGAAAAAAAAGCGAGGTAGGGAACGGCCACCTCGCACCCTGTGATGCCAATCAAATAGCCATTTTTTTAATTATATTTCTAGTCAAGCGCCTTATCATTTGGCGATTTAAATAGTGCTTTCATTTCATCAGACAAAGAGAAATTCAAATTCAGGTTCTTGGGTGGAATCGGGTGTTTGAACCAGCGCTCAAATGATTTCTCTGCCACGCCAGAGGTTTGCGCCTGAACAATGGTCTCATCGATCAGCTTCTTGAATTGAAGATCGTCTTTGCGCGATATACAACCATAGGCTTCTCTAGACTGAGGTGTACCAACAATTTCCCACTGATCAGGTTTTTTCGCTTTGGCGCGTTCACCTGCTAGCAGAGCGTCGTCCACCATAAAGGCGATGGCACGGCCGGACTCCAGAGTACGGAATGAGTCGCCATGATCTTTTGCACTGATGATGCGCATTTTCATGTTTTTCTCATCGTTAAGTTTATTCAGCAATATTTCAGATGTGGTACCTGCTGAGACAACGACATTTTTACCGGCTAAATCAGGGAAATCTTTTATACCGGAACCTTTTTTAGTCAACAAACGGGTATTAACAATAAAGATAGAGTTTGAGAAAGAGACTTGTTTTTGGCGTTCAAGGTTATTGGAAGTGGAACCGCATTCGAAATCATAAGTGCCATTTTGTAGCAATGGGATGCGATTTTGAGAAGTCACGGGTATCAATTTTACTTGCAGATTTGGTATATCCAGTTTCTTCTTCACTGCTTCAACAATCAGATTAGAATAATCCTGAGAGTAGCCGACGACTTTTTGCTGATTATCGTAGTAAGCAAAAGGTACGGAAGATTCACGATGCCCTACAATGATCACGCCATCATCTTTAATCTTTTTCAGTGTTCCCGTTAACTCTTCGGCCTGAACAGCCCCCGCCATGCCAAGTAACATCATGGTTAGTACTAGGTTACGCATACGCATATACAACTCCTTTAATGTGGCTATCGTTTGCGATGTTGTTGTGTTTGCAAAAGTCTCTCTGTGATTTGTTTTTAATCGAGGATCATTTGCTGTTATATGTATATATAGTGTTAAAAAATAGTACAAAAGGGTTAGTCAATGAAAATGAATTGTTTCTGTTTCGGGAGCTGTCTCGCACTATAAATGAACAATGTTGTTTATCTTGCACAATAAAGGTGCTTGATTATCATTTTTTTAGTGCGTTTTCCCATTTTGGGTTAGTTAAACAGCTATTTTCCTTTTCATTCATAGAGATAACAGCAATTAGCGTGCCAAAATAGTAAAGAGGGTAAAAAATTAATACCAATAAGTTGTTTAAGTAAATTATTTGTATAACGTAGAGTAATATCAGTTATTGAGAGTTGGCACTGTTGATTATTAACCATGCCAAATTATTTTAGGATAGGTCAGAGGTAGAATTGGGCAAAGTATATTTCATACCAATTGCCAGACGATTCCACAGGTTGATAAGGCCGATTAACAATGTTAAATCGACAATCTCTTTTTCATCAAATTCTGCTAATAACGGGGTGTAATGTTCATCTTCTGCCCCAGTCTCGGCAACCCGAGATAAAGCCTCTGTCCAGCCTAACGCCGCACGTTCCCGTGATGTAAAAATAGTTGCTTCTTTCCAAGCACTCAGGAGGTAGAGTTTTTGTTCGCTATTTCCTGCCTTGCGGGCAGCCTTGTAATGCATATTAAGGCAAAAGGCACAGCCATTGATTTGGGAAACTCTGACTTTGATGAGTTCGATGAGTGCCTTACCGAGAGTGGATTGGTAAGTTAATTCATCGACTTTCACGACTGCGTTATAAAGCTCCGGTGAAATTTCCGATGGTTGCAGACGTTTTGCTTGCATAACTTGTTACTCCTTTGTTTTTCTATCAATTGGATGGAAAATGGATTAAAAGTTAATCTGTTTTTGCGTGGTGCAAGGGAGCAGTTTTGCTCCCTTTTGGCTACATGGATTAAGATTTACGGCGGTTATATGTTAAGGCAAACAGGGCAAACAATACGGTAATTATCCATACCGGCCAGTTACCCCAGCGAGCATAGGGTGTTATCCCGGTTGCGGGTGTCACTTTAGCTGCCAAAACATTACGGGTAAATTGTGGGAGTGCTGCTTGCACTTCTCCGTCCGGGCTGATAACGGCTGTAATGCCGTTATTGGTACTACGTAGTAATGGGCGTCCTAATTCGAGGGAGCGCATGCGTGCCATTTGGAAATGTTGCCAGGGGCCAATTGAACCGCCAAACCAAGCATCATTGGAAACAGTAAGTAAGAATTCGGTATCCGGTTTGAAATTCGCACGAACCTGTTCACCCAGTATGATTTCATAACAGATAGCGGTGGTCAGGTTATATCCTGCAACAGAAAGCTGTGGTTGAATGTAGTTGCCACGGCTGAATGAAGACATGGGTAAGTTGAAGAATGGTGCCAGAGGACGGAGTAGAGATTCCAGCGGAACAAATTCGCCGAATGGTACCAGATGATATTTATCGTAACGAATAGCTGCCGGATATTGATAAGGTATTTTATCGCCGAGTACAATCACGCTGTTATAGATCTTATCACTGTTGCCAACGGCTCTTTCATCGACAATACCGGTAATAAGGCTGGTATGTTGATTGCGTAACAGCTCATCCAATTTTGTTAGAAAATGACGTTGATAACTTTCCAATGAAGGAATGGCAGACTCCGGCCAGATGATTATCGGTATTTTGCCGATATAGGGCAGGCTATTGTCCATGTAGATGTCCATAGTTTCGTTGAGCATGTTAGGGACCCATTTTAGGGATTGTGGGATATTTCCCTGAACTAGCGCGACGTCAACTGTTTTTTCAGGCAGTAGGTTGTACCACTGATAATGGCGTATTGACCACGGTAATAGCAAAATGGCGGCAGCGATAATACCGGCGACTATTTTCCGATGTATGACGGCCAGAACGGATAACCCACTGATAGCCATCAACAGGAATGTGATGGCCTCAACACCCAAAATTGGCGCAATGGCTTTCATTGGACCATCTAATTGGCTATAGCCGAATTGTAGCCAGGGGAAACCGGTTAGAATCCAGCCTCGCAGGAATTCAGTGAGTTGCCATAATGCAGGTGCTGCTACAGCCAGCCTCACCCCGTTCGTTTTTGCGAAGAAACGGTTGAGTAAGCCAGCGAATAAAGCAGGATAGAGTGAGAGATAGGCGGCAAGTAATATGACCAGCAGAATATTGACCGCGGTTGGCATGCCACCGAAATTGGCAATGCTGACATACACCCAGTTTGTACCACTGCCAAACAGACCGAATCCCCAACAAAAAGCAATAAATGCCGCTTGTCGGGGTGTTCTATTCAAAGTCAGAAGTTGTAGTCCAAACAGGGAGATAATAGCGGCAGGCCAGAAGTCAAAAGGCGAAAAAGCCAGTGTTCCACTGGCTCCAAAGAATAGTGCCAGCAGGGCGCGCAGCCGCTGGCAATTTAATAATGAAGCTTTGTTCATTCAGATTTTATTCTTCTTCAAGGTTAGGTATTGGCGCATCGTCCGGTATCGTAACATAAACCTGAATAATTCTTCGGCTATCGGCCATAGCAACTTTAAAGAGATAACCGTTGATATCAACGGACTCCCCTCTGGCTGGCAAATGACCGAATGCCTGCATAACCAGACCGCCAATAGTATCCACTTCTTCATCACTGAATTGGGTGCTAAAGGCTTCATTAAAGTCTTCAATCTGAGTTAGAGCTCGTACCGTATAGGTATGACGGCTCAAGGCACGAATATCGACATCTTCTTCTTCATCGTATTCGTCTTCAATTTCACCGACGATCAGTTCAAGAATATCTTCGATAGTGACTAGGCCCGATACACCACCAAACTCATCAATGACGATTGCCATATGATAACGTTGAGAACGGAACTCTTTCAGCATGCGGTCAACCCGTTTACTTTCAGGTACAACGACAGCCTGACGCAGAACCTTATCTATGCTGAATGGAGGGGCATCGGTGCGCATAAATGGCAATAGGTCTTTTGCCATCAAAATCCCTTCAATATGATCTTTATCTTCACTGATCACAGGGAAACGAGAGTGAGCCGAATCGATAATTACATCCAGACATTCGTCCAGGGTTTGATTACGTTTTAAGGTAACGATTTGAGAACGGGGGATCATGATATCCCGGACACGTTGATCGGAAATATCCATTACCCCTTCGAGCATATCGCGGGTATCAGGATCAATCAGATCGTTTTGTTCAGAGTCACGGATCAATTCCACCAGTTCATCACGGCTTTTTGGCTCACCGTGAAAAAGCTGGTTAAGAAGAAGAGTGAAAAACCCTTTCTTAGGGCCAGGATTATCGTTACTTGAAGGATGGTCGTCGCTCATGGCGTTTTAATGAAAATTTCCCATTAAATAAGTTATTGTTGGTATTTTTTAGCATAAAAATGGTACGAATGGTTACTCTTTTTCTGCAAGGTAGGGGTCAGAATAACCCAACTCTTGCATAATTTCTGTTTCCAAAGATTCCATTTCTTCCGCTTCGTCATCTTCGATATGGTCATAACCCAGCAAATGTAAGCAGCCGTGCACAACCATATGCGCCCAATGTTCTTCTACTGTTTTTTGTTGCTCCTCTGCTTCTTTTTCAACAACCTGACGACAGATAATGAGATCACCAAGCAGGGGTAAATCAACCTCTGGTGGTGCTTCAAATGGGAAAGATAACACATTTGTTGGCTTATCTTTACCACGGTAGGTCAGATTTAAATCGTGGCTTTCTGCCTCATCAACAATGCGGATAGTGACTTCACTTTCTGGTTGAAATTGAGGTAAAACCCCATCCAGCCAGCGCTGGAACAGGGTTTCTTCAGGAAGACCTTGTGAATGTTCACAAGCAATTTGTAAATCAAGTATGACTGAACTCATTGTGCTTCCTGCTTGCGTTGCTCGTTGAGTGTCTGTTTGCGTTTTTGCTCGGTTGCTTCCCACTCTTCATAGGCAATGACAACTTTGGCTACCACCGGGTGGCGGACAACATCATCACTGTGGAAAAAGTTGAAACTCAGCTCACCGACGCCTGATAGAACTTCAATGGCATGGCGTAGGCCGGATTTCTGTCCACGAGGCAGGTCGATTTGCGTAACATCACCGGTAACAACCGCTTTGGAGTTGAAGCCGATACGAGTCAGGAACATCTTCATCTGTTCGATGGTCGTGTTCTGGCTCTCATCCAGAATAATAAAAGCGTCGTTTAAGGTTCGTCCACGCATATAAGCTAACGGAGCAACTTCAATAACGTTACGCTCGATCAGCTTTTCAACTTTTTCAAAACCTAGCATTTCAAATAGAGCATCGTAGAGTGGACGCAGGTACGGATCAACTTTTTGGCTCAGGTCGCCAGGTAGAAAACCCAATTTTTCACCCGCTTCTACTGCCGGTCGGGTTAGCAGGATACGGCGGATTTCCTGCCGTTCCAGTGCATCAACCGCAGCAGCGACGGCCAGGTAAGTTTTTCCCGTACCGGCAGGGCCAATCCCAAACGTAATATCATGGCTAAGGATATTGGCAATATACTGCGCCTGATTGGGCGTCCGTGGTTTCACCATGCCGCGTTTGGTGCGAATGTTAACAGCTTTACCGTATTCGGGTATGCTCTCGGCGGTTTGTTCCAGAACTCGGCTCTCAGTAATTGCCAGATGGATCTGTTCTGGTTTGATATCTGGCCTCACCCCACGGACAGGGGAAGTTTCCGCATATAAATGCCGTAGGATATTAGTGGCTGCGCTAACGCACAGCGGTTTGCCCATCAGTTTAAAACGGTTATCACGACGGCTAATTTCAATACCTAACCGGCGTTCAAGCTGCTTCAAATTGTCATCAAACGGCCCACACAGGCTCATTAGGCGCTGATTATCGGCTGGTTCGAGGAAAATTTCCTGAGTTGCTATTTGTGAATGAATTTGTTGAATCACTGATTATCTCTATATTTAGGGCTGATAAGTGCCGACCCCGATTTCATCTTCTTTACGGGTACGGGCTATAACGGACTCAGGTGATTCGTGTGTACGAAGATCCATTTGATCTTCGGTACGGATAACTTTACCGCGTAGTGAGTTGGCGTAAACATCAACAATTTCAACATCAACGAATTTGCCAATCATATCAGGCTGACCTTCAAAGTTGACAACCCGATTGTTTTCGGTACGGCCAGAAAGTTCCATCACATTCTTACGGGAAGTTCCTTCAACCAGAATACGTTGTACACTGCCCAACATAGCACGGCTGTAGCTCATTGCTTGTTGGTTGATACGTTGTTGTAACAGGTAAAGACGCTGTTTCTTCTCTTCTTCGCTGACGTCATCAGGCAGATCGGCTGCCGGTGTTCCCGGACGAGCGGAATAGATGAAGCTGTAGCTCATATCGAAATTGACATCAGCGATCAGTTTCATGGTTCTCTCGAAGTCATCTTGGGTTTCACCTGGGAATCCGACAATGAAATCAGAGCTTATCAAGATATCAGGACGTGCTTTACGCAGTTTGCGGATAATGCTCTTATACTCAAGGGCGGTGTGGGCACGTTTCATCAACGTTAGAATACGGTCCGAGCCACTTTGCACCGGTAGATGCAGGAAGCTAACCAATTCCGGTGTATCTTCGTAAACAGCAATAATATCGTCTGTAAACTCAATTGGGTGGCTAGTCGTAAAGCGAATACGGTCAATACCATCTATAGCCGCGACTAAACGAATTAGCTCAGCGAAAGAGCAAATATCACCATCATAAGTCGCGCCACGATAAGCGTTCACGTTCTGACCGAGAAGGTTGACTTCACGTACGCCTTGCGCGGCAAGTTGTGCGATTTCAAACAGAACATCATCACATGGGCGGCTAACCTCTTCTCCGCGGGTATAAGGTACGACACAGAAAGTACAGTATTTGTTGCAGCCTTCCATAATAGAAACGAAAGCAGACGGGCCTTCAGCGCGTGGTTCAGGAAGGCGGTCAAATTTCTCGATTTCTGGGAAGCTGATATCAACAACTGGGCTGCGGGTACCTTTCACCTGGTTGATCATCTCAGGTAAACGGTGCAATGTTTGCGGCCCGAAAATAATATCTACGCATTGAGCACGCTGACGGATGAAATCCCCTTCCTGAGAGGCGACACAGCCACCGACTCCAATGATGATATCTGGATTAGTATCTTTTAGGTTTTTCCAGCGGCCTAATTGATGGAAAACCTTTTCCTGTGCTTTTTCGCGGATTGAACAGGTATTTAATAGCAAAATGTCTGCTTCTTCGGCGACATCGGTTAACTGATAACCGTGAGTACTTTCCAGCAGGTCGGCCATTTTAGATGAATCATATTCATTCATCTGACAGCCCCAAGTTTTAATATACAGTTTTTTTATCGTCGACATTTTCTTGTGCATCCAAGCTTTCTACCGCGCTGAAAAGTGTTATTACACGGCAAAAGCAATTGTGTATTAGGCATAAAGTTGTCGGATATTGTAGTCATTTGCAGGAGCAGTGACCAGACTGTTAAACAGGATATTCTCTACCGGAGAATTAAAAATTCGGTACACTGTACTAATCAATGGGTTAATAGCATGACTGAGATGAATAATTCACAACAGATTTTTGATGTAGTGGTGGTTGGGGCTGGCATGATCGGCGCTGCGACAGCATTGGGGCTGGCACAGGAAGGTTGGACAGTTGCTTTATTGGATCATCAACCACCACAATCTTATGATGCACAGAGTCGTCCTGATGTACGTGTGTCAGCGATCAGTTGTGCCTCTGTAGATTTGCTCAAACAACTTGGTGCATGGGATGCGGTATTACAGATGCGCAGCGCGCCGTATCGTACATTAGAGACTTGGGAACAGAATGATTCTAATTTGGTGTTTGATGCCCAAAGTCTGGGGTTGCCTGAGTTGGGCTATATGGTTGAAAACCGTATCTTGCAACTGGCTCTGTGGCAGCAGTTTGAAAAATATCCCAATTTGACTTTGCTATGCCCGGCAGTATTGCAATCAATGCAGTGGCAGAAAGTGGGTTGGTTAGTGACTCTGGCTGATGGAACGGAAATGACTACTCGCTTGATTGTCGGGGCTGATGGTGCTCGTTCTCAGGTTCGGCAAATGGCGGGAATTGGCAGTCGTGGTTGGCAGTACAGACAGTCTTGTATGTTGATCACGGTAAAAACAGAACAGCCACAGCAGGATATTACCTGGCAGCAGTTTTTTCCTTCTGGCCCAAGAGCGTTTCTTCCACTGTTTGATCAATGGGCTTCGCTGGTGTGGTACGACAAACCGGCACGCATACGACAATTACAGGCAATGCCAATGGCTCAACTGGAGCAGGAGATTTTTCAGGCATTTCCTGTACGGTTAGGTAAAGTGACTCCCGTTGTTGCCGGTTCATTTCCTTTGACTCGTCATCATGCTAACAGTTATGTGCGTGAAGGATTAGTATTGTTGGGTGATGCGGCTCATACCATTAATCCGCTGGCTGGACAGGGAGTAAATCTTGGTTATCGGGATGTGGATACTCTGCTTGATGTTTTGGCGAAAGCGAGAGAATTAACGGAACAGTGGGATTCATTGGAAGTGTTGATGCGTTATCAGCGCCGCAGAATGCCGGATAACCTGATGATGCAAGCTGGAATGGATCTATTTTACACCGTGTTCAGCAATGAGCTGACAGGGCTGAAAGTTGTTCGTAATCTCGCGCTAATGGCAGGTCAACGGGCTGGCGTAATGAAAAAAGCGGTGCTTAAGTATGCGTTAGGATTGTAACCGTATAGGTTGGTAATGAAGATCACAAACACGTCGTAAATCTGTTTATGGCGTGGACAATTTGCTTTTCTTTGTATGTAGCTAATTGGCAAGCAAGAAAAGATAGAGGGCTGGAAAACAAAAAAACCACCTTTCGGCGGGCTTGTACATGTATATTCTTTTTCAACATGTCACTTCACGTAACACATTGATAAATATGGCTGGGGTACCAGGATTCGAACCTGGGAATGCCGGAATCAGAATCCGGTGCCTTACCGCTTGGCGATACCCCAATTGAGTGGTGGCTACGACGGGAATCGAACCTGTGACCCCAGCATTATGAGTGCTGTGCTCTAACCAGCTGAGCTACGTAGCCTTTTTTGAAGCGAGAAAATTTACTGCAAAACGATTAGTGAGCAACATTCAGTTAATGGCTGGGGTACCAGGATTCGAACCTGGGGATGCCAGGATCAAAACCTGGTGCCTTACCGCTTGGCGATACCCCAACTGAAAGTAGTCACTGTACAACATGTTGTCAGAATTGTGTTATCAAGATTATGGCTGGGGTACCAGGATTCGAACCTGGGAATGCCAGGATCAAAACCTGGTGCCTTACCGCTTGGCGATACCCCATCTGAATAACGACAACTCGATGAATGAATGGTGCGGGAGGCGAGACTTGAACTCGCACACCTTGCGGCGCCAGAACCTAAATCTGGTGCGTCTACCAATTTCGCCACTCCCGCAAAGATGGTGGCTACGACGGGAATCGAACCTGTGACCCCAGCATTATGAGTGCTGTGCTCTAACCAGCTGAGCTACGTAGCCATCTTTTTTGCATTACCTTCATCGGCGTTGCGGGGCGCATTATGCGTATATCAGCTAAATGCGTCAACTGCTTTTTTCTCGAAATCTGCTTAAAGTCGCCTGTTTGTTTGGCATATAATCATTTTGCTGACAAAACCAACAAAAAATGACATTACCCTTCGAGTAAGTGTTGTAATAGGACACCGTTAAGCATAGCACGTTTAGTCAGAGCGAAGGCACCAATAGCAGAACAGTGGACTAATTCAGAGACAACAATTGGCAGATCTTGACGAAATTCTTTCAAAACCTGAGAGTTGATACAACTTTGAATAGCGGGTAAGAGCACTTTCTGAGCTTCAGTAATTTCTCCCGCTAGCACAACCTTCTGTGGGTTAAATAAATTAATCGCGATAGAGATGGCTTTGCCGAGGTAATGGCCGACGCTTTTTATCACTTCGGAGGCTAGTGGATCATTTTGATTGGCGGCTTGGCAGATAGCTCTGATATTGCAATTATTCAATGTTAGCTGGCTTGGAAAACCTTGCTTTAATTGATGCTGAACTCGCGCTTCTATCGCTGAGTTAGCGGCGATAGTTTCCAGGCAGCCAAAATTGCCGCAGTGACAACGTTCACCGAGTGGATCAATTTGAATGTGACCAATTTCGCCTAAGTTTCCTCTATTATTGAGAAGTATCTGGTTGTTGATAATTACCCCGGCACCGGTACCTCGATGGATACGTACCAATATTGAGTCTTCACAATCACGGGTAGCGCCGAAATAGTGTTCAGCCAATGCCAAACTGCGAATATCATGACCAACAAAACAGGTAATGTTGAAATGCTTTTTCAAATTATCGACCAGAGTCCAGTGAGTCACTTTAATATGAGGCATATATCGGACGATGCCGGTATCTGGGTCAACTAATCCAGGCAGGATAACTGAAATGGCGATGAGTTCGCGTATCCTGCGTTGATTTTGTTGAATAAAGTTTTCTATTGCGTTGATGAGCCGGTTTTCAACTTTTTGTTGAGTCGCTTCAGGCAGTGGATAATGTTCTTCAACTAAGGCCCTGCCGCTCATATCATAAAGAGCGAGAGTAGCATCATGGCGGCCAAGGCGGACACCGATAGTGTGGAAGTGACGATTTTCTGTAACGATGGAAATGGCGCGGCGGCCTCCGGTAGAGGCTTGTTGATCGACTTCTTTAATCAAGCCCCGTTCGAGTAACTGACGAGTAATTTTAGTCACACTGGCTGGCGCAAGCTGACTTTGTTCAGCAATTTGAATGCGAGAGATTGGCCCTTGTTGATCAATCAGCCGATATACCACGGCTCCGTTAAGTTGCTTTACAAGGTCAATATTACCAATTTGTTTTTGTGTGTTGTTATAACTCATCAGCTATTTAGTCCGTCAAAGTTCAGTTTCTTTTCCGTTAACAATGGTCTTGCGGATTTTAAAGTCGTGACTGAAAACACTGAGGTTAGCGATTTTCCCGGTTTCAACGGTACCAAGATATTTATCAACGCCAATTGCGCGAGCAGGGTAGAGAGTTGCCATCCTCAGTGCTTCATCCAGTGCAATACCAACATGTTCAACACTATTTTTAACGGCATCTATCATAGTGAGAGAGGAGCCACTTAGAACGCCGTTTTGATCAACACATAATCCGTTGCGATAGTATATGGTCTTACCTGCGAAGGTGAAATGCTCCATTTCACAAGTGGCGGGATCAAGCCCAGCTGGAGCCGTCGCATCCGTTACCAAAATTAATTTATCATTTTTCAAACGTTTAGTATTACGAATATTTGGCCATGAAACGTGTAAGCCATCAGCGATGATTCCAGCATAGATTTCAGGTGTATCAAAGATAGCGCCAATCAAGCCAGGTTGACGGCCTGAAATAGCTGGCATGGCATTATAAAGATGGGTTGAGATAGTAATTCCGTTTTGGAATCCTTGCCGAGCTTCTTCATAACTAGCATTTGAATGACCGGCAGAAACAACAATACCGGCCTCTACCAACTGCTGAATATATTTTTGTTCAACCATTTCTGGTGCCAGGGTTAACTTAGTAATGACATCAGCGTTATCGCACAGGAAATTTATCATTTCAGATGTAGGCTTACGGATAAGCTCTGGATTATGAGTACCTTTCTTTACCGGATTGAGATAAGGCCCTTCCAGATGCAGTCCTAAAGCCTGATGCTGATTATGCTTAAGATAAGTGCGCATTACTTCAACAGAGGCCATCATCAATTCGTCTGTGCTGGTAATCAGAGTGGGTAAGTAACTGGTGCAGCCAGAGCGTTCATTGGTTCTTTGCATGATAGCCAGCGTTTTTTCTGAAATATTTTCCAACTGATCGCTGAACTGAACACCGCCACAGCCATTCACTTGTAGATCAATAAAGCCGGGGGAAAGAATTGCATCATTTAGATCACGTTTTTCAATCTGTTCGGGTAACTCTTGTGTTGGGCAAATTCGTTTAATTAAGCCGTCTGCAATGATAACGGCATGCTCATCTAGTCTGTTGTGACCGGTATATATAATGCAGTTGGTTAAAGCATACATCTTAGCCTCCTATGGGATCGGGAGATGATGATTGAAGATAATGACGGTAATCAGCCTGCGAGAGAGGCATCAGGCTGTGTAGATTCTTAATGTTTGCTGGCGAATTCGCCGATAATCTCTGCTTCCAGTTGGTAGAAGTATTTGACTGTTTTTACCTTCAATTCCATTGTTGCCGGTTCGTCACAAACAATGATGGATTTAGGATGCATTTGCAGACAGCTTATTGTCCACATATGGTTGACATTGCCTTCAATTGCCGCCTGAATGGCTTGGGCCTTATTTAGACCGGTTGCAAGGATCATAATTTCTTCTGCATCCATTAATGTGCCTACACCTACAGTTAGGGCGTATTTAGGCACCTGATTAATATCATTATCGAAGAAGCGGGAGTTAGCTGTGCGGGTTTCTACGGTCAGTGTTTTAATGCGTGTACGGGAAGTCAGAGATGATGCCGGTTCATTGAAAGCAATATGACCGTCGTTACCGACACCGCCCATAAATAGATGTATTTGACCGTAAGATTTAATTTTGTCTTCATAACGTTGACATTCCGCTTCGACATCAGAGGCATTACCATTGAGCAGATTGATGTTTTCTTTCGGAATATCAATATGATCAAAGAAATTTTGGTACATAAACCTATGGTAGCTTTGTGGATGATTTTCGGCGATACCGACATATTCGTCCATATTGAATGTCACGACATATTTAAAACTGACTTTCCCTGCTTTATGCAGAGCTATTAGTTCTTTATAAGTTGCCAGTGGTGTGCTGCCGGTTGGTAACCCCAAAATAAAAGGGTGCTCGGCGGTGGGGTTAAATGCATTGATTTTGCTAACGATATAGTGTGCGGACCATTTACCAACGTCACTTGCATTCGTTAGGGGGATCAGCCTCATAATTGCCTCTTAAAACAAGAAATTATAGCGGTTGGATAAATTAGCTGATTAACTAATCTTCTTATCGTGCGAATACTAAATCATTTGTATGGACAGAGATATGCTGTACCTCAAAGATATTTTTTATCTTAAAATAAGATGCAAAAAATAGCCAGAAAATTAATGGAAAAGTAATGTATTTTATGGTTTTTGTCACGTATTAAGTCATCTTATTTTTGCAAGAAAAATAAAAGGGAACGAGAGATGAGTTCCCTTTTAAGTTCAAAATGTTTTTAGCTATGAGCTTTTGTTTGGCTTGCTTGAAAGTAGTTGGGTGCGAATTTGCCCGGCAATGCTTTCTGCCTGGGGTCCCAATACAACTTGAACACTCTGTTTACCTATTTTCAGGACACCTTTTGCACCTAATTGTTTTAACCTGTGTTCATCCAATTGTGTATTGTCTTCAACGGTTAAGCGAAGACGGGTAATGCAGGCGTCTACTGTACGAATATTTTGTGCGCCACCAAGAGCGGTAATGTAATGTTGGATTGCTTCATTATCTTGGGTGGCGGAAGTCGCTTGAATTGTTTCTCCAATTTCGCGGCCTGGCGTACGTAAGTTAAAAATACGAATCATGAGGGTGAAACAGACAAAATACAGCACAAAGAACAAGGCGATTAATGGGATTAACAGCCACGGTTTGGTTGCCAGACCCCAGCTCAATACAAGGTCAATTAATCCGGCAGAGAATCCAAAGCCATGCAGAATACCCAATGAATTGACGATAACCATGCTAACTCCAGCCAATATTGCATGCAGAACATATAAAGCTGGTGCCAGGAATAAGAATGAGAATTCTATTGGTTCAGTTATACCGGTTAAGAATGTTGTCAAAGCGACGGAGAATAGCATCCCGCCAATCTGAGGACGACGTTCCTTTGGTGCAGCGAAATACATTGCCAGCGCTGCGCCGGGCAAACCGCCCATAAAGATGGGATAAGCCCAGGCCATGTAAACTCCGGCATGTGGATCACCGGCAAAGAAACGGTTCAAATCGCCGCGGCTCATCTCGGTGGCTATTTGGGTAATGGTTGAGCCATCAATACCTGGAACCGTTGCGCCAATGGTCAGAGAACGGACAACATCCGGTGCCAGGCAGATATTATGTACAGAACTGGCTAAATCATAAGTAATTTTCAGACAGTCACCCAGACTAAACCAGAAAACAGAGTGCAGAATATAGTGCAAACCAAATGGAATGAGAGAGCGGTTAAGTACACCATAAGTAAACCATCCGACCATGCCGCTCTTTGATACTAAAAGGCTAAAAGAATCAATACCGTGTTGGACATATGGCCAGACATAGCCGCATATCCATGCAATGAACAGACAAATAATGCCTGTCATGATGGGGACTAATCGCTTGCCTGCGAAGAAAGCAAGAAACTCTGGCAAGCGTGTATCTGAAAAACGGTTATAACAATGACCGGCAACAATACCGGCGATAATACCGGCGAAGAAAGACATATTGATAGTCGAGTCTATGACTGACGTGGCTTTAGTGAGTACTAAAAAGCCAACTACGCCTGCCAGTGCAGCAGCGCCAGCATTATCTTTTGCTAAGCCCACTGCGATACCTAATGCAAATAGCAGTGGCAGGTTTTCGAAAATACCACCGCCAGCACTGGCGATGAAAGGAATATTAAATACGTCGGGTTGGCCGAAACGTAGCAAAAGCGCCGCCACGGGAAGCGTGGCAATGGGAAGCATTAATGCTTTTCCCAATCGCTGCAAATAGTTGAATATACCCATAATGCTTACCTTAGTTGTAGGATGTTTTATTGAAAAAATAGCTCGCTATGAACAACAGCAATACAACTTATTTTTAGTTGAAAAATAATAAAAAGCTACACATAAATGAGTAATTGTGATCACTGTAGCGATATTGTTTAAAATTGCATAAATTAAGTCGTGTGTAGTAAACGGAGGCAAATTTTCAATTGAATTAACATAGTGATTTATTTGATTTTATGGCTTTTGGCTATCGAAATAGATTGAATGACATAAAACTTGATTATGAAGAACAGATAAATTAATAAGGGTTTTATGAATGGGCACCTGTATGTGCCCATTGATTTAGTGAATAGCTTAAGTGTTATGATAGATACTCAGAGATGGAATTCTGGTTTGCCAGATAACTTATTGAGATTTCTTCCCATGCCTTCCCCAAACTGTCTTCGAAGCATGTCTTTGAAATTAAAGAGCTTATGTGTTGTAACTGCTGACTAGTGGTAAATAGATTTTTTTCGTATATTGATATTATTTTCTCAGTAAGAGAACCTATATTATAGGTAAATTTATACTCTGAAGAAAAATAAGAAGCTGCTTCAATTAAATTTAAATTGGGTAAGATTGTACATACGCCATTTAATGCAGCTTCTAATGGTGTAATACCAAGGGTTTCATAGCGTGATGTACATACAAAAATAGATTTATTTTTTATTTTATTGAAAACGCTGAATAATTCCGTTTGGGATAACTTAGGTGATATAAGAAACTGTGACTGATATCTGGGAGGAACCATAGATATCAGTTTATTCCTTCTGGTATTTTTGTTCTCTTCATCACCTGCAACGAAAATTTTAATGGGAATACCTTTATCCAGTAAAGCAATTGCGGAATTGATTAATAATTCTATGTTTTTAAAATAATCTAATCTGGCTACCGCAGTAAACAATAATAATTCATCTTTATTAGTTTTGATAAAATTATTAATATATTTATTTTCTATGTTCAATTCAGTATTTTCTTCAAGGAAAATAGGTGGGCTAATATTTTTGATATTGTCTGGTTTTATGCCTTTTTTGAGTAGGAAATTACCTTGTAATTTTGAATGTTGGAAAACAAAATATTTTTTATCAATTAATATTTCAATCCCTTTAATTTGTTGAATATTAAGGTGTTGAGCCTTGTTTTTATTTTCAAAAGCATCATATGTCTTTTCCAGAGAATAGTGTTGCTGAAAGTCTTCTACGAAAGGGCCATGATGTGTTATACAACAAGGTATATGGGGAGGGTGATAGGATAATAGTGTATCTGTTTGATAATAAACTATTGCAGGAACTGTCTGATCATTTTTTATTGATAATATTGAAATACATTTTTCTAGCATATTTCTTATATCTGCAACTTTCATAGAGAAATTAAAAAAGATATTTATACATTTTATACCTTTAATTATACCTTCGTTTATTTTAGGTGAAATTAATGATTCATCTCTTTTGTAGAGTATAAAGCCAGAAAGTAAATTTCTTTTTATAAAATAATCAGCGACTTTTAGTGCGAATGATGTCGCTCCAACTTTAAAACCAGAACGATAATCATTTGATATGTAATTGCTATTAATGACTATTACTGCTGGCGCTATTTTTTTGTTTGATACTATATTTTTCATTTTTATTTCCCTTGGGATTTCTTCTTAAATAAGCGAAATTGTTGAGTATTATTTTCATATGTTGATTTTTAGTTTAATATTTATAATGATTAGAGTTGATTAAGTGTATCATGTTATACTTGGATAATTTTATTACAGATAAGATACCTGATAATACTATTACCTTAATAATAAATTGCAAAGTATTTTATTGTTTATTTACGACGATTTAAACATTAAAATGCGTGTGCGCAACGTAACCCTTTATTATGCTTTGGTTTATTTTGTTGGCCTGATGACAAATTTATTTTAAATAAATGCCCATTAGAATAGTGGTGTTATTTAGATGAAGTTATGGTGGTGAAATACCTGAATTATCATAATTGATTATGAGATTAACTCATTGTTATTTTAGAATTTTCATAGATAAAAATTTAACTTGTAATATCATTAATAGTATTTCAATCATAAATTTTATATGTGTAATTGTTTTTTATATTTACAGAGTAAAAATATCAATTAATAGGTGATTTAGGAATTTAAATTGTAGATTTGTTTTCGTTTTATCAAATAGTTATTAATGATGAATATAGTGTCAATTATTTATTCTTTAAAATTGGATGGTTGTTATTCAGAAATATTTGTTATGGTTAAATTAAATATTGAAAATGGTCTCACTGGTTATTTCATACCGTAAATTACTCAACTCTTTTTCGTTTTCACGGATAATTATAAATAAAGCGTACTGTATTGTTGATATGTAATACTGTTGAGTGTTTTTTAGACATTAATAAAGTTCTATTCGTAACTATTTGTTATATATAAGATAGTAGGAGCATGGATAAATGAGTTTGGATTGCTAAGTATCATGCTTATTTTTTAGTAAAAAATTATAAAAGCCATTCCTTTTCGACAGAGAGTCGTTTTTTCGTTCCGACTTTGCACTGAATCGCCATCTTTACCTCCAAAGGGTACTCCCGCCGACATCAGGCGGGAGGGGAATTGGGACGGGCTTGAAAAGCCCGTAGAATCATCAGCCACGCTGATGTTGAATGTCTTGTTTCACCACTTCCAGCGGTGCTCCACCGCATGAACCGGCAAAGTCGGAGCGAGCCCAGAGAACGGCCTTTCCGTATGCTCCGTGTCAGTCCAGAAACTCATGACGTAAGCGACGGGGCGCATGTTGCGGTCATACAGCCAAAGAGAACCGCCTGTTGCAGAGTCAATTTGTGTGCCAGGTGTGTGGATATACCGCGAACACAGATGTAAACGGCGCGCGTAACATTTTAGCGGCAGGGCATGCCGTGCTTGCCTGTGGAGGGACGGAGCAGTCAGGCCGCCCGTTGAAGCAGGAACCCGCCGCAGAGCGATCAGCCATCGCCCACTAACGGGAATCCCCCTCTTGAGTCACGAGGTGCTAAAGTGGGGGAGGATGTCAATTTACATGAACAAACGGTTGTTTCTCAGCACTTCTTATTGGATTATAGGCGGTTATATGACGTGTTTTTGCATTATTGAGGTATAAAAAATGAGTGAGGCAGACGCCCGCCCGACAAACTTTATTCGTCAGATAATTGACGAAGATTTGGCAACTGGTAAACATACATCGGTACATACTCGCTTTCCGCCTGAGCCCAATGGTTATCTACATATTGGTCATGCGAAATCTATCTGCCTGAATTTTGGTGTTGCGAAAGATTATCAGGGCCAGTGTAACCTGCGTTTTGATGATACCAACCCAGTTAAGGAAGATGTTGAATACGTCGATTCTATTAAAAATGACGTTCAGTGGTTAGGTTTTGAGTGGAGTGGCGATATTCGCTACTCTTCTAATTATTTCGATACGCTGTATCAATATGCTATTGAATTGATCAACAAAGGTCTGGCTTATGTTGATGAATTGAGTCCAGAAGAGATCCGTGAATATCGTGGCACGTTGAAAGAGCCGGGTAAAAACAGCCCATACCGTGGCCGTAGTATTGAAGAAAACTTGATGTTGTTCGAAAAAATGCGTGCCGGTGAATTTGACGAAGGTAAAGCTTGTCTGCGCGCCAAAATTGATATGGCATCACCTTTCATTGTGATGCGTGATCCAGTTTTGTACCGTATTAAATTTGCAGAACATCATCAGTGCGGTGACAAATGGTGCATCTACCCAATGTACGATTTTACTCACTGTATCTCTGATGCGCTTGAAGGTATTACCCATTCGCTGTGTACGCTGGAATTCCAGGATAACCGCCGTCTGTACGACTGGGTGCTGGAAAACATCACTATTGATTGTCATCCGCGTCAGTATGAATTCTCGCGCTTGAATCTTGAATACACGGTTATGTCTAAGCGTAAGCTGAATCTGCTGGTGGCGGATAAGATTGTTGAAGGTTGGGATGATCCTCGGATGCCAACGATCTCAGGCTTGCGTCGTCGTGGTTATACTGCCGCGTCTATTCGTGAATTCTGTCGTCGTATTGGTGTTACCAAGCAGGATAACAATGTGGAAATGGCGGCATTGGAATCTTGTATCCGTGATGATCTGAACGAAAATGCTCCTCGCGCAATGGCGGTTCTTGATCCGGTCAGATTGGTGATTGAAAACATGCCAGAAGGGGAACAGATTTTGAGTATGCCTAATCATCCGAACAAACCGGAGATGGGCAGTCGTGACGTACCATTTAGCCGGGAGATTTATATTGACCGGGCAGATTTCCGTGAAGAAGCAAACCGCCAATATAAGCGTCTGGTATTGGGTAAAGAAGTCCGTCTGCGTAACGCTTATATCATTAAAGCGGAGCGCGTTGAGAAAGATGCTGACGATAATATCACGACAATCTATTGCAGTTACGATGATCAAACGTTGAATAAAGATCCAGCGGATGGCCGGAAAGTGAAAGGTGTTATTCATTGGGTTAGCGCGGCTCATGCGGTTCCTGCGGAATTCCGTCTGTATGATCGTCTGTTCAGCGTACCAAACCCAGGTGCAGAAGATGATTTTCTGGCGACAATTAACCCAGAGTCGCTAGTGAGCCGTCAGGGCTTTGTTGAGCCAAGTTTAGCTGATGCTAAGTTAGAACAAACTTATCAGTTTGAACGTGAAGGTTATTTCTGCGCTGATAGTTGTCATTCTAGTGCAGAAAATTTGGTATTTAACCGTACCGTTGGTCTGCGTGATACCTGGGCAAAAATTTCTCAGGATTAATTAAGATCGTGAACTGTACCTCACAAGTTGGACACTTAAATCCAGCCGTTGAGGTACAGTTTTTTTGAGCCTAAATTTGTCATTGCTAAAGAAAGTTAAGTTATGGGTAAACCAGTTATCGGGATTACAGAATAAAATCAAAAATATCAATTCATTATGTAGTTATTATATATACCTTATAGATTTCAAGATGCTTCGCGACGGCAAGGGAGCGAATCCCCGGGAGCATAGCTAACTATGTGACCGGGTGAGCGAGTGCAGCCAACAAAGAGGCAACTTGAAAGATGACGGGTATAATCATTCTCATACATAAACACCTCTATAACTTGTTGATAAATATTTTATTTCTCTTTTGGGAATAAATTATCGGCCATGAAATCGACAAAAGCTCTGACTTTAGGTAATACCCAACGGTTAGATGGCCAGAGAACACGGAAGGTGCTTGAAGTACCCGCCCACTTGTCCAGGATGGTTAACAATGCACCGTTAGCCAAAGCTTGTTTAACGGTAAAATCAGGCAAGCAGGCGATGCCGTGACCTTGGATCGCCATGTGTAGCAGTGTTTCGACATGATTGCTGGTAATCTTTGCCTGAAGATGTATATCTATTTCAGATTTCCCCAAGCACAGTGGCCATTTCTCTAAAAGGCCGGTAGTTGGAAAACGATGCATCAAGCAGGCGTGGTGTAGTAACTCTCCGGGGTGTGATGGTTTACCGTGTTGTGCAAAGTAACTTGGAGCGCCAACATAGATAAAACGGCTAGACCCTATACGTTTATTCATGAGTCGTGAATCGTTGAGTTCTCCAGTGCGAACCACTGCGTCGAACCCTTCATCGATAACATCAACTAATCGATCACTAAAATCCAGTTCTAGCTCTATCTGTGGGTAACAAGTAGCAAAAGCGGATAAGACGGGTAGCATCAGATTACTGAGCGATGGCAAACTTACTCGCAGGCGGCCTTGAGGTGCAGAGATGGAGCTTAATAGTTCATTTTCCGCAGTGGAAATTTCGTCCAGGATACGTTTACAGCGTTCAAGGAACAGTGTGCCTTCAGCGGTTAAACTGACGCTACGGGTGCTACGTTGGAGCAGGCGGACACCTAATTTCTCTTCTAATCGGGATATGCTTTTGCTAACGGACGAAGGAGAGAGTCCAAGCAGCCGGGCTGCGGTTGCAAAACTACGAGCTTCTGCTACATGGATGAAGATCATGAATCCACTCAAATTATTCATTTAGGTCTCCTGGGCTTTTTTTAGGTCACTATTAGTGACAAGAAAGTCACTTCAGAAGTGATTTTAGGTCTATTTATCCACTATTAGCGAATCTGTAGTATGAAATAAAATTCATTTTGCTTTAGCTGTCATATAGCGATGAACCGCACATATTTAAGATTGAAAATCGAAATGGTCATGAAAACCAAAATGGATATGGGGTCGTGTGTAAATAAAGTTTCACTCGTCTTGTCTTATGGCTGCGGTCATCCCTTTGAATGATGGTGCGTGATGGAAGCACTGTAGAGCGGAGTTAGGCCATTAACATCTATACCCGTTATCTTTCAAGTTGCCTCTTTGTTGGCTGCACTCGCTCACCCGGTCACATAGTTAGCTATGCTCCCGGGGATTCTCTCCCTTGCCGTCGCGATGCATCTTGAAATCCATAGGGTATATATTCTTACCTACAGCATTACAACAATCTGTGCTAACAGGTTGATAGGATTGTATAAACATAGAACGACTATTTTTGGCTTGAGAAGAGTCTGTATATCATCTATTTCATCGGTTGAATGTTACTAAAAGGGTTTATTATGGAACTCGCTATCAACACACAAAACGAATTTAAAAAAGAAACTGGTTATTTTCTATCTCCACTATGGGAAGACGTTTTCTCTAAAGAGCTATTGGAAGAGCTTAATTCGAATATATTTCTGGTTGCTTGCCGCTCTGGAGAGGTGGACCAGAGTTTATTAAGAAAGTTTATGATCCAGCACCATTATTATTCACAATATTTTACCCGCTATCTCTGTTCATTGATGGGAGGCTTAGCAGACCAAAAAGATTTTGTGTTGCTTTCTCACAATTTATTGGAAGAGCTAACAGGAACCGATGCTGCAAAGATATCTCACGCAGAGTTATATAAAAAGGCGATGGCAGCTATTGATGCTGTTCCTAAAAGTGATCCGATTCTTAACAGCACTCAGCAACTGATTAATGCCATGTTTCGCCACTGCCGCAGTGATGATTCTCTAAGAGGGCTTGCGGCACTGTGTTTAGGTGCTGAGGCAATTGTACCCTTGATTTATGGCCCAATTTTGGATGCCTTACAATTCATGAAGGTACCTGATGATGCATTACATTTTTTTAGAATCCATGTTGAAGAAGATGAAGATCATGCCATTGCGATGAGAAAAATTATTGATCGAATGGTTGAAGAGAAACCTTACCGTAGAGTGGATGTTATTGCAGTTGGTGAAGAAATGGTGCGTTTTCGCATTGATATGCTTAATGAACTATATCAAAGCAATATCAGGGTAAATACAGATGTAACAACACTTTTATCCGAGTGTGATTGAGATACTTTGCACCATAATGACATTTACGGCAGAAGCACTTGATATTATTGCTAGTGATGACATATCAGCATAAGGTATTGATGGGTATATTTATGGAGAAAGAGGTGATATAAACATTCGTGATCATATATAACGTAATAATTATTGGGTTGAATTCATATGATATCAAAAATAAAAAAATGAAATTAGTAATTATCTATTCTATTGAATGGAAAGTTAACTTTAAATGTAAATGTTGTTGGACAACGAATTATTAAGCTAATATTGGAAAAGGATGAGAAGAAATACTATATTAAAGAATGTGTAGTTGTTGTGAATAGCTTTAACAAATTCCTATGAAGACGATAGGTAAAGTTCTGAAACGTAAGTTAAGGGGTGTTTCTGCTAAAGTTCTTGATAAATATGAAAGAAATAAAAAATTTATATAAGATTTTAAAAATCGTTAATTACATATCCAGTAATTAAAATTGATTATAAACAAGGTAACATACTGTTAATGGCGTTTCTCATGAAAATGCTGTTATCGAAGTTATAAAACAAAATTTGATTCTTGTTGAATCTCCCGATGTCTCTGAGTTTGAATGTATAAAGCGGTTCTTTAATATTTACAACATTTTCAGTCCACCGGTATTTTTACTAAGAATTTAAGATACCTCTTTTTGGGAATTAGGCTACAGCATAAGAGTTATTGTTGCCATGATAACATTAGAGGGATACTGTCCATTTGTTGCTGCCGATATTGAGGAAACGATGAATAATACCTTGGTTAGTATAATACGACATAGGATAAATAAATTCGTTTCTGTGGGAAATAGCAATATATTTGAAATATTAGGAAATGGTGGAGATTTTGATGATATTTTTTAAATTCTAATCTTCTATTTATTCTTGAAAGTGACTCTTTTCAAGAGGAAATTTATCATACGCTTAGTAATCCAGAATATATAACACATAAATGTTTCCTTAAGAAAGTAACAAAGTAAGTATCTCCATTCCTAAGGAAAGAGACTTGTGGGGGTAGCCGTTAGGGAAATGAAATAGTGTTTAATCAATGATTCATAGAGCATGATTATATACCCTACGGATTTCAAGATGCATCGCGACGGCAAGGGAGAGAATCCCCGGGAGCATAGATAACTATGTGGCCGGGGTGAACGAGTGCAGCCAACAAAGAGGCAACTTGAAAGATAACGGGTATAACTATTTTTTATATGAAGAGAGAAGATAAGGCGATAATTCACAGATATACAAAAATTTTTAACTGATATCTTTGGTCTGAAATGTTTATTGCCATAAATCATTATTAAGGAGAATATATTTTGACTTCGGAAAATATTTCTATATCACCCGTTGCTATTGTTGGTGGTGGACCTGTTGGTCTAATGTTAGCTTTATTCCTGGATTTATATGGTGTTCGCTCCGTTATCTTTAATTTGGAGGAGGATACCCGATGGCAGCCTAAAGGTAATACCCATAGTGCCCGTATTATGGAACATTATCGTCGTGTAGGTATATCTCAGCCTATTCGGTCATTAGGATTACCAAAAGAGTTCCCTTTGGATGTGTCATATTTTACCAAGCTTAATGGATGGGAGCTTGCACGAATCAAGTTTCCGTCGGAAATGCATAAAATGTCTATGTGCGAAAATACGGCTTCGACAGATCCTGTGCCAGAGCCAATCATTCGTATAAATCAGATGTATGTTGAAAGGTTTTTGCTACAACATGCAAGGAGTCGTCCAAATATCACAATGAGATATGGCTGGTGTGTTAAAGATTTTGTCCAGTATCAAGACAAAGTAAAACTTTATGCGGAGCATGTTGATGGAAAATATGCCGATGAAGTCTGGCAGGCGGCATATATGGTTGGGTGCGATGGCGGGCAGAGCTTTGTTCGATCTAAACTTGGTATAGCATACGAAGGAACCGTTGAAGCTAAGGCAGGTTTTCTAACGGGTGGAATGGTTTCCAGTTATATCCGTGTTCCTGGAATTCATCGAGGATTATTACGAGATAAAAAATCCTTTATGTACGGTATTGTCTCACCTAGGGAGCATATGTTATTTATCTGCCTGGACGGTGAAGATGATTTTTTATTTGTGACCCAAAGTAAAGATGGGAAAGTTATCGATGATTCGGAAGTCATTCGCATAGCGCAGGCAGGAATAGGTTCAGATGTTGAGGTATTAGTCCTTGGCAATACGATATGGAAAGGTGGTGTTGCTCTTGTTGCTGATAAATATTCTGAGGGTAGGGTATATTTAGCAGGAGATTCTATTCACTTATTTTCTCCTACCGGTGGTTTTGGCATGCATACGGGGATCGACGATGCTAGCAATTTAGCTTGGAAAATTGTTGCATCTATAAATGGTTGGGCAGGTAATACGCTAATGGATTCTTATGAAAGTGAGCGTCGTCCAATTGCATTGAGAAATACTGCCGCTGCACGCTCTTATACCCGGCAGACAGCCTCACTATATGTGCCTAAAAATCTGGAAGATGCAGATTCCGCGGGTAATTTGGCGCGTGAAAAGATTGGTATTGAGCTGAGTAATTTTCGCTGTCAATTTACTTCTATCGGTGTTGAACTTGGTGCCCGATATGATAACTCTCCTCATATTATTAATAGCGATCCGGTACCGGATGATGATTGGCTTAATTATAAACCGAGTAGTGTACCCGGAGGGAGATTGCCACACTTATGGCTTACCCCTATTCCTGGTACCAGGGTATCCCTGTTCGATATTTTAGGCACTGGATTTAGTTTGCTGCGGATAGGATCTCATTTTCCAGATATATCTGAATTATTAGCTCAGGCATATCAACGTAAAATTCCGGTCAAGATTGTTGATCTTCCCGGTCATGATGCTTGGCAATTATATCAAACCAGGCTCCTTTTAGTGCGCCCTGACCAATATATTGCTTGGAGAGGTGATAAGGTTCCTGACAACATAGGTTCAATATTGGATAAAATTGTCGGCAGGTAAATAAGAGATGATTTTTGGGGATGCTGGTGTTAGCGCATTAAGGGGGACGTCTGTGGAAAGGGTGGGGTATATATACCCTATGGATTTCAAGATGGATCGCGACGGCAAGGAAGTGAATCCCCGGGGTGAGCGAGTGCAGCCAACAAAGAGGCAACTTGAAAGATGACGGCTATAGACAGAAATGATGACTAAGGTATTTGTAAAATAAAGTATTTCGAGTGCTATTTCAGAATGAAAATTTTACAATAAATTACAATATTGGAGGTAATTATAGTGAAAAAAACATTTTTCTCATCTGGAGACTTTGGCAAAGTTCCCGGCGAATTAATTGAAGATAAGCCTGCTAAATTGATTCATGAAGATGTATTGAATTCTGAATTGAGTCAAGATTTGGATTTCTCAAATGAAAGACGTCATAAAGTGGCGATGGTTAATTTACCCAGTAAAGTTCTCAGTATGACTCTGGGAGGATTACAACCTGGACAATCAACCCGTAAACACAGACACAGTTATGAAACTATAATATATATCGTTAATGGCGAGGGGTATTCACTCATTGGTGAGCAACATGTTTCGTGGAAAGCCGGTGATGCGATATATGTACCTGTGTGGGCATGGCATCAACATGTTAATAATAGTGCTATTGATGAAGTATTCTATATTGCATGTGAGAATGCGCCAATGTTGCAAAACTTAGGTCTTGCTGTTCGTGAAGAGCTTTAAATTCAAGTAAATTTAGGTTGTGTAGATTGTATGTAAAAACAGAGAATGATTTAACCGGGGTAAAAGCTTATATAGCAATATCCCGGTATTTTATATATATGAATTATCTTAACCGAATCTTTAACGCTATTCCTAATGTTTTATGAAATATTTGTTGTCATGTGCTGAATGAGGATGATGGTAATTCATTTTGATTTAATTTCGGGAAAAATATACATTTCACCTCAAGTGCCACACTTTTAATTAAGTTAAGTTCTGATTATTTAATTATTTTCTATAATAAAGAATAAATTACTGTTGGTAGTTTATTTTTTTAAATATTATCATTGGTAAATAATTTTATATCTATTTTAGTTGGAAAATATTTGTATTAATTAATCTGTTTTTTAGTGCGTTTTTTATATTGTTAATCTTTCATTTTTTTATTATTTTTATTTTTATTTTTATATCAATGAAGTATATAACTGTTATTGTGTTTTTTGTAATGTGTTCTCTGTCATGTTTTACAAAAAATCCCTTTTTTCCCATTGATAATTCATGATGCGAAAAATAATCTTTATAGATGCTGATTAAGTGACTTTAATTTTCTTTCTTAATGTAAGGTTTTTTATTTTATAAATCGATTTACATTTTCGGCAATAATTTTATGGTTACATATGGCACAAGATTGGCATTTATTTTTCCAAAGTGAGAAAGAGATTAAATTCAACGTCATCATGTCAATTATGTCTTCTCATGGCTCGTTGTTACTCTTGGTGTTTCTGGGCAGCGGCTTACCTTACATAACTTTTGTGTTTGAAAGAGGTAATAATGAAGAAATTTAAATTGCATACATTAGCAGCACTGACTGCAACAGTTGGACTTATGGGCTCTGCCTATGCCTACCAAACAGCACAGCAAGTAGTTGATGCACTGAGTCAATTAAAAGTTAATTATAAAGTTATTGATAATCAGGCGGGAGATCATGGCGTTAACTGTGCGGTATTGGGGGCGGATTGGGCTAAATGTAATCGAGTGGATATTACTTTAACCAATGGTAATCAGGTGATTGACTCTTCTGACTGGGCGATTTATTTCCACAGTATTCGCCAAGTCCTGAGCGTGGATAATGAACAGTTCAAAATCACGCGTATCACGGGCGATTTACATAGACTGGAGCCAACCGAAAAATTCACCGGTATTAAAGCTAATGAGCAGATAAAATTGCCGTTTATTGGAGAATACTGGCAGATTTACAGCACTGATTTTCTACCCCGCTGGTATGCAACATCGGGTAATGCGAAACCTAAAGTGCTTGTTAGTACGGATACCGAAGATCTAAATCAATTTTTATCTGCTTTCACCGGTGATCAGTGGAAACGCACACAGACAGATAACAATATTCTGATGACGCCTGAAAATCGTTATATGAAGAATTTGCGGATCAAAAAGGTTGGATCAGAAAAGTTGCGTGGGCAAATTATCCCGACACCAAAAGAGGTTCAGATTTTTACCGAGGATGTTGATTTATCTGGCGGAGTAAGACTGGAATTAGGTGGTTTAAATGACGAGGCAGTTATTCTTGTCAGAAAACGTTTTACTGATCAAGGAATTAAATTAGAGAATAGTGGCTATCCCGTTGCGACCCAGATTGTCTCTTCTGATTTTACCGGTGATTGGAAGGTTAAAGGGGCTTACCGTCTGAATGTTACCCAGAATGGGGCACAAATTGTTGCTTTTGACCAATCCGGGGTGTTTTATGGTCTTCAATCTTTGTTGTCATTAATTCCTGTTGATGGCGATAGGAAGATTGCTACTTTGACAGCAAAAGATGCGCCCCGCTTTGAATATCGTGGGGTTCTCCTTGATATAGGGCGTAATTTCCACAGTAAACAGGCTGTTCTACGTTTGCTTGACCAAATGGCAAATTACAAGCTGAATAAATTCCATATTCATCTGACTGATGATGAAGGTTGGCGTTTGGAAATTCCTGGATTACCTGAGTTGACGGAAGTTGGCAGCCAGCGGTGTCATGATTTAAGTGAAACTCAATGTTTGTTGCCACAACTGGGTTCAGGCCCTGATAACAACAATATGGGCAGCGGGTATTTTAGCCGTCAAGACTATATTGATATTCTGAAATATGCCAAAGCGCGTTATATCGACGTTATTCCTGAAATTGATATGCCAGCCCATGCTCGTGCCGCCGTTGTTTCTATGGAAGCCCGCTATAATAAATTGATTGCTCAGGGGAATGTGAAAGGAGCGGATGAATATCGTTTGCTGGACCCAACGGATACCACCAGAGCGACATCTGTTCAGCTCTATGATCGTCGCAGTTATTTGAACCCATGTATGGACTCTTCAAAACGGTTTGTCGAGAAAGTCATAGGTGAAATTGCCGCTATGCATAAAGCCGCGGGCTCACCATTGGAGACTTGGCATTTCGGGGGAGATGAAGCGAAGAATATTCGTCTAGGAGACGGATTCCAGGATAAAAATGGTCCTATCGTACCGGGTAAAGGCATCATTGATAAAAGTGCGGAAGATAAGCCGTGGTCTAAATCTCAGGTTTGTCAGAAGTTGATAGAACAGGGTGTTGTGAAAAATATTGATCATATTGCCAGTTATTTCGCAATTGAAGTGAGCAAAATTGTGAATGCTAATGGTATTGAGAGGATGCAGGCATGGCAGGATGGTTTAAAACATGTTGGCAGTGCTAAAGATTTTGCCACCAAACGTGTTGGGGTGAATTTCTGGGACACTCTCTACGATGGCGGTTTTGATTCAGTCAATGATTGGGCGAATAAGGGCTATGAAGTGGTGATATCTAGCCCGGATTATATTTATCTGGATATGCCATATGAAGTTCATCCACAAGAGCGTGGCTATTATTGGGCGGCTCGTTTTAACGATGAAGCTAAGATCTTTAGTTTTGCGCCCAATAACATACCGCAAAATGCTGAAACTTCCGTTGACCGTGATGGTAATGCATTCCATGCGAAAAGTGATAAACCGTGGCCGGGCGCTTATGGGCTTTCAGGCCAAGGATGGAGTGAAACGGTTCGTACTGATGAGCAGATGGAATATATGATTTATCCGCGCTTGTTGCCGCTGGCAGAACGGGCATGGCACCGGGCTGGTTGGGAGCTGGATTATATTCCGGGCCAGGTATATAAGCGTGGAGAAACGTATAAAGTCGATATAGATGCGCTTAATCGTGACTGGACTCGATTCGCTAACCTGATAGGGCAACGTGAACTTAGTAAACTGGATAAAGCAGGCATTGCTTACCGTCTGCCGGTTCCGGGGGCTAAAGTAAAACGTGGCATTTTGCGGGCTAATGTTGCTTTGCCTGGGTTGGTAATTCAGTATTCGACTGACGGCGGTCGTAACTGGGAAGTTTATAACAACCATAAACGCCCAAGAGTGAGAGGTGATGTGTTGATCCGTTCTGTCAGCCCGGATGGTAAACGTTACAGCCGAATTGATAACGTAAAGGCATGATAATGTTGTAGCAAATGGGGAACCCTGATGGGTTCCTCAATGAGACTAATTTCTGAAAAACCTCGCCACTTCAAACATTACGTTGAGGTGATTGGTGGCAAGTTGCGTCTCGATATCGAGTTGCCCGACAGGCTCGTACTACAGATTCAGTCATATCTATGACGTTAGTTATGTAAAAATTTTTCAATAGATGAAACTCAATTACCTCTTCATGTATTGAGCGAAAGTTGATTATAGACATTCATTGAATTACAGTTGCATTACAATGTAATTCAATGAGAGATCTTATATGGCTACAAACCAATTAATACAAACCCGTATTGATGGAGAGATTAAGACAGAGGCGGCTGCCGTTCTGGCTGCTATGGGTTTGACTGTATCAGATGCCGTTCGCATGATGTTAACTCGGGTAGCAAGAGAAAAAGCGTTACCTTTTGAACCGTTGGTACCAAATGAGATAACAATAGCTGCAATGAGAGAAGCTCGCAAAGGTTGCGGTAAATCATTCTCCACTGTAAAAGATTTAATGGCCAATCTTAATGCGGACGATTGACTACGCAAGCCAATTCAAACGAGATTACAAAGAGAAAAGAGAGGTCGGCATCGTGAAGTTCTTGATGACGTACTGATGCTGGTGATTGAATTATTGGCTTCTGATAGCTTGCTAGAGCCGAAATATTGCGATCATGCTCTTTCTGGTGATTGGAAGGATTTTCGAGATTGTCATATCAAGCCTGACTTGATACTGATTTATCAGAAACCCGATGCGGACACATTGTGCCTTGTCCGTCTTGGCTCTCACTCAGAGCTTGGCTTATAGCTCATCTTTGACGGGCCTGAATCAACTTGAAATATAGTCCTTTTGGGGAACCCTGATGGGTTCCCCTCTCTAGGTAGATAAAAAATTAGAGGTTCAGGCGTGAATTACTTCTCGTCATGTGCACTACTGTCTTCGCGGCAATTACCGGCGGAGCAGTGACCATATAAATAAAGACTGTGGTTTGAAAGCTTAATCCCATAACGCTCAGCAATATTCTTCTGGCGTCTTTCAATATATTTGTCACTAAATTCAATGACTTTACCACAGTCCAGACAGATTAAATGGTCGTGGTGGTGTTGTTGAGTGAGTTCAAAAACCGATTTGCCACCCTCAAAGTTATGACGGGTGACAATACCGGCATCATCAAACTGATTCAACACGCGGTAGACAGTAGCAAGTCCAATCTCTTCACCGTTATCAATCAGTTTTTTGTAGAGATCTTCCGCACTGACATGGTGATATTCAGGCTCCTGTAACACTTCCAATATTTTCAAACGAGGAAGTGTAACTTTAAGTCCAGCATCTTTTAATGCCTTGTTGTTGTCGGTCATGCGGATTCAGTCCTGTTACTCAGTAAAGTGAGCTTAGCGATACTTCAAAAAGTACCAGTTAGTTATCAGATTATGATTATAGGCATGGCTAGTGAAAATGAAAACCACGTTAACCCGAACTTTCATTACACATTTTGCCAGAATAATCATTTATAAAACGCAGGAATAACCTTACTATTTATCGTGTTTAGGCTATCTTTTGCCATTCTTCGTAATAAAAAGCGGATTTAAGCAATGTTTTGATAAAAGCAATAGCCTTTGAACGCGATCCCACAGGGCGAATGAAGCGAGTCACTTCTCACCTACCGTGGGTTCACTATTGATAAGAAATGGCCTGCACCAATTACGCTTACTGGGATAGTCCGCTATCCTGCAAGAATTTCTGACAGACTCAGCTCTTCGTAAATCTGCTTGGTCCAGGCATTAACACGCTCTTCGGTTAATTCTGGTTGGCGGTCTTCGTCAATAGCAAGCCCGATAAAATGGCTATCATCAGCCAGACCTTTTGATTCTTCGAAATGATAGCCCTCAGTTGGCCAATGACCAACAATAATGGCACCGCGGGGTTCAATGATGTCACGGATAGTTCCCATCGCATCACAGAAATATTCCGCGTAATCTTCCTGATCGCCACAACCAAAAAGAGCGACCAACTTCCCTTCAAAATCGATCTCTTCCAAAGTAGGGAAGAAATCATCCCAGTCGCATTGTGCTTCGCCGTAGTACCAGGTAGGAATGCCGAGTAGCAGAATATCGAACTGTTCGATATCTTCTTTGCTGCTCTTGGCGATATCATGGACTTCTGCAATGTCGGAGCCCAGAATTTTTTGGATCTTTTTGGCAATATTTTCTGTGTTGCCGGTATCGCTGCCGAAAAATATACCTATAATTGCCATAGGATAATATAACCTCTTGTTTTATTTGTGTATTTCTGTATGAGATATACGTATAAAATGTTAAAAATCAGTGAAAAAGGTACTGATTGTATTAATAAAAAAACAAAATCCTATTTTGACTAAACAGTCAGGACAATTCTGTCAAGTTTGTGTGATTTCGTGCCTTCAATGCTATCAAGTCGTAACGTTACTTTCTGCTAACTGGGCCAGCAAAATTTGCTCGATGAGTTCACTGCGGCTGATGTTGCGTTGCTGTGCAAGAAAGTTAAGCGCATCTACTGCATCAGCATTTATTTTCAATTCCACACGACGCAGACCGCGCACCTTATCACGGCGAAGTTGGTTACGCTTGTTGACTCTGAGTTGTTCATCCCTGGAAAGTGGGTTGGTTTTTGGGCGCCCCGGTCTGCGTTCATTTGCGAACAAATCCAGAGTGGTGCGATCCATTTGTTCTTTTGCCATAAATTCAATTAGTAAAGGGCGTATACCATAAAATATAGCACGCCATGATACCCCAGCTTCTAGTGTATCGCTACTGCCTGACAAAGATAAAAGCAGCGTCACTGCTTATCCGTAAAGGATTGTGATTGAGTTTCCGTTTTAGCGGTGCTGGTATTTTCTGCGGTACTCTATTGGTGTTAACCCATTAAGTTTCTTGAATAACTCTCTGAAATAACGAGTATCTTCATAGCCAACTTCATGGCTGATTTCTTCTATGGTCTTATTCGATTTTTCTAACCGGCATTTCGCCAGAGATAATCGAATCTGTTGGATATATTGAATCGGTGTCTGGCCGGTTGCAGTTTTAAAGCGCCGTTTCATTTGTCTTTCACACAGATGAATTTTATCGGCCAAATTGCCAACCGATAATCGGTCTGATGGGGCAGAGTGCATCCAATCTTGTAGTTTGTGGATTAATGTATCTGAATGTTGGCGATAGGGGACAAAACTTGCCAGAGTATGCGAAGGAAGTCCTTCCATATCGCCAAATATAAGCTGACTACAGGTTTCCCTGGTATTTTGGCCATATATCTGTTCAACAATATGCATCATGACATCGTTATATTCATAGGTGCCAGAAGTACAAAAGATATTATTATCTCTGGTGACTTTTATTTCCGAGTGTAACTGTACTTGTGGAAACATATCCTTAAATAGGTTGGTAAACAGCCAGTGGGTGGTGGCTTTACGGTTATTGAGTAAATTAGCTTTAGCCAGGATGAATGAACCAGAGCAAATAGAGACGATAGGGATATTTTTTTGTTCCATCATTTGCAGCCAATCTAAGGTTTCTTGCGTGCAAGAATCGAGATCGTTGTAGGGGAGTCCGATTGCCCCCACCAAGACAATATCTGTTTGTTTAATCTCTCCTATGAGTTTATTGGGTTTTAGCCGAACACCGCCTAGCCCGATAACATCTTGATTATCTTGGGTAATGATATTGATTTCTGGTTCCGGCGCGCCGGCTAAGTGGGCGGCGGTGGTTAAAATTTCTATCGGGCCGGTAATAGAAGTTAGAGATCCTCCTGAAAATGCCAAAGCGCTTAACGAAACTGGATTCCTATCCATAAGAACTCTCCAACTTAAAAGTTAAGATGTATAAAGATATTTGATTTATATAACATATTAATAACTGAACGTTACAATTTAAATAATTTATTTACATTTTGTTAATTTATTAATCAAATAAATAAAAATAGATACAATTTGAGTCAAAATTTATGCTTCCTCTTCTTAAGAAATTAAGCTGAATGTCAATTCAGCTTTCACCAATTTGTTGATGCCATAAATGAGCGTATAAGCCGCCTTGTTGAAGTAGTTGATCATGTGAGTCAAATTCGACGATTTGTCCTTGATCTAATACGCAAATTTTGTCGGCATGACGAATCGTGTTGAGCCGGTGAGCAATGCTAATAACCGTTCTGTTACGGCATACTTCATCCATATTTGCCATGATTGCGGCTTCAGATTCATAATCTAATGCTGAGGTGGCTTCATCGAGGATCAGAATAGTCGGATTGACCAAGAGTGCTCTTGCTAATGCGATGCGCTGCCTTTGACCACCAGAGAGATTTGCCCCTTTCTCCCCGACCGGATGAGCAAAACCGTGAGGAAGCGATTGGATAAATTCAATGGCACCAGATAACTCAGCGGCGCGATAGACTTCTGCATCAGTGGCGTTGGGTTTACATAGTCGGATGTTATCAATGATGCTGCCGGAAAAGAGGATACTTTCCTGGAGCACAACACTCATATTGCGGCGTAAAGAGACGGGATCGGCAATAGCCAGATCCATACCATCAATTAGAACTTGCCCATGTTGAGGTACATATAGCCTTTGTAGTAAACGGGTGAGAGTACTTTTGCCGGAACCCGATGGTCCGGTTATCCCAATAAATTGACCAGATTTTATTGATAACGATAAATTTGCCAGAACTTCCGGTGTATCGTCATGATAGCGAAAACGAATGCTCCTGAATTCAATCTGACCTTCCAGCTCAGGTACAGAAGCCAATCCCTGTTTACTGTTCTCCATTGGCTCATCAAGAATATCTCCGACACGTTTCAGAGCGATTAACGTATGTTGAAAATCTTGCCAAACCTGTGCCAGCCGTAGGATAGGTTGGGTGACATGTCCGGCGAGCATATTAAAAGCGATAAGTTGTCCCGGCGTCAGTTCACCACGTAAAACCTCGGTCACTCCCCACCATAAAAGGATGGCGGCGGTAAATTTTTGGACAAAATCGATTCCTTGCCCGGCAATTAAACCGCTTTTCTGGGCCGCAAAACTTTTCGTCAATTGTTGGCTGAGAATGCGTTGCCACTGATGTAAAAAACGCTTTTCAGTCGCGGTGGTTTTGATGGTTTCAATGCCTGTTACGGTTTCGGTCAGAAAGCTCGTTGCATTCGCATCGGTTTCATATTCTGCTTCCACTTTGCGGCGAATAATTGGCCCGGCGATCAGCCAGAATACGAAATAAACAAAGAGTGAGCCAATAACGATCCAGGTCAATATCTTGGCATAGTAAAACATAACGCCAATGAACATGATGACGAAAATCAGATCTAACAGCAGCATCAAGGTAGAACCGGTCAAAAACTGACGGATTTGAGACATTTCTCTGACTCTGGCAATAATCTGCCCGGTTTGCCGTTGCTTAAAATATTGTAGCGGCAAGTTTGTTAGGTGGCGATACAGTCGCCCGGAAAGTTCAGAATTTATCTGGCTTGCCATGTGTCCAAACACGGTGTTGCGCATAAAGCTATACAAAGGTTCGGCAAGGGCGATAGCGAGCATAGCCATACCTAATACATGCAGGCTGGATAAACTCCGTCCTACCAATACTTTATCGATGATATTTTCAAACAGGATCGGGCTGACCAGCGCAAATAATTGCAGAACAATGGCAAATAAAAATAGATCTCTTATCTGACTTTTCTGGCGGAAAATAGAGGGGTAAAACCAGCCCAGACCGAATTTGACATGTTTTTTAGTTAATTCCTGATCGGCGATCAACAGGATCTTATAGGCATGCTCTTTATTATCAGCAAATAAAGAGAGTGACCGAGTTTGTTTAGTCGCAGGATCGAGAATAATAATATGGGTGTTACTGACCTCAATCAGTACCCACCATTGCTGTTCTAGTTCAATCAATGCCGGTAAGGGTAACATTGGCCTTGTATTGACAGTTAATTGCTCGATCTTACTGTGTAGCCCAATAGCGTCAGCGGCTTCGCGTAGTTGTAAATCATTCAGATGTAAAGAATCAAAACCCAGGCGGTGTTGAAGTTGATCAATAGTGGCCGACTTATGAAATTGTTTTCCCACATAGACAATGCAATCCAGTGCTTGATTATGAGGGTTGTTACCGGAATCGGCAGCAGAAGAAGGTAATATGTTCACGATTATTTCTCCCTCAAGGCTTCAGATTGATACTCTCTGATAGGGCTAAGGAGATAATCGATAACGCGGCGTTGATCAGTTTTGATTTCAGCGACAATTGACATACCTGGGGTAATGTCAACACGTGTGTTGTCTATGACGATATTATTACTCTTAAGGTTTATCTGAGCAGGGAAGACCAACCCTAACCGCTCATCGGTGGTTGAGTCTCTGGATATATTCAGCAGTTCGCCATCAATCGTGCCATAACGGGTATAGGGGAAAGCGTCTACCTTAACGGTGACTTGTTGCCCGGGATGAATAAATCCGGCATCTTTATTGAGAATTTGCACTTCTGCCACTTGCACATTGTCATCAGGGACGATCACCATTAAGTTTTGTGCTGGTTGCAAAACTGCGCCTAATGTATGCACACTGAGTTGTTGAACGGTCCCTGTAACAGGAGAGCGAATAATTTCAAGCTGTTCTCGCACTTGAGCTTTTGCCAGCTCTTGCTCTAAAACAACCAATTGAACTTCGGCCTGTTTTCTTTTATCAAACCATTCGCGCTCTTTTTGTGTTTTCAGGCTATTTAAGCGCTCTTCCAAGCTGATATATTGCGATTGCAGCACATTAAGTTCTGCATTTTGTTGAATAATCAGACGTTCTGTTTCCAGAAACTCTTTTTCCTGTTCAAGGTATTCAACTTTACTGATAACTTGTTTTTGACTTAAAGTCTGGCGTGCTTTTAAACGCTGGCTAATATTTTGCCGGAGCTTAGTGAGCGCATTGATATCGCTTTTCCGTGATTGTTGAGAAGAGAGGTTGACGTTCATCTCTGCTTTCAGATTTGTTACGCTCGCTTCATACTCTCTTTTCTCACGGGAATAGTTTTCAACAACTTGTGCTTGTTGAGATACCGGCAATGCTTGAAATAGTTCTTGTTCTTCTGGTGCCTGTTCCTCGGTTAAAGCCTGATAACGAATTTTTTCATGGGCTTGATATTCGATCTGCTTGAGTAACCGAGCGATATCTTGATTAACACCGAGTGTGTCCAATGTCAGAAGTGGGGTATCTTTCGTTACTCGCTGTCCGTTCTGAACATGGATAGCTGTCACCCGGCTCTGTTCATAAGCTTGAATTATCTGAGAGCGACCTGAGACGAGCAGACGTCCGGTGGCCGTAGCCTGAACATCCAACTTGCCCAAATAGGCCCAGAGCAAGGCTATGATGACACCGACACTGAGCGTTATCGCCGTGTAACGGGCGAACGGTGACGGTGGACGTTGTGATAACGTTAAATGTGTCGGTAAAAAATCATAATGTTGCGGACACGAGCGTAATCGTATTTTAATCTTATCCTTTAAAGTGTTAATCATGACAAGGCACCTCTTGTTTTAATTCTTGTTGTAACTGCCAGAGCTTTCGGTATTGCTTGCCGTAGTGAAGCAATTGAGCGTGAGAGCCTTGTTCGATAATTTCTCCCTGCTTAAGAACAATGATGCGATCACAATGACGTACAGTTGAAAGGCGGTGTGCGATGGTAATAACCGTCCTACCTTGGGCAATTTCCGCCATATTGGATTGAATAAGTGATTGAGATTCATCATCAAGAGCGCTGGTGGCTTCATCAAGAATAAGAATTTTGGGGTTAGCCAGGATGGTCCGGGCAATGGCAAGTCGCTGACGCTGACCACCGGATAAAGATTGCCCGCCTTCTGCGATAGTTGTGTCATATCCCATCGGGAGCTTGAGAATAAATTCATGGGCACCCGCCAGTTTAGCCGCTTTAATTACGGCTTCCAGATTGGCATCAGGTTTTGATTGGGCGATATTCTCATATACTGTTTTGTTAAATAAGAAATTTTCTTGCAGAACCACGCCGATTTGCTGCCTGAGTGTTTCAATATTTATATTTTGCAATGGAATCCCATCTAAGGTGATTGCGCCTGTTTCTGGGGTATAAAGGCGGAGTAATAAACGCGCTAACGTACTTTTCCCGGAACCAGAAGCACCCACAATACCGATGGTTTCTCCGGCTCTTATATGGAGAGTCAATCCCTTAATCGTCGGTGGAATATCAGGTTGATAGCGAAAGACAACATGGTTAAACGAGATCGCTCCTTGCAGCGTGATTTGTTGTTGACCGGATTGCTGTTCGGTTGGCAGGTTTAACATATCTCCTAATTTATCGACGGCTACCCGCGTTCTGATAAATTGTCCCCATAGCTCCACTAGTCGGGCTAAGGGTTGGGAGGTGTGATTTACCATCATGTTGAAGGCGATCAACTGACCAATGGTCATTTGCAGTGATAAAACTTCTGACGCGCCTAACCAGAGAATCGCTGCATTGGTGACTTTTTGCAGTAGCATCACAATATGATTTGAACGATTACTCAATTGTTGTACCGCATAACTGGTATCCACCATCTTTTCAGTCTGGCTATCCCAACGGCGAACGAATCTTGGCTCTACCGCCAGACTTTTTAAAGTTTCAGAACCGGAAACCGTTTCAGTCAGAAAAGAGGTGTTGATTGCCGCATGGGTGAACTGTTGTTCAACTGCTTTCTCCATGCGAGAAGTCAGCCACCATGCCAAAATGGCATAAAGAGGGAGAGTAGCGAGAAAAACCCAAGTCAGTGTGCTGGATAACAGCGTCATCACATAGATGAAAATAAACATAAACAGCAGATCGACAGATAAGGTAAACATTGAACCAGTCAGAAATTCTCTGACAGTATTCAGTTCACGCACCCGTGTGACAATTGCCCCTACCTGACGGGATTTAAAAAAGAGTAAAGGCAACCCGAACAGATGCTGGACCAGTTTTAATCCCAATTTGATATCAATGCGATTGGCGGTGTGAGCGTATTGGTATTCGCGCAATCCACGTAAAATCACCTCAATGATACCGGCAATAATTAAGCCAAAGACTAATACATCAAGTGTCGATAACGCTTGATGGATTAAGACCTTATCCATAACTACCTGAATAACTAGAGGTGAAATTAACGCAAGAATCTGTAACACAAAGGAAAATAGCAGTATTTCACCCAGATTTTTCTTTTGTGCCAGGAATTCTGGAATAAACCAACTGATGTTAAATTTGGCTTGTTTCTGTTTAATTTTAATCCATTTTCCATTCCACTCTTTTATTAGCCTCTCTTCTGACCATATTTCGGGATTTTCTTTATCGATCCTCTGAATTAATGAACTTTCTTTATTCGATTTGGCTAAAACAAAAGGTAGGCCATTATTATCAAACAAGATTGCGGGTAAGGGTATGTTATGGTGCTTTTTGCTTACGGAATTTTTATTTGAAAGAGATAAGTTAAATTTTTTCTCTATATCCTTTATATAGGAGTGGTAACAATCAGAGCTTTTTAAGTTATCAATATCATCAATATTTTCTTTTCCATTACATATCATCAATATTAATCTTAATGATGCTATGGTCAATTTCTCAATTTCATTCATGAAAAAACATCTTTAAAATTCACAAAAATATTAATTAAAACAAAATATTATGTTGATTTGTGTGGTATTTGAGTATTGCATTATTATCTTATATTTATTGCCAGTACCAGTGTGGGTAAATGGGACTATATATGGGGGGTAAAAGGACTTTTTGTATATAAATATTGATTTTGAGTTTTGTCTCTATATTATTCATTGATTCATTTACTCTTAATGTATTTATAGATATACAAACTCGGGATATCTCTGAATTGAATGCTCTCCTTGTTGTAAACATTGTATCGTCTCATTAAAAAATTGTTTATTTTTGGTAAATAAAAATATGTCTGAAAAATTCGTACAAACTATCTCTAGCGTTAATTATAACAAAGGTGTTTTTTCTCTTTATTTCGTTGGTCAAGAACCCAATCGTATGGCGAATGGGATAATGGCAGAAAATGATAATGTACTTGAATTAAAGCAAGTTATCCATATGCCAGCATCGGGATTTATGTATATGGTTTCGATGGTTAAAAATATGTTGGAAGATCCACGAATGGCGGCTGAATTTGACAAATTGGTTGCAGCAGGATTTTTACCTGCTCCACAAGTAGCCGAAGAACAAGAAGAACAAATTGCATCAGAATCTATAGCAGAAGAATCTGCTAATGTTAAAAAACGCCTGTCTAAAAATGCAAAATAAAATCTTATGGTTGATTAGCGCATGGCGATTATATATCAACCAGTAAAACTGAATAACGCAGAAATTCAAGCGATGATTGGCGGAGTCATGTTGCTGAGTCAGCATTCTCCTCTGCATCGGAGATACCTGGTGTCTGAGTGGCAACAGCGTATCTTGCCTGCATTTGAGCTGAATCAGTTTTGCTATTACGAAGATGAACACGGGTGCCCAATCGCCTTTTGTAATTGGGCTTTTTTATCTGAGCAGAATCGAGAGGAGCTTCTTTCGGGAGAAAGAGAGCTTACCCACACAGACTGGCGTTCAGGTCCACATATCTTTTTTCCCGAAATGATTGCGCCTTTTGGTCATGGGCGTGAAGTTGCCAGGGATTTGCGTCGCCGTGTCTTTTTGCCGTGGAAAGGTCAGAAAGCTTGTACCGTTCGCGGGAAACTTGATGTTCAAAACAACCGTTGTATTCGTCAGGTACAGTGGTTTTTTGTTTGATTTTTGTATGAGTTAAAGGGATTTTTGATGGGGAAATCATCAAATAGAAGTACAGAGTACTTCTTTACTGGAAAATACTACGACGATAATGATGGTAATAGTATTACTGCTATTGGTGTTGGTGGTGAAGTTTATGCTTATGGCGGCAATGATGATGTTACTGTTGGTTCACTTAAAGTCGATGTATACCATACAGATGGTGACCTTGCGGTAAAGGGAGCTTCAGGTTACGCCGGTATTAGTAAAACGGGAAATGGTAGTCTGTCATTTGCGGGTGCGGCCGGTGCGGCTTTTATTAATCACACAGGTAAAACGGGAAATTTAAATTATTCGGGTGCTGCCGGCTACAACAAACTGGTTCGTAAAGGTTTGTCTGGTGATACAAATTTTAAAGGAGCTGGTGGATACAATAAGTTATGGCATGAAACTAACCGGGGAAATTTAGATTTTGCCGGTGCAGGGGCATACAATGACATTGACCATACTTGGTTTAATCGTTATCAAGATTCACAGGGAAATGTGACTTTTAATGGCGCAGGCGCTGCAAACAGCATCAGCTCGCGAGTAGAGAGCGGTAACGTTACATTCAATGGGGCGGGTGCTGATAATCACATCATACGTAAAGGTAAACAAGGTAATATTATCTTACATGGTGCAGGGGCATCGAATCGCATTGAGCGTGTACGCAACAATAAAGACGAGTATGAACAGACCCGCGGTGATATTACTTTTGAAGGTGCGGGTGGTTATAACAAACTCTATTCTGATGTCGCGCATGGCAATATTAATTTCTCCGGTAGCGGTGCTTACAATGAAATTACCAGAATAGGCATCAATAGCGATTCCGATGGTGAGACACTGGAATTTGCTAAAGCTAAAGAAATCGTATTGACGACGGCAACGATGGGAGGAAGCTGGATTCAGGAGTCTCAGCAAGTTACAGGTATTAAATCAACCGTCGAACCGGATACCTATCTTTTTGCGTTTGCTGACAAAATGTACACTAAAATCAGCAAAGTCCAGCTCCAAAATAATCCCACCACAGGCAGACTCGGTTATCATGCCACTTCTTGGTATAAGGCAGGTAATCACCTTAAAAATCTTGCTGCGAAAGAAATTTCGTCAGGCAATGGATTTATCGCGGTAAACGCTAATGGCGCTTATCGTCTCTCCAGTTTGGTTTTTGAGCATCAGCAACCTATCGAGATTCATGCTATCGAGGAAAACCTATTGATAGATCGGTGGGTAACCTATGCGGGTGGCATGGTGATTAAAGCAGAGGATATCTCGCTAGGTGATGCCAAAATGGGGGGATATGCGATCTTCTCTGATGGCCGCAAAGTCGATGTTTCCGCAGTCAAATCGAACCGGCAGCCCAATACTTATGTGTATGCCAAAGTAATGGGGCGATATACCAAAATCGTTGAAGTCCAGTTGAAAAACGATCCTGATACAAGGCAACTGAAATACAAAGCAATAGCATGGTACAAAGCAGGTGATCATACGGGTAATTTGGCTAATGAAGTGCTTTCCTATGCTAACGGATATACCTCTATTGGTCCCGGTTATACGTTAAGCCAGCTTCAATACGACGTTAATACGGTGCGCCGTACCTTCCATCGATTAGTACATAGTGAAGAATATAGCCAGCAAAACCTTGTAAAGTCACCCACAAGCAGTGGTTACGTTAATTTTAACGGCGCGGGTGGTGGAAACGTTATTAAATCTAATGTCACGCAGGGAAATGTTAATTTTAAGGGCGCAGGGGTAGCGAATGTCATTTTGCATGGTTCAAAATTCGGTGATACCAATTTTGATGGTGCTGGCGCAGCTAACGTCATTGTAAAAAGTGGTGAAAAGGGCGATCTGACATTTCATGGCGCGGGTTTAGCCAATGTTCTGGTTCACCAAGGTCAGCGCGGGAAAATGGATGTTTACGCCGGTGGCGCGGTAAATGTTCTTGTGCGGGTTGGGGATGGACAATATCTGGCTCATCTTCTGTCCTATGGCAATATCTCGATCCACAAAGGCAGCGGTAGCAGCCGGGTACTGATGTTGGGCGGGTACAACACGCATACCCAAATTGGTAATGGCAATGGAAACTGGTCCGGTGCGGGCGGTTTTAACGTCATCACTCAGGCGGGAACAGGGAATACCTCTTCCATACTTTTAGGCGGTGCTAACGTACTGACTAAACTCGGTGCGGGAGATCTGGTTACCGGTCTGTTCGGCGGTGCCAATATTATCACTCATCTCAGTGATGAGAGCGAAACTGCCAACACTACCGCCATTGCGCTGGGCGGCACCAACATCGTTACCAAGAAAGGGCAAGGCCATGCGCTGGCGGTCATGGGCGGCGGTGCGAATATCCTTACGCATATCGGTGACGGCAATACCACGGGCGTTATGCTCGGGGGTGCTAATATCTTGACCAAAGTCGGACAGGGTGACACGACCGGCATCATGTTCGGCGTCGGCAACGTGCTGACCCATGTCGGCGACGGTTTGACACTGGGCGTGATGGCCGCGGCAGGCAATATCTTCACCAAAGTCGGGGAGGGGACAGCGATTGCGGCTATGATTGGCGCGGGCAACCTGTTTACCCAGGTCGGCAAAGGGGATGCCTGGGCATTAATGGGCGGTGCAGTGAACGTCTTTACCAAAGTGGGTGACGGTGACGCGCTGGCCTTGATGGTAGCCGCAGGCAATGTGTTTACTCATATTGGGGATGGCGCAAGTGTTGCGCTGATGCTGGCAAAGGGCAATCTCGCTACGAAAGTGGGTAATGGCATGACGCTGGCGGCGATGATTGGCAAAGCCAATATCTTTACCCATGTCGGGAATGGCAATACCTTTGCCGCCATGATTGGCGGTGCCAATGTGCTGACCAAAGTTGGTAATGACCTGACCGCCGCCTTAATGATAGGGAAAGCCAATATCTATTCCCATGTGGGTAATGGCACCAGTATCGGTTTGTTTGCCGGTGAACTAAACGTGATGACCAAAGTCGGTGAGGGGACAACCCTGGCAGCCATGTTTGGTAAAGCCAATATGATGACCCATGTGGGGGATGGCTTAACCGGCGTGTTAGCTCTGGGTGAGGCCAATATCGTTACCAAAGTGGGTAATGATTTTATGGGGGTGGTTGCGGCGGCGAAAGCGAATGTGATTACGCACGTGGGCAACTCAACGACCGCCGGTATTTTGTCTGGTAAAGGCAATATTCTGACCAAAGTGGGCGACGGTACCACAGTCGGTCTGCTTATTTCCGATGTGGGTAACGTGATGACTCATGTCGGCGAGGGCACGACAGTGGGTTTCGCCAAAGGAAAAGCCAATATCATCACGAAGGTGGGTAATGGTACTGGCGTCAATGCGGTTTGGGGTGAGGCCAATATCCTGACGCAAGTAGGAAATGGCGACCGTTACAACTTCGCGAAAGGTCAGGCTAACCTCATCACTAAAGTAGGGAATGGACAAGAACTCACGGTAGTTCAGGGGAATGCCAACATTATCACCCATGTGGGTAACGGTAATGATTACACCGGCGCTTGGGGACAAGCCAACATCATCACGAAGGTAGGAGATGGACGTAATGTGGTGCTGGCTAAAGGTAAGGCGAACCTTGTCACTCAGGTAGGTAAGGGAGACAGCTTTAACGCCTTATGGAGTGAAGGCAATGTCGTCACCAAAGTGGGTGACGGTATACAGGTGACGGCGGCAAAAGGGAAAGCTAATATCACCACCACGGTGGGAAATGGCTTAAATGTAACCGCCGCTCATGGTGACGCTAACATTAACACCCATGTCGGTAATGGTGTTTCGGTTAACGTGGCGTGGGGGAAATATAACGTCAATACCCAAGTTGGGGATGGCCTTAATATTGCGGTCATGAAGGGTAAAGGCAATGCCAATATTCATGTTGGTGATGGTCTGGGTATCAATGCCTCTTATGCGCGCAACAACGTGGCGATTAAGATTGGTGATGGTGATTTTTACAGCCTGGCTGTGGCATCGAGTAATACAGAGAGCAACAAACTTGCCTCTTTCTTCGACAATATTAAACAAACTGTACTCGGTGTGGGTGGCAGTCAGGCGATTAACTATCTGGTGCATGGGGATGAAGCTAACACGTCGGGCACTCATAAGGGCAGAGGTGCGATTAATTTAGTGGAAGTCTCTGCCATTGATGGTTTTCAGATGGATGAAATTGATCAAGTTGGTTCAGATTTAAACGGTCGGCTGAGTGGTTCTGTAACAACGGCAGAAACGCCTGATATTAATGCAATAGAAAGTTCTTTAGCCGGTTCGTTAAATCGAAAAACGCGATCGGTATCAGATCGGAACGAAAATCTGATCGTCAATGGTGACTTTGAACAAGGTAATCAAGGTTGGCAATCAACTAATGGTGTTGAGGCATATAATGCGGCGAGTGCTTACGGCCTTAATAATGCCGGTCATGGAAAGCGAGTCAGTGAACTTGATGTGGATGTCAATACCACCATTTACCAGGATCTGAAAAACCGGTTTGAAGGTGAAGTGGTTTCACTGAGCTTTGACTTTGCTAAACGTTCAGATCTTGCTTTAGGCGAAGGTATGGAGGTGCTATGGAATGGTAAAAGTATCTTCGCAACCTCTGGTAACGAAGTTGAATGGCAAAACAAGGCGCTGCAATTAACCGCACAAGAAGGTACTAACCGAATTGAGTTTAAAGGTACGGGCCAGAATGATGGGCTAGGCTATATCTTGGACAACGTTGTTGCAAAATCTGTAGGTACATTGCCAGCCAATAGTGTTACTGAACATGCCAGGCAGGACCAGGCGGCCAAAAATGCGTTAAGTGATAAAGAAAAAGCCGAAAAAGATCGTCAGCTTCTGGAACAAGAAAAAGAGAAACAACTGGCAGCGATTGAAAAATCGAAATCCCAATTGGCATCAACGGATCAGGAAGCGCTTAACCGGAATGGGCAAGTGCAGAGTGATGCGATAAAAGAAGAAGCTCAGGCAGTTACAGAAGAGCTGACTTTAATAGCTGACAAATTTAAACAACTTAAAGATGAAACTGATGATAGTCGTGAGTTAGACAGCCATTATCTCGACTATGCGGGTGGAATCTCTGAGGAGATCCAGAAGCGGTTGGATGATATCAAGCCGACATTAGAAAAACGACTGATGGATATACATCGGGATACTTTTAATACACAGCAAAAAGTAAAAGATGCCGTGGTGCTATCAGAATCAGGCACCGAAAAAGGTAAACAAAATCGTGATAAGGCGATGCTTGATGGTGTAGACGCGCAATCCAAGGCAGATCAGAGAAAAGAAGAAGCACTTTCACAGCAGCAGCAGGCAGAAAAGGCGAAGGATAACGCTAATATTGCGTATCAGAATGCAGAAAGCCGTGGTAAGCGTGATATTGCGTCGGCGGAAAGTAAAGCGACTCAGACCCAAGCTGATGCTAAAGGGGCGAAACTGAGTGACTCCAGACCTGCTCGCACTGGCGCAAGTGGCAGCGGATTGTCAGGAGAAAAAGCCTATGAGTCAACGGGGGCGGGAGAAACCGGCAGCCATATTGATCCTGCATCGATGCCAGAAACGAGAAACAGATATTACCAAGGGCTGACCGAAGAAGAGTTGCAGGCGTTGAAGAGTGCCAGACAAGCTGTTAGCCGGTTGCAGATCAACGCGGGAATTCGTGCAAAAAATACCGGTGTTTCGCTTATTCCTCGGTCTGTTGAAACACAATCTGACAACATTGTAGTTTCTCCTTCACATGAGACGAGTGAGCGTATTAGAAAAGCGCCGATAATTTCTGGTATTAATCTGGAAGGATTGGGTAGCAGTAAAAAGAGGGCGGTAGATTCTTCCATACTCAGTCGTGCACAAAAAGTCGCCCACATCTACCGTTGGCTTGATAATGGTAACAATAATGCATCGGACGAATATATTCCTGTTCCCGGCTTTAAGCGTGTTAATGCAGAGATTTCTGGTAATACCAGGCAGAATATGGTGGCTTTTGTTGAACGGCATCTCAGAAATCCCAAGGTCAAACACAAAGTACCTGAGAATGAAATCGCGTCTTTAGCGAAACTGTTTGTTGACGCTACTCTGGATTACGATTGGGATAAACGAGTTGAGTTTATTACAAAACTAGACAGCTATGGCTATAGCTTTGATCCTGCTCGCGATGACAAAAGCATTGTTTCATTCTGGTCCGGGAAGAGTTTTAGAAGGCATCGAGATGTTCTTGAGGCTGCACAACCGGATGGTAAGAAAATTGTTTACGATGTTGATGTGCCGGGAAATGCTTTTGCGATTCAGCTCAATCAGCACCTCATGAAATGGAAAATTACATACCTCTCCGATAATGAAAATGATAGACATAAAGCGCTAAGAGCGGCCATTGATGCTGCTACGTATAGCAACACTGGTTTCTGGAGTTCCGTCTATGCCGCAGGATCACGTGGTGATGTTTATTTGATCTCTGAGGGGGGCTTACGTCTTGGCAACTATTTCTGGAATGTTGAATTACCTGTATTGCGTAAACTGCAACGTGAAGGATTAGTGGGTAAAATTCTATTGTTGGATAAACCGGCAAGTGAATATAAAGGGTTGCCTACAGCCTCGATTGGCCGCAGATTAACAGAGGCAGGTATTACTGTGCGGGCGCGGTTTGATGCTTTGACTATTGAAGAGCAAGAAAAACGGTTGGCGGTTAACCCTGATGGCTATAAAGACGATACCATTATTGATCTCGATATTAAGCTCAGTGCTGTCGATACTATGCTGAATCAAGCATTGCCGTTTTATGGATTACGTACAGAACGTAACTTATTAGTGCAAAAGAGTAACGAAGGATTTGAAGTGCGTTCATGGCCCGGTAATGGCAATGAATTTAAGCGAATTATTGTAAAAAATACGACCAGTAATAATCTGCTTAAAGCAGTTGAACGTTTTATTCTTGCTAATTACAACAATTATGCGCAGCTACCTGATGAGTTATATTTCATTGAAGATCAGGTTATATCTCATCATCAGGGACATACCCGAATTTTTACTGAGAAAGTGAATGGCATCTGGAAGCCCATACCAAAATTGATGTCGGTGAGTGAGCTACAGGAAGCCGCATCTGTTGCAGGTAAAATTCGTGGTGACAGTTACCAAAAAGTCATTGATGCATTAGAGAGTTATCACCATGTTTGGCAAGGAAGAAAAGACTATGAACTGGATGTGATAGGAAAATTATCCGATTTGCGCCAACAGGTTGAAGGATATCTCTTAGGTCATCCAGACTCAGGTCGTGTACCCGCAATGAAGGCTTTGTTGTCTCAAATTGACACGCGCTTTGAAGAGTCGATGGTGTTTGCCGAATCCACGGTGAGAATCCCAGAGCAAGGCGATTTCAGTAGTCTGTATGATAAGCTTAGCAGTGCCAATCTTAAGGATTCGAAACATCTTTATGTTGATGAAAATGGTGATTTTGTCACTCGGGGGAAGGCAAATATTCAGATTAACCAGAAAGCGGAAAATTCTGATAAAGCGATTGAACAAATCAAAGCGGCGGTTATTAAAGAATATGGTCAAGATGTTTCAGATGCCGTTTTCTCGAATCTGAAAGCCAGTGATTTATCGAACAATGGTAAAGGTATTGATATCTCTGGTTTAAGAAAGATCCATCAGGCGATTGAGAATATGTCGGCACCTTCTGGTTCTCAGAGCAAAGATCATAATGTGGAAAAGAAAAGTTTATTTCAGGAAGTGGGTTATACCATTTTTGACATTAAAGCGGATGGAAAACAATTGGCTGATTACTCATTCCACTTTAGTCAGAATGAAGATTTATTGGGAGAGCTTAAGAAGCTTGTTCCAGAAATTGGTCATGTGCTGGTGACCAATGGTAATGACGTTCAGTCCAAAGAGTTTCTGGAAGGAATATGCTTTGCTCTGTCTTCCCGCTATATGATGGAAGAACGTGTGAATGGCATAGGAGGCGGAAAAGCTTATATAGAGTGGTTGAAGGATGTAGCTAAAGCCTACAACGACAACTCCGTGAATAAAAAAACTGATATTAACTCTATTGAATCCTCTTTGCTTAACCGATATCGCCGTCAGAAAGTCGGCCCGGCTATTGAAGAGTTGTTGTCAATACAACATTTTCAACATCTTGATGCCGGTAGTTTGATCGAGAAAGCGAAGGGGAATATTGATTATAGTGCAAGGCTAAAAGCAAATGGGTTAACCGGGGCGAGGATCGGTGATCCGCTGAATTATGAGGTTGATGGCTATGAATCTGTTATGGAACAACTGCGCAATGTGAAGCAATCGACTTATATGATGTTTATGTCTGAAGATCACGCCATGTCAGTTGTTGTACATAAGGGTGAAGCTCAAACAATTTGGTCATTCTTTGATCCTAACTTTGGCGCTAAATCATTTGATAACTATGATAATTTTCACCGTTTTATGGATTCTTTCCATAAGGGCGTGATCACGGGTTATCGATCTCCTATAGGTTATAAATATGCTTCTGCCAGCCCTGAGAACAGTGCAAAATCGAGCTTCAATATTAACTATAATACATTTGAAGATAGCGCTATTACGGGTTATGACAATACTTGGAAACAGGCGCGTGAGGGTGAACAAAGTCATGTATTGCACGCGCTGAAAGAGCAGGAAATAATGTTTTCGCTGGATTCAGGTATCGAAGGGTGGATTGCGGATTACCGTGAAGATGTCATCACTCTGGAAGTCATGGATAAGAAAGGCCAAAAGGTTTTTGTTGAAGTTGAAAGCAACAACTTTAAACAAGCAGCCAGTTCCGTACAGTTGAATATTGATAAGATATTTGCTGACCCAACCGTCAGTAAATTGACACTGAAAGGCTCGAAGAATGGTGATGCTACGGTATCTGTGCTGGAAAAATTATCATCGGACGCTGTGCTAAAAAACAAAAATGTCGAATCTTGGGAGCGCATTTCAGTCACATCACAAACTGACGGCCGAGAAACCCGCTTTGATGGTCAAATCATTATCCAGATGGAGGATGATCCTGTCGCCGCCAAAGCAGCGGCGAATTTGGCGGGTAAACACCCAGATTCCAGCGTAGTTGTTCAGCTTGATTCTGAGGGTAAATACCGTGTTGTCTATGGTGATGCCTCTCAATTTAAACCATCAGGCAAGTTACGCTGGCAGATTGTCGGGCATGGTCGTAGCGAATCAGAGCAGAATAACACTCGTCTGAGTGGTTACAGTGCCGATGAGTTGGCAACAAAACTCAAACAATTTATTCAGAACTTTAGCCAAGTGGGTAAACCAGACCACATTAGCATCGTGGGTTGCTCGCTGATTAATGATGACAAACGAGATGGCTTTGCTCGTCACTTTATCACCGCCTTAAAAGGGCAAGATATTCACACAACTGTTTCCGCTCGTCGTAGTGAAGTTGCCGTTGATGTGACTGGCCGTAAATTTACCCAGAATGAAAATAACCAATGGATCAATAACCTGACTGATAACAAAGTCGTCTTAAGTTGGAATGAAAAAGGCGAACTTGAAACTCATTCAGAGCGAGTGCGTCGCAATATTGCTGAAAGCGATATCAATCTTTCTCGTGTCGGTATAGCGGATGCCGATACGCTAGCCAAAGGTGCGATTGTGGATAATGCAGATATTTTCACCGCACCAGAGAAGCGCAAAAATAAAATTGAAACCGATTCAAATCATATATCGAATAGCCAACTGAGTTACTCGGGTAATATTCAGGTAGATGTGGGGAATGGTGAATTTACGGCGCTCAATTGGGGAACATCGAACGTTGGCATCAAAGTAGGTACTGGTGGCTTTAAGTCATTGGTCTTCGGAGATAATAATGTGATGGCGCACATCGGCAATGGTGACAGTAAACACAGCTTCGATATTGCAGGTTATCAGGCGCTTGAAGGTGCGCAAATGTTTATTGGCAATCGTAACGTCAGCTTCAACCAAGGCCGTAGTAATGACTTGATTGTGATGATGGATAAATCCTTGCCAACACCACCGTTGGTTAATCCATTTGATGGCGCAGCCCGTATTTCCGGTGTATTGCAAAGCATTGCCCATGCTGGTGAAGAGCAGGAGTGGCTAGCAGCACAAGATCAGCAATGGACAATCACTGGTGCGAAAAAATTTGTTCAGGATATGTCTGGTTTGGACCAAACCAGCAGCGTTGACTATAAGACTCTAGTTGATTTGGGTTCTCAGTATGAGCGTAGTAGCCGTGGTCTGAGAAGTGATACGGAAGCTGCGTTGAATAAGAAATTCAATCAGTGGCTAAGCAATAATGGCAACAGTGTTGATATGGGCAAAATGAGCCGTGCAGATAAATTCCGTCAGGCCAATGAAAAACTGGCATTCAACTTTGCAGTAGGGGGCCAAGGGGCGGATATTCAAGTGACCACGGGCAACTGGAACTTTATGTTCGGTGATAATATCCAGTCGATTCTGGACACTAACCTGGGGTCGTTGTTTAGTTTAATGACTCAGCAATACTCGACAACCGGCATAGCGAAAACAACGTTTACCTATAATCCGCAGGATTTGCCTCGTCAGCTTAAGAATAAATTGCTTGGCCGGTTAGCCAGTGTGAATGCAGATACCACGTTAGCGGATATCTTTGGTGTGGATTACACTGCGGATGGTCGCATTGTTTCCCGTGGAGACGAGTCGGTGGATGGTGTGGCTATTTTAAAAGAGATGATTGAAGTCATTGGAAAATTCGGTGGTGAGCAACTGAAAATTTTCACTGATCCAGATAAATTGCTCGACGGCCTGAAATCTCACCTCAATATGGGGACGGATGGTATTAAATCCTTTGCTGAGAGTCATGGCCTGAAACAGAAAGAACCTGATGAAAATGAGAAAGCGCAGAGCAGCACGCCAGCGACTGTGGAGACGGAGAGCGCCAAACCAGAGCGTGCATCGGGCTTTAATTCGCTGAATTTGCCTAACTTGTTTGCGACGATGTTCAGCGAAGATAAACAACAAGAGATGAAGTCATTAGTGACCAATCTGAAAGAAAATCTAACCGCAGATTTGCTCAATATGGAGCAGAAAACGTTTGATTTCTTGCGTAACAGCGGTCATCTGCAAGGGGATGGCGATATCCATGTATCGTTGGGGAACTACAACTTCAACTGGGGCGGTGATGGTAAAGATCTGGGTGCCTATTTGGGAGATAACAACAACTTCTGGGGTGGTCGCGGAGATGATGTTTATTATTCAATCGGTACTTCCAACATCTTTGCGGGCGGTACAGGTAATGATCTGGGCGTCCTGATGGGACGTGAGAACTGGATGTTTGGCGGTAATGGCGATGACACCGCAGTGGTAGCTGGTCGCATTAACCATGTGTTCATGGGGGAAGGTAATGACCAGACGTTTGTTTTTGGCGAAGGTGGTTTAATTAATACCGATAAGGGCCAGGATTACGTTGTCACCTCAGGCAACTACAACCGGGTAGATACCGGGGAAGATCAAGATTATGCCGTGACCATTGGTAATAACAACCGAGTTGAGTTAGGTGAAGGCCATGACTTTGCCAGAGTATTCGGTAATGACAACCAAATTGACGGCAACGCCGGTAACGATGTGATTAAACTGATGGGTTACCATGCGGTGATTAATGGTGGAGAAGGTGATGACCATTTGATAGCGGCCACTATTTCGAAGTTCAGCCAGTTTAATGGCGGTGATGGTCAGGATCTACTGGTATTAGGGGGTTATCAGAACCGCTTCCAAGGTGGTACCGGCGTAGACAGCTTTGTGGTCAACGGTAAGGTGATTGACAGCCAGATTGATGATATCAATGCAGAAGATATGATTGTCTTTGATAGTCTTGATTGGCAAAACCTGTGGTTTCAGCGTAGCGGATATGATCTGGTGTTATCAGTAAACCGCCATACCGAAGATAAAACCGCTCAGGGGGTATTTGAATCAATAGGTTCAGTCACTTTTAGCAATTACTTTAATGGTAATCGTGCCAAACTGGTGGCGCAGATGGGGGATAAGAATGCATCGGGGGAGCGTGAGTTTACGGCGCTATCGGATAATGCGGTTGATACCTTAATCCAATCAATGAGCAGTTTTGCGCCGACAGCGGGCGATAATGGTTTTATTGAAAATTTGGATAGTAAGGCGAAAATTGCCATTACAACAGCGTGGTCAGATACGACTATTGGTAAGGCGCAATTTGCGTAATGTAATTCGCTAGAATGAAAGGAAAATGAGTAATAAAAGTGGCTTACAGAATTGATAAGCCATTTTTACTGCTGAATAATGAATGTTCATTATATTATCGGTTATTCACTGATTAATGGTTATTTTTATTAATGAATTTCATTTATCATTATTATTTCCTGACTGAAAAAGTAGGATATTATTATCTCATTTACTTATATTGCTTTAATCGTTATAATCCGTGTGGTTATTTATGCAAATGGAATAAAATAATTGATCGTAATTGATGAAATGTTATATCTTAGTTTAGTCGTTACTTTATTATCTTCCCTGTATTTTCAATATTATCGTGGAAAAAAACGTCTGCGTTAACGATTTTTTTGAATTTTTTATTTATCTCTTTCAATGGATTTGTTTTAAGGTGTTTATAAATGCATCAAATTGAAACTTTTCTGAACTCGGTGCTTTTCTTGTTATATCCGTTTTATTAACAAATTACTTTTGGAAAAAAGTATGTCTGATCAATTCATGTAAACAATATCTGATGTTAATTTTAATAGCGTTTTTTCTCTATTTAATTTTTTGCTATTAAAAAGTCAGAAGATTTTACTGTTTCGTGAGAATTTTAATATTCAAAATAACTGCCCTCTTCGTTAGGTGCAGTGGTTTTCTGTTTAACCTCAATAATAAATTAAAGGACTATTGATGGGGAAATCATCAAATAGAAGTACAGAGTACTTCTTTACTGGGAAATATTACGACGATAATGGCGGTAACAATATTACTGCTATTGGTGTTGGTGGTGAAGTTTATGCTTATGGTGGCGATGATGATGTTACTGTTGGTTCATTAAAGGTCGATGTATACCATACCAATGGTGAACTTTCGATAAAGGGAGCTTCAGGTTATACCGGTATTCGTAAAACGGGAAATGGCGGCCTGTCATTTTCCGGTGCATCTGGTACGGCTTTTATTGATCACATCGGTGAAACAGGAAATTTATATTATTCGGGTGCTGCTGGTTATAACAAACTGACTCGGAAAGGTTTATCTGGAGATACAAATTTTAAAGGGGCTGGTGGATACAATAAATTATGGCATGAAACAGATCAGGGAAATGTCTATTTTGCCGGTGCGGGAGCGGCTAATGAAATTGACCGTACTTGGTATAATCATTATGAGGGTACTCAAGGAGATGTGACATTTAACGGCGCAGGTGCTGCAAACAGTATCGATTCGCGGATAGAAAGCGGTGACGTCATTTTGAATGGTGTTGGTGCTGATAATCATATCGTACGTAAAGGTAGAGAAGGTAACATTATCTTAAGTGGCGCGGGAGCAGCGAATCGCATTGAGCGTATACGCCACAGCGAAGATGAATATGGACAGACACAGGGCGATATTACTTTTGAAGGCGCGGGTGGTTATAACAAACTCTATTCTGATGTCGCCCACGGTAATATTCATTTTACTGGTGCAGGGACTTATAACGAAATTACCCGAGCAGGTGCGAGAAATGAAATAGAATTTGCTCAGGCTAAAGATATTGTTATGATATCAGCAACAATGGAGGGGCGCTGGATTCAACAATCTCAGCAAGTTAAAGCAATTAAATCCGCTGTAGAGCCTGATACTTACCTCTTTGCTATTGCCAATAATGTTAATACTAAAGTTGTCGCTGTACGGCTACAGAATAATCCTGATACCGGTAAGCTCCGTTATTATGCCACTTCTTGGTATAAGGAAGGTAATCATCTTAAGGATATTGCCAAAGAAAATATCAATGTAAATAATGGATTTATCCCTGTTAAAGGGGAAGGCGCTATTACGCTTGGCGATATTAATTTTATATATCGACAAGAAACCACGATACAAGGTGTTGAGGAGGCATTATTAAACGATAAATGGGTAAATTATTCTGTCGGTGCCAACGTTAAGGCGGAAGATGTCACCCTAGGTAGCGCCAAAATAGGAGGATATGCGATCTCTTCTAATGGCCTGAAAATTGATGTCTCTCCGGTAAAATCAAACGAACAACCGAATACTTATGTATATGCAATATTTCTGGCTCCTTATACCAAAGTGGTTGAAGTTAAGTTGGCGAATGATTATGAAACAGGGAAGCTGAAATATATTGCAAAATCCTGGTATAAAACAGGTGACCATACTCACCGTTTAGCGGATGAAAGTTTTTCCTATCCTAGCGGTTATCGATCAATAGGAGCTGGTTATACGTTAAGTCAACTTCACTATGATTTAAATGTAATAGATGATATTGCTGATAGTTTAACTGATCTTGAAGGTTATTCAGAGCAAGATCTTATCAAATCATCAAAGAATGGCGGTGATAGTTCAGGTAATATTTATTTCATCGGTGCAGGTGGTGGAAACGTTATTACATCTAATGTGACGAACGGTAATATTAATTTCACAGGCGCGGGAGCGGCTAACATTATTCTGCATGGCTCAAAATTCGGTGATACCAATTTTGATGGTGCTGGTGCAGCTAACGTCATTGTAAAAAGTGGTGAAAAGGGCGATCTGACATTTCATGGCGCGGGTTTAGCCAATGTTTTGGTTCACCAAGGCCAGCGCGGGAAAATGGAGGTTTACGCCGGTGGCGCGGTAAATGTTCTTGTGCGGGTTGGGGATGGACAATATCTGGCTCATCTTCTGTCCTATGGCAATATCTCGATCCACAAAGGCAGCGGTAACAGCCGGGTACTGATGTTGGGCGGGTACAACACGCATACCCAAATTGGTAATGGCAATGGGAACTGGTCCGGTGCGGGCGGTTTTAACGTCATCACTCAGGCGGGAACAGGGGATATCTCCGCCGTATTTTTGGGCGGAGCTAACGTACTGACTAAGCTCGGTGCGGGAGATCTGGTTTCCGGTATGTTCGGTGGTGCCAATCTTATCACCCATCTCAGTGATGAGACTGAAACGGCCAACACCACTGCTATTGCGTTGGGCGGCACCAACATCTTCACCAAGAAAGGGCAAGGCCATGCGCTGGCGGTCATGGGCGGCGGTGCGAATATCCTTACGCATATCGGTGACGGCAATACCACGGGCGTTATGCTGGGCGGCGCGAATGTCTTGACCAAAGTCGGACAGGGTGACACGACCGGCATCATGTTCGGCGTCGGCAACGTGCTGACCCATGTCGGCGACGGTTTGACACTGGGCGTGATGGCCGCGGCAGGCAATATCTTCACCAAAGTCGGGGATGGTACAGCGATTGCGGCCATGATTGGCGCGGGCAACCTGTTTACCCAGGTCGGCAAAGGGGATGCCTGGGCATTAATGGGCGGTGCAGTGAACGTCTTTACCAAAGTGGGTGACGGTGACGCGCTGGCCTTGATGGTAGCCGCAGGCAATGTGTTTACTCATATTGGGGATGGCGCAAGTGTTGCGCTGATGCTGGCAAAGGGCAATCTCGCCACGAAAGTGGGTAATGGCATGACTTTGGCGGCGATGATCGGTAAAGCCAATATCTTTACCCATGTCGGGAATGGCAATACCTTTGCCGCCATGATTGGCGGTGCCAATGTGTTGACCAAAGTTGGTAATGACCTGACCGCCGCCTTAATGATAGGGAAAGCCAATATCTATTCCCATGTGGGTAATGGCACCAGTATCGGTTTGTTTGCCGGTGAACTAAACGTGATGACCAAAGTCGGTGAGGGGACAACCCTGGCAGCCATGTTTGGTAAAGCCAATATGATGACCCATGTGGGGGATGGCTTAACAGGGGTGTTAGCTCTGGGTGAGGCCAATATCGTTACCAAAGTGGGTAATGATTTTATGGGGGTGGTTGCGGCGGCGAAAGCGAACGTGATTACGCACGTGGGCAACTCAACGACCGCCGGTATTTTGTCTGGTAAAGGCAATATTCTGACCAAAGTGGGCGACGGTACCACAGTCGGTCTGCTTATTTCCGATGTGGGTAACGTGATGACTCATGTCGGTGAGGGCACGACAGTGGGTTTCGCCAAAGGAAAAGCCAATATCATCACGAAGGTGGGTAATGGTACTGGCGTCAATGCGGTTTGGGGTGAGGCCAATATCCTGACGCAAGTGGGAAATGGCGACCGTTACAACTTCGCAAAAGGTCAGGCTAACCTCATCACTAAAGTAGGGAATGGACAAGAACTCACGGTAGTTCAGGGGAATGCCAACATTATCACCCATGTGGGTAACGGTAATGATTACACCGGCGCTTGGGGACAAGCCAACATCATCACGAAGGTAGGAGATGGACGTAATGTGGTGCTGGCTAAAGGTAAGGCGAACCTTGTCACTCAGGTAGGTAAGGGAGACAGCTTTAATGCCTTATGGAGTGAAGGCAATGTCGTCACCAAAGTGGGTGACGGTGTGCAGGTGACGGCGGCAAAAGGGAAAGCTAATATCACCACCACGGTGGGAAATGGCTTAAATGTAACCGCCGCTCATGGTGACGCTAACATTAACACCCATGTCGGTAATGGTGTTTCGGTTAACGTGGCGTGGGGGAAATATAACGTCAATACCCAAGTTGGGGATGGCCTTAATATTGCGGTCATGAAGGGTAAAGGCAATGCCAATATTCATGTTGGTGATGGTCTGGGTATCAATGCCTCTTATGCGCGTAATAACGTGGTGGTTAAGATTGGTAATGGTGATTTCTACAGCTTCTCTGCTACAGAAAGCGACAAACTCGCCTCCCTCTTTGAGCATATCAAACAGACAACATTAGGTGTGGGAGGCAGTCAGGCGATCAATTATCTGGTGCATGGGGATGAAGCTAACACCTCTGGTACCCATAAAGGCAGGGGTGCGATCAATTTAGCGGAAATCTCTGCCATTGATGGTTTTCAGATGGATGAAATTACGCCGATAAGTTCAGATTTAAACCATTGTTTCAATGGTGCGATAACAGCCGTGGAGACGCCTGACGTCAGTTCAATAGAAGGTGCTTTGAGTCAAAAAACGCTATCGGTACCAGATCAGCTAGATCAGAATGAAAATCTGATCGTTAATGGTGACTTTGAACAAGGTAATCAAGGTTGGCAGTCAACCAATGATATAGAGGCATACCTCCCAGCGAGTGCTTACGGTCTTGATAATACCGGTGATGGTGAACGGGTCAGTAAATTTGATGTTGATAAAAACACCGTAATTTGGCAGGAATTACAAAATTTGTCTGAAGGCGAAGTGGTTTCACTGACTTTTGATTTTATGAGTCATTTTGAGATGGTGGAGCGTGATTTGAGTGACAGCGGAATAGTGGTGCTGTGGAATGGTGAATCTGTATTCTCAGCGTCTGGACCGCGAGCTATACGGCGCACTCAAAAACTTGATTTAATGGCAAAAGCGGGTACTAACCGGATTGAATTTAAAGGCACAGGCCAGGATGATGGATTTAGTTATATCTTAGACAATATCGTTGTGAAATCTGATACGTCACTGGTTGTCAATAATGACTTTGAGCAAAGTAAGTTGGATTGGCAATCAACCAATGATATTGCGGCATATCGCCCAGTGGGTGCTGAGGGGCCTAATAATACTCGTTATGGCGAACGAGTCAGTGAACTTGATGTTGATAAAAACACCACTATTTACCAAGACCTGCAAAACCGTTCTGAGGGAGAAATCATTTCTCTGAGCTTTGATTTTGCCAATCGTCCCGATGCTTATTCAGCCGACAATGGCATGGATGTTTTCTGGAATGGCAAACTTGTATTCTCGACTTTTGGCGACGCTGCAAAATGGCAAAATAAGACACTAGAACTGATAGCGAAAGCGGGCAGTAATCGAATTGAATTTAAAGGGACAGGTTTGAATGACGGCGTAGGCTATATTCTGGATAACGTCATTGCAAAATCTGAGAGCCCACGACAAGCCAATATTATTACCGAACATGTGAAACAGGATAAAGCGGCACAAAATGCATTAAACGATAAAGAAAAAGCCGAAAAAGATCGTCAGCTTCTGGAACAAGAAAAAGAGAAACAACAGGCGGCGATTGCGAAATCACAATCCCAATTAGAATTAACGGATCAGGCAGCACTTGGCCAAAATGGGCTGACACAGCGTAATGCGATAGAAGCAGAAGCGCAGGCGGAGACTGACGAACTGGTTTCCATGACGCAAGGTTTGGAGGTGTTTGATGACTATGCCGATTACAGCGGCCAATCAGGTGATCAATGGCGCAACCAGTTTGCTTCCCAATTTTTGAACCGTGCACAGGATCAGTTGAATTACACCAAATTTATTACCCAGAAAAAATTAGCTAATGCTCAACAGTCTATTACGGATAACCAACAACAAGTAAAAGAAGCGGTTAAGAAATCCGAGGTTGGTGTAGCACAGAGTGAGCAGCACCATGCCAGTGCAAAACAAGATATTGCAGAGGCTCAGAAGAAAGCAGAGTTAAGAAAAGAAGAAGCATTATTGCAGCAACAGCGGGCCAATGAAGCGGAAAATGACGCAAATATCGCCTATCAAGGGGCGGAATGTCGGGGTAAACGTGATATTGCTGTGGCTGAAAATAAAATTGCCCAAGTACAAGAAAATGTTAGAGGGGCAAAACAGAGCGATTCCAAACCTGATCGTACCGGTGCCGGTGGTAGTGGTTTGTCGGGCAATGCCTACCAATCGACAGGAGCAGGGGAAACCGGTAGCCATATTGATCCCGAATTAATACCGGAAGTTGAAAAAAGATTCTACAAGGGATTGACCGAAGAAGAATTACAAGCGCTGGAGAGTGCTAAACAAGCGGTTGATCGTTTACAGATAAATGCCAGTATTCGCGCGGAAAATACCGGCGTTTTAACTACTTCAAAGTTTGTCAAAGTACAATTTGACAATATGGTGATGCCAACGTCGAGCAGTTTAGATAAGTTTGTCAGAAAATTACCACGTATTTCAGGCATTAATCTGGAATCGTTGGGGAATGATGCCAAAGTAGAGCAGAAAAATTCCGCTATATTTGACAGTGCGAAATTTAATTTATTGAAAGAGGGGAATAAGTTATTTATTAAATCTAATGTACGAACATTAGGGCGGCAAAGGCAGCTTAGTAAAGCGCTGGTTGCAGTACGTGATATTTTCTATAAAACGATGAGCCATTTCGATGAAGAGCATGTGTTGCAGTTTGAGCAGGCACTTTCTCATTGGCAACAGCGTAGCCCAAAGGAATTCTCGCTGCGTATCAGTCAAGTGAACTTAATACGTTTTAAGATGGGACGGATGATGGAGCACTTGCAGGCCCATCGAGCCGAATCCGCAGGTATCCTTGGGATCGCCGTAGCGCCTCAACATGCTGAACATCTTAAGCAGCGAGCCATATTTGATGGAACCGGACGTATTATCGGTTTGAAAAGTAATATCACCCAAGACGAAATTAACCAACTTATTAAATGGAAAATTACACCTTTAACTCGAAAGAACTCAACGGCTGAACGGGAGGCACCTAAAACCGAAAGTGAAAGCCTCATTGTTTTCATGAGCCGATTGGAAGCCGCGAATATCCCGGAAGCGGGGCCTTTGATTAAACGGGCCAGGGAACTCTGGCTCACCGGACAAGTCACATCTAGAGAAATAATCCGATTGTTTAATGATGCGATCAGCCAGTTACATGCATACCCTGAGTTACATGGTTTGGTATTGTCATTACAGGCCGATGCTCACAGAGAAAAGTTGACCACTCAATATATTGACAACTTATTTGGCCGTCGTTTTGATTCTGAGCTGGCGCATACATTAGTGAAAACCGTCTCCCCGGATGTGATAGCCACCTCCAGGCAAATAGGGCAGTTTCTGGTGCAGGAGTTTGAGCTGTATATGCAAAGCACTGTTGGCTCCACTGTCCGCGACGGACAGATTGCTATCAGGATGCAAGCTTTTGCCGAAAAAATTAAAAAGGATATTCGCCCTTGGTTTAGTCGGGTACCTGAACTGACCACATTCCTGCAAAAACCGACCTTTGATAACTTTAAGATCATGATGACCAAAGTGGATAACGGTTTTGAAATGATCAAAATTCCGTTTCTGGCGGTAAAAATGTCGAACACTGATGGTATGGGGTTACATTTATCTCAATGGAAAGCAGAAGCGGACATTTTCTATCGGGAGCAGATCTATAAGGCACGTTCCACCAGTAGTAAGTTAACGAATATGGCGGATGTTACCTATAAGGTGAAGTTAACTGAACAACAAACCAATGATTATGGTATTGCACTGCCCTACCAGCCATCCGGTGATCAATATGAAGATTTCCTGTATGGCAGAAAAGTGGCGGCGGGCAGAGTACTGACGCCTGGACAGGAAACAACGCTTGAGCGTAACGCCCTGACACAAGGGCATTCCGTGGTGACAGGGGCATCTGGATCGACCAATATCATGGTTCATCTCAATAACTATATTGCCAGTCAAGATCCCACTTTTTCGCAGGAGCAGGCATATCTTAATACTTTGGTGTTCTTGGTATTTGATGGGGGTCATTCGGTTAATGAAAGTTTGGTGGTTTACAAAGCGTTGCAGAAGAACGGTGATGAGCGCAGGCAGGTACTGCAAAACTACACCGCCAGTTATATGGATCTGATGGATATCGCGGGAGATAAAGGAGAACTGTGGATAAATCAGGCATTAAATAATGCCTTTGAGAAAACCCAACACCTTTATCGAGAAAATACCCCTGAGAGAGAACAGAGCGACTCTCCGGTGGAAGCATTACAGGCGTTATCGGGCAAAAATGGAGCGTCAGAATCGGTATTAATTGAGGATGATGGGACTGCGCCACGGGATACGGACTCTTTAAACCCATTGACCCGATTCTTTAACAACGAATTGTATGGTTTTAAAGAAGATCGCCGCTATATCAGTGATGAGACGCAGACCATGCTTAATGATGCGGTTGCTAATGGCAAATCAAGCAAAATCACCCTAAAAGGCGAAGGGGGACGTTTAACGGGGTATTATCATCAGGGTGACATAAAACCCGATGACACCTCGACAGCAGCAGAGAAAAAAGTCGTGCTTTTCCTTCATGGTTCAGGTTTATCTGCGGAAGAGCAAACTCATGATATCCAAAGCCACTATCAAAATCAGGGCATTGATATGCTTGCTATCAACATGCGCGGCTATGGTGGTAGTGACGGTAGTCCAGATGAGCAAGGATTCTATCAGGATGCCCGGACGATGTTTCGCTATTTGGTGCAAGATCGCGGTATTAATCCGGGTAATATTATCATTCATGGCTATTCCGTCGGTGGTCCGGTGGCGGCTGATCTTGCTCGATATGCGGCACAAAATAATCAAGCCGTGTCAGGTCTGTTACTCGACAGGCCAATATCGAGTATGACCAAAACCATAACCGCCCATGACGTACCAAACCCCGGCGGTATGGTTGGGGCATTGGCAAAAGCGATAAACGGACAATTTTCAGTAGAAAAAAACCTAAAAGGTCTGCCGATCAATACGCCTATCATGTTATTAACTGATAATCAAAGTTTGGGGCATGAGGGGGAAAAGCTGCGTGCAAGATTGACCGCTTCTGGTTATCGCGTATCGGGTGAACAAACCTTTTATGGTCATGTCGAGAGCGGTGCTTTAATGAACCAATATGCTGATAGGATTGTATCGACGTTCTCCGATTTTCAAAATAGAAATCGGGATGTGGTGAATAGCTCGCTGCAAAAGAGCGACAATCGTGGGACACGTTTTGGTAGTCAGATCATTATTCAAATGGAAAATGACCCGACTGTAGCGAAAGCAGCGATCAATCTGGCGAGTAAACACCCAGCATCCAGCGTAGTGGTTAAACTTGATGCTGATGGTAAATATCATGTCATTTATGGTGATCTGGCCAGATTATCAGGCAAATTACGTTGGCAGATTGTTGGTCATGGCCGTAACGGGTCTGCACAAAATAACACTCGTTTGAGTGGTTACAGTGCTGATGAATTAGCGAGAAAACTAAAACAGTTCAGCCAAAACTTTAACCAGGCGGGTAAACCTGATCGTATCAGCATCGTGGGTTGTTCACTGATTAGTGATGATAAACGGAATGGTTTTGCCTATCGTTTTATTACCGCCTTAGATAAACAGGGCATCCGTAGTGATGTTTCAGTGCGTCGTAGTGAAGTGGCGGTTGATGCAACAGGTCGTAAATTTACTCGCGATAAAAATAATCAGTGGGTTAACAAATTGGACGATAACAAACTGGTGTTACGTTGGAATGAACAGGGTGAGCTAACAACGACAACAGAAAAATTGCGTCGAGGCGTGGCTGAAAGCGATATTAACCTTGCCAAAGTGGGGTACACCGAAGCTGATTCCGTAACCAGAGGGGCAATTGCGGATAACCATGATGTTTTCATCGCGCCAGGGAGACGCAAAAACAGGGTAGAGCTTGGTTCAAATCCTCAATCGGAGCCACTGAGTTACGCCGGGAATATACAGGTAAACGTGGGCGACGGTGAATTTACCTCGATCAATTGGGGAACATCGAACGTAGGTATTAAAGTGGGTACGGGCGGCTTTAAATCACTGGCCTTTGGCGACAACAATGTGATGGTTCACATCGGCGATGGCGACAGTAAGTACAGCGTTAACCTGAGTGGTTATCAAGCATTTGAAGGAGCCCAGATGTTTATTGGCAACCGTAACGTCAGCTTCAACCAAGGTCGCAGTAATGACTTGATTGTCATGATGGATAAATCCATCCCTACGCCACCGTTAGTTAATCCATTTGATGGCGCTGCTCGTATTGCCGGTGTACTGAAATCTATTGCTCATTCTGGCGAAGAGCGGAACTGGTTGGCGGCGCAAAATCAGCAGTGGACACTATCTGGTGCGACAAAATTTGTGCAGGACATGTCTGGTTTAGACCAAACCAGTAGTGTGGATTACAAGACATTGGTTGATCTGGATTCGCAGATTGAGCGCAGTAGCCGTGGTTTGAAAAGTGACACAGAAGCGGCGCTGAACAAGAAATACCACCAATGGTTAAGTGGTCACGGCAACAATATTGATACCAAGAAAATGAGTCGCGCGGATAAATTCCGTCAAGCCAATGAGAAACTGGCTTTCAATTTTGCAGTAGGTGGTCAAGGGGCGGATATTCAGGTCACAACCGGTAGCTGGAACTTTATGTTCGGTGACCATATTCAATCGATTCTGGATACCAACTTAGGTTCTCTGTTTGGCCTGATGACGCAGCAATATTCAACAACGGGTCTGGCGAAGACAACATTTACTTACAATCTACAGGACTTACCGCGCCAGCTTAAAAACAAACTCATTGGTCGGTTAGCCAGCGTGAATGCAGATACCACTTTAGCGGATATTTTTGGTGTGGATTACACCTCGGAGGGGCATATTGCGGCCCGTACTGGTGAGCCGGTTGATGGCAAGGATATTTTGCGAGAGATGCTGGAAGTGATTAAGCAGTTTGGTGGTGATCAACTACGTATCTTCACTGATCCGGATAAATTGATTGATGGTTTGAAACAGAACGCCGATATGAGTGCTGATGGTATTGAATCATTTCTTGTCAGTCATGGGCTGAAAGAGAAAGCGCCTGATGAAAATCAGGAAAAGAGTGTCCCGGGCGCTATTAACAGTGAGAATATTCAGGCTAATAACAAACCAGATCGTGCATTGGGCTTTAATTCGCTGAACTTACCTAACCTGTTTGCGACGATATTCAGCCAAGATAAACAACAAGAGATGAAATCGTTAGTGACCAACCTGAAAGAGAATCTAACCGCAGATTTGCTCAACATGGAGCAGAGAACGTTTGATTTCTTGCGTAACAGCGGTCATTTGCAAGGGGATAGCGATATCCATATATCGTTGGGGAACTACAACTTCAACTGGGGCGGTGACGGTAAAGATCTCGGTGCTTATCTGGGAGATAACAACAACTTTTGGGGGGGACGCGGAGATGATGTTTATTACTCAATCGGCACCTCCAACATCTTTACCGGTGGAGAAGGTGATGATCTAGGCGTTCTGATGGGACGTGAAAACTGGATGTTTGGCGGTAATGGCGATGATACCGCAGTGGTAGCCGGACGCATTAACCATGTGTTCATGGGTGAGGGGGATGATCAGACATTTGTTTTTGGTGAAGGTGGCGTTATTGATGCCGGTAACGGGCATGACTACGTTGTCACTTCTGGTAACTACAACCAAGTGGATACTGGGGAAGATCAGGATTATGCGGTGACTATCGGTAATAACAACCGGGTTGAGCTAGGTGAAGGCAATGACTTTGGCAGGGTATTTGGTAATGACAACCGAATTGATGGCAACATAGGTGACGATGTAATTAAACTGATGGGCTATCATGCGGTCATTAATGGTGGAGAAGGTGATGACCACCTGATCGCGGCCACAATTTCGAAATTCAGCCAGTTTGACGGCGGTGATGGTCAAGATCTACTGGTTTTGGGGGGATACCAGAACCACTTCCAGGGTGGTGCGGGGGTAGACAGCTTTGTGGTCAGTAGTAAGGTGATTGACAGTCAGATTGATGATATCAATGCAGAAGATATGATTGTCTTTAACGACATTGACTGGCAAAACCTGTGGTTCCAACGCAGTGGATACGATCTTGTGTTATCAGTGAATCGCCGTACTCAGGATAAAACTGCTCAGAGCCTGTTTGAATCGGTGGGTTCAGTCACCTTTAGTCATTACTTTAATGGTAACCGCGCCAAAATAGTAACGCAGATGGGGCGTAAGGATGTATCAGGAGAACGTGAATTTACGGCACTTTCAGACAATGCGGTTGACACCTTGATTCAGGCAATGAGCAATTTTGCTCCTACAGCCGGTGATAACGGTTTTATCGAAGGGCTGGATAGCAGGGAGAAAATGGCTATTACCACGGCCTGGGCAGATACCACAATTGGCAAGGGGAAATTTGCCTGATTAACTTGCTAAACGCTAATTGATAATAGTAAAAATGGCTCACCTAAATAGGTGGGCCATCGTAATCCCCCATTCGTCCACGCTTAAGAATCAAGTAGAGATTAAATAGTCTTAGCCCAGTAAAATACAGGACTCAGACCTTAATGAAGACATGATTTAAATTGCCTGATTTTTGTAAATAATTCACAAGGCCGGGGTGGTTTTGACTATAATATTTTTGGAATAAATATTAATTACAAAAAACTTACCTATTATTATTGAATGTTATTTGCAAAATAGTTTAATTTTACCCATTACTTTATAAATGTTCTTTTAACTCGAATAGATATAATAAAATAAGGTACCCATATACATGCATAAAACACAGTTTTAAAAAGTAAGAAGAGATAACTATAATCCAGTTTTATTTCATATATACCCAATGGATTTCAAGATGCATCGCGACGGCAAGGGAGTGAATCCCCGGGAGCATAGATAACTATGTGACCGGGGTGAGCGAGCGCAGCCAACAAAGAGGCAACTTGAAAGATGACGGGTATACATAATGAGCCAATGCTAAATCGGTTATTACACATAATGAAGTAAAAACCAAAAGGATAATATAATATAAAATAAAGGTAAAACAAATAAATTAAAATCCTATAAGGATATGTAATTCACCTAGAAAATCATAACCAGCGATCAAAATTGTCATTGTTTTATATGATCTAAATAAATAGCTTAATATTACGAAGATAATGTTTATTGCCGGAAAATAGAGAAGCCCGCCAATTCCATTCAGTTATTTCGCTTCACATGCTGCACAAAAATCTGATTCATGTAATGCTCGGTTTTCACATTTGATACACTTCATAAAATTTCTCAAAATAGTAACTTCAATCCAAGGATTAATTATTAATTTACGTAAATCATACCAGTGATAGTATATAAACCAATATCTTATTAGTCTGATACCTCTCCTATCTTTAATAACTTTATTTACATCTCCAAGTGAAAAAAGAAATATTCCATCTATAAAAAATGACGCAACTATTTGATAATAAGGAAATAGTTTGGCTAATAAAAATATAACCAATATCCATATGATATTTTTAATAAAGAAAAACTTTACCCAATCACTCTTTTAACCATCACATTTTACATAGCTTGAGCCAGTCCAATGCACAAAAACGACATCATTGTAAATCAATACTACCATTAGAAATATATTAAATACCTGTATTAGCTCATGTATCAATCAAACTGGTCGCTAGTGCGTTATTATCCACGTCTTATTTTACAACATCTCGTGATAAGAATAGACCAGTATAAGGTTCGAAAAATATTCTTCTTCCATAAAAATCAACAACAAAATATTGTCCTTCAACAATATTCAACCCTTCGTATGGGTAACTTGTTTGACCTTCATTTTGTAAATCCTAAGGTTCTATTTGCCAAAGAAACTCTCTATTCTTTGTATAAGAAAATAAATTATTTAGTCCATCACCTCCTATAGGAATATCAATTGAGACAAGAACAAAACCATTATCAAATGCTATCGCTTTAATTATTTTCTGATTAAATATAATTAAGTATCTATTGATATCAATCTTGTTATTGTTAAATAAAATAGCCATTTTAATCTCCTATTTTTTTGAATATCCCGTTCATTAGTAAATGTACCTATCCTTTGCCTCATAAGATTAAATTGAGTTCCTCCTCCTTTATAACCAAACAGACTTTCCATTAAGTGCATTATTGTCTACAACAATTACGTAGAAAAAAACAAATAAAGCCAAACAATATAAAATAACCATAATAACGTATTTTGAAGACTTATTTCCATTTAAAAAAACAAACTCTTTTATGAATTCAATATTATCTCTATGTGCAAATTTTCTTTTTGAGAAAAATCCGCAATGAATAAGAAAAACAAGAATTGAAAATGCTCCAATAAAATAACCAGCAAAGGAAATTAAATTTCCATTTTTAATAAATTTAAACAAAATTACAGACATATAAATAACAAATAATATTATCATGGAAAAATTAGCAAGTTTGTTTTTATTAAAAAATAAAAATCAAAAAAGAGCAATGGAGATTTTACACTTCTTAGTGAAACTTTTTTGTTCAAGCAAAAATAGATGAAGCAGGTAAGAAATCGAGGGCGTTCAGAATTCTGTGTCACGTTAATTTAGCGGTTACAACGTTATCACATTATCCAAATGCCCTTCAAAGTAAATATAGAGTTGCGACAGCGTTAGATTCCAGCTCTGTATTGGCATTGTCCATTTTTCCTGTGCATTGAGAAGCCCCAGATAAAGCAGTTTCATCAGACTGTTTTCGTTCGGGAA